>CAVOFV010000004.1:2500-117262 GCA_963695085.1 uncultured Gammaproteobacteria bacterium | reverse complement strand
CCCTTGACGGACCGACAAACGCCTCGGCTACCGACGGCTTCGGCGGGGCATAAATCGGATCCGACCCCTCTTGCCTCTTGCCGCAACCTTCGCGCCGTCGCTCACGAATGCCGCACGAACGCCTCGATGAGGTCGGCGTTGGCTTCGATGCGTTTATCGATGGCGCATTGCCCGGGAGTCTCCGTGCACGCGGCGCGCAGCGACCCCTCGTGCATCATCCAGGCTTCCAGTGAACTGTCGTAGTGATTGAAGACGATGCCGTCGCGCACCGGGCAGCCATCCACGACGCCGTCCGGGTGGACGGCGAATCGTTGCACGCATGCATCGCGCAGCGCCATGCTGAACGGGCCCGGCGTCTCCTGCCGTTCAAGGGTGTACACGTAGGCAAGCGCCAGCTCGGGATCCTCGTGGCAGGCGAGGAAGCCATCGCGTGCAAGTGCGCAATCGGGCGGCGTGCGCTCAGGAAGGCGACGCGCCTGAGCGCGATGGCGGCAAACT
This sequence comes from uncultured Gammaproteobacteria bacterium, assembly GCA_963695085.1. Classification (GTDB taxonomy): domain Bacteria; phylum Pseudomonadota; class Gammaproteobacteria; order Steroidobacterales; family Steroidobacteraceae; genus SG8-30. The sequence continues at coordinate 116,764 of CAVOFV010000004.1, read as the reverse complement.
CGTCGGCTGCGGGCACGTAGCCACGGTTCGGGTCCTCGCCCCAGGCGTTCAGCCGCGTGCCGTTCCTGAACCCCGTCACGTCGATGACCGGCAGCAGGGACAGCGAGCAGGCATCGAGCAGGCGCGCATCGGCCCGCTCGACGAACCGCAACAATCCCCACGGGCCCGCCGGCTCGTCGCCGTGCAATCCGCTGGCGATCGAGCAATCGCGGGCGCTGGCCGGGATCGCCCGTCGGCGTCAGCAGGTAGAGGGGCTCGCCGCCGGGTTGGCCCAGGATCGTGCGCCGCAGTGCGTGGCGCGTCGCGAGTTCATCGAGCCTGGCCGTGTACGCATTCCAGTCACTGCTCAGGCAGCCTTCATGAATCAGGCGCTGCGACGGTCGCGGATCTCTGTTCGTTGGCATGTGCTGCAGGTCAACGCAAGGGGCGGCTCAGGATATCCCGGAGAAAAAGGGGTCGGATCCAATTCTTCTTGACGGACCGACCAACGCCTCGGCTACCGACGGCTTCGGCGGGGCATAAATTGGATCCGACCCCTTTTGCACTCAAGGACTTTCGCTGCCGGCAGTGCGGGAGCGTCACCCACTGGGAACCGACTGAGGCGGCGCGAGGATGCGGTTCGACGGACAAGTCGAGCCTCGCAGGTTGCTGAAGCAAGTGACATCATGAGCCCCGAACCTCAGTGAAGTCGGGGAGGGCCACCGATGGGACCGAATGCGATTCTCCTGGCGGTGCTTTGCCAGGTGGCATTGACGATGGCGCTGTACGTCGCGCTCGCTATCGAGAAGGGCCGGGCGACCAAGGCAGGTCTTGTCGACCTTGCGCGACGAGCGCTCCACGATGACGCCTGGCCCGAGAGCGTGATGAAGATCAACAACAACATCCGGAATCAGTTCGAGGTGCCGGTACTGTTCTACGTGGTCACCCTCATCCTGTGGCAGCTCGGCGAGGTCGGGTGGCTGGCGCAAGGTCTCGCATGGACGTTCGTCGCAAGCCGTGTGGCGCACACGATCGTTCACACCGGCGTGAATTACGTCCCGTTGCGGCGAAAAGGTGTTCACCTTCGGTTACCTCGTGGTCCTGGCCATGGCGTTGCTGGCAGCTTGGCGAGTGGTCGGCGGCTAGCCCCTCGGCCGGGACCGGCCCAAGGTGGTTTGGCGGCCCGAAACGTGAGGCGTCAGATGGCCGTGCCGCAAGCGGCTAGCGGGACCACGCCAGTCGCAGCCCAAGCCCGACGAAGAGCACGCCGGTCAAACGGGGTCGGATCCAAATTTCCCTTGACGGACCGACAAACGCCTCGGCTAGCGACGGCTTCGGCGGGACATAAATGGATCCGACCCCTTTTGCCGCTCTCGCGGCTTGTGCCTGGTGTCGCGAGCCTGTTTGCAGGTCCGATCGATCACGGCCTGCGCAGCACGCCGCGAATCCAGCCAATCATCTGTGCCGCGACCTCGGCACCGATGGCTTCTGACCCTCGGTGCCATCGAACGCCGCCTGCGAACTCGCGTAGCGGGTGAAGTGATGATCCGAGCCCGGCACGACCTGAAGCTCCGCGCTACCCGGCCGTTCGCGATTGACGACATCAACGATCAGCTGGTGGCTGGCCAGCGACTCGCTCCAGTCGTGCTCGCCGTACAACACCAGGACTGGCGCCTCGACCCGGCTCCAAGCGCCAGTCCAGTTGGCCGCCTGGGCCTGGTAATGGAAACGAAACGGCCGCCCGTAGTGGTGCGTGTCCGTCGTTCCGAGTATGCCTGCCCACACATCCTTCAACTCCGGGTTGTCTGCTTCGACCTGGGTCGGCGTCTTCTGCCGCAACAGATACTCGGAATGAAATAGCGAATTTTTTCGCATCTGGTCCGTGAGCGCTGAAGACTCTGCGCCGCCCAGCTCGAGCGCCCGTCGATCAAAGTGCAGCATGCGCTCGAACCAGGTGTGGGCGCCGCCGCCCCAGACGATGATGCCGCGAACCGGGAAGCCCGCTGCGATCAGCGGCGCCTGGCTGGCCCCCATGCTGCCGCCGAACAGGATGACGCCGTTGGGGTCGACGTCAGCGCGCTGCAGCAGGGCCCGCAATGCCTCACGGTGATGGCGCACCTCGGTGTCGTAGTCGAGGTCCTTGCACGCGGGCCCGACGCTGTCGCCGACACCGGACTTCTCGGTACGCATGACGGCGTATCCGGAGTCCCGGATCAACGAAGTGAGCATCTCGGTCCATCCGTCAGGCTCGACCAACTCCACCGTGTCGCAGGACAGCCACTGCACGAAGTAGATGACCGGCAGTCGCGCGGCGGCATCAGCCGGGCGGGAGAACAGCGTGCGCAGCATCGCGCCGTCGGAGGTCCGCACCGCCCCGTATTCGATCGCAACGCCGTCCAGCTGCTCCATGGCTTGCGTCGAGATGCGCGGCAGCGAGTCCTCCGCGGCGGCAGTGGACGCCCACGCGATGCTGACCGCGAGCAGGGCGATCGGAGATGCAGACCAGGATTTCAGAATCGGCGGCATGAGCGGGATACTCCACAGGTCGACACGGTTTTGATCGAAGCCCCGACATCCGAGGCATGTCTCATGCAGTATCGAGTATATCGCGTGAAGTTTTCATCAAGATCTCGTTGTCAGCACCGCGCGGGCGGGGCGCCATGACAGTAGTGCAACGCACCGGCCTGACTGCGATCCATGCAGAGGGCAGGCACATGTGGGTGTGACTGGGAGCTTGGCCAGTGAACTCCCGGGCGCCGCCCATCGCGGCGGAGAACCAGGCCGCACCGGGGGGGGCGAACGCATCCTCCTGGTGGAGGACAACACCACCACCCAGCAGACGGTAGCGCTGTTCCTGTCCGGCGCGGGCTTACAGCGTCGGCTGTGCAGCGAACGCCGGCCAAGGGCTCGCGCTGCATCGCGACAAGCCATTCGATCTGATCGTGCTGGACCTGATGCTGCCGCGCCCGGTTAAAAGGGGTCGGATCCAATTTCCCTTGACGGACCGACAAACGCCTCGGCTAGTGACGGCTTCGGCGGGGCATAAATTAGATCCAACCCCTTTTGCCGGCCTGGCGACCCCTTTTTGCCCCCTCCAATTTTGCGCAAAAGATCCGGAATGCCAGGCCGGAGGGGCGTCAACTTGCCCTTGGCGCGACTGATCGGTAAGTCGTAACTTATTGATTAACTTAATAAATCAATTATTCCCTGTCCATGGGCTCAAAAAAGACTTGCAATTGTGTTGGTGTTATAGTCAACTACAACACGAGAGGAGCACAACACTAAACCAGTTAGGTGTGCAGAGCTAGTGAAACAGGGTCGGTGAAAGGCACCACCCGCCAAATTGAGGAGATGGACATGTTGACGATGGTTACACAAAACACACGGCGTTCAGTCAGTGCAGTGGCGGCAATGGCAATCGTGGCCTTCGGCGGTCTGGTCCTGGACCAGGGGCACCTTGCAGCGGCGCCATATGGAACGGTCGAAGTCGGCGAGCTGACCCCGATCGGGCTCGAGAAGCTGGCCCAGGTGACGCTGCCCGAGATCGTCATCACCGCGGAACGTCCGGCGCCGCAGGGACAGCGCTTCGCGTCGGACGCGAAGTCGCGCCGGGCCGGGAGCGTCGCGGTATCCGTCGGCACCGCGCGATAACGCGGCGACGTCGAATGGGAGATTAGGCGACCATGGATGCGATCTGGAACGACACGCTGCCCATCTACCGCCAGTTGCGGGACCGGGTGGTGGCCATGATCCTGGAGGGCGTCCTCGCCGACGGGGATCCGCTGCCTTCGGTGCGCAGTGTCGCCGCGGACTACCGGCTCAATCCGCTGACGGTGCTGAAGGGCTACCAGCAGCTCGCGGAAGAGCAGCTGGTCGAGAAGAAGCGCGGCCGCGGCATGTTCGTCAGCGAAGGCGCGCGGCGCGCGCTGACCAAGGACGAGCGCCAGCGGTTCCTCGAGGACGAGTGGCCGCGCATTGGCGCGCGCATCCAGCGCCTGGGTTTCAGCATGGAGGAATTGCTCAAGGCCGCGCAGGACGCGCCGGCCGCGGAGCCGACCCAGCTAGCGCCGACCCGGGCCGAAGGCGCGGGTGAGAACCATGGACGCACTCCGTAGGCAGCCGAGACTCGAATAGGGTCGGGTCTCGTTGTAGTGCCGCCGCCAGTCCTCTCAGAGACTCACGCGCTGCGGGGAATTCGCAGAGGAAGAAGCATCGGCACGTTCCTTTGATACTCGCGATACTGAGCTCCGAACGCCGACACAAGGTCGCGTTCTTCAAGAATGGTTCCGATGACAATCCATAGGGTCCAGGCAGTGTTGAAAAGCAGGCGGTCGGCGGTGAAGTCTGGATAGCACCACAGCAGGACCAGCACGCACGAGTACAGCGGATGACGCACCCACTTATATGGACCACGGATGGTCAGGGCTTGCTCACGGAGCGTCTTTCCGGAAAGGCTGGCTCTGATCGGTCGAATCCCGAATGGGTCAAAAGTACCGAGCGCACGAATGCCCCACACGAATCCAAAGCCAGCCATCACACATGCGACACGCAGTATCCATCGACCTGATCCATCGACTCTGGCCAGGGTCAGTTCCGTCGGTTGCCAGAACAGAAGCAAGGCCAACAACACGACGCCAGAAGCCGTCGCATAGATGGCGCCGTTGAAATGACCCGGCACGAAGGTCGCGAGACGATCCTGGAATGACTTCCTGACCATTCCACTGTGCTGCAGGAAGAATGCCAGACAGAGCAAGCCGTCGAACCCTAGTGCGCCGGCGGTCGTGAGATTCAGATCAACGACCTGAACCGGCCCCCAAAGCAGAAAGACAACAAGAGCCAGCAAAGACGTGCCGCCAAGAACCCGGGCGGCGACGATTGTCGTGTGCGCGCAGATTGACGAAGTGGATTTCACAGTGGTTCAGACGTAAAGGCCTGATCAGCAATTGCGGGTCACGAATGGCGCAAGACGATACGCCACTTGGGTTCGCAACACACGCCTGGCCACGCAGCCAATACCCGGCGTGTCGGCAATTCAATTCTGCCCCTGGCCACCGCTCCAGGTCGTTCTCTCGGTTGTCATCGCGCGTGTCCTGCCGAGGTTCGATTCCGCCGCTGATCCCGGCGATGCGCCATGCCGGATGACACTGGTTCGCGGACCGGGCGGCGAGCTGTTTGAATTCGTCGGGCGCTAGAGACCGAAGGCGACACCTGCGTTCAACTCGACCTGGAACAGGGTCGAGCCGCTGGCGACGATGCGGCAGGCGCCCTCGCCGAAGTTGCTGCGACAGAAAATCGACGTGTTGGAATCGATCGCCGTCAGGTAACCGCGAACCTCTATGCGGAAGGCGGCCCGCCGGGAAACCGGCATGCTGAGACCGACCCCGAGCGAACCGGATAGCTTCGTTGCATCGTCGAGTCCCGCGCCGGAAGGGGACAGGCGGGTCGCGCCGATCCCACCTGAGACGTAGCTGTGTACCTTGCCCTCGTCGCTGATGGGGGCCGTGCCACCGACATGCAGGTATTCGACGTCGACGTCGAATGTGCCGTCCGGCGTCTCGATCTCGGAACCCTGTCGCGAATACCAGAGTTGCCACCAGCGATTCTCGTCCCGCACCCGCCATTCGAGCCCGACGCTCATGCTTGCGGCGTCGCCGATGTCGCGACCTGCACCGGTCTCGGCGTCCTCGAGGTTGCCACCCAGACGGATTCCGGCCTGTGGCACAAACTGGAAGCGGGTCTGATCGGCCGACTGGGCCGGCGGAGCCAGCAGGATCAGACAGGCCGTCCAGAATATTGTCAGGCGGCAACGCATTCAGGCACTCCTGGCGCTTGAACATGCGGGACGGCCGGCCACAAGACTGCCTGCGCCAACTCACGCGTTGCACGATGATCGCCTGTCCAATCCCCGGACACCCACCGAAAGGGACCATCCCACCCGGGTCCATTCATGAGCGCTTCGCCCTTTCTTTCTATTTCAATTCCCCGTGGGCGAGATAGTGAATTCCTGGATGAACGCGGTGTTTTCCAGCGTCACGGCCAGCCGGCCCGCGGCGGTGCGGTCGGTCGATGCGATGGTCATGCTGTAGCGTCGTATCTTTCCCTCGGAGTCCAGGCGGTAGCTGAAATTGCCAATGCTGAACCCGCCGCTCTTCACGATGGTGCGGACCTGGCTCTCGTTGACGCTGCTGTCGCGTGAGCAGCGCACCTCGAAGCGGTAGTACGCCTGGGTCGGCATGCGCACCTCGATCCAGTGGAACAGGGACAGGACGCCCAGGGTCAGCACGACCGACAGCGCCATCGGAAAGTAGAGGCCGATGCCGGCCAGGATGCCGACCGCGGCGGTAATCCAGATCGACGCCGCGGTCGTCAGGCCGCGCACCGAGAAACCTTCCTGCATGATCACGCCGGCGCCGAGAAAGCCGATGCCGGTCATGATGCCCTGGGCGATGCGCGTTGGGTCGAGACGGATGGAGTCGCCCACCGTGCGGACCCAGTCTGCCTCGTAGACCGGCACCAGCATCAGCATGCTGGACGCCATGCATACCAGTGCATGGGTGCGAAAGCCGGCAGGCCGGCCACGATAGGATCGCTCATAACCGATGAGTGCACCGGCCGCCAACGCGACGATGATGCGCAGGGCCATTTCATAAGCGTCTACGTCCACGGGCGCGCTCCCTCGATGATCCTCTGCCACTCATCATACTGAAGCAGCTGGAACGCGTGCGTCCATTCCTGAACCGTCAGGCGCGCTTCCGTATTGTTGTCCGGGGAACCGCCTACAGGCTTACGATGAGTCCGTCGTCGGTCGGCTCGAGCGTCTTGTAGCGAGAGCGGCCCGGGGGGTAGGACGTGGTGAACGCCTTGCAGCGGTCGCTGCGGTAGTTCCATCCGATGGTCGGGCGGCGGTCGCCCCGGGCGCCCTTCAGGATGACCCGTGCGAGCGCCGCGTCATCGGGATGACGGAATCGAACGCCATTCGACGAGACCAGCCAGAGCGGGCAATCCAGGGCCTCGACCAGCCCGGCCGTCACGTTGCCCTTGCTGCCATGATGCGGCAACTTGCAGGCGTCGAGCCGATAGGGCTTCTCGGTCAGCTGGGCGAAGCCGGCGGTCAGCACGTCGGGATGGGCGTCTGCACCGAACAGCACGCGCTTGCCACCGTGTTCGAAGATGAACGAGATGCTCGAGCCGTTGGCAGCCGAGGTGTCGATGGGGGTGCGGTCGTCGGCGAGGTCGGCCAGCTTTCCGCCGAGCAGGCCGGGCGCCACCACTGCCGGTTCCTCGGTCGCATCCTGGTCCGGGCGCAAGCCCGCGGCCTCGACGACCTCCTTCCATTCCACCCGCAGCCGGGCCAGCTTCTGAGGTGTCGGCGACAGGACCATGACCTTGGCCTTGCCCGGCAGCTTGCAGGACCTGGGCTTGGTGACGACCACCGGCCCACCGACACCGGAACCGACCGCATGCGGCCAGCCGGAATTCCAGTCGAGTCCGAGCTCCACGATCTGCTGGGTGAGTTTCTCGCCCTGGATCGGCCCGAGCAGGCCGGCTGCCTTGTCGAGATGCACGTAGCCGTTGAACCAGATCGTCTTGATCATCGCGGCGGCGGCGGGATCGTTCAGCAGCTTCAGCGCTCCGCCGATGTGGTCGTTGTCGATGTGGGTGACCACGAACAAATCAATGACGCCGCCGGCTTCGCGAAGGGTCTTGAGCCGCTTGAGCAGCGACTTCACCGTCGTGGCCTGGCCGGCATCGATCAGGATGTGGTGCTTTGGCGTGGCGCCGCTGCCGTACCCGACGAGGATCGCGTCGCCGTAGCCGGCGGGCAGCAGTTCGATGCGCAGCGTCATGAGGTCAGCTCCACGTCGGCGTCACCGGTGGCGCTGAGCGCCAGCGCCATGAGGTCGCCCTTGACGATCGTGGCCCGGCGGGCGGCCAGCATCACGGATCCGAAGCGATGCTGCCCGGGCACGACCAGGGTTGCCTTGAGCAGCGGCATGAACCGCTCGAGGAAGTCGGCGACGCCCTTGCCGGGGATCGGCGACAGGGCTGACAGCACCACCTCGGCGCGGGCGTTGTGCAGGTTGACGACGAGGTCGGTGTAGCCGGCGGTCAGCGTATTGGTGTCGCAGCCGAGCGCGAGCACGATCGGCCCGGGCTGTTGCCGGCCCGGGTTGATGGCGGCGTCATTGATGCGATGGATGGGCCGCAGGTCGCCATTCAGTTCCAGTGACGTCCCGAGGTCGTCGCCGTCCTCCGGCTCGATGGTGTGGGTCACCAGCACGAACAGCCCGGGGTGGCGGGCGGCCGCGGTCTCCAGTTCCTTCCAGGACTTGACGACCGACGCCGCGGCAACGGCCTTGCCCAGCGCCTTGATGATGCGGGCCGAGGAAGTGGTGTCGGCTTCGTCGGCCTTGAGCGAAACGCCGACCACCGACGAGCGCGTAGGACTCAATTTCCGCAGCGCCCCGGGCGTGTTGTTGGCGCGGTCGTGAACGTGGCGGCGGCGCTCGATGACCTTGCTGGTGGCCCAGAACCCGAACGGGCAGACCACCTCGGCGCTGTTGCGGTGATGGCAGTCCTTGCCGCAACTCGTGGCGCCCGCGAGCGCCTCCGGGCAGACCGGCACGAGCGTGTCGTTGGCCGGCATGGGATGCGTGTAGGCCAGCTCGATGAGTACGTCGCTGCGCGCAAAGGCGTTGACGTGGATCCAGTCGGCATCGTCGTGATAGGTCGAGGCGCCGCCGGCCAGGCGCTCGTACAGGATGCGACCGCGCACCGCGAGCTTCGTCAATGCCCCGGCCGCGTCGGCCAGCGACGCCGGCGGGTTGACGAACGCGGCGAACAGTTCCTTGCGCAAGGCGTCGTTGGCCTTCTTGATATCCTGTTCACCAATACCGCCCGCGGCGTCGTCGAGGTCGATGACGGTCGGTGTTCCCTTTGGCCCGTCGACGATCGTGATGCCCGCCTGCACGGCGGCGCGCTCGTCGGCCGTGGCGGCGGGTTCGCTGACGTCGATCGACAGCTCGAACGGTGCTCCCTTGAGGGTGGCGCTCTGGATGACGCGCTTGTTGTACGCAACCTCGATGTACACGGCGAACTTCGCGGGCTTGGCCGGAACGTCGAAGCGGACCGGGGCGGTCCACTTCGAATCCGCGGTCGGCGGCAACTCGAGTGTGCGCTTCGTTCGCTTGCCGCCGGCGATGATGGAGACGTCGAGCGTCACTGCGCGCCCCGGCGTGGGGCTCCGGAACTCCGCATCGGTGCGAGTTGCGCCGGCGATCAGCCGGGCGGCGATGCACACCTTGATGTTGTGTTCCGCACCGGCCACGAAGCGGTCCGTCACCTTCTTCTTTGCGCCGGGCTTTGGCGCGTAGCCGACAATTGCCTGCAGGCGGCGCGCGTCCGGCGGCGCGATGTCCGGTCGCGGCCTGGACTTCTTGATGCCCTTTGCGGGTGCCGGTGGCGCGGCGGGTGGTCTCGGCGCCATGGCTGCCATGCGCGGCGGGCCGCCCTGGATGTCGGCTTCGATGCCGGCGGTGCGGGCGATTTCGCCCAGCACGGTGGTCTCGGTCGCTTCACCGCCCTCGTGGGCGTATTGCCCGAGCAGCGCCCGCTCCAGCGCCGCGGCATCGGCTTCGTTGCCTTGGGAGTGCAGCGCAACCGACAGCCCCATGCCCCACTGGCGGACGGTGTTCCTGGCCACGAACTCGGGATCGGCCGCCAGCACTGCCTGTGGGGCGGCCTTGGCCAGTGCGAGATCGAGCGGCGAATCGTGGGAGAGTTCGACCACGAGGTGCTCTACCCATGCCAGGGAATCGCCGGGGCAGAGCGTTACGCCCGCGGGACCGAGCTGCATGGCTGCATCGAGGGCCTCGGGCGTCAGGGTCTTCGGCTCGACGTTCATGACCACCACGACGGCGGCGGACCGGAATGACCCACCCAGCTGATCGGGCGTGACGAACAGGATCTCGCACTCGGCGGAGCCGTCGGTCTCGGACACCGAATAGAGCTTGCGGTAATGGCCGGACCCCTGGGCCTCGCTCACCCACCGGGTGGCGAGCGGCGAGTTGAGCACGCCGAGCCGCAGCGGCCAGCGCCAGCGCCAGTCGTCGAGTGCCCGGCGCCGAATGTAGGCGGACACGATGCCGCGGGGGCGTTGCTGGGACGTCACCAGCGACCAGTCCGCGAAATTAGAAACCTCCAGACGGACGTCGTCGTCGCCGGCCGCCGCGAAGAAGGCGGAGATCTCGGATGAATCCGGAACGACGATGGTCGGCGGGCGCCAGCGCGCGACGCGCTGGGTCACCCGCTGCTGATACTCGGCGAGGTCGCGGTACGGTCTCGTCGCCCAGAGCGTGGGTCCCGCCGCAATGTCGGCCAGCCGCGAGGCGAGATCACTGGCCGGAGCATCCAGCGGCGTGCCTTCGGCTTCGAGCATGCCAGCTGCGATGACGATCTTGCAGTCCATGGCTTCCTCCCTCGCGCCTTTTGGGTGATCTTTGCACTTGAGTGGGTCGAGGGGAACCCCTGTGAGGCATGCCTGGGCGCTTCCGTGCGTGGGTTTGGCTTGATTCCGAGGGTCAATCGTCCTGGTGGCATGCAGGCCGCCAGGTAGGATAATGACGACATTCAGGCCCGGTGATGATTGTCGACGGCCGCAGTGGGGGTGTGATGGGGCACCTGGAAGATCGCGCTGACGAGAGTGCGCGCAAGCGGCGTGTCATCGTGCTGCGCCGATTTGCCGGGGAGCCGCTGGAGATCGTGGCCCTCGATCCGCCGGCCGCCGAGCCCACGCTGGAAGGTCCACGCGGGTGTCGAATCACGAGCAGGATGGAGAGGGACACGCAGGTCTACCAGGTAGAGCTGCCCGCCGGGTACGCAGTGCGTCCGGTCGACTGGCGGCGATTTGCCACGGATCCCGACGAACTCGGCAGGCGACTCGAGACCTGCGTGCGCGACAACCTGGCCGAGGCGATGTTCGAACCGTGGACCGAGGCGACGCGGGCATGGGCGGCCGCACGACTCACGCTGGCGCTGGACGATCTCCGCTCGATGATCACGCCGCACGAGGTGACCTGCGGACTGGACAGCCATCCCGAGCTGAGGCAGGTGTACATCGAGTTCAGCGATGTGCGGGGTCAAGTGCGCAGCTGCGTCGTGCGACTCGAGACAGTGGATACGGCCGACGATGACCCAGGCTGACCTCGACGCCGGACGGCTGGTGTGCGAAGTTGGGGTGGCGCCGCTCAAGCCGGCCGAGTTGGTGATCTTCCGGATCGGCCAGTCGACGGGATCGCGAGTGGACTGAATTGCGAACCCGTGGCCGGCCGTGGTGGCGCGCCGAGGGACATGCGATGCGCGCGATGTGCCGGGAGTGGTGAACTGTCCGGACATCCCGCCCAGGCGCGGGATGACCGGCAAGGTGAAAGATGACTGGGGACGACATGAGTGGTCGTATCGCTGCTGACACCAGGCTCATGCATCGCCGGTCAACAGGAGGACCTCATGAGTATCTCGATTGACGGGAAGAAGAAGCGGATCGGGCTGGCACTGTCGGGTGGCGGGTTCCGCGCCACGGCATTTCATCTGGGCGTCTTCAGGAAGCTGCAGTCGATGGGCATCCTGTGGAAGCTCGACATGCTGTCGTGCGTGAGCGGCGGCAGCATCGCGGGCGGGTTCCTGGCCGCGAACTGGGGGGACGACAAGGCCCTCGACCGGCTGGAGACATACCTCAAGACGGCCTCCATTGCGGTGTCCTCGGTGATCGCGGGCGTCCTCAATCCGTTCGAGTCCCGGCTCGACAAGCTCGCCGAGACCTATGACCGGGACCTGTTCAAGAAGAAGACGCTGGCCGACCTCGATGGCGGGCCACGGCTGTACCTGAATGCAACGAACCTCGCCAGCGGCAACATGTTCTTCTTCGTCACCGGCGAGAACAAGGGCGCCGAGATGGGCGAGCATGAACTGGGGACCCGGCCTGCGAAGGCGTTTTCGCTGGCCAGGGCGGTGGCCGCTTCATCGGCGTTCCCGCCGGTGTTCCCGCCACTCAAGCTCAAGAAGAAGGACTACAACGTCCCGGACGTGGACTACATCACCCTCACCGACGGCGGGGTGTATGACAACCTCGGCGCCAACCCCGTGTTCCGCGACCGCAACGCGCTGGACTATGCGCTGATCAGCGATGCGGGCAAGCCGTTCGAGATCGAGGACCGGCCGACCGAATGGGGCTCGATCGTGCTGAAGGAGTCGATCGGCATCCTGATGGAGCAGGTGCGGGGCCTGCAGTTCAAGCGGCTCGAGCTGAGTGAGAAGGCCAACCAGAAACCCAAGGGGCTGTGGTTCTCGATCGACAGCAAGAAGGGTGAGGCGCAGCCGGGGGACGCCGCGTTCGCCTCCGCGGTGCGCACCAATCTCAAGAAGCTGAGCGATGCCGAAATGGCCGTGCTGACGCGCCACTCAGCGGCGTTGCTGACCAGCCGGATCGACGAGTACGCGGCGGAACTCAAGCGGGCGAAGTAAGCCGGGCATCCGGCAAGAGGAGGCAGGCCCATGCGGCGATGGTTAGTGGGATGCGCGCTGGCGGCAGTCTGGCTGGCCGGTTGCCAGGTCCAGTGGGTCAGCCAGTACGATGAGGTCACGGACCGTGGCATCACGGACATACAACGAAGCATCGAACGCCATCTCGGGCAACTCGAGGCGCTGGCCGCGGAACCACCGGGGCTCGACACACTGACCGAGCAGTGCAGGCCGGAACGATTCACGACGTTCCACGAGGAGCTGGACAGCGGAATGCGCGTGCTGATCCTGCGCAATGAAGCACGGGAGCAGAACTCGCTGACGGTGGAGCAGCTGAAGCTGCTGCAGTCGTCGCTGGGGATGCTGCGCGAGCAGCAGCGGGAGCGCTACGCCCCGACCGAGGCCGGGCGCGAGATACGCCGGCCGGGCGACCGCTGCCTGAGCGCCGGGCAGGTGCAACTGAACCGGGGGATCATCGAGCAGAACATCCGCGCGATCCTCAAGCTCGAACTGGCAAAACGGGACTTCCGCAAGGAGGAGTAGATCATGGCACTCGATATCGGGGCACTGACCCAGGCGATGGTCACGGCGGCTCGCGGCAAGCTCAGGAAGCAGTGGCCGGTCATCAAGGAGTACGCGACGGCCGAGGCGAGGAAGACGGCCGAGACGCTGGCCATGATCGAGAAGCTGCGCCTGGCCGGGGACATATCGCCGAAGGAGGCGAGGCTGCTGCTCGGGATGCAGCGCAACTCCGCCAAGGCCGTGCTGCTCACGGTCGAAGGGCTCGGGTTGCTGACCGCCGAGGCAGCGATCAATGCCGCGGTCGGCACGGTGCGCACGACGGTCAACAAGGCAGTGGGGTTCACCCTCATCTAGCGCCGCGGCAGCGGTGCAGAATGGACCGAGTTCCCTTCTCGCCCGCCTTCACCGGACACGCCGCGGCGTTTCAATCGACTACCGGCAGATTCTCGCCAGCCGTCCGACTGTGCGCGGGCTGACAATGCAGCGGCATGGCACCGAAATCAACGGCCGTTGTCCCAGCCGACATCTCGTCGCGCATCCTGGTGCTGCGCGGGCAGCGGGTGCTGCTGGATGCGGACCTGGCCAAGCTCTACGGAGTGCCAACGGAACGGCTGAATCAGCAAGTTCGTCGCAATCGTGCGAAGTTCCCGCCAGACTTCGTGTTTCGCCTAAAACTCAGAGAGTTACGTGATAACCGCCTGCAAATTGCAGGCGGTTCACAAAAGCATCGCGATCCACGATATCTACCGCTGGCCTTCACCGAGCACGGCGCGATCATGGCGGCGACCGTGCTCAACAGCCCGCGCGCGGTGCAGATGTCGGTGTACGTCGTGCGTGCGTTCGTGAAGCTGCGGGAAGTCCTGGCCGCGAACGAGGACCTCGCTCGCAAGCTCGAGGCGCTGGAGAAATCCGTTGCCACGCTGGATGCCGGTACCCGCAAGCAGTTCGAGGAGGTCTACCGGGCAATCCGCGCGCTGATGACGCCGCCGGCCCCGAAGTCCCGTCCGATCGGGTTCACGGCCGATATCTAAGATGCTAGAGCTGGCCGGAGGGCGCTGCCGTAGCGTCCGCTTGCATGTTGTTTCAGACAAGTTCCAGGGCGCTCATTGCAGACCGCACGTACTCCCGGCGCGACCTGAGCGGAGTATCCTGAGCGGCGCATTCGCCGACCAAGCACAACCACCATGCTGGAGATCGTCATGGCACTCGCATTGACCTCGCCGGCGTTCAGCCACGAAGGCGCGATCCCGAAGCTCTACACCTGCCAGGGCAAGGACATCTCGCCCGCGCTCGCCTGGAGCGGACTGCCGAAGGGCACCAGGAGCCTGGCGCTGATCGTGGACGACCCGGACGCGCCGGACCCGAAGGCGCCCAAGATGACCTGGGTGCACTGGGTGCTCTACAACATCCCGCCTGAAGCGACCTTGCTGAAGGAAGCGGTCCCGCCCAACGCGTTGCCGGCCGGCACGCTGCAGGGCAAGAACGACTGGAAGCGCACCGGCTACGGGGGTCCGTGCCCGCCGATCGGGCGGCATCGCTACTTCCACAAGCTGTATGCGCTGAATGCCATGCTGCCGGACCTGAAATCGCCGACCAAGGCCGAGCTCGAGAAGGCGATGGAAGGGCACGTGCTCGGCAAGGCCGAACTGATGGGCACCTACCAGAAAGACTGACGCCGGCCGCAGCGGCCTGTTGGCAACCTGCAGTAAAGAAAAGCCCCGGCGGCAACCGCCGGGGCTTTGACTGCGTCGAAACGTCAACCGTCCGCCGGCAGCGCGAGCGCTGCGCGGCGACCGGTGCTACTTGATATCGATGTGAAGGACCTCGAGCGGCTTGTTGCCGAGATTCTCCGGATTGTGAGCCATCGCGTCAGACCAGGCTACCGTGCCGGCCTTGGCTTTTGTTGCCTGGATGGTGCCGTCGGGCATCGTGAACTGCCCGTCGAGATCGCTCAGGAATACGACCACGCCCGCCGGGTGCGAGTGCATGACCGACTTCTCCTTCGGCCCGTAATGGATGCGCACCACGCGCACCTTGTCGTTCTCGAACTCGACCTGGTAGTGCGCCGGATCCGCCGTCACGGAGTCGGGCGCTCCCAGGTCCGCCGGGGCGGGCTTTCCGTCCGAGTTGTAGATGTCGCGAACGAGCCGCCACGCGCCGTCGCGCTTCTCCAGCACCGAGAGGTATTTGCCGGCATCTACCGTCGCCCCGGAAGCGTCGGTGACCCGGAAAGCCCCTTCCTGCCAGGCTCGCGTACCGGACACGTTGATCGGGCCGTGCTCGATGTTCATGGTCAGGCCGGCGGCCTTCGCGCCCTCGATGTCGGCGGCGATGGACGCGCGGATCGCGTCGCGCCCGCTGCTGGCCGGCGCGCCGGGCGCCATCAGCGAGGCGTCTTCCCAGTACAGGTTGGCGACGGCGTCGGCGTCGCCGGCGTTGTAGTGGCCGGCCCAGGCGCCGTTGACCGCCTGGATGGCCGCCAGCTCTTCCGCGTTGGGCTGGCCGGCCGGTTGGCAGGCCGCGAGCGCAAGCGTGGCAGCCGCCGCGAATGCGGCAGTCTTGATCATCTTCATGTATCCCCCTTACTCTAATTCGTCACGCGGCCGCGAGGATCCGCGGTCGAGGCGCATCATACTCCCGCAGCGCTTGCCGGCCGGTTCCGGCTGTTATTCTCGCGTATTTTCACATTGTCCGACAATTCTCATATGTCAATGATACTTGACACAAAGTAAAGCGTGCTCTACAGTCACGTCTGTCAAGCGTACTTTACAGCGCGATACCGGGGATCGGGGTCATGACTGAGACACCAATGGACGAGGCGGGCGTCGTGTTCGCGACCGGCTGCCAGCTGCCCGGGCACGCCGGCGCGCCCCGGCTCGAGGCCAGCGACACCATCGTCGTGATGATGATCGGCTGGGCGCCCGGCCAGCTGGTCAGCATGAGGCGCTACCGGTGAAGAACCGCCTGCGCGTTTTGCGCGCCGAACGCGAGTGGTCGCAGGCGGCGCTGGCCGAGCGGCTCGAGGTGTCGCGGCAGACGGTGAACGCCATCGAGACCGGCAAGTACGATCCGGGCCTGCCGCTGGCATTTCGGATCGCGCGGCTGTTCAAGCAGCCCATCGAGGACGTGTTCGACCCGGACGGCTGAACCACCCGGCCCGGCTGCGATCGAAGTGAATTACCATTTGCAGGCCATCCTGGATGGCCGCGGCCTTGCAGCCGCAGGCCCGTACGGCCACCAATGAGGAGTTCTCGAGATGAAGCTGACCGTTCGCCCGCTGATCGCCGCAGGTCTCGCCTTGCTTGCCTCCGGCGTGTTCGCCGCCAGCGTCCCGCCGGCGCCCGCCACGGACCGCGGCGACACGGTCGATGTCGTGCAGGGTACGCCGGTCGCGGATCCCTACCGCTGGCTCGAGAACTGGGACGACCCCAGGGTGCAGGCGTGGAGCGATGCGCAGAACGCGCGCGCGCGGGCCTACCTCGATGCGCTGTCCGGCCGCGAGTCGATCAAGGCGGAGCTCACGCGCCTCATCACCTCGACCTCGCCTGCGCACTACGGGCTGCAGGCGCGCGGCAAGTTCATCTTCGCGATGTACTTCGATCCGAAGCTCCAGCAGCCGATGCTCGTGACCCTGAATGCGGCGGCCGACCCCGACAGTCGCAAGACGGTGCTCGACCCGAATGCGCTGGACGCCAAGGGACTGACCGCCATCGACTGGTACGTGGCGTCGCCCGACGGCTCGCGGGTGGCGGTGTCCTTGTCGAAGAACGGCAGCGAGGACGGCACGCTGCATGTCTATGACGTGGCGACCGGCAAGCAGGTCGAACGGCCGATCCCGCGGGTGCAGTATCCGACGGCCGGCGGCAGCGTCGCCTGGTTCGCGGACGGCAAGGGGTTCTGGTACACGCGCTTCCCGGGCGACGATACGCCCGAGGCCGACCGGCACTTCTTCCAGCAGACCTATGCCCACACGCTCGGCGCCGACGCTGCCAGGGACCGCCTGGTGCTGGGCACCCGGGACGGCGTCCCGCGCACCGGCGAAATCTTCCTCGACAACAGCCATGGGCTCGGCGACGTGCTGGCCTCGGTGCAGCTGGGCGACGGCGGCGAGTGGCAGCATTTCGTGCTGCACGCGCAGGGCGCGGTCACCCAGGTCGCGACATACGAAGACCGCATCGTCGCGGCGACCATGGGACCGGACGGTGCGCTGTACGGCATCAGCCGCAAGGACGCGCCGAACGGCAAGGTCGTGAAGCTGGCGGCGCCGTATACCGGCGGTTTCGCGGCGGCCAGGGTCATCGTGCCGGAAAGCGGCACGGCCATCGTGTCGCAGGGCGAGCAGCATGCGCTGACGCTGACCCGCGACCGGCTCATCGTGCGCGACATCGTCGGCGGCCCGAGCCGGCTGCGCGTGTTCGACCACGATGGCGGCAACGCCGCCAGCATCGACATTCCGCCGGTCTCGGCGGTCGGCGACATCGAGCCGCTGGCGAGCGGCGAGCTGCTGTATTCCGTGTCGAGCTACCTGCGCCCGTACTACTACGCGAGCTGGAATGCCAGGACCGGCGCATCGGCCGAAACCAGGCTCGCCGTCAGCTCGCCGGTGTCGTTCGCCGATTGCGAAGTGGTGCGCGAGTTCGCCGTCTCGAAAGACGGCACGCACATTCCGGTCAACATCATCCGCCGCAAGGGCATCAAGCTCGACGGCAGGAATCCCGTGTTGCTGTACGGCTACGGCGGCTACGGCGTGAACATGACGCCGGCGTTCCTGGGCGCGACGTGGCGGCTGTGGATCGACGCGGGCGGCGTCTATGCCGTCGCCAATGTCCGCGGCGGCGCCGAGTACGGCGAGCGCTGGCACCTCGAGGGCAACCTCACGCACAAGCAGAACGTGTTCGACGATTTCAAGGCCGCGGCGGACTACATGATCTCGCACGGCTACACCTCGCATGAGGGGCTGGCGCTGCTGGGCGGCTCGAACGGCGGCCTGCTGATGGGCGCGACGATCACCCAGCATCCACAGCTCGCGCGCACGGTCGTCTCCGCCGTCGGCATCTACGACATGGTGCGCGTCGAGCTCGACCCGAACGGCTCGTTCAACACCACCGAGTTCGGCACGGTGAAGGACCCGGACCAGTTTCGTGCGCTGTACGCGTATTCGCCGTATCACCGCGTCGCACAGGGCGCACCGTACCCGGCGATGCTGATGCTGACGGGCGCCACCGACGGGCGCGTCAACCCGATGCACTCGCGCAAGATGGCGGCCGCGCTGCAGGCCGCCAGCGGTTCAGACCGGCCGATCCTGTTGCGCACCGACCGCGAGTCGGGTCACGGGCAGGGCAGCTCGCTGGCGACCCGCATCGAAATGCAAACGGACATCCTGTCGTTCCTGCTCGACCAGCTCGGCATGCGCTGGAGTGGTGACCCGCCGAAATAGACCAGGTCTCGATCGTGCGCCCATCTCGCGGCCGGCCGGGCCAGGGCGCCGGACACGCCGGGTTCTGGCGCGCGGCCGGGGCGAGAGTAGGATATCGCTGCCCGCCAATTCCAATAGGCAACAGGGGTACCGCGATGCGTTACTCATCCCTGGCCCGGATACTCGCTGCGGCCGCGCTGTGCCTGGGCGTGTCCATGGCCGCTGCGCAGCAGCAGGCGCCACCGCCACCGTCCGCGCTGACGGTGACGGAGGAACCGCCGCCGCCGGCGGCTCCCGCGGAAATCGTCGAGCCCGCCGCGCCCGCCGCGCCGGCGGAGTTGCGCCGGCCTGAACCACCTGTGCTGATGGGGCCGGGCGCAGAGGCGCCCGCGCCGCCGGCTGCTGCAGAAGAGCCGCCGCGCGTCGAAGCCATGCCCGGCGAGGAACCGCCCGCCGCTGCGCCGGAGTCCGAGGCGGTCGTGCCGGACGAAGCCGCGGTTCCTGCAGCGCCAGTGATGCCGCCTGAAGAGGCAGCGATTCCCGAAGCGCCGGTGATGCCGCCCGACGAGGCGGCGATGCCCGAAGCGCCGGTGATGCCGCCCGACGAGGCGGCGCCTGCAACCGCCGTCGCCGCGGAGCCAAAGCGTGTGCTGATCCTGCCGCTCGAGTTCACGGTGTACGAGCGCTCGGTGGCGGGCATGGAGGCGGTGCCGGACTGGACCACGGCGGCGCGCGCGAACCTGCTGGAAGCGACCGGCCAGATGCTGCGCCAGGACAGCCGCTTCGAGATCGTCGCGGTGCCGGCCGTCGAGGGCGCAGCCAAGGACGTACTGCGCGAACACGTCGAGTTGTTCAAGATCATCTCGGACACGGTCACCGGCGTGGTGCACCTGGGCGGCAAGGCCTGGGAGGACAAGAAGGTCAATTTCGACTACACGCTGGGCGACGGGCTGGCGTTCCTGGCCGACGCCTCGGGCGCGGACTACGCCTTCATCCTGGGCGGCGGCCAGATCAAGCCGACCGGCGGCACGACGTTCATGCAGATACTGGCGGCCGGCACCGGCGTCTATGTGCCGGGCGGCGGCACCTACGTGGCGGCCGGCATCGTCGACCTGCGCACCGGCAACATCGTGTGGCTCAACTCCATGCAGGGCGGCGAGCTGTTCGGCATGACCAGCAACGACACGCGCAAGCCGGAGGCCGCCCACGCGATCCTGGCCAAGATGTTCGAAGGCTACCCGGCCACGCGCTGGGTGACGGTCCGGCCGTTCTGAGGCGGGCCTTCCGTGCGAGCCCTGCACTGCGCGATCCTGTTGCTGCTCGTGCCGACTCGGCGCGGCAGCCGCGATCGACGAGGCCGAGCAGCGCGAGCGCATCGAGTTCGAGACGCAGGGCTTCGAGAGCCAGATCGGCAACAGCGGCATGCTGTTCGACGACCCCGCGCTGGACGCCTACATGCAGGGCATCGTGGACAAGCTGTTCCCCGAGCGGCGCGGCCAGCTGCGCGTGCGCACGTTCCGGCACCCGGAGTTCAACGCCTTCGCGGTCGCCACCGGCGGCATTTACTTCCACACCGGCACGCTGCTCAGGCTCGAGGACGAGTCGCAGCTCGCCTCGGTGCTCGGCCACGAGGGCACGCACGTCACGGCGGACCACGTTTACCGCTCGGTGAAGGGGGCCAAGAGCACCGTCAAGTCCACCGTGTTCCTGGGCGTGATCGCGGCCGGCGCGGGCCTGCCGCCGGGACTCGCCAGCATCTTCGGCCTGTCGAGCATGGCGGGGTTCTCGCGCGACTACGAGCGCGAGGCGGACCGCGGCGGGTTCGACCGCATCGTGCGCGCGGGCTACGAGCCGCGCGCCGGCGCCGAGGCGTTTGCGCGGCTGGAACGGGAACTCGCCGCGCGCCACGTCACACAGGGCGGGTACTTCTTCGCCAGCCACCCGCGGGTCGCGGAGCGCGTGCAGACGCAGTCCGAGTTCGCGCAGGGCATCGAGGCGGCCGGCGAGCGCGACACCGAACGCTACCGCGCGATCACGCTCAACGCGCGGCTCGACGCGCTCACCCAGCTGCACCAGGCCGGCGACGGCAAGTCGCTGGTGTTCCTGCTGGGTGACGAGAACCTGCTGGCCACGCTGCCTGCCTACACGCGCTTCTACCTGGCCGAGGGCTACCGGCTGCGCAGTGAGGCGGCGCGCAAGGCGCGCGCGGATACGCGCTCGAAGACGGAACTGCAGTCGCAGCGCGACGAGGACGCCGAGCGCGCGCTGGCAGAGTACCGCCGCACGATCGAGGAAGCGCCGGAATACGGGCCGCCGTACCAGGCGCTGGCCATGCACTACCTGCGCGGCGGCGACAAGCCGCAGGCGCTGGCGCTGTTCACCCGCTTCGTCGAACTGACCCCGGACCCGAAACAAAGCGGCTACGCCCGCCAGTACGTCGACAAGATCAACAAGGAGCTCGGCCAATGACCACCCGTTCCATCGCCAGCTGTCTCGTCGCCGTCGCGTGCTGCGCCATCGCAAGCCCGGCGCTGGCCTGGAAGCTGGCCGCGGACGGCGAGCGCTTCGAGCACAAGGCGAGCGGCTACTCGATCCAGTTCCCCGCCGGCTGGCGCTACCAGAAGATGGCGTTCGGCGACGAATGCCTGGCCACCCGCGACGGGCCCTGGCTGCAGGCGGTCTATGTCGACTTCCGCAAGCACAAGAAGGCGTTTCCCGGCCTGAAGAAGGACGCGACGCCGGACATGATGCCGCAGGAACTGGCCGAGAAGCTGGTGGCGGACATTACCCAGACCCGCGGCCTGCAGAACATGCAGGTGCTGTCCGACGAACCCACCGAGCTGGCCGGCCGGCCCGCGTTCCGGCTGCACCTGGCCTACCGCACCGCGGTCGATGCGGGCTCGGTGCGCTACGAGGAATACGTGGTCGGCGCGAACTCGCCGCAGGGCATCTTCGTGGTGCACTACCGCGCGCCGGTGCTGAATTACTTCGCGCGCGACGTCGGGGCCTACGAGACGTCGCTCGCGAGTTTCGCCATCGCGGAGCTGCCGGCCGGCGCGAAGAAGCGCTAGAAGGGGCCGGGCCGGTTCGAAGCCGGCCGCTGTCCCGGACCGGGACGGCCCGCTATTCACATCCGCAATCGTGACCGCAGGTGGGGAACCCGACGCGGCACAACTGGTCTACAATTTCCGCACAACCACGGATGGCGGGAGCTGTCATGTATCACCGGTCGGGTCTTCTCATTGCGGTTCTTGGCGCGTCGCTGGTCGCCGCCTGCGCGTCCACTCCGCCGGCTGCGACGCCGACCGCTGCCGTGACATCCGCAACGGTGGCCAGGCCTTCGGTCGCGCCGGTCCCGCCCGTGGCCGCGGTCAAGCCGCATACGGTCGAATCGCCCAGCGGCAACCGGGTTGACGACTACTACTGGCTGCGCGACGACACGCGCGAGAACCCGGAAATGCTCGCCTACCTCACCGCGGAGAACGCGTACAAGGACGCGATGCTGGCGCACGCCAGGCCGCTCGAGGACAAGGTCTACGAGGAGATCGTCGGCCGCATCAAGCAGGACGACGCCAGCGTGCCGTACCGCAAGAACGGCTGGTGGTACTACCGTCGCTACGAAGACGGCCAGGAATACCCGATTCATGCGCGCCGGCAGGGCTCGCTGCAGGCGCCCGAGCAGGTCATGCTGGACGTCAACCGGCTGGCCAGCGGACACGGCTTCTACGAGATCGGCGGCATGGCGGTCAGTCCGGACGGCGGACTGCTGGCTTACGCGGAAGACACGGTGGGCCGCCGCCAGTACACGCTGCGGTTCAAGGACCTGGCAAGCGGCGAGCTGCTGGCGGACCGGATCGACAACGTCGAGGAGACGCTCGCCTGGGCCGCCGACAGCCGCACGCTGTTCTACGTGGAAAAGGACCCGGTGACGCTGCTGGGCCTGCGCGTGCGCAAGCACGTCCTCGGCACGGATCCGCTGGCCGACCCGCTGGTGTACGAGCAGGACGACCCGAGTTTCTACACGTCCGTGCGCAACACCAAGGACGACCGGTACGTGGTCATCTACGCGCAGAGCACCGTGTCGTCGGAGATGCGCTACGCGGACGCCGCCGATCCGGACCTGACGTTCCGCTTCTTCCTGCCGCGCGAGCGGGATCACGAATACCAGGCCGAGCACATCAACGGGCGCTGGATCATCCGCACCAACTGGCAGGCGAAGAACTTCCGCCTGATGGAGGCCAGGGTCGGCGAGGAGGGCGACCGGTCGAAGTGGCATGAACTGCTGCCGCACCGCGACGACGCGTTCATCCACGGCTTTGACGTGTTCCGCGACTTCCTGGCCGTGGACGAGCGCTCAGGCGGCCTGCGCAAGGTGCGCATCCGCTCCTGGTCGGGCGCGAGGGATTACTTCGTCGCGTCCGACGACCCGACCTATACGTTCGGCCTGGGCGACAACCCGGAGATCGACACCGACCTGGTGCGCTACACCTACGATTCATTCACCACGCCGCAATCGACCTACGACTACAACACCCGCACGGGTGAGCGGACGCTGCTGAAGCGAGACCCGGTGCTGGGCGACTTCAGTCCCGCCAATTACGCGAGCGAGTTCGTGTGGGCCACGGCGCGCGACGGCGTGAAGGTGCCGGTGTCGCTGGTCTACCGCAAGGGCTTCAAGCGCGACGGCAGCGCGCCGCTGCTGCAATACGGCTACGGCTCGTACGGGTATGCCAGGGACCCGGGCTTTTCGATCCCGCGGCTGTCGCTGCTCGACCGCGGCTTCGTGTACGCCATCGCCCACGTGCGCGGCGGCCAGGAGCTGGGCCGGGCGTGGTACGAGAACGGCAAGCTGCTGAAGAAGCAGAACACCTTCAGCGACTTCATCGACGTGACGCGCTACCTCGTCAAGCAGGGCTATGCCGATCCGAAGCGCGTGTTCGCGATGGGCGGCAGCGCCGGCGGCCTGCTGATGGGGGCGGTCGCCAACCAGGCGCCGCAGGACTACAAGGGCATGGTCGTGTACGTGCCGTTCGTCGATGTCGTGACGACCATGCTGGACGAGAGCATTCCGCTCACGACCAACGAGTTCGACGAGTGGGGCGACCCGAAACAGCAGTCGTACTACGACTACATGCTGGCGTATTCACCCTACGACAACGTGAGCCGCCAGGCGTACCCGGCGATGTTCGTGCTGACCGGGCTGTGGGACAGCCAGGTGCAGTACTTCGAGCCCGCCAAGTGGGTGGCCAGGCTGCGGGCAATGAAGACGGACTCGAATCCGCTGCTGTTCCGCGTGACCATGGAAGCCGGGCACGGCGGCAAGTCGGGCCGCTTCCAGCGCTACCGCGACACCGCCGAGGAATACAGCTTCATCCTCGACCAGGCGGGGATCCGGCAGTAACGGCTGGTCGCGGGCGCTAGCGGTAGATGTCCTTGCGGTCGCCGACCTTGAAGATCGTGACCTCGTGTCGGGCGTCGTCGACGAGGTAGACGACCCGGTAGTTGCCCTGGCGGATTCGAAACCGGTCGGTGTAGCCAGCCAGCTTCTCGCAACCACGGGGCCGCGGGTCATCGCTCAGGGCATGAACGCGTTCGATGATCCTGGCTCGATCGGATTTCGTTCCAAGCCGCTCGAGCTCCCTGCCGGCGGAAGTCTTGATGAGCAGCTTATAGGCGGCCACGGCGCTTCATGCCCCGCACGAAGCTCTCGAAGGACGAACTCCGTTCCTTGCGCCGTTCGTCGAAAGACTCGAGATCCACTGCGTCCTCGGCCAGGGCAAGCTTGACCGCATCGTTGACCATGTCGGACATGGACTGCTCGCCGGCCGCGGCCCGCAGCCTGAGAGCGCGGTGTACCTCGGCATCGAAGTAGACCGTGGCTCGCTTGGAAGTGCTCATGACCGAATGATGACGTTTTGACGTCAAGACGTCAAGGAACCATCGCCGTCCGATACGGCTTCGTCCTCGACCAGGCGGGGATCAGGGAGTAGGTGCCGCCGGTCCTAGGCGGCTACGCCGAAGAGCGAACCGACTCCCGCCGTCAATGCCATGGCCAGCGCGCCCCAGAAGGTGACGCGCGCGGCGGCCAGCAGCACCGGCGCGCCGCCGGTACGTGCGGCCAGCGAACCCAGCAGCGCGAGAAACAGCAACGAGCTGCCCGCGACCGCCCACATCAGTGCGGACACCGGGAACAGGATCACGACCAGCAGCGGCAGCAACGCGCCCACCGCGAACGTGCCGGCCGAGGCAAGCGCGGCCTGTACGGGCCGGGCCGCCAGGGTATGGGAAATGCCCAGCTCGTCACGCGCATGCGCGCCGAGCGCATCATGCTCCATCAGCTGCGTGGCGACGCTGGAGGCGAGTTGGGTATCTAGCCCGCGCTTGACGTAGATGGCCGCCAGCTCGGCGTGCTCGTGCTCGGGATTCGCGGCCAGCTCACTGCTTTCCCGGGCCAGGTCGGCGCGTTCGGTGTCGGCCTGCGAGCTGACCGAGACGTATTCGCCGGCCGCCATCGACATGGATCCGGCGACCAGGCCCGCGACGCCCGCGACCAGGATGCCCTGGGCGCCCGCGCCGGCCGCGGCGACGCCCAGCACGAGGCTCGCCGTGGAGACGATGCCGTCGTTGGCGCCTAGCACGGCGGCACGGAGCCAGCCGATCCGGTGTGTCCTGTGCTTTTCAACGTGTCTCATGAGGACTGCCTCGTCATGGAGAGCGCATGGTGACGGCCAGCCGGCGACCGGGCATCGCGATTCAGGCTGTCAACCGGGGTCACGCGGGTCGGCGCCGGGCCGTCCCGGCAGGAGGGCCGTGAATTCAGTTCAGGGGGTTGACCCGGTCGATCCGGTCGGGACGGGCGATTCCGGCGACGCGGGCGTCTCGTCTTCCTTCTTCTGCTGGCGGCGCTGCTGTTTTTCCTCGCGCTTCTTCTTGGCTGCCAGCTCGCGCTGCTTCTTCTGGTATGAATAGTTGGGTTTGGCCACGAATACTCCGTTGACTTGCAAGGGCCCGGCCGCGT
The DNA here is from genome assembly GCA_963695085.1 of uncultured Gammaproteobacteria bacterium. Taxonomy (GTDB): domain Bacteria; phylum Pseudomonadota; class Gammaproteobacteria; order Steroidobacterales; family Steroidobacteraceae; genus SG8-30. The sequence goes on along the minus strand of CAVOFV010000004.1, from coordinate 91,313 downwards.
TGCGGCCGGCGGACGGGTGACAGGATACCTGAGATTCAGTGGCGGGGTCTTGCGGGCGCGCCTGCGCGCTCCCTCAACGATACACATCCCGACGGTGGCCGATACGGACCACGAGGATGCGAATCTCGCGGTCGACGATCTCGGCAATGATGCGGTAGTCGCCAATCCGGTACTTCCAGAACTGGCCCAATTCGTCACCTTTCAGCGCTTCGCCCAGCGAGCGCGGGTCTTCTTGTGGAGCCACGCGCTCGCGCAGGAATTGCGTGATGCGGCGGGCCACCGCCGGATCGAGCTTGCGCAGTTGCCTGGTGGCGCTCTCGGCGAAGTCAATCCGCCATGCCAAGCCCGCGCTCCACGTCGTCGAGCGGGATCAGTCGCTCCCGTCCCTCGTCCACGCGTCTTGCCACCTTGCGCGCGATATAGAGGTCTTCGAGATCCTCCAGCTGGTCCTCAAGGGCGTGCTTCACGTAGAAAGACTTGCTGCGTCCGGTGAGTCGCGCGAGCCGTGCGAGCCGGGCATCGAGTTCGTCGTCGAGGCGGATTGAAAAAGGATGCGGCATTGAGCGCTCCGGGGTACCAGGTCCGCGACCATTCTATCACTGCACTACATGTAGTGCAGCACGCAATAAATCGTGGAAAAACAGAGATTAGCAGCCGACCTGGCTACTCGAAGTCCAGCTCGTAGCTGTACACCTGGCCCTTGTACTGGCTGCGCGTCTTGAAGCCGCTGCGGTCCAGCACCGTGCGCATGCCCTTGTTGTCCGCCAGCACCTCGGCCATGAAGCCGCCGATGCCGTTGCGGCGCGCGATGCGCGCCAGGTGCTTGAGCATGAACGAGCCGATGCCGTGCCGCTGCCACTGGTCGGTCACCGTGAACGCGATCTCGGCCCTGTTGGACTTGTGGTCGAGGTAGTAGCTGCCGACCGCGATGATGTCCTCGCCGTGCGCTTCCTTGAGCACGCCGACGATGGTCACCTCGCTGCGGTGGTCGATGAACACGAAGTCCTCGATCTGGCGCCTCGGCACGCGCTTGACGTGGCTCATGAAGCGGTAGAAGCGCGACTGCTCCGACAGCTCGTAGAACAGGTCGCGCATGGCCGGCTCGTCGGTCGGGTGGATGGGCCGGAACTGCACTTGCGTGCCGTCGTGCAGCAGGTGCGTGGTGCGCAGTTCCTTCGGCCCGACCACCAGCTTGCCCTCCATGTCGGCCAGCTCGGCGGACAGGTACTTGGCTTCGATCGCCTCCCTGAGCAGTTGCGCGCGGAACTTCGGGTGCGCGATGCAGATCAGCGCGAGGGCACGCTCATGGATGCTCTTGCCGTGCAGGTAGGCCGCGCCGAACTCGGTGACCACGTAGTTGACGCCGGCGCGGGTCGTGACGACGCCGGCGCCCTGGCTCAGGTAGGTGGTGATGCGGGAAATGGTCCCGTCCCTGGCGGTGGAGGGGATGACGATGATGGCCTTGCCGCCGCGCGCCTTGGCGGCGCCGCGGTTGAAGTCCACCTGGCCGCCCACGCCGGAGAAGAACTTGGCGCCGATCGAGTCGGCGCAGACCTGCCCGGTCAGGTCGATCTCCAGCCCCACGTTGATGGCGACCATCTTGTGCTGCTGGCTGATGATGTAGGGATTGTTGACGTACTCGGTCGGGTGGAAGGCGAAGGTGGGATTGTCGTCGATGAAGTCGTACAGCTTGCGTGTGCCGAGGCAGAAGCTGGCGACGATCTTGCCCTTGTCGAGCGTCTTGCGGCTGCCGGTCACGGCGCCCGACTTGACCAGGTCGACGATGCCGTCGGAAATCATCTCGGAGTGAATCCCCAGGTCCTTCTTGCCCTTCAGGCAGCCCATCAGGGCCTGCGGCACGCGGCCGATGCCCAGCTCGAGCGTCGAGCCGTCCTCGATGAGCGCGGCGAGGTTCTCGCCGATCTGCAGGGTCTCCTCGTCGGCCGGCGGCTCCGGCACCTCGATCAGTTCTTCGTCCACCGGCACCAGGCAGTCCAGCTCATGCACGTGGATGAACGAGTCGCCGTGCGTGCGCGGCATGCGTGGGTTGACCTGCGCGATCACCAGCGAGGCGTTCTCCGCCGCGGTGCGCACGATGTCCACCGACACGCCCAGGCTGCACATGCCGTGCGCGTCCGGCGGCGTGACCTGGATCAGCGCCGCGTCGAGCGGCAGCTTGCCGGAGTTGAGCAGCCGCGGGATGTCGGACAGGTGAATCGGCGTGTAGTCGCCGAGGCCCTCCTGGATGATGCCGCGCACGTTCTCGCCGATGAAGAAGCTGTTGGTGCGGAAGAACTGCGCCAACTCGCGATGCGCGTACGGCGCGTCGCCGAAGGTCAGCAGGTGCACGATTTCCGTGTCCGACAGTTCGTAGGCGCGGCGGGTCAGCGCGCGCACCAGCTCGAGCGGCTCGCTGCAGCCGGAGCCGATGAAGACGCGCTGGCCTGGCTTGATGCGCGCGACGGCCTCGTCCGCCGTGAGGACCGTGGCGGCGTACTTGTCCTGCCAGTCGGGGTCGTAGGTGATGGCGGTCTTGCTCATGTCAGGCAGGCAGCTTGGCAAGGGTCATGCGGGCGTCGGCGACATACGGTTCGGTGCCGACCTGTCCCACCATGAACGGGTTGATGTCGAGTTCCATGATCTGCGGGTAGTCGGTCGCCAGCTGGCTGATGCGCTGCAAGGCGCTGGCGATGGCGTCGAGATCGACGGGCGCCTGGCCACGCGCGCCCTGCAACAGGGCGTAGGAGCGCGTGCCCTTCAGCATCTGCATGGCCTCGTCGGCGGTGATCGGCGCGAGGTAGAAGGTGACGTCCTTCATGACCTCGACGAAGATGCCGCCCAGGCCGAACATCAGCATCGGCCCGAACTGCGGGTCGCGGGTCATGCCCAGGATCACCTCGCGGCCCTTGCGGCCCATCCGCTCGAGTAGCGCGCCGCGGATGCGCGCGTTGGGCGCGCGCCGTTCCATGCGCAGCATCAGCAGGTCGAACGCGTCGCGCACCTGGTCGGCGCTGGCCAGGTTCAGGCGCACGCCGCCGTAGTCCGACTTGTGGATGATGTCCGGAGAGCTGATCTTCAGCACGACCGGGTAGCCGATGCGCTCGGCGGCATCCACCGCCTCGTCGGCGCTGCGCGCCAGCACGCCGTCCGGCACGTTGAAGTCGTAGGCGCGCAGGATCTGCTTGGCCTCGACCTCGCCCATCTGCTCGATGCCGGAGCGCATCTGCCACTGGATGACGCGGTCGACGCGGCGGCGGTTGACGGAGAAGCGCGTGACGATCCGCGGCGGGCGCATGCGCCAGGCCGCGTAGTCGGTCATGGCCTTGAACGCTTCCACGCCGCGGTGCGGCGCGGGGTAGTCGGGGATGCCGACCTTCATCAGGTACTCGCGGGCCTCGCGCACTTCCTTGCCGCCCATGAACGAGGTCAGCAGCGGCTTCTTGCCGTCGTGCGCGGCGTGCAGCTGCTTCGCCAGTTCCAGCGGCTGGGTCATGTTGGCGGGAATGAGCACGATCAGGATGCCGTCGACGTTGTCGTCCGCCTGCAGCAGCTTCAGGGCGTTGATGTAGCGGGCCGGCTCGGCGTCGCCGATGACGTCGATCGGGTTGCCGAGCGCCGCCACGGGCGGCATGACCTTCCTGAGCTTCTTGAGTGTCGCGTCGGTCGGCGGCAACAGCTGCAGGCCGCACAGCTCGGCGGCATCGGCGGCCATGATGCCCGGGCCGCCGGCGTTGGTGAGGATCGCGAGCCGCTTGCCCGTGGGCAACGGCTGCGTGGCGAAGGCCAGCGCATAGTCGAACAGCGCCTCGATGTTCTCGGCGCGGATCATGCCGGAGCGCTTGAACGCCGCCCAGTACGCCATGTCGGCGCCGGCCAGGCTGCCGGTGTGCGAGGAGGCGGCCTTGGCGCCGGCCTGCGTGACGCCCACCTTCAGCACGACGACCGGCTTGATCGAGGCGATCTCCTCGGCCACTTCCAGGAAGCGGTCGCCTTCGGTGATGTTCTCGAGATAGGCCGCGACGACGTTGGTGTCCGGGTCGGCGGCGAAGGTGCGCAGGAAGTCCACCTCGTTCAGGTCGGCCTTGTTGCCGAAGCTGACCACCTTGCTCAGGCCCAGGCCGACGCTGGCGGCCCAGTCGAGGATCGCGACGCACAGCGCGCCCGACTGCGAGATCACGGAGATCTTGCCCTCGACGGGCACCGAGGGCGAGAACGTCGCGTTCAGCCTGGCGTGGACATTGACGACGCCCAGGCAGTTCGGGCCGATGAAGCGCATGCTGCCGCGCCGCACCTCGGCGACCGCCTGCCGCTCCAGCTCGAGGCCTGCCGCGCCCGATTCCTTGAAGCCGGCGGAAATGATGATGCCGTACTTGACGAAGGCGCGCGTGCACTCGGCGATGACCGCGGGCACGGTGCTGGCGGGCGTGATGATGACGGCCAGGTCGACCGGCCGGCCGATCGAGGTGACGTCCGGATAGGCCTTCAGGCCGAGGATCGTGTCGCGCTTCGGGTTGACCGGGTAGATCGGGCCCGGAAACCCGTTGGCCAGCAGGTTTTCCACGACGGTGCGGCCGACCACCCCTTCCTTTTCGGTCGCGCCGATGACCGCGATGCTCTGCGGATGGAACAACCCGGTCATCGCATCCGGCGCATCCGGCGCAACTGGCAGATCGGGCTTCGGCTTGTCGGCGGCGCGGCCGCTCTTGCTGGACGGGGTCTTGGCCATGGTCGCGCTAGGTTCTCACGGGTCGCGGGCGGGCGCCATCAGCGACTTACGCTGCGCGCCGTAGGCGAATACCGACGATGATTGTACGGAATTGACGCGCCGGCGATTTGACGAGCTGTCTGCGCACAGGTGCCTAGGTCGCACGGACGATCAGCTCGGTCGGAATCGTCTGCGATTGCGGGCTGGCGCCGTCGAGTGCCTGCATCAGGTGGGCGACCAGCAGGCGGCCGGCCTCCCGCGTGTCCTGGCGGACGGTCGTGACTGGCGGGTTGAAATAAGCTGCCGACGGGATGTCGTTGTAGCCGACCACGGACACCTGCCGCGGCACGTCGAGGCCATTGTCCAGGCAGACGCGAATGAACGCCATTGCGGCCGTGTCGCTGAAGGCGAATATCGCATCCGGCGGTTGCGCGTTGGCTTTCAGGAAACGGGTGGCGGCCTGCAGGGCCGATTCGTAGGAGAAATTGCTCAACGCGAGGTCGTCGATGGCGACCTCATGTCCGCTCTCCCTGACCGCCTGTTGCAGGCCTTCGCGGCGTAACGAGATTTCGCGGAACGTGGTGTCGCCGACGAACAGGACCCGCCTGCGCTCGTGGCGCAGGAAATAGCGTCCAGTCAGTAAGCCGCCGAGAAAGTTGTCGCTGCCGATCACGCAGTAGGGCGTGTCGCTGGTGCCGGCGCCCCAGACGACGAATGGCGCGCCGGCGTGGGCCAGCTGCTCGAGCATGTCCTCGCGGTGTCCCTGACCCAGCACGATGAAACCGTCCGCGCCGCGTGAGGCGAGGATCTGGGCAAACGCGTCCGTGTCGTTGTGATTCGGCGCGCAGAGCAACAGATCCTGGTTGCGCTCGCCGAGCGCTTCGGAGACGCCCGCGAGCAGCTCGAAGATGAAAGGGTCGGAAATGCGGTTCTGGCGGTGCGAGTGATAGTCGAGTGACACGGCGATGGTGTTGGTCAGCCTGTGCCGCAGCTTCTGCGCGTTACGGTTGACCGCGTAGCCGTGCTTGCGGGCCACGGTCAGGATCTTGTCCCGGGTCTGCTGCTTGACCAGCGGACTGCCGCTCAGCGCACGGGAAACCGTGGGCTTCGACACCTTGGACAGCCGGGCAATCTCGCCCATCGTGATGGTTCGTCGCCTGGTCATGTCGCCATTTGTCTCTTGCTCACGAGCATCTGTCGCGCCGACACGACAATCGGCTACCGCCCGGAGCCGAAATCCGGCACTGAGTCAGAGCCTCATGCTCATGATTCTCATGGAATCCACAGGGATTCTAGGCCAACGGTGCACCGTAATTGCAGATATTTTGAAATGCATTGCAGGAATTATTGAAATGCATTTCATTCGAGTGTACGGTGGCATGGCAAACGCGTCACGTACGGGGAGCAGCAGGCTAGGCCGTTCTGGGATCCGCCGATGTCGAACATGGCGAGAAATCGGTCGGCTTCGAAGCGCAGTCCCGTGCAGGCAGTCGCTCCAGTTCCCAGGCAAGTCAAATCCGAGGCAGTGCAAATATGAAACTCTCAGCATGCGAATCCCGTGCCGGCATGACGTCCAAGGCATTGATCAGGGCGGCGGTGCTGCTCGCGCTCAGCCCGGTGCTCGCCGCCCAGGCGCAGGACACCGAGAAGACCGCCCAGCTGACGCAACTCGAGGAAATCGTCGTGACCGGCACGGCCGGCGGTGCGGCGATCCGCAAGCTGGATGCCAGTTTCTCCATCACCACGGCCGATGCGCAGGAGATCGGGGAGTTCTCCGCCGCAAGCACGGCGGACCTGCTGAAGCTGGTGCCCGGCATCTGGTCGGAAAGCTCCGGCGGTGTCGCGGGCGCGAACGTGTTCGTGCGCGGGTTCCCGGGTGGCGGCGACGCGCCGTTCCTGACCGTGCAGCTGAACGGGTCGCCGGTGTTTCCGCCGCCGACCCTGTCTTTCCTCGAGAACACGACGCTGTTCCGGATCGACGAAACGGTCGCCCGCATGGAAGCGCTGCGGGGCGGCCCGAACCCGGTGTTCGGCAGCGGCCAGCCGGGCCTGACGACCAACTTCATCCTGCGGGAGGGCGGTGAAGAAACGGAAGGTCTCGCCAAGTTCACGACCTCCGATTACAACCTGCGGCGTTTCGACGGCTACATGAGTGGCAAGCTCGCTGACGATTTCTATTACATGATCGGCGGCTACATCTCGAGTTCGCCGGGCGTGCGTGATGCCGGCTTCAACGCCGAGGAAGGCAATCAGTTCACCGTCAATCTCAACAAGCACTGGGACGGCGGGTCGGTCAACGTATATACGCGCATGACCGACGATCACGGCACGTGGTACCTGCCCGCGGCACTGAACGTACCCGGCATTGATGCCTCCTACACGCAGGTCGGCACGCTGAACCGCCAGCGCCAGATCATGTTCGGCAGCAGTGATCCGCAGGTCGAGACCCTCGATCTCGGTGAAGGACGCGGCTGGGACGGGTCCATCTCGGGCGGCAGCGTCCGGCTGGACATGAGCAACGACTGGGAACTCGTCGACCGCTTCAACTTCACGTCGGGTGATGCAGATACGCTCGGACTGGTGCCGAACGGTGGCGCCGTACAGGTTGGCGCGCTGCTCGCCAATCCGGCCATTGATCCGGGCGCCGTCGTCACCGGTCCCCTGACGGGCGCGGTGACGGGCGACGCGATCGGCAGTGCCGCGTACATCCAGCAGTTCGGCGCCTGGGTGGTCAGGAAGGACATCGAGTCGTTTACCAACGACATCAGCCTGGCGAAGCAGTTCGACAAGGTCAAGCTCACGGTTGGCTACTACACCGCCAACGCCTCCACCGACGAGTTCTGGTCGCTGGGCAACCAGAAATACCAGGTCGTCAGAGCCGGTGGCGAGGTCGTCAACGGCATCGCCTGCAATGCATTGACCGTCGACAGCTGCGGGTGGGGCTACGACATCGACGCGACCGGCGACGCGACTACCAATGCGCTGTACGTTGCCACCGAAGTAAAAGTCTCGGATCGGCTGACACTGGACTTCGGCCTGCGCAGCGAGAAACACGAGGTCGAATACTCCGTCGACGAGGGGTTGACCGGTGCCGTGAGCAAGGCTGTCTCCTTCGACGAGACGGAGCTCTCCTGGACGGCGGCGGCCAACTACATGTTGACCGACAACAGCGGCGTGTTCCTGCGCATCAACAGCGGCCAGCGCATGCCGTACTTCGACGACTTTCGTGACAACTACGGTGCGTACCAGGGCGGCAACTTGCTGATCCAGGATGTCGACCAGTACGAACTCGGCTACAAGTTCGTCGGCAATAACTTCGCGGTGTACGCGACCGGCTTTTACACCAAGGTCGATCCGTCGATCTTTGTCGCGCTGGCCGGCGTCACGCCGGGACAGATCTCGACCAACGAGGCCTTCGGAATCGAACTCGACGGCAACTACTACAGCGATACGGGCTTTGCGGTAAACCTGAACGCGACGATCCAGGAGTCGGAGATCAAGAGTGGCGTCGACGCCGGCAACCAGGCGCAGCGCCAGCCGGGCTGGCAGGTGCGCGTGACGCCAAGCTATACGTTCGACGTCCGCGATACCTCGGTGAAGGTGTTCGGCACCCTGAGCGCCGTGGACGACCGGTTCAGCGACAACGGAAACACCGTGGTTCTGCCCGGCTACGAGAAGGTGGACCTGGGCGTCATCGTGGACCTGAACGAGTCGCTGACCATCCAGGTCTCGGCGGACAACATCACGGACGAGCAGGGCCTTACCGAGGGCGATCCGCGCAATCCGGCGGCCCCGAACGGCCGCTTCATCCTGCCGCGCAACGTGAAGCTGAGCGTCGGATACAGGTTCTGACACCAGGTCGGCCCGGCGCGACCGGGTTGGATGAGTGGACCGGGCGGACGATGCCCGCCCGGTCCAGTCGCGGCGACGGGCGGGGCGCAGCCCGCGTTCCTGCCGCCTGCCGTGATCAACCCGCCAATGGGGGTCCACACTTGTGAAGCACCTCCCGATCAAGCTTTCGCTGTTCATCAACTACTTCGTTTTCGCGGTCCTGCTCAACAGCGTCGGCACGGTCATCCTGCAGGTCCAGGACAGTTATGGCGTGAGCGAGTCCGGCGCCAGCGTCCTTGAAGCGTTCAAGGACCTGTCCATCGCCGTCGGGTCGCTGCTGCTCGCGTCATTCATCGCGCGGCTTGGCTATCGACGCAGCATGCTGGGCGGGCTCGCGATCGTCGGCCTGGCCTGCCTGGCAATGCCGCAGCTGCCGGCGTTCTGGATGAACAAGCTGATGTTCGCGGCGACCGGCGTGAGCTTTGCGCTGGTCAAGATATCGGTCTTCGCGACACTCGGCCTGGTGACAACCGGCCGCAAAGAACACGCCAGCCTGATGAACTTTCTGGAAGCGTTCTTCATGGTCGGGGTGCTGTCGGGCTATTTCATCTTCAGCGGCTTTGTCGACGACCTCCATCCCGGCTCGACCAGCTGGCTGAATGTCTACTACCTGCTCGGCGCGTTGTCATTCGCCGCCTTTGGCCTGCTGCTGATCGCCCGTCTCGACGAATCGGCGGTTGCGCCGACCGACAGCGCGACGCCGCTCAGGGACTTCGTCGAGATGGTCAAGCTGTGCGCGCGGCCGCTGGTCGTGGTGTTCGTGGTGTCGGCGTTTCTCTACGTGCTGATCGAACAGAGCATCATGTCGTGGCTGCCGACCTTCAACAGCAGGATCCTGAAGCTGCCGTCGTCGCTCAGCATCGAAATGGCCAGTATCCTCGCGGCGGCGACCGCGCTGGGCCGGCTGGCGGCTGGTTTTGCCTTGCGGCGGCTCGACTGGTTCAAGGTGCTGACGACCGGGCTGCTGCTGGCGGCTGCGCTGGTGCTGCTTTCGCTGCCGCTGGCGGAAAACGTCGATGCGAGCGGCGTGACGAGCTGGCTGGATGCGCCACTCGCCGCCTACGTCTTTCCGCTGATCGGGCTGTGTATCGCGCCGGTATACCCGGCCATCAACTCGGTGATTCTGTCGTCGCTACCAGCGCGCGAACATGCGCCGATGGCGGGCCTGATCGTGGTGTTTTCCGCGCTGGGCGGTACCACGGGTTCGATCATCACGGGCCACCTGTTCCAGGCATTCGGCGGCCGGGTCGCTTTCTATTGCTCGCTGCTGCCGATCGCGATCCTGCTGTACACCTTGTATCTCTTCAAGTCCAAGACCGAACGGCCGGCCGCGGCCGGAAGTCCTGGCACGGACACCGCCGGGCCGTGACGCCCGGACGCGTCGGCGAGAGCTGAATGTTGAGGTTTGAAACGCCGGACGAGATCTACGCCGAACTCTTTCACGCGGTCCAGATGGGGCGGGTGTTCGCAGATTCGAAGGCATTCGCGGATGCCTACGCGAGGTCGGAGCCGGGCCGGATCCTCGACGCCTATCAGGCCCGCCGTGACCAGCCGGGTTTCGACCTCGCATGCTTCGTCGCCGAACATTTCGAGCTGCGCGACCCGGGCCTGCAGGAGAGTGAAGCCGATCACCGGCGTCCCGTTCGCGAGCAGATCGAGGCGCTATGGGACGTCCTGACCCGCGGGCCGGACCAGGACGACGACCACCGACGCTCGTCATTGATCCCGTTGCCGCGCCCGTACGTGGTGCCGGGCGGGCGCTTCCGCGAGGTCTATTACTGGGACAGCTACTTCACGATGCTCGGACTCGCGGCCGCCGGTCGCGTTGCCCTGCTTCAGAACATGGTCGAGAACTTCGCGCACCTGATCGACCAGGTGGGCTTCATTCCCAACGGCAACCGGACCTACTACTGCAGCCGCTCGCAGCCGCCGCTGTTCGTGCTGATGGTCGAGCTGCTGGCGGAGCTCAAGCGCGACCCGCGGATCGTTGGCGCGTACCTGGGCCAACTCGAAAGAGAGTACGAATTCTGGATGGCGGGCATCGACGAATTGGGACGCGGCAACGCTGCGGTCCGGCGCGTCGTGGCGGTAGACGGCGGCGTCCTGAATCGCTACTGGGACGATTCGGACAAGCCCCGGCCGGAAAGCTATTTCGAGGATCAACAACTGGCGACTTTGTCCCGGCGGGATCCGCCGGGGCTGTTCCGGGACGTTCGCGCCGCCTGTGAGTCGGGCTGGGATTTCAGCTCCCGCTGGCTCGGCGACCAACGAACGATGTCCACGATTCGCACGACGCAGGTGCTGCCGGTCGACCTGAATGCGGTCCTGTTCAAGCTGGAGTCGGTGCTGGCCGCAGAGTGTCGCCGCCAGCAAATGCACGAGCGTGCCGCGCACTTTGACGATCGCGCACAGCGCCGCAAGCGACTCATCCAGTCGCTGTTCTACGACCAGCGTGAGGGTTTCTTCGTCGATCTGCTGCTGCCCGAGCTGACGCCGACCGGGGTGCAGTCGCTGGCGGCGGCGTATCCGCTGTTCCTGGAAATTGCGACGCCGGAACAGGCCCAGGCGGTCGCCACGAAGCTCGATGCAGATTTTCTCCGGCCTGGCGGCTGGACCACGACGCTGAATCACAGCCACCAGCAGTGGGACGCACCGAACGGCTGGGCGCCACTGCACTGGGTGGTGTACAGCGGCCTGATCAAGTACGGGTTCTCACGCGAGGCCACCGAAGGCGCACGGCGGTGGGTCGAGAACAACCTGAGCGTGTACCGGAAGTCAGGCAGGCTGCTGGAGAAGTACGACGTCGAGGAGATCGGCCGGTTTGCCGAAGGCGGTGAGTATGAGGTCCAGAACGGCTTCGGCTGGACCAACGGCGTCCTGTCGAGATTCCTCGAGGAACTCGAAGTCGGCGGCAACCCGCTGACGCAACGTGCAGGCGGCGCCGAGGCGCTTGGCACACCGCGGCCGCGCGGTCAGTAGTGCGGCGGCACCTGGTTGGGGTCCTCGGGCAGGGGCGCCGGGTCCTGCGGCGACAGCAATTGCTCGGCGAGCTGCCTGAATTCCCGCTGCAGGCGGTCGAGCTCGCGCTGCTGGCGCACCACGACGTCGCTCAGTTCCTGCAGGCCGCGCTCGAGGTGGGCGACCTTGAATTCGAGCGCTTCGAGGCGGTCGGCGTCGGGCATGGCAAGTCCGGCAACGAAAAGGCCCGGGCGGGGGTACCGCCCGGGCCCGATTCGCTGACCTCAGGCCGCCGGCAGCGGCGGTCCGCCGGTCTGGTTCCACATCCAGCGCCAGATCTCCCAGCCGCCGGCTTCGTTGCGGCGATACAGCGCCATCCACTTGCCGGTGGTGATCTCGGCGGCTTCGCCGGCCGCTGCGACCGGGTCGATCCGCCACGTGCCCCAGGCATTGGCGTAGTCGCCCATCATGAAGACCTCTTCCACCGTCGCAGTCTGCTGCACGGCCGTAGCGTCGAAGCCCGCCATCATCGCTTCGACGACCGCGTCGCGGCCCCGGATGGCATCCTGGCCCTGCGGCATCTCGATCACGTCGGCGGCGATCATCGGGCCCACGGCGGCCTTGTCGGCCACGTTCCATGCCGCGACAAACGTGTCGGTCAAGCCGCGCACGACAGCGGCGTCCGCTTCGGACGTGTCGGGCGCCGGCGCCGGCGGTTGCGCACAGGCCGCGAGCAGGGCGACCGAGGCGATAGTGAAAATGAGCATTCTGGTTGTCATCATTAATCTCCCTCCTGGTCCGGCCATCCTAGGGAAGCGGTGCGCATGGGGCAAGCGCGCGCCCGGCCACGCCGGGCGCCATGAATGCGGCGCAGGCCCGCGGTCTTGGCACTCGCCGCCCGAGGCTGCCAGACAAATCGCGGTTTTTTGGCTTGCAAACGCGAAGCCAATCACGCTATCGACGAGTCTGTCGCGCGAGCATCGGGGCAAGGAAGACCGTAACCGGAAGGACCCGGACAGGCACACGCGCTGTCGGCAGGAGGGGACAGGATGAACCGCAATGAAGCATCGGTCGTCAAGGTCGGGAACCTGCAGGAGTTCTTTCGCGAGGCGCTGCAGGAGGCAATCGGCCACCAGCACTTCGCCATCGAGGACCACACCGAGCACTACGTGGTCAACGTGCTGACGCAGTTCTCGCGCTCCGAGGCGCTGTTCGACGCCACGTCCGAGGGCCGGCGGCTGCGGCCGCTGGCGATGATGCTGGCCGACGCCGTGGAGGCCGGCCCCGGCGAAGCCCAGCGGCAGGCGCTGCAGCGGCTGGGCGACGTGTCGCTGTTCGTCGCCGGCTTCTTCGCGCAGGGATTTTCGCGCCGGCTGGTCGACGTGGACTATCACATCGCGATGGGCGGGCGCGCCTACGATTCGCTGGCCGCGGTCAGCCACCGCACGACCCGCGGCCGCGCACTCGGCGGCGTGTTCCGCGAGCTGGCCGCCAAGTTCCAGCGGCTCGTCGATGCGCTCAACGAGGTCGCCGAGACGGCCTACGAGCACTCGCCCGGCGACCTGCTGCGGCTGTATGAGATCTACCTCAAGACGGGCAGCCCGCGTGCCCGCGACCTGCTGCTGAAACTGGGCGTGCAGCCGGTGGCGACGGGCCTGGGCGAGCATTAAGACCGTGCAAGTGCTGGCGCGCCTGCAAACCCTGCTCGCCGACATCAACGATGTCGAGCCGCCGCTCGATGTCACGTCGTACCTGGTCACCGATCGCACGGTCGCGGCCGGCTGGTTCGATGCGGGGCAGCCCGGCACCGACGAGGCCCTGTTCATGCGCGAGTCCGACGATGGCCTCGAACTGGCGCTGTACGTGGACGGCGCCGTGCTCGAGCGGCTCGATACGGCGGATCCGTTCACGCGCCTGACCGACGCCAACCTGCAGGACTGCTGCACGGCGGTGGAAGGCGTGAGCCACCTGCTGTACCTGGCATGGAGCGCGGTGCGCGGCCGCGGCGTGTCGTTGCTGGAGCTCGAGACGCAGGCCGAGGTCGACAAGTTTGCCGCGGCCATGGTGCTGGCCGGCGTGCGTGACAAGACCGACGTCGAGCCGCTGCACGAGAGGTTGTTCGGGCGTGTGCGTTACGCCGCAGGCCTCGACCCGCAGCAACTCGATCGCTACCAGGCGGCCAACCGGTTCGGTGCCCGCTTCTGCCAGCGACTCGCGCGTCGCTGGCTCGACCGCGGGCCGGCCGGTCACCGCGGCCTGTTCAGGGACCTGCGGGCGTTCTACCGCCTGCCGCACGTGCAGAAGATCGCACGCGCCGCGCATTGAGGATCCGGGAAACGCGTGCAGCCGCCGCGCCGGATCGCGTGGCGGCTGCCGTGAAGCACATCAGGCCGCCAGACGGGTGGCGGTGACCACGATTTCCGGCAGCATCGGCAGTGGCTGCTGCTGTGCCGCTTCCTGTCCCCGCCCGCCATGGGCGGTCTCGCTCGGCAGCACGGTCGCGACAATCCCCGACAGCGTTGCCAACAGCACCAATGCCACACTCGCCCTGCGATTCACTGACTTGCCATACATGACTCTTCTCCTCTGCTTGTCCTGGCTGGCCGGCGGTGCGCCGCCCAGCCTCTGTTCGGAATAGACTCTCTACCGCGGGCGCCCGGCGAACAAACGCATTTTGTGAAGGGCGGTTAAGAGGAACTATTCATGTCGCCTTGCCTGCTCCTTTCGATGCGCCTTGCCGGTCAGTGGTTGGAATCCCGTCCAATGGGTTGTCCCTGCCGACTGGTGGTGCGCTCACCAGCCCTGGTTCGGGATAGACTTTGGCGCGTGGGTGCGCGGTGAACCAACGCAATCACTCAAGGCCGGTCAAGGAAAGCTGAAGATGGGTTCCGCCTACGGCCGGCTGCCGCTCAACGCCCTGCGGGTGTTCGAGGCAGTGGCCACCCGGCTCAGTTTCAGCGAGGCGGCGGCGGCGCTGTCCGTCACGCCTGCGGCCGTCAGCCAGCAGGTCAAGGCGCTCGAGGACTACCTGCAGATCCCGTTGCTGCGCCGCCAGGGCCGCACGGTCGAGCTGACGCCCGAGGGCGCGCGGCTGCTGCCCGGCGTGCAACGGGGGCTCGACACGCTGCTGGCCGCGCTGGGCGAATTGCGCCAGTCGAAGTCGACGGGCGCCGTGCAGGTCAGCACGCTGTCGTCAACGCTGCAGAAGTGGCTGGCGCCGCGTCTCGCCCGGCTGCACGCGGCGCACCCGGACCTGCAGGTCGAATGGCACACCGCGCGCGACCTGGTCGACTTCGCGCGCAGCGATTTTCATGCGGCAATCCGCTTCGGCGCCGGTCCCTACAAGGGCCTGCACGCCGAGCGCCTGATCGGCGACTGGTTCGTGGCGGTGGCCACGCCTGAGCTCATCAAGCGGCACGGCTCGCTCGACGATCACGAGGACTACAGCGCGTTGCCGCTGCTGCACGCGACGGACGAGCCGTGGTCGCGGTGGCAGCGCCTGCCGGAGGGCACGCCGTGGACTGCCCGGCCTGCGACCATCGACGACTCGGCATCGGTGCTGGTCGCGGCCAGCGAGGGCCTGGGCTACGCGGTGACCCGCTGGAGTCTCGCCGCGCGGGACCTCGAGCTCGGGCGCATCGTGCTGGCCAGCACGCACATCCGGCCGTCGCAGTGGTCGCACTGGTTCGTGTGCCCCGAGGCGTACCTCAACGTGCCCAAGGTCGCGGCGCTGCGCGACTGGCTGCGGACCGAGGCCGACGCCTTCCCGCTGCCGCCCGGGCTCTCCGCCGCGCGTGAGCAGTCAGCCGCACCGCGCAAGAAGCGCAAGCCGAGGCGCTGAACCGCGCCTCGGTGGACTGCCGGATGGAAACGCCGACCGGCGGAATCAAGACCAGGAGTCACGGCAGTGCCGCCCGGCACCGCAACTTGATCCTTGCGGCAGTCGCCGGCCGGGTCCTAGAATCGGCCTGAAGCCATAAGGACAACAACAGGTCGGCTGACCTGCGCGAGGGGGCGCAGCGATGTTTTACCTGCCGCGCGATCGAGGCGACGCCGTCGACCGAGGCTGGACGCGTCTCACAACCGAGGACTTCCCGTGGCCGCTGCCGGGAGAGGCCTTCTGGCGCATTCTTGGCACGCCCGGACAGTGGGTCGATCGCAAGCAAGGCATCTACCGGCGCAAGCTCAGCTTCTACGCCGCGGATCCGCCCGCCTACCTGATCGCGGTCGAGGACGAACGTCCGGCCGACAGGCGCGACGACCGCGTTGCCTACCTCGTGCAGCAGGGCACGGACCTGTTTCCGCTGACCGGCCGCAGCGACGTCGTCCACGACCTCAATGAACGGCTCGGTGGGCCACGCCCGAACTACTTCGTCGACTACGTCGAGTTCTTCTGCAGCTTCGTGAGCGGCGACGACGGGCCGTTCCTGGTCCCGCGCAGCGACGCCGAGCGCGCGGAGGTCGTCGCGCAGGACGACTTTGCGGCCGACGCGCACCGCGCGCGTGCGCAGCTGATCCTGCCCGACGAGAATCTCGAGGCGACCGAAGCAGCGGGTGGCGCGGCCCTGCCGGGCTGCCGGCTGGTGGCGCTGATTGACGCCGAGCTGGCGGCGGCTCGCGAGAGCGCGACGGCCGCAGGCTGGTCGGGACCCGAAGGCAGTCAGCTCATCGGCGCGCACGTCATTTACGGCAGCGCGGTGTTTGCGGCGACCTTTGCGGTGGCGGCCGACGGCGCGATCGAAATGGTGAATGACGATCCGCTCGCCATGTTGCAGACGGTCACGCGCCATCGCTTTGTCGAGCATGGCGGCACCAGTTGGCTGCTGCGCGAGTGGGGCAGCCGGCAAAAGCAGCGAATCACGGCGCGTGAATTCCTCGACAGCGTGTATGCGCCGGGCGAGCCGGATGCCGCCTCGGGTTGCCCGGGCGCGCAACACCTGGAAGTGGAGGGCGACGTTGTGTTCCCGGCCTGCAAACCACTGCCGTGGTTGCATTGCGTGGGCGTCGATTTCCGCGGTTCGGTCGTGATGGACGACTGTCACGCCGGGGATCGGGTGCTGTTGCAGGAGTGCCGGATCTTCGGTTCGTTTTCGGCGCGCCGCGCCAGGTTCGACAAGAGCCTTGGCTTGCGGCGCTGCCAGATTCTGGCGCTCAGCGGCGAACTCGGCCGGCCCGCCACCCGCGAGCAGGACCGCTGGGGAGGCAGGAGCTTCGGTGGTCCGGTCGGCCTGTGCCTGGATTCGGCGCGCATCGAGTTCGACCTGGATCTCGAGCGCACTCTGTGCAACGCGACGCTGCGTGCGCGCCGGCTCGTGGTACAGGGCAGCGTCAGCCTGAGCGGCCTGCGCGTGCTGCCGGCGGTGACGGCTTTCGCGGCGCCAGCGCACGAGGCTGTGCCGGCGACGGAATATGCCGCGACGTCCTCACGGGTCGAGCTCGATCTCAGCGATGGCGAGTTCACCGGCTCGGTGTACCTCAACTGCGCCTTCGATCATACGGCGATGGCGCAAATGGGCCCTTCTGCGCGTCACTGCCATCGCCCGATCGTGGTGGGCGTGCTGCGCCTGGATGGCATCCGCATCGAGGGCTCGCTGTGGATTCGCGGCCTCGGCGTGCTGCGCCTGGCGAAGGCACGCCACGGCGAAGCGCACGTGCCGCTCTGGTCCATGCGCCAGGCGCGCATTGACGGGGGACTGCAGAACTACGATGCAGCGAGCCGCGTGTGGCCACCGCCGACCCGCATCCTCGGCGAGGCCGACCTGACCTGCTCGCAGTTCGGCAACTATGCCGACCTCAGCACCTTCTTCATCACCGGCGACCTGGAACTTGGCGCGGTCACGGCGCAGGCGATATTCCTGAACGCGATGTGGGAATCCACGACCGAATCGGATGCCGACTATGGCGGTGCCGAGCCCTGGTTGGACTACACGGCTGGACATCCGGATGCGACGCTCAGTCACTGGCGCACCACCTATGTGGGCGGCAAGCTGAACCTGAACAATGCGCGCATCTCGGGCTCGGTGTACGCCGCCGGCCTGCAGGCGCGCGGCAGCGTGTATGCGCTGGACGGCGCCAGCCTGGGCAGCCTGAAGATCCGCTCGCTGCCCTGGATTGAAATGGTGAAGGACCCGGCCAACAGTGACGGCTCCGAGACCGCGGTACTGCGCCGCCACCGACCGCGGCTTGGCGCCATCGAGCTGATGACCGCGAAGGTGGCGGGCACCATCCAGATCTTCGATGCCGACGTCGGCCGCGGCGTCCTGATGAACAGCTGCGAGATTGTCGGCAGCATCGCCTGTTACGGCCGCGAGGAACTGCTCGCGCAATTTCTCGGCGACCTCGACAGCAACTACAACTGGGGTCTCACGAGAGAGCAGCTGGGCAATTGGATCAGCGGCGGGCTGTACACCGATCCGCCGAGCACCCGTGTCGGCTACGACCCGACCCAGGAGCCGGGCTCGCTCGCCATTACCGGTTCGCGAATTGGCGGCAGCGTGGACTTGCGCAATCTGCGGGCGGCCGCGGACATCCTGCTGGACGACACGCACATCACTGGCGACCTGGCTACCGCGCCGCCCATACCGGAAGGCGAAGTCCTGCGGCGGCTGAATGTGGGCACCGAAGGCGGTCAGCGCATGGTTACGCCGACGCTGAGCCTGCCGGACTGCAGCGCGGCAGTGCTGCAGGTGCATGGCAACAGCATCGATTTTGTCGCCGACACCGCCGGTGCCGACAACCTTGGCGAACTCTGCATTCGCACTGAATGCCGGCGCTTTGTGTTCGGCGCGCTGGACTGCTCCGGCGATGCGCGGCTGTGGCGGCTCGCGGCCCGCAAGTCGGTCGAGGGACCGCATGCGCGCATTGGCGGGACACTGTCGTTCCACGTGGCCGCCCAGGGGCTAGAGGAAGCGCGCATCCATCGCAACGGCGAAGGCGGGCGTGAGGTCATGCTGGAGCGCGCACGCTTTCAGCAGTTGACGCTGGTGGAGCCATTCCCGCGCAACGTCTCGCTGCGCGGCATCGAGGTCGAACACTGGGATCCCTCGCCGGGCGGCAACGCGCCGCCGCCGAACGGCGGGCTGCCGGTCGACTGGGAACGCAAGGCCGAGCTGATGCTGAAGCTGCTCGACCGCATGCCAAACTCGGACCCATCCGTTTACCTCGGCGTTGAACGGCACTTCCGCTCGCTGGGTCACGATGACCAGGCCGACCGGTTGTACTGCGCGCTGCGCGAGCGCCAGGCCTGCCACGAGGAGACGGCTGCCGGTGCGGAACTCGGCCTGTGGGCCTGGCTGGTTGCGCTCAGCGTCCCGCTGCTGCTGGTGCTGATGAATGCCGGGTTCATTCCGGGTGCTGGTGGGCTGTTCACGGAGCACTTTGAGCCGACCACCACCATCGGCTTGTTCATCGGCCTGCTGGCGCCATGGTTTCTGGCGTATGCATTCCCGCCGCGGCGCAGCGAGGACCGGGGGTCCTCGATCGGTGCTCGGTTGATGGGCCGCCTGAACCTGTCGGCGGGGCTGGTGCGCGGCGCGGCGCTCGTGGTGTCGCTGGCGGTCGTGTTTGTGTCGGAGACCGTGCGCGCGGTGCTGACGATTGCGGCGCTGACCTTCTGGACGCACCTGCTGCTGCTGTTGCCCGCCGCGATCGCCTTCCAGCGCCTGCGTAGCGTGGTGCTGGGACGACTGATGATGCGGCTCGGCACGGGCTACGGCACTGCATCGCACCGCCTGGTGCTGGTGTGGCTGTTCCTGCTGCTGGTGCCAATGGCCGTGGTGCTGCACGAGCCTCGCAACGTCGAGCCGACGCTGTTTGCGCGCGGCGCGCTGAAGGTCGGGGCCGGCGCCCGTCCGGACCTGGAACGCTGGCGCTGGCATGCGCTGGAACCGCCGCCCATCTGGGTGTGGATGGCGGTGGAGTCGACGGTCCCCATCATTACGCTTGGCGCCGAGGACAAGTGGGAATCGGCGGACAGTCCGCCGGCGATACTCCATTCACTGCTGGGGGAGTACCTCGATCCCGAGGAGTTCAAGGTTGCGCTGTACATGGTCGCCGGCATCGCCGACAAGCTGGATGACGAGATCAAGGCGAAGTTCGGCGGCCGGTTCTTTCACGAAGACACCTGATGACCCTCCCGGCGGAACTGGCGCTGCTGCTCGATCACGCGCGTGGCGAAGCCAAGCGCCTGAGTCACGGGCAGGTGACGCTCGCGCACCTCGCCGCGGCCCTGCGGCGCAAGAACCCGGAGCAGTTCGCGGCCACCTTCGGCAGCGAAGCGGCGCAGCAACTGGAAGCGGCGCTGCAGCAGGCGCCGGGCGGCATGGGCACCGTGGAAGACTCACCGCAACTGACCGAGGTGCTGGGCGAGGTGGCCGCGGCCCCCAATACCGCCGATGCCCTCAATCTGGCCATCCGCAACCTGTTGCAGGGTGACCCGGCAGGCGCCGGCCGCGCCAGGCCCGAGCGGATCGACAAGGCGGAACTGCTGCGGCAGCTGAAGGCGCGGATCGTCGGCCAGGACGTCGCGCTCGAGACGATCGCGTCGCGCCTGGCGCTGACGCGCATGCAGTTCGACCTGCGGCCGAAACGGCCCGATGGCGTGTTCCTGCTGGCGGGGCCAAGCGGCGTCGGCAAGAGTGCGCTGGCGAATGCGCTCGCGGACGGCCTGTTCGGCGGCGAGGGGCACTTCATCAAGCTCGACATGAGCGAGTACGCGCACGACTGGGCGCTGTCGCGGCTGATCGGGCCGCAACCGGGGTACGTCGGCTCCGACAAGCCGGACGGCTGGCTGACCACGCGGGTGCGCCGGCAGCCGGAGTCGTTGATCCTGCTGGACGAGATCGAGAAGAGCCACCCGACGGTATGGAACACCTTCCTGCAGATCTTCGAGGACGGCAGACTGACCGACGGGCAAGGCGCGGTGGCGGACTTTTCCAGGACCGTCATCATCATGACCTCGAACCTGGGCAGCGAGAATTTCCGCCGCAAGAACCCGATTGGATTCCGCGCCGCCGAGTCCGTCGTCGAGGAAGCGAGCAGCCGCACGCTGGAAGCGGTCAAGGAAGCGATGCCGCCGGAACTGGTCAACCGGCTCGATGCGGTGATCGTGTTCGAGTCGCTGACCCCGGCCGTGATCAGGGAAATCGCCAGCCGGGAGATCGGCACGGCGCTGGCGCGCATCCGCGAACGTGGCTATGACGCCGAGGTGCCCGACGACGTCATCGGTTTCGTCGCCGAGAAGGGCTACGACCCCGCCTATGGCGCCAGGCACCTGCAGCGCAACATCGAGCGTTACCTGCTGGAAACGCTGGTCAGTCATCCGCCGTCGAAACTGCGGGCAACGGTCAAAGGCGACGGCGTGGACTGGGCACCGGCCTGAGTCAGCCCGTAACAGTGCTTTGCACGGCGGGTCAGTGGCAAGAGGGGCAATGAGATGGTCATCAACTGGTACGCAAGTGGGTCGTGGGTCGGGCGCTGTGTGATGGTGGCGGCAGTCGCGCTGCTGGCGGCCTGCGGGGCAAGCGAGGATCCGGCACAAGCCGCGACCGCGTCGGCTGCCGCCGCCGGGGCCACCAGGGCGACGACCGATACGGGCATCGAACTTGCCACCTGCCTCGAGGCCGGCGCGGCGCCGCCGAGCTGTCCGGACTTCATCAAGGCGGCGGCGGTCGGAGCGGCCGGGCAGTGCACGGAGTTCGGTGGCGCGCTGCGGCCGTCCACGGCGTCCACCATCAAGTCGCTCGACGTCGATGGCGACGGCGCTGCCGAGTACCTGTTCGATTTTTCCGAGAACTTCTATTGCGACACTGCGATATCGCTGTTCTCCTGTGGCAGCCTGGGCTGTCCGACGATTCTCTACAGGCAGCAAGGCGGCGCCTGGGCGCCGATCGGCACGCTGACGGCCGCGGACGCGCCCGGCCTCGAGGTGCTGCCGGCGCCGGCCGGCACCGGCTTCGCCACGTTGCGCGGTGGTTGCGCCGGCCAGCGGCCCTGTGACGAGTTGACGACCTACGGCTGGGACGGGTCGGGCTACAGCGTCAGTCTGCTCGAAGTGCGCGGCCATGTCGTCGAGCTGGCGCCGGACGGACTGTGGATTCTCACGGCCGACACCACGGTGCGGGCTACGCCGACGACGGATGCAGCGCTGCTGGACCGCTACACAGCCGGCACCGAGTTCATCTTCATCGGCACGGTTCGGGGCACGGACTATGTCTATGTCTCGCCCTGCAACGCCTGCCAGAGGGGTTTCGTGCCGGCGGGCGTGCTCAGGAAGTACCAGGGCGGGCAGGGCGGGTCATGAGCAGTCGGGGGCCGGTCTTTCACATAGGCTGCCTGTCGCTGGCCATCGCAGCAATCGTGGGCTACCCGCTCGGCTCCAGCGTCGCGAAGTCGATCTGGGGTCATAACGCCGGCCCGCTCGGCGGCATGTTCGGCTTCTTCGCGTTGATGCTGATCCTGGGCTATATCGCCCGCCAGCGGCAGATCAGGCGCGGTGACCACCCAGACTGAGCGCGGCGGCGGCAACCGATCAGGGCAGCTTCGCGTCCAGCGCCAGCAGCTGCTGCGTGAACATGTAGAGCGCGACACTCTGCGCGGTCCCGGCATGCGCACCATGCGGATGCAGCCGGGTGGCGGGCGCGTTGCCGGCGAGGCCGCCCAGCGCGATCTTCGCCTGCCGTGCCGTGCCGATGACCGGGTGTTGCAGGGCCTCCTCGTCGCCTGCGAAACACGCCAGCACGAATTTCCCCGCCTGCGCTCCCGACTGGAACCGCTCCTTCCAGGTCGGATCTGAGTCGGTGTCGACGTCCTCGTTCGCCGGCCGGGCAGGATCGGAGTCAGACGCGAACTGGCCGCCAACGCGGTAGAACACTTCCAGCGACGAATCCCTGGATGGCGACCTGGCGCCGGTCAGCGCACGCAGCGCTGCGTTGCAGTAGGAATGGAAAAGACCCACGATGAACGGATCGGTCCAGACGTTGCCGGACAGCTTGCGGCCGCCGACATGGGCGGCGGCAACGTAAGGTCGCAGCGATGCCAGCACCTCGTTCGCGGCAGCCTTGATGTCGTCCGCCGAGGCCTTGGCCTCGCCCGCATCCGTGGCGGTCGCCGGCGCCCGCAGGTGCTCGTAGGCCGCCGCTTCCTTCGCGGCGGCTTCCATGATGCGCGGCGCGTCGCGCTTCAGGAAACGCCGCACGCGGCGCTTGCCGACCCAACCGAGAAACATGGTGGCCAGCCCCCACACGACCAGCGTCAGCAGCAGGCCACGGTAGAAGGGCGTGGTCGCGGGCACCGAGTCACTCACGCCGCCGGTCAGGAAGGCCAGGCCCAGGATTGGCAGCAGCAGCCAGCGCCGTGGCGCGAACATGCCCTGCAGGACGCTCCTGGCCGGACGAGTCTCCTGCGCGGTGTGGTCAAAGAACAAGACATAGTCGCCGTCCTTCGACCTGGGACGCTTGGCCGTGACGGTCGTCGCAAGGCGCCCGTTGGGGATGTTCACGTATGCGCCGCTCACACCCACCGACAACCAGCCCAAGCCATCGAACAGCTTGAAGCCCTCGTGGTAGCCGCCGGTGTTCGACTGGTAGTCGTCGACAATGCCGGAACTGAAACTCAGCTCGTACCTGCGAAACCCGGCGCGCAGTTTCATGGGGTCGCCACGCAGGCTGCCGAAGCGGCGCATTTCGCGAACCAGCATCAGCAGCAGGACGAGCACCAGCAGCACGCCAAGGGTCGTCATGGCGTCGCGTTCGACCGCGCTCATCGCGTCCCAGGTCGACTCCCTGTGGCCGATCCCGCGCAGCAACTCGCGCCCAGCTGCCTGGCCGCGCGCATCCGACGCCGACTTCCTGGCGTTCAGTTCGTTGAGCAGGCCCGGCGACAGGTAACGGGACAGCGTGGCGCGGCGGAACTCCGGGTCACTCTCGTATTTCCACTGCCGGCCGTACCAGGCCTGCAGCGGCGCTTCCTCGAATGGCCAGTGGAATCCGGGTCCGAGCTCGTTGGACAGGGTGCCATGGGCTTCCTCGCGAATGCGTCCCGCCGCCTGCCGCAGTTGTCCGCGCAAGGCGATCTCGTCCTTCGTGAGATTCTGCCAGCGCCGGTCGTCGGCCATGTCCTCGACGGCGCGGTCCAGCTGGTGCAGCGCGGCCATCTGCCGCGCCATCGTGTCCTCGCGATTCTCGCCCTGGTTGTCGGCGAGCACGCGCTCAACGGTCGGCCAATCGGCGAGGTAGGCGGGATCGAGCGCGTAGCCCGGTGACGCGACCAGCAGCAGAATGATTCCTGCCGCAGCCATCCAGCCAATGATCGTCGGCGACAGGGTGCTGCGCACCACGAAGCGCGGTGTCCTGTTGAACATCCTGTATCCCCCCAACCCGAGAATGCCCCAGCCATGGCAGGCGAGGCAAGTTCCTCCCGCCATCCTGGGCGGGCAGCCATCGGGTGCCTTGCCCGCCCGCCCTCAGGCGGCGCCGAACAGCGCCCTGGCGAGCTTCGGGTGCTTCGCGAACTGCTCGACGAAGGTGGTCTCGCGCCGCGCGCCCTTGGCGCGCACGACATCGCCCAGCGCGCGACGCTCGGCGGGACTCCAGCGCATGACCTCGGGCATGGAGGCGACGATCGGCGCCCAGCGCTTCCACGCGAGGCGCTCGCCGGCCGTGAACCCGTCCAGCGACTTGAGGTCGGTGCGCGCGAGCGCCGCTTGCTCGCAGGCCTGCTCCGCTTTCTCGCCGCCGCCGTCCGCCGCCAGCGCCAGGATGCCGCGCCGCAGCACTTCCTGGATCGGCGGCAGCCCGTGGCTGCGTGCGCCGTCGAGTTCGAAATACAGGTGCCACTCGGCCAGCTTGAGCAGCGTGGCCTCGGGCGACCGATACAGCGGATTGTCACGCAGGCGTGCCAGTTCCTTGCTGACCAGCCGCCGTGCCACCGACGCCTTCGGGCGGAAACCGAGCTTGTAGTAGAACCACCAGGCGCCGGTCTCGATGCCCTCGGCGTTGTCCTGGCCGAGCTGGTACGGCTCGATGCTGAGCGAGGCGGCGCCGAACACGTGCCGCACCATGGCCAGCAGCCTGGAGAAGACGTGCGCGGCCTCGGTGCCGCGCCAGGTCTCGAAGGTGTTGAACGAGACGGCGGCGAAGCGGCCGATGACTTCCAGCTGCACGTAGCCGATCGGCACGCCGTTCTTGAGCGTCAGCGCGCCGTACAGCGCGGGCAGCAGGTACCGGCGCTCCGGGATCACGCCGCACAGGCCGAACGCGAGCCCGTCGCCGTCGTCGATCATCCTGACGTCGTTCGGATCCGCATACTCGAACGCCGCCAGGTCGCGCTCGCGCGTCACCATGGAGCCGCGCGCCAGCTCGATCAGCGCGGCGCCGTCCTCGGGCGTCAGCGTGCGCACGGCCTTCGGCTTGACCTTGGCGGCGTCGCGCAGGTCGGGCCGGTGGCGGCGCAGCGGCCCTTGCTGGTAGGCGACCGGCGCGGACGGGAAATGCGCCAGCGTGCGCGACGGCGTGCCGCGGCCGGGCGACAGCACGAACGGCAGGTCGAGCGCGTCGGCAAACGCCTCGCGCGTGAAGCCGTCGCCGGGCATGCGCGCCAGGTGCGTGACCAGGTAGGCCGCGTCGGTCTGCGGACCGCGCAGCCGGTCGATGGCGGGCAGCGCCGGCACCGTGCCGGCGTTGAACCACTCGGCGGCAATCTGCGGCAGCACCAGCGGCAGCGCCTTGTCGAGGCGCGCGGCGGCCTCCTCGTCATCGCGCTCGAGCTTGAGCCGCGCCGGCCAGCGCCGCGCCAGCCACAGCGCGGTGGACCAGAAGAAGCGGTAACGGATGGTGGTGCCGGCGATGCCGCTGTCGGCAAGTTCGTCGCGAAACTGCCGCAGGTCCGCGCGACGGTCGAACGCCATCAGCATCCGCGTGACCTTGGCCGCGACCCGCTGGCCATCGGGGTAGGCGCGCAGGAAGCACAGCGCTTCGTGCAACCGCCTGACGTGCGCGGCCGAAGCAAGGCGCGTGGCGTCGAGCCTGCGCAGCAGGTCGAGCTTGGTCTGGGTGGTGCTTTCTCCGTAGGTGGCACGCAGTTTTTCGAGTTGCGACAGGTCGCTCACAGGCATAGGGGTTCTCCTGCCTGCGATGCTACCAGTCCGCCGCCTCCAGAGGGAGGCGGCGGACTTTCGCGGGCGGAGTGCTGGCCGGTTATCCGGCGACCGTTGCGACCTCGCGGCACGGTCCGCTACGCGCCCTGACGGGCGCCTTCTTCATGCCGAACAGCGGCCGCAGAAGGCGCGAGCGGCGAATGAGGAAATGATGCAGCAGCGCGCAGCCGCCGATCGTCGCAACGAGCACCAGCGCCGGTTCGACGACCGGGCCGAGCGCCAGCCGCGACAGCCAGTAGCCGGCGACGATCGTGATGGTCTGGTGCAGCACGTACCAGGGGTAGACGGCGTCGTTGGCGTAACGCAGCCACGGAAATGGCTTGTTGAGGTAGTGGTGCGCGAATCCGAGCAGCGCCACGATCCAGATCCAGCGGTTCAGGTAGGTGACGGCCAGCAGTACAACCTGCGGTGCGCCGTTGACGTCGTCGGGCAGGATCTCCAGCAGGAACATCAGGACCGCGAAGGCAACCAGCGCGGCGGCCATGGCGCGCTTACGCAGGCGGGCGAACTCGCCCCACAAGCCGGCGTCGGTGCCGATCAGGTAGCCGATGAAGAAGAACGTGAAGTACTGTGAGTGCGCGTACCAGTCGCCGACCAGCGAATAGTTCATGTACGGAAAACGCGGAAACACAAACAGGCCGGAGGCCATCAGCGGCACCAGTGGCAATGCGACGATCCAGCCGCCGCGCAACGACTGCAGGCGGCGGCGAAGGCCGGCGCCGCGGCCGTCGAAGAAACGCATCAGTGGAATTGCGGCCAGCGTATAGCAGAGCAGGTAGGGCAGGTACCACAGGTGGTTCCAGGTAATGCCTATGTGCGAGCCGGTGAAGGCGCCCTCGGGCCAGCCCTGGAAGGTGAAGTAGCGCCACAGGAATGCCAGGTAGCCGGGCTCGGTGGCGCCGTTCGACAGCGCCTCGAGGTAGGCCTGCGGCGGCAGGATCATCAACATGCCGAACAGCAGCGGGATGCCGAGGCGTGCCAGGCGCTGCCGCGCGAGTTGCCAGTCGGTGATCCGGCGCCTCAGGAAGTTGAGCGCCAGGCCGGAGACCAGGAATACCAGCTGCATGCGCCACTGGTGGCTCAGCGTCATCGGCAGTTCGAGCCAGCCGGCGATGTGTTCGGACTTCACGTGCCAGTCCCAGGGCGTGTAGAACATGGCGACATGGAACAGGATCAACAGGCCGAAGGCGCACACGCGCAGTGCGTCGATGTCGTGGCGGCGGGCCGGGGCAGGGGCGTTGGAGTTCATGGCTGGGTCCTCGCGGTTCGTGCCCTTACACTGCCGAGCGGGGCGCGCGCCAACCAGCGCAAGGTGACGGGGCGATCCGGTGCAGGGGCGAATGGTGGGATGACGGGGATGAAACGAAACCGAATCAAGGCTTTATGGGTATGATTTGCGCAAGCCACGGGACGAACGGCGGTCCTGAGGGACGAACGGGGAGACGACCGGCATGACGCTGGAACGGTACCTGCGGCACCGGCGGGCCTATGAAGTCGGCCTGTTCGCGTTGATGTTCGCGATCAACTTCGTGGCCCAGGTCAACGTCGTGTGGATGGACCTGGACAAGGCAGGCCTCGACATTCCGTATTGGCAGCCCGTCGTCTGGGAAATCTCGTCGACGGCCGCCATGGCCGTCATGCTCGCCGTGCTCTTGTGGTTTGACCGGTACTTTCCGCTCGAGCGCGGCAACGCACGACGCGGCGTGCTGGGCCACATGCTGTTCACCATCCCCTGGTCGCTGGGGCATGTCGGCCTGATGGTGCTGCTGCGCAAGCTCGCCTACCTCTACGCGGGCACCCCCTACGACTTCGGCGACCTGTTCCAGGAACTGGTCTACGAGTACCTGAAAGACTTCCGCGCGTACTGGGGATTCGTCGCGCTGATCTACCTGTACCGCCATATCCTGCGGCGCCGCAGGGCGAGGCGCAGTTCCTGGCGGAGGGCGGCGAGGACGCGCCGACGCCGCAGCAACCGGTCACGGACCGCTTCCTGGTCAAGAAGCTGGGACGCGAGTTCCTGGTCAAGGTCGAGGACATCGACTGGATCGAGGCGTCCGGCAACTACGTCAACCTGCGGGTCGGTGCGCGCGCCTATCCGCTGCGCGAGACGATGGCCGGCATCGAGACGCGCCTGGCCGGGGCTGGGTTCGCGCGCGTGCACCGTTCGGCGATCGTCAACCTCGACCGGATTGCCGAGATCGTGCCGTTCGACACCGGCGACGGCGAAATCCGCCTGAAGGACGACGCGCGCGTGCCGGTGAGCCGCCGCTACCGCAAGGAACTGCGCGAACGAATCAGCTGAAGTCGCCTGGGTCGGTAGAATGAGCGGCAAGAGCGAGACAGCAAGGGAGAATGCAGATGTCGGACTACGGGCTCATCATCGACGGCAAGAGGGTTGCGACCAAGGACACGTTTGCGGTCATCAATCCGGCGACCGAGAAGCTGCTGGCGCAATGTCCGCGCGCGACACGCGAACAGCTCGATCTGGCGGTCAAGGCTGCGGCCAGGGCCTTCCAGTCGTGGTCGCGCGTGCCGGACGCGGAGCGCGCGGCCGCCTGCGGCCGCATCGCCGCGGCGATCACGAAGAACGCGGAGGAGCTCGCGCGGCTGCTGACCCAGGAGCAGGGCAAGCCGCTGAACGGCATGGGCTCGCGCTTCGAGCTGGGCGGCGCGGCCGCCTGGGCCGGGCACACCGGCACGCTGTCGCTGCCGGACGAGGTCATCCAGGACGATGCGCAGGCGCATATCGTGCAGCGGCGCAAGCCGCTGGGCGTGGTCGGTTCGATCACGCCCTGGAACTGGCCGCTGATGATCGCGATCTGGCATGTCGTGCCCGCGATCCGTACCGGCAACACGGTCGTCATCAAGCCGTCGTCGAACACGCCGCTCAGCACGCTGCGCATGGTCGAGGTCATCAACGAGGTGCTGCCGCCGGGCGTGCTCAACTGCGTGACCGGTCGCGGCGAGGTCGGTGAGTGGCTCACCGACCATCCCGACGTGCGCAAGATCGTGTTCACCGGCTCGATCGACGTCGGCAAGGGTGTCATGAGCCATTCCGCAGGCAGCGTCAAGCGCGTGACGCTCGAACTCGGCGGCAACGACGCCGGCATCGTGCTGGATGACGTTGATCCGGCCGCAGTGGCGCCGGGCATCATCAATGGCGCCTTCATGAACAACGGCCAGACCTGCGCGGCGCTCAAGCGCCTGTACGTGCACGACTCGGTGCACGACGCGCTGTGCAAGGAGCTGGTCAAGGTCCTGTCCGCGATCCCGATGGGCGACGGGCTGGACGAGGCAAACCTGCAGGGACCGCTGCAGAACAAGGCGCAGTTCACCTACGTGCAGGAGCTGCTGGAGGACGCCAAGGCACAGGGCGGGCGCGTGCTGTGCGGCGGCAAGATCCCGAACCAGCCGGGCTACTTCATGCCGTACACGCTGGTGACCGACGTCAGCGACGGCATGCGCATCGTGGACGAGGAACAGTTCGGGCCGCTGCTGCCGATCATCAGGTACGACGACCTCGACGACGCGATGCGGCGCGCCAACGCGCTGGAAACCGGGCTGGGCGGATCGGTGTGGTCGTCGGATCCGGCGCGTGGCGCGGCGGTCGCCGAGAGGCTCGAGTGCGGCACGGCCTGGGTCAATGCGCACGGTGCGATCGCGCCGCACGTGCCGTTCGGCGGCATGAAGTGCTCGGGCATCGGCGTCGAGTTTGGCGTGGAGGGCCTGAAGGCCTACACCAATATCCAGGTCGTCAACGTCGTGAAGCCGGCGGCCTGAGCAAGAGACCTAGCGGTCCCGCTTGCCGGCAGTCTCCGCGGCGATCTGGCGGTACGCTTCCCGGAACGGGATGCCCTCCCTGACGGCCAGCTCGTTGGCGTGCTGCGCCGCGTGCACGGATGGGTCGAGCCTGATCTTCTCGGGGCGAAAGCGCACGCCCGCGAGCGCGGGCGGCAGGATGTCGAGCGCCTGCGCGCAGACGTCGAGTCCGCGGAACAGCGGCGCCTTGATCAGCTGCAGGTCGCGGTGGTACCCGGAGGGCAGCCGGGAGAATACGCTGAGCGCCTCGACCAGGCAGGCGAGCGCCGTCGCGGAGCGGCCGCGGATCAGTTCAAACACGTCGGGATTGCGCTTCTGCGGCATGATCGACGAGCCGGTGGTGAACGCCGCGGGCAGTTCGACGGCAGCAAATTCCTGCGTGTAGTACAGGAGCAGGTCCGCGGCGAGGCGGCCCAGGTCCTGCATCAGCAGCGTCACCTCGAACAGCACCTGGGCCTCGGCCTTGCCGCGCGACAGCTGCACGGCGGTGACCGGTTCCTGCACCTCGTCGAAGCCGAGCTTGCTGGCGGTGGCGGCGCGCGAGACCGGCAGGCCGGGCGTGCCGTAGCCGGCGGCGGAGCCCAGCGGGTTGCGGCTGAGCCGGCGCCGCGTTGCGCGCAGGCCGTCGGCGTCGTCGCGAATCTCGGTGGCGTAGCCGCGCGCCCACCAGCCGACTGAGCTCGGCATGGCCTGCTGCTGGTGCGTATAGCCGGGCAGCACGACATCGCCCTGGCGCGTCGCCAGCGCCTGCAGCGCCTCGGCAACCGCACCAGCGCCGACCGCCAGTTGCTCGGTCGCATCCAGCAGGTACAGGCGCAGCGCCGCCAGCACCTGGTCGTTGCGCGAACGGCCGAGGTGGATGCGCGCACCGGCCTCGCCGACACGTTCCGTCAGCAAGGCCTCGAGCGCGGTCTGGCCGTCCTCGTGCTCGAGCGCGACGCGCCAGTCGCCACGCGCATGGGCTGCGCCGATCTCCGTGAGGCCGTCACGGATCCGCTGCAGGTCCGCGGCCGACAGCAACCCCACGTCCGACAGCATTTCCGCGTGCGCGATCGAGGCGCGCACGTCGTAGGCGACCAGCCGGTCGTCGAGCGCATGGTCCTCGCCGGCGGTGAACTCGAGGACGCGCGCGTCGAGCGGCGCGCCCTTGTCCCAGAGCCGCGTCACGTGTCGTCCCCGGCCTGCTGCTCGGCCGGCGTCAGGGCCTTGATGTCCTCGACGACCAGCGTGCCGGTGCCCTCGTTGGTGAACACCTCGGCCAGCAGGCTGTCGGGCACCTTGTAGGAAATCACGTGCACGCGCCGCACGCCGCCGCGCAGCGCGCCTTCGATGGCGGTCGCCTTGGGCAGCATGCCGCCGCCGAAGCTGCCGGCCTGCTGCAGCCGGGCGAGGCCGTCGAGGTCCGTGTAGGAGACCAGGCTGCCCGGGTCGTTGAGGTTCTCGAGGATGCCGGGCGCGCCGGTGCACAGGATCAGCTTCTCGGCGTTCAGCGCAGCGCCGATGCGCGCCGCGATCGTGTCGGCGTTGACGTTGAGCACACAGCCCGCCTCGTCCGCGGACAGCGGGCTGACGACGGGCATCAGGCCCGCGTCGAGCTGCTTCTGCAGCACGCTGATGTCCATGCCGGTCACGTCGCCGACGAAGCCGTAGTCCACGGTGGCGCCGTCCACCTCGACCGGCGGGCGCCGCCGCGCGCGCACCAGGCCGGCATCGACGCCCGATATGCCGATGGCATCCAGGCCGAGCTCGCGGCAGATCCCGAGGATGCGCGTGTTGATCAGGCCGTTCAGCACCATGGTCGTGGCGTCGATCGACTGCGAATCGGTGACCCGCCGGCCGCCGACCATCTTCGGTTCGATGCCGAGCGCGCGCTGCATCTCGTCGAGCTGTGGGCCGCCGCCGTGCACCAGCACGACGCGGATGCCGAGGTGATGCAGGATCGCGATCTGCTCGACCAGCGCGCGCGCGGAGACGTTGTCGGCGAACACGGCGCCGCCGGCCTTGATCACGAACACCTTGCCCTTGTACAGGCGTACGTAGGGCGCCGCGCTGCGCAGCGCACGCACGGCGGCGGACTGGTCGGTTCGGTGTGGCACCATCTTCGGCTTCTCCTCAGCAGCAATTCCCGGCGGCGGGACCGTTTAACGGGCGAGCATACGGTGCAGCACGGCCATCTGCACGGTCATCCGGTTCATGGCTTCGCGCGCGACCACGCTGCGCGGGCCGTCGAGCACCTCGTCGGCGATCGCCACGTTGCGCCTGACCGGCAGGCAGTGCATGACGCGGCAGTCCGGCGCCGCGCCGGCGAACCACGTCTCGCGCAGCATCCAGTCGCGGAGCCCGGCACGCGCGGCGGCCTCGGCCCCGGCATCGCCGTAGTGCGTGGTCGAGGCCCACTCCTTCGCATACACGACCTCGGCGCCGGCCATGGCGGTGCGACGGTCGCCGGTCTCGGTGACGGAGCCGCCGGCGGCGGCGGCCGCAGCGGCGGCGCGGGCCATGACCAGGGGCGGCAGCGCGTAGCCGTCGGGGCGCAGCACGACGACGTCCATGCCGCGCGCCGCAGCCATCTGCACGGCCGCGGACGGCACGGCGAGCGGCAGCGCGCGCGGGTGGTTGACCCAGGTCAGCACGAGCTTGCCGCGCTGCGGCACGGCCAGGTCGTCGAGCGTCTTCCAGTCCGCCAGCGCCTGGCAGGGATGGTTCATGGCGGACTCGAGGTTGATGAGCGGCTTGTCGCACAGTGCGGCGATGCGCGTGAGGATCGGCTCGGCGAGATCGGCGGCGAGGTCGCGGCCCTCCGGAAAGCAGCGCACGGCGAGCGCGTCGCAATAGGCGGCCAGCGCCGGGATGCCCTCGCGGATGTGCTCGGCGGCGTCGCCGTCCATCACCGCGCCGTCGCGGGTCTCGAGCCGCCAGGTGCCGGCGCCGGGCGTGATCACGAACGAGTTGCCGCCGAGTCGCGCCATGGCGGCCTGCATCGATGCCAGCGTGCGCAGCGACGGGTTCATGAACAGCAGGCCGAGCACGCGGCCGGCCAGCGCGCTCGGTTCGGGGCGCTCCTGCAGCCGGCGGGCCAGCGCCAGCAGGTCGAGGACCTGCTCGCGCGTGAAGTCGGCGAGGTCGAGGAAATTCTTCATGCGGGCAGCGCCTCGAGCGCCGCTGCCAGCGTCCCGACGTGGGTTGCATCCAGGATGTAGGGCGGCAGCAGCCGCAGCACGTGCGGGTCGGCGCTGGTGCCGGTCAGGATGTCGCGCTCGAGCAGGGCGGCCTGCACCTGCTTCGCCGGCGTGCGCGTCCTGAGGCCGAGCAGGAAGCCCTCGCCCTGCGTGCCGGTCACGGGTCCCGTGACGCAGTGCTCGCGGATCAGCGCCGAGACGCGTCGTACGTTCTCGAGCAGCCGCTCGTCGCGGATCGAGTCGAGCACCGCCTCGACGACGGCGCAGGCCAGCGGCCCGCCGCCGAAGGTGGTGCCGAGGGAGTCCACCTTGAGGTGCGCCGCCAGGTGCGGCGCGAGCAGCAGCGCGCCGACCGGGAAGCCGGCGCCCAGCGCCTTGGCCGCCGTGATCATGTCGGGCACCACGCCGTACAGGTTGGCCGCGAACGGCCAGCCGCAGCGGCCGACGCCGCACTGCACCTCGTCGAAGATCAGCTGCGCGCCGACCGCATCGCAGCGCGCGCGCACGGCCTGCAGGTACTCGCGGCCCATGTCGAAGGCGCCGCCGACGCCCTGCACGGGCTCGATGATGACGGCGGCGGTGCGTTCGGTGATCGCAGCCTCGAGCGCGGCGCCATCGCGGCGCGGCACGAAGCTCACGTCGAACGGCGTGCGCGGGAAGCCGTACCACTTGGCGGCCGCGCCCCAGGTGACCGCGCCGGCGGCGGCGGTGCGGCCGTGGAAGCTGCCCTCGACGGCGACGACATGGTCGCGGCCGGTGGCCTTGCAGGCCATCTTCAACGCGTTCTCGTTGGCCTCGGCGCCGCTGTTGACGAAGAACACGGTGTCGAGCGGCAGTCCGGCGAATTCGACCAGCTTGCGCGCGGCGCGGCTGCGTACCTCCATCGGCACGGCATTGCTCTGGAACGACACGGTGCGCGCCTGGTCTTCCAGCGCCGCGAGCCAGCGCGGGTGGCCGTAGCCGAGCGCGGCGACGGCGTGGCCGCCGTACAGGTCGAGGATGCGCCGGCCGTCGCGCGTGTGCAGCCACACGCCCGTGGCACGGGTCACCTCGACGGGATATTGCGCGAAGACCTGCGCGAGCGGATCCCGCATGGCCGGGGTCGTGTCCTGCATGGGGCGCCGCCTCAGGTCCAGCCCGGCGCGGGCGTGGTCAGCCCGGCGGTTTCATCGAGGCCGAACAACCGGTTCATCCACTGCACCGCGCCGCCGGCCGCGCCCTTCACGATGTTGTCGGCGACCGACATCACGACCAGCGTGCGGCCGTCGCTGGCCGCCGACAGGTTGGCGTAGTTGCTGGTGACGATGTCCTTCATGCGCGGCGGCGTGTCCAGCACGCGCACGAACGGGCAGTCCTTGTAATAGCCCGCCAGCGCCGCGATGACCTCTGCGGTGTGCATCGGCTTCGCCAGGGTCGCCTGCACCGTGGCGTGGATGCCGCGGGCGAAGGAGCCGGAATGCGGCACGAAGGCGATCTCGGCGGCCACGCCGCTGGCCGCCTCGGCGAGCGCGGCGATCTCGGGCGCATGGCGGTGGGCGAGGGCGTTGTAGGCATACAGGTCGCTGTGGCGTTGCGGATGGTGGGTGCCGGCGGTCGGGCTGCGGCCCGCGCCGGTGCTGCCGGTGGTCGCGGCGACGAACAGCGGCCCCTCGGTCAGCCCGAGCGCCAGCATCGGCACGGCGGCCAGCAGCGTCGTCGTGCTGAAGCAGCCCGGGTGGGCGACGTGCGGCGTGGTCACCCGCTTCAGGTGCTCGGGCACCGCGCAGGTGAACTCGGCAAGCCGCGCGGGTGCGCCGTGCGGGTGCTTGTAGACCTTCGCGTAGGCCTCGGCATCGGCGAAGCGGTAGTCGGCGGAGATGTCGACCACGGTCGGTTTCGCGCCGGCCGCCTCGGCGCGGGTCAGCAACGCGTCGATCAGCGCCGCGGACACGCCGTGCGGCGCGGCCGCCAGCACCGCCGCGCGCGGCAGGCTCGCGACCAGCTCGGCCGCCTCGTCCTGCGACGCGTAGCGCAACCCGCCGAGCAGCGGCGCCAGGTGCGGAAAGGCGCGCGCGACGGGCTCGCCGGGCTGGCTGTCGGAAGCGACCGCCCGCAGGTCGACGCCTGGATGCGCGGCCAGCAGCCGCACCAGCTCGCCGGCCACGTAGCCGGTGCCGCCGAGCACGACGGCGGGGATCTTCGCGGCCGTCACGATGCCTCCGGGTCGCGCGCGGCGCCGTCGAGGCCGACCGCGCTGATCACGAAGTCGCCGAGTGCCGCGCCGCTGGTCATCGCGTTGAAGGCGGCCACGCCCATCTGGTCGCGGATGATGTCCACGCCGACCGCATTGTCGGTAGCGGGCCCAGTGACGACGCAGGGCTCGATGCCGAATCGCTCGCGCATCAGCTTGACGCCGCCCCAGGCCGCCACGGGATCGTTGGCGGACAGCACCACCGCGGTGAGCGAGTCGCGGATCGCCTCGTCGTTGAGGATGGCCTCGACGCCGTAGGCGCCCAGCAGGCCGTCGCCGAGTTCGAAGACGATGGCGTCGGGCTTGCCGGACGCCATCTCGTTGAGCATGACGCGGGTCAGCGCCGGCCCGGACGCCGCGGTCGTGGTCACGATGCCGAGGTCCGTGAAGATCATCGAGCGGCGCGCGCCGGAGTCCTCCATGGCGAGGATATCGCGCCGCAGCGAGACACCGGTGGCCTTGAAGGCGTCGATGGTCAGGCCGCGGTGGCGCATGCGGGCGACGATGGCGCAGGCGGCGGCCGTCTTGCCGGCCTCCATGCAGGTGCCCGCGAGCGCGACGACCGGCACGCCCGCCGTGTCGAGCGCGGCGTCCATGTCCAGCTTCCTGATGCCGACCCGCGCCGGCACGCCGATGCGCTCGCCGAGGAACGGGAACTGCAGCACGACGCCCAGCACGCGACAGTCGAACGGCTTGCCTTTCTCCGGGTTGATCGAGTTGCACAGTCCCAGCACGCCGCCGATGTTCAGCATCTGGACGACGTCGCCGGGCGCGAGCGCCGACGGCAGCGTCCCCGAATAGCCGAACAGCGCCTTGCGGTGGCCGAGCGCGCCGACCACGACGTCGCCGCGCGCCACCTTGGCCATGCGCCCGCTGGTGAGCTCGAGCGTGTTGTAGTTGGCCTTGTCGGTGAGGACCTCGACGGCCACCACCACGCCTTCCTCGCATGGAATGTCCGACGCGATCCGCAGCTCGCGCGACAGGTTGCAGCTTTGCGCCACCGAGGCGATCTTGTCGACGATGATCGTCTTCATGGTCCAGGGTCCTTCATTCGCCGGCCCGCGCCCAGAACATGGACGGCAGCGCCACCATCTTCGAGAAACCGAGTGCGTCCTGCGGCGTCCATTCGCCGGCCGCCTCGCCGTACACGCCCCGCGAGACCTTCATCAGCGAGTGCGGGGAATCCACGCCTTCGACGAACACGCTGCCGGGCCGCAGCAGCAGCTTGACCGTGCCCGTCACGCGCTGCTGCGAGGAGACGAACAGCGCCTCGATATCGCGGCACACCGGATCGAGGTTCTGGCCCTCGTGCACCAGGTCGCCGTACATCGACGCCAGGCCCTCCTTGGCCCGCTGCTGGCGCGCGGTCAGCGTCAGCTTCTCGAGCTCGCGGTGCGCGACCAGCAGCACCTCGGTGGCCGGCGCCTCGAATGCGACGCGGCCCTTGGTGCCGATGATGGTGTCGCCGAGGTGGATGCCGCGGCCGATGCCGTACGGCGCGGCCAGCGACTCGATGCGCTCGATCGCGTCGACCGGCTCGAGGGGCGCGCCGTCCACCGAGCAGGGCACGCCGCGCGTGAAGCCGATGACGTGGCGCGCCGGCGCGCGCGGCGCGGTGAAGGCGTCGCGCGACAGCACCCAGGCGTGCTCGGGAATGCTGTCCAGCGAGGTCAGCGTCTCCTGGCCGCCGATCGTGACTCCCCACAGGCCGCGGTTCACCGAGTAGGCGGCGCCGTAAGGCGGCACGGGCAGGCCGCGCTGCTCGAGATAGGCGAGCTGTTCGGCGCGCTGGAAGGCGTGGTCGCGGACCGGCGCCAGCGATTCGAGCCCCGGCGCCAGCGTGCGCAGCGCGACTTCGAAGCGCACCTGGTCGTTGCCGGCCGCTGTGCAACCATGCGCAACGGTAGTGGTGCCGAGCTCGACCGCCACTTCCGCCAGCGTGCGGGCCTGGATGGAGCGCTCGGCGCCGACGCACAGCGGGTACGACTGGCCACGCCGCACATTGCCCATGATCAGGAACCTGAGCACCTGCCCGAAGTAGCGCGCGCGCGCGTCGACGAGATGGTGGCCGGCCGCGCCCAGCGCACGCGAGCGCTCCGCCAGCACGCCGGCGGCCGCCGCGTCGATCCCGCCGGTGTCGACGGTCAGCGTCACGACCGGGCGGCGGTGCGTCTCCTTCAGCCACGGCACCAGGAAGGAGGTGTCGAGGCCGCCCGAGAAAGCCAGCAGGATGGGCGTGTCCGTCGCGGCGGGGTGGGTGGTCATGGGGCGTTGCTCAGCTGCCGAATGCGTGATTGAGGCGCGCCAGCAGCTTGCGCTGGGCGGCGGCGCCGGCCGTCGCGACGAAGATCGTGTCGTCGCCGGATACGGTGCCGACCACTTCCGACCACTGCGCGCGGTCGATGGCGATGGCAACGCTCTGCGCGGCGCCTGCCGCGGTGCGCACGACGGTCAGGTGCGGGCCGGCGGTGCGCAGGTGGCGCACGAATCCGGCCACGGAGCCGAAGCCGCCGGCCTCCGGCTGCACGTCGTCCGGCATCATGTAGCGGTCGCCGAGCTTGGCAACGCCGAGTTCGCGCAGGTCGCGGCTGACGCTCGACTGGGTCGCGTGGTGGCCGGTCTTGCGCAACAGGCGCACGAGGTCCTGCTGCCGGCCGACCGCCGACTGCAGGATGATGCGCCGCAGCGCCTCGCGGCGGGCGGCGGTCACGGAGTGCTCGTGGCCCGTGGTCATGTGTGGTCTCGCATAAAGTTGCAGCATGTTTGCATAAATATGCAAACCGGGTCAAGCAGGGGTCCGGCCGGCGCGCGCGGCGCGGCATCTCAGCGTTCGATGGTGAACAGCACGTCGGCGCTGGCCGCCTCGCCGGACTCGCCGGTCAGCACCCAGCGGTCGCCGATCGTGTAGCGCAGCTTGAACGTGTTGATGGCCTCGGTCAGCGAGATGCCGTAGCTGACGTACAGGCGCGGCGACAGGAATTTGCCGAGCACGACCGAGGCGTCGTAGTCGGCATCGGTCTGCACGCTGACCTCGTCGAGGCCCAGGTAACGGCCGAGCTGGCCGGCCAGGACGCCGCCGCCCTGCGTGACCAGTTCCGACCGCGAGGAGCCGAGCGCCGCGCGGTCGCGCGACTGCAGCGAGTCCAACGTCTGGCCGACCAGCAGCAGCGAGGCGATCTGGGTCTGCGGCAGCGACGGGTTCGAGTACAGCGTCAGCTGCGGCTTGCGCAGGCGGCCGCGGGCGATGACGCCGACCTCGTAGCCGGGCACCGCCTTGCTGGCGCGCAGGTCGACGCCGGGGTCGGCGGCGGGCCCGCCGGCGAACAGCAGGCGGCCGCGCTCGACGTCGAGCTCGCGGTTGTAAGCGCGGTACTTGCCGTCGTCGATCTCGAATTCGCCCGAGGCGACGGCCACCTCGTCGGGCGGCGCCAGCAGGCGCACGCCGCCGGTCAGCCGTCCCTTCAGCCCGAAGGCGTTCAGATGCACCTGCTCGCCGAGCAGCAGCCGCAGGTCGGTGGCGATGCGGTAGCGGCCGGCCGCTGCAAGCCCGGCGTCGGCGCCGGCGAGCACCTCGTCGGTGGACGGCTGCACGGCGCCGAGCAGCTGCCGGGGCTCGATGCGGGCTTTCGGCACGGTGACCGTGCCGGTGACGCCGATGTCGCGGCCGTCGATGCTGAAGCGCAGGTCGGGCGACGCCTCG
The DNA here is from genome assembly GCA_963695085.1 of uncultured Gammaproteobacteria bacterium. GTDB lineage: Bacteria > Pseudomonadota > Gammaproteobacteria > Steroidobacterales > Steroidobacteraceae > SG8-30. Next base: position 52,679 of record CAVOFV010000004.1, on the reverse strand, counting down.
ATGTACGCCTCGGGCACGTCGGCCACGCGCAGCCGCTCGCCCGTGAAGCGCAGCTCGCCGCGCATGACGCGTTCGCGCCAGGTCATGCGGCCGGCGGCGCTGAAGCTGCCCGCGCCGATGCGGCCGGCGGCGTCGAGCGCGAGGCCCTGGTCGACGAGGTCGGCGCGCGCGCCCAGGCCGGTCATGCGCAGGTTGGTCTGGTAGAAGTCGAGCGCGCCGTCGGTGAGTTCGAGTCGGCCGCGGGCCAGCGGCGCCGCCGGCGTGCCGGCCAGCGAGATGCTGGCGGTCAGGCGGCCGACGGCGCGATCGATGTCCGGCACGAACAGCGGCAGCAGGCCGAGCTGGGTCGTGGCGAGCGTGATCGTGCCCAGCAGCGGCGATTCGCCCAGTGGCCGGCCGTCGATGCGCCGGATCGATGCCTGCGCGTCGAGCTGGACGGCGTCACTCTCGCGCTGCGCCAGCGTGAAGCCGTGAGCCTCCGCGGTGCTCTCGGCGCGGATCTCGGTGATGCCGAGCGACAGGTCTTCATCCCGTCCGCTGGGCGCCCGGTAGCTCAGCCAGGCATCGTGCAGGGTGGCGTTGCCGCGTGCGGTCCAGGGCCGTCCCGGCTTGCCTTCCGCCTCGATCGCGGCGTCCAGCTGCCCGCGGTAGCGCGGCCGGCCGGGCAGCGTGACGCTCATGTCCTCGAGCGGGAATGCGCGCGTCGCGAGCGTCGCCGTCCAGCCCGTGCCGTCGCGCCAGCGGCCCGCGACGCAAACGCGCCGCGGCGCCGCGACGAAGCAGGTTTCCTCCAGCTGCGCCGCCTCGCGGGACAGGCTCAGGCGCAGCGGCGCCTCGAGCGCGAACGGCTGGAGCGCGGGGTCGGCCGCGGCGATGCGGAGTGCCTGCAGCCGGTACGCGCCATCCCGCCAGGCGCCCTCGCCATTCAGGTCGACCGCGCGGTTGCCCGCGCCGACCTGCAGTTCGAAGCGGTGCTCGCGCGCGTAGCCGTCGAGCGACAGGCGGGTGCTGGCGAGGTCCTGGCCGGCGAGCGTGACGCCGGCGGCGCGCAGTCGCGCCCACGAGGTGTCGCGATCTGACAGGTCGAGCACGGCGTCGCCCGACAGCACGGCGGCGCGGTGCTCGCCGAATTTCAGGTTGCGCCCCTTGATGGCGACGTCTAGCAGCAGGTTGGCGGCGCCGGCCTGGCCGCGCGCCGCCGGCCGCGCCTTGAGCGTCGCCTCGAGGCTGCCGCCGAGGCCGTCGAGCAGGCCGGACAGGTCGGGCGCGTCGAGGCGCGCGTCGAGCATCGTGTCGCTGCCGGTGCTGCCGCGGATGTCGAGCCGCGCGCGCGCCACCTCGAAGGCAAAGCGCTCGAATTCCCAGCGGCCGGGCTGGCGCCGCACATGACCCGTGCCGGACACGGGCCAGCCGCGCAGCCGGCCCTCGATGGGACCGACATAGGCCGCCCACGCGGCGTCCTCCTCGAGGCCGACCCCGGAGGCCGCGACCGCGAACGACAGGCGGCTCGGCAGGCCGGCATGCACGCTCTTCAGGTCCAGGTCGCGCACCCTGGCCTCGAGCCGCCACGGCCGCGATGCGTCGAGACCGAGGTAGCCGCTGCCCTCGGCCTGGCCCGCGGCGCCCTTGAGCGCGGCCTGCACGAAGGTGATGCCGGCCGGGTTGGCCTGGCCGGTCGCGACCAGCGCGAAACGCGGCCCGCCGGCCGGGGCGGTGTCGGCGTCCAGCGTGAAATCGAAGACGTCCCAGCCGCTGGCCGTGAGCCGGCCGGAGGGGCTGTTGACGATGGCCGGCCCGCTGAGCGGCCACGCGAAGTCGGTCCAGCGTGCCTGCGCCTCGAGCCGGTCCGGGTCGCCGAACACCAGCCGGCCGGTCGCGTCTATCGCGAGCGGCCCGTCGGGCTGCCGGATGCCCAGCGTCCGGAACTCCACGTCGCTGCCGCCGAAGCCCACCGTGGTCCGCACCGTCAACCCGGCCTTGGGCAGGCCGGGGCCGAACAGGCGGCCGCCGGCATCGAGGTCGCGCGCGGTGCCGGTGACTTCGAAATCGCCGTTGAGCGGGCCGAGCGGCGGCTCGCGCAGCCAGGCCACCAGGTCGAGTTCCGCCAGCGCGACGCTGGCGCGCCAGTGCAGGCTGGCCCCGAGGTCCAGCAGCGTCATGCCGATGGTGGCCGTGCCTGGCGCCATGACCTGTGCCGCGACTTCGAGCCGGTCGAGGTCGCCGCGCGCAGTCAGCGTGCCGGTCAGGTCCGGTTGCGAACGCACGGTCCAGGCCAGTTCGCCGCGCAACTGCAGCGGCTCGCGTGCCAGCAACCCGACCTGGCCGCGCGCCTGCCACAGGCCGGCGTCCGCCTCCGCCTGGTCGAGGTCGATGCGCGAGTGCGTGATGGTGCCGGCGGCAGCGATGTCGCGATACACGAGCCGCGTACCGCCCGGCGCGGTGACGTCGAGTTCGCCGATGCGCAGGTCGCGCACGCTGACGGACAGCCAGCGCGGCATGAAGCGCGGCGGCCGCTCGGGCGCGTCGGGATCCCTGGGCGCGACCACGACCTGCACGGCGGCGGCGCTCAGCGTCGCGACGCCGAGACGGCCGATCAACAGGCCGCGTGGCGCCTGCTCGAACTCGACGCTGCGCGCGGTCAGCGACACGCGCTCGGTGCGCAAGCTCAGGGCATCGAGACGCAGGCCGCCGGCGAGGCTGCCGCGGGCGCCCTCGACGCGCAACTCGACCGAGGGCAGCGCGTTCACCAGCGCCACGGCGCGGGTCACTCCCGCCTCGCTGAACAGCAGCCAGGCCAGCGCGCCGCCCACGGCGAGCACGACCGCGCCGGCCAGCGCCGCGACCACGATCCTGAGGCGCCTGTTCACAGCACCGGCGTGAAGTTGAGGTGGAAGCGCGGCGAGCGGCCCGGCTCGGACACCGACTTGGCGACGTCGATGCCGACGCTCAGGAACGGCAGCCGGTAGCGCAGGCCGACGCCGACCGAGTACTCGAGCGCATCGCCGAAGCGGTTGAAGGCGTTGCCGCCATCGACGAACACGGCGGCGGCGAGACTGCGTGGCAGCTTGCGCTCCAGCTCGATGCTGGCCACCACCTTGTGACGGCCGCCGATCGCGTTGCCCAGCTCGTCGGTCGGCGACAGCTCGTCGTAGCCGTAGCCGCGCACGCTGCGATCGCCGCCGGCAAAGAAGCGGTACTGCGCCGGCAGTTCCTCGAAGTCGCCGATGGCGCTCGCGCCGATCTCGGCGCGCAGCAGCAGCTGCCACGAGTCGCCGAGCCTGAAATGCCGCTCGTCGCGCACCAGCAGGCGCGTGAAGTTGGCGTCCGAGCCGAGCGCGCCGGCGGAGCCGAGCAGCTCGATGTACAGGCCGCGGCCGACGGAGTCGCTGTCGAGGAAGCTCGCCGGCAGCCGGGCGTAGCTGACGCCGGGGACCAGCAGCACGTCGCGCTGCAGGTTGCCGCCGCCCGCGAGCGGCAACGGGAACCGGTCGCGCGTGTAGTCGATATTGAGCAGCAGCACGCGCTGCCAGGTGCCGATCACCTCCGAGAGGCTCGGGCGCAGCGATATGCCGGTGGTCTCGATGTCGCCGTTCTGCACGCGGCCGGCCAGCAGCCGCAGCGACAGCTTCTCCAGCGCGGGGTCCTGCCACGGGATGACGTAGCCAAGTTCGATGCGTTTCTCGAGCGACGACAGGCGCGTCTCGGCGCTGAGGCGGTGGCCGCGCTGGTTGAGGCGGCGGTTCTCCCAGCCGAGCAGCAGACGCCACTCGGTGTCGGTCGCGTAGCCGGCGCCGATGCGGTAGCGGTCGCGCTTGCCGCGTTCCGAGGTGATGCGGACCGCGGCGGTGCGGGTCGTGCGGTCGCGCGCCTCGGGCAGCACCTCGACCACGGCGAAGTAGCCGGAGTCGTCCAGCGCGAACTGCGTGCGCAGCAGCCGCGTCGCGTCGTACCAGTCGCCCTCGCGGTAGCGCAGGTAACGCCGCACCAGGTCCGGCTCGAGAAAGTCCTGCGCGATGCTGGTCGCACCGAAGCGGTAGCGATCGCCGGTGTCGAGCGTCAGCAATGCGCGCGCCTCGCGGCGCTCCGGGTCGACAACCAACTCAGCGCGGCTGAAGGCCGCGTCGAGGTAACCGTTGCTGGCGGCGGCACGCTGCAGTTCGCCCTTCAGCTGGTCATAGTCGGCGTGGCTCAGTTGCCGGCCGACGCGCAGCGGCGAGTTCTCGAGCACCTCGCGCAGGAAACGCTCGTCGCGTCCCGGCCCCTCGATCTCGACCTGCGCCTCGACCAGCGCCACCGGCTGGCCGGGCACGATGGTCACGATGGCCTGCCACCGGTCCTGCTGCCGCGTGATGCGGGTCGTGACCACGGGCGTGTAGTAACCGAAAGGCCGCAGCGCCGAGGCCACCTCGCGCTCGGCACGCATGGCGAGGCGGTCGACGAGGTCCTGGTCGAGGTCGGCGGCGCCCGCGTAGCGCTTCAGGCTCAGGAACGCGATGACGTTGTCGCGCAGCGCGCCGTCGACGCCCGCGATCTCGATGTCGATGCCCGCGTCGGCCGCCGCCGGGGTGGCGAGCAGCAGGCAGCAGGCGATGGCGGGCAGGATTCCTTGGCGCAACGTATTCCTTGCCGGGCATGGATCCCGCATTGGTTCTAGCCGCTGGCGAGCGGCCGCCGCCGCGTCTCGAAGCTGATGTCGGTGCGGCCCGTGCACGCGCCGTCGGCGCCGAAGCGGCGCTCCTCGACACGCATGCCGCCGTCATGGTCCAGCAGCACGAGCGTCGTGCAGCGTGTTCCATAGACCGCGTCGACGATGAAAGGTGCCGAAAGCAGCCGTTCGCGCTCGGGCCCGAGGCCGGTATCGGGAAGCCGGTCGTGCGGCGCGGGGCGGCGGTCGAGCAGGCCGGCCAGCAGCGCGTCCGGATCGGGCCGGCCGGCCTCGAGCGCGCGACCGACCGCAGCCTTGGCCCGCTCGAGCTTGGGCCAGGGCGTGTCGAGGCGGTCGTTGCTGAGTCCGTACAGGCCCGGATCGAGCGCACGCACCGCGGCCTGCGGCCGGTTGCTGACGTAGCTGAGGCCGGTGTCGTCAAACAGCAGCAGGCTGAAACCGGAGTAGTCGGCGGCGCGGGATGCAATGGCCGCGCTGTAGGCCGGCGCCGGCATGCGGCCGTCCAGGAACCCGGTCACCAGCGAACCGCGCGACGGCGCGCCGGGCTGCGGCGGCTCCAGGTCGCGGAAGTTGGTGACCACCCCAAGCCGGCCGCGGCGGTCGACCGCCAGCCAGGTGCCGCCCGCCGCGAGGTCACGGCCCCCGAGAATCTCGGGCCGGTCGTCCCACCAGCCGAGCGGCGCCGAGGGGCGCGCATGGAACTCGTCGCGATTGCCGGCGAGCACCAGCCGATAATGCGGGTGCAGGCCGCAGGCCGCGACCAGCAGGCACATCAGGCGTGGCGCCGGCGCAGCCGGCGCACCGCCACGACCACCAGCCAGATGAGCGCCACCAGCGCCACCAGCGGCGCCAGCAGGGCCAGCACGGCGATGACGGCGGCGCCCAGCAGTTCGCCGGTGGAGACGAGCGGATTGCCGAAGCCGCCGGTGGCGACCCCGGACTTGGCGCGGGTCAGCGAGGTGATCGAGTAGGCGGCGGCCGTCGCGCCGCCGCCGGCGACGATCGCCGCCAGCCAGCGCAGCCAGCCGGGGACGTCCGCCATCACGCTGGCCGCGACCACGACGCCCGCAGCCAGCGCGACCGGTGCGGCGATGACGTCGAGCAGGTGGTCGACGCCGGGCACGTAATAGGCGACGACCTCGAGCAGGGTCGCGGCGGCCAGCGCCGCGATGGCCAGCGGTTCGCCGAGCCAGGCGAAACCCGGCGCCGCTTCGATCACGCCAAAGTGGATCGCGAGTCCGGTGGCCAGCAGGGGCACGAAGGCGCGAAAGCCGGCGGCGGCGGCCAGCGCGATGCCGGTCACCAGCGACAGGGCGATGTCCACGTGTGCCAGTCCGGTGAAGCTCATGCGGGATCCCGTGTGCGCCAGGCGATCAGTATGCACACCGTGCCGCTGGTGCGCCCGCGGCGACGGTCAGCGCCCGGATTTCGACTCGCTGACGGCAGGCTCGCCGGCCAGCGGCGTCTCGGCGCCGGCGTTGTACCAGGCCTCGATCAGGCGGAAGGACACGGACTGCGGCGGCGGCAGCGACGGCGTGCCGGCGGCGATCTCGGCGCGCGTGACCCAGCGCGCCGCTTCGAGTTCGCCGTCGCCGGGGCCGATCTCGGTGGTCAGCGCGCGCGCCTGGAAGCCGAGCATCAGCGAGGCTGGAAACGGCCATGGTTGCGACGAGCGATAGCGCACGTCGGTGACGCTGATGCCGGTCTCCTCCAGCACCTCGCGCAGCACGGCATCCTCGAGGCTCTCGCCGGGCTCGACGAAACCCGCGATGGTCGAGTAGCGGCCGGGCGGCCACGATGCCTGCCGGCCGAGCAGCACGCGCTCGCCGTCGGTGACCAGCACGATGACGGCCGGGTCGAGCCGCGGAAAGGCCTGCGCTCCGCAGGACCCCGTGCTGCAGGTCATCACGTGGCCCGCCTGCTCGGCGCGGGTCGCGGCGCCGCAGAAGCCGCAGAAGCGATGGCGCCGGCGCCAGCTGAGCATGGCGCGCGCGTAGGCCAGCAGGCCCGCCTCGTCGCGCCCGAGCAGACCGCTGGCGCGCCTGAGGTCGACGAACTCGGCGCCGGCATCGAGCGTCGGCGGCTGTTCGCCGCCGAGTTCGGCCGCGAACGCGACGTGGCCGTGGAACTCGCCCAGCAGGATCAGTTCCTCGGTGTGCAGGTGCTGCCGCAGGGCATCGGTGAGCGGCAGCAGGCAGGCGGCGGGCGTGGGCTCGCGCACGATGAGGCTGCGCGAGCGCCACAGCGGCACGATGCGGGCGGCGGCGCTGGCAAGCGCGCGGGCGACCGCCTCGGGGTCCTGGCGCTGCGGCGTCAGGCGGTCGACGTACGGTCCCGCAAAGATGTTGGCTCGCCGGGTAGGATCGGACATGCGCGCAGACTCTGTCGGTGAGGGCGCATTCTAGCGCGGCCTCAGTGTGCCGGCGCGGTGCGGCGTGGGTCGCCGCAGAACTCGCAGCCCGCCGGGCGCGGCGCAAAGGCCGACACGACCAGCAGCGCGCCGCAGGCCTCGCAGTCGTCGATACACAATTCCTTCTGGCGCTCGAGGGCCCGGCGCAGGAAGCAGGCGTGCTCGAAGCCGATCTGCGACGGTGCATGACGCAGCAGGAAGGTCTCGTAAGCCTGGCAGAAGCGCTCGCCCCAGCGCAGCTGGTCCAGGCCGCCCGCCGCGGCCGGCGGGCCGGCCTCCAGCAGGCCGAACTCGCACAATGTCGAGGCCAGGCCGGCCGCCTGCAGGCGCAACTCGCCGTTCTTGAGGAAATATGCCGGCTGGCGCGGCGACTTGCCGCGGTGTCGCCGGACCTTCTCCCCGTTGCAGTGCTGGGCGTAGCTCTTGAACAGCTTGCGGATGCGGTCGTCGGTCAGGCCGGTCCAGCTGCGGATCGTGCAGGTGCGGGCCTCGTGGCGGATCAGCCGCAGGGCGAGGTCGAGACGCAGCCGGTCCCGGGTGTAGCGGTCGTCGGTGATGCGCATGGCGAGGACCCATTGACGTCTGGAAGAACTACTGGTATTTTTTTACCAGCAAAATGAGCCCGGGCCAAGACCCGGCGCCTGTCTCAATCACGTGGCAACGGGGACAAATGCCATGCCGGAACAGACTTTGCTCGCGCTGGCGCCGCAGGCCGGCGCGCAGTGGCTCGAACACGCCCTGCCCGACGAGCGCACCGTGACCGCGCTCGTCGGGCTCAATCGCGACTTCCTGGCGCTGGTCGGCGAACTGGGCGCGGCCCGGCCGGGCATGCCGGCGCTCGGGCTGCCCGGACACCTGGCGGCCGGCGCCGGCCGCGCGGCGGCGGCGACCGGCCTGCGGCTCAGGTTGCCGTTCGCGCTGTTCGACCTGCGTTTTCGGGACGGCCGCTACTGGCAATCGCAGGCCGCCGCCGCGGCCTCCGTGCGCGACGGACCGGGGGCGACGGTGAGCGAGCCACCCGCGCTGCGCTTCACGCGCGCGGCGCTGACCTTCGCGTGGCATATCGTGCAGCGCGACGGCGCCGCGGCGCGGCTCGCGCTGGGTCTCGACGGCGGCACGGAGTCCGTGATCGGCGAACTGCCGGTGGGCACGCTGGACGGACTGGCGCGGCGCACGGCGCCGGTGCTGGCCGCCCGGTTCTGCACGCGCGAACGCTTCTGGGAACTGCTGCTGGGCGACGCCGCAGGGCAGGCCGCGACGCCGCAACGGCTCGCCCGCATGCGGCTGCTGGGCCAGCAGTTGCAGGGCATGGAGGCCGCCCGCCTGCGGCAGCTTCACCGCCGCGCGCGGCGCAACACCCAGGCGTAGAGCGCCAGGTTGACGGCCACCACCAGGCCGCCCAGCGTCCACTGCACGGCGGGGGTCAGGCCCGCCGGGTAGACCAGCGGCAGCAGGTAGTGCTCGATGAAATCGCCGCGGTAGCCGGCCTGGCCGGCCAGCGCGCGCAGCCGGTTCTCGAGCGGAGTCAGTGGGCACAGGCCGCCCGAGAACTCGATCCAGGCGGCCCAGCCAGCGGCCGGCAGGTGCACGGCCGCCAGCCAGCGCCGCCCGGCGACCAGCAGGCCGCCGCCGACCGCAAAGGCGATGAACAGCAGGTGCAGCAGCAGCACGCCATCGGCCGCCAGCGCGTAGCGCACCTCAGCGCACCGCCCGCCGCAGCGTCCAGGCCCACACCACCACGAACAGCAGGTAGCTGGCGCCAAGCCAGCGGGCCTCGCCCATGGCCAGCACCGGCAGCGTGAGCGCGTTCGCGTCGAAGACGAGCTGCGCGAGCGCGGCGAAGAAGGCGGCGGTGATGATGCCCAGCCACAGGCCAAGCCGTTCCTGCGCCGCGCCGCCCGGCCGCCGGCCCAGCATGGGCAGCACGCCGAGCGCGACCGCACCGACCAGCAGCGCGGGCAGCGCGGCCGCCGCCAGCAGCCAGCCGCGCTCCGCCCACAGCAGCGCGCGGCCGTCGAGGCCGAACCACACGGCCACCAGCGGCGGCAGCAGGCGCGCGTGCAGCAGCGGCTGCAGCAGCGCCAGCGCCAGCACGAGCGCCAGCATGACGCGCAGTACGGTGACGATGCTCCACGCTGCCATCGGTACCTCCCTCGGTTGCCGGGCGGCCCGCCCGAGTTTACGCTTCGCCCCTCACAGCGTGGCCACCACGCGCCACTGGCCCCACATGAAAGCACTTGCCATCGACCAGCTCGCCAAGACGTACGGCAACGGCGTCCAGGCGCTCAAGGGCATCGACCTCGACGTCGAGGAGGGCGACTTCTTCGCGCTGCTCGGGCCGAACGGCGCTGGCAAGACCACCGCGATCGGCATCATCACCTCGCTGGTCACCAAGAGTTCCGGCCGGGTCACGGTCTTCGGCCACGACATCGACGGCGAGCTGGAGCGTGCCAAGTCCTGCATCGGCCTGGTGCCGCAGGAAATCAACTTCAACATGTTCGAGAAGGTGTTCACGATCGTCGTGAACCAGGCGGGTTTCTACGGCATTCCGCGGCGATTGGCGCGCGAGCGGGCCGAGCGCTACCTGCGGCAGCTGCAGCTATGGGGCAAGCACGACGTCATCGCGCGCTCGCTGTCCGGCGGCATGAAGCGCCGGCTGATGATCGCGCGCGCGCTGGTGCACGAGCCGAAGCTGCTGATCCTGGACGAACCGACCGCCGGCGTGGACATCGAGATCCGCCGTTCCATGTGGGACTTCCTGCGCGACATCAACCATCGCGGCACCACCATCATCCTCACCACGCACTACCTGGAAGAAGCCGAGAACCTGTGCCGCAACGTGGCCATCATCGATCACGGGCGGATCATCGAGCACGACAGCATGGCCCGCATCATCCGCACGCTGAACCAGGAGACGTTCGTGCTCAACACGCGCGAGCGGCTTGCGGTGCTGCCCGACCTGCCGGGCTTCGGCGCGCGGCTCGTGGACGAGCATACGATCGAGGTCATGGTGTCGAAGGAGCAGGGGCTCAACGGCGTGTTCGCCCGCCTCAGCGCGCAGCGCATCGAGGTGGTGAGCATGCGCAACAAGGTCAACCGGCTCGAGGAACTGTTCATGCGGCTGGTCGAGTCCGGCAGCGACCTGCGCGCCGCGGCAGGGGGCTGAGGTGGAGGCAGGCGTGGCCGTGGCGGTGACATCGGGCGAGGCGGGCGCGCGGGTACGCTGGGTCGGCTTCCTGACCATCGTGCGCCGCGAGGTCATGCGGATCCTGCGCATCTGGGGCCAGACGCTGGTGCCGCCGGCGGTGACCGCGACGCTGTACTTCATCATCTTCGGCAGCCTGATCGGCCGGCGCATCGGGCCGATGGACGGCTTCGACTACATGCAGTTCATCGCGCCCGGCCTGATCATGATGTCGGTGATCAGCAACTCCTTCGGCAACGTGGTGTCGAGCTTCTTCGGCGCCAAGTTCGGCAAGCACGTCGAGGAACTGCTGATCGCGCCGCTGCCCAACTGGCTGATCGTGCTGGGCTACGTCTGCGGCGGCGTGCTGCGCGGCCTGCTGGTCGGACTGGTCGTCTCGGCGGTGGCGCTGTCCTTCACGCAGCTGCCGGTGGCCCACCCGCTGGTCGTGGTGCTGGCCTTCGTGCTGACCTCGGTGGTGTTCTCGCTGGGCGGGTTCTTCAATGCCATCTTCGCGAAGAACTTCGAGCAGATCTCGTGGTTCCCGACCTTCGTACTGACGCCGCTGACCTACCTGGGCGGCGTGTTCTACTCGGTGTCGCTGCTGCCGGGCTGGGCCGAGCGCCTGTCCTACGCCAACCCGATCCTGTACATGGTCAATGCGTTCCGCTACGGCTTCCTCGGCACCGCCGACGTGGGCGTCATGACCGCGCTGGCGGTCACCGCGGGCGCCGCCGCCGCGATGTTCGCGCTGGTCGTCACGCTGATGAACCGCGGCACCGGCATCCGGGAGTAGCCGTGGCCCGCGCAGGGTGGGGCGGCAGCCGGCATGGGCGATGCATCGCGCGGCGGCGCAGCGCGCCAGGAGGTGGCATAGTGGCGTCCATGGCAACGATGGGCAACGCCGCGCGGGCGTGCCAGACGCATCCGGGCGCCGTCGATCCGCGCGTCGCAGGCTGCTGACATGTGCGGCCGTTATGCGTTTTTCTCGCCGGCGGAAGCCATGCGCCGCGCGTTCGCCGTCGAGGACGTGCCGCCGCTCGAGGCGCGCTACAACATCGCGCCGACCCAGCAGGTGCCGGTCGTGCGCCAGCTGCAGCCTGGCGAGCGCAGCGTCGCGCTGCTGCACTGGGGGCTGGTGCCGGCCTGGGCCAGGGATCGCTCGATCGGCAACCGCATGATCAACGCGCGCGCCGAGACACTGGGCGAGCGGCCGGCCTACCGGCGCGCGTTCCAGAAACGCCGCTGCCTGGTCGCGGCCGACGGCTGGTACGAATGGCAGGCCACCGCGGGCACCAAGCAGCCGTGGTTCATCCGCGCTCGCGACGGCGGGCCGCTGGGCTTCGCGGGCCTGTGGGAATCGTGGCGCGAACCCGAGTCGGGCGAGCCGTTCGAGTCCTGCACGATCGTCACCACGGACGCGCCCGCGCCGATCGCACAAATCCATCGCCGCATGCCCGCGGTGTTGCCGCCGCAGGCCTATGACGCGTGGCTCAATCCGGCGGGCGAGGATGTCGAGGCGCTGTCGGCGCTGCTCGGGCCGTGCGACCCGGCGCTGCTGGAAGCGTGGCCGGTGAGCCGCGAGGTCAACAACCCCGGCAACCAGGGGCCCGCACTGGTCGAGCCCCTGCCGGCGCAGTAGTCCCCGCGGCGGCGCGGCCTATTTCGCGGCCCACGCCCCGGCGCTGTCGCGGTACCACCAGCCGGCGCGGGCCTTGGCGATCCAGCGCTGCGCGAAGGTGGCGCGGATGTCGGGTTCCCACTCGGCGTGACCGTTGCCCGAGGCGATCTCGCGGTACAGCGTGTTGCGGTCGTTGTTCTCGTCGGCGACCAGCTTCTTCACCGCGTTGCGCTCGGCGAGCGGCACCGCGTTGGCATCGCGCAGCTCGACCAGACCGTCGGCCGTCAGCCCCACCGCGCCGGAGGCGTAGTGCGGCTCGAGCTGGGCATGACGTGCCTCCATCGAGGCGGTCACGGCGCGGATCGCCGGCGTCGAGACGTTGAGGTCGGCCTGCGCCTGCGCCGCCGGCACGATCAGGTCGAGCGCGCCGCGCGCGGCGGCCAGCAATACCTCGCCGCCGCGCTGCGGCAGGGCGGACTGCTCGGTGCCGGCGGCGTCCTTGCCCCACACGTCCTCGATGATGCGGTCCGCGGCCTTCTCCGCGGCCGCGGCCGGGAAGTACACATTGATGGTTACGCAGGCCGCGAGCACCAGGCTCACGGCGCCGATTGTCGTCACGATCCAGCGGGTCATGGTGCGGGACTCCTTCTGGGATGTCTGGGCGATCATGCTGGGCAGGGCCGCCTGAACACGGTCTGAACGTAGGGGAAGCTTACCGCAGCGGCCGCCGGCATGCTGCAACGCTCACTCGACGACCGCCCCGGAGGATTGCGTGATCGCCGCGAGCTGGCTGATCAGGCGGGTCCAGGCGACCCGCCGCTGGTTGCCGATGACGTCGATGCGCGGCAGCACGGCACCCTTGACGATGTAATAGCCGTTGGCCGCCGGGCCGACCCCGTCCATCGCGCAGATGTCGTTGGCCAGCTTGCAGGACAGGCCGAGCCGGTCGTAGCCGAAGTTCTCGAAGAAACGCAGGAAGCCGCCCTGCAGCGCGGCCGTGACGGTGCCACGGCTGCCGCCGCCGATGCTCGACAGGTTGGCCACCGCACGCTGGCTGATGCGGTGCTTCGAGCGGTCGCCGGGCGTCGTGTAGAACGCCGCGTCGAAGGCGACGGGCAGCCAGTTGAAGGTCTCCAGGCCCTTGACGCGTCCGGACAGGCGCCCGGTGATCATGCCGAACTCGAAGGTGCTGGTGAGTCGCTCGAGGTCGAGCGCGTCCACGTCGATGTGCGCGAACAGCTGCGGGAACTGGCCCAGCGGGTCGCGCATCTTCAGGTCGCGTATCGTGATCGTGCCGTCGAACACCTGCGCCTCGATGTTGCCGCCGAGCGTGACGAAGCCGTCGGCCAGCTCGAGCTTCGGGATGCGCCCGGCGATGGTGCCGGAGAACGCCGGCCAGCCCATCGCGCGGCCGAGCAGCGCGACGCTGATCGGCTGCACCTCGGCATCGAAGCGCAGGGTCATCTTCGGCGTGCCGGCGTGGCGGACCCGCAGCGTCTCGATGGCCAGGCCGCCGTCGAAGATCGGCAACACGACCGGCTCGAGCAGCCGGAAATGTCTGCCGGTCGAGGTGAACGGCACTGACGCGGGGCCGAACTCGATGCCCCACAGCCGCGCGCCGCGCCAGTCCAGCCGCGACCTGAAGATCTCGCTGTCGACCTGCTGGGCCAGCTCGTTGCGCAGTTCCTCTTCGAACCAGTGCAGGTGGCCGGTCAGTCCCTCGACCGACAGGGACCCGCCGGGGCTGTCGAGGACGACATCGGCCAGCGTCAGCTGGACCCGGCTCGGCAGGCCGTCGTCCACGTCGATCTCGCCGTTGACGAGGCCGCTGCCTGCCAGGTCGGCAAACTGGGTCGAGATCAGCAGGGGACGGGCGTACAGCAGCACCGCGCCGTCCAGGTCCACGTTCTCGAAGACCATCCGCACCCAGCGCGCCGGCGTGTCGCCCACCAGGTCCAGCTCGGCGGCGCCGTCCACCGTGCCGACCCCTTGCTGGGTCCAGCGGAAGTGGGTGATCGACAGCGCCGCGGCGTCTTCGGGCAGGCTGCCGGTCACGGTCAACTGCGCCGGGTTCTTGCCCAGGTCGAGGAATACCGGGTCCACGTACGCCTGGCCGCTGCGGGCGTCGAGTTGCAGGGACACCGGCCGGCGGCCGTCGCGGCCGGCGGCGCCGGCATCCAGTTCGAACGTTGCCTCGAGCTGCTCCGCCGCCAGCGTGCCCGCCTGGTCCGCGAATCCGGCGCCGGCCAGCACCAGGCTGGCGCGGGCCGTGGCGACGGCTTCGCCGCGGCCGGCGGCGTTCAGCTCGCCGTGCAGGTGGCCGGCCAGCGTGAAACCGTCCGGCAACGCGTCGCGCACCGGCGCCAGGCCGCCGAGCACGCCGAGTTCGACCTGCTCGAACGTCGCGTGCACCGTCCAGCGGTCGTCGAGCATGGTCGCCTCGAGCCGGACCTGGCCGTTGGCCACGCGCAGCTCGCGCAGCCCGGCCGTCAAGGTGCCGTCGGCGGCGATCGTCAGGTCGGCCGGCGAGTCCTGCGGGCCGAACTCGCCGAACTCGCCGCGCACGCGGCCGTTGCCGCAATGCAGGACATCGCCGCGCGCGACCATCGAAGCGCAGTCGAAGCGCAGCGCCCGCAGGCCCGCGGGCGCATCCGTCCCGTCCACGCGGCCGGCTGCCACGCGCACGCGCACCGCGCCGGCAGGCTGCGGCTCGATCGTCATCTCGAAGTCGCGCGCACCGAGGCCGTCCATGGCAATCGAAGCGGCGCTGAGGGTGACGCGGCTCGCCGCCACCGCCGGCAAGACCCAGGCGAGCGCCAGCAGCGCCGCCAGGCACGACGCCTGCGGGCGGTGCCCGAATCCTGCTGCCCGACGCTGGCCTGGCTCCATGGTGCGATTACCCTCTGCCACAGGCTTCGCGTCAAGCGCGGCGCGGCTCGCGTCCGGCCGCGCCCGGCCAGGGCGTTCGTTCGCCGGCGGGTGCGGGTGCGTTACACTCGCCGTGCCTCAGTCAGGGGATGCACATGCCGGTCAAGCGCGCGCTCGTGGTGGACGATTCCAAGTCGGCAAGGGTGGTGCTGAGCAGGATGCTCGAGCGCTTCGGCATCGCCGTCGACACGGCCGAGTCGGCCGAGGCGGCGCTGGCCTACCTGAAGAAGCAGCACCCGCACGTGGTCTTCATGGACCACCTCATGCCGGGCATGGACGGTCTCGAGGCGGTCCGCATCCTCAAGGCGGACCCGGAAACAGCCACCATCCCGATCATGATGTACACCTCGCAGGAAGGAGAGTTGTACGTCGGCCAGGCGCGCGCGCTGGGTGCGATCGGGGTGCTGCCGAAGACGGTCAAGCCGATCGACGTGACGAAAGTGCTGTTCCAGCTGAACCTGCTGCCGGACCGCCGCGACGCCATGCCGTCGGCGCTGCAGCCGGTGGACGAGCTCGGCGAGGTGCACCCGCCGTCGGCCGCGGAGGGCGCGCGAGTCTCGCGCGGCATGATCGAGGCGCTGCTCAAGGAGCAGAGCCTCGAACTGCGCCGCTTCACGGTGGCGTCCCTCGAAAGCCAGGCGCGGCGCCTGATCGCGGAACTGCGCCCGGCCGAGCCGGAGCCGCTGATCGCGGAGTTGCGGCCGGAGCCGGAACGCCGCGAGCAGCCATGGGGCTGGCTGGCGGCGGTGCTGGCGTTGCTGCTGGCGCTGCTGGTGCTCGGCGGCCTGCACTGGCAATTGCTGGGCACGGCGCGCGAGGTCGAAGCCGCACGGGCGCAGCTTGCGGCGGAGTCGGCCGATCTCGGCGCGACGCTGGCGCAGGTTCGCGCGACCGGCCGCGCGACGGGCCGCGTGCAGGACGTGCCCGAGCTGCAGGCGCCGCTGCCGCCGGAAGCCGCCGGCGCGTCCCGTCAGCACATGCTGTTCGTGCCCTACGGCGAGGCGCCGCTCGGACCGCAACGGCTGGACGCGCTGCGCGAACTGGTGGGCGGCCTGGAGCGCAGCGGCTTTCGCGGGCGCGTGCAGGTGACGTCGATCCCGGGCATCTTCTGCCTGGCCGGCAACGCCGAAGCCGGCTACGTGCTGGCGCCGCCGGAGCAGCCGGCCGCCGAGTGCGCGCTGCGCGGCAACCCGTATGACGAGTTGCAGACCGGCGCGGCGCGGCAGCCGGTGGCGTTCGCCAACCTGATGGACACGCTGGAGCGGCGCAGCGGCGGGGGCATCGTGCTGGAGGCGGTTCCGGCCCCGCCGGAGCGCGTCATGACCGGGTACCCGCCCGTGGACCTGGCGACCGCGGGAGCCTGGAACGAAGCGGCCGCAGTGAACAGCCGTCTCGAGATCACGGTCATTCCGCAGTGAGTGGCGGGCTGCTGGTCTACGGCGCCAACGGCTACACGGGCGAGCTGATCGCGCGCGAAGCCGTGCGGCAGGGGCTGAGGCCGGTGCTGGCGGCGCGCAGCGCGGCGCGGCTCGCACCGCTGGCGGCGCAGCTCGGCCTGACATCGAGGGCGTTCGGCCTGGAGGACGCCGGCGCGCTGCACCGCGGGCTCGAGGGCATCACGGTGGTGCTGCATTGCGCGGGGCCGTTCTCGGCCACCGCGGCGCCGATGATCTCGGCGTGCCTGGCGGCCGGCGCCCACTACCTCGACATCACCGGCGAAATCGACGTGTTCGAGCTGGCGCATGCGCGCGACGGCGAGGCGCGCGCGGCCGGCGTCCTGCTGTGTCCCGGCGTCGGTTTCGACGTGGTGCCGACCGACTGCGTGGCCGCGGCGCTGAAGCAATCGCTGCCGGATGCGACGCGGCTCGCGCTGGGCTTCGACAGCCGCTCGCGCCTCAGTCGCGGTACGGCGACGACCAGCGTTGAGAGCCTCGGCGACGGTGGCCGCGTGCGCGAGAACGGCCAGATCCGGCGTATTCCACTCGGCTCCCGCCATCGTCGCATCGACTTCGGCGACGGCGAGAAACTGGCCATGGCCATTCCGTGGGGCGACGTCAGCACCGCCTACCGCACGACCGGCATCCCGAACATCGAGGTCTACGTGCCGGTCTCGCCCAAGGCGCTGGGCCGCATGCGCTGGCTGGACCGGCTCGGCTGGCTGGTGTCCTCCGCGCCCGTGCAGGCGCTGCTGAAACGCCGCATCCGTGCCGGCGCGGCCGGCCCCAGCGAACGCGAGCGCGAGCGGTCGCCCGTGTACGTATGGGGCGAGGCGGTCAACGAGGCGGGCGACGTGCGCGTCGCGCGCATCACGGTGGCCAACGGCTACACGTTGACCGTGGCGGCGGCGCTGGCGATTGCCCGGCACCTGTTGCGCGGCGAACCCGTTGCGGCGGGATTCACGACGCCGGCGCGGCTCATGGGACCGGGCTTCGCGGCCACCCTGCCCGGGTCGTCGCCGATCGCGTTGTCGTGAGCCGCCGCCGGCCCGTGACGGGCGGCGCGGTCGACGGCATGGGCGATGCAGCGGTCGCCCCGGCCACCGCGGAGGCGCTGCCCTTCAATGCGGTTCCGCCGCGGCTGCCGTTCGACCCGCCGCGCTGGCTGCAGAACCAGCACCTGCAATCGATGTTTGCCAGCCTGCCGCTGCGCCGGCCAGGCGTCGCACGCCGCAGCAGGCAGCTGGCCGAGACCAGCCGGCCGCTGGTGCTCGATTGCGGCGACGGGGTGCGGCTGCTGGCGCTGCACGCGAGCCAGTCTGCGCTCGGCCGGCCGCCGGCGCGGGCCACGGTCGTGCTGCTGCACGGCTGGGAGGGCAGCGCCGACTCGCTGTACCTGCGCACGCTGGGCCAGGCGGCGCTGCAAACGGGCTTCGACGTGATGCGGCTCAACCTGCGCGACCACGGCGACAGCCACCATCTGAACAAGGGCCTGTTCCACTCGCGGCGCATCGAGGAAGTGGTCGGCGCCGTCGCCGCCATCCAGCGTCTGGAGCCGGCGCGCGAGCTGTCGCTGGCCGGCTTTTCGCTGGGCGCGAATTTCGCGCTGCGGGTGGGCGCCCGCGCCGGCGCCGCCGGCCTCAGGCTGCGGCGCATCGTCGCCGTCTGCCCGGTGCTCGATCCGGCGGTGACCCTCGACGCGCTGGAAAACGGCCCGGCGATCTACCGCCGGTACTTCATGTTCAAGTGGCGTCGCTCGCTGCGCCGCAAGCAGGCCGCCTGGCCGGGCGTCTACGATTTTCGCCCGCTGGCGCGGGAGCGCTCGCTGACCGCCATGACCGAGCGCATGGTGCTCGAGTACACCGAGTATCCGGACCTCGCGACCTACCTCGGCGGCTATGCGATCACCGGCGAGGCGCTGGCGACGCTCGAGACGGACAGCCGCATCATCCTCTCGCTGGACGACCCGATGATCCCGTCCCGCGACCTGGCGCGCCTGAAGCGGGTGCCGGCCCTGGCCGTCACCACGACCCGGTGCGGCGGGCACTGCGGTTTCGTGGACCGGCTGCGCGGACCCGGCTGGATCGACCGCGAACTGCTCGCGGAACTCGGCTGCGCGTGAGGGTCAGCCGCGCAGCGCGCGCTGCAGCGCCGCCAGCCAGCTGACGTAGCGCGCCAGCAGGGCCGGGTCGCGATGCGCCGCGTGCAGGGTCAGTGCGGGAGGCTGCCAGCCCGGCGGTTCGCCCGCCACCAGGAATGCCAGGCCGCGCGCGGTCGCCTCCGGGTCGTCCAGCCGGTGTACGGGCGCATCGGCCAGCGCGGCGAGGGCGCGGCACAGGTAGCTGCTGGTACCGAGCCCGCCGCTCAGCACGATGCGCCGCGGCCGCGGCGCATGCCTGGCCATCTCGTCCAGGTTCGCGCGCAACAGGAAGGCGATGCTCTCGACGACGGCGCGGAAGCGCTCAACCGGCTCGCCCTGGCCTTCCCAGCGCGGCTCGAAACCCGGCGCCCAGAACGGCGAGCCGAGACCCGACACGCCGTTCAGGAACAGCGGCACGTCCGCGTCGTCGGGCGGCGCGGCGTCCAGCCCCGCGAGCAGCCGTTCGGACGGCAGGCCTTCCTGTTCCTCGAACCACGCCAGCGCGCTGCCGGCGCCGTTGACGGTTCCTTCCAGCACGAAGTCCACCCGTGTGCCGTCGGAGCGCAACACGCTGGACAGCAGCGGTGGCGCGATCAGCGACTGCGGCAATGGCCGCAACGCGAACGCGCCGGTACCGGCGTTGATGTACACGCTGTCCGCGTCCAGTGCGCCGCCGGCGAAAGGCACGGCCGACTGGTCGCCCGTGCAGACCACCAGCGGCACGCGCGCCGCGCCGACCCGCAGCGTGCCGAAGGCGGACGCCGTCGGCGCCAGGCCTGGCAACACCTCGAGCGGCACGCCGAACAACTCGAGCAATGCCGGTATCCAGCGCCGCTCCAGCGGCGACCACAACTGCGTGCGCGAGGCGTTGGCCTCGTCGGCGAGGAACGGCCGCTCCTCCAGCAGCCGGAACAGCAGCAGGCTGGCGAGCGGGCCGGCGCAAAGGCGGCCCGCGGCGCGCGCCTCGCGCACCGCAGCCACGTAGTCGAGGCACCAGCGCAGCTTGCTGGCGCCGTAGTGCGGCGACAGCGGCAGCCCGGTCTGCGCGTGCACGCGCGCGGACTCGCGCCGCAGTCCCTCGAGCCAGGCGGCGTGGCGGCGGTCCTGCCAGGAGATCACCGGCGCCAGCAGCGCGCCGCTGGCGCGGTCCCAGCACGCGATGGTCGAGCGCTGCACAGCCAGGCCGGCCTTGACCCAGCGTTCGGCCGGGACCAGTGCCGCGAGCTCGTCGAGTGCGGTGCGCACGCTGCCGACCACGTCCTCGCCATCGTGCTCGACATGGCCGAGTGCGTCGTGATGCGTCGAGATGACGGCAAATGCCGAGGCCAGGCGCTGGCCGCGCCGGTCGTAGGCAACGGCCCGGCTGGCGTGGCCGCCCTGGTCGATCGCGACGAACACGTCGCCGTCGCGGCTCATGACGGGCCGACCCGCAGCTCGCGCGTGTCGGCGCGCGCCGTGCGCGACGGCAGCGACGGCGCGATGTGCCGCAGCAGGCGCTCGGCGGTCGCGCGCCAGCCGGTGAGCTTGCCGCCGTAGATGGCAACGTAGCGCGGCTGGCGCGGCCGGTCGAACTGCAGCAGCGTCTCGCGCCTGCGGTAAAACGCCGCGCCCGTCGCCGCCGGCAGCACCCGCAGTCCGGCGAACGAGTCGATGACGTCGCAGGCGCCAGGCGCACGGAACGCGGGGAAGTAGCGGCACAGCACCTCGCGCAGGTAGCTGATCTCGGCGGGCAGCGGCCGCACCTGGTCCGGATCGCCCTGAAACGCGGTTTCGGTCGTGCCGACCAGCACGCCGCTGTGCCACGGCATCACGAATACGGCGCGCCCGTCGCTCGGGCTCTCGACGTAGTAGATGCCGCGGCGCACGCTGCCGCGAACCACCATGTGCGTGCCCTGCACGAGGTCGAGCGGCGGCGTGTGCGGCCGCGGCGAGACCAGGCCGCTGACCTTCATGCCCCAGGGACCCGCGGCATTGACCAGCACGCGTGCGGTGCATTCGAGCAGCCGGTCGCCCGAGCGATAGCCGACCCTGACGTCGCGCTCGCCGACCTGCGCCTCCATGAACTCGGCCGGCATGGCCAGCTCCGCACCGATCGAGACCGCGGAATTCATCACGGCCTCCGTCAGCCGCGCATCGTCGGTCTGCGCATCGAAATAGCGAAAGACGGCCTGCAGCCGGGCAGTGTCCAGCCCGTCGAGCCGGTCCCACTGGCTGCGCGGCAGGCGGCCGAAGCGGGCGGTGCGGCCGCAGCCAGCGAGCGCCGCGTAGGCGGTCAGGCCGACCGTGAGCTGCCACGGCCGGCGTCGCGTCTGCGGGTAGACCGGGATGAAGAAAGGCTTGAGGGTCACCAGCCCGGGTGCCAGCCGCAACATCAGCGCGCGTTCCTCGAGGCTCTCGCGGACCAGCCTGAACTGCCCGCTCTCGAGGTAACGCAGTCCGCCGTGGATCAACTTGCTGGAGCGGCTGGAAGTGCCGGAGGCAAGCCCGGTGCGCTCCAGCAGCAGCACCGAGTAGCCGGCCGCGGCCGCGGCCTGCGCGACGCCGACGCCATGGATTCCGCCGCCGATGATGATCACGTCGCGGCGGTCGGTCACGGCTGGTCCCGGCCGGCCCGCAAGTCGTGCAGCACGCGCAGCGGCGCCATGCTCTCGACCAGCGCGGCGCCGCGCGCGTGCTCGATCAGCGCGCGGCGGCCGTCCTCGACTTCGTAGACCGCCCAGCGCCAGGGTCCGGCCGGCAGCCGCGCCTGGTCGTCCTTCAGCTTCTGGTAATTGACGAAGGCGAAATCGGGCGCGAGCGTCGCGAGGGCCTCGAGCTGCGGGCGGTTGTAGTCGCGCAGGACCCAGCCGATGCGCAGACCGGTCCGCTCACGCGCCATGGCCACGGTGCGCTCGTCGAACGAGATGATCACGCAGCGCGCCGCGACCGGCGCCAGCGCCTCGAGCACGCGCTCGATGCACGAGGCGCGGCCATGCAGCTGCAGACTCGCGCGCTTCAGTTCGATGAATGCCTGCGCCGCGGGATACTGCGCCAGCAGCGAGGCGAACTCCGCGAGCCGCGGCAACGGCGTCGCGAGCTGGCGGTCGCCGAAGCGGGCCGGCTCGCCGGCGTCCACGCCGGCGAGCGTGTCGGCCGCCATCGTCCGCACGTCGCCGGTGACGCGCGTGGTGCGCTCCAGGGTCGCGTCGTGAATGACAAACGGCACGCGGTCCGCGGACAGCTGCACGTCGAGCTCGACCCAGCCGAGCCCGGCGTCGAGCGCGGACTTGAATGCAGGCAGCGTGTTTTCCGGGAAGTCGGCGACGTTGCCGCGGTGCGCGACCAGTTCCGGCGCCGGTGCGTGGTGCTGGGGGTCGTGCGGCAAGGGATTCGCCTCCTGGCCTGCTTCGCCGGAAATCACTGCGCCTGGCGCGAGGCAACGCCCGTTCGGTGCCTGGCGCCGCGCCATGATGAATTGTAATCAACCTCGCGCCGCAGCGCGGTTGAACTGGCGAGCGGGACCCTCGGAACGACCGCCATTGCGAGATCAGTCCCGGGGGTCAACGGCTTGCGATGTCCATGCGGAATCCCCGGCCGCGTCACGGCGGGCACCTGGCTGGTGCGGCCCGGCCGGCAGCCGCGCAGGGAGTTCGTGGCGCAGGCGGTCGAGGATCACCCTGCCGGCAATCGCATGGCCGGCGGCATTCCAGTGCGAGTCGTAGTCGCCGCCATCGATCCGAATCCCGCCGAGGGCCGCCGCCGCCACCGCCTCGTGAACCTCCGGCAGGCAGCGTAGCCTCGGGATCGTGCACAGCTCGGTGAACGCTTCGATCTCGTACTGGTAGTGCTCGGCACTCGGCACGAAGAAGGCGAGGAACGTGACGCCGGGTGCGGCCTCGATCACCTGCTGCATCGCCTCGCGCGTCGTCGCCAACGCGCGCCGCAAGTCAGGGTGGTCCAGGTCGAGCCCGCTCTCGATGGTCCCGTTCAGCCGCATGAGCAGGCTGCTCCGCAGCGCGACCAGTCGTCGTGCCACGACCGAATGCTCGGCCAGCCAACCGAGACGGCCGTCGGGGTGGCGCCGCACGATCCGGCCGTCCTCGAGGTACGGGCGGCGCATGTGGATGTTGTTCTCGGTGCTGAGTCCCTCGAGCCTCCAGTCATTGTCGGTCAGGTCGTTGGCACACATCTGCCAGATGACGACGTCGGGCGAAATCTCGCCCGCATAGCGCTGGATGGCCATGGCCTGCTGGACGGTGCCGTACCCACCGGCCCCGAAGGCGAACAACTCGAGGCCGGAGTCGTGGTCGGCCAGAAAGTCGTAGTAGGCCTGTCCGTCCGACACCTGGTAGGCATGCGTGGTCGAGTCCCCGACCGCCAGCACCTTCAACTTCGACGCATGCGGATCGCCGAACCGGCGAAAACCGTCGCGGGTCGAGGAATAGACGATCTCGCCGTAGCCCGGCTTCGTGTAGACCAGCGACTGGTCGGGCGTCGGCTGCCAGCCCCAGTCCTCCGCGTATTGCCACTGGCGCGGTTCCAGCCGGTTGTGGACCAGGTACCACGCGCGCAGCAGCAGCTCCACCACGAGCAGCGCCGCCACCGTCGACAGTGCCACGGCCGCGACTGGCAAAAGGAATTTCTTCAACGCTGCCTTCCCGTCACTGGCCCACGCCGCTACCGCGAGCCGGGTGCGACGAGTATAGGAAAAAAGGTCCTGAAATCAATTTTGTGCGGGGGCGCTGGGAATTCCCGTGCCCATGGTGCCGGCGCCTGCCGCGCCGCCACATGAAGTGGTTTCCCGGTCACCCGGATGGTAGCGTGGTGACCGCGTCCAGGCCGGCAGTCCTGCGCCTGCGCGGACGACTGCTGTCGAGCCAGAAGTGCCGTCTGGGCTACGCCGCGCACGCCACGGGTGCAGGCGTAGCGGCCGGCGCAGATACGGAGCGGGAACATGAATCGAGGACGGCCTATGGCCTGCTGGTTGCCGGCACTGGCGGTGGGGCTGCTGCTGGCGGGCTGCAGCCGCCAGGAAACAGCCTGGCGCGAAGCCGGCCAGGCCGACACCGACGAGGCGTACAGCGCCTATCTCGGAAACTACCCTGGCGGCGCGCACGCGGCCGAGGCCCGCCAGCGCGTTGCCGAGCTGCGCGAGCAGCAGGCGTGGCAGCGCGCGCTCAGGTTCGATGCACCGGAGTCCTACCAGCGCTACCTGGCCGCCTACCCGGCGGGGCGCTACGGCGGCATGGCCCGCGAGCGCCTTGCGGATTTCCTTCGCGCGCGTGAGCCGGGCGCTGCCGCACCGTCGTCCGGCGCGACTGCCGGGCCGCAGCCGGCCGGCACGCCGGAACCGCAGGGCGACCCGCGCGCGGCGGGGACGCTCATCGCCGCGGCGCAGGGCGCCGCCTACCGCGTGCAGCTCGGCGCCTTCGGCGACGGCGAACAGGCCGCCCGTGACGCGTGGCAGGCCATGCGCTCCCGCCATCCGGAATTGCTGGGCCAGCTCGTGCCGCGGGTCGACGTGGTGATGCGGAATGGCCGCGACCTGTGGCGCCTGCAGGCGGGCCCGGTCAGCGAGCCACGCGCCAGGGAGTTGTGCGCGGCGCTGGTCGCGCGCGGCACCGCGTGCCTGGTCGTCCCCGGCTGACCCCGGGCGCCGCAATGGAGGTCGGGAAGTGACGTTGAGGGGCACCCGCGCCCGGCAGGCTGTCGCAAGCTGCTGATTCGCCGGGGCCCTTTCTGGTTGGCACGACCCTTGCTTCATTGACGGCATGGGCGGATCAAACGACAAGCGCGAGTCCCCGGACCAGACGGAAGTCATTGCCGTGCTGGTGTCCGGGTACGACGAAACGGGCGCGCAGCGCGCGACCGTCATCCTGCGCGACCGTGAAGGTCACGTGCGCATGCAGCACATGAATGCGCACGACGAGTTTGCGCGGCGGGCCGCGCAGACCGACTGCTTCCGGCGCGGCAAGCCGGTCAGGGATCCCGTGACCGGGCAGGTCGTGCGTTACGAGCTCGAGAGGGTGACGCTCGAGCACTGATCCGGCGCAGCATCAATTCCCCTGCGGACCCTCCGGGGTTCGTTTCGGCGCCCCGGCACGGCTTCCCCGTTCGCGGCGCCTTTTTTTTGTCCTGCGGCAATTCGCCCTGCGGGTCAGGCGACTCCCCGGCGGCGGGGAACGGCTCGGCCGGGCGCCGCGCCCCACCACAAATGGCGCTGTATTGGTTGCCATCCGGCCACCCGGTGTTACTGTTCCAGTCGACTCGATCGCTGGCCGGATACGGGAGGACGTGCCATGACCAAGAAAATCGTCTCGTGGGTTCTGGTTGGGGTGTTCGCTTACATCTGGTGGTGGGCCGGGCACCGGTGGTCCTACATCAATACCAGCGGCAACGAGTGGGGCACGGTGTTCATGCTCTTCACGCTGATCAGCCTCGTGCTGCTGCTGCGCGCCACGCGCGTCGCGAAGAGCGGCATGTTCGGCGGCATCATCGCGACCTTCACCGGCTTCCTTTCGCAATTGCCATGGCTGGTGCTCGCCATTCTCGTCATGCGCGCGGTCGCGGCCGTGCATACGGGATACGCATGGATGACGCTCGACCACTTCGTGCACGCGATCGTCGCGGTGCTGGCGGCCGCCGTGACGACGGCGTTGTGGTTCGGCGCCATCGACAACGCGTCTGACTGACGCGGGACCGCACGCGGACGGACGCCCGGCGCAGCAGCAGCGCTGCGCCGGGCACGGCCTGCCGGCGGGGCCGCGCGCGATGCCGGGCCGACCGGTCGCGGGGCCCGGTTACTCGGTGATGCGCCGCCACAGCGCGCGCCCGACCAGCCGCGTGCGCATCGCGAAATCGAAACGCATGATGTTGGTGCGCAGCGTGCCCTCGGTGAACCGCGTGCGCTTCGAGTAGTCGATGCGCACGTCCACCAGCACCGGCCGCCCGGCCGCCGCCGCCGCCAGCGCGCGGCCGATGGCGGCGTCCACCGCCGCATCGTTCTCCATCAACTCGTAGCCGACGTGGTTGGCGCGCGCCAGGCCCTCGAAGTCGAGCGCCGGCAGCACCGTGCAGGTCTTGCGGTTGTATGGCGCGGCCTGGGCCTGCGCGATCTGGCCCAGCTCGCCGTCGTTGAACACGAACCACACGACGCCGAGGCCCTGCGCCACGGCGGTCGCCATCTCCAGCCCGGTCATGCGGATGGCGCCATCGCCGACGATGCCGATCACCGTGCGACCGGGGCGCGCCAGCTTGGCGCCGATCACGCCGGGCACGCAGTAACCCATCGAGTTGAAGTCGGAGGGCGAGAAGAACGTGCGCGGCGCGTGCAGCGGCAGCAACTCGGCCGTCAGGAAGGTGTGGTTGCCGTCATCGGCGACGACGATCGCGTCGTCAGGCAGGCGCTGGCGCAGCGCGCCGAAGAAGCGCGCCGGGTTGACCCGCCCGCGCGAGTCGTGCGACAGCCAGGCATCGAGATAGGCGGCCTTGTCCGCGGCGATCTTCGCGGCGACCCGGGCGCGGCGCGCCTCGCCGTCCGCAACCGGCCCGAGCCGGTCGAGCAGTTCGGCCAGCACCGCGCGCGCGTCGCCTTCCAGCGCCACCGCGGCGGGATAGTTGGCGCCGAACACCTGCGGGTTGATGTCCACGTGGATCAGGTTCGCCGGCACCTCGCAGCCGTAGCTGCCGGTCGCGATCTCGGCGAAGCGCGTGCCGACCGCCAGCAGGCAGTCGCAGTCGCGGAAAGCATTGTGCGAGGCGGGCACGGCGGACGGACCAAGGGCGAAGCCGGCATGCAGCGGGTGGTTGCCACGGAACGACGACAGGCCCTGCAGCGTCGTGGCGACCGGCGCGCCGAGCCGTTCGGCCAGCTGCTCGAGCTGGCCCGACGCATCCACGGCGCCCCAGCCGCAGAAGATGCCCGGCCGCGACGCATGGCGCAGCAGCGCGGCGGCGCGCTCGAGGCCGGCGGCGCTGGCGTGCGAGGCGCCGGCGGCCGGCGCCACGAAGGCGGGGATGTCGCCGGCTTCGCCCGGTATCAGTTGCAGTTCGACGGGGATTTCGACGAACACGGGGCCCGGCTCGCCGCTGGTCGCGATGCGCCAGGCCTCGTAAATCACCGGCACGACGTCGGCGTGGCGCTCGACACGCCAGGTGCCCTTCGTGATGGGCTTGAGCAGCGCGTGCTGGTCCATGTCGTGCAGCTGGTAGGCGCGGCCGAGGTCGCGCCGCACGCCGCCGGCGATGATCAGCATCGCGATGCCGTCGAGGAATGCCTCGCCGATGCCGCTTGCGGCATGCGTGACGCCGGCCGCGGGCACGATCAGCAGCGTGCCGGTCGATGCACCGGTGCGGCTGACGGCGTCCGCCATGAATGCGCCGCCGCCCTCGTGTGCCACCAGCACGGGGGTGATCTGGTCCGATGCCCCGAGTTCGTCGTACAACTCCGTGTTGTGCACGCCGGGGATGCCGAAGGTGTGCGTGATACCGAGCTGTTCGAGCGCGTGGCGCGCCAGCCAGGCGGCGGTCTTCTGCATGAGTGTCTCCGGGGCTGCCGTCGTCGGTCCTGAGCCGCTGAATGCTAACCCACCGTGCGGCCCCCCGATAAGGTGTATTGCCGCTTGCCGCCTGCGGTGCTTTGCGGCCAAATGCCCGGGCGGGCGCGACGGCCCGTTGCAACGGAGCTGTCCTTGCGAGGCGAACGGGGTCCCGCAGACACGCGGCGCGGCACGTACCTGCGGTTGGCGGCCGTGCCGGCGATCTGGGGCGGCACGTTCATAGCGGGCCGCGTGCTGGCGCTGGCGCTGCCGGCGACCGTCGGTTCGCTGCTGCGCTTCCTGGTTGCGAGCACCGTGCTGCTGCTGGCGGCCTGGACCATCGAGGGCCGCCTGCCGCGGCTCGACCGTCGCCAGCTGCTGGCGACGCTCGCGCTCGGCGCAACCGGCATCTTCGCCTACAACCTGTTCTTCCTGGGCGCGCTCGGCCGGCTGCCGGCCAGCCGCACCTCGCTGATCGTCGCGCTCAATCCTGTCGTGACCATCGCGGCGGCGGCGTGGCTGCTGGATGAGCGCCTCAGCGGGTGGCGCTGGCTCGGCGTCGCGGCGGCGCTGGCGGGCGTGTGGATCGTCGTCTCCCGTGGCGATCCGCTTGGCCCGGTGAGCGGCGCAATCGGTCCGGGCGAACTCATGATGTTCGGCGCAGTCTGCGCCTGGGCGGCCTACACGCTGATCGGACGCACCGTGCTCGGCGACCTGACGCCGCTCGCGGCGTCGGCCTACGCCTCGTTGTCCGGCACCGCGATGCTGGCCATCGTGGCCGTGCCGGACCTCAGCCGTCTGGGTTGGCAGGTGCTGTCGGGGCAGGTCGTGGCCGCGGTGCTGTATCTCGGCGTGCTGGGCACGGGCGTTGCCTTCGTCTGGTACTACCGGGCCGTCAAGGAGCTCGGACCGGCGCGCACCGTGATCTTCAACAACCTGGTGCCGGTGTTCGGCGCGACCTTCGGCGTGGTACTGCTCGGCGAACCGTTGTCCGCGAGCATGCTGGCGGGCGGCGCGATTGCGGTGGCCGGCGTGATGCTGGTATCGCGACCCTGAGGCCGCTCAGCCCTGGCCGAAGGACGCGCCCTGCGCGGCCAGGTGAGCGGCCTCCTGCGCCGTGCTGGTCCTGCCCAGCGCGCGGTTGCGGTGCGGGAAGCGGCCGAAGCGCTCGATGATTTCCAGGTGCAGGCGGGCGAAGCGCGTGACGTCCGCGAATGCCGCGGCAAGTTCGCGCGGCGCCTCGCTCTCGAGCTGTTCGCACAGCGCAACGCAACGCCGCTGGTCGTCGAGCGATTCGGAATGCTCGAGGGGCAGGTAGAAGAACATCCGCTCGAAGGGGCTGAGGGCGCGATCGTGGCCCAGCGCGAGCCCTTCTGCGCACAGCGCACGGGCGTGTCCGTCCAGGGCGAAGGCGGCCGCCTGGCCGCGGTGGATGTTGCGCGGCAACTGGTCGGTGAGCAGGATCAGGGCCAGCCGGCCCGCCGGCGTGTCCCGCCAGCCGTCGAGGGCGCCGGATTCGAAGTCCGCCAGTGCCGGGCCGAATCGCTCGCGCAGCGCGGCGTCGCGCGCGGCGGTGTCCTGTGCCGTGTCGCCCTTGCCGCCGAACCAGAAGCGCATGCGCTCCGGCAGGGCGTCGGCATCCTCGCGGACGCCCGCAAACCAGAAGTCGAGGACCTGCCCGGGCTGCATGCGGCCATCATACCGGGCAGGTCCGCGCTCGTGGCTCAGTCGTCGACCATGCGCCACTCGCCGTCGCGCACGCGGCAGGCGCTGCCTTGCGAGTTGTGGCGGCGGCCGTCCCACTCACGCTCCAGCGTGAAGCGCCGGCACGGATACCCGTCGCGCTCGTAGCCGCCGCGCGGCGTCATCGTGTAGTACATGCCGGGGCGCGCGCCGTCCCAGCGCACGGGACGCCCGTCGCGGGCCATTTCAAAGCTGTGCGCCAGACAGCCGCGATCGCTGCGGTCCATGTCACGATCGATCTCGCGGCCGACGATCGCGCCGATTGACGCGCCCACCAGGATCGCGATCAGCCGGTTGTCGCGGCGGGCGACGTTGGAGCCGACCGCGCCGCCGACCACGGCGCCGACCACCGTGCCGACCTGGCTGCGGTCACAACGGCCGCCGTGGACCCCATAGTCGTTGCGCCATTCGCGGCCCGTATAACCGCTGTAGTAGCCGTAGTCGTCGTGCCGCCGACGCTTGTCGTGACCATGGCGGTGGCTGTTCTTGTCGCGCCAGCCGTATGCCGGCGCATAGGCCGGCGGATGCGCCAGCGCGGCCGGGGCCGCCAGCAAGGCGGCCAGCGTCAGCGCGAGTGCTGCCTGAATCCTGCGGGTCTTCGCGATCATGTCGGTTCTCCTCGCGGCACCCACCGGAAAGTGCCGGCGGGCTTGACGACAGCCTCGCGCGCGGCCGCTGAACGGGCGCTGAAGCGGGAACCGGGCCGTGAAATGTGTGAACGGCGCCCGTGGCGGGCCGCTCAGCCGGTTAACAGAACGCCCCGCCGCAGGCGGCGCGACAGCACCCACCATTGCGCCAGGCCGCGGGCCGCCAGGAACACCAGGAAGGACGCCCACAGGCCGTGGTTGCCGAACGGCCGCAGCAGCCACCAGGCCGGCAGGTACGCGGCGAGCACGGCGACCAGCATGGTGTCGCGCATCTCGCGGTTCATGGTGGCGCCGACGAACACGCCGTCAAACAGGTAGGCCCAGCAACCGACCAGCGGCGCGGCGACCAGCCAGGGCAGGTACTCGCGCGCGAGCTGTTGCAGCGCCGGCTGCGAGGTCAGCAACCCGATCGCCAGCCAGCCGCCCACCGCGAACAACAGCGCGAGCACGACCGCGACAGCCGCCGTCCACTGCCCGGACATGCGGATCGCCTGGCGCAGCAGCGGACCGTCGCGCGCGCCGACCGCGCGGCCGACCAGCGATTCCGCGGCGTTGGCGAAGCCGTCCAGCGCGTAGGAGGCGAAGTACAGGAAATTGAGCAACAGCGCATTGGCGGCCAGCACCGCACTGCCGAAGCGGGCGCCCATCGCGGTGAGGAACGCGAACGCCAGCATCAACGCGGTGGTGCGCACCAGCAGCGGCAGGTTGAGCGCGAGGTAAGCGCGGTAGCCGCCGTGGCGCGCATGCCGCCACCAGCGGCCCGGCGCGGCGCGCTGCGCCAGCCGCCAGCCAACTGCGAGCCCGAGGTACTCGGCGAACAGCGTCGCGAGTGCGACGCCGCCGGCGGTCATGCCCAGGCCCTGCACGAAGGCGAAGTCGAGCGCGATATTGGTGACGTTCACGGTCAGCACGATGGCGAGCGGCGAGCGGCCGTCGCCGCGGCCGATGAACCAGCCGGTCATGACGAACAGCGCCAGCGTCGAGGGCGCGCACCAGATGCGGATGCGGAAGTACGCGACCGCCTGCTCGACCACGGCCGGCTCCGGCGCGATCAGCGCCATGGCGAGCGCCTCGAGCGGGCGGGCGCCGGCGATCAGCAGCACCGCCAGCACCATGGCGACCACCAGGCCCTGCACCAGCGCGCGCCGGCCCGCGCGTTCATCCGCGGCGCCGAAGGCCTGCGCGGCGAGGCCGGTCGTGCCCATGCGCAGGAAGTTGAGCGCGGTGAACAGCACGCTGAAGATCGTCGCGCCGACCGCGACGCCGGCCAGGCTGTACGGCTGGTCCAGGTGACCGACCGCGGCCGAGTCGGCCAGGCCGACCAGCGGCACCGACACGTTGGCGAGGATCATGGGCAGCGCCACGTCGAACACGTCGCGCCGGCTGAAGGCGCGCCCCGCGCTGCGCCCGTTCATCGCAGCGGGTCGCCGCTCAGAACGCGCTGTGGCCGGTCAGCTCCCGTCCGACGGTGAGCTGGTGGATGGTCTCCGTGCCCTCGTAGGTGATCACGCTCTCGAGGTTGAGCGCATGGCGGATCGGCACGTATTCGGCGCTGATACCCGCCCCGCCGAGGATGTCGCGCGCCTCGCGGGCGATGTCCAGCGCCATGCGGCAGTTGTTCCACTTGGCCAGCGACACCTGCGTAGGCTGCAGGCGGCCCTGGTCCTTGAGTCGCGCCAGTTGCAGCACCAGCAACTGCGCGGTCGTGATGCGCCGCGCCATGTCGGCCAGCTTGATCTGCACAGTCTGCGTGGCGGCCAGCGGCCGCTTGAACAGGATGCGCGTCTGCGAGTAGTCGAGCGCCTGCGCGAGGCAGGCCTGCGCGGCGCCGATGACGCCCCAGGCGATGCCGTAGCGCGCCTGGGTCAGGCACGACAGCGCCGCCTTCAGCCCGACGCTCGTGCCGGGCAGCATGTTCTCCTGCGGAACGACGCACGTCCTCGAAGAACATGGCGCCGGTCGAGGAGGCGCGCAGGCTGAACTTGCGCTCGATCTCGGGCGCAGCGAGCCCCTTCGTGCCCTTCTCGATGATGAAGCCGCGCACGCCCTCGTCGGTGCGCGCCCAGACGATCGACAGGTCCGCAATCGTGGCGTTGGTGATCCACATCTTGGCGCCGTTGATCACCCAGTCCTTGCCGCGCCGCTTGGCGTGGGTCTTCATGTTGGACGGGTCCGAGCCGCCCTGCGGTTCGGTCAGGCCGAAGCAGCCGATCAGCTCGCCGGCGGCCATGCGCGGCAGGTAGCGCTGTTTCTGCTCCTCGCTGCCGAAGGCATGGATCGGGTACATGCACAGCGACGATTGCACCGAGACGAAGCTGCGCAGCCCCGAATCGCCGCGCTCGAGTTCCTGGCAGATCAGCCCGTAGGCGACCGAGTTCATGCCGGCGCAGCCGTAACCCTCGAGCGAACAGCCGAACATGCCGAGCGCCGCAAGCTCGGGAACGAGGTCGGCCGGGAAGGTGTGGTCCTCGAAGTGCTTCTGGATGACGGGCAGCACTTTCTCGTCCACCAGCCGCGCGACGGCGTCGCGCACCATCCGCTCTTCCTCGCTCAGCAGTCCCTGCACGTTGAACAGGTCGAGCGGGTCGAGCGGGCTGGACGAATGTGTCTTGCCCGGCATGCGGTCGGGTGCGGTGGCCATCATGTTCCCCCTGGGCGGGCCCGCGCGGACGGGTCGCCGTGGCCGGCAACGCCGGCCTGGTGCCATGCGGCGGCGGGCGTCACTCGACGCCCGCCGCCGCGCCTCAGTCTGCGGCCGGCGCCGGGGCCATCCCCAGCTCGACCATCAATTCGCCGGCGAGGTTCTCGGATTCGAGCGCGCGCGCAACCGCGCCCTCGAGGCTGCCGGCCTGGTAGGCGGCAGAGGCCTCGTCCCAGGCCCTGCGCGCGACGCCGGCTTGCGCGCCGATGCGCGCCAGCGTTTCGCGGCTCAACCCGGCCGGCAGGCGGCGCTCCTTGCCAAGCTCGGCGAGCCGTCCATCGAGCGCCGCCAGCTTGCCCGGCAGTTCGGCCTGCAGGCGTGCCCAGTCCACGGCGATGCTGGCCGCCAGCGTTTCGCGCGCGGCGGTCGCCGCCGCGCTCAGCAGCCGTGCCTTGGCCGGGATGTCCTTCACCTCGTCGATGGCGCGCAGGTACTGCTCCTCGTGGAAGTAAGTGCGCGCGGTGTCGAGTTCCGCCTTCAGCTCGGCGTACTGCCCCGGGATGTACTTCTGCGCTTCCTCGTGCACGGCGTCCAGCGCGGTCTCGCCGGCGTCGATGGCGGTCTGCGCCGAGTCCTTTTGCGAACATCCCGCCGCCAGCGCGCCGGCGAGTACGAGGCCCACGAGGGCCAGGGTCCTGACCATGGAATGCGGTGCTCCTGCTACCGGTGGGGTGGGGCGCTTCAACCCGCGCTCATGCCGAGGGTCTGCTTGACAGCATCGATCACCAGCTTGACCTCGTTCGTGCGGGTCACGGCGTCCTCGAACTTGCCGTCGTTGCCGGCTGTCGCGGCCTCGGCCCAGGCTGCCTTGGCGGCATCGAAGGTCGCAACGGTCTCCTTGAACGCGTCGCGGCTGACGCCCTTCGGCAGGCGGCCGCGCGACGTGTAACGCACGATCTGCGTGTCCACCGATGCGATGACGCCCGGTATCTCGTTGGCGAAGGTCGCCCAGTCGCGCTGCATCTTCCTGTGGTAGGAGTCCTTGGCGACCGCCGACTCGACGATCAGGTTGTTGACAGCCTTGAGCACGCGCGGCGCGGTGGCGACGACGGCCTCGTATTCCTTCTGCTCCATACCCGCCTTCAGCTCGTCGACCTGTACTTGCACGTCGGCCAGCGCGGTGGGCAGGTACTTTTCGGCCTGGGTGTGAATCCCGGCCAGTTTCTCGTCGATGATGACAATCGCCTCCTCGGCGGGCGTCTTGTAATCCGCACAGGCACTGGCGGTGATTGCGATGAGCGCTACGGCCAGCAGCTTCGGAAATGCATTCGGGCGGGACATGATGGGCTCCTTCATGCAGCGTTTCTTCAGGCGGGGCCGGCCGGTGGCCGCCCGTTCCGGCTAGTCAACGGCAAAGCGTAGCGCGGTCAGGTGCCCTGCGCATCCTCGCTTACCCGTAGACGGGGTGGGAAAACCGTGCCAGGGGCAGTTCGGCGGCCGGTTCAGGTCATCACGCCGCGCAGCTTGCTGATCGCCTGGGCCTCGACCTGGCGGATCCGCTCGGCAGAAATGCCGAATTCAGCGGCCAGTTCGTGCAGCGTGCGCTTGTCATCGCCCAGCCAGCGGGCCTCGATGATCCGGCGGCTGCGCGCGTCGAGTTGCGCGAGGGCGCCGGCCAGCGATGCGGACGTGGCCTGCTGCCACTCGGCCGCCTCGACCGCCGCCGCGGGGTCGGCGCCTTCCGCGACCAGGTAGGCGGCGGGCGCAAAGGCGGCAGCGTCTTCGCTGTCGGCCGGTGCGGGGTCGAACGACAGGTCGCGCGACGACAGTCGCTGCTCCATCTCGCGTACTTCGCGTGGCGCGACGCCGAGGTCTTTGGCGACGGCCCGCGTTTCGTCCTCGCTCAGCCAGGCGAGGTTCTTCTTCATGCGGCGCAGGTTGAAGAACAGCTTGCGCTGGGCCTTGGTCGTGGCGATGCGCACCAGTCGCCAGTTGCGCAGCACGAACTCGTGGATTTCGGCGCGGATCCAGTGGATCGCGAAGCTGACCAGGCGCACGCCGAGCGACGGATCGAAGCGTTTGACGGCCTTCATCAGGCCGATGTTGCCTTCCTGGATCAGGTCGCCGATCGGCAGGCCGTAACCCGTGTAGCCGCGCGCGACGTGCACGACGAAGCGCAGGTGCGACAGCACCAGCGCGCGCGCCGCCTCGAGGTCGCCGTCGTCACGCAGCCGCTCGGCCAGTTCGACTTCCTCTTCGCGGCTCAGCATGGGCAGGCTCGAGACGCGCGCCGTGTAGGCGTCGAGGCTGCCGATCGGGGCGGCAACCAGGTCCGAATACTGTTTGAGGGCAAGTGCCGTGCCGGTCATGTCTGGCCATTCCTCCACGTCTTCAGGCGGGCCGCCGGGCGGCCACGCGAATACTTTAGCACTCACGATATTGGAGTGCTAATTGCACCCCGTGTTCCGCGATAAAAATCAATAATATCAGTATTTTAGGCGCGAGGTTCGATGCGCCGCAGGTGATAGGCCGCGGTGACCCAGGAACCAATCCAGCCAAGGGCCGTTCCGCTGCCCACCAGCAGCAGGATTTCCCTGGCACTGAGCCCCTGCAAGCGGAAGCTGGAGCCATACAGTGCGGCCACGCGCCCGACCGGATCCGCCAGCAGGGCCAGCGCCAGGGTCACCAGCAGCCAGGCCAGCAACCCGCCGCCCAGGCCGTACCACACGCCGCCGTACAGGAACGGCCGGCGCACGAACGCGTTGCTGCCGCCGATCAGCTTGGTGACCTCGATTTCCTCGCGCCGGCCGTTGATGTCGAGGCGGATCGTGTTGCCGACGATGGCCAGCACGCCGAGGCCCAGCAGGCCCGCCGCCAGCCACACGGCGCGCCGCAGCGCGTCGAGGATGGCGTGGAAGCGCCGCACCCACTCGGTGTCGACCTGCACGAGGTCCACCTCGGGCAGGGTCTGCAATTCCGCGGTCAGCGTTTCGACCGCCTCGGGCGTGTCGAACCGTGGCGCCGGACGCACGACGACCGCGTAGGGCAGCGGGTTGTCGGTCAGCGCCTTGAGCGCCTCGCCGAAACCCGAGACGCCCTCGAATTCGCGCAGGCCCTCGGCGGGCGAGACCAGGCGCGCCTCCAGCACGTCGCCGCGCGCGGCGATGCTCTTCAGCACCTTGGCGGCCGCCTCCGCGCTCATGGGCTGGCGCAGGTAGACGGAGACCTGCACGCTGTTCTCGATGCCGGCGGTGACGGTGCGGGCGTTGACGACCACCAGGTGCAGGCACACGGGCAGCGCCAGGCCGAGCCCGATCACGGCCGTCGTCAGCAGGGACGCGAACGGCTGCCGCACCAGGCGGCCGAGCGACGCGACGAAGGTCTGCGCATGGCGCTCGAACCAGTTGGTCAGCGCCGCCAGCGGCGAGCGCGGCCCGGTCGGCTGCGCAGTGGCGAGGGCGTCAGGCAGCGACATCGGGCAGGGCCCCGGCCAGCCGGCCGTTCTCGATGTGGATGCGGCGCACGCGCAGGCGCTCGATGACGTGGATGTCGTGCGTGGCGACCAGCACGGTCACGCCGACGTCGTTGAAGCGCCGGAACAGGCTCATGACCTCGAAGGCGAGATCAGGGTCGAGGTTGCCGGTCGGCTCGTCGGCGATCAGCACGGGCGGCTTGCTGACGACGGCGCGCGCGATGCCGACGCGCTGCTGCTCGCCGGCCGACAGCTCCAGCGGCAGGCTCGTTTCCCGGCCCAGCAGGCCGACCTGGTCGAGCGCGGCGCGCACCCGCCGGTCCATCTCGCGGCGCGCCACGCCGGCCACCACCAGCGGCAGCGCGACATTGTCGTAGACGGGGCGGTCGTGCAGCAGCCGGTGGTCCTGGAACACCATGCCGACCTGGCGCCGGAAAGCCGGGATCGCGCGGCTGCCGAGCGAGGCCGTGTTGCGGCCGCCGACCAGCACCTGGCCACGGGTCGGGCGCTCGAGCAGCGCGATCAGCCTGAGCACGGTGCTCTTGCCGGCGCCCGAATGGCCGGTGATGAACGCCATTTCGCCGGTGGCCAGTTCGAAGGTCAGCTCCGCCAGCGCCTCGCGGCCGTTGGGGTAGCGCTTGAAGACACGGTGGAAGGCGATCATGCGGCACCGCCGTCTGCCCGCCGCAGCAGGCCGTCGACGAACGCCTCGGCGGCAAAGGGGCCGAAGTCGCCGATCTGCTCGCCGACCCCGACGAAGCGGATCGGCAGCGCGAACTTGCGCGCGATGGCGATGACGATGCCGCCCCTGGCCGTGCCGTCGAGCTTGGTGATGGCGATGCCCGTGACGCCGACCGCCTCGCCGAACTGCCCGGCTTGTCTCAGCGCGTTCTGCCCGAGGCTCGCGTCCAGCACCAGCAGCACCTCGTGCGGCGCGTCCTCGTCGAGGCGCTTGAGCACGCGGGTGACCTTCTTCAGTTCCTCCATCAGGTGGGCCTGGGTATGCAGCCGGCCGGCGGTATCGGCGATCAGCACGTCGATGCCGCGCGCGCGCGCCGCCTGCAGGGCATCGAAGACGACCGCCGCCGGATCGGCGCCCGGCGCCTGCGAGATCAGCGGCACCCGGTTGCGCTCCGCCCACACGGCGAGTTGTTCGACGGCCGCGGCGCGGAACGTGTCGCCGGCGGCCAGCATGACCTTCAGCCCGTCCTGCTGGAGCCGCCGCGTCAGCTTGCCGATGGTCGTGGTCTTGCCGGAGCCGTTCACGCCGACCACCAGCACCACATAAGGCCGCTTCGCCCGGTCCACCGCGAAAGGGCGCTCGACCGGGCGCAGGATCTCCAGCAACGATTCGCGCAATGCGCCCAGCAGGGCCTCGACGTCCGCGAGTTCGCGGCGTGCGACGCGGCCGCGCAGGCCGTCCAGGATCGCCTGCGTCGCCTCGACGCCGACGTCGGCCGTCAGCAGTCGCGTCTCGAGATCCTCGAGCAGCGCCTCGTCGATCCTGCCGCCGGGCACCAGGTCGCCGAGCCACGACGCGCCACGGTTGACGCGCGCTCGCAGCCGGGCCAGGAAACCGGGCTCGGCGGACTCGTCCTTGGGCTTGGCGCTGCTCGTGAACAAGGGAACACGTCCAGGGTGCGTCCGCCGATTGTAACGGCTCGAGGCGTGCGGCTGGCGGCCGCCCGTGAAAACGGCGCCCTGCAAAAAAGCGGGGGCCGCAGTTGCGGCCCCCGATACATCATGCGAAGTGATCGACGGTTACGGCTGCAGGATGGCCGAATTGACGATCTGGAAGGCCGCACCACCCGAGGCCGCCAGCGATGCCGCGTGGGTCTGCATCTCCGTCGTCGCGGCCGCGCTCGACGTCGGGTCGAGCAGCGAGCTGTGCACGCCGGAGGTGAAGTTCACCCACACGGGGCTGCCGGCCGCGACCGGCGTCAGGCCCGTCGCGCTCGCCTTGGTGAAGGGCGTCGCAGTGACCAGGCGCTGGGTCGCGGCGTTCGTGACGACGTTGTCGCCGATGACCTGCGTCAGCACGAGCGGCCGGGCCGCGGCCGCCGCGACGATGTAGTTCACCGGGTCGCCGGAGTCGGCCACTGTCTGCAGGTCGCGCCAGAACTGGTCGTACAGCGTCAGTCCCGGGACCAGCGCCGCGTTGGAGGCGGCGAGCGCGGGGTTGAACAACGCGGAGAAGGTCGGCGAGGTCGGGGCCATGAGCGCGAGGCCACCGCCCGGCACGTTCACGTAGGCGCTCCTGATGGTGCTCGGCAGCGCGCTGGCAACGGTGCCGAAGATGCCGCCCAGCGAAATGCCGGCGTAGTGGATGCGTGCCGGGTCGATGTCGCCGCCGGCAATGCCGTCGAGATTCAGGTTCGGCAGCGACCTGGCGAGCTGCACCACGTCGAGTGCTCCCTGCCGGAAATTGTCACGCGAGGTCAGGAAGCTCTGGATGTTCAGGAACCAGGTCCCGGAGCCGTCGATGATGCCGTCCGGCACGAGCGCGTTGGTCGTGTTGTTGGCCACGTCGAGATTGAAAGTCCGCTCGCGCGTGCCCTGGTACAGCGGATTGCTGGTGTTGGTGATGCCGTGCAGCGGCGCGTCGATCGCCGCGACCGCGAAGCCCTGCGCGGCGTACGTGGCGGCAATGGCGGCGGCCGTCGTGCGGTCGCTGCGCA
Organism: uncultured Gammaproteobacteria bacterium; assembly: GCA_963695085.1. Taxonomy (GTDB): domain Bacteria; phylum Pseudomonadota; class Gammaproteobacteria; order Steroidobacterales; family Steroidobacteraceae; genus SG8-30. The sequence continues at coordinate 14,597 of CAVOFV010000004.1, read as the reverse complement.
AGCCGTGCTGGAAGATCACCACCGGCCAGCCGGCCGCCGGCTTGACCGGCCAGCCGGCCGCCGCGTTCGGCACCGTGACCAGCAGCGGAATGTCGAGGGTGGCCTGCACGAGCGGCACCGGGTTGAAGCGGGTCAGGAAGGTCGTGGGCGTCGCGCCGGGCACCAGCGTGGCCGGGGCTCCTCGCCAGGAACCTGACAGGGCCGCCACGCCCGTGCTGCCGTAGTACGGCACCGTGAGCGTGCCGGCGTGCACGTTGGCGATAGGTGGCAGCGCGCCGATCAGCGCCTGGATGGTGAGCCCGGTAAACGGCGCAACGATCGCCGTCGGCTGCGCCAGCTGCGCGGCAATCCCCAGGGTGTCCCTGGTAGCCTGGGTCGAGTACGAGAACGACAGCACGACCGTGGCAGACGGTGTTCCCACCGCGTTGCCGATGGACAGGTGCGCGCCGGTCAGCCGGCAGACGCCGTTCAGCGTGGTGTTGGTGATCGCCGCACAGGTCGGCTGCGCGTTCTTGACGGCCAGGTAATCCGCGTCGGGCGTCGCCGCGTTGTTCGCGGTGTCCTGCAGCCCGTTGGTCAGGAGGATCAGGTAGCCGACGTTCGTGCCCCCGGTGGACGGGGTCAGCGGCTTGAGCGGCACGATCTCCAGGGTCGAGCCGCCGGAATCCACGGTCGCTGCGACACGCGCCGTGTAGTCCGTGCCGTAGACCAGCACGCGGCGCACGCCGACGGTCGCCTTGGTCGCGTTGTCGACCGTGACCTCGATCATGCGCACCGTGGTGCCGCTGATGGTCGCGGCCCTGATCGGCCGCGAGAAGCGCACGCTGGCCGGCGCGATGGTCGAGTAGCCGTCCAGCGCATTGACGGCGTTGATCCACGGCAGCGAGAGGGGATTCGGGATATTCAGGGTGCCGTCCGTCGTGCCCAGGAAATACAGGTCCGTGGGATACGGCCCGATGCCGGAGAGCGCGCCGACCGAGTTGACGATTTCGAAACTCGGCTTGAACACGCCGACGCCCGAGGCAGTCGGCTGGGCGCCGTTGCCGCTCAGGGGGTTGGTCGGTCCGATGCCGCTCCTGCCGCTGCTCGCGGAATCCGAGAAGCAGCCTCCCAGCAACAGGCCTGCGAATGCGATCGCGGCGACGTGACGAATCCTCATGACGGGTGCTCCGGCTATTGTTTGTGATGTGCCACGGGCGCGTATCATCGCGCTCGAATGCGTTGCAGCGGCGCGCTGGCCCGCTGATCCCCTAGGCCAAGCCCAGTGACGATTCTAGAGTATCGCATTGCGTCATGCCTCGAAATAAGCGACCCGGCGGGAACAATGCACTGCAAAAGACCGGTGCCGGCGCGGCCGGCGCAGGTCGCAACGAAGTGCGGATCATCGCCGGGACATGGCGCGGCCGGAAAGTCCGCTTCCCGCCCGCCGGCGGCCTGCGTCCGACGCCCGACCGCGTGCGCGAGACCCTGTTCAACTGGCTGACGCCGTCGATCGGCGGCGCACGCTGCCTCGACCTGTTCGCCGGCAGCGGCGCACTGGGGCTCGAGGCGCTGTCGCGCGGCGCGACACACGTCGTGTTCGTTGAGAAGGATCCGGTCATCGCGCGACACCTCTCGGTGGTTACCGCAGCACTGGCGCCGGGGCGGGCGGAGGTCGCCGCGCGCGACGCGCGTCGCTGGCTGGGAGGCACGCCGCGGGGCTTCGACATTGCCTTCGTCGACCCGCCGTTCGGCGCCGGCCTGCTCGACGATGCCCTGGCGGCGCTCGCGCGGCCCGGCTGGCTGGCAGCGGGTGCGCTGGTCTACATCGAGTGCCCGGCGGCCACGGGCGAGCCGGCGCTGCCGGGGGGATGGCGGCTGCATCGCAGCAGTCGCGCTGGCGAGGTCGGCTATCATCTTGCCGCAGTCGCCGGGCCCGCGGCGGACGGCGGCGGGCAGGAACCAGGCGGGTCGCCAGGAGAACGCGAATGAGCATCAATCCGCATCGGCGGGCCGTGTACCCGGGCACCTTCGACCCGATCACCAACGGTCACCAGGACCTGGTGCGGCGCGCGGCCGAGATCTTCGAACACGTGATCATCGGCGTGGCCGCCAACCCGAACAAGGCGCCGTTGTTCTCGGTGCAGGAACGCGTGGACATGGCGCGCGAAGTGCTCAGGGATTTCGACAACGTCGAGATCACGGGCTATCCGGGCCTGACCGTCGATTTCGCATTGCAGCACCGCTGCGGCTTCGTGATCCGCGGCCTGCGCGCCGTCTCCGACTTCGAGTTCGAGTTCCAGCTCGCGAACATGAGCCGGCACCTGTCGCGCGACGTGGACTACGTGTTCCTGACGCCGCAGGAGCAGTTCACCTTCATCTCCTCGACGCTGGTTCGCGAGATCGCGCTGCTCGGCGGCGACGTCTCCAAGTTCGTGCATCCGCGCGTCGAGACCGAACTGCGGCGCCGGGCCCGTGAACTCGGCAACGGCACGCAAAGCGCCTCGTGAACCGGCGGTCGTACCGGTCGATCCTGGCTGCGGCCGCGCTGGCGCTGGCGGCGCCGCTGGCCGTTGCGCAGCCGGCTGCCACCGGTCCCGGCAAGGCGGCGATCGCGAGCGCGTACCCGCTGGCGAGCCGTGCCGGCTACGAAGTGCTCGAACGCGGCGGCAACGCCTTTGACGCGGCCGTTGCGGTCTCGGCGGCGCTGGCGGTCGTCGAGCCGAATGGGTCGGGACTCGCGGGCGGCGGCTTCTACCTGCTGCATCGCGCCAGCGACGGACACCAGGTGATGATCGATGCGCGCGAGCAGGCGCCTGCGGCCGCGATGCGCGACATGTACCTCGACGCCAGCGGCGAGCCGGTGCCCGGCGCGTCGACCGACGGCCCGCTGGCGGCGGGCATCCCGGGTGAGCCCGCCGCGCTCGAGCACCTGGCCACGCACTATGGGAAGTTGCCGCTGGCCGACAGCCTGGCGCCGGCGATCCGGCTTGCGCGCGAGGGCTTCCCCGTCTACCCGGCCCTGCATGAGGCGCTGGCGGGCAAGGCCGCCGACATGCGGCGCTCGCCGGACGCGGCGCGGATCTTCCTCGTGGACGGCGCGGCGCCCGCCGTGGGCCATCGGCTGCGCCAGCCGGAACTCGCCGCGGTCCTGGAGACCGTCGCAGCGGCGGGCGCGCGCGGCTTCTATGCGGGACCCCTGGCGGCACGGCTGGTGGCCGGCGTGCGCGCGGGGGGCGGCCTCTGGACCGGGGCCGACCTGGCCGCCTATCGCATCGTCGAACGGCCGCCGGTCGTGGGGCATTACCGCGGTGCGCGCATCGTCTCCGCGGCGCCGCCGTCCTCGGGCGGCGTCGCGCTGGTCGATGCCCTCAACATCCTGTCGGGATACGACCTCGCTGCGCTGGACGGCGTGACCCGCAAGCACCTGATCGTCGAGGCGATGCGCCGCGCCCATCGCGACCGCGCGGAGTACCTGGGCGATCCCGACTTCGTGGACGTGCCCGTCGGGCGCCTGACGGACCCGGACTATGCGGCCGGGCAGCGCGTGTCCATGCGGCCCGACCGCGCCACGCCCTCGGCGCTGCTCGCTGCACCGGCCGGGGCTGCGCGCGGCGGCCCCGCCACGACGCATTTTTCGATCATCGACGCGGACGGCAACCGGGTGGCGGGCACCATCACCCTCAACCTGTGGTTCGGCTCGGGCTGGGTCGTGCCGGGCACCGGCCTGCTGCTCAACAACCAGATGGACGATTTTTCGATCAAGCCGGGCGTGCCGAACGCTTACGGGCTGGTCGGCGCCGGCGCCAACGAGGTGGCGCCAGGCAAGCGGCCGCTGTCGTCCACGACGCCGACCTTCGTCGAGACCGAGGACGGCGTCATGGTGATCGGCTCGCCGGGCGGCAGCCTGATCATCGGCATGGTGCTGCTGGCGACGCTCGACCGGCTCGACGGCAAGCCGGCCGACGAGATCGTCGCCGCGCCGCGTTTCCACCACCAGTACCTGCCCGACGAGATCCTGTTCGAGGGCGATGCGTTCAGCGAAGAGGAACGCGCGGCGCTCGGGCGGATGGGCCACGTGCTGCACGAGTCGGCCGAACCCTACGGCAACCTGCAGGTCGTCACCTGGGACCGCGCGCAGCGGCGAAGCTGCGCGCGGCGTCGGATCCGCGCGGCGCCGGCAACGACGGGGTTTGACGGGACGGGGAATCACGGCGCTTGCGGGCGGGCGCGCGAGGTGGTCGCGGTCCCCTGAGCGAGCGAGTTTGCCTTCGTCTTCCGAGCGAGCGTGGGGACCCGACCGGATCCCGCGCGCCCGCCCGCAATGACAACGCTGGTCGCAGTCGGCCCGGGGTCGCTCGCTCAGCCGATCTTGATTCGCTCGCCGACCCCGGGCCGCCCGCTCGGCGCCTGGCGTTGCCACGCCCCATCCCTGCGGAAAGAAGAAGGGCCTGCCCCGGCGGGGCAGGCCCTCTGTCACGTCAAAGCGAACCGCTCAGAACCTGGCGCGGAACTCGACGCCCCAGGTGCGCGGCTCGTTGATGAAGCCGGTCAGGTTGTCGAAGTCGATCCCGCCGACCGCCTGCACCTCGTCGGTGATATTGCGGCCGAACACCGACGCCTGGTAGCGCTCCTCGCCCCAGTTGTAGCCGATGCGCAGCCCGCCTTCCGTCAGCGACTTGCCGGTGAACTCCGCCGACTCGTACAGGAAGAAGTTCACCTCGCTGCGGTACGCCCAGTCGGTGTAGACGAACAGCTCGCCGTTGCCCATCGGCCGTGCGTAACGCGCCGTCACGTTGGCGATCCACTCGGGCGCCTGCGGCAGCCGGTTGCCGTCGATGCTGACGGTGCCGGCGATGCTGCCGGCCGGATCCAGCACGGTGCAGCCGCCGCCGCAGGGCTGGATCGCCAGCCTTGGGTCGTCGATCTCGGTGTCGTTGTAGCTCATGCCGAATGTCACCAGCAGCCGCTCGGTCAGGTAGGCGTCGAAGTCGAGCTCGAAGCCGTGGCCGCGGGTCTTGTCGGCATTGATCAGCGTATTGAAATTGTTGCCGCCGCCGACCGCCGTCAACTGCTGGTCGCTCATCGTGTAGCTGAAGGCGGTGAAGCTCATGCGGCCGCGGCCGTCGAACAACTCGCTCTTCACGCCCGCCTCGAAGGACAGCACCGATTCGGAATTGGCCACCGAGACGACGTCGCCGAACACCAGGCGGCCCTGGATGCTCGGCGCGCGGAAGCCGCGCGCGACGCGCGCGAAGACGTTGGCTTCATCCGTCACGGCCCAGGTGCCGCTGACGTCCCAGCTCAGGTCCTGGTCGCTCGGCGAGACGCTGATGGGCCCCAGCGCACCGGCGCCGAACGGCGACACGAAACGCTGCGCGCTGAAGTCCTTTTCATCATCCGTGTAGCGGGCGCCGAGGCGCAGCTTGAAATCGTCCGTGACGTCGAAGTCCACCGAGCCATACACGGCCCAGGCCTGGTTCTGCTGTTTCTGCTGCGCGTAGCCGTTCTGGCCGCCGCCGAACAGCGTTGCGTAGCTGAAGCTGTCGATGGTGACGTCTTCGTCGAAGTAGAACAGCCCGGCCTGCCAGTCGATGCGGCCCCATTCCAGCGACTCCAGGCGGAACTCCTGGGTGAACTGGCTGTGATCCGGCAGGCCGTCGGCCGACTCGGATTCGAACGGGATGAAGCCCGGTCCGTACGGAGGCCCGAGGTAGGCGGCGCCGTAGCCGCCGTCGATGTCGCCGCGGCTGAGCATCTCGGCCGATTCGTAGCCGGTGATCGAGTGCAGCGCGGTGCGGCCGAATTCCCAGCGCAGCCGCAGGCTGCCGCCGTAGGAGTCCACTTCCTGGCTGTTCTGGCCGTCCAGGTAGATCGTCTCGGGATCGAAGCCCGCAACCAGCGAGTTCGTGCCGGGGCGGAAGATGTTGGCGCGGAACAGGCGCGCCGTGCCGTCGAGGCTGCGGATGTGCGCGTTGGCCAGCGCGCTGAAGCCGGAGCCCGCGTCGTACAGGAACTGCAGCCGGGCCGCGTATTCGTCGTAGCCTTCGTACTGGTCCTTCCGGTTGGTGAAGCCATTGTCCACCCAGTCCTCGCGGCGCTGGTACAGGCCGGACAGCCGCACGGCCGAGGCGCCGCCGACCGGTCCGCCGATCGCGCCCTCGAAGTTGGCCGTGCCGTAGGTGCCGTAGGAGACCTGCATGTAGCCGTCCGCATCGCGCGACGGGCGCTTCGAATTGAACTTGACGACACCGGCCGGCGTGTTGCGGCCGAACAGCGTGCCCTGCGGCCCGCGGAACATCTCCACCATGTCCAGATCGAAGACGGGGAAGCCCTTCAGGATCGGGTTTTCCTGCACGACGTCGTCGTAGATCAGCGATACGGGTTGCGAGGCATTCAGGTCGAAGTCCGTGTTGCCCAGGCCGCGGATGTAGAAACGCGGGAAGGTGCGGCCGAACGACGACTCGATCAGCAGGCTCGGCACGCGTCCGGACAGGAAGCGGATGTCCTCGCCACCCGAGCCGAGGATGTCGAGCTTCTCGCCGCCCAGGGTGGTGATCGACACCGGCACTTCCTGCAGGTTCTCTGAACGGCGCTGCGCGGTGACCATCACCGTTTCCAGCACGACGGCGGGTGCGGCGGCCGGCGCCTGTGCCAGCGCGGTGGCGGGCAGGGCCAGCGCGAGGCCCGCGGCGACGGCATGGCGGATCAACGGGTTGTGGCGGCTGGAGCTGCGAGTACGCATCGGTTGGGTCTCCCCGAGTGGTTTTTCGTTGGGCCGCACCCCGATGTGGGGCCGCGGCGCGGTACGGGCGGAATTCTAGCCCAGTGGGCGGCCGCCGGACGGCCCGGCGCAAAAAAAAGACGGCCGAATCTGCGCCGCTCGGGTCAGGCGATGCTGCGCTGGCGGCGCATCAGCGCCAGGAACAGCGGCACGCCGACCAGCGCCGTCAGCGCCCCGACCGGCAACTGCCGCGGCGCCACCGCGGTGCGGGCGGCGAGATCGGCCAGCGTGACGAGGATGCCGCCCAGCAGCACCGCGGCCGGCACCACGACCCGGTGCGAGGCGCCGAGCGCCAGCCGCACGAGGTGCGGAGTGACCAGGCCCACGAAACCGATGCTGCCCGCGGTGGTCACGGCCGCTGCCGTCAGCAGGGAGGCCCCGACATACAGACCGATCCTGACCGGTCGCACGGGCAGCCCGACGATGCCCGCCTGCAGGTCGCCGCGGGCCAGCACGTCGAGCGGCCGCGCCAGGCCGATGCATAGCGGCAGCGCGATGGCCAGCACGGCGATGCCCAGCCAGGGCATGCCCGCGTAGGAAAAATCGCCCATCAGCCAGAACAGCATGCTGCGGACCGGCGCCTCGTCGGCCAGCGCGAGCAGCACGCTGACGGCGGAAGCACAGCCGGCCGCGACGACGATGCCCGTCAGCAGCAGCCGCGCGGGCGTCCAGCCGCCGCGGCCATGTGCCAGCGCGAACACGACCCACATGGCAGCCAGTGCGCCGCCTGCTGCGCCAAGGTCCACCCACAGCCCGCTCAGCCCGGCCAGCATTGCGCCGAGCGCGGCGACGGCCGCGCCCCCCGAGACGCCTAACACGTACGGATCGGCCAAGGGGTTGCGCAGCAGCACCTGCATCAGGACCCCGGCGAGCGCCAGCACCGCACCGGTGGTGAAGGCCGCGATCGTGCGCGGCAGCCGCAGGTCCAGCAGGATCGAGCGGGCCACCGGGTCGTCGCCGCCGACCAGCGCTCCCCAGAACTCGGCCGGGCCCGCGCCGCTGCTGCCGATGGCGAGCGACAGCAGCACGGCGGCGGCGGCCAGGACCGTCAGCAACAGGATCGCCGGGAGTCGGGGCATGGGCGGGCCAGGGGCGGAAGTTGCCGCGAAGGCTAGACCCTCGCCGCAAGCCCGGGCAAGCCAGTTCTTTGTGGGCGACCCCCGCGGGCCTGTGAAACAATCCCGCCAGGAGGCTCTCCTTGGGTCCGGACACCGACTACATCGATGCGCAGGGATTCCGGGCCAACGTCGGGATCATCCTGATGGCACCCGACCACCGGCTGTTCCTGGGCGGACGGGCCGGGGCGCGCGGCTGGCAGTTCCCGCAGGGCGGGATCCTGCGCGGCGAGCGCGCCGAGGTGGCGCTGTACCGTGAGCTGGAAGAGGAGATCGGCCTGCAGGACGGGGACGTCGAGGAACTGGGCCGAACGCGCGGCTGGCTGCGCTATCACCTGCCGCCGCAGTTCCGCCGCCGCCATACAGAGCCCGTCTGCATCGGCCAGAAGCAGCGCTGGTTCCTGCTCAGGCTCACGAGTCCCGAGTCGAAGCTGCGGTTCGACGCGACCGAGCACCCCGCGGAATTCGACCGCTGGCGCTGGGCGGAGTACTGGGAACCGGTGCGCGAGGTCATCTACTTCAAGCGGCGCGTGTACTCGCGCGCGTTGCACGAGCTGGGCGGCTGCGCTTTCGACGACGGCCTGCCGCCGTACCCTGAATGGTGGGACGAGCGCATGGCCGGCCGGCCGGCGCGCGGACCGCAACGCCGGGTGGGCTGAGCCATGGCGAAGCGCTTCGCACCGGACCGGCTGCGCCGGATGGCCGCATGGGGCATCGGCCTGGCATTGCTGTACGCGGCCTTCGAACTGGGGCGGTCGCTGGCGGGCCATTCCGCGCTGACGGCGTTCCAGCAGCGGCAGGCCCTGTCCGGCCGCGTGGAGTCGCTGGCGCGCGAGCGCGCCGCCCTTGAGCGCCGGGTTGCCGCGGGCGAGATCATGCAGCAGGCCGATCGCGAGGCGCAGTCCGATGCGCAGGCGGCGATCGGGGAGCTACAGGCGGAACTGGCGCAGCAGCAACAGGAGCTGGATTTCTACCGCGGCCTGGTCGCCGAGAAGTTCGGGGCCGGCACGCTCAAGGTGCAGGAGTTGTCGGTGCGGCCGGAGGGCGGCGCGCGCCATACGATCGTCGTCACGCTGGTACAGACCGCCGCGCGGGATGCCGTGGACAAGGGCGAGCTGTCAGTGACGCTGGACGGTTCGCGCGGCGGCGCGCTGGCACAGCTGCGGATGGCTGACATAACGCCGGATGGGCGCAAGCAGCTGCCGTTCTCGCTGCGCTACTTCAAGACGCTGGAAATCCCGATCGAGCTGCCGGCGGGTTTCAAGCCGGCGGCGTTACAGCTCGAATACCGCTCGGACCGCAGCGGCCCGGAGCCGCAGCGCCAGACATTTCCGTGGCAGGCCGTGCTGGCAGGCTTGCAGGCGCCGGCTTTGACCCCGGGGCCGCCGCACGAATAGAATCGCTGCCCCCGCGGGGCGGGCTGGCGTAGGATGAGGACGATGCAGGACACCACGACAGGCAACACGGTCGCAGACGCCGGCCTGGTATTCACGGACGCGGCCGCCCGCAAGGTCGGCGAGCTGATCCGTGAAGAGGGCAACCCGAAGCTGATGCTGCGGGTGTTCGTCTCGGGCGGCGGCTGCTCGGGCTTCCAGTACGGCTTCACCTTCGACGAAAGCGTCGAGGACGGCGACCTGAAGTTCACCAACCAGGGCGTGCAGCTGCTGGTCGACCCGCTGAGCTTCCAGTACCTGTCGGGCGTGGAGATCGACTACAAGGAGGATCTCGAGGGCGCCCAGTTCGTGATCCGCAACCCGAACGCCAGCACGACCTGCGGCTGCGGCTCGTCGTTCGCGGCCTGAACATCGCGCACCGCCCGCGGGCGGACGGCTGAATACGGAAGCCCCGGCCAGTGCCGGGGCTTTGTCGTTGCGGGTGACGGCGGGCTCGACGCTAGAGGTGCGCCATGGCGAGCCGGGTGTCGGCCGCCGCGCGCAGTTCGTCCAGCTGCGCCAGCAGCGGCGCGCTCGCTGCCAGGAAGTCCTCGCGCAGCGCGGCCGGAATCGACTCGGCGCTCGGCAGCTTGATGGTCGCCGGATTGCGGTGCACGCCGCCGACCCGGTACTCGTAGTGCAGGTGCGGGCCGCTGGCGAGGCCGGTCATGCCCACATACCCGATCACCTCACCCTGCTTGACCTTCTGGCCGACCAGCAGGCCGCGCCTGAAGCGCGACATGTGGCCGTACAGGGTCGTGACGCTGCCGGGATGCGCAAGTACCACGGCATTGCCGTAACCACCCTTGTAGCCGCGCTCGATGATGCGGCCACTGCCCGCGGCCTTGATCGGCGTACCGACCGGCGCGGCGAAATCGATGCCCTTGTGGGCGCGCACGGTATTCAGCACCGGGTGGCGCCGGGACCGGCTGAAGCCCGAGCTGACGCGCGCGAAGTCCACCGGAAAGCGCAGGAACGCCTTGCGGACGTTGGCGCCCTCGGGGGTGAAGTACTCGACGCTGCCGTCCGGCATCACGTAGCGCACCGCACGGAACACGCGGCCGCGGTTGACGAACTCGGCCGCCACGACGTCGCCGTCGCGCACGAACTCGCCCTCGCGCCATTTCTCTTCGTAGGCCATGACGAAGGTGTCGCCGGGCTGCACCTCGTTGACGAAATCGATGTCGTACTTGAAGACGTCGGCCAGTGCGATTGCCAGCGGGTCGCTGCCGCCGGCCGCGCTGACGGCACCGAACAGCGAACTCGTGATCGCACCGGCCAGCGAGGCGCTCCTGATCTCCAGCGGCGTCTCGACGATGCCGGCGGAAAATCCGTGCTCGTCGCGGGTGACGACCAGCGTCGCCGTGTCGGACAGCTTGCGGGTCATCGATTCGAGCGCGCCGTTCAGGTGCGTCAGCAGGATGACGTCGCCGGGAATCAGCCGGTCCAGGCTCTTGCGCACGTCGGGCAGCGCGCGCACTGCCGCGAGGTCGGCCAGCGACAGCTGCCAGCGGCGGAACAGCGCGTCGAGCGTGTCGTCGCGCCTGATTTCAATCTCGACCGTCTGCGAGGGCTCGACCAGCGCCTGGGCAACGACGGCCGGTTCCGCTACCGGCGCCTCCGGCTGCGGTGTCGCGGCGGCGGACTGCTCCAGCGGCGCGCGCAGGCTCCACCAGGCGGCGGCGATCGCGACGCTGGCAATCGTGAACGAGGCGAACACGCCGAACCGGCGCGGCCGCATCGCCACCATCGTCACGTCATCCGCGGCCGGATTGCCTGCGTGAAGAACTGCCTGTTGCACGGACCCGGGTCCTCGAGTGATTCGCCATGGCGGCACGGTAGTCAACATATCCCGTGGCCGTCAACAGTGTTTTTCGGACCTGATTCAAGAAGTTGCAAAGTCACCCTCTGCCGGCGCGCCGGGCCGGGCGGGGCCGCGCCCGCGATTGCGCGCCAAAGCCGCCCCCCCTACAGTGGCGCCTCGGCCGCCGCGGCGCACGATTCGCCCGATGCGCGGTCCACGATTGCAGGGGACACCGATGCTGGCGCCAGCGGAACAGATGGTGGAACTGCGCCGCGGCGCGCACGAAATCCTGCTCGAGGAGGACCTGCACCGGAAGCTGGCCCGCGGCAAGCCGCTCAGGATCAAGGCGGGCTTCGACCCCACGGCGCCGGACCTGCACCTCGGCCACACGGTGCTGATCAACAAGCTGCGCCAGTTCCAGGCATTCGGCCATGAGGTGACGTTCCTGATCGGCGACTTCACCGGGATGATCGGCGACCCGAGCGGCAAGAACGTCACGCGGCCGCGGCTGACGCCGGACGAGATTCAGGCGAACGCGCGCACCTACAAGGAACAGATCTTCAGGATCCTCGATCCCGAACGCACGGTCATCGACTTCAATTCGCGCTGGATGGGGGCCATGGACGCCGCCGGCATGATCGAGCTGGCCGCGCGTTCCACCGTGGCGCGTATGCTGGAACGCGACGATTTTTCCAGACGCTACAAGTCCGGCCAGCCGATCGCGATCCACGAGTTCCTGTATCCGCTGGTGCAGGGCTACGACTCGGTCGCGCTGCAGTCCGATGTCGAGCTGGGCGGCACCGACCAGAAATTCAACCTGCTGGTCGGGCGGCAGATGCAGGCCGACTACGGCCAGGAACCGCAGGTCGTGCTGACGATGCCGCTGCTCGAGGGCACCGACGGCGTCAACAAGATGTCGAAGTCGCTGGGCAACTACATCGGCATCGACGAACCGGCCGGCGAGATGTTCGGCAAGCTGATG
>CAVOFV010000003.1:0-622372 GCA_963695085.1 uncultured Gammaproteobacteria bacterium | reverse complement strand
AAAATCCGCGTGTCGGCAGTTCAATTCTGTCCCTGGCTACCATTTCCAATGGGTCTGTGCCGGTCAGACAGGCAACGTTCTATACCGGTCCGCTGTGTCAGTAAGGGCCACTCGTTGAATTTCATGCCGCTTCGGGCCCGGCAGGGGGCTATCGCGCGGGACTGCCAAGGCAAGTGCCCAACAACCTGGCGGTTGGAGGATCACCCGCGCGATACGAAGTCAGATTACTCTGCCAGCAACTTCTCGAGCGCATCCGCGGCCGGTCGCCCAAACCGCCTCGTGATTCGCCTCACCAAGTCCAGGTCAATCGGCGGGTCCGCGGCCCTGGTCGCTTCCTGTGCATCCGCAATATCCTGCGGTCCATTGGCGAAACACTTCATCGCGATGAAGTCCTCTCGCCCGATTATTTGCAGCGTCGTCCCGGAAAATGGGACCCCGACTGTTCGATCGAATGCATCAGGGTCGAGGCCGCGAAGACCGCCGAGCAGGTCTACGCGATTTCCGAACTGATCGCTGATCGTAAGCAATGCCGGTATGGGATCGTCGGCATCGCCCCGGCGGAGTTCCACCGTCAATCCGTCTTTCCGCAGCGTCCTTTCGAGATTGACCAGCCTGGGCAGCGGCGCGGAAACGAGCGCGTCAGCATCGGTTGTGGCGCGAACCGTGCCATACACCGAGGCGGCGATGGCGCCCACGACCCCATACCTGATGCCCTGCTCGTCGAGCGCGGCGACGACATCCAGGAGCAGGAGGAGCGATTGTCCGGGACCGGTGGTCTTCACCTGGCGCTCCGGGCACGAGTGCCGCTGCTGCCCGTCGCGGCGCGCCGCAGCGCGGTGACGAGTTCGCTGTGCTTCAGGTGGGCCTCGAGGCGTTTCTCCGGATTCCAGGAACGAATGCTCTCACTCACTGCATGACGCGCCTCTTCGGCAAGACGGGACTTGCTGCGTGCGGGTCTTGGTGCCTTGATGCCGGAGACATACACCCCGGCTTCCGCTGGGTCCTTGCCGGTCTGCAGCACGACGGCGAGTCCGGCGCGCACCGCGATCTTCAGCATCAGTTCGAGCGACACTGCATCCACCTGCCCACGCATGATCTTGCTCATCGTGGGCTGGGGAATGGCCAGGCGCTCTGCCGTGGCGGCCTGAGTCTGCCCGCTGCGTCCGACGTGGCGCGCGATCTGCAGGGCCAGGTCGCTGCGCAGGGCTTGTATTGCTGCCCGGGCTTGGTCGGTCATGACTGTGCGGCTCGATTCGAGGTGTATAGTTTGTTAACTATAATCTAAGCAAATAAGCAATAAACAGACCTTTCATGGTCCAGGCGTTCCTGGTTCCGCCGCTGGCAGATAAGAGGCAGCCAAGACTCACCTAATACCTTGATATATATAAAGTTGTTATCAACAGGTCGAGCTGGCTGCGTCCGATTGTCGTACATAGTCTAATTCTGGACAATATCCAGAATTAGCACTATAATGAAGCACATGACCAATAAATTCGAGCAGCTGCTGCGCCAGAACGGCATGCAGGTGACGGCCCAGCGGCTGGCCCTGCTGCGCGCCGTGTCGTCCCATCCCCACGCCACGGCCGACGCGCTGATCGAAGACGTGCGGGCAGTCATCGGTTCGGTTTCCCGCCAGGCGGTGTACGACACGCTCGGCGTCCTGGTGGACAAGAACCTCATCCGCCGGATCCAGCCGGCCGGCGCCGCCGCCCGGTACGAGGATCGCGTGGGCGACAACCATCATCACCTGATCTGCCGGGGCTGCGGGACGATGTTCGACATCGACTGCGCGGTCGGCGCGAGGCCTTGCCTCACCGCGGACGACGATCACGGCTTCGAGATTGACGAAGCCGAGGTCGTCTACTGGGGCCGCTGCCCGAAATGCCGCAAGACGACCACGCCAAGACGCAAGCGCGGCGCGTAAGTCGCCGCCACCGACAACCACATCCACTACCAACTATTTCATCGAGAGGAAGACCGAATGAACGACCGCAACCCAGATAGCGCAGGCAAGTGCCCCGTGATGCACGGCGGCGCCACCTCGACCGACATGTCGAACATGGAGTGGTGGCCGAAGGCGCTCAACCTCGACATCCTGCACCAGCACGACACCAAGACCAACCCGCTGGGCAAGGGCTTCAACTATCGGAAAGAGCTGAAGAAGCTCAAGGTCGAGGCGCTCAAGAAGGACCTCAAGGCCCTGATGACCAAGAACCAGGCCTGGTGGCCGGCGGACTGGGGCCACTACGGCGGCCTGATGATCCGCATGGCGTGGCATGCGGCCGGCACCTACCGCACGGCTGACGGCCGCGGGGGTGGCGGCACGGGCAACCAGCGCTTTGCGCCGATCAATTCCTGGCCGGACAACGCGAACCTCGACAAGGCGCGGCGCCTGCTGTGGCCGATCAAGAAGAAGTACGGCAACAAGATCAGCTGGGCCGACCTGATCATCCTGGCGGGCAACATGGCCTACGAGTCGATGGGCCTGAAGATCTTCGGCTTCGGTTTTGGCCGCGAAGACATCTGGCATCCCGAGAAGGACATCTACTGGGGTTCGGAGAAGGAGTGGCTGGCCGCCAGCCGCTACGAAGGCGATGACCGCGAGTCGCTGGAAAACCCGCTGGCCGCGGTGCAGATGGGCCTGATCTACGTCAACCCGGAAGGCGTCGGCGGCAAGCCCGACCCGCTGCGGACGGCCAAGGACGTCCGCGTGACCTTTGCCCGCATGGCGATGAACGACGAGGAAACCGTCGCGCTGACCGCCGGCGGACATACCGTCGGCAAGGCTCATGGCAATGGCGATGCCAGCCGGCTCGGACCCGCTCCGGAGGGAGCCGGCGTAGAAGAGCAGGGCCTGGGCTGGATGAACCACACGACGCGAAGCATCGGTCGCGATGCCGTGACCAGCGGCCTCGAAGGCGCCTGGACCACCCACCCCACCAAGTGGGACAACGGCTACTTCCACCTGCTGCTCAACTACGAATGGGAACTGAAGAAGAGCCCGGCCGGCGCCTGGCAGTGGGAGCCCATCGACATCAAGGACGAAGACAAGCCGGTCGATGTGGAGGACCCCAAGATTCGCCACAACCCGATCATGACCGACGCCGACATGGCCATGAAGATGGATCCGGCGTACCGCAAGATCTCGGAGCGCTTCTACAAGGATCCCGCTTACTTCTCGGACGTGTTTGCACGCGCCTGGTTCAAGCTGACCCACCGCGACATGGGGCCGAAGGCACGCTACATCGGTCCGGACGTGCCGAAGGAAGACCTGATCTGGCAGGATCCGGTGCCTGCGGGCCGCAAGGACTACGACGTCGCGGCCGTCAAGGCGAAGATCGCGGCCAGCGGCCTCACGATCAGTGAAATGGTGTCAACGGCCTGGGACAGCGCGCGCACCTTCCGCGGTTCCGACATGCGCGGCGGCGCCAACGGCGCCCGCATCCGCCTGGCTCCGCAGAAGGACTGGGAAGGCAATGAGCCGGCGCGCCTCACCAAGGTGCTGCGCGTACTGGAGAAGATCGCCGCCGAGACGGGCGCCAGCGTGGCCGATGTCATCGTGCTGGCGGGCAATGTCGGCGTCGAGCAGGCGGCCAAGGCGGCCCGCGTCAAGGTGGCTGTTCCCTTCGCGCCGGGTCGCGGCGATGCCACGCAGGAGATGACGGACACCGAGTCGTTTGCGGTGCTGGAACCCGTTGCCGACGGCTATCGCAACTGGCTGAAGAAGGACTATGCCGTCAGCGCCGAGGAGTTGCTGCTCGACCGCACCCAGCTGATGGGCCTGACCGCCCACGAGATGACGGTGCTGGTTGGCGGCATGCGCGTGCTGGGCGCCAACCACGGCGGGACCAGGCACGGCGTGTTCACCGACCGTGAGGGCGCCCTGACGAACGACTTCTTCGTGAACCTGACGGACATGAAGTACCTGTGGAAGCCGGTCGGCAAGGGCCTCTATGAGATCCGCGACCGCAAGAGCGGCAAGGTGAAATGGACGGCGACCCGGGTCGACCTGGTCTTCGGGTCCAACTCGGTGCTTCGCGCCTATGCCGAGGTCTATGCACAGAACGACGGCAAGAGGAAGTTCGTCAAGGACTTCGTCGCTGCCTGGACGAAGGTCATGAATGCCGACCGCTTCGACATTGCCTGATCCTGGAACGCCTGACTTGAGTCGCGGGCGGCAGGCGCCGCCCGCGACAGTTACTCGAGATGACTTGACCAAAGGGAGAACATCAATGCTGAAAGCAACGACACATTTGCTTGCCACGCTATCGGTGGCGTTGTCACTGGCAGTGCTACCGGGGCCGGCGCTGGCCCAGGGGGAGCCCAGGCCGAACCAGTTCTGGTGGCCTGAACAGCTGGACCTGAGTCCGCTGCGCCAGCACTCGCCGGAATCCGACCCGATGGGACGCGACTTCAACTACGCCAAGGCGTTCAAGAGTCTCGACCTCGCCGCCGTGAAGAAGGACATCGCAACGCTGCTGACGACGTCGCAGGACTGGTGGCCCGCGGACTACGGCCACTACGGGCCGTTCTTCATCCGCATGGCCTGGCACAGCGCGGGCACGTACCGCGTTGCTGACGGCCGTGGCGGCGCGGGCGGTGGCCAGCAGCGGTTCGATCCGCTCAACAGCTGGCCGGACAACGCCAACCTGGACAAGGCGCGCCGGCTGCTCTGGCCGATCAAGCAGAAGTACGGCCGCGACATCTCCTGGGCCGACCTGATGGTGCTGACCGGCAACGTCTCGCTGGAGTCCATGGGCTTCAAGACCTTCGGTTTTGCCGGTGGCCGCGAGGACGACTGGGAGGCCGACCTGGTCTACTGGGGGCCAGAGAAGAAGTTCCTGGAGGATGAGCGCTACAGCGGCGACAGGAAGCTGCAGAAGCCGCTGGCCGCCGTCCAGATGGGCCTGATCTACGTGAATCCGGAAGGGCCGAACGGCAACCCGGATCCGTTGCTGGCCGCCAAGGACATCCGTGACACCTTCGGCCGCATGGCCATGAACGATGAAGAGACCGTGGCGCTGATCGCCGGCGGGCACACTTTCGGCAAGGCGCACGGCGCGGCCAATCCGGCTGATTGCGTGGGCCCCGAGCCCGCGGCCGCAGGCATCGAGCAGCAGGGTTTCGGCTGGATGAGCAAGTGCGGCAGCGGCAAGGCTGGCGATGCGATCACCAGCGGCCTGGAAGGCGCATGGTCCTCCAGCCCGGCCGCTTTTACTATGCAATTCCTGGACAACCTGTTCGCCTTCAACTGGGTGCAGACCAAGAGCCCCGCCGGTGCAATCCAGTGGATTCCCGACAGCCCGTTCGCATCAAGCATCGTGCCGGATGCCCACGACCCGTCGAAGAGGCACGCGCCCATCATGTTCACGACGGACCTCGCGCTCAAGTTCGACCCGAGCTATCGCGAGATTGCCAAGCGCTTCCAGGAAAACCCGAAGGAGTTCGAACTCGCCTTCGCGAAGGCCTGGTTCAAGCTGACGCACCGCGACATGGGCCCGCGCGCGCGTTACATCGGCGCGGAAACCCCGGCCGAGGTATTAATCTGGCAGGACCCTGTTCCCGCTGTGGATCACAAGCTGGTTGATGCGAACGACATCGCGCAGCTGAAGTCCACGATCCTGGCCTCGGGCCTGACCGTGCCTGAACTCGTCAGGACGGCCTGGGCGTCGGCCGCCAGTTTCCGCGGCACCGACATGCGCGGTGGGGCGAACGGCGCGCGCATTCGTCTCGCGCCGCAGAAAGACTGGGGCGTCAACAACCCGGCCGAGCTGACAAAAGTGCTCGCGAAGCTCGAGAAGGTCCGGACCGACTTCAACGCTGCGCAGACTGGCGGCAAGAAGGCCTCCCTGGCCGACGTCATCGTGCTGGGCGGGGTTGCCGCCATCGAGAAGGCGGCGAAGGACGCCGGACACTCGGTGCAGGTACCGTTTGCACCGGGCCGCACGGATGCTTCGCAGGCGCAGACCGATGTGGAGTCGTTTGCCGTGCTGGAACCGACCGCAGACGGCTTCCGCAACTACTTCGGTCCCGGCAACGGCCGGTCGCCCACCGATATGCTGGTTGAACGGGCGGACCTGCTGACCCTGACGGTGCCTGAAATGACCGTCCTGGTCGGCGGCATGCGTGCCCTGAACGCGAATGTCGGGGGCGCTGCCCACGGCGTGTTCACAAGCAAGCCGGGCACGCTCAGCAACGACTTCTTCGTCAACCTGCTCGGCATGTCGACAAAGTGGACCAAGTCGCCCACTTCGGAAGGCGTCTACGAGGGTCGCGACCGGGCCACCGGCGAGCTCAAGTGGACGGCAACTCCGGTCGATCTGGTATTCGGGTCGCATGCGGAGTTGCGCGCCATTGCGGAGGTCTATGCAGAACACGGCGCACAGCAGAAGTTTTTGCGTGACTTCGTGGCTGCGTGGGACAAGGTAATGAACCTTGACCGCTTTGACGTGACCTGAGCGCAGTGGAAGAGGGGCGACCAACAGCCCCTCGCAACTGATGGAAGACACGAACGGCGGCGCTTTCAGCGCCGCCGTTCTGCTGTGTGGGCCGCCCACCGTCGCGGCGCACGGGTGCCGCTCACGATACTGCTACCGACGAACGTTGGTCAGCCGGCTTGCTTGCCCGCGATGTACTTCATCACAAGTTCACGCAGGGCCGTCAGCGGCAGTGAGCCATTCTTCAGCACGACGTCGTGAAAGTCGCGGATGTCGAACTTCTCGCCCAGCGCCTGCTGCGCCTCGGCGCGAAGACGCAGCAGCTCCATCATGCCAACCTTGTAGGCCGTCGCCTGCGCCGGATTGACGATGTAGCGCTCGATCTCCGCGGTCACGTCGCTTTCCGCAAGACCGGTGTTGGCAAGCATGTAGTCAATGGCCTGCTCGCGGGTCCAGCGCTTGGCATGGATGCCGGTATCGACGACCAGTCGCACGGCGCGGAACAGCTCGTCCTGCAATCGCCCGAGGTTGTCGTACGGATCCGCCTGGAACCCCATCTCCCAGGCCAGTCGCTCCGCGTACAGGCCCCAGCCTTCCGAATAGGCCGTGAAGCCGGCTTCCTTCCTGAACTCGGGAATGCCCTGCAGCTCCTTCTGGATCGCTATCTGGAAATGGTGCCCCGGAACACCCTCGTGATACGCAAGCGTGCGCATGCCGTACCTGGGCGTGGCCTTGATGTTGAACAGGTTCGCGTAAAAGACTCCCGGCCGGCTGCCGTCCCGTGACGGCCCGTTGTAGTAAGCGCCGGATGCCGTCGCCTGGCTGAACTCTGGCACCCTCTTCACGACGATCGGTGCCTTGGGCTTGATGTTGAATGCGCTGGATACGCCTGCCTCGATCTCCTCGATGATCGCGGCGTAGTCCTCGAGTATCTGCGCCCGTCCCTCGTCCGTGTCCGGGTAGTAGAACCGCTCCTCGCCGGCAAGCTGGTCAAACAGCGCCTTGACGCCCAGCGACGGGTCGTAGCCCTCTGCGGCGAAGATCTCCAGCATTTCCGCCTGGATGCGTTCCACCTCGGCGAGGCCAATGGCGTGGATCTCATCCGCCGTCATGTCAGTCGTGGTGCGCCTGCGCAGCAGGTACTTGTAGTAAGCCTCGCCGTCCGGCAGCTTCCACACGCCGGCGTCATCGTTGGACTTGGCGCGCAACGCGGTGAAGTAGTCCGCGTACTCCCGGTACGCCGGGTAGACGACATCCTCTATCTGCGTCTTTGCCGCGGCCAGGAACGCGGCCTTGCCGGCGTCATCAATGCTATCGACCTTCTCCAGCTTGTCCGCGAACGAGGTGTACAGGACATTCTCCTGTGCAGGCTGGGCGACAAAGTCCTGCATGATCTTGACCGACTTGTCGATCACAAACGTCGGCGGGATGATCCCCATCTTTTCGCGGATCAGGATGCCTTCCATGTTCTGGTCCATCTTGATGCCGATCTTCGAAAGCCGGCTGATGTAGTGCTCGGCGTCCTTGCTGGAATTGACCCTGTGGAAGGTGTCCAGGAATCGCGGGATCGAGTTCTGGAGCCCGAACAACTGATTTACGGGGTAGTCGTGGAAGCGGAACCTGCGATCCTGTTCCGGGTCCCCCAGGAGCTCTCTCAGCACCGTAACTGAAAGGACTTCGGACTCGCTCAGCTTGGCAGGATCGTATTCACCCACTGTCGCCATGATTCCCAGCAGGAATTCATGGTCCTTGTCATTCGCGGCCTCGGAATCGTCGTTCCACTCGGCGTTGTGCCCTGTCATGCCCAGTTGTTCAAGGACACCGAGGGACGTCAGCATCTCGGGTTTGTCCCAGATGAACTGGATGAACGCGCGATTGAAGAAGTTGTTGATGAAGAATGGCTTTGCATACCACTCGTGGGCAACGAACAGGGCAGTCGCAACCAGCAGCACCGCCACAGCAATTCCGGCGCGCCTGAAGAAAGTCCTTACCTTGCCAGTCATCTTGATTGTCCTGTCATGAGTGTTCTGCAAACGATAGCACCGGCAGGCGCCACCGGAATAGCGGGCGCCGCGTGCGCCCCTCGCGCGACGAGGCTGACGTCGACCCACACGAGCCGGTGGTCCGACACGGGGAAGGGGTAGGTGCCGACCAGCGCGAACCGTGGGTCCGAGACGACCGGCCAGAAGACGCCCGAGCGCTCGATGGGCATGTCCACTGAAGGCAGCACGTAATCGAGCCGCAGGTTGCCGACGTCCCGGTCCGCGAAGTCCGCGGTGTCCTGCGCGGGATCGCCGGCGTGCGAGGCGTTGATGCCGCCCTGCAGCCTGGACTGCTCGGCCGCGCCGGCGCTGACTGGAACGGGTGCGCCCTGCAGGCGGGGGTTCGCCAGCAGGTCCGTGATGGCCTGGCGCCGTGAGTCGCCATCCGAGGGATCCGAATTCAGGTCGCCGGCGATCACGAAGGACCCGTCGCCGAGGCCGCCGGTCCTTCCCTGGTCGTCGACCAGCCACTCGGCGTCAGCTTGCTGCAGGTACAGGGACCAGAAGCGGATCTCGTCGGCGTTGCGTGCCCCGTTGCGGTCTTCCGGCCCGTCGAAGGTCGGCGGCGTCGGGTGACTGGCGAGCAGGTGCACCACGCGGTCGCCAATGTGGATCGGTACGTCGACGTGGTTCTTCGACGACAGGCGCAGCCGGTCGACGGCCTGCGGCGGATACCAGCCCTCGGGGATCGCCGCGCCGGGCAGGTCGCGCCAGCGCAGCAGGCGGAAGCTGCGCACCTTCTCGACGTCTATCGGAAAGCGTGACAGCACGACGAATCCGTACTGACCCGGAAACTCGCCGAAGCCGAAAGCATCGCCACCGTAGGCGCGCGAGCCGGGCTCGGTGACGACCCGCCCGTCGCGGTCGAGGTCCAGGCCGGAGGCAACGCCCGTGTTCACCTCCGGCACGTAGGCGTATGGATAGTCGAGCGGCGGCCGGCCGCCTTGTGCGGTGGCCAGGAAGTTGTGCCTGAACAGCCGGGCCGACTCGCCCTGGGCATCCCAGTCGAACTCGTTCAGCAGCACGACGTCGGGACGGACTTCCTGCAGGATTGCGGCGGCCAGGCGCGCCTGCTCCATGGCAGGATCGGCGAGTTCCTCGCGCAACTCACCCTGCTGCGCACGGAACATGGAGACGTTGAACGTGGCGAAGCGGACGGTGGATGCTGCCGTGGCCGCGGGGTCGCCATGCGCGCCGGACGCGAATGCCAGTGCGGCCAGTGCAACCATGGCTGCGTACATGCGGCTAGTCTAGCCGTAGTTGCATGGAACCTGCCGGTCTGCGGCTCGTCCGGCGCTGCCGGCCCACCATCGGATCTACGCCACGAAGCCGTCCCACCTGCGCATGTAGTCCACGAGCGCCGGGCCCAGTCCCTCGTTGCGCAGGTAGTCCACTGAAACGGGCGTCTGGATGGCGTGGAAGCCGGGGTCCGCGGCAACCTTCATCGGGAAGTCGTGGTGCAGGACCGCGCCCCGGCCGATGATTGCAAAATCTGCGCCTGACGCGAGGCACTGCGCCACGTCCGTGCCGCTCATCATCTTGCCTGCGGCGCCGAGCCGCGCCGGGCCCCGCTCGAGTTCCGCGAAATACGACAGCAGGCTGCGGCCGCGAAAGTCTTCTTCCTCGGGTTCCTTGAACACGTCCCACAGCGACATGTCGAGGAAGTCGATGGCGCCTTCCTGCATCAGCCGCTGCGCGACCGAGCGCGCCTCCGCCAGCTTCATCCCGAAGCGCTCGGGAGACAGGCGCACGCCCACGATGAAATCACTGCGGCAACGTGCGCGGACGCCGTCGACGATCTCGAACAGGAGGCGCGAACGGTTGTCGAGTGTCCCGCCATAGCGGTCGGTGCGGCGGTTGGTCTCTGCGCTCAGGAACTGGCACAGGAGATAGCCGTGCGCACCATGGATCTCGACACCGTGGAAGCCCGCGCGTTCTGCCCGCTCGGCCGCGGCAATGAAGTCGTCCTTCACCCGTTCAACTTCGTCTTCGTCCAGCGCCCTCGCGCCGGTCTTCTCGTCGTCGGACGGGCAGACCGGCTGGCCTTTGATCAACTCCGGTGGCGAACGCATGCCGGCGTGGTGCAGCTGCGTGATGGCGACGCTGCCTGCCGCCTTGATGGCGACCGCCAGCCGCGTCAGCCCGGCGAGATGGAAATCGGCAAAATTACCGAGTTGCCCAGGGAAGCCCTGGCCTGCTCGCCTGGATGTGCGAGGCGCAGGTCATGGTGAGCGCGAAGCCGCCTTGCGCACGCATGGTCAGCCAGCGAAATTCGTCGTCCGACAGGGTGCCGTCGGCGTGGCTCTGGCAGTTGGTCAACGGCGCCAGCACAAGGCGGTTCTTGAGGGCCGGGCCGTGGGATAATTCAAGCGTTGTAAAGATCGATTCCATGCTTGCGTCATGCGTCGTTCAATTCGAGAAACAGTACCGCTGCCAGCGGCACAGTGCATCCGCAATACCAACATGACCAGGGTCACCGAAATCTCAGCCACGGCATTGGTCCTGGTCCTGTTGAGCGGCTGCGTCGCCGTTGGCTTGCCGCAGCCCGGCAGGGCGCTGACTCCCCGCGCTGGACAGACTCTGGTATTCGGCCGCGTGCGGTTGTTGTCGGATGGCACGGAATACCGCCCGTGGGATCCGGCCACGGAATACGGGCCGCAGGTCTATCTGGCGCTATTGCGCCTCGGTCCCCGCCGTGTGGCGCTGAGTCCGCCGTTGGAAGAGGACGGGCGGTTCTACTGGTGGCTGCCGCCCGGCGACTACGCCGTGGTCGGCAACCGTCACGATGTCTACGCCGAACGGACTTCGGACACCCAGGTGCAGGACATGCAGGTGCTGGCGCTGCTGCGCGTACCTGATGAAATCACCGCGGTGTACGTCGGCGAGCTGGTGCTCGAACTCGAATCGGTCGAGACGAACCGACGGCTGCAAACGACTTACGACTTTGGACGCGAGCAAGTGCGCGACCAGCGGGATGAGGCCCTGGTCCAGCTGCATCGGCTGTTTGGCCCCTTGCAGGAGGCGCCGGGCGTCTCGTTGATGTGCGCCGGCCCGGATTTGCCGGGTTTCGACAACTCGGCGCTGTTCAGGCGCGGGCGGGCGCTACTCGATGCGGGTTGCGTTGCCAGATAGCGATGGGCTTCCGGTGGCGACCGGTCACCAGATAAATGAAGCCCTCGAGCTGCGGGCGGGCAGCGGGACCATTCGCTTTCTGCGATTTATGTCACGCCAGCGGCCGAGCGTGAGCGGTTATCCTCCACCTCGGTTCGGGCCCATGTGATGCACGCACGGCCCGGCGACGCGAAACCCCGGAAGCAGGCGAGACACCTCATGCACCCGTGCCGTACAGCCGGTTTCATCGCACTGGCCCTTTGCCTGCCGGCCGTTCTCGTGCCAGTCGCTGCTTCGGCTGCATCGCAGGGCGCCGTGCAGGCCCGGGCGAATCCGGACGTGCACTCGCACGCGTTCTACATCCTCGACGAGTCGGATTCGTCGGTGCTCGCAGCGCGCCACGAGCGCATTCCTGTGCCGATCGCCTCGATCACGAAACTGATGACCGCCCTGGTCGTGCTCGAGGCGGGTCAGCCGATGGACGAGATGCTGACCATCACCTCCGATGACGTGCGTGGCACCTTCGGCGGAAGCTCGCGCCTTGCGCCCGGCGCGAAACTGAGCCGGGGGGATCTGCTGCGCCTCGCGCTGATGTCCTCGGAGAACCGTGCCGCGCATTCCCTGTGCCGCCGCTATCCGGACGGTATGCCTGCGTGCGTGCGGGCCATGAACGACAAGGCCGCCGCGCTTGATATGACCACGGCGAGATTCGTCGAGCCTACTGGCCTGTCGAGCGGCAACGTAGCCAGTCCCGAGGACCTGGCCAAGCTGGTGCTGGCGGCGGCGGAGAACCCGACGATCCGCGATGATTCGACGGTTGCCGGCCACGCGGTCTACGTCAACCGCCAGCGACTCGAGTACCGCAATACCAACCTGCTCGTCAAGAATCCCGCCTGGCACCTGAACGTCCAGAAGACCGGCTATACCTCGGAGGCCGGCCGCTGCCTCGTGCTGCAAGCCGTCATTGACGGTCGTCAGGTCGTGATCGTGCTGCTCAACTCGTGGGGCACGCTCACTCGGATCGCGGATGCCAAGCGGATTCGGGCCTGGGTGGAATCTCAGCACCGCGCCACTACCAGTTAGCGGTCCTCGGCGCCGCTCCGCGGCCGAACGTTGCGTGTTGATGTTACATAGCTCGATGCGAAGAGGGCGATCAACAGCACCTGCAACACGAGAATTGGTCCTGCGGCGGCACGGCTCATAAAGCCTGCCTCTACTGCATAGAGGCCACTGCCCATCAAGCCGAGGATCACGACTATAGTGATCATCAGGACGCCACGGCGCTCCACGGGCTTTCGATCGGCCCAGAGAATCAAGATTGCGATCTGGCCTATCGATAGAAGTAAGCGGTGGCTTTTAGGCCATCCGCTTGACCGAAGGCCTGGACGTCGAATCACGCATCGAATTGATAAGTGTCGCCGCGTTCACAGCTTTGTGCGGCGGTCTAACGCGTCCACCGTACCGCCTGGTCAGGCAATTCTGACTTGGCAAACAGCAGGTTCTTCAGAAATCCGCGAGTACCCATGTGCTGCGCAATGTCGCGACAGCCCACGTCGGCCTTCGTGCATACCACACGATCCTCCAGCGAATACAGCAACGGAAACGATCTGCTCAATAGCTGGAGCAAATCCTCGGGATCCGTTCCTTGTTCAATAAGCTGCTCTGGTGCGAATTCTATATAGAGTCTTTCTGTAAGCTCGATGGTCTTGGTACCACCTTCAAGCGCGTGCTTCTCGTGTCCCTCAATGTCCATGACCATCAAATCGATTGGTGCGCCAGAAAGCGCACTATCCAAGGTGGTCATCTCAACTTGTCCAGAAGCAATGTCACGGCTCATGCTGATGGACGTATTTCCAGGATTCAGGCTATTCCTTCTAAGTGCGACCATGCCCTGCCTCATACCGACGGCGGCATTGATAAGCTGGGTATTGCGAACCTCGTTCAAGAGCAAGTTCTTGGACAGAAGATCGAAATTGATGGCATCGGGCTCGAAGCCTATTATCTTCTCAGCGGCGCGAGACAGGGGCACAAGCAGCGCACCTATGTGCGCCCCAACAATAACGACCGAACCTGCATGATGGCCTATGCATTCCAACAGCCATTCGACCTCGGACTTGTCATAGCTCCCCTTCTTGAGCAATTGCCTGCCGACTGAAAAATCCCCCGCCTCAACTAACAGCAGGCCGTTCCATGTATTCGCCAGCACAGCCACTCCGTGCTTGGATAGAATGGTGTTTCGAAGTCTCTGCCGGAATGTGCGCCCGATCTTCTTGTGTAATCGCATTTTCACGACGACGAATTCCTGTGAGTCCTTGTTTGCACAGCTGGCACCTGGGCGTCATGGACGACACCAGACGATACGTCACCTGAGCCTGCATAGCAGTTCATGTGCGCAGCCGAAGCGTAGCCGCCCGAGACTGATCGGAGTCGTATCCATCGGACTCGGGAAGGCGCCGATCTCATGCAGAACAGAGACTTAGGACGTCTCCGGTTCGCTGGGATCGGCGTCGGGGCGGTCCCAAAATCCGCGTGCCGGCGGTTCAATCCAGCCGCTTGGCGGGCCGTACCCGTTCGGGCAGACTGCGCGCTGGAACATCGCACCGCCACGAGCGGCCAGGGACCGGAGTCGCCATGAGCCGAAAGACCCAGAGAAACCTGCCGAACCAGCCGCACCAGGGACCGCCGGCAGCTACGGCGCCCCAGGCGAGCCGGTACGGCCGCAGGAGCACCGTCGTCGGTCTGGTCGTGGCGGTACTGCTTGCTCTCGTGGCCGGAACCGTCCTGTACAAGAGGCAGGAGACGCAGTCGTCGCAAGCCGCGGCCGCGGCACGTCAGGCGGCGCTGGCGAGCGATCATTCGCCGGCGCTGGGCGATCCGGGCGCGCGGGTTCATGTCGTCGAGTTTCTCGATCCCGCATGCGAGACCTGTGCCCTGTTCTTCCCATTGGTCAAGCAGTGGATGGCAGAGAACCCGGGCAGGATCCGCCTGTCGACTCGTCACGTAGCATTCCATCGCGGTTCTGAGTACGTGGTCCGGATCCTGGAGGCGAGCCGCAAGCAGGACAAGTACTGGCAGACGCTGGAAGCGCTGCTGGCAACGCAGCGCCAATGGGTGCCGAACCACGTCGTCCAGCCGGACATGGTCGTGCCGGCCATTGCAGGAGTGGGCCTGAATACCGAGCGGCTCATGGCCGACATGAACGCCGTGGAAGTCATTCAGCGCATGGATCGGGACCGCAGCGACGCCATCGTGCTGAAAGTCGTGGCGACGCCGGAGTACTTCGTCAACGGCCGGCCGCTGCCCAGCTTTGGCCAGCAGCAATTACAAAGCCTGGTCCGCGAAGAGTTGCAGCAGGCGTACTAGCGCCTGGGCTAGAACCCGAGCCGCTCCAGCGCTGCCGCCGTACGTGCCCGCATCGACTCCGGCCTCATCGGAAACGCGCGGAAGAAATCCTCGCGTCTGAGCAGTGGACTGCGCTCACGCACATTGGCCGCCCACGCCGCAGCAAGCGTTTCATTGCCCGCCAGTGACTGGGCGACCGCGGCGATCATTGCGATCAGCACATGCGCGCCCGGCGATCGCGCCGCGCGCTGGGCCCAGTTCGCCGCCTCGACATCCTCGCCCTGTGCGATGTGCGTCAGGGCACGTGTGCCGAGCATCGCGTAATACAACGGGTCGATCGGGCTCAGGCGCATCGCAAAGTCGACGTGTCCACGGCCCTCGAGCCCGCTGCCGGCCAGCGTTTCCGTCCATCCGCGGGCGTAAATCCCCTGTGCGTAGTTCGGGCTGAGCGACGTCGCGCGCTCGAGCCACGCCAGGGCGCGGTCGAGATCGCCATCAAGCCAGAAGCTGCGACCCATGGTGAAGTTGACGAACGGATCGAGCGGGTCGAGATCGAGGCCGCGCTGGGCGCAGCTGCGGGCCAGGGCCGTTTCGCCGGCGATGTCATCGGTCTGCCGCATGAAGGCGGTCTGGAAGTGCACGAACGAGAGGCCCGCGTGGGCGCGCGCGAAGCCCGGGTCCTGCGCGATCGCGCGCCCGAACAGCCCGGCCGCCACCGCGTTGTCCATGCGATTGAAGCGGTACACGTGCTGCAGGCCAAGATGATAGGCCGACCACGCGTCGAGATTCTCGGTGACCACGAGGCGCGCGCGGGCCGCCTCATGAAGCGGAATGTGGATCTCGAGCGCCGTGAGAATCTTCGAGCGGATCTCGGTGCGTATCGAGTGCACATCGGCGACCGGGCCTGTGTAGTGGTCCGCCCAGACGACGCCGCCACCCCGTGTATCGACAAGCTGCGTCGTGACGGAAAGGCGGTGGCCGGTCACTTCCACGGTGCCCGACAGGCAATAGCGCACGTTCAGCAGCCGGCCGACCTCGCGCATATCGGCATCGGGCGCGCGCAGGCGGAACGAGGAGCCTCGCGCAGTGACGAAGAGCCAGCGCAGGCGCGCCAGCTCGGTGATCAGTTCATGGGGCAGGGCGTCGGCAATCGTGGCGTACGGCCCCGCGTCGCCGATGAGATGAAAGGGCAGCACGGCGATCGACGGTCGCGAATCGGAATCGGCGGCCTCGGTCGGGGCGTGGGCCTGCGAGGCGCCGTCCGGTCCGGCGTCCGTCGTCGCAAGCAACCGTGGTTCATTGCGCTCGACGCGCACTTCCGCCACGAACCGGAATCCCCGGCCGTGGATGGTCTTGATGAACCGCTGCGCCTTGCCATCATCGCCAAGCGCCTTGCGCGCCGACTTCACGCGACTGGCCAGCGCAGAGTCGGTGACGACGCGTCCGTCCCAGACCTTCTCCAGGATTTCGTCCCTGGAAACGAGCCGCTCGCTGTGCTCGACGAGGAAGGCGAGCAGGGCGAACACCTGCGGCTCCACTGGGAGGGTCTTGCCCCCTGCGCGCAACTCGACCGTGTCAAGGTCCAGTTCGAATGGGCCGAACCGGTAGATCATGGAGGCGAGGATAGAACAGTCCGGCTCGATCGCCTAGAAATCTCCCTGAGATCTCCATGCCGTCTGCAAGCAATGGCGGGCTGCGGTGCGTACAAATGTGTCCACAGTCTGCGGAGGGTCCGCGGACGTGAGCCAGACCAGGAGACAGGCGTGAAACAGACACGGACCGAACTGCCGATTCGCCTCGAGGCAGGCGGCGTCTGCATCCAGGCACAGGACTGGGCCGACATCAACGTCGCGCGCATCCGCTTCCCGAAGGGCGCGGACGCCACGCCGCTGCTCGTCGGCATGCCGCAGGACCTCTGCCAGTGCCCGCACTGGGGCACCGTGCTGAAGGGGTCGATAAACGTACGTTACGCGGACGGCCGCAAGGAAGTCGTGCACGCCGGCGACGTCTATTACTGGCCGCCCGGACACACGGTCTGGGTCGACGAGGACTACGAAGCCGTCGAATTCAGCCCGGCCGGCCCGATGGGCCAGGTCATCGAGCATCTGAAGTCCAAACTAGGCAACTGAAGGAGAAATTCATGCCACTGGTAACAATCGACGTGATCAAGGACGTGTTCACACCGCAGCAGAAGAAGCAGCTGATCGACAAGGTCACCGCCGCGATGATCGAGGTGGAGGGCGAGAACATGCGGCCCGTGACCTGGGTTCGAATCAACGAGTTCGAAAGCGGCGACTGGGCCATCGGTGGGAAACGCCTCGCGGCGTGCGATGTGCAGGCGATGGCCAGGGGCAAAGCGGCCTAGGCCACGGGGTCCGTGATACGCGCCCGGCGCTCGCCTGTCGCGAACGCCGGGCGCCCCAGGGTACTGTCTCGGCGGACCTGCTTGTCGGTTCCGCCGCAGCTCGAAAGACTCAGCCAGCCTGGTCGTCGTGCGCGTGAGCCCGCTTCAGCAGGTCGTCGGTCACGCCCTTCACATGGCATTGCGAACAAAACGAGCGCTCGGGCATGACCAGGCCAGCGGCCCGCGCCTTGGCGGGGTCCTTCATGATCGCCATGGTCTTGTACCCGCTGCCCGGTCCGTGGCAGCCCTCGCAATCCAGCGGCGGATTGCGCGCAGCGTGTGCGGTCTTGGCCCACGAGGCGAACTGCACCTCGTGGCACACGTCGCACTTGTCGCTGCCGACACGGCTGAGGCCGGGTTTCGTCGCGGCCACCGCTACGGGACCGCCTGGATCGACGACGGCCTTGGCCGGGGCTGCCGTCGCAACCGGGGTCGCCGCAGCCGCCGGCGCAGCGGGAGCCGTCACCGGAGCCGCGGCCGGTGCGGAAGGCGCGGGCTGATTCAGCGCGACGGGTTTGGGCGCCGGTGACGGCGGTGGGGCGGTCGCCGCAACGGGTGACGATGGCGCCGAAGCAGGGACCGCGGATACCGGATCGACCGGCGTGGCGGCCGGTGGCGGTTCGGTGGACGAAGCGGCGGTAGCTTCCGGCGGCATGTCTGGTGGCGCTGCCTGGGTCGCCGCCGGCGCAGGCCCCGGACCTGGCGCATCGGTTGCCGACGGATCCGTGGGACCGGACGGTGACGAACAACCGGCCACCAGCAGTGCGATGCATAACAAGGTTCCACGCAGCTTTCTGTCTCCCATCATGTCCTCATCCTCCGTCCAGGAAGCGTTCGAAATGCCAGGACCCACTGCCACCGCCCGAACATGAACCGGAAGGCGCGAACCGATTCCGGATGGCTCGTTGGAGCCGCAATGGTGGTCGCTGCAGGTCTGCGCCGAGTTGCTGATCTTACGCCGATTTCGCGTCGAATTCGCGGGCCCGAAGCGTCTCCGCGACGACCGCGGTATCCACGGCGCGCCGACAATGGAAGGGCGTGACCAGGCGCCGTTGACGGGGGCTCGCGCGCGGGCGACGATGCCGGCGTTGTCCTTTCGATCATTCTTGCAGCAACGCGGAGGAGCGTGCGCGCGTGGGTCTCACGTCTACGAGTTGCCTGTTCGTCACCGATCTGCACGGGTCGCAAGGCCGCTACGAGAAACTGTGGGCCGCCATCACTGCCGAGCGGCCTGCGGCCGTATTCCTGGGCGGCGACCTCTTGCCGCACTTTGCCCGCAACACTGACGGGCGCGATTTTGTGCGCGAGTACCTGGCGCCAGGCTTCGCCGCAGCCCGGAACAGGCTCGGCACCGGCTATCCGCGCGTCTTCGTGATTCTCGGTAATGACGACCCACGGGCGTTCGAGCCAGCGTTCATCGAGGTGGGCGAAACGGGCCTGTGGTCATATGCCCACGAGCGGCGCTTCGATCTCGCGGGGGGCTTCACCGTCTTCGGCTACGCCCACGTGCCGCCGACGCCGTTTCACCTCAAGGACTGGGAGCGTTACGACGTCTCGCGCTACGTGGACCCCGGCTGCGCCTCGCCCGAGGAGGGCCGTCGCACGGTGGAGGTACCCGCTCGCGAGTTGCGCAACGGGACGATCCAGAAGGACCTCGAGAAACTGGCCGGCGACGCTGACATGCGGCGGGCCATCTGCCTGTTCCACTCGCCGCCCTACGACACAAAGCTCGACCGCGCCGCGCTCGACGGCCAGCAGCACGAGCATGTTCCGCTGGACGTGCATGTCGGCAGTATCGCGATCCGCCGGTTCATCGAGGCGCGCGAGCCGCGCGTGACCCTGCACGGCCACATCCACGAGTCGGCGCGGCTGACGGGGGCCTGGATGGAACGCATTGGCAAGACGGTGTCGATCTCCGCGGCTCACGATGGCCCCGAACTGGCGCTGGTGCGATTCGACGCCGAACGACCCGGCGACGCGACGCGGGCGCTGCTCTGACGCATGATCTGGGCGCGGCTGGCGGGCTAACTGCCGTCGCGGGCGCCTGCCGTGGTCCGCAGCGTCAACGGCCGGGCGGCATCGGTCACGGCGCCGATCTTGGTCGCGAAGACCGTGCGCCGCTCGATGTCGTCATCCGTCACGACGTGCACATCCAGCAGGTTGGTGGTCCGGTAGCCGGTTCGCAGGTAGTTCACCTCGGCCAGGCAACGGCCCCAGCCGTCGAGCCAGGCGGTCATCTCGTCGCGTTGCTGCGGCGTTCCGCGGAAGTGGACGATCAGGTCGATGTCGCTGCCGGGTCCGGCGCTGGCGTTCTTGGTGCTGCCGAAAACGTAGAGTGCTGCCACGCCGAGACGATCCGGGTCGATCTGTTCTGCGATGCGCTCGGCCATCCTCAGCCGCCAGCGCCAGAATTCCTCGGTGGGCGTCGCGCCGCGCCGCGCGACCTCCTCGCGGATGCCGGGTGCGAATTCTCCGGGTGCCGCCAGCATCCCGACCGCCTCGCCGAGCTCGGCATTCATGAGCACCTTGAGCACCTGTCCGTCCGTCACCCCTGGAACGTCGATGACGCGCACGACGTGGCCGAGGCGGGCCTGCTCTGGCAGCAGCCGGTCGAGGATATTGGGCGAGCGCGCCAGGAAGGCCTCGTCGAAGTGCACACCCTCATCATCGGGGTACAGCGGCAGGTAGCGGATCGAAGCCTCGACGAGATCCTGGAAGAAATGCGTGCCGAACGACAACTCGGGAAGGTACTGCCCGGTCTTGCGCGCGACCTCGGCCAGGACGGCGGCATTGCTGATGTCGGAATAGGTGACGTTGACGCCGAGCTTCACGTCTCCGCGGCTGCCCCAGCGTCCGGGACCAATCAGGATGAACTGCCGCTTCGGCAGCAGCTTGTTGAGCCTGCTGACCACCCGGCCGACCTGCTTGAAGTCCTTGAGGTCGCCGAGCGCCGCGTAGGCCTCGGGATCGACATAGACGATGTGCGTGATGTCCGGCACGCGTCCGTTTGAGACGTAGCGGTTCGCCGAGAAGACGAGGCGGTCGCGCGGGATTTCACGAGGGATCGGCGCCGGCTGGTCGGACTCGGCGAAGCTCTGCGGGCGGCACTGCAGCAGGTACAGGTCGGTGCCGTTCGAGGCGAACTCGATGTCGACCGGCGTGCCCATCTTGTCCCGCAGGACCTCGAGCAGCGCCTTGATCTGCGCCATGAACGACGTCTCGCTGACCAGCCCCTCGAAGGTCACGACCGGGTGCTCGCGTTCAAGCGACGTGTCGAAGGCCACGGGCCGCAGCATGCCGTCGTCGCCCGCCACCGACACGATGCGGCGCAGGGCGGGGTAGTCATGACCGCACTCCCGAATCAGCGCCTGCACATCGAGCGTGGTGAACGCGCCGTTCTCCATGTCGATGACATCGATGCGCTTCGGCGAGTACCGCGCGATCTCGTCCGGCGTGACGTTGGCCCGCAGTCCGGGCTGTCCGGGAGAGAGCAGGATCGTGTAGTCGTCTGCCAGGCGGTCGACGGCGCGCGTGCCCAGGCCTGC
Organism: uncultured Gammaproteobacteria bacterium; assembly: GCA_963695085.1. Lineage (GTDB taxonomy): Bacteria > Pseudomonadota > Gammaproteobacteria > Steroidobacterales > Steroidobacteraceae > SG8-30. The sequence continues at coordinate 601,491 of CAVOFV010000003.1, read as the reverse complement.
GACCAGGCGTACCAGGCCGTCCTCGCGCTGGATGCGCGGCGACCAGCGGAACTCGTTGTTGCTGAAGGCGACCCCGGCAAAGGACGGGAAGAAGTACTTGCCGACCCGCGTCCCGACCACCTCCTGGATCAGGATGCCCATCTCCTCGTGGAGATCGAGCAGGCCGCGCTCGGCGCGATAGTCGATCGGGTCTGGTCCGAACACCGACGCGTAGACCTCGGCAATGGCGTCCATCAGCTCGGCGAGCCGCGCGGCCTTGGTCCCGGTGTTGGCGAGAAACAGGCTCTTGTACTTGCCCGAGAACGCAGCGCCCATCTGGTCCTCGAGCAGGCTCGAGCTGCGCACGATCAACGGCCGGCCCTCGAGCTGGTCCAGTGCCGACCCGAGCCCCCGGACCATGTCCGGCGAGAACGGCGAGCTCTTGAACAGCTGAACGACGTTCGGATACTCGAGGCGGACCTGCTCGATTTCCATGTACTTGCGGTCGTACAGGTCCTCGAGGTCGTTGTGGCGCAGGAAGTCGAGCAGCGCGTCCGAGGTCACGTACCAGGTCTCCGGGACCCGGATGTGCCGCAGCAGGTCGGCGTATTCATGCGATCGTCGAATGATGCTCTCGGCGAGGAACAGCCCGGCGCTCTTGCCACCGAGCTTGCCGTGGCTGCCGGCAGGCGCGATGGTGCGTCGCACGAGCGGGTAGAAGTCGTTGACCTCGACGTAGTTCTTGGCGACATTGATGTACTCGAGGCGATCCGAGAGTATCCGCCGGGTAAGCATCACGCGCATCGCCGTCCGCACGCTGCGGGACAGGTCCCGGTCGTGGACCTCCAGGTGCTCGTAGCGATCGATGGCGTCGGCAATGTCGCCAAGCGAACTCTGCTGGTTTTCAATCACCTCCAGCAGGAAGTTGGCCTTGTCGTCCTTGATCCACTGGTGGATCATCGAGATCGTTTCTTCGTCGGTCAGGTTTTCCGCGGCGATCCTGAACGCCTCGTCGCTGAGCGCCAGGAAATCCCTGATGGCGGTGCGGCGAGTCGGACGGTTGCCGTTGGTATCGTCGCCAGCCTCCAGCAGCGGGGCGAAGCGTTGCAGCAACTCGCGCGCCTTCGGCACGCCCTGCCAGTTCAACCGGTTGACGATCTTGCGCGAGATGCGACGCAGCAGGACGTGGTCGGTGCGGCGCAGGAAGTCGATGATCGCCCACCACTCGGGCTTGGAATCGGCGCCGCGCTCGGGGGCCGGCGACGTGCGCAGGCCGCGCTGCCCAAGGAAGAACGCCAGCCGGTCGGCGATCGTCGCCAGCAGCCTGCGCTCTTCCTTCAGGAATGGTCCTTCGTCGGCAACGGGCCGGGCCTCGGTGTAGTACACCTCCACGGCCCCGATGACTTCGTTGTCGACCACCAGGTCGGCGCGCTGAACCCACGGCGTTATCACGAAGTCCGGCGGCTGGATCGCCTTGCCCAGGTAGGTGATCCGCGGGCGGCAGACGCCTGGATACTGCCAGCCCGCTGGCAGGGCCTCGATGACGCCCTGCAATATCTCGTCCGTCGGGCGGCCCTTGCGGTGAATCAGGTCGTCCACCGCGTACAGGCAGTTGAGCTCCTTGGCCCGTTCCTGCAGGGCGTCGAGGATCTGCTGTACCGAGCGGTCGGAAGAAGTCATGCCGAGGTCTCCGTGGCACGGTCGGCGGCGAGTTCGCTGGCCAGCACGACGCCGCGGCGCCGGCGGCCATCGAGCTTCACGACCACCTCGCCGGGCAGCCGGACGTGGCGCATGAAGTTTGTCTCTGCGATTGTGGACGCCGCATCGAGCCTTCGCCAGTCGATCTTGTACGGCGCGTCGTGGTGAACCGCCAGGTAGGCCACGCGGAAGCTGGAGACGTTGTGGAAGAAGTGAGAGCCCTGGCTGGCATCGACATTCATGTCGGGCCGGGTCACCTCGACGATCGCGCGCGCGCCGGAGATCTGCCCCCACTGGACCGGGATGCCGAGCCACGGGTCGGCGCTGCCCCAGCGGCCGAAGCCGATCAGGATGTACGGCCGTCCCTCGGTCTGCAGGCGGTGGTTGATGCCGGCGAGTTCGGTGGCGATCGCCCGGGTGTGCCGCGCCTCGAAAGCGCCGGGCTTGACGTAGACCACGTCGTGAATACCGCGCTCGATGCCGTTGCCCATGATGGCAGTCGAAGCGAGCAGGGCATCGCCAGACCTCATCTCGGCATCCGTGACCTCGACGGACTCGTCGGTCACGACCATCGGGCGCACCTGCAGGAAGCCGAGCCGGGCCGTGATCGAGGGGCCCGGCTCGAGTGTCAGGGCAAACTCGATCTCGACCGGGCCTGAGACTTCCTTCTCGCACATGTCGAGCAGGCTGCGCAGGGTCGCGGCCAGCGGCACTTCCTCGAGCACGAGGATCGGAGCGAAGGTCAGTGCGCGCGGCCCTGCACCGCCGACGCCGATCGACAGGCGGTCGGAGCTGGCGTTGTAGGTCGAGGCAACGTGGCGAAGCGTGCCGTCGAAATCGGCATCGTCGAGGGTCGCCTGCAGCAGGTACTCGGTCTCCCGGATCGGATCGTACTCCGGCGGGCGGCCCATGTTGACCGCCCAGAATGACGTCTGCGTGCGGCGCAGCAGATCGGCGGCGGAAGCAAATGGCGGGGTCGCACGAGGCCGGGCCGGTGAGAACGTCCAGCAAACGCCGCCGTCCACAATCGTCTTGCCGAGCCCGAGCGCGACGTTGACCACACCGTCGGACGGCTGCCCGGCGCCAAACGGGTAGAAATCGTACGACCGTGCCACGCCGGAGATGTCAGGGTAGAACCGGTCGCCGTGACGGCGGCCCACGACCTCCTGAATCAACACCGCCATCTTCTCGTCCCCGATGCGCTGGCCGGTGGCGCGAAGGTAATCCCTGGCTTCGCGAAAGAAGGTGGAAGCCCAGACGAACTTCACCGCTTCGGCGAGGTGACGGAAGCGCGTGTCGGCGTCCGGCTGGTTGTTGGGGATCATCTTGGTGCCGTAGACGCCGGCGAACGGCCGGAACATCGCGTCCTCGAGCAGGCTCGAGGAGCGCACCGCCAGTGGCGTGTGCACTTCCCGCACCAGCGCGCGCAGGTCGCCTACCACCTCGACGGGAAGCTCCGCGCGCTGGAATGCGTGGGCGATGCGGTCGTCGGGCTCGTCGGACAGCGCGATCTCGCTGAGCCGGTTTGCGCCCATGAATGTGTCGAACACCGTCGTCGTCAGTACCGTCAGCGTGGGAATGGCGACCTGGACCGGCGGACTGCCGGTCCCTGCGGAGAAGGTCGTGCCCAGCACGTCGCTGATGCGCACGAGGCCGGCTGCCTTGCCGCCGAGCTCGCCGGTGCCGATGCGCGTGAGCGTCTCCCTGGCGTTGAAGAAGCTCCGGTCGAAGAATGGCAACTCGCGGGGCGAGGGCGCCATCCTAGACCCAGCCGCGGTCTTTGCACGCCTTGGCTACGCGACTGACCGCGATGACATACGCCGCGTCGCGCATGCGCAGCTTGCGCTTGCGCGCGAGTTCGCTCACCGCGATGAACGCCGCGGTCATCTTGATGTCGAGCCTGCCCAGCACGTCGTCCTTTTCCCAGAAGTAGTTCATGTTGCTCTGGACCTGCTCGAAATAACTGCAGGTGACGCCGCCGGCATTGGCCAGGAAGTCCGGGATCACGAAAATCCCGCGCTGGTCGATCACCGCGTCGGCCTCGGGCGTGGTGGGCCCGTTCGCGCCCTCGGCGATGATGCGCACGCGCTTCGAGATGTTCTCGACATTGTCGGCGGTGATCTGGTTCTCGAGTGCGCAGGGGATCAGGATGTCGACGTCCTGTTCCAGCCAGCGCTCGCCGTCGAGGACCTCGTAGCCGAGGTCGGGCGCGCGCTTCCTGTCGATGCCGCCGAAGCGGTCCGTGATGCCGAGCAGCTCGTCCAGATCGACGCCGGTCTTCCTGACGTAGGCGTAGGCAGCCTGGTCGGCCTGGTCCCAGCACGAAACGCAGGTCACGGTGCCGCCGATCTGCTGGTACAGGCGAATGGCGTTCTGCGCGACGTTGCCGAATCCCTGCACGGCGGCCTTCGTGTCCGAGGGCCGCATGCCGAGTTCCTTGAGTGCCTCGCGCAGCGTGAACACGACGCCGAAGCCGGTGGCCTCGTTGCGACCCATCGAGCCGCCCATGCCGACCGGTTTGCCGGTGATCAGCCCCGGCGCCTTGGCGCCCCGGATGCACTCGTACTCGTCCAGCATCCACAACATGTGCTGCGCAGTCGTCATGACGTCCGGCGCGGGAACGTCGGTAGCCGGACCGATGTCCCGCGCCACCTGGCGGATCCAGCCACGGCAGATCTGCTCCTGCTCGCGGTTGCTGAGGTTGTGCGGATCGCAGACCACGCCGCCCTTGGCGCCGCCGAGCGGAATGTCCACGACCGAGCACTTCCAGGTCATCCACATCGCCAGCGCGCGCACGGTGTCGATCGTCTCGAGCGGGTGGAAACGGATGCCGCCCTTGGACGGTCCGCGCGCGTCGTTGTGCTGGACCCGAAAGCCGCGGAACACCTTGACGGTCCCGTCGTCCATGCGGACCGGGATGCCGAACTGGTACTCGCGGAGCGGCCATCGCAGCAGCTCGCGCGTGCCCGAGTCGAGCTCGAGTATGTCGGCCGCCTGGTCGAACTTCCTCTGGGCGATCTCGAATGAATTGAACGGCTTGTACGCCATGGACCCTCCGTCGGGAGTGGATCGCGTCGCGCGGAATCGATGTTAGCATCCGGCCAGCGCGGTGGCGGGGAACCGGAATCAGCAGTTCCCGAAGCGTATTGCGGTCGGGCGCGGGCCTAACTGCCGCCGAGCGCGGCGATGACCTCCGGCGGTGCCTGCACGAGTTCGATCAGCACCCCTTCGCCACAGATGGGGAACTCCTCGTTCGCCTTCGGGTGCAGGAAGCAGATGTCGTGGCCGGCGGCGCCCCTGCGGATGCCCCCCTCCGCAAGGCGCACGCCCTGCGCGCCAAGCCACTCGACGGCCCTGGGCAGGTCGTCGACCCAAAGACCGACGTGATTGAGCGGTACCGCATGCACGGCGGGCTTCTTCTGCGGATCCAGCGGCTGCATGAGGTCCACCTCGACCCGGTGCGCGCCGCGGCCGATGGCGCAGATGTCCTCGTCCACGTTCTCTCGTCCGGAAACGAAGCTGCCGGTGAACTCGAGGCCGAGCATGTCGATCCAGAGCGTGCGCAGGCGGTCCTTGGCCAGCGCTCCGACCGCGATCTGCTGGACGCCGAGCACGCGAAATGGTCGTGGGTCGCTCATGTGAACTCCATGATGACCTGGCCGAACGCCAGGCTGTCGCCCTTCTTCGCAGCGATCTCCCCGACCACCTGGTCCTGCTGCGCAAACAGGATGTTCTCCATCTTCATGGCCTGGATCACCGCCAGCCTCTCGCCGGCCTTCACGGTCTGGCCCGGCAGCACCGGAATGTCGACCAGCAGGCCGGGCATCGGTGACAGCAGGAACTTCGACAGGTCCGGCGGTGGCTTGACAGGGATCAGCGCGAGCAACTCGGCGTCGCGCGGTGCCAGCACGCGAACCGCCTCGACCACCCCGTCATGAGTGATGTGCCAACCGAGGCCCACGCGCTCGATCTGCGCGCACCAGAGCCGGTCGTCGAATGTCCCCCGCACGACGATGTCGCGCGGCGCGCCATCGAACGTGATGCGATGGCGGTGCCCGCCGATGGTCACGACCATGACGTCGCCGTCGCTGGCCGCGGACAACGGCGTGTAGAGCCGCCCGCCGTCCCGTGCGGCGGTCACGACCGTGAAGGCCTCGCGCGCGTGAGAGACGTATCCCTGGAACTGGCCGTCGATGCCAGCCGCCAGCTCGCGCAGGCTGACCTCGGCCGTTGCGGCGAGTGCGAGCAGGAAATGCGGCGTCTCGTCCGACACGGACGCGCCCGCGAAGCCGTCGGGGTACTCCTCGGCGATGAATCCCGTGTTGAACTGGCCGGAATTGAAGCGCGGGTGTGCCAGCAGCGCGGCCTGGAACGAGATATTGCTGGAGACGCCGCGGATGACGAAGGCGTTCAGCGCTTCGCGCATCCGGGCGATCGCCTCGGCGCGGTCCTTCCCCTTCACGATGAGCTTGGCGATCATCGAGTCGTAGTGCATCGGGATCTCGCCGCCTTCGCAGACCCCGGTGTCCACCCGCACGCCGCCGTCGTCGGGAACGGGCAGCGACGCCTCCATGGCCTGTGGGGGCGGTCGGTACTTCACCAGCCGCCCGGAGGACGGCAGGAAGTTGCGGAACGGATCCTCGGCGTTGATGCGGCACTCGATCGCCCAGCCGCGGCGCGGGATGTCGTCCTGCCTGAGCGCCAGCTGCTCGCCCGCCGCGATCCGGATCATCTGCTCGACGAGGTCGAGTCCGGTGATGCACTCGGTCACCGGGTGCTCGACCTGCAGGCGCGTGTTCATCTCGAGGAAGAAGAAGCTGCGGTCCTTGCCGACCACGAACTCGACCGTGCCGGCCGACTGGTAATTCACCGCCTTCGCCAGCGTCACCGCCTGCTCGCCCATGCGCCTGCGCGTCGGGTCGTCGAGAAACGGGCTCGGCGCCTCCTCGATCACCTTCTGGTGGCGCCGCTGGATGGAGCATTCGCGCTCCCACAGGTACAGGCAGTTGCCGTGCGAATCGCCGAGGACCTGGATCTCGATGTGGCGTGGCTCCTCGATGTACTTCTCGATGAACACCCGGTCGTCGCCGAAACTGTTGCGCGCCTCGGCGCGGCAGGAGTTGAAGCCGCTGAAGGCGTCCTTGTCGTTGAACGCGACCCGCAGGCCCTTGCCGCCGCCGCCGGCGGTCGCCTTGATCATGACGGGATAGCCGACCGTCCGGGCGATCGCCACCGCTTCCTCGGGCGTCGCAATGGAAGCGTTGTGGCCAGGAATCGTGCTCACGCCGGCCCTGGCCGCGAGCGCCTTGGATTCGATCTTGTCGCCCATGGCCGCGATCGAGAGGTGCTTTGGCCCGATGAACACGATGCCAGCCTCCTCGACGCGCCGCGCGAATGCCGCGTTCTCCGAGAGGAAGCCATAGCCGGGGTGCAGCGCCTCCGCGCCGGTCTGCAGGCAGGCTGCGATCAGCTTGTCGGCGACGAGGTACGACTCGACGCTCGGCGCAGGGCCGAGGAACACCGCCTCGTCGGCGAGCTGGACGTGCTGCGCGACGCGGTCCGCCTCGGAGTACACGGCCACGGTGGCGATCCCGAGCCGGCGCGCGGTCTTGATGACCCGGCAGGCGATCTCGCCTCGATTGGCAATCAGGATCTTCTTGAACACTCGCCGCCCTTTCCCGGCCTTCAGAGCGGGATGTTGCCGTGCTTGCGCCACGGCTCCTCGATCTTCTTGTCGCGCAGCATCACCAGCGAGCGGCAGATGCGCCGGCGAGTGCCGTGCGGCTGGATGATGTCGTCAATGTAGCCGCGTGCGCCAGCCACGAACGGGTTCGCGAACTTTGCCCGGTATTCAGCCTCGCGGGCCGCGAGCTTCACGGGATCGCTCTTTTCGTCGCGGAAGATGATCTCGACGGCGCCCTTGGCGCCCATGACCGCAATCTCGGCGCTCGGCCACGCGAAGTTCACGTCGCCACGCAGGTGCTTCGAGGCCATGACGTCGTACGCGCCGCCATAGGCCTTGCGCGTGATCAGCGTGATCTTCGGGATCGTGCACTCGGCGTAGGCGTACAGCAGCTTGGCGCCGTGCTTGATGATGCCGCCGTGCTCCTGGGCGGATCCAGGCATGAATCCGGGCACGTCCACCAGGGTCACGACAGGAATGCAGAACGCGTCGCAGAAGCGCACGAAACGAGCGGCCTTGATGCTGCTCCTGATGTCGAGGCAACCGGCCAGCACCAGCGGCTGGTTGGCGATGAAACCGACCGTCTGCCCGTCCATGCGGCCGAAGCCGATGATGATGTTGCCGGCATAGTCGGGCTGCAGTTCGAAGAAGTCGCCGTCGTCGACGATCTTCGTGATCAGTTCCTTCATGTCGTAGGACTTGTTCGGGTTGTCCGGCACCAGCGTGTCGAGCGACATTTCCTCACGCGTGGCCGGATCGCCCGAGCGCCGGACCGGCGGCTTCTCGCGGTTGCTGAGCGGCAGGAAATCGAACAGGCGCCGCGCCTGCAGGATCGCATCCACGTCGTTCTCCAGGGCGAGGTCCGCGACTCCGCTCCTGGTGGTGTGCGTGAGGGCGCCTCCCAGTTCCTCGGACGTGACTTCCTCGTGGGTGACCGTCCTGGTGACCTCCGGCCCGGTGACGAACATGTAGGAACTGTCCTTCACCATGAAGATGAAATCCGTCATGGCCGGACTGTAGACGGCGCCTCCGGCGCACGGCCCCATGACCAGGCTGATCTGCGGGATCACGCCCGATGCGGTGACATTGCGCTGGAACACCTCGGCGTAGCCGCCGAGCGACGCGACGCCCTCCTGGATCCGCGCGCCGCCGGAGTCGTTCATGCCGATGACCGGCGCGCCGACCCGCACCGCCATGTCCATGATCTTGCAGATCTTCTCGGCATGGGCCTCGGACAGCGCGCCGCCAAACACCGTGAAGTCCTGGCTGAAGACGAATACCGGTCGTCCGTTGATCATGCCGTAGCCGGTGACGACGCCATCGCCGGGAATCTTGTTGTCCGCCATCCCGAAGTCCGCGCAGCGATGTTCGACGAACATGTCCCACTCCTCGAACGATCCCTCGTCGAGGAGCAGCCCGATCCGCTCGCGGGCGGTCAGCTTGCCTTTTTCGTGCTGCGTGGCGATGCGCTCCGGGCCGCCGCCGAGGCGGGCCTGGGCGCGCTTGTCTTCGAGCTGCTGGGTGATGTCCTTCACTTCGGTATTACCTTGCTACGGTCGATTGACCGATCGTTCGAAAAGATCGAGCAGGGAGCCGGCGGCGGCGGACGGCGCGATGCGCGCCTCGCGCACCGCGTCGAGCACGCCCGGCAATGCCGCCTTCACGGCCGGCGACTCGCGGAAGTCGGTCAGCAGGCGCGCACGCACGATGTCCCACATCCAGTCCAGCGCCTGCGCGCGGCGACGTGCGTCGAACTCGCCATTCGCTCGCTGCACGGCCTGGAATCCCGTGACCTCCTTCCAGAAGGCGTCGACGCCGGCGCCGGTGAGCGCGCTCACCTGGATGACGCGGGGCTGCCAGTACGCGGCGGATTGGTCGGGATTGCCGCTGAAGCGCAGGGTTCGCAGCGCGCCGCCGATCTGCGCCTGGGCACGCGCCGCTGCCGCCGCGTCGATGTCGGCCTTGTTGATCACCACCAGGTCGGCGAGTTCCGTCACGCCCTTCTTCATGGCCTGCAGGTCGTCGCCGGCATTCGGCAGCTGCAGCAGCACGAACATGTCCGTCATGCCGGCGACCGCGGTTTCCGACTGGCCCACGCCGACCGTCTCGACGATGACCACGTCGTAACCGGCGGCCTCGCAGAGCAGCATCGTCTCGCGTGTCCGGTCGGCGACGCCGCCCAGCGTCCCGGAAGAGGGGCTCGGCCGGATGTAGGCCGCATCGTTCACCGAGAGCCGTTCCATGCGCGTCTTGTCGCCGAGGATCGAGCCGCCCGAGACGGCCGAGGAGGGGTCGATGGCGAGTACCGCGACCTTGTGCCCTCTTGCGATCAGCGCGAGGCCCAGCGTCTCGATGAACGTGGACTTGCCGACCCCCGGCACGCCGGAAATGCCGAGCCGCATGGCCCCACCGGTGTGCGGCAGCAGCGAATTCAGCACGGCGTCCGCGCGCCGGCGATGGTCGGGGCGGGCGGACTCGAGCAGCGTAATGGCCTTGGCCAGCCCGCGCCGGTCGCCGCTGCGCACGGCCTCGACGATCAGCTGGTCTGGTTCAGCCGGCACGGGCGCGGTTGATGTGGCCGAGCACATCGCGGGCATTCGCGGGAATGGGCGTGCCGGGGCCATAGATTCCCTTCACGCCGGCCGAGTACAGGAACTCGTAGTCCTGCGGCGGCACCACGCCGCCGACGAACACGACGATGTCGTCCGCGCCCTGCGCACGCAGCGACTCGATGATCTGCGGGACCAGCGTCTTGTGGCCGGCGGCGAGCGTGCTGACGCCGACGGCGTGCACGTCGTTCTCGATGGCCTGTCGCGCGCATTCCTGCGGGGTCTGGAACAACGGGCCGACGTCGACGTCGAAGCCGAGGTCCGCGAACGCGCTGGCCACGACGCGCGCGCCGCGATCGTGCCCGTCCTGCCCCAGCTTGGCGATCAGGATGCGCGGCCGGCGCCCTTCGCGCGCCGCAAACCCCTCGACCTCGCCCTTCAGCGAGTCCCATCCCTCGCCGCTCTGGTAGGCTGCTGCATACACGCCGACGACCTCCTTCGAGCTGGCACGGTGACGCCCCCATGCCTTCTCCAGTGCATCGCTCACCTCGCCGACCGTGGCCCGCAACCGCATCGCCTGGATCGAGAGTTCGAGCAGGTTGCCGTTGCCGCTGCCGGCCGCCGCGGTGAGCGCCGCCAGCGCCGCTTCGACCTTGTTCCGGTCGCGTCTGGCGCGCAGTTCCTTCAGGCGACGGACCTGGTTCTCGCGCACCGCCACGTTGTCGATGTCGCGGAAGTCTATCGGGTCCTCCTGCCCGGGCCGGTACTTGTTGACGCCGACGATGACGTCGCGACCAGAGTCTATGCGCGCCTGCTTCTCGGCCGCGCTCGCCTCGATCTTCAGCTTGGCCCAGCCGCTCTCGACCGCCTGCGTCATGCCGCCCATGGCGTCGACTTCCGCGATGATGGCCCAGGCCTTGTCGGCCATGTCCTGCGTGAGTCGCTCCATCAGGTAGCTGCCGGCCCAGGGGTCCACCACATTGGGGATGTGGGTCTCTTCCTGGATGATCAGCTGGGTGTTGCGCGCGATGCGCGAGCTGACCTCGGTCGGCAGCGCGATGGCCTCGTCGAAGCTGTTCGTATGGAGGCTCTGCGTGCCGCCGAACACCGCGGCCATGGCCTCGATCGTGGTGCGCACCACGTTGTTGAACGGGTCCTGCGCCGTGAGGCTCCAGCCCGAGGTCTGGCAGTGCGTGCGCAGCATCAGGCTCTTCGGCTGCTTCGCGCCGAATCCGCTCATGATGCGCCACCAGAGCAGGCGCGCGGCCCGCATCTTGGCGATCTCGAGGTAGAAGTTCATGCCGATCGCCCAGAAGAAGCTCAGGCGCGGGGCGAACTCGTCGACGTCCAGGCCCTTGGCCAGGGCGGTCTTCACGTACTCCTTGCCGTCGGCCAGCGTGAAGGCGAGCTCCAGCGCCTGGTTCGCGCCCGCTTCCTGCATGTGATAGCCGGAGATCGAGACCGAGTTGAACTTCGGCATGTTGCGTGCCGTGTACTCGATGATGTCGCCCACGATCCGCATCGAGGGAGCCGGCGGATAGATGTAGGTGTTGCGGACCATGAACTCCTTGAGGATGTCGTTCTGGATGGTCCCGGAGAGCTGGTCCTGCGCTACGCCCTGTTCCTCGGCCGCGACCACGTAGGCCGCCAGCACCGGCAGCACGGCGCCGTTCATGGTCATGGACACCGACACGCGGTCGAGCGGGATGCCGCGGAAGAGGATGTTCATGTCCTCGACGCTGTCGACCGCGACGCCGGCCTTGCCGACGTCGCCGGTGACGCGGGGGTGATCGCTGTCGTAACCGCGATGGGTGGCGAGGTCGAAGGCGACGCTGATGCCCTGGCCACCGGCCGCCAGCGATTTCCGGTAGAACTCGTTGGAAGCCTCGGCCGTGGAAAAGCCGGCGTACTGCCGGATCGTCCAGGGCTTCACCGCGTACATGGTCGCCTGGGGGCCGCGCAGGAACGGCTCGAACCCGGGCAGGGTGTCCGTGTACGACAGGCCCGCGAGGTCGGCGGCGGTATACAAGGGCTTGACCGACAGGCCCTCGGCGGTGCGCCACACGAGCGAGTCGACTGCGCCGCCCGGGGCCGATTCGGCGGCGGCCTCGAGCCAGGCCGAAAGCGAGCGTGAATCCAGTAAGTCTTTGACACTCATTGAGTTTTGTGTCCCGCGCCCATCCTGCGGCCGGCTCCCGTTGCCGGGCAACGCTGAAGTGTAGCGTTCGCCGCCGGGCCGTAAAGCCCTGATTATCCGACAGCGATTCGGGCCGGGGAGCGGGTTGGCCGGCTCATGAGGCCAGCACGCATCCAGGTTGCTATCCAGGCGGCGGCGCGTAGACGAGCAGCTTGATCTCGGGGTCGAGCACCTTGAAGAGGCTGCGCGCCTCCTCGGGTGGCAGATAGACGACCAGGCGGGTTGCGACGGTCCTGCCGATCAGCCATGAGCCGAACCCGTGCCAGCCTTCCAGCAGCCGGTACTTGATGCGCCGCATGCGGCTGCCGAAATCCACTGCCCTGGGCTCGCCACGAACGACGAGCACGAGGTCGGGCTGGAACTGCAGCCGGAAAGTCAGCGGCGCCGTCTCGTCGTCCTGCTCGTAGAGACCGGCGACCTTCTCGCCCGCGGTCAGCGCCAGCTCGCCGGCGGGCTTCTTGCCCTTCGTGATCGCCTGCTTGATGCGCGCGTCCCGCTCCTTGTCCGCCTCGTCGGCCTGCTGAACCTGCAGCCGGGGGCGGTCCGGTTCCGGGACCTCGGACACGAGGCCGAAGGACACGGCAGGCCACTGCCGCTGGCCGCTGCCCGCAAGACGGGACTGACCGAACTCCGCCTTGTCGAGCGCGAAGCGATGCACGCGCACGCCTTCGATCTTCAGGTCGATTGCTGGCGCGTGCTCGTCGAACACCAGGTAGAACTTCTGCGACTTTGCGGCGGCCAGCTCTTCGGCAAGGAACGAGCGGCGCGCCAGCGTCGTGTCCGCGGCCTGCGGCGCAGCGGCATGCGCGACAAGCAACATCAGGACCACGAAGGACGCGCGCGGCAGGCGGATCGGGCGCCTCATCAGTACATGTACACTTTTGTGCCGACCGGGGCCGCCTTCCAGACTGCTTCGAGGTCCTTGGCGCCCAGGCGCACGCAGCCGTGGGTGACGCTGAGGCCGAGCGAACGCTCGTACAGCGTGCCGTGGATCATGTAGCCGTCGCCCAGTTGCAGCGCGTAGTCGCCCAACGCCGCGCAATCGATGCGGTCCCCGTTGTTCTTCGGCAACGGCTCGCCATTCTCGATGTAGTCCCAGTCGGGGCGACGCCAGCACGGATTCTTCTGCTTGGACCTGACGGTGCGCACGCCGCGCGGCGTCTCGAAGATCCACGTCCTGCCGCTCTTCTCATCCACCAGCACGGCGCCGGTGCCGGCCGACGCCACCGCCTCGCGGATCACCGTGTCCCGCTTCATCAACCGCACGCGATTCCTGACCGAGTCCACGACGACGTACGTGCCTTTTGGCTGCAGGGCGGCGATCTTCCTTTCGACCTTCTTGAGGTCGTCCTTCGGGGAGAGGTCGGCCGTGACCGCCCTCGCCACGTCGGTGACCGGTCCGTAGCGATACCCGCCAAGCCACGCGACCGCGAGCGCCGCCACCAGCAGCGCCAGGCTGCTGCCGGCGACGGTCAGGATGATGCGGCGCGCGCGCGACGGCTGCCGCGCCGGCGCGGCGCCGGGCACCGGCTCCTGGCGGGCGGCCGGCGGCCTGGCGGCTTGCGGTGTCTCGCTCATGGAGCGCCCTGTGCAATCGTGCCGTCGCCCGGCAGTCGCGCCACGCCGACGATCGTCACGGGCGTCCCGACCGGCACCGCCGCGAACAGCCGGTCCATCGCCTCGTCCCGCAGCGCTACGCAGCCGTCGGTCCAGTTGGACTGCTTGCCGCCGTAGCCGTGGATCTCGATCAGGCTGCCGGGCCCCTTGCCCGGGGGGATCTCGCCGCGCCGTTGCGACGCGTTGAAAGCCCTCAGGTCGTCCGCATTGGGGTAGTTGATCACGAGCGCCTTGTACCACTTGGTCGAGCCGTTGGCGCGCTTTTCCTTGACGCGGTACCGTCCCTCCGGCGTCGCGCCGTCACCGGCCGTGACCTTGTGCGACAGGGCGTTGCGGCCGAAGTCGGCCTCGAACTCGACGACCACCCGGCCGTCGCGCAGCAGGTACAGCCGCCGGGCCAGCTTGTTGACCACGATCGCGACCTTGCCGCCGCGGCTTGCGGCGACCGTGTCGTCCACCCACGCCTGCCAGCGCCGGCGCCACTCGGGATCGTTGAACCGTTCGTAACGCTGGCCGAGCGTCGTGCGCGTGGCATCGAGCTCGCGCTGGGCGGCCTTGAGGCTCGCATCCATCAATGCGAGGTTGCCGCTGCCTTGCGCGTCGGCCGCCTGCGCCAACGCCAGTTCGGCGCGCGCATACGCGCCGCGCGCGCCGCGTTCGCGCGGCGGCAGGAACTTCACGTCCGGCACCAGCAGCGCCAGTTCCGATTCGAGCTGGACCCGCTGCTCGTCGCCCCGCTCGAGACGGGCCGCACGCAGCTGGCGCGCCTCGGTCGACGCCTGCGTCGCGAAGGAGCGGGTCTCGGCAATCGACTTGTCCAGTGCCTCGAGACGCGAGAACCGGAACCACCGCGACCGGTCGTACGCGTACAGCCGTTCCATCACCACCGAAGCCGTCACCGCCCTGGCCAGCGGTTTCGGGGCAAGCTGGGCGGCCTCGCGCCGGGCTTCCTGCAGTGCCACTCGCGCCGCCTCGGTCTCGGCCGTTGGCAGGGGCGGATAGGGGTAGAAGGCGAGTCCCAGGCCGATGGCGACGCCGACCAGCAGGATTGCCAGAGAGATGACGGTTCGCCGCCTGGTCCAGAACCGGCGGGTGCCGCCAACGTTCACAGTTCTTGCCATGCTGGTCCTGTTCCACGCGCCCACAGGAAACTGCCGGGGCAGCGGCCGCAACCGCTGCCCCGGCAGAACATATCGCGGTTTCCCGCAACGCGGCAATGACCACCGCCGCGCCGAGCCGGCGCGGGCCAGTCAACGCCGCGCGTCGAAGAACCTCCGGCGTCCCGCCTCAGCGGCGCCGGGCCTTCACTTTCTCGATCGCCGCCTGGATGCTGGCGGAAATCTCGCCCGCCTTGGTCGTCACGCTGTCGGCCTGCGCCTTCGCGCCGAGGTAGTCCTCGGTCGTCATGGCGCCCTCGGCCTCGACGATCGTCGCGTCGTAGGTGTTCAGGTCGTTGGCCCAAAGTTCGAGGTCGGCCCTCGAGTCCTTGGTCTTCGGCGCGCCCGCGAGCGCTTCCCTGGCGGCAGCGACGGCAGCCTTGGCGCCGTCGATCGCGACCGTGGCGTCGGCGCTGGCCTGTTCCTTGCCGGCCGCGGCGGCCTGCTTGGCCGTTGCGAACTCGGCCGCGGCCTGGTTGTACAGGCCTTCCGAGTCCTTGTAGCTGCGGAACAGCACGAACTTCTCGTCCTGCGTCTTCTGCTCGGCTGCGGCCTGGTTCATCAGGTCCTGGGCCTTCTGCAGGGCGTCTGACGCATAGATCTCGGCACCGGCGGCCACGGCTTCATCCATCGCAGCCGAGCCGGCCTGAATCGCCTGCTCCGGCGCTTTCGAACAGGCGGTCATCCCCAGCGCCATCAGCGCCAGCAGACCCGCGACCAGTCTCTTGTCACGCACTTGAAATCTCCTGTTGGACATGCATTTCCCCGAATTCGGTCGGCAGTCGTTCAGCCCGCACTTCCAACCGCGTCCAATTCTACTGCTGATGCTCGTGTCGTAGTTGGGACTTCTACTATCCCGGGCCGCGCCGGAGCCCCCAGGATCCCCCCGGGGGGGCGGTCACAGGCCGCGGGAAGTGATCGGCAGGGATGACGGACGTACTGGGTAACCGGCCTTTGCGCTATTGTTCCGCCATGTCTGAACCCGTCCTTCCGCGGCAAGCCCGGGTCGTCGTCATCGGCGGCGGCGTGATTGGATGCTCGGTGGCCTACCACCTGGCCCACATGGGCTGGAAGGACGTGCTGCTGCTGGAGCGGGACCGGCTCACCTCGGGCACCACCTGGCACGCGGCGGGCCTGATCGTCACCTTTGGCTCGACCTCCCACACCTCGACGGAGCTGCGCCAGTACACGCGCGACCTGTTCGCTCGGCTCGAAGCGGAGACCGGCCAGTCGACCGGCTTCAGGGCCGTCGGTTTCATCGAGGCGGCGGGCGATCCCGACCGCCTCGAGGAGTACCGCCGGGTCTCGGCCTTCAACCGCTACTGCGGCATCGACGTGCACGAGATCTCGCCCACCGAGATCGGCGAGCTGTTTCCGCTGGCCCGCACGGATGACCTGCTGGCGGGCTTCTACGTCAAGGAAGACGGCCGCGCCGACCCGGTGGACGTCACCATGGCCCTGGCCAAGGGCGCGCGCATGCAGGGCGCCCGCATCGTCGAGGGCGTCACCGTCACGGGTGTGCTCAGCAAGCGCGGCGTCGTCACCGGCGTCTCGACGCCGCTGGGCGACGTCGAGGCGGAGTACGTCGTCAACTGCACCGGCATGTGGGCGCGCCAGCTTGGCGAGCGCATCGGCGTCAACATCCCGCTGCAGGCCGCCGAGCACTACTACCTCATCACGGACAAGTGCCCGGGGATCGAGCGGTCGTTCCCGGTGCTCGAGGATCCGGGCTCGTACGGCTACTTCCGCGAGGAGGTGGGCAGCCTCATGATCGGCCTGTTCGAGCCGGTCTGCGCGCCGTGGAAGGTCGACGGTGTGCCCGAGGACTTCTCGTTCGGCGAGATCACCCCCGACTGGGAGCGCATGGCGCCGTACGTCGAGAAAGCGATGCGGCGCGTGCCGGTGTCGATCGAGCTGGGCGTCAAGAAGTTCTTCTGCGGACCCGAGAGTTTCACGCCGGACCTGCAGCCAGTCGTGGGCGAAGCGCCGGAGCTCAAGAACTTCTTCGTCGCGGCCGGCATGAATTCGATCGGCCTGCTCACCGGCGGCGGCCTCGGTCGGGTGCTGGCGCACTGGATCATCAACGGCCGTCCGGACGTCGACATCACGGGCTTCAATATCGACCGGCTGCACGCCTACCAGTCGAACCCCGAGTACCGGCGCACGCGAACCGTGGAGTCGCTCGGGATGGTCTATCAGTGCCACTACCCGACCCGCCCGATGCAGACGGCGCGCGGCGCCAGGAAGAGCGCCTTCTACGATCGGCTGGCCGCGCGCGGTGCTTACTTCCGCGACGTGAGCGGCTGGGAGGGCGCGGACTGGTATGCGCCGCCCGGGGTCGAGGCCAGGGTGGAACAGCTGTCCTGGGGGCGCCAGCACTGGTTCCCGTGGTGGGCAGCCGAACACCGCGCGGCGCGCGAGGGCGTGATCCTGATGGACATGTCCTTCATGGCGAAGTTCCTGGTGCAGGGGCGGGACGCGGGACGGCTGCTGAATCGCATCTCGGCCAACGACGTCGACGGGCCGGCCGGAGTCATCACCTACACCCAGTGGCTGAACGAGGGCGGCACCCTCGAGGCGGACCTGACGGTCACCAAGCTGGGCGATGAGCGCTACTGGGTCGTGGCCTCGGACACCGCGCATCGTCACGCCGAGACCTGGATGCGCCGCCACATTCCGGACGATGCGCATGCCTTCGTCACCGACGTGACGTCCGGCTTCGCGCAACTGAACGTGCAGGGCCCGCGGTCGCGCGAGCTGCTGCAGTCAGTCACCAGCGCCGACCTTTCGAACGAGGCCTTCCCGTTCCGCACGGCGCGCGAGATCGACATCGGCTTTGCGCGCGTCCTGTGCATCCGCATCACCTACCTGGGTGAGCTGGGCTACGAGCTGTACATCCCGACCGAGCAGGCGACACACGTGTACGACCGGCTGGTCGAGGCGGGTGAGCCGCTCGCGGCGTGCCATGCCGGGTTGAAGGCGCTCGCCAGCCTGCGCATGGAGAAGGGCTACCGCGACTACGGCCACGACATCGACAACACCGACTCGGTCCTGGAGGCGGGGTTGGGCTTTGCGGTCGACCTCGAGAAACCCGGCGGTTTCATCGGGCGCGACGCAGTGCTGGCGAAGAAGGCCGCCGGCCCGCTCAGGCGCCGGCTCGTGCAGGTCCTCGTCGGCGACCCCGGGCCGCTGCTCTACCATGCCGAGATCGTGCGGCGGAACGGCCACCCCGTGGGCTATGTCCGGTCCGCATCCTACGGGCACACGCTGGGCGGCGCCGTCGGCCTCGCGATGATCGACGGCGACGCGCCGATCGACCAGGCCTGGCTCGACCAGGGGCGTTGGGAGGTCGACATCGCCGGCACGCTCTACCCTGCAACCGCATCGCTGCGGCCGCTGTACGATCCGCAGATGAAACGGGTCAGGAGCTGAGCGGGCCGATCGCCATCATCCAGGTCGCCGCGCCGCGGCCTGGCTCGTCCACGAACCGCTCAGTGCGTCTCCGTCGCCATCGGCTCACCACACAGCGCGCCCACCTTGGCAGGGGCGGCGCGCAGGCTCTGTTCCACGTAGTAACCTGCGAGCCCGCGCGCGAGCCGCCGATCAGCCTCGGGAATGAGTCCGCCGGCCGCGGAAAGCCAGCCTTCGGCACACTCGCTCGGCGTCCGCTGTGTCGCCGCGCAGTCAAGTAAGCCGTCGAACGCGGCACGATAAGTGTCGAATGCGGGGCGATCCATCGGCGCACCGTGACCAGGAACGAGCGTTGTGAAGTTGATCGCTGCAAGACGCGCCAGCGCCTCCTGCCAACGCGCCGGGCAGGCGGTGTCGAAGAACGGCGCCGGCAAAGTCACGAGATCCCCCGCAACCAGGACTCGCGTCGCCGGATCGAGCAGCCAGAGATCGCCGGCGGTGACCGCATGACTCTCGAGGTGCAGGTCAACCTCCCGGCCAGCGAGCGTGCGGCGGCTCGAGGCGCTTACAAAGTCGTCGGGCAATAATGCCGGCCCGTCGTCCAGGATCGCCAGCTCGTTGCGGAATGGCTGGGCTGCCTCCGGCGTCGCGGCGCTGCTGACCATTTCCTCAAGCTGCCTGCGGTAGTCGGCCAGAAAGCCCCGCAGCGCGCCCTCGATCGCGTCGCTGGACACCACCAGCAAGCCGGGAAACGCAGCGCGCAACCGGGGATTACCGCCGACGTGATCGAGATGCCAGTGCGTGTTGACCACGACACGCACCGGCATGTTCACGGAGTGCGCGAACTCCACTATCGCCGCCGTGTGATCTGCGTGGCGCCCGGTATCGATGACCACCAGTCCGTCGCTGCCACGCAGGACTACGGTGTTGCCATCCGGCTGGGATCCCGGAATGAAGGCACCGGGCAGCAGGTCAACGCCCGGCGCAATCTCGGAAGCAGCCGGGCAGTCGGCACCGAATGACGCAGCCAGTACGAACACGCAGAGGATTGTTCGCGGCACGACTGATTCCCCTTGTCGAGTTCGCAGCGTCCGCCAGACTCTGCATCCATGTCTCGCGGCATCGTCAGCCGATACCGGGCGGCCGGGCGGGCGCCGCAGGTCGTCGGCATGATGCGTTCCGTGGGTCGGGTGGGCAAGGCTTTCCGAAAGCCGGCACGGATGTGGGCCTGGCCGCGGTCGCGAATACGCCGATTCGCCGATGCCGCGGGCGCTTGTCCGGACTGGAGCGGCGTCCACAGGCTCCTTCGATGGCGGCGGAATTCACGGCATTGTAGGCTCTTGGTGACGCGCCAACCGGCGCATGGCCCACATGGGACCACAAATGCGAATAGCACAGACTGCCGTCTTCCTTACCCTGGCCCTGTCCACGCTGGCGGCCCGCGCCGACTGGCACCATCGCGAGGCGCCGATCATGGGCACGCGCATCGCGGTGGAGCTGTGGCACGACGATGCCGCCACCGCGGAGCAGGCCATCGACGCGGTGCTGGACGAGATGCGGCGGGTCGACGTGCTCATGTCGCACTACAAGCCCGAGAGCCAGCTGTCGCAGATCAACGCACGGGCGGCCCAGGGCCCGCTGCAGGTCGACCGGGAACTGGCCGAGCTGATCGAGCGGGCAGGCAGGCTCTCCGAGCTCACCGGCGGGGCGTTCGACATCACTTACGCCAGCGTCGGTTACCTGTACGACTATCGCGCCCGCCACAGGCCGACCGACGAGCAGATCGTGGCTGGCCTCGGCGCGATCGACTGGCGGCACGTCATCGTCGATCGCGACGCAGCGACGGTGCGCTTCAGCCAGCCGGGGGTGCGCATCGACCTGGGCGGGATCGCCAAGGGTTACGCGGTGGATCGCGCCATTGCGATCCTGCAGGCGCTCGGCGTCGAGCGTGCCAGCGTCACGGCAGGCGGCGACAGCCGGGTCATCGGCGACCGGTTCGGCCGGCCATGGGTGACAGGCATCCGCCATCCTGATGATGCGGACAGGGTGATTGCGAGGATCCCGATCGTGGATGCGGCGATTTCGACGTCCGGCGACTACGAGCGGTACTTCGACGAGGACGGCCAGCGCCACCACCACATCATCAACCCGCACACCGGCCGCAGCGCGGGCGGGGTGCGTTCGGTGACCATCATCGGTCCGGACGCGACGACCACCGACGGCCTCTCCACCAGCGTCTTCGTGATGGGACCGGAAGCGGGGATCGAGCTCGTCGAGCGGCTCGGCGACGTGGACGCGGTCATCGTGCGGAGCGACGGCAAGGTGCTGTACTCGTCGGGACTGGCGCCGCCGTAACTTCCTCAGAACCAGCCGGAGAAGAACAGCTGGATGACGTTGGCGTTGAAGCTGTAGAGCGGCTCGGTCCCCGCGGCTAGTCCGGTCGCGCGCAGGTCGCGGAAGTTGTCGTAACTGAACATGATCATGTCGTACTTGAAGTTGACGGTGCTCTTGCTCAGGAACCTGAGCCACGGCATCGTGAACTGGTAGCTCGCCCCGACACCCACGGTCTGGCTGGACATCGTCGACAGTTCCTTGTCCCGCGCCAGGAAATTCTGGAAGTTCTGCCGCGGAAACAAGTCGCCGTAGAAGTCCGCACCGTCCTGCGTGTGGTAACGGTAGTGGGCCTCGAAGATCCACTTGTCGCCCCACGGGTGCGTGTAGCCGAGCTCGGCGGTGTGCGCGCGGATGGCCCAGTCGTCCGCGTAGTAGCGGTACTCGGCCTGCAGCGCCGCGCGATAGGGCAGGAACCAGCGCCCGCGCAGGGCGACGGCGTTGCCGGTCCGCGTGCGCGGGTACCGCTCCGGCTCGTACGAGTAGCCGTTCGCCGCATCCGCATCGACGTACCGTACGGACCGGTACGGATTGTTCAGGAAGCCTTCCTCGGTGATCGTCTCCCAGGACAGCCCGGCGATCAGCGACCGCGTCACGATCTGCGACAGATCGATGCCGTAGACGCGCCGGTTCAGCCGGTCGCTGAACACGGCGTCACCGCGGCGCGAGACCTTGTCCCAGCCGCGGGCGAAGGACAGGGAGACGGTGGTCAGGTCGCCGAACATGTTCTGGCTGATCGAGGCATGCGCGGTGTCGGCCTCGTAGTCGTTCTCCGTGCTGTTGGAGAATCCGAGGTTGTAGATGACCTTGCCGCGCAGGTACTCGAAGCCGAGACCGTACTCCGTGCGTTCCTCGTCGTAGGGGCTGGCCGTCGTCACCACGTCGACCGAGGCGCTCGACACGAGGTCGACGTAGTAGCTTGCGCTGACGGCATACTGTTCCGCGAACTTCTTGCGGACCAGGACGGCGGGTCCGTCGATGATCACGCCGCCGCCGTCGTAGCGGTGGTACATCAGGTCGGCGCGGTCGTCTTCCAGCACGTCGGCCAGTGCCGGTGCCAGCGCCGCGCAGCCGATGAGGATCCCGAGCAGGCGTGTGTACATGGCGGGCCTCAGTTGCATCCGCAGCCGCCGCCGACACCGCCCATCGCGCCGCGGGCGCCCTCGCGGGACTCGTAGACGTGGCGCACATAGGACGCTGAAATGGGGTCGCGACTCCAGGCCATGATCGGGTCGGCGAGCCGCTCGCGCTCGTAGGGCTTGACCCAGGGTTCCAGCCGCCCGCAGCCGGCCGACGCTACGGCGAGCAACACCAGCAATACGGCGCGAAACTGCTTCATGGCGCTTCCCTCAGCATCGCGCGGACCTGGTTCAGGTATTCGTTCTCGTCACCCGGCTTGTAGGCCAGGTGCACCCAGCGAACCCGGCCCTTGCGGTCGACGATCAGCGTGGTGGGCATGGCGGACACGCCGTAGGCGCCGCTGACCTTGTTGTCCACGTCCCAGGCGACGGGAAACGAGACCGGCGTCCCGGCCAGAAAGCGCTCGGCGTCGGCCCGGTCGCTCTCGACATTGACCGCCAGCAGCGTGAATCCCAGCGGCTTGTACTTGCGGTACATCTGGTCGAGGATCGGGAATTCCTGGCGGCACGGGCCGCACCAGCTGGCCCAGAAGTTGATCATGACGACCTGTCCGCGCAGTTCGTCGAGCCGGATGCTGCTGCCGGCACGGGTCTGCAGCTCGAAGGCCGGCGCGGGCACATTGAGCGGCGACCCGGACCAGGCCGTCGCAGCGAACGCGGCGAGCCCGGTGAAAACGGCAAGCAGGGCAGTCCGGCGGTTGCTGTACATGTTTCCTGGTCTCCGCTTGCTCAGAAGAACGCCGTCAGCGAGACGCTCGCCTCGTAGTTGTGCGTCTCCTTGTTCTGGCCGACGATGTCCACTTCGAGGATGTGGTCCCTGATGTCCAGGTGGACCGCCAGCCAGTCCCTCAGCAGCACGCGTGCGCCGGCGCCCAGCGTGACCGTGAAGCGGTCGTCGCCGGCGAACCGCGTCGCGCCGGCGCCGGCGGTCAGGTATACGGCGCTGTTGTAGGCGCGTTTGCCGCCCAGGAAGACCTCGCCGGGCAGCGCGTTCCAGCCGAAGCCCAGGCTGTAGTAGCTGAAGGTCCGTTCGCTGTTCGTCAGCAGCGGGGCGCTGCCCGACAGGCGCTCGTAGCTCGACGTGCCTGCGTCCGACGTACCGAAGATGCCCTCGGCGAAGAAATCCTCGTTGAAATGGTAGGCGAGCCTCGCCCCGTACAGGACGTTGACCTCGAAATCCTCGACCGAGAGCGAGCCGACGGAAACGCCGACCTCCCAGTTCTCGGTGTCGATGTCGGCCACGCGGATCCTGCGCCGCTCGACCTGCGGCGTAATCACCGACGGCGATTCCGCATCGCCGCCGGCTGCCGCCGGCTCGACCGGCGGCTCGGCGCCGCGCATGGCTGCGCATCCCGCCAGGGTGAGCACAGCTGTCAGAAGAAGAATGCGAATCCGAGTTTCCATTCGTCGGCTTCCTCGTTGTCGTCACGGTCGGTGATCACGACGTACTTGTTGTATTCGGCACGAAAGATGAGGCGACGGGCCAGGTAGGCCTTGGCGCCGGCGCCTACATAGGCGAGTTGCTCGGTGCGGCCGGGCGTCTGCACCAGCGTCGCCTTCGGCTTGATACGGATCGCCCCGGTGCCGATCGACACGAACGGCTGTATGCGCCAGTCGGGCCGGAACACGTGGGTGAGGCCGATGGCAGCGATCTGCCCGTCGGAGGAACTGCCGAGCAGGTGCGACAGGCGGATCTCGCCCGCGAGGTGCGGGTTGAACGCATACGCGCCGTAGGCCGTGATGATATTGGCACCGCCGAAGTCGCCGGCCAGGATGCCGATTTCGCGGCGGTGCTCCCCGAACTGCTCGCGACCGGGGTCATCGATCGGCAGCGCGGTGCCTGCCGGCGTCAGGGTCTCGGCCATCTGGTCGCGGTGCGCCCAGCCCTCGCGGCCGCGCTGGTCACGCACCTTGAACCAGTCGGTGCGCCGCTTGAGCACGCTGATTTCCTCGCCGCGGGGCACGACGTGGGTGATCGGATAGCCACGACCGGGGCCGGTGTGCATCTCCAGGTAGGGATCCGCGACACTGACCGTGACCGGCGTCGCCGCAGCCGCCACCACGGGCGGCATGACGAACACGAGCATCGCAAGCAGCAGGATTCGCACGGGTCAATTCACCGGCGCTGCAAAGGGGTCGTTATAGTACTGCGCGCCGATGTCCAGCCACTCGGCAATCAGCCGCAGTTCCGCCGGGCTCAGGAAGCCGGCATGGCTGGCGCCCGCGCCGAAGCGGCTGAAGAAGCGACCGGAGGACAAGGCGCCGGCAGCGCTCATGGACGGCGGTACAGGCACGGGAACCAGGGTCGGCGCACCGGTGACCGGATCCGGCGGGCCCGGCACCAGCACGTCCTGAAGGGCGCCCATCACCAGTTCCTGCTGATTGTCGGTGAACAGCAGCTCGCGGTACGAAACCAGGTGATCCGCCTGTTCGGGCGACGGATCGCCGGAAAGGTCCAGTTGCCCGGCGGGCACACGCACGGCCCCCTGGGCGTCACGAGGGCTGTGGCAGGTCAGGCAGCTGCGGTCCTCGAGTACCGTGATCCCGTCGGTGTCCAGCACCAGGCGCTGCAGGTCCCAAAGCGGCTGCAGGTGATCGGGATAGTGGATCACGATGCGGCACAGCGCCGACCAGGTCTGCTGACAGTCCGCGCGGGTCGGCGCCGGCGTCTGCAGGTCGCTGTAGCGATAAGCGAATGCGGCATCAGGCGGCCTGCCGGCGCAAGGCCTGGTCCGTCCAGAAATCCTGGTACTCGACATTCACGGAAGGCCGCAGCGCGGCGCAGTCGGTCTGGCAGCTGATGCGCGCGCGCATCTCGGCCATGGTCTCGCCCTGGTTCGCGAACAGCGCCGCGACCGTGTTCGGAAACGGCTGGCCGGTGGTCGGTGCGCCCGGGTTGACCGACGCGAACGACCCGCCGCGCCCGTGCGAACGCGCGGGAGTCGCGGTCTGCGCGCCGGCCGGAACGTGGCAACCGTTGCAGGTCAGCGTCTCGCCGGCGCGCAGCTGCAGCCAGTTGAGGTGGCGCGGCGAGGTGCGCCGTCCGTCGCGGTCCACCACGGTCACCGCGAAGGGTACGCCCGCGGGCAGCTTCACCATGACCGATCCGTCCGGTTCCACGGGTGCGTACGCGAGAATCTCGCGCATGCCGAGTCCGCCGGCTGCGCCGAACGCGGTGCCACGGAAATCTCGGACCTCGTCATCGGGAATGCCGACCGCCTTTTCGATGCGCAGGAAACGCGCAGGACGCTGGTTGGCGACAGCCTGGGCCGGATCGCGCAGCGCCAAGATCCCGCCCGGCGCGACGTCGACGCCGTCGACGTCGTAGACGCTCCTTATATGGAGGATGCCGACGTCCTCGGTGGCCAGCGTGTCGTCGTAATCGACGCCGGCGACGGCGTCGAGGATGACTGGCGGCCGCGGCGTGCGCGGTGCCAGCGCCACGACGTCCGTATACATGACGCCTTCGGCCGGCGTGAAGACCGGCCGCTGCGTGCCGTCGCGCGGATCCCAGACGAAGATGCCGTACAGGGGCAGCGCGGGCAGGTTGGCCGGGTTGGCGATGCGGTCGGCGGTGCAGGGCTGGGTGCGGCCCAGTTCGATGACGCGGCACAGCGACCAGCTGACCAGCAAGCGGTCGGTGCCGTCCCACAAGGGATATGCCGCCGCATACCGTCCACCCGGCGACACGCCGGGAACGGTGCGTACGTCGTTCGGCGTCAGCCGTGACTGGGCGGGTCCGGCGAGGCCCGCGTTCGCGAGCGTCGGCTGGGTGTTCTCGACATAGGTGCCGGCGTCGATCGCGATCGGGTCGCCGCCGAGCTCGGTATCGCCGAACGGCCGGATCAGGGCGACCAGCCTGCCGTCGGGACGCGCGCGCGTCGAGGTGAACTGCACGGTCGAGCCGCCGGACCCGGTGGCGTGGCTGTTTGCGCCGTACAGCAGTTCGAGGCGACTGCCGTCCGGGTTGACGGAGTACAGGTGTATGGCGCTGCCGGAGGCATTGTCCCAGCGCGAAAACACGATGCGTCCATCGGGCAGCACGGACGGGTCGAGGTCGTGGCTCTGGTTCGACGAAATCTGGCGGATGCCGCCGCCGTCCGCGTTCATCACGTGCAGGACGAACGCCCACTCGTTGAGATCCTCATCGAGGGCGGCGAACTGCGGCTTGCCCTCGTCGGTCAGTGTCGCCCTGGCCTGCCGCTGGCGGGTCGAGGCGAACACGATCCTGCCGTCAGGCAGGTAGTTCGGCGCGACATCGTGTCCTTCCTCGGCTATCAGGTCCGAGCCGATGACGCGGCGCAGCGAGTCGGTGGCGCGATCGTACTCATATACGTTCCACGTGGGTTGCTCGCTTTCCTCGGCGCCCGGGATCAACGGCTCCCGCATCGCGAACACCAGCCTGTTGCCGTCGAAGGACGTGTCGAGATCGCGCACGTCCCACGCGCCGCCGGTAAGGCCGACAGTGATATTGCGCTCGGCTGCGGCCGGCGCCGCGCGATCGCGCACCCACACGTCCGCGCCGGCCTGGAATGTCCTCAGCTCGCGCAGGTCCTCGTTGCCCGTCGGCAGGGGCCGCTTCACGTAGGCAATGGGGAAGTCGAGGACGACGGGATCGGGTACCTGGCCGCTGCCGATGTTGATGCCTTGCGGGGAACCGCTGCTGCAGGCGCCGACCGCCATGGCTGCGGCGGCGATGACGCCGATTGCCGAAAATGTGACGCGCGTCGCATCTCGCCGCGAGCCGCCGCGACGGCTGCCGCGAGCGCCAGCCGTTTTGCCACTTTCGTCACAGTTTCTGCGCTTCATGTGTTCTCAACTCCGGGCCGCACGCAGCCTATACGTGATTCCATCCTGTACGAGCCTGGCCCGAACGCGCTTGCTTCGGGGTGTAGTCAATCGGAGACATTACCTACCTTAGACCGTGTCGATATAGTCGACCCCGAAGTCGGATCGCAGGACGTGTGTGGAGCACAGAAATGAAAAATGATTTCCGAATGCCGATCGCTGACGCGTTCCGCCGCGCCGTGACGGCATTGGCGATCGCGACCTTGCTGGCGGGTGTGGCCGAGGCGGGACCGCGCGAGCAGGCCAGGCAGATGCACGACCGGATCGCCGGCGTGCCGCCCGACTCCGCGGTCCTGGCAGCCATGGAAGCCGACATTGCCGCGGGCCGGACCGGCGACGCTGCCAATCGCGCGATGGAACATCCCTCATTCTATTCCGTAACCCTGAAGAACCTCGCGACGCCCTGGACCAATCGCGACCAGACGGTGTTTGCGCCGCTCAACGACTACACCGCCACGTTCATCGGCATGGTGCGTGACGACCTGCCCATGAACGAGCTGCTGTCGGCGGACCTGCTGTATGTCGGCGGCAGCGGCCTGGGCCTGCCGGCGGTTTCGCCGGCCAGCAACGCCCACTACGAGGAAATGGATCGCCGCCATATCGACCTCAAGGCGAATCTCGAACGGCGCGTCCAGTCGGCGACGTACGGCGTGCCTGCGGAAGCTGCCGCGGGTGTCATGACGACGCGGGCCGCCGCGCAGGCGTTCTTCGTCGCGGGCACCAACCGCGCGATGTTCCGCTTCACCCTGCTCAATCACCTGTGCACGGAACTGGAAGAGATCAACGACACCTCGCGTCCGGTGGATCGCATCCGGCAGGACATCAGCCGCAGCCCCGGCGGCGACAGCCGCCTGTTCCTGAACAACTGCGTGGGTTGCCACGCGGGCATGGACCCGATGGCGCAGGCTTTCGCCTACTACGACTATGACGAGGCGCAGGGCCGGCTCCTCTACACCGCAGGCGCCGTGCGCCCAAAGTACTCGATCAACGCCGATACCTTCAGGACGGGCTACGTGACGCCCAACGACAGCTGGATCAACTACTGGCGCAATGGGCCGAATGCCCTGCTGGGATGGAGCGCGAGCCTGCCCGGCAGCGGCGCCGGCGCAAGGTCGCTGGGCGTCGAGCTGGGCAACACCGACGCTTTCGCCAGCTGCCAGGTCGAGAAGGTGTTCCGCGCGGTCTGCCTGCGTTCCCCGAACAATTCAGCCGACCGCGCGCGGGTCGGGGCGATGGTTTCGTCATTCCGTTCAGGCGGCTACCGCCTGAAGGGCGTGTTTGCCGATACAGCCGCCTATTGCATGGGCCAGTGAGGAGGCGGAGATGACCGGCACCAACATTCGTTCGCTGCGCGGCGCTGCCGCTGCATCGTTGATCGTCACGCTGGCGCTGCTTGCCGCAGGTTGCGGCGGCGGAGCGCCAACCGAGCAGGCGGCCGTCACCTCCGCGCCACCGGCGGCGGGCTACCAGGGGCCGGCGCCGGCAAGCCAGGACGTGCAGGCCTTCAAGGTCAACCTGTGGGACAACCTGCAGGGCAGCAACCGCTGCGGGTCCTGCCATGGCACGGGCGGCCAGTCACCGCAGTTCGTGCATGGCGGCGACATCAACACCGCCTACCAGGCCGCCAACACCGTGGTCACCCTCGGCGATCCGGCCGGTTCACGCATGGTCGGCAAGGTCGGCGGCGGGCACCATTGCTGGCTGGCGAGCAACGCGGCCTGCGCGGACCAGCTGACGGCATGGATCCGCAACTGGGCGGGCGCAACCATCGGCGGCACGCGGCAGATCCAGCTGATTGCGCCGCCGCTGCGCGACGTCGGGGCGACCAAGTCGTTCCCGGCCAGTTCCGCCGCCTTCGCATCCATGGTGCACCCGTTGCTCAGGCAATACTGCGCGCGTTGCCACGCGTCCTCGGCGACGTTGCCGCAGTCGCCTTTCTTCGCCGAGGCGGACCCGGACATCGCCTACGCGGCCGTCCGCGCCAAGATCAATCTCGATGCGCCGGAGAATTCACGGCTGGTCCTGCGGCTGCGCAACGAGTTCCACAACTGCTGGAGCAATTGCGCGCAGAACTCCACCGAGATGGAAAACGCGATCCGGGCGTTCGCCGCCCAGATTCCGCTGACCCAGGTCGATCCCGCGCTGGTGCTGTCGAAAGCGCTCGCGCTCTATGACGGAACGATTGCCAGCGGTGGCAATCGGCACGACAGCGCGCTGGTAGCCCTGTACGAGTTCAAGACCGGCACCGGCACCGTTGCCTACGACACCAGCGGCGTCGAGCCCGCCATCAACCTGACCATGTCCGGCGGCGTCAGCTGGGTCGGCGGCTGGGGCGTGAATGTGGGCAGTGGCAAGCTGCAGGGGCCGACGGCCACCAGCCGCAAGCTGCACAACCTGATCACCGCAAGCGGGGAATACTCGATCGAGGCCTGGGTCGCGCCCGCCAACGTCGTGCAGGAGAACGCCTACATCGTCAGCTACTCGGGCGGCACCGCGGCGCGGAACTTCACGCTGGGCCAGACGATGTATGACTACGATTTCCTGAACCGCAGCAGCACGACGGGGGCCAACGGCACGCCCGAACTGTCAACGCCCTCGGCCGACGAAGTGCTGCAGGCGACATTGCAGCATGTCGTGGCGACCTACGACCCCGCGAACGGCCGCAGGCTGTACGTCAACGGCACGCTGGTCAGCACCGGCGACCAGCAGGCCGGCGGCACGCTGGCCGACTGGAACGACACCTTTGCCGTGGTGTTCGGCAACGAAGTGTCGAACGACCGCCAGTGGCGGGGCGTCATGCGCCTCGTGGCGATCCACAACCGGGCGCTCAACCTCGACCAGATACGGCAGAATTTCGACGCCGGCGTGGGTGAACGCTTCTACCTGCTGTTCAGCGTGTCACACCTGGTGAATTCGCCGCAGGCCTACGTCATGTTCGAGGTCAGCCAGTTCGACAGCTACTCGTACCTGTTCGACAAGCCGGTGCTCATCAGTCTCGACGCCACCGCGCGTCCCGACGGATTGCGGATCCGCGGCATGCGGATCGGAATCAATGGCGCAGAGGCCAGGGTGGGACAGGCCTATGTTTCGCTCGACACGGTGGTGACTGCCGGCGGCTATGCGCCAACCGGCGGATTCCCCCTCTCGGACGTCGGCACGGTCATCGCACTCGACAAGGGACCGGCCCTCGACCAGTTCTTCCTGACCTTCGAGCAGCTCGGCGGCCTGACCAACGTCCATACGGAACCCGCTCCGCTGGCGCCGCCGCCGCCACCGGATGGCGCAGCGCTGCCGGAAATCGGCCTGCGCACATTCGAGGAAATCTCCGCCACGATGGCCGAGGTGACCGGCGTGCCACGCAGCGACCCGGCCGCCTCCGCGACCTACGACCTGGTGCGCGAGCAGCTGCCGACGGTCGAGAACATCGAGGGCTTCCTGTCCTCGCACCAGGTGGGCGTTGCGCAGCTTTCGATCGAATACTGCAATTCGCTGGTCGATGACCCGGCGCGCCGTGCGGCCTACTTCCCGGGCTTCGACTTCAACGCGCCGGCCGGACAGGCCTTCGACACGCCGGCGGAGCGCGACCTCGTGGTCGGCCCGCTGTTCGCGAGGGCGGTCGGAGCGGGGCTGGCGACCCAGCCGTCATCCGCCGAGGTTCGCACCGAAATGGACAACCTCATTGCGCGGCTGACGGCCTGCGGCGCGGGTTGTGCGGCCAATCGCACCGCCACCGTGGTCAAGGCAACGTGTGCAGCGGTGCTCGGTGGCGCCAGCACGCTGCTGCAGTAGCACATCGGGCACCAGGATCATTCAAGGGACACAGGCTATGGTCAGGAAACGCACCCGCGGGCCACTTCAACCGCATGAGCCGCTCAGGCATCCGGATCACCCGGTGCCGGTCACGCGACGGCAGTTCATTGCCCAGGGACTCATGAGCGGCGCGGCCACGGTCATCGCGCCGACGGCCTTCGGGCTGTTCGCGAACCCGCGGGCGGCGGAAGCCGCGCTCTCGGCCGATCTGCAGGCGCTCAAGCAGAGCTGCGGCATCGCGGTCCAGGGGGCGGGCAAGATCCCCTTCATCTGCATCGACCTGGCGGGTGGCGCCAACATGGTCGGGTCCAACGTGATCGTCGGTGGCCAGGGCGGGCAACTCGACTTCCTGAGCGCGGCTGGCTACGCCAAGCTGGGCCTGCCCGGCGACATGGTTCCGGGTGCGCCCAATCCGGGCAGTCCGACGAACAATTGGGTCGACGACAGGCTTGGCCTGCGTTTCCACTCCGACAGCGCGTTCCTGCGCGGCATCATGGAACGTGTCACGCCGGCCACCGCCGCCGCAATCGACGGTGCGCTGATTCCCGCGCGCTCCGAGAACGACACGGGCAACAACCCGCACAACCCGATGTACGGAATCTACCGGGCCGGCGCCGACGGAGAATTGCTGACGCTGATCGGTTCGCGCAGTTCGGAATCAGGCGGGAACTCGATGTCGCCGGCTGCAATGGTGGACCCGTCGGTGCGCCCGACCAAGGTCGACCGGACCAGCGACGTCACCGGCCTCGTCGACACCGGCAAGCTGGTCGGCCTGCTCGCCCAGGATGATGCCGTGGCGGTGATGGAATCGATCCAGCGCCTGTCCGACCGCAAGCTCGCCCGCGTCAGCACCGGCATCACCCGTGACGACGTCATCAAGGACCTGGTGCGCTGCAACTACGTCAAGGCGGCAGACCTGACCGACCGTTACGGCGACCCGTCGGCGCTGAATCCCGAGCTCGACCCGGACATCGTGGGTGGCGGCGGCATCTTCAGCCGCGCCGAGTTCGACGGCGACGCGGAATTCCGCAAGACCGCGGCCGTCATGAAGCTGGTGGTGAACGGCTTCGCCGGCGCCGGCACGATCACCATGGGCGGCTACGACTACCACGACGGCACCCGCGCGACCGGCGAACTCCGCGACCTGCGCGCAGGCCGCTGCATGGGAGCCTGTCTCGAGTATGCGGCGCGACGCGGCGTGCCGTTGATGCTGTACGTGTTCAGCGACGGGTCCCTGTCTTCCAATGGCCAGATGGACAACTCGGCGAACGGGCGCGGCAAGTATTCATGGTCCGGTGACAACCAGCAGACCGCGGCGTCTTTCTTCCTCGTCTACAACCCCCGCGGCCGCCCGCAGTTGTTCACGGGCGACGGCCGCTCGGCAGAGCAGCACCGGCAGATCGGCTGGTTCCGGTCCGACGGATCGGTGGAGACGTCCTCCACGCCGGCAGCCAACGCCGTCAACCTGCTGGTCGAGACGGTGGTGCTGAACTACCTTGCACTGCACGGCGAGCAGGGCCAGTTCTCGTCGCTGTTCCGGACCAACGGGCTGGGCGCGCCTGCGCTGCAGGACAGCCTGACCGCCTTCAGCCCGATCGTGAACGGGCGCATCGTCTGAGCGCATCGCGCAGTCCGGGAACGGCACGATCCGGCCGCGAAACGGGCGACTGATAGACTATCCGCGCGGTGGTCGGCGGGGCGTAGCTGAAACGCGACATGCCTCGCAGCCGCATTCGTCGCGGCTGTGGCACTTTTACCCGATGTATGTCGTCTTGTCCCGATTTGCGCCGGCGCTGCTGATTGGCGTGTCGCTCTTCCTTGCCGGCGGTGGCGCGCAGGTGGCCGTTGCGGAGGCGCGCGCCGCGCCGGACTTCGCCCTGAAGGCGCTGGACGGCTACAACTACCGGTTGTCCGAGTATCGCGGAGACGTCGTCGCCGTCGTCTTCTGGGCGAGCTGGTGCGGCGGCTGCCGGCGGGAACTCGAGCGACTGCAGCGGCTGGCCGGCGCGTACGGCAATGCCGGGTTCCAGGTCCTGGGCGTGACGGTCGATGAAACGGCCGACCCGGCGCGGGCCGTCGCCGACGCGGTCGGCGCCGCCTTTCCGCAGCTGCTCGATTCGACCAAGTCGGTGAGCAAGGCCTACCGCCTGCAGGGCCTGCCGACCACCGTATTGATCGACCGGTCCGGCGCCGTGCGGTTCGTGCACGGCGAGTCCGATTCGCGCGACGAGCGTGCGGCGCTCGGCGAACTGCGCATGCTTCTGGATGAATAAGGGGACGCAGATGTCTATCAACAGTCCGGGCAATGCCCACTCGCGGCTGGCTGCAGGCCGGCCGGACGGCCGCAGCAGATGCGCCGCCCGCGCGCGTCGCGGTGGGCCGCTGACGGGCCTGGCGGTCCTGCTGCTGGCAACGGTGGCGCTGGCCGACGAGGCGGTGCCGCCAGGCGGCGTGGAACCGCCGACCTTCCGCGGCCTGGATTCCGAGGTGCAGTCGCTCACGCAGGACGTGGTCGACCTCAATCGCGACCTGTTCATGCTCGAGGAGGAGTTGCTGTTCCCGGCCAACACGCAGGTTGCGGTCTTCGTCTCGATGGACGTCGGGACGTTCTTCGGGCTCGACTCCGTGAAGATCGTTCTCGACGGCAAGGAAGTGACGAACTACCTGTATACGCAGCGCGAAGCGGACGCCCTGCTGCGTGGCGGCGTGCACCGCGTCTGGCTTGGCAACCTGAAGGCGGGCAAGCACGAAATGACGGCGTTCTTCACCGGCAAGGGGCCGCATGAGCGCGACTACCAGCGGGGCGCGACGCTCGAACTGGACAAGGGAGTCGGAGCCAAGTACGTCGAACTGAAGATCAGCGACCGCGCTCGCCAGCTGCAGCCGGAGTTCATCGTCAAGGAGTGGGAGTAACCGCGTGAGGCTGGCGCTTGCCCCACTGGCTGCGTTGGGGGTGGCGGCCGTCGTGGCCGGCCCGGCGCCATGTGCGGAAGCCGGGTCCGCGACCGGGCTCGCGCCGGTGCAGGTACAGAGTCTGCACTACGGTGACAGCCTGTTCTATTTCTTCGAGGACGAGTACTTCGAGGCGATCGTGCGTACCGAGACCTACCGGACGCAGGGCCACCTTGGGCCGCACGCCGTCGACGCAGAGTTGTTGCTGGGGGGCCTGTACCTGTCGCTGGGCCAGCACACGCGCGCTGCCGACATCTTCCGCCGCCTGCTCGATGACGAGACCGTCGCCCCGGCCGTGCGCGACCGCGCGTGGTTCCACCTCGGCAAGGTGATCTATGCGCGGGGCTACTACGAGCAGTCGGACGAGGCGTTTCGCAACGCGGGCGACACGCTGCCTGCGGCCATGGCGGCCGAGCGCAAGCTGTTGCAGGCGCAGGGCCTGATGTACCGGGGCCTTTACGACGAGGCGGTCGCCGCCTTGCAGGGCTGGCAGGGTCCGGCGGACTGGCAGGCGTTCGGCCAGTTCAACCTCGGCGTGGCGCTGGTGCGAGCAGGGCGCACCGCACAGGGCCTGGCATTGCTGGGCGCCGCCGGGCAGGTCGAGGCGACGACCGAGGAAATGAGGTCCCTGCGCGACAAGGCCAATGTCGCGCTGGGATATGCGTACCTCCAGGCGGGTGAACCGGCCGCTGCCAGGCTCGCCCTGGAGCGCGTGCGGCTGAGCGGGCCGCAGTCGAGCAAGGCCCTGCTCGGAGCGGGCTGGGCTGACGCCGCCGAGCAGCGCTATGCGGAGGCGCTGACGCCGTGGGGCGAGTTGCGCGGCCGGGGACTGCTGGACGCGGCCGTGCAGGAGTCGTACCTGGCGGTACCCTTTGCCTATGCCCGGCTGTCGGCCGACCGCCAGGCCGCGGACTACTACGAGGCGGCGATCGCCGCCTATGTCGAGGAACAGCGCCGCCTCGACGAGTCGATCGGCGCGATTCACTCCGGGCGCATGCTGGAGGCCGTGCTGGCCGCCGACCGCGGGACCCGGCAGGGCTGGTTCCGGCAGCTCAGCACGCTGCCCGATGCGCCGGAGTCGCGTTACCTGTATCACCTGCTGGCCGGCAACGAGTTCCAGGAGGCGCTCAAGTACTACCGCACCCTGAACTTCCTGGACGGCAACCTCGCGCACTGGTCGGACAGCCTCGAGGCCTTCACCGCCATGGTCGAGGCTCGGCAGCAGGCTTTCGAGCAGCGCATGCCGGCCGCGGTGCAGCTGCTGGGAGGCGTAGATATCGGGGCGCTGGAGGCGCGCCGCGACGCGTTGCAGGCGCGACTCGACGGCGCGCTGCGGGCTGGCGATTCGAGTGCCCTCGCGAGCGGCGACGAACTGCGCACGCTCGCCATGATCGAGGCTGTCGAGGCCGAGCTGGCCGCACGGGCCGACGACCCGGCGCTCGCCGACGCGCGTGACAAGGTGCGACTCGCGCGCGGCGTGCTCATGTGGCGGCTCGAGGCCGCCGGCAAGGTCCGCACGTGGAACACCCGCGGCAGCCTGCGCAAGCTCGACGCACAGCTCTTCGATGCGCGCACCCACCATCGCGCGGTGACGGGCGCGATGGCCGGGGCGCCGCAACGCAATACACAGTTCTCGCGCCGGATCGCCGAACTGCAGCCGCGCGTCGACAGCCTGGGACAGCGCGTGGCGGTCGCTCGTTCACGGCAGGCCGAGTATCTGGCCTCGCTGGCAGTGCACGAGCTGCAGGCGCAGAAGGACCGGCTGGCCGAGTACGCTGCACAGGCGCGCTATGCGCTGGCGGCCCTTTACGACCGCGGCACGGCCACGATCGTGGCGCCGGCTGACGGGGCGACGCCATGACACCGCGCATGGCCCTGACGATGCTCATGCTGGTTGCGGCCGCGGCCGCCGCGTCGGCCGCATCCGGCCCGGAGCCGACGCTCAAGGACCTGCGACGCGCGCCGCCGGACATCCGCCCGGGCGAGCGCGTGCAGCCCGACGCGGAGCGTGCGCGCGAGCTGTACCGCGGGTTCCTCGAGCTCGACCTCGGCGATTCGGCGCTGCGCACCGAGGCGCTGCGGCGGCTCGGCGACCTCGAGCTCGATGCCGGCGAGGCAGCGCGCGGCGAGGTTGCGGTGCCAGGCGCGGGGTCGGCCGAGACGCGGGCGGCGATCGCGATCTACACGCGCCTGCTGGAGGAACAGCCGGACTATCCGCGCGCGGATGCCGTGCTGTACCAGCTGTCGCGGGCGTGGGAGGCGGAAGGCGACACGGTCAGGGCGCTGGCCTACCTCGACCAGCTGGTGGCCCGCTTCCCTGGCAGCATGCGCGCCGACGAGGCGCAGTTCAGGCGCGGCGAAATCCTGTTCAGCGCACAGCGCTGGGATGCAGCCGGGTCCGCCTATGCGGCGGTTGCCGGCACCGGCCCGGCTTCCGAGTTCTATGAGCAGGCGCTCTACAAGCTCGGCTGGACGATGTTCAAGCAGTCCGAGACCGAGCGTAGCGCGCGGGCCTTCCTGACGCTGCTCGATACGAAGCTGATCGACCCGCAGGCGGCGGACGGCACCGTGGTGCTCGAGAGCCTGCCGCGCGCCGAGCGTGAAGTGGTGGCGGACACCTTCCGCGCGCTGTCCATCCAGTTCGCCGCGCAGGATGCCGGGGCATCGCTCGACGCCGCCGTGTCGAGTCACGGCAAGGCGCCTTACGCGTGGCTGCTCTACGCTGCGCTTGGCGACATGCTGGTGGAGAAGGAACGCTACACCGATGCGGCGGACACCTATCGCGCATTCGTGCAGCGCGAACCCGCGCACCGGCGCGCGCCGGGCCTGCAGGGACGCGCCGTCGAGGCCTACCTGAAGGGCGGCTTTGCCGACCTGGCGCTGGAGGGCAAGCGCGAATTCATCCGCCAGTACCGCTTCGATGGCGCGTTCTGGCGCGGACGCGATCGCGCCGACGCGCCCGAGGTCGCGGCCGAACTGAAGTCCAACCTGCAGGACGTGGCCCGCTATCACCACGCATTGGCGCAGGCCAGCGGCAAGCGCGAGGACTACCAGCAGGCCGCCGGCTGGTACCGGCAGTACCTGGAGTCCTTCCCGGACGATCCCGAATCGGCCGGCACCAATTACCTGCTGGCCGAGGCGCTGTTCGAGAGCCAGGACTACGGCGCGGCCTCGCTCGAGTACGAGCGTACGGCCTACGCCTACCCGATCGACGGGCAGTCCGGCAAGGCAGGCTATGCGGCACTCGTGTCGCACGACAAGCACGAGGCGCTGCTCGCCGGGGCGGCGCGCGCCGAGTGGCATCGCGGCGGCGTGGACAAGTCGCTGCGGTTCGCCAGCACGTTCCCCCAGCATCCGGAGGCCGGGCGGGTGCGGCTGCGCGCGGCCCAGCAGTTGTTCAACCTGGGTGACCATGAACAGGCGGGGTCGGTCGCGATGCTGGCGGCCCTGCAGGAGCCGCCGCTCGAGGCCGCCGAGCTGCGCACCGCGTGGAACGTGGTGGCCGACTCGGCCTTCGAACTCGGCCGCTTCGCGCTAGCCGAGCAGGGCTACGACCAGGTCCTCGCGCGCATGCCCGCCGGCGATGCGGGCCGCGCAACCATCTCCGAGAGGCTGGCGGCGGCGGTCTACAAGCAGGGCGAGGCGCGGCAACAGGCTGGCGACGTCGACGGCGCGGTCGCCGATTTCCTGCGCATCGGCGTGCTGGCACCCGGCTCACCGATCCGCGCCACCGCGGAATTCGACGCCGCCGCGCTGCTGATCCGCGACAAGCAATGGGAACGGGCGATCCCGGTGCTCGAGGCCTTCCGCCGCGACTATCCCGACAACCCGCTGACCGCAGGCGTGCCCAGGAGCCTCGCACTGGCTTACGGGGAAGCCGGCCGGCGGTTGCAGGCAGCAGCGGAGTTCGAAGGGATAGCCGAGACGGCCGGCGAGGCCGATGACGTTCGCCGCGCGGCGCTGCTCGAGGCCGCCGGCCTGTACGAGCAGGAAGGCGACATGCCGCGCGCGATCGCGGCCTGGACGAGATTCGTGGGACGCTATCCCCAGCCGTTCGATGACGCCATGGGCGCCCGCCTGAAACTGGCGGACATGACGGGCGCGGCGGGAGACGCGGCGGGTCGCGAGCACTGGCTGCGAGAAATCGTCGTGGCCGATGCCGCTGCCGGCGCGATGCGCAACGACTCGAGCAAGCTGCTGGCGGCGCGCGCCTCGCTCGAACTGGCCACGCCCGCGCGGCGGGCGTTCGAGGCGGTCGCCCTCCAGGCGCCGCTGTCGAAGTCTCTCAAGGCGAAGCGGACCGCGATGGAGCAGGCGCTGGCCGCCTATCAGGCGGCGGCGGACTACGGCATCGCGGAGGTGAGCACCGCGGCGACCTTTGCGACTGCGGAACTGTACCGCCGGCTGGCCATCGACCTGCTCGCTTCCGAACGGCCGCGCAACCTCAAGGACGACGAGCTCGAGCAGTACGACCTGCTGCTCGAGGAACAGGCCTACCCATTCGAGGAACGCGCGATCGGGCTGCACGAAGCCAACGTGGCGCGCATCGCACAGGGCATCTACGACGAGCCTGTCAGGCGGAGCTTCGCGGCGCTGGCCGAGCTGAAGCCGGCCCGCTACGCCAGGCAGGAAGTGCCTGCCGGCACCGCCGCCGAGGGGCCGCTGGCGGAGGCCCTCGCGGTGGCGGGGTCCGGCGACTGGAACGAGGCCGAGCAGGCCTTCGGCCGGGCGCTGGAGGCGGGTGGCGGCGCGCCGGCCCTGACCGGACTCGGCCTTGCCTATCGCCACACCGGGCGCTTCGAGCTGGCGGAACAGGCCTATCGCAGCGGGCTGGCCGCGGACCCGGCCTACGGACCGGCCATGCTGAATCTCGGGGTGCTGCTCGACCTGTACCTGCAGCAGCCGGCCGCCGCACTCGAGCAATATGAAGGCTACCAGGCGACGCTGGCGGAACCGGACGCGAGTGTCGCGAACTGGATACGCGAAGTCGGGATACGCGCCGGCAGGGGCGCCGAACGCACAGGAGCAGGCCCGTGAGACAACTGACAGCCATGGCCTTGCTGGCGGCATTCGCTGCGGCCGTGACGGTCGCGGCAGCGGACGAGGTGCTGCCGGCCGCGGTGCCGGAAACCCCGCCGCCGGCGGCTGCAGCGGCCAGGCCCAGGTCCGGCACCATGGACCGGCTCGAACTGGGCACCACCTCGATCACCGGCAACCGCGAGTTGCCGAAGGTCATGTACGTCGTGCCGTGGAAGCGCTCTGACGTCGCGGACGTGGGCAGGCCGCTCAACAGCCTCGTCGAGGAGGTCCTGACACCCGTGGACCGCGAGGTGTTTGGCCGCCAGATCGACTATTTTCGCGCACTTGAACAGGGACCAGAAGGCGATGCCGAGACACCCGTCACGGCAGGCGCGCGCGCGCCGTAGCACCGTTGCACAGGCAGGAATCACTCTGAGGGAGACCCCATGGATACCGCAGGCACGATCGTCAAGTTCTTCCAGGATGGAGGAGCTTTCATGTACCCGATCGCCATCGTCGCCGCGCTGGGCGCCGCCGTGGCGATCGAGCGTTACCTCTACCTGACGCAAACGGCGGTCGGGAACCGGCGCATCTGGAACGAGGTGTCGCCATTCCTTTCGCAGGGCGACTACCGCAAGGCGCTGGCGACGACCACCGGCTCGAAGAGCGCCATCGGGCAGATCCTCAGCTACGGGCTCGCCCGCGTGCAGAGCGCGCGGCGCCGCGACGACATTGAAAAGGCCATGGAAGAGAGCCTGATGGAAGTGGTGCCGCGGCTCGAGAAGCGCACGCATTACCTGTCGGGCTTCGCCAACATCGCCACCCTGCTGGGCCTGCTGGGCACGATCATCGGCCTGATCCAGGCCTTCCAGGCGGTGGCAAATGCCAATCCCGCCGAGAAGGCCGACATGCTGTCCGCCTCGATCTCGGTGGCCATGAACACCACGGCCTTCGGGCTGATGGTCGCCATCCCGCTGCTGCTGCTGCATTCCGTGTTGCAGTCCAAGACGACCGAAATCGTCGACAGCCTGGAAATGGCCTCGGTCAAGTTCCTCAACACCGTCGTCGAGCGTCGCCCGGAGCCGACGTGAGCGTCATCTCCCGAGCGGCCCGCCGGCACCGCGGCAAGGACGCGGCGGACCTCAACATTACGGCCTTCATGAACCTGATGGTCGTGCTGGTGCCCTTCCTGCTGATCACTGCGGTGTTCTCGCGCATGACGATCCTCGAGCTCAACCTGCCGAGTTCGACCGAGGCGGTTCCCGAGACCAGGCAGGTGCTGAACCTGGAGATCATCGTGCGTGCCGGCGAGCTGCAGGTGGCGGACCGCGGCACCGGCTTGCTGAGGTCGATTCCGCGCACCGCGCAGGGACACGACCTCAAGGGCCTGGCCGATTACCTGCGCGATGAGGTCAAGGTTGCCTTTCCGGCAGCCAGCGCGATCACCATCCTGCTCGAGCCGGACACCTCCTATGACACCGTGGTGCAGGTGATGGACGCGGTCCGGGTCGACACCGTCATCGTGGACGGGCGCCTGGTGCAGACCGAACTGTTCCCGGACATCTCCATCGGGGACGCGCCGACATGAGCCAGTCGACCCGCGCGAAACGGATGGCGAAGCATCATGCGCGTACGCGCAGGACGACGTCGCTGAACCTGGTTTCGCTGATGGACATCTTCACCATCCTGGTGTTCTTCCTGCTGGTGAACTCGGCGGAGGTGCAGACGCTGGAGCCTCCCAAGACACTGAAGCTGCCGGAGTCCATCGCGCTCGAGAAGCCCCGTGAGACGGTCGTGGTGATGGTGACGAACGAGCAGGTCCTCGTGCAGGGGTCGCCGGTCGTGTCGGTTGCGGACGTGGATGCAGCCCAGGGCGTGATCATCGGTCCGCTTCGGGCCGCGCTGAAGGCGCAGACCGACCGGACGCTGGTGCGCGCGGCTGCCACCGACCTGTCGGCTCGGGAAATCACGATCCTGGGCGATCGTGACGTTCCGTACCGGGTACTGAAGAAGGTGATGGCGACCTGCACGGACTCGGACTACGGCCAGCTGTCCCTGGCGGTGCTGCAGAAGGAAGAAGCCATGTCGGCCACGGCGGGTGGCGCATGAACGGGGAGGGGGCAAGGTGACGGCAACCGTCGCGTATTTCTACCGCACTTTCGACCTCCCGTGGGTCACCCCACCGGAGGAGCGCGAACGATTCCGCCGCATTGTCACGACCTGCCTCGCGGTCGTGATGATCCTGGCCCTGATCGTGCCGTGGCTGCCCACGCCGCAACGGGACTTGAACGTCCCGCCGCCGATTCCGCCGCGTCTCGCCAAGCTCCTGCTGGAACGTGCGACCCCGCTGCCGCCGCCACCGCCGCCGGTCGAGTTGCGCGAGCCGGAGCAGCTCAAGACACCGGAGCCGGTGGCACGGGAGCCGCGCAAGGTGGACGATCGCCCGACGCCCGGCCCGGACCTGGACCGCACGCAGCAGGCGCGCAAGAAGGCCGCGCAGGCCGGACTGCTGCCATTCGTGGACGAACTGGCCGATCTGCGTGACAAGTTCGAGGTGACGCCCGACAAGCTCGAGACGGCGGCCAATACGACCGGCACCGTCAATGGCCCGCCACGCGCCGAGCGGTCGCTGGTGACCTCCAAGGCGGGGGCCGCCTCCGGCGGCATCAACACGGCGGCGGTCAGCCGAGGCTTCGGCTACGGCGCCGGAAATCTGGACGGCCATGGCACGACCCGCATGCAAGTGCCATTCGGCGGCTCGGGCAGCGGCTCGGCCCTGCGCGGCGGCGGATCCGGGTCCGGGGACGGCGTCTCGCGGTCCGGCACCGGCAAGAAGCCGTCGCGATCCCAGGAAGAAATCGAGCTGGTGTTCGACCGCAACAAGTCGGCGATCTATGCGCTCTACAACAGGGCGCTGCGCGACAACCCGGCGCTGATGGGCAAGGTGGTCCTGCAGCTGACCATCGCGCCGTCGGGCGAAATCACCGACTGCCGCATCGTCTCGAGCGAACTCGGTGACGCGGAGCTGGAACGCAAGCTCGTGGCGCGCATCCGCATGTTCCGCTTCGAGGACAAGGACGTCGAGGCGATCACGACGACCAAGCCGATCGAGTTCTTCCCGGCGTAGGCGCGGCGCAACCGGTCCTATTACCCGACGGGATCAAGCGATTCCATGCAGGCGCTTGCGATACGAACAGGACCGTGTGCGTTGCCAGGTGGTCGGGACGACTTCCGGGAATGAGCCCGGCTCAGGGGCCGCGAGGCGTGAATCCGGTCGCTTCGAGGAATCGGTGCAGCGCTTGTGACTCGACCCGCCAGGTGGCGTAAAGGATCTCGCTCCCGTCCTCCCTGTACAGGCCGACCGATGCCGGCGGCGCCTGGGCGAGGCGGGTCAGTTGTGCAGCGGTCAGCATGTACCAGGCGTCCTCGAAGCGTGGTTGCGGCCCGGCAAAGATCGGCTCGCTTGCGCCCAGCAGCTCGCGTCCGGCCGGGACCGGTTGCAGTTCGAGCGAACCGTCCGGCCAGCTGAACCTGACCTTCCCGGGTTTCACCGGCCGCGCCGGCACTGGCAGGGCGCTCCGGTCGATCGTGCTCCAGGCCACGACACCGAGCCAATAGGCGCGCTGGCCGGCACGGTTCGTCTCGACGACGCCGACGTTCAGATAGTCGCGCGCGTTCGCCGCGAGCGCCGGCACGTCGCGGCTGTAAACCCACGGCTGGGCCATGATGGTGGTGGTGACGGCGCTGTGGGGGTCCAGCCGTTCGACCGGCCGCAGGTCACGTCCGGTCGCACAGCCGCCTGCGAGCAACGCAAGGACCAGGAGCGTCGCGCCGGTCGCGACCCGGTCAGAAGCCCACACGGTAGCCCAGTCGCAACCAGTACCGATTAGTCTTCTCCTGGTCGAAGAACCGGTCACGCGACGAGAATTCCCCGCCCGCCTCGAACTCGACCGACGTCTGCTTCCAGTTCCAGTCCAGCCGCAGCGAAGGGCTGGCCAGCCACTGCGTCGAGCCATCGAACTCGAACTCGCGCTGGTCAAGACGCAGTCGCGGCGCAATGCGAAACCCGTTGCGCAACGGGAATCGCGAGCTCATCGAGAGTGACGTCGTCGTCGCCGTGCTGCCCTGGTAATAGCGAAGCCCGAAGATGGACATGTCACCGGAACTGATCAGGCTGGTGCCGATCAGTTGCGCACCGAAGCTGAGTTCCGTGCCGGTTCCCGGGATCTCAGGCACACCTCCCGAGGCCGGCATCGCCGAGATCTGCGAACCGGTCAGGTCGACGTTCCACTGGAAGCGCGTGCCAAGTGGATGTGAAACGCCAAGTGACAACGTGTCGGCCTGCGCCGTGCGGTCAGCGGCAAGTGCGCGCACGCCTGCCTCGCCGAACAGGGAGACAAGTTCGTCCAGGGCCTGCACCGGCTGGCCGGCGAGCGCGTTGCGTGTCGTCAGGAACGGGCTCTTGCGATGATCAAGCGTGCCGGTGACGGTCCAGCGCCCGGGCAATTCGAATGTGCCGAGCAGCAGCGCCATGTTGAGCGCGCCGAAATCGACGTCGTAGTCCACCAGGCCCACGACGGTCCGCCCGGGTACGTACCAGCGCACCTCGCCGCCAACGGCCTGGCGGTCGCCGATGCCATCGTAGGTCTGGCTGATCAGGAACGGGCTGATCTCGAGGCCCTCGACCCAGGCCCGCCAGTTGGCGCTCAGGCTGATGAATTGGCGGTCCGCGGAAAATGGCTTGCGGGTCGATTCGACCGGGAAGCCCGACATCAGGTTCAGCTTGAGCTTCGGCAGCACCTGCCAGCCGAGATGCAAGCCGTCGAACGTGCCGAGCACGCCACCGGTGTGCCTGGACTGGCGGCCGAGGCGCGCACTGAGCCCGTACTTGCGGTCCGCCAGGTCGGCATAAGCGACACTGATGCGGGTCTGGTCCCCCGGTCCAGCGGGCAGCATGTCGTACATGTAGCCGGCGTTGATCCGGGACTGGAAGTCGAAGCGTTCGCCGCGACCGCGCAGCGAGTAATCACTATTGGTCACCAGCATCGACTGACTGAGGAAATCAGCCGAGAAGTCGGACGTCTCGACGCTGGTCGAATCGCGCCGGTAGTCCTGTGACCATCCGCCAAACGACGTCCACTGCATGCCACCATCGTTTCGCGCGACCGCCGCCACGTGCGGGCGCGAGTCGAGTGTGGTCAGGGCGGCAATGCGCTGCGCGACGCGCGCCGAGGCGGGACCTTCGGGATAGCGACGAAGGTACTCCTCGTATTCCGCTTTCGCGTGTGCCAATTGTCCGTTGCGTTCCCGCGCGAGACCAAGCCATTCCTGGGCCTCCGCGCGGCGAGCGTGCTCCGGATACTCGATCAGCCGGGTCAGCAGGCGCACTGCGGTCGGATAGTCGGCCTTGTCGAGAGTCAACCTGGCTTCGGACCACTGCGCTTCCAGAACCGCAGCGGTCGGCAACGGTCGCGTCGGCACTGGCGTCGGCGCAAGCGAGACGAGTCCCGGGTCCGGGGTCTTGCGCAGGCCGGGCCGCGTCACGGCAACCGGCGACCCGCCAGCCACCGCGATCTCCAGCCCGCGAAAGTCGGGTGACGGTTTGATCGAGACATCGACGACCGAGTCGAAGGACAGCGTCAGCACCAGCGCCGAGCCGGCCCGGTCCAGCCGCACGTCGCCCAGGTCGGCAGCATTGCCGGCGGCTGCCCGCAGTCCGCTGTCCGCCGAATCGATCGGGCCGCAACCGGGCAGCGGTGTCAGGCTGACCCGTAGTTCTGTGAGGGATTTAGTGGGGAAGTGACTGGTGTAGCGCAGCGGACAGCCAAATCGAATGAGCACCCGCGCCCCGTTGCCGAGCGACGTGACGTCCACCTGCTCGAGCAGCCGGCCGCCCACGTCGATATCGTCTGCGGCAGCCGTCGTGCTGCAACCCAGCAGAACGCATAGCAGGACACCTGATCGCATGGTCATCTCAGAATTCGCCGGCGCTGGCGCGATGCTCGGGGCCATTGCGGCGCTGCGCAATCGTCGTCAGCGTCGAGTTCGTGTAGACGTGGCAGGCGCCCGTGCAGTCGCGCAGCTCGGACACCGTGTACTTGACGTCGCCGTATTTCGTGTGCGGTCCCGACCTGAACGTGGCGGCATGGCACCCCGCGCAATAGGGTCGATACTGCGGGAAGGTCCAGGTCGCCGCGTCGCGGTTGGTCGTGTGGCAGGTGGTGCACAGCGGCGGACCGCGGTGATCGCCCGGGTAGTCCGGCGAGGTGTGGCGATACGTCACCGGGGTCCAGGCCGTCGTCCGGTGGCACGCGTCGCACTCGAGCGTGGTCAACCAGTGATTGCCGGACTTGCCGGTCGCCGTGGTGCCGTTGTGACACTGCGAGCAGGTTCCCGGAGCGACGTTGGCGTGGTCGAACTGTGCCGGGATCCAGGCAATGGTCGAGTGACAGGCGTCGC
The DNA here is from genome assembly GCA_963695085.1 of uncultured Gammaproteobacteria bacterium. Taxonomy (GTDB): domain Bacteria; phylum Pseudomonadota; class Gammaproteobacteria; order Steroidobacterales; family Steroidobacteraceae; genus SG8-30. Next base: position 556,582 of record CAVOFV010000003.1, on the reverse strand, counting down.
AGCTTCCTGTCGTCGGGATGTGGGTCGGGTGCTTTCCGGTGGCCCGCACGCCGTCATGGCACTGCGCGCAGGTCCCTGGAACGACCCCGGTGTGGTCGAAACGCGCGGGCGTCCACGCGGTCACGATATGGCACGAATCGCAGTCGAGCGTGGTCGGAATGTGGCTGGGGTTCTTGCCGACTGCCGTGGTGCCGTTATGGCAGGTCGCACAGCTGCCCAGTACTTCGGCGTGGTCCACCCTCAGCGCCGGCGTCCAGGTCGTGGTTACGTGACAGGCTTCGCAGGCGTTGGTCGAACTGATGTGCTGCGGGTTCTTGCCCAGCGCGCGCACGCCGTCGTGGCATGAAATGCAGTTGGTGACGGTATTGGCATGGTCGAAAGTGGCCGGCGTCCAGGCCGTCGTGCCGTGGCAGGCATTGCACTCGAGCGTCGTCGGGATATGGGTCGGGTTCTTGCCGGCCGCGTCCGTGCCGTTGTGGCAGCCGGCGCAGCTGCCCAGCACCTCGTTGTGGTCCACCCGCAGCGCCGGCGTCCAGGTCGTCGTCACGTGGCAGGCCTCGCAGGCATTGGTGGTGCGAACGTGCTGCGGGTTCTTGCCCGGTGCGCGCAGGCCATCGTGGCAGGAAGCGCAGTTGCCCGTCGCATTGACGTGGTCGAACGTGGCTGGCGCCCAGGCCGTCGTGCCGTGGCAGGCGTTGCATTCCAGCGTCGTCGGAATGTGAGTCGGGTTCTTGCCGGCCGCGTCCGTGCCGTTGTGGCAGCCGGCGCAACTGCCCAGCACCTCGTTGTGGTCCACCCGCAGCGCCGGCGCCCAGGCCGCCGTCACGTGGCAGGCATCGCAGGTGCTGGTCGTACGAACGTGCTGCGGGTTCTTGCCGCCTGCGCGCACGCCGTCGTGGCAGGACTGGCAGTTGCCGACGATGCCGTCATGCGTGAAGTTGGCCGGGGTCCACGCGGTCGTGGCGTGGCAGATGTCGCACTCCTGCGTGGTGGGGATGTGCTGCGGGTTCTTGCCTGAAGCCGTCGTGCCATTGTGGCAACCGGTGCAGCTGCCCAGCACCTCTGCATGGTCGACCCGCAGCGCCGGCGTCCAGGCCGTCGTCACGTGGCAGGCTTCGCAGGTGTTGGACGAGCTGATGTGCAACGGGTTCTTGCCAGTCGCTCGTGTGCCGTTGTGGCAGGAGTAGCAGGTGTCCACGATGCCCGTGTGGTCGAAGCGCGCCGGAATCCACGCCGAGGTGGCGTGGCAGACGTCGCAGGACTCCGTCGTCGGTACGTGGTCGGGCGCCTTGCCGGTCGCGGTGGTGCCGTTGTGACAGGACACGCAGGAACCGGGCAGTGCACCGGAATGATCGAAGCCGGCTGGCGTCCAGGCCGACGTGATGTGGCAGGCATCGCAGTTCTGCAACGTCTGGATGTGGCCCGGCGGCTTGCCGGTGGTCTGGACCCCGTTGTGGCAGGTGTCGCAGCTACCGTAAACCTCGTTGTGGCTGAATCGGCTGGCCGGGGCCCACCCGGCGGTCGAATGGCACTGGTCGCAGTTGTTGCTGCTGGTGACGTGCGACGTGGTCTTGCCGCCCGCAGCGATACGGCTGCCCGGCGCGTGGCAACCCGCGCAGTCACGCGGCGTGCCAAAGAACACCGCATCGACATGGCAGGACTCGCAGGGCACGACAAGATGCTGGCCGGTCAGTTCGAAGCCGGTGGTGAAGTGATCGAACACCGCTCGCGTGGGCGCCGCCTCTACGGCGGGCACCAGCGACGCCATCGCCAGCGCGATGATCCAGATGAGGGCCCGAAGGCGTCTGTTCATCGATCGTCTCCCCACTAGTTCATCGTCGCCTGGCGAAACGAGTCGACGCTGTGGCAGCGCCCGCAGTCACGACCGAAGCGACCGTCGTGAATGTCGTCGCGGTAGTGACAAGCCGCGCATTCCCTGGGCAGGGCGACGTCGTGTGCCGGTTCGCGGTGGCAATCGCGGCAACCCAGGCGGGCGTGCGCGCCGCCCAGCGCGAATTCGGTCTGCTTGCCGTGATCGAACAGCCAGAAGTCCCAGCCATTGGCGTTGTGGCAGGCTTCGCATTGCTCGCCGAGGCGTGCTTCATGAACGTCCTTGGCCCGGTGACACGCGAAGCATTGGGCCGGCGCCTCGCGATAGGCCCGGGTCGCATGGCATTCGCCGCAGGGCACGTTGACGTGCAGGCCCACCAGCGGGAAGTTCGCCAGGTCGTGATCAAAGCGAACGTCGTCCCGCCAGCCGCTTTCCTTGTGGCAGGACTGGCACTCACGTCCCATCGTCGTCGCGTGCACGTCGTCGCCGGCATGACAGCCATGGCAGTCGGTGGCCATCTTCTGCTGCTTCAGGACGCCTGTATGACAGCTGTGGCAGTCGAGCTTCTCGTGTGCGCCACGCAGCGCGAATCTGGACTCTGAATGCTCAGCATGGTCGTAGTCGTGCACGGCCCATTCCTGCTGACCATGACAATCGGCACAGGCGGGGCCGAAACGCCCGGCATGTTTGTCGGCGGCGGCGTGGCAGCCACCGCAATCCTTCGGCAGCGGCGCCTTGAGATCGCCGCCGCGATGACAGGCGCCGCAAGCGATCGACGCGTGCTTGCCCTCGAGTGGGTAATTCGCAGCCTTGGCGTGATCGAAGCGGAACTGCTTCCATTCAACGGTCCCGTGGCAGGCCGCGCAATCGACGCCGCGTGAGCCGCGGTGCACGTCGTCCGCGGCATGACAATCGACGCAGCGCATCGGTGCCTCTTTGAAGCTCGGGTCGCGATGGCACGCGGCGCACGCCACCTTGGCGTGGGCGTTGGTCAGCGGAAAGCGAGTCTTGCCATGGTCGAACCTGGTCGGCTTGAAGGCGCCCTGCTCATGGCATTGCGCGCAATCAGTACCGAGTTTGCCGCGGTGCACGTCGTCGTCGCGATGGCAGTCCACGCACAGATGCGGGGCGTTGCGGAATTTCTCTCCTTCCTTGTGGCAGGAATTACAGGCGACGGCGGAGTGGGCGCCCGCCAGCGCGAAGTCTGTCCGCTTGTGGTCGAAGCTCCCGGCGTCAAAATGAATGATGTCCGCGCTACGCCCCTTGTGCTCCGTGTGACAGGCATTGCACTGGGCTTTGCGGGCCGCGCGGCCGTGAAAACCCTTACCCGTGTTGACGTCGTCGGCGATGGCCTGGTGGTCATGGCACCCCAGGCACATGGCTTTCTGGCGGGTCTTGTCGGTGCGGTCGTGACATGCGCCACACTCGTTCTCGGTTTCCACATGCGCGCTGGTCAGCTCACCAGGCATGAGCAGCTTCTCGAGCGAGCCCGCTTGAGCCGACATGGCTAGCATGGACATCAGCATCGCAGTCACCCACCTCGTCATCGGCTGCACCGTCATCCGCGCTGCACTCAGTACACGTGTACCGCGAACACGTGCACGATCCCGACGATCACGAGCATCACGAACAACGGCAAGTGCAGTACGTGCCAGGCGGCGAATAGCCTCTCGGAGGCCTCGAACTCGGCCACGCGGCGCGCCGCGACCAGGCGCGTAAAGACGTAGCGAGACGCCGCACCTGTGAGGCGCTCGCGCTGCCCGCGAATGACCCGGGACCTTTCCGCAGCAATTCCGACGGTGTTCTGTATGAGCCGTTTCATCCGGCGCAGTTCGACTCCCTGACGCCAGGCGGCCACGACAGGCCGGACCAGCAGATTCGACGGCCTGCCGATCCGCTGCTCAGCTTCCGCGACCTTCTCCATGAGGCCAGGCAGCATGCCAAGCGCGCCCGAATGCACGCGCAGGCGCTCGGCATCCGTGGACAAGTCCTTGAGCGTCGCACGGCGGCCGTACAAGCCGTGGTGGATGCGCGTGTAGAGATAGCGTCCCACGAGCCCGCTGCTTGCGACAATCAGCATGCACGCCAGCGCGACGTTGCTGTTGGTGGCACCCAGGCTGAAATTGGCGTGATACAGAATCGCCAGGGGGCCGATGACGCCGAGCACCATGTGGACCCGGAACCAGCCGCGGATGCTGCCGAGGAATGCCAGGGACGGCTTGCGCTTGCGCAGCGGATAGATGAGCAAGGCGAGCATCATCAGGCCGCCGACGATGCCAAGCGAATAGCCGATCCCGTAGCGGGGCGCCAGGTATCGCTCGGTCGGCAAGGCCAGGCCGGCGATGACCGCGAGCAGGGCGAGCGTCAGCCCGACATGCGACCTGCCGATGCGTCGACGCTCCGGCGGCGCCATGGCGGTCTGAATGACGGCGGCCATCAACCCTCCCTGCCGACGCGCCTGGCCAGGGCCTCGGCCTCGGCAATATTCGCGGCGATGACGCGTGCATCCGGTGAGCCGGAAGCGACCAGTTCCTCCAGGGTTCGCCACGTCATGGCCGCTGCCGTGTACTTTCCTTCCTGCAATTCGAGACTTGCCCGCAACCACAAGGCTTTGCGATGTCGAGGATCGATTGCCAACGCGCGACGGATGGCCTCGCGGCCGACGGTCAAGTCGTTGCCCGCCGCTGCCGCCGCGCAGTCGGCCAGGTCAGCCCAGGAATCGGCGTCCGTCGGGTCGGCCTGGACAGCCTTGCGGAAGAACTGCTCCGCTTCACGGAACTTGCGCTGCACCCTCAGGCGTTGCCCGTCGCGCACGAACTGGGCTGCCAGGCCCGCGCCCGTCGCCGCAGAGGTACGCATCGGAGTGCTGCCGGTAGTGCCGATCGTCTGCCAATGCGTGTCGTTTGCAGCCACCGGGCCGCCACCGGCCTCGGAGGCACGCCGCTCCGCAGCTGCTGCATCGCTTTCGCGGCCGAGCTGCCGGTAGGTGGTCGCGAGCAGCGACCAGCCGGCAGCGTCATCCGGCGACTCTTCCAGCCTCGCGGCCAGCCGGTCCGCAAGATCAGGCAGGGGAGCGGCCTGCGAGGCTGCACCGATTGCACGCTGCATGCCAGGCAGGCCCGGCTTGTTGAATGCCAAGGCCGAACTGACGAGCCAGCCGTCCGTCGCGTCGACCTTGCCCGTGCTTGCGCCGGGTCCGACCGCCCAGGCCGCCAGCACCAGAGCGCTGGCGAATCCACCCAGGACAGTCGCGACGCCCATGCGCCTCCCGTCGCGCATCACGACGATTGCGGCGCCGAAGGCAGCCAAGGCCGCCAGGATCAGCAACACCATCATTCGCCCATGCTCCTTGTCGTTCACGCAGCTCGGCGCTGCCGCGTGCCAGCCACAGCTGCCGTTCGGAATTGAACCCCCTGCCACCAAGACTCTAGGTCATCAGGAGGGTGGCATGGCCGATGCACGTCTCACATATTCGACGTGTCGCAGCCGGCAGACACCCAGGCCGCGGGGCACGAACGAGCTTTACATATTGTGGTGCCATTCGCGGGGGGGCCTTCAGATTGGTGTGAGCCGATTCCCGGTTTCCACGCCGCCGAATTGACACAATCGGGCGCAGGGGGAACTCGCGCATTGATCTGTCCGCGGAGCGCCCTGGTCTGGCCGCACCGGCCGCCCGTTGCATTCGTCCGGAGATCGTCCGCCGATGGAGATTCTTGCATACCTGTTGCCGATCGCGCTCTTCGTCGCCTGGCATGCATGGCGACGGCACCGTGGGCATCTTGCCAGTGTCGAGGCGCAGCAGGAGGCCATCGAGGCAGGGCTTGTTGAACCGGCTTCCCTGCACCCCATCATCGATCCGGCACAGTGCATTGGCTGCGGCGCGTGTGTCATGGCCTGTCCGGAGCAACCCGAACACCACGTGCTCGGCCTGATCAATGGCAAGGCTCAGCTGATCGGCCCGAGCGAATGCATCGGACACGGCGCTTGTCGCGCCGCTTGCCCGGTCGGAGCCATCGAACTGGTTTTCGGCACCGCCACTCGCGGCGTCGACCTGCCACGCATGACGCCCTGGTTCGAGACCAACGTGCAGGGAATGTTCATTGCCGGCGAACTCGGCGGCATGGGCCTGATCCGCAACGCAATCGAGCAGGGCCGGCAGGCGGTCGAGCAGATCCACGCGCGCCGGCGGCGGGGCGGCGGCAACCTGGACCTCGTAATCGTTGGCGCCGGCCCGGCCGGGTTCTCTGCATCGCTCGCTGCGCTCGAGCGCGGCATGCGGTTCGTAACGCTCGAGCAGGAATCGCTCGGCGGCTGCGTCTTCCACTATCCGCGCGGCAAGATCGTCATGACCCAGCCCGCGCGCCTGCCCATCATTGGAGACGTGAAGCTGCGCACCACAACCAAGGAGGAGCTGCTGGAACTGTGGCAGGGCATCGAGCAGAAAGTCGGCCTGAAGCTCAACTATCGGGAGCGTGTCGAGGCGATCGAGCGCTCGAACGGCGGGTTTCGTATCCGCAGCAGCAAGGGCGAGTACGTGGCGAATGCGGTCCTGCTGTCGATCGGTCGCCGTGGCACGCCGCGCAAGCTCGGGGTTCCCGGCGAAGACCTGTCAAAAGTCGTTTACCGCCTGATCGAGGCCGAGCAATACCGCGGGCAGCATGTCCTCGTGGTCGGGGGCGGCGATAGCGCACTCGAGGCGGCCGCCAGCATTGCCGAAGTCAACCGATCAGGCAGCACGACGCTTTCCTATCGCAGCGACGTCTTCGGCCGCGCCAAGCCCAGGAACAGGGAGCGGGTCGAGGCCGCCCGGCTGCGCGGAAACCTGCGGGTCATGCTTGAGTCGCAGGTGCAGGCAATCGAGCCACAATCGGTTACCCTGGTTCACAAGGGACGCACGCTCGAATTCGAGAACCAGGCGATCATCGTCAGCGTCGGCGGCGTGCTGCCGACAGACTTTCTGCGATCGATCGGAATCGAGATCGACACCAAGTACGGAACGGCCTGATGCGCTACGCACTACCTGCCGTGATCGCAGTGCTCGTAGTGTCGGTATCGGCGCTCGCCTCAGACCTGGAGCCTGCGCGCGACGCGTTGCGCCGGCACCAGTACGACCGCGCCGCGGAGCTGCTGCGGTCGCCGGCCGCGGTGGGGGACCCGGAGGCTGCGTTCATGCTGGCCCAGCTGCTGCGTTATGGTCGCGGTGTGACGCAGGATCTGCCCGAAGCGTGCCGGCTGCTGGAACAAACGGCCGGGGCGGGTCAGGTACGGGCCGCGGCAAGCCTGGCGTCGATGCTGGATGCCGGCGAATGCACCGCTTCCGTGCGCACGGCGCAGCAATGGCGGGAAATGGCCGCAGCCGGTGGTCACACACCGGCGCCCGTAAAGAGCACCGCATCGCTCGTGTCAGAGACCCCGGCGCCTGAATTGCTCCTGCGGGCGGCCAGGGCGGGCAACCTGGCTGAGGTGCGACGGCTGCTGCAGCTGCTTCCCGTCGACGTCGCCGACGAGTACGGACGGACTCCGCTCATGCTGGCCGCGGAAGCGGGTCAGCTGGATGCAGTTCGAGAATTGCTTGGACACGGCGCACGCGCCGCGCACACCGACCGGAACGGCGACTCTGCCTTGCTGCTGGCGGTCCGCGCCAGTCATGCGGATGCTGTTGACCTGTTACTGGCAGCCGGCGCACCGGTCAACCTGGCTAACACCAGCGGCGTGACGCCGCTCATGGTCGCGGCGCGCGCCGGGGCGAGCGACCTGGCCGCGGGCCTGGTCGCCGCGGGCGCGGATACCAGCCTGCGCGACGCTGCGGGCCTTCGGGCCGGCGATTTCGCGGCGCGGGCCGGTCATGCGGACCTCGGCTCGCGCCTCGGCGTCACCATATCGCGCGCGCCATCGGCACCAGTTGCGATTGGGACGCTCCAGTCCGGCCGCTCGGCGCTGATGATCGCGGCGGAGCGTGGCGACCTGAAATCCATTGAAATGCGTTTGGCCGCCGGTGACGACGTCAATGCGACGGATGACCATGGCATGACGGCCCTCGCCGTCGCCGCGGCCGCGGGCAAGGAAACAGCCGTCGGGCGGCTGCTTGCCGGCCGTGCCGTCATCGACCAGCCGGACGCCGACGGGTGGACTGCGCTGGGACATGCACTGCGCCGTGGCCATGCTGCCGCCGCATCGCTCCTGATTCGCGCCGGCGCGGACCCGCACAGCGCGCAGGCGGGTGGCAAGACGCCACTGCTGCTCGCGATCGAGTCGCACCAGGCTGGCCTGATTGCGCCGCTCGTCAAGGCCGGCGCCAAAGTCGACGCCCCCGACACGCGGGGCGTCACGCCGCTGATCGCCGCGGCAGTGATCGGCGAGGACGCCTGCGTCGCAGCGCTGCTCGATGCCGGGGCGAAACCCGCGCCAACCGACAAGCAAGGCCGCACCGCCCTCTGGCATTCGGCAAGCCAGGGCTCGCTGGCATCGGTACGTCGCCTGATGAAGGTGTCGGTTCCCGACACGGTCGATACCGAGGGAACGACGCCGCTGGCGGCCGCCGCGGCGCGCGGTCATGAAACCGTGGTGGCAGCCCTGCTCGACGCCGGTGCCGATGCCAGGATTGCGTCCCGCAGCGGAAACCTGCCGCTGCACCTGGCGGCGGCGGCTGGCCACGCAGGCATTGTGACCTTGCTCACCGCCAAGTCGGGGAACGTCGACGCGGTCAACCGCCACCAGGACACCGCCCTGATCCTGGCAGTCAAATCCCGTTGCGCGAACTGCGCGCGCACGCTGCTGGCCGCGGGGGCGAGCCTCCGCCTCCGAAATTCCGACGGCCTGACCGCAGCGGACGTGGCGCGCCTGACAGGCGACCCCGTCCTGATCAAGCTTCTCGGCTGATGGCGGCGCCGCTGGCGCCGGCCCTTCACCGGAGCGAGATCACGACGATCGTCGGCGCACCCTTGCCGCCGAGCCAGCAGGAACCCATGCCACTTGTGGCGGCGACGTAGTGCTTGCCCGTTACGGATTACGTACCCACGCCGGCCGTTATCGAACGGCCGGTGTTGAAGCGGTACCGTTGCTGGCCGCTGTCGGCGTGGTTCGCAGGTGGCGCAGGGGTCGCGGCCGGTTATCATCCCGGACTGTGAGGCACGAGCCGGCTCGATTCCGTTTATCGGTTTCCATGTCGCGGCGGCGAACGCAGCGCCGCGCGACACCATCCGGAGGCACCATGAAAGCATCGCATTCGCGCACCCGAAACGGAACGGTATGCAACGCTGCGGCACGGACGCGCAAGAGCGATGGCGAGCGTGCGGGAGGGCTATGGACAAGATCTGGCACGTGCACCGCGATGGCGGTAGTTTGTGGCCTGCTTATAAGTGCCGCTGCCATCGCGCAGGATTCCAGCGCGGACTATCCCCATGCGTTCCAGAAGGAGGCGCTGGAGCTGTTCCGAACGTCGATCAGCTATCGCACGGCGCACGGTCATTCACAGGTGCCGGCGCTGGCCGAGTACCTGGCAGACCGGTTCAGGGCTGGCGGTTTCGCGGCCGGGGACGTCCACGTGCTGCCGGTCAGGATGCCGGACGGCGACAGGACTGCCAGCCTGGTCGTGCGTTATCGCGGCGACGGTTCATCGGCGCGCAAGCCGGTCCTCTTGCTCGCGCACATGGACGTGGTGGACGCACGTCCGGAGGACTGGCAGCGAGATCCCTTTGTGCTCGTCGAGGAGGATGGGTTCTTCTTTGGACGCGGCACCTGGGACGACAAGGTGGGCGTTGCCAACCTGACTTCAACGTTCCTGCGGCTGAAAGCCGAGGGGTTCGTTCCGTCGCGGGACCTGATCATTGCCTTTACCGGCGACGAAGAGACGAACCAGGTCACCATCCGCCGCCTGGTCACCGAACACCGCGAGCTGGTGGACGCGGAGTTCGCGCTGAACGACGATGGGGGCGGCGGGACGTTGAGCCATGACGGCAAGCCTGTGGCCTACTATGTCCAGACGTCGGAGAAGATGTACGCGACGTTCGAACTCACGGTGCGGAACCCGGGCGGCCACAGCTCTACGCCGCGCGCGGACAACGCGATCTATGAGCTTGCGACCGTGTTGAAGCGGCTCGAAGCCTTCCGTTTCCCGGTGCGGATCAACGACACGACTCGCGGGTACTTCGAGGCGACGGCACGGGTCACCGACGGTCCGGTCGGCGAGGCGATGCGGCGCTTTGCCCGGGACCCCGACGACAGTTCCGCTGCCGACGTTCTTGCGCGGGAACCGAACCAGGTCGGCGTCACCCGCACGACCTGCGTTGCCACCATGCTGCGGGCCGGTCATGCCGACAACGCGCTGGCGCAGTCGGCGACCGCGACGGTCAATTGCCGGATCTTCCCGGGTGAGTCAGCCGAGGAGGTGCGCGCCACGCTCGCGCACATCGCCGGCGACGATGTCAGGATCAGCGGCTCGGGCGATGCCACGCCGAGTCCGGTGTCGCCATTGCGGGACGATGTAATGGCCGCCGTTACCGCCGCCGTCGAATCGCGATACCCGGGCACCCCGGTGGTGCCCCTGATGGCGCCCTACGCAACCGACGGGATGGTGACCCGCGTGGCGGGCATCCCGACCTACGGAACGATGGGCGTGTTCATTCGTCCGGAAGACGAATTCGCCCACGGGCTGAACGAGCGGTTGCCGGTCAGGTCCTTCTACGAAGGCCTCGAGCACTGGTACGGCATCCTCAAGAGGCTCGGCCGGCCGGAATGACGCCGATGGCGTATCAGCCGCCCAGGATCTTCTGACGATCGGTCGTGCCGGTCGTCCTCGACACGTCCCGGTCGTCCACGTAGCCCTCAGCGGCGCACACGGTATCGCGGCCAGCATCCTTGGCCCGGTAGAGCGCCTGGTCGGCCTGGGCAAGGAGGCCCGATGCGCCGCTTGCATGTTCGCCCAGCGTCGCGACCCCGATGCTGATGGAAACGATGCCTTTTGGCTGCGTCTCGCGCCCGGGAACCTCAAGGGATGCCACCGCACCGCGATACTGCCTGGCCAGCGCGATTGCGGCGCCCAGGTCCGTTTCCGGCGCAATCACTATGAATTCCTCGCCGCCCCAGCGGGCCACTACGTCGTTGGGCCGTGACTCTCCGCTGAGGCACTTGGCGAGCATCTTCAGCAGCAGGTCGCCCTGTTGATGGCCGTGCGTGTCGTTGAAGTTCTTGAAATGGTCGAGGTCCGCGTACAGCACCGATACGGGGCTGCGATGCAGGCTGCAGCGGTCGACTTCCTGCAGCAAGGCTTCCTGCGCATAGCGGTGGTTGTACAGGCCGGTCAGGCTGTCCTTGACCGCGAGCTCGCGGAACATCCTGTTGAGTCTCTTGAGTTCCTCGTTGTGGTCCTTCAACTCGGCCATCAGGGCATCGCGCTCGCGCAGCAGCTGCAGGCTGTCGGTGGCGCGGCGCGCAGCGCAGGAGATGAGCTCGAGTTCCTCGAATGGCTTGATCAGGTAGTCGTAGGCGCCGCTCTTCAGCGCGCCGATGGCGGTTTGCAGCGACGCATGGCTCGTCATGAGTATCACGTGCGTGCGCGGGTTCGTGCGCCTGATGTCGGCCAGCAGGTCGAGACCCGTCCGGCCGGGCATGCGGATGTCGGCAAACACCAGGTCGGGCAGCTGCTGCTGGAACAGGCGCCAGGCCGATTCTCCGTCGTGAGCTACGTCCACCGAGAAGCCGTCCGCCTCGAGCACCTGGCTTACCAGGCTGCGCAGCGCATCGTCGTCGTCGGCAATCAGCGCGTGAGTCACGCGACCTGTCCCTCGGGCTCGGTCATCGCGCTGCCGCTTGCGCCCAGGTCGGGGCGCGCCGGCAGGGCAATGACGAAGCGAGCCCCGCCGCCCTGGGCGTCGCCGACGAAGATGCTGCCACCGTGATCACGCACGATGCCGTAACTGACCGACAGGCCAAGCCCGGTTCCCTGGCCGGCCCGCTTGGTCGTGAAGAAGGGGTCGAAGAGCCGCGCGCGGATTTCCGGCGGCACGCTCGGGCCGGTGTCCTCGACTTCAATGATGATATTCGGGTCGCTGTCACGGGTGCGGACCCGGATCACTCCGCCGGTCTGTTCCATCGCCTGCAACGCATTGATCAGGAGGTTCATGAAGACCTGCTGGAGCTGGTTCGCGTTGCCAAACACCAGCGGCAGTCCTTCCCGGAGCTCCGTCTCGATGCGGATCTTCTGCAGGCCAAGCTGGTGGTCAACCAGGGCGACGGCGCGGGTGACCGTCACGTTGATGTCGGTGGCGTCGCGCTCGCCGGGTTCCTGGCGCGAGAACCGCATCAGGTTGCTGATGATTTCCGTGCAGCGCCGGGTCTCGCGTTCGATGATGTCGAGATTCTTCGCAACCGTGTCCGGATCCTGCAGCGAGCGCCGCGTGAGCTGCGCAAAGCCAAGAATGCCCGCGAGCGGGTTCTTCACTTCGTGCGCGAGGCCCGCGCTGAGTTGTCCGACGGCAGCCATCTTTTCCGATTGTACTAGCTGGGCATTCGCCTCGCGCAGCCGTGCATCACGCTCACGAAGGTTGCCGGCCATGGTGTTGAACGACTGCGACAGTTGCGCCACCTCGTCATGGGTGCGTACGTCGACCGCAACGTCGAAGTTGCCGGTGCCGACCGTATCGGCAGCCTTCGACAGCTGCTCGATCGGGCGCGACAGGCGGCGCGCGATCAGTGTAGCAACGACGGTCGCGATCAGCACGAGGACCGACCCGACCCAGACTAGCTGCATCAGCAGGGACCGCGCAGTCAGGTAGGTCGCCGACCGCGGCACGGTTACGACGAGACCCGCCGGGGCGACCGACGAGTGGGTGGTGGCCACGAAGTACTCACCGTCGCCGATCGTCTCCTCCACCACCAGCGCGCGTCCGCCGACAACCGGTGCGCGGGTGACGACGGCCGGCATGTCGGCTGCGACCTGATTCCTGAGCAATGCACTGCGGTCGCCGTCCACCAGCGTGGTGCCGAAGGAGCGGACCCGGGCCAGCGCAGCGACGATCCCGTCGACCCTGAATTCGCCGACGAGCGTTTGCGGCCTGGCAAGCGTCATGCGAATCGTCCGCCCGTTGCCGGCAAGCCCGGCCTCGAGCGCTGTTACCCCGCGCGCAGATCCGCCGTCAGGTGCCGGACCGCTGTCGTTGAGCGGAACGGCGACATCGGCAGCGGTGATGCCGAGCGCTGCAAGTACGTTGTCGTCGTACAAGGTCACGGGCGACCCGTCGGGCGCGCGCGCCGTGATGGCGACGAGCGCGGGGTTGGCTGCAAACAGCGACGCGGAGGCCCGTTCCTTCTGCCTTGGGGTCAGGTAGTCGGCACTGATGAGATCGCCGAAGGCCTGCATGGCGCTGACATACGAGCCGAGCAGGGTGTCAACCTCGGACTGCGTGCCGGTCGCGGTCACGGCGGCAAGATCCTTGATGTAAGTCGTCTTGTCGGCGTGAAAGAGCTGCGCCATCACGCCCGTGATCACGGCCATGGCCAGCATCAGCAACAGCAAGGCGCTGCTCAGGATCTTCAGACGTATCGGAATCAGCATCTGCCTGTCACTCTACTTGGCCAGGATGACGACGCTCGCATAGGCGATGTTGCCTGCCTGGTCGACGGATTCTACGACGATGATGTTCACCCCTGCGGCGAGCTGGGTCGCGTAACTGAAGCGTCCCTGTTCATTGCCGGCAGGTTTCCCGGCAACGAAGACGCGGGCATCCGGGTCCGTTTGGCCGGATATCGTGGTGGTCCTCACACTTACCACAGTCGGGGTGGCGTCGAGATGCAGCTCCGGTGGCCGGGCATCAACGACCAGCACCAGTTCACGGATCTCGCTGGACATCCCCTCGACCCACCCCGTCCGGGCCCGCACCGCCCAGTAGTAGCGGCCGGCCCGCAGCCCGCCGTGATGGAACTCAGTGCCTGGCACGCGCTCGTCGACCAGCCGATCGGTCAGCATCGGGTCACGCGCGACGATGAACCGATAGCCGTCTACTCCAGGCACCGCATCCCAGGAGAAGTCCACCGTCCCGGGACCACCGCGCGCGACGATGCGCGACCGGGCGGCCGGTGCGCCGAGTGCCGGCGCCTCCGGCATGTCGACGATCGAAACGAATTCGCCGCGTTCGTTGACGGTCAGCGCCTGGCGAGGACCGAATTCGACGGTGCCGCTGGCGGTACGATACTCGGCGCGGCCGCCAACCACGTCGATCGTGGCCGACTGGTCGTCGTTGACCCGCACATTGTATTCGGTGGCCGCGTCCCGGGTCGGCGTCACGCGCAGGGCGCCGCCGTGGACGCTCGCTACCGGATCACGCTGGCTGAAGCCGGCATCCATCTGCCCCCGCAACTCACCTTGTACGACTATCGCGCTGGGTCGTACCTGGCTGGCGCCGAGCCCGGCAGGCGCGCCCTCGAACAGCACGAGGGAACGCTCACCAAGCCGCAGCTGCAAGCCGTCATCGGCGCGCACCGCTGCATAGGCCCGCGCTCCGGTCTGCAGCGCGTCCCGGTCATAGAATTCCGCTCCGATCGAGGCGCTGCGCCACTCGAGGCGGCCCGCCGTGCGCGACTGAACATGGTTGCGGCTCAACCAGAGCTCGCCGATGCGCAGGCGCGCGCCGGGCGATCGGGCCAATATAAGCGCGGGCTCCGGGGCGCGATACGTTGTCGACAGCACGGCCCTCGATTCCTCGTACAGCCCTATCTCGGTGCCTTCCGGAAAATACCAGCGCAACAGCCCGGCAATGAACACGGCAAACAGCGCCAGCGCAATGAGCGCAAGCGTGATTTCGCCTGTCAGCAGTCGCGGCCAGCGGTGCTCAGCGGGACCGGCGCCATTCATCAGTAGACCCCCTGCAGTCGCAAGAAGACGCCGCGCTCCGTGTAGCTCCGGTCGCGCAGCAGATCGTCCGAGAAATCGGTGAAGTTGTAGCCGAGGCCCAGGCGCATGTGCTCGAAACGCTCCCAGGAGATCTCGGTGAGCCAGCCGCTGGCGGTATCCTCGCTTTCGTCCGCGGCCAGCCGCCGCGCCTCGAGGCCGAGCGAGAAGTAGCGCGCGAAGCTCAGGTTCAGGCGCTGGATCGACAGCATCGTGGTGCTGTCCAGGCTCATGTCGCCATAGTCAGTCGTTCGCTGCCGAATCGCCTGCTTGCCGACCCATTCGAGCCGCGGAGTCAGCTGGTAGGACCAGTCCGCCGACAGCACGTTGCTGACGCTGGCCAGTTGCTGGCTCGTGACCTGCGCCAGCGTCGGCGATTCATCGCGACGCGTAATGCGCATCAGGGCAGCAAACCGGTCGTGCTTCACCGGCCGATAGGCGAGCCCCAGGCTCATTTCGTTGAAGCTCAGCGAGCGCAGCGCATCAAACTGGTCCTGGGTATCGCCGATACGTAGCCGGCCCAGCAGCGTGAGGTCGTCGTGGAACTTCCAGTCGGCCGCATTGATCGAGACGAACTGGTCCAGGTTGCTGGAACCCTGCTGCCGGCGCCACTCGTTGCGGGTCGAGAGCTTGAGACCGTCGCCGCTGTCATACGCGATGCCGCCAGCGATCGCCCAGCGCTCGTCGGCGACCAGCGGCGTGTCGGTGGCAGACCGTTCGGCGGACAGCAGGAATGACAGGCCGTTCGACTTCCGCCAGTCGCGCTGGACGCCGGCGACCGTGCGCACCGACTGCTGGCCGTCGATGTCGCCCCACTCGTACTCCGTGTATCCCTTGCCGCCCTCGATCGGAACCGTCGCACCGAGTACGGTCGACGATGCGCTCGATTGCGCATGGTCGCTGAGCTTGCGTCCCAGATAGAGGGAGCCTGCCGGCATTTCGTAGGTCACGCCGAGTTCCGCAGCGTCGCCGCGATCGCCGGCCGCGACACGGCCCCGCAGGCCGAACTTCGACGAGAGCTGCCAGTCGGCGTCGACGGTGGTCTCCCGGCCCTCGTCGCCGCGCAGGGTTTCCATGTGCGTGAGCGACAAGGCGAGATCCTCGATGGGCTGGACGGTGACGCGCGCGGCCGCCTGGGTGGCCTCGAGGTCGGCCGCTCCGGCCACGTCGGCCGACCGGTCCTGAACCTCGGCGACGAGCGAGTAATGGTCGGCGTCGTGACGCCACTGCGCGGACGACTGCGTGCGCGTGTTGTCGCCGGTCGTCAGTTCGTCGATGCGCATGGTAAAACGGTTGCTGGCATTCGGAATCCAGGTGAACGAGCCGCCGGTCTGGTCGGACTGCAGCGAGGCGAAGTTCTGGTTGGCAGCGAATCCCGCGCCCAGCGTCTTGAAGTAGGCAGTCGCCAGGAAGCGTTCGCTCTTGCCGAACCACTCGCCAATGTCGACCTCGGCGGCGACCTTCAGCGCGTCGGCAGCAACGACCGGGCCGGTGACCCGGGTCGCATAGGTGAGGCCGCCGTCGGTGCTGGCAAAGACGCTGGAGTCAACGCCTTCGCTGCGCGCGAGCTCGGCGACGAGGCGGGTGCCGCCCGTCCTGAACTCGGCATCGACGCCGCCCAGTTCGTACTGGCTGGAGCCCTGGTCGTCGCTGACGTAGGTCGCACCGACGGCGAGCTTGCCGTCCAGTACGCGGTGCCGCGCCCGGCCGGCCAGCGTCGAGCCGCTGCTGTTGTCGTCGCGGGTCGCGTAGTCGATCTGGATGGCCACAGGGTTGCCGCCGAGCGGCGTCGGGCCGATCAGGGTCGTCGCGCCCGCGATGCTGCGCAGCGGGCGATTGAAGTACAGGCGGCCCTGTTCGTACTGGATCGTGTAATCGACGTTGCGTTGCTGCGGCAGGCGCTGCAGCAGCAGGCCGGTGTTCTGGTCCCGCACCAGCAGGGTGATCTGTTCGCTGCCCTCGATCACGTCCTGGTGACTCAGGAAGTAGAGTGAGCCGCCGCTCGCCGTGATTTCGTCGCGAATCGACTTCTGCTGCGCGTTGGCGGCGATGGCCTGCAATTCGGTCCGCGAGTCGCCGCCGGAGGTCTTGTCGCTCGACCGGTACTTCAGCTGCGCGCCGTGCAGCGTCCGCTGGTACGCGGCCAGTTCGGTGTCCGAGAAGTTGAGCGCGTAGTTTCCAATGAGCGCCTCGATCTGTTCGCCGGTCAGCGCCAGGTAGAGCTTGCCCTGGGACTCGGCGTCGTACACGAGCTCGCTGGAATCGCCGTACACGGGGTAGATCGTGTCCGGATCGATGTTGGTGAGCAGGCGCTCGTTGTCACGGGCACTGAGGTCCGAGAACAGCCTGTCGAGCTCGCTGGTGCCGCTGTCGAAAGCGGCCGTCAGCAGGTATTTGCCGCGCACCTGGCCCTTCAGGTAGAACGCCAGGCGTCCCTCGGTGACCGTGTCGCTCGAGCGTTCCGCACCGGAACGTTCGATCTGGCTGATCTTGCCGTCGGCAAACGCGAGCATGAACAGGCCGGCCTCGCGCACTTCGATGTCGCGCTCGATGGCGCCCGTATTGCCATTGCGGTCGACGACCTCGGCCCGGAAGGCGTTGATGCCGGGGTTGAGATCGACGGTGGCAAGGAAGCGGCCGTCCTCGGCCACCTCGACCGGCTGTCCATTCACCTGCAGCTGGCTGCCGGCCGCGGTCGTGCCCGGCACGATCAGCCGGCCGCTCTTGAGCGGCACGTTCCTCGGAGGCAGCTCCACCGTCAGTAGCGGAATGGAAGGCACCACCACGATGGCAGCGCCGTCGCGCTCGACCCGCATGCGGACATTCAAGTTGCCGTAGCGCACGATGCCGGCCGGCGTCGTGGCAGCGAGCATGTGGCGGTTGTCGCCTGGCGAGAGCTGGAGCGCGGCCCGGAACGCACCGTCGCCGTCCACCGGCACCGGCTCGCCGTCGAGCGCGATGCTGTTGCCGACGTCCGTTCGCCCCTCGATCCAGTATTCGACCTGGCCGCCAAACGCGATTGCCGCTTCCGGATCGAGGGCCTCGGCGCCGGTAAACGGCAGCCGCTGCTCGCCTGGCTCCGCAAGTATGTCGATGCGCGGCATGCGGATGCTCGTTTCGACGCTGCGTCCATTCTCGTCAGTCATGGCGACGTCGATCCGCTCGGCTGGCCCCAGATCCGTGTCATGCAGTTCCGGCGTCGCATCGAAGCGGCCGTCCTCATCGACCTGCATGCTTGCGCCGTTGAGCACGACGTGGGCCGTGCCACGACCGTCCCGGTGGAGTTGCGCGCGTTCGATATCGCTGACCTGGCCGCGCACTTCCACGCGGCGATTGGCCTCGCGACCCGCGGGCGTCTGGTTGCTGGCAATCGGCTGCATCTCGCCGTAGCCAACCACGGTAAAGCGCTCAGCCGGCAGCTGCTCGTCGCGCGTCAGGTACTCGAACGCCGCCTGCGCGCGTCGCTCCGACAACTTGAGGTTGGAACGCTCGTCGCCCACAGAATCCGTGTGTCCGGCGATCAGCACCTGCTCGTCGGCATACTGCCGGATGACCCCGGCAACCTGCCCCAGCAATTCCCGCGCCACGTCCGTGAGCTCGGCCGAGCCCGTCCGGAATGCGCCGCCTTTCAGGTCGAGCATCACGGTCGAGCGCTTGTTCATCCCGAAGCTGCGCAACGGGCTGGAGACCCGCAGCTTGTCCGGGTACTCGAGTTCGAGTTGATAGAAGTAGACCTTGCCTGCATCGATACGCTTGCCGACAGCGTCGCTTCCATCCCAGCTCAGCGTTTGCGGCGGCTGGCCCTCACCCTGCCACTCGCGTACCGGCGCCGACTCCCCGGACTTGACGACGAAGCGCCACTGCCGTGGCGGCGCATCCGAAGTGCTGGTGCCTATCTCGAACTGCAGCGCGAGCGGTTCCTGGTCGTCGCGCGCCGCGACGATATCGTCCATACGGAGCGTCACGAGTCGAACGTCCCGGGCCGGCAGCACCGATTCGCGGCCGTTGATCACCACCGTAAACATGCGCGTGCTGCCACGCAGGTCGTCGGCCAGCGGCGCCGCCTCGGCCTGCAATTCCATGCCGTACTGCTGCGGGCGGCCGATGGACTCCGCTTCGCTGTCGTATTGCACGCCGAAATTGGCCTTCACCAGCAAACCAGGTGTGACGGAAAGGACCCGCGTAGCCCGTCCAACGACCATGGCGTTGCCGGCGACGCTGGCGATGTTGAGCTTGACGAGCCGCTGGCCTGGCTGCACGGCCGGGAAGTGGTAACGCCCGAATTCGTCAGTCAACGAGTAGGTGCCGTCGTCGAGCGCCACCATGGCGGCCGCCATGCCGGGATCGTCGGGCCCCTGGACGCCGTCGCCGTTTCGGTCGAAGTAGACCTTGCCGATGATCGTGCCAAGGTCGAACGCCAGGTCGGCACGGACCTCGACCTCGGCGCGCGCCGGCTGGCCGAGCGTGCAGGTCTCGCAGAAGTCGAACGCGTCCGCGCGGTTGCCGTAGAAGCCGGTCCGGGCGGTCGCGCCGACCCGCATCGCGTAGGTGATCGTGCGGTAACCTGGCTCGCCCGGGTCGAGTTGACCATTCGCATTCTGGTCCGCCGGCAGCGCCACGTCGCC
This sequence comes from uncultured Gammaproteobacteria bacterium, assembly GCA_963695085.1. GTDB lineage: Bacteria > Pseudomonadota > Gammaproteobacteria > Steroidobacterales > Steroidobacteraceae > SG8-30. Next base: position 537,243 of record CAVOFV010000003.1, on the reverse strand, counting down.
GACGCCGAATTCGATGGCGTTGCCCACCCGCGTGACGGCGGTGAGAGGCTCGCCGTCGAGCCGGGCGCTTCCCTCGACATAGCTCAGGCCGGCGTCCGCGAGGTCGCGCACCCGTACGCCCGACAGTGCGCCCGTCGTCGTGTTCCGCAGCTCGATTACGAAGCTGATCACCTGGCCGGGCTGCACGCGAGTGGGTGCGGCACGCTTGGCCAGCCGCAATGCCTCGCCCTGCGTGAACACGACGGCCGCCGTGCCGGTCAGGGTGACATTGCTCGCCACGTCACGTGCGCTGACCTCCGCCGTGCCTGGAAGCAGCGAGGTAAGCTGGACCGATGCCACGCCGTTGCTGTCCGTTACGGCCAGGACCGCGCTGAACGCGTCGCTCGCGCCACGCGAACTCGTGAATTCTATCGTCCTGCCCGCCAGGGGCTGGCCATTCTGGTCGAGCAGGGTCAACGTGATCGTGCTGGCCGCTGCGCCATCGGCCGCCACGACCGGCGGCGTGGCGACGATCGAGGAACGGCTCGCGTCTACCACCACGCCTCGGGTCGTAAGCGTCAGGGTGTTGCCATTGGTCGCGTTGCCGTCCGCGTTGCCCGCCGATGCCGGCACCGCGGGCGCGGTCGTCATTGAATCGACGATGGCGAGCGCGAAGTTGGCCGTCGTATCGCTGTTCGGCGTGTCGCCCGTGAGCGTCGAGCACCGCAGCGGTCGTGCCGGTGGCAATTCGCGACCCGAGCGCTATGGTCAGTTGCGGGCCAGCCGCCGTCGCGCAGAACTGGTTCGCGCCCGGTGCCGGACAGGCTTCCGAGAGCGCGCTGCTGGCGAGCGTGACGCCCGTAAGCGCGGCGTTCGTGAAATTGGGCGGCAGCGTGATGACGAGCCGGTCGGCACCGCTGTCCGTCGGTGTAACGGTAATCAGCCCGTACAAACCGATTGCGGTTGCGGGCGCACCGCCAGCAATCGTGCTCGGGCTGATCTCGGCGATGAGCGAGCCAGGTGCGGCGCTGTCGCTGTTCAAATTGATGACCGAGACGTCCGCCGGGTCAATGCCGCTATAGGCAGCATCCGCGCTGACGGCCGCGGCAAGCACGACAGTGTAGGCAACATCGCCGTCGGCGATCGCGTCATCGACACCGGTGACGGTCACCGTCTGCGCGCACGTTCCAGTTGGCGACCGTGAACGTCAGTGACGCCGGGCCGACGGTGCCTTCGGTCAGGTCGCTGCTGGACAGGGCGATCGTTACGTCGGCGGTCGGCGCGCTGTTGAGCACCACTGTAAAGGTGGCGGTGCCGCCGGCCTCGGTCGTCGTCAGGCCGGATGTCGGCGTGACTGTGAAGCCGGCGCTGTCGTCGTCCGTGTTGGTGACCGACACGTCGGCGGCGTTGACGCCGCTGTAGTTGCCATCGGCGCTGACTGCGGCGGCGGTGATGATGCTATAGATGATATCGCCATCGGCCAGCGCATCGTCGACGCCGGTCACCGTGACCGTCTGCGCGACGTTCCAGTTGGCCGCCGTAAAGGTCAGCGAGGCCGGTCCGACCGTGCCTTCGGTGAGGTCGCTGCTGCTGAGCGCGATGGTGACATCGGCGGTCGGCGCACTGTTGAGCACCACCGTAAAGGTCGCGGTGCCGCCGGCCTCGGTGGTCACCAGGCCGGATGTCGGCGTGACTATGAAGCCGGCACTGTCGTCGTCGGTGTTGGTCACCGACACGTCGGCCGCGTTGAGGCCGTTGTAGTTGCCATCGGCGCTGACTGCGGCGGCGGTGATGATGCTATAGATGACGTCGCCGTCGGCCAGCGCATCGTCGACACCGGTGACCGTGACGGTCTGCGGCACGTTCCAGTTGGCGACCGTGAACGTCAGTGACGCCGGGCCGACGGTGCCTTCGGTGAGGTCGCTGCTGCTGACAGCGCGATCGTCACGTCGGCGGTCGGCGCGCTGTTGAGCACCACCGTAAAGGTGGCGGTGCCGCCGGCCTCGGTCGTCACCAGGCCGGATGTCGGCGCTGACCATGATGCCGGCCGTGTCGTTGTCGGTGTTGGTGACCGACACGTCGGCGGCGTCGAAGCCACTGTAGCTGCCATCGGTGCTGACCGCGGCGGCGGTCATGATCGCTGTAGACGATGTCGCCGTCGGCCAGCGCGTCGTCGACACCGGTGACCGTGACCGTCTGCGCCACGTTCCAGTTGGCCGCTGGTAAAGGTCAGCGAGGCCGGTCCGACGGTGCCTTCCGTGAGGTCGCTGCTGCTGAGCGCGATCGTCACGTCGGCGGTCGGCGCGCTGTTGAGCACGACCGTAAACGTTGCGGTGCCGCCGGCCTCGGTCGTGACCAGGCCAGATGTCGGGCTGACCGTGATGCCGGCCGTGTCGTTGTCGGTGTTGGTGACCGACACATCGGCGGCGTCGAAGCCACTGTAGCTGCCGTCGGTGCTGACCGCGGCGGCGGTCAGGATCGAGTAGGCGATATCGCCGTCGGCGATTGCGTCATCGACGCCGGTGACCGTGACGGTCTGCGCCACGTTCCAGTTGGCCGCAGTAAAGGTCAGCGAGGCCGGTCCGACCGTGCCTTCGGTAAGGTCGCTGCTGCTGAGCGCGATGGTGACATCGGCGGTCGGTGCGCTGTTGAGCACGACCGTGAACGTTGCGGTGCCGCCGGCCTCGGTCGTGACCAGGCCGGATGTCGGGCTGACCGTGATACCGGCGGTGTCGTTGTCCGTGTTGGTGACCGACACATCGGCGGCGTCGAAGCCGTTGTAACCGCCGTCGGTGCTGACCGCGGCGGCGGTCAGGATCGAGTAGGCGATATCGCCGTCGGCAATGGCGTCATCGACGCCGGTGACCGTGACGGTCTGGGCCACGTTCCAGTTGCCGCTGGTAAAGGTCAGCGAGGCCGGACCAACCGTGCCTTCCGTGAGGTCGCTGCTGGACAGTCCGATCGTGACATCAGCTGTGGGTTGGCTGTTCAGGACCACCGTAAACGTGGTGGTGCCGCCAGCTTCAGTCGTGACCAGGCCGGACTGGTCGGGCTGACGGTGATGCCGGCGGTGTCGTTGTCCGTGTTGGTGACCGACACATCGGCGGCGTCGAAGCCGCTGTAGTTGCCGTCGGTGCTGACTGCGGCTGCCGTCACGATCGCTGTAGCAGCACATCGCCGTCAGCGACCGCGTCGTCGACACCCGTGACGGTGACGGTCTGTGCGACGTTCCAGTTGCCGCTGGTAAAGGTCAGTGAGTCCGGACCGACCGTACCTTCTGTGAGATCGCTGCTGGACAGTCCGACCGCGACGTCGGAAGTGGGCTGGGTATCCAGGACGACCGTGAACGTGGCCGTGCCACCGGCTTCAGTCGTGGTCAGGCCACTGGTCGGGTCGACGCTGATGCCCGGGTTGACGACGAGACGGTTCGCGCTGAACTCGGACGTGTTGTTGGAGCCGTCGGTTGCCGTGCCGGTAATCCTGTCGCCGACCGACAGGCCGCTCACTGTGAGCGAGCCGCCGAAGTTGCCGTTCGCATCGGCGGTCTGGAAGCCGAGATAGGCCCGTCCTTCGCCGCTTCCGGAAGGATCGTTGTCGGACCTGAAGATCTCCACCCGTGCGCCGCCGAAAAGAGGCAGGCTCGGTGTGTTGCCCACGTACCCCGCCACGGTCAGTGTCGTACCTGACAAGGCAACGGACGTGAAGACCGGCGTGTCCATCAGCAGGTTGGGCTGTCCCGCCGTTTGCAGCCCGTCGTTCACCGTCACGCCGTCGTTCGCGAGGTCAATCCCGAGGCCGGTGTTGGAGTGGATCCGGTTGCCGAGCACCGCATTGCCCGAGCCGGCCTCGACGCTCACACCGTCATGTCCCCCTTGGGTAAACGCGATCAGGTTGCCGGCGCCGGCCGCGGTCCCGCCGATGAGGTTGTTCGTCCCGCCGCTGATGATTTCGACTGCATCCGAGCTGCGCTGGCCGCGATTCAGCGTACCGCCCGCGTCGGTTCCGATGTAGTTGCCTTGTACGACGTTGTTCGCGGCGCTGATCTCAATGCCTTCGAAGTTCATCGAGATCACGTTGCGCGCGGCGACGCTCGTGCCGCCGATCGTTGTACTCGAGGCGCCCGCCAGCAGCGCAATGCCGACGTCGCCGTTGCCGCCGCCCGTCGCGCCGTCGGGATCCAGGCCGATGTAGTTGCCGAGGATGCTGGTTCCGGCGCCGTTGATGGTGATGCCGTCATCGCCGGCGTTGTTGATGACGTTGCGGTCGGCTGCACCGGTGCCGCCGATCACGGCGTTGGCACCGCGCAAGTCGATGTTGTCGTCGCCGTTGCCCGTTCCCGTCGTGCCTGTGCCCGCGGTGCCGATCCAGTTGCCGGCGATGACCACGCCATTGGCGCCTGACTCAACCCGAAGTCCGTCATGGGTAAAGCGCGTGATCATCATTCCGCGCACGATGCTCGCGCCGCTCGCCGCGCCGAACGAAAGGCCGTCGACGTCTGCACCCGCCGAGACGCCGTCGAGCCGCACGATCGGGTTGCTCGTCCAGCCGGGCTGGGCCTGCGCATTGAGCACCAGTGGGGCGCTGATGGTCTGCAAGGCCGAAGTCGGCGTGATCGTCGTCACGCCGCCAGAGAAGTAGTTGTTGGAGGCGCGCAGGCCCGCAGTCGCCGTGCCGTTCGAAATCATGAACAGCGCATTCTCGATGGCGGCCGGGCGTCCGGCCTGCACGAGAGATGCGTCGCCGCCCAGGGTGTTGGCGTTGGTGATCGACTGCCGCAGCGATCCCTGGCCGGTGTTATTGACGTTGACCACCGTATCAAAGTTGTAGCCGAAATCGACGCTGGCGATGTTCGGCGCGCCCAGAGTCACATTGGTGATCGACTGCGCGGTGCCCGTGATGCCGGCGGTGAACACGCCCGTTGCGGTGTTCATGATGGCGCCCGATACGCCGTTGGCTGTGTCGGCAACGGCCGGATTCTGGCCGCCCACGTAGTCGGTGACAGCGACCGCGCTACCGGTGCTTGCATTGGTGCGGAAGGTCTGCACCGGCAGCAGGCCGGCGATGTAGCCGGCGCGCCCACTGCTGACGCTGCTGTTGACGACGCGGACGGTGTAGTTACCGGCGCCGAGGCCGGCGAAGCTGTAGTTGCCGCCGCCGCTGGTGGTCGTAGAGCCAACGAAGCTGCCGCCCGAGTCGTACAGCTCGACCCGGGCGTTGTCACGGCCCGAACCGCCGGTAGCGGCCGCGAAGCTGCGGCCCGCACCACCTCCGTAGTTCACGTCCTCGAATATCCGGCCGGAGATGCCGCCGCCGACCGCAATGACCCCGCTGAACTCCGAGGTGTTGCCCGCCAACGTGGCGGTCGCCGTCAGCCTGGTTCCGTTGCTCACCCCGAGGGGGACCGGGATCGTGAAGCTGAACCTGTTGGTAGTGTCTGTACCCTGATCCAGTCCGTTGACGGGGCTGGTGTAGGTCCCGCTATCGGTGTCAGTATCGGCGCCGGAACCTTCGGTCAGCGTCGTGAGATAGGTCTGGCCCTCGCCAAATCCGCTCGGATCGCCGTCGCTGATGAAGAACTCGATGGCCGAGCCGGGCCGTGCGAACCCGCTCAGCACGAGGTTGCCGCCGGCGATGCTTGCGCCGGTAATGACGGGGAAATTCAGCAGACCATTGCCGCCCGTGTCCGCGTCGCCGTTGTCGTTGATCGTGACGAACGGTGCAGTACCGGTCTTCGGCAAGTCGGTAGGCAAGTGCAGGTCGATTCCAATCTGAACGCTTGGCGCGCCGCCACCTTTGTTCGTGATCGTCCCGTTGGAGAAGATCGAGTTTCTGGTGATCGTGTTGCCCGTAGACTGCACTCTGACGATCACGCCTGCACCGAAATTTGCGCTGATGATGTTGCGATCGATCAGGTTACCGATGCCGAACACGCGTATGCCGGGTGTCTCGAGCGAAGCATCGGTACCGATACCGTTGCCGGTGATGGTGTTGTTGACGATCGTGTTCGAGCCGCTGCTGGACGCCATGTCGACGCCATTGCCTTCGGTGCCGGCGATCAGGTTGCCGCGTACGGTTCCTGTCCCGCTGTTTCCTTCGAATGAGACGCCATCCTGATTGGCGCGGCCGATGCCGTTGCCGCGGATTTCGTTGCCTTCGATCAGGGTGCCCGCCGAACTCGCAATGGCCAATACGCCCATGTAGTGCGCGTATCCGATCAGGTTGTTGCGGATGATGGCGCCGCTCGGGCCGACCAGCGTTATGTTGTCACCCAACGTGCCTGCGGCTCCGGGATCGCTGAAACTCGTGGCGCTGGTGCCGAGGATGTTCTGCTCAATGACCGCGCCGCTTACCGCGCCGATCCTGATGTTCGCCTCGCCGGTACCGGTTGAGCGATTGTTGCCAAAACCGCTAATCGCTATCCCGCGGACCGTGACGTTGTTCGCTTGCACGTCGAGCCCACGCGCGTGATGTACGCCGCTGTCAGTGAGCTGCACCTCCGGTCGATGGACGGTTTGAAGAGTCAGTCCATCTACGCCCGCCGTGCCGCCCGCCCCCAGGATGCCTGTATTGGTGTTCCCGACGTTGACAGTCTGGGTGGTGCCGTCGATGATCGTATCGGCGCCGGTGATGACCTCGAACGGGGTGACGGGCACGATCAGTCCGACACCCGAAGTCAACTGGTTGGCAAGCCCGGCACGCAGCCCCGGCCGCGCCGTGCCGTCCGGGATCATGAAGATGCTGGTTTCCCTGCCGGCCGGCAGCGCCTGGTTGACGCCGGCGACCTGGCGCGAGCCGCTCTGGGCGAGCGACGCTTCGCCGTTGAGTCCATTGGAATTGATGATGAACCGGCGCAGCGATCCCTGCCCCGAGTCGTTGACGTTGACGATCGTGTCGAAGTTGTAACCGAAGTCGACGTTGGCGATATTCGACGCGCCTAGTGCCACATTCGTGATCGATTGTGCAGTGCCCGTGATGCCGGTGGTGAACACGCCGGTCGTGGTGTTCATGGTAACGCCCGCTCCGCCGTTGGCCGCGTCGACAACGGCCGGATTCTGGCCACCCACGTGGTCGATGACCGCAACGGGTGTGCCGGTGCTGGCGCTTGTCCTGAACGTCTGCACGGAAAGGTGCGTACCGGCGACATACCCGGTTCGTGCGCTGCTGACGGTGGCGTTGACCACCCGCACGGTGTAGTTGGCGGCGTCCAGTCCGGTAAAGCTGTAGTTACCGCCGCCGCTGGTGGTCGTGAAGCTGACGAAGCTGCCACCCGAGTTGTACAGCTCAACGCGGGCGCCGTTGCGGCCCGAACCGCCGGTGGCGGCTGCGAAGCTACGTCCCGCGCCACCTCCGTAGTTCACGTCCTCGAAGACGGTACCGCTTATGTCTACGGCGACGGCGGCCGTGGCGAACCCGGTGCCAAGCAACACGACCAGCGCCAGCGCCGCGAGCGCCCACATGCGGCCAGGCGGGCGCGTGCGGCGATCGCCGTGGACGCGATCAGGTACGCCGGTGCCTGCAGCACCTGCGATGATCTGCCGCGGGTTCGTTCCCGCAGTACGTGCCGATTTGGCGACCACGCTCATTTCTGCTACGTCGGTCCGCCATAAGTTGCGGATTCGATTGACCCTTTTCAGCTGCCGTCCGGTGGCGGCTGAGGGGCAATTTGCCCGTAGTCCGAACCGCAATCCTTGCGGTATTCCACATTTACATAATGGATTTCGGGGACCCTGGACCGGGCCGTTCGAAATGTGGGCAACAGGTCACAAATGGCGGCCATGGAGAGGCGGTCACCGGGTCCCTGGATTTCCCGGATTCGCGGGTCTTGCGAATTACGCGAACGAGCCGATGCGGTACGCTGCGCTACGCGCCGCGCGGCGGTGTTGACGCACACGGCAGGGAAACAGTGCCGATCCGGGCCGCGACAGTCAAAGTCAAGCAATCTGCGTGCCGATCAGGTAAAATCCCGCCGTTCGTGGATCTCCCGGTCTTGTCTCACTTGGCTTACTGCGCCGCTTCGGCGCGCCTTCCAGCCAGGTTCTGCCACATCTGAAGTATCGCCGAACCGGCAGGCAGGGTTTGTCCCGCCGAATCATCTAATCCTAGCTACATGAGTAATCCATAGTGACCAAGCTATTTGTTGGAAACCTTCCCTTCAGTGCGACCGAAGACTCGGTGCGCGCACTTTTCTCGCCGCACGGCACGATCGAGTCGCTCGCGCTGATCAACGATCGCGACACCGGTCGTCCGCGTGGCTTCGGCTTCATCGAGATGTCGAGCGGCGACGCTGCCAAGGCCATGCAGGCGCTTGACGGCAAGGACTTCGAGGGCCGCGCCCTCAAGGTCAACGAAGCCCAGGCGCGCGAGCGTTCGGGCGGCGGCGGCGGCGGACAGCGCCGCTACTGAGGCGTATCCGGAATCTGGCGCGGCCTGCAAGGGTCGCGCCAGCATCCGGCGATCTCTCGTTCGGAGGGGTGTGTATGCGCCTTGCAGCGCGTTCAGGTCAGTCGCTTCTTGAGCAGCGCCGCGAGCAGTCGCGGCGCAAGCGGGCGGCTGCCGGCACGCTCGACGACCAGTTTCCGGCCGTGGCCCGCATCCGGGTCGAGCTGAGTTTCCCGGAAACGGTGGGCCCGGCCCCGGCCAGGCAGCTGCACGACATGTACCCGCCGGCGCCGGCGTATTTCGACTTTGCGTGCCCTTATGGGGATTGCGATGGTGGTTTCGACCTGAACAAGGTCGCGGCATCGCTGATGAAGAACTCGACGCCGCACGCGGATGGCACGATCGACTGCTCCGGCAACCGCGTCGGCATGACCCGGTTGCCCTGCAGCCTGCGTGCCCACTACCGGATCGCGGCGGAATACCAGAAGCCCGGCGCGAAGCGTTGACAGCGCAGTAGCGCACCTCCCCGCGGCACGGCGAGCAAGCCCCGCGGCCCGTAATTGCCAGCAGTTGTCGACGTCCAGTACGATCGACGGGACGCCTGGATCGGGGGAAACACCATGACCAGTTCACCGCTGGACTCGAGAGTCCTGGCGCGATGCCTTGCGATTGGCGCGATCATCCTGCTTGCGGCATGCTCGCGGCAGCCGGCAGGGGCAAGCCGACCAGGCACCCGCATCGGTGGATGCCGCCCGGCTTGCGACGGCCGAGATCGACGGCAGCAACTGGCTCACCCATGGCCGCACCTATTCCGAGCAGCGATTCTCGCCGCTCAAGCAGGTCCACGCCGGGAACATCGGCGAACTGGGCCTGGCCTGGTCGCTGGAACTCGACACCTGGCGCGGCCAGGAAGCCACGCCGCTGGTCATCGACGGCGTGCTGTATTCGACCACGGCCTGGAGCAAGGTGATCGCGCTAAACGCCGCCACCGGCGAGATGCTGTGGCAGTACGATCCGAAGGTGCCGCGCGAAACGGCCTTCAAGGCCTGCTGCGACGTCGTCAACCGCGGCGCTCGCGGCCTGGAACGGCCGGCTCTACGGCGGCACGCTGGACGGCCGCCTGATCGCGCTCGACGCGGCCACCGGCAAGCTGCTGTGGTCCGTCGCCACGATCGACCCGTCGCAGTTCTACACGATCACCGGCGCCCCGCGGGTGGTCAAGGGCAAGGTCATCATCGGCAACGGCGGCGCCGAGTATGGCGTGCGCGGCTACGTCACGGCCTACGATGCCGAGACCGGCCAGCAGGTCTGGCGCTTCTACACCGTGCCCGGCGACCCCGTCGCAGCCGTTCGAGTCGGAGGCGATGCGCAAGGCGGCGGAGACCTGGGCCGGCGAATGGTGGAAGGGCGGCGGCGGCGGCACGGTGTGGGACGCGATCGTCTACGACCCCGAACTCGACCTGCTGTACATCGGCGTCGGCAACGGCGCGCCGTGGAATCATCGTCTTCGCTCGGCCGGCAAGGGCGACAACCTGTACCTGTCGTCGATCGTCGCGCTTGCGCCCGGACACCGGCGAGTACGTCTGGCACTACCAGACCACGCCCGCCGAGACCTGGGACTACACCGCGACCCAGCCCATCATGCTGGCCGACCTGGCCATCGAGGGCAGCTCGCGCAAGGTGCTGATGCAGGCGCCGAAGAACGGGTTCTTCTACGTGCTCGACCGCGCAACCGGCGAGTTGATCTCGGCCATGAACTTCGTGCCGGTCACCTGGGCCAGCCACATCGACCTGGCCACGGGCCGGCCCGTCGAGAACCCGGACATGCGCTACGAAAAGCAACCGTCCGTCGTGATGCCTTCGCCCTACGGCGCGCACAACTGGCACCCGATGTCCTACAGCCCGGACACCGGTCTCGTCTACATCCCGGCGCATGAAGTGCCGTTCGTGTACGCCAACCGGGCCGCGGACGCATCGCCCAATACGGCCTGGAATACCGGTACCGATGCGCTCATCGCCGGCACGTTGCCGTCCGAGGGGGCACAGCGCGCGGCGCTCAGGGCGATGCTGAAAGGCCGACTGATCGCCTGGGATCCCGTCCGGCAGCGCGAAGCCTGGCGCGTCGAGTACGCGTACATGTGGAACGGCGGCACGCTCGCGACCGCCGGCAACCTCGTATTTCAGGGCACGATCGACGGCCGCTTCGTCGCCTACGACGCCACCGATGGCAAGACGCTGTGGTCGTTCGACGCCGGCCAGGGCATCGTCGCCGGCCCGGTCTCCTACGAAGTGGACGGCGTCCAGTACATCGCGGTGATGGCGGGCAAGGGCGGCGTTGCGGCTCTGGCAGCGGGATTCGCCTTGCCTGCGAGCCGCCCCGGACAGATGGGACGGGTGCTCGCGTTCAAGATCGGCGGCACTGCGCAGCTGCCCGCACGGCCGGCAGTCGCCGCACCACCGCCGCCCGACCTGTCGGCGGTCAAGACGACGGGGAATGCAAAGACCGGCGCGCGCCTGTACGCGGATCACTGCATGGTATGCCACGGCGCCGGCGGCGTGGCGGGCGGCGTACTCTCCGACCTGCGCTATTCCGGCTCGCTGGCCCGCGAGAAATTGTGGCGCGCGATCGTGCTCGACGGCGCACTCACCGACAGCGGCATGGTGGCATTTCGCGGCCGCCTCGACGAACCAGCAGGCGGAGCACGTGCGCGCCTGGCTGATCGGCGAGTCGCGACTGCTGGCGGAAGCCGCAGCCGTCCACTGAGGGCCGCCGCTGGCGGTGCGCCGGCGCGCGGCGCCGTGCTGCAGGCTACGTTGCGCTGGCGAGTCCCGGCATCTCGAAGCGTTGCTGGTCGAGCGTCGCCAGCAGGGCCTGCTTCTGCTCACTACCGAGAGCAACCAGCGGCGGGCGAACCGTTTCCCACTGTGCATCCGCGCCATGAGCCGCGATGATGGCCTTCAGCGCCGGAATCATCGGGTAGCGCTGCACGATGCTGCGCAGCGCATCGAGTCCTGCCTGTGCCGCGGCGGCCTGCGCACCCTGCCAGGTGTCGTACAGGTGGCGCATCGCCGCGGGATTCACGTTGGCGGTCGCCGAAATGCAGCCGGCGCCGCCCAGCTGCAGCGTGCTGAGCAGGAAGCTCTCGCTGCCCGCGAATACGCGGAAGCCGTCCCAGCGGCGTTCCAGCAGCGCGCGCGTGTTGTCCCAGTCGCCCGAGCTGTCCTTGATGCCGGCCACGGTGTCCGGGTAGGCCTTGACCAGCCGCTCGATGAGGCCGGCCGACAGGCCGACCTGGGCGATCGGCGGAATGTGGTAGAGGTAGATCCGCAACGCAGCGCTGCCGACGCGCTCGATCACCTGCGCGTAGCTGGCATACAGTCCGTCGTCGCTGACCGCCTTGTAGTAGAACGGCGGCAGCATCAGGACTCCGGCGCAGCCCAGGCCTGCCGCGTGCCGGGTCAACCGCACCGTGTCTGTCAGGGCGCAGCAGCCGGTGCCCGGCATCAAGCTGCCGGCATCGATGCCGGCATCCACGAGCCTGTCCAGCAACGCGATCTTCTCATCCACCGACAGCGAGTTGCCCTCGCTGGTGGTGCCGAACGGCGCCAGTCCGACGCCCTGCGACAGCAGCCATCGGCACTGCCGGATGAACCGGTCCGGGTCCGGGCTCAGGTCCTGTCGGAATGGCGTGACCACCGGGCACAGGACCCCGGTCAGCCGGGCGGGTGATGGCATCGCAGCGCTCCGGTTCGAATGGCCGTCATTCTCGGCCTGAACGGCGCCATGTGCAAAAATACCGCGGCTGCCTGCGAGTCTGCCGCAGGCGGGCGCTGCAACGCACCGGCACAATGTGCCGCCCGAAGTGCCACGGCGCCCGTCGTTGATCTAGACTCCACGGTCAATGCCAACCCAGTCGGGGACCAGGAAATGAAAAAGCTGACCTGCGGCCTGATCCAGATGGCGCTGAAAGGCGATACCTCGATGGAGCCGGCGAAGATCCGCGACCTCATGATCGAGGCGCACGTCCCCTACATCAAGGAAGCGGCCGCCAAAGGCGTGCAGGTGCTGTGCTTCCAGGAAGTGTTCACGCAGCCGTATTTCTGCCCCGGCCAGGACCGGAAATGGTACGCGGCCGCGGAGCGCATCCCGGACGGCCACACCACCAAGCTGATGCAGGAGTACGCGCGCAAGCACAACATGGTGATCGTCGCGCCGCTCTATGAGGAAGCGATGCCGGGGGTCTACTACAACACCGCGGCGGTCATCGACGCCGACGGCAGGTTCCTCGGCAAGTACCGCAAGACGCACATCCCGCAGGTCGACCCGGGCTTCTACGAGAAGTTCTTCTTCAAGCCGGGCGACCTCGGCTACCCGGTCTTCGACACCGCCTACGTCAAGCTCGGCGTTTACATCTGCTACGACCGGCACTTCCCGGAGGGCTGGCGCGCGCTGGCGCTGAACGGCGCCGAGTACATCGTCAATCCGTCGGCCACCGTGGCCGGGCTCAGCAAGTACCTGTGGGAGCTGGAGCAGCCGGCCTCGGCCGCCGCCAACGGCGTCTTCATCGGCGCGATCAACCGCATCGGCAAGGAAGAACCGTGGGCCGACCGCATGGGCGAGTTCTACGGCTCGAGCTACATAGTGAATCCGCGCGGCAAGATCGAGGCGCAGGCCAGCTACGACCAGGACGAGCTGCTGGTCCACACGATCGACCTCGACATGATCCGCGAGGTGCGCAACACCTGGCAGTTCTTCCGCGATCGCCGGCCGGAAACCTACGGGCCGCTGGTCTGACGGCGACGCCGGCGATGCCGGCACGGCGACGCATCGACGGTAATCCCCGGGGGGTGGCATGGGGGAGCTGAAAGCGACGAGCCGGGTCGTCAAGGTCGGCGACGTCTATGAGCTGGAGGCCGGGGCGGACGTCACCGGCAGCCCGCGCTACAACGAGGACATCGCGCCGACCCGGGTCAGCCAGCGCACCTGGAACCACTGGCACATCGCCGCGCTGTGGGTCGGCATGTCGATCTGCGTGCCGACCTACACGCTGGGCGGGGTGCTGACGGCGTATTTCGGGCTGTCGGTCGTCGAGGCACTGTGGACCATCCTGGCGGCGAACGTCGTCATCCTGGTGCCGCTGACGCTGAATGCCTTTCCGGGCACCAAGTACGGCATTCCGTTCCCGGTCGTGCTGCGCTCGTCGTTCGGCATCATCGGCTCCAACGTGCCCGCATTGATCCGCGCGCTGGTCGCCTGCGGCTGGTTCGGCATCCAGACGCTGTTCGGCGGCATCGCCGTGCACCTGCTGCTGTCGGCGCTGTACGAGCCGTGGGCGGGTCTCGGCAGCAAGGGCGAGGTCCTGGGCTTCTTCATCTTCTGGGTCGCCAACCTGTGGGTCGTCATCCGCGGCGCCGAATCCATCAAGCACCTGGAGGTATTCGCCGCGCCGTCGTTGTTGCTGGTCGGGCTGGGCCTGATCGTGTGGGCCTGGCCGCAGGCCTCCGTGACGGAACTGCTCGCGCAGCCGGCGAGCCGCCCGGAGGGCGCGCCATTGGTCGGCTATTTCTTCGGCGGCCTTACCGCGATGGTGGGCTTCTGGGCGACCCTGTCGCTGAACATTCCGGATTTCAGCCGTTTCGCGCGGTCACAGAAAAGCCAGATCGTCGGCCAGGTCATCGGCCTGCCGCTGACGATGTTCGTGTTTGCCGGCCTCGGCGTGCTGCTGACGGCCGCGTCCGCCGGGCTGGTCGGCGAGACGGTCTCCGATCCGATCCACCTGGTCGGTCACGTCGACAACAGGTTCTGGGTCGCCGTCTCGATGGTCGTGATCATCCTGGCGACGATCTCCACCAACACGGCGGCGAACATCGTCTCGCCGACCAACGACTTCCAGAACGTGGCGCCAAAGCTGATCAACCAGACCAGGGGCGTGCTGGTGACCGGCGTGATCGGCGTGCTGCTGATGGGCTGGGAACTGCTGAAGAAGATGGGCTGGCTGGTGTCCGGCGTCAGCGTCGAGAGCCTGTACTCGAACTGGCTGATCGGCTATTCGAGCCTGCTCGGCCCGATCGCCGGCATCATGGTCGTGGACTATTTCCTGGTCCGGCGGCAGCACTATGAGCTGGCGGGCCTGTACCTGGACGGCGGGCCGTACCCGGCATGGAACAAGGCGGGATTCGCCGCGTTTCTCGTGCCGGTCGGACTGACGCTGGTCGCGATCACGACCGGCCGGCTCGGCTGGTTCTACGACTACGGCTGGTTCACCGGCTCGCTGCTCGGTGGAATGATCTATTATCTTCTGGGCCGCAGGAGATGAAAGCCATGTCGCTGCTGATCAAGGGCGGAACGGTCGTCACGGCGGAGCAGACGGTGCGCGCCGACGTGCTGTGCCAGCAGGGCCGGATCGCGCAGGTGGGACCGGAGATCGATGCCCCGAAAGGGTGCGAGATCGTCGATGCCGGCGGCCAGTACGTGATGCCCGGCGGCATCGACCCGCACACCCACATGCAGCTGCCGTTCATGGGCACGGTCACCAGCGAGGACTTCTACACCGGCACGGCCGCCGGCCTCGCGGGCGGCACGACGATGATCATCGACTTCGTCATCCCGAACCCGCAGCAGAGCCTCATGGAGGCCTACCGCCAGTGGCGCGGCTGGGCGGAAAAGTCGGTGGCGGACTATTCGTTCCATGTCGCCATCACCTGGTGGGACGAGACCGTCAGCGCGGACATGGAAACGCTGGTGCGCGATCACGGCGTCAACAGCTTCAAGCACTTCATGGCGTACAAGGGCGCCATCATGGCGGACGACGAGATGCTGGTGAACAGCTTCTCGCGGGCCATCACGCTCGGCGCCATCGTGACCGTGCATGCCGAGAACGGCGAGCTCGTGTACCGGCTGCAGGAGCAGATCTTCCGGCAGGGCATCACCGGGCCCGAGGGACATCCGCTGTCGCGGCCGCCGGAAGTCGAGGGCGAGGCGGCCAATCGCGCGATCCGCATCGCGGAGGTCCTGCGCGTCCCGCTGTACGTCGTGCATGTCTCGTCGCGCCAGGCGCTCGAAGCCATCACGCGCGCCCGCAACGAGGGGCAGCGGGTCTTCGGCGAGGTGCTGGCCGGCCACCTGCTGATCGACGACTCGGTCTACCGGGATCCCGACTTCGAGCGCGCGGCCGCGCACGTCATGAGCCCGCCGTACCGCGCCAGGGAGCACCAGGCCGCGCTGTGGCGCGGGCTGCAGGCGGGCAACCTGCAGACCACCGCGACCGACCATTGCTGCTTCTGCGCGGACCAGAAGGCGGCCGGCCGGGACGACTTCCGCAAGATCCCGAACGGCACCGCCGGGGTCGAGAACCGCATGGAGGTCCTGTGGCACCACGGCGTCGGCAGCGGGCGCCTGACCATGAACGAGTTCGTGCGCATCACCTCGACGAACGCGGCGCAGATCTTCAACATCTACCCGCGCAAGGGCAGCGTGTCGGTCGGCGCCGATGCCGACCTGGTGGTCTGGGACCCGGCCGCCAGCAAGACCATCTCGGCGAAGACGCACAAGCAGAAGATCGACTTCAACATCTTCGAGGGCATGACGGTCAAGGGCTGCGCTTCACATACGGTCAGCGCCGGCAAGGTCGTCTATGCGGGCGGCGAACTGCGGGTCGAGCGGGGCGCGGGCCGCTACGTGGACCGGCCGCCGTTCGCGCCGTATTACGACGCCCTGAAGCGGCAGGCCGAGCTGGCCAGGCCGAGCGCCGTGCAGCGCTCCCGGCGCTGAGCGGGACACGCCGCAATGCCGTCCCGAGAGACCGACGCCAGTGCGCCACCGGACGTGGTCGCGGGCCGCCTGGGTGCCGCCGAGATCGGGCGGAACTTCGCGGACCTGCACCCGCCGCTCAGGAAGTCCGAGGCGCTGATTGCCGCCGATCGCTGCTATTTCTGCTACGCGGCGCCCTGCACGACGGCCTGCCCGACCGGCATCGACATACCCCGGTTCATCCAGTCGATACGCAGCGGCGACCTCGAGGGGGCCGCGCACGCCATCCTGTCCGAGAACATCATGGGCGGCATGTGCGCGCGGGTCTGCCCGACCGAGGTGCTGTGCGAGCAGGCCTGCGTGCGCAACGTGCACGAGAGACCGGCCGGTCGATATCGGTCTGCTGCAGCGCCATGCGACCGATCCGGTCATTGCGTCCGGGACCCGGCTGTTCGAGCGCGCCGCGCCCTCCGGCAAGCGCGTCGCCGTCGTTGGCGGCGGTCCGGCCGGCTTGTCCTGCGCGCACCGCCTGGCCTGCCTGGGGCACGCCGTCACGATCATCAGCCGCGACGGCAAGCTGGGCGGGTTGAACGAGTACGGGATCGCGGCCTACAAGACGGTCGATGACTTTGCGCAGCGCGAGGTCGAGTACATCCTGGCGATCGGCGGCATCGAGGTGCGCACCGGTGTCGCACTGGGCCGCGACCTGACGCTGGCGCAACTGCGCCGGCAGTTCGACGCCGTGTTCCTCGCCGTCGGGCTGGCGGGCACCCGCCGGCTGGGCCTGGCAGCGGAAGACCTGCCCGGTGTCATCGACGCGGTCGCGTACATCGCCGAACTGCGCCAGGCGGAAGACAAGACCCGCTTGCCGGTCGGCCGGCGGATCGTGGTCATCGGCGGCGGCATGACCGCCATCGACATCGCCGTGCAGAGCAGGCGCCTCGGCGCCGAGGACGTGACGATCGTGTACCGGCGCGGCCCGCAACAGATGGGCGCCAGTGCCTTCGAGCAGGACCTGGCCCGGCGCAACGGCGTGCGGATCAGGCATTGGGCCAGGCCGACGCGCATCCTCGGCGATGGGCATGTCACGGGCGTCGAGTTCCAATGCACGCGCGCCGGCGACGACGGCAAGCCGGAGGGCACCGGCGAATCGTTCACGCTGGATGCGGACGTCGTCTTCAAGGCGATCGGGCAGGAAGTGTCCTGGAACGAACTGGGCGATACCGCGGCGCTCGAGGTCGCAGGCGGCCGCATCGTCGTCGACGCCAATCGCAGGACCTCGCTCGAGGACGTCTGGGCAGGCGGCGACTGCGTGCTGGACGGCCAGGACCTGACGGTGACCGCCGTGCAGGACGGCAAGCTGGCCGCGCACGCGATCGATGATTACCTGGGATCGAACAGGCGGCAAGACCATGAATGAACCGAGACGCGGCAATGGCGCGGTCGACCTGGCCTGCGAGTTCGTCGGCATCAGGTCGCCGAACCCGTTCTGGCTGGCGTCCGCGCCGCCGACCGACAAGGCGTACAACGTCAACCGTGCCTTCGAAGCAGGCTGGGGTGGCGCGGTCTGGAAGACGCTGGGCGAGGACCCGCCCATCGTCAATGTCAGCGGCCCGCGCTATGGCGCGCTGCACAGCAACGACCGGCGCGTCATCGGCTTCAACAACGTCGAACTGATCACCGATCGGCCGCTTGCGACCAACCTGAAGGAGCTGCGCGAGGTCAAGCGGGACTGGCCGGACCGCGCGCTGGTCGCGTCGCTCATGCTGCCGATGAACCGCGAGAGCTGGGCGAAATACGTGCCGATGATCGAGGACACCGGCGTGGACGGCCTGGAGCTCAATTTCGGCTGCCCGCACGGCATGTCCGAGCGCGGCATGGGCGCGGCGGTCGGCCAGGTGCCGGAGTACATCCAGCAGGCGGCGGAGTGGTGCAAGGAGTTCGCGCGCACTCCGGTCATCGTCAAGCTGACGCCCAACGTGACCAACATCCTCGGCCCGGCCAGGGCGGCGAAGGACGGCGGGGCCGACGCGGTCTCGCTGATCAACACCCTCAATTCGATCATGCGCGTGGACTACGACACGCTGACGATGTACCCGAGCACGGACGGCATGGGATCGCACGGCGGCTACTGCGGCCCGGCGGTCAAGCCGATTGCGCTGCACATGGTCGCGGAAATCGCGCGCAACAAGGCGACGGCCGGGCTGCCGATCTCCGGGATCGGCGGCATCAGCGACTGGCGCGACGCGGTCGACTTCCTGGCGCTGGGCGCCAGCAACCTGCAGGTGTGCACTGCGGTGATGGTCTACGGCTTCAGGATCATCGACGACCTGACCAGTGGCCTTCAGCACTTCCTGCGCGACAAGGGCATGAGCGGGGTCGCCGGGCTGGTGGGGCGCGCCGTGCCGAGCGTGACGGACTGGCAGTACCTGAACCTGAACTACGTCGTCAAGGCGCGGATCGACCAGGACCTGTGCATCAAGTGCGGGCGGTGCCACATCGTCTGCGAGGACGCCTCGCACCAGGCGATCACCCATACCGTCGCGGGCGTGCGCAGGTTCGAGGTCATCGACGAGGAGTGCGTCGGCTGCAACCTGTGCGTCAGCGTCTGCCCGGTGCCCGACTGCATGTCGATGGAGACGCTGACCTCCGGCGTGGACCCGCGCACGGGCCGGCCCATCGTGGCGGACAAGGCCGACTGGACGACCCACCCCAACAACCCCCTGCGCAAGTAGCCGGCGTGACACCCGACTATCCGCTCATGCTGCAGGCCGCGATCGAGGAGGCCCGCCAGGGCCTGGCCGAGGGCGGCATCCCGATCGGCGCGGCGCTGTTCGACGGCAGCGGCCGGTTGCTCGGGCGCGGTCACAACCGCCGCGTGCAGGAAGGCGACCCATCGGTGCACGGCGAGACGGACGCGTTCCGCAAGGCCGGCCGGCAGCGCTCCTACCGCGACAAGGTCATGGTGACGACGCTGGCGCCGTGCTGGTACTGCAGCGGCCTGGTGCGCCAGTTCAACATCGGCACGGTCGTGGTCGGCGAATCGGTCAATTTCCGCGGCGGCATCGACTGGCTGCGTGAGCACGGCGTCGCGGTAGTCGACCTCGATTCGGCCGAGTGCATCGAGATGCTGGGCAACTACATCCGCGCCAACCCGGGCCTCTGGAACGAGGATATCGGCGAGGAATGAGCCGGCGCCGCCCGGACCTCAGTCGTTCCTGGGAAACGAGAACTGCGCCTTCTCGCGCACGCCGCCCTTCGGCCAGCGCTGCGTGACGGTCTTGCGCCGCGTGTAGAAGCGCACGCTGTCGGGACCGTAGGCGTACAGGTCGCCGAACAGCGACCGTTTCCAGCCGCCAAAGCTGTGGCAGGCCACCGGCACCGGCAGCGGCACGTTGACGCCCACCATGCCGACCCGGATGTTGTCCGTGAAGTAGCGGGCGGCCTCGCCGTCGCGCGTGAAGATGCAGGTGCCATTGCCGTATTCGTGGGCGTCGATCAGCTGCATCGCCTCTTCCTGCGAGCCGACGCGCACCACGCACAGCACCGGCCCGAAGATCTCCTCGTTGTAGATGCGCATGTCGGACCGGACCCGGTCGAACAGGCAGGCGCCCAGGAAGAAGCCCTGGTCGCGGCCGGCGACCTTGAGTCCGCGGCCGTCGGTCACCAGCTCGGCCCCTTCCTTTACGCCAAGGTCGACGTACGACCTGACGCGCTCGAAATGCTCGCGCGTGACCAGCGGTCCCATGTCGTTGCCCGGCTCGGCGCCGTCGCCGATCCTGAGCGCGGCGATGCGTTGTGCAAGGCCACCCACGATGGCATCGGCGGTCTTGTCGCCGACGCAGACGACGACCGAAATGGCCATGCAGCGCTCGCCGCAGGACCCGTAGGCGGCCCCCATCAGCGCACTGACCGCATTGTCGATGTCGGCGTCCGGCATCACGACGGCATGATTCTTGGCGCCGCCCAGCGCCTGCACGCGCTTGCCGTTGTGGGTGCCGGTCCGGTAGATGTACTCGGCCACCGGCGTGGAGCCCACGAAACTGACCGCCTCGACCCGCGCGTCGTGCAACAGCGTGTCGACCGCCTCCTTGTCGCCGTTGACGACGTTCATGACGCCGTCCGGCAGGCCGGCCTCGGTCAGCAGTTGCGCGCAAAGAAGCGGTGCGCTCGGGTCTTTTTCCGACGGCTTCAGCACGAAGGTGTTGCCGCACACGATCGCCATCGGATACATCCACATCGGGACCATCGCCGGGAAATTGAATGGCGTGATGCCGGCGACGACGCCCAGCGGCTGCAGCTCGGACCAGCTGTCGATGCCGGGACCGACATTGCGCGCGTGCTCGCCCTTCAGCAGTTCGGGGGCGCCGCAGGCGTATTCGACGACTTCCATGCCGCGGATGAACTCGCCCATGGCATCGTCCAGCACCTTGCCGTGCTCGGCCGTCAGCAGCGCGACGACGTCCTTCGCGTGCTGTTCCAGCAGTTCGCGGTACCGGAACATGATGCGCGCGCGCTTCAGGGGTGGCGTATCGCGCCAGGCCGGGAAGGCCGCTGCGGCCGCCGCAATGGCGTCGCCCACCGTCGCGCCGGAAGCCATGGCCACTTGCCGGATGACCTGGCCGGTCGCGGGGTTGGTCACGGGCAGCGTGCGCGCGTTGTCCGCGACCAGCCGGCCGTTGATGTAGTGGCCGACGGTGTCTGCGGCCTTGGCTGCACGTGCCGGTTGCGCGGTCATGTCGATGTCCTAGTCAATCCCGTCGAGTACGCGCCGGACTTTCTCGAACGTCATGTCGATGTCCCCGGGGCGCGAGTTCAGGAACGGTGCAAACTGCAGCGTGTCCATGCCGTGCCGCACGACGAGGTCCTCGTCCCAGAAGCAGCGCTTGTGCGCCTCCATGCCGCGCGCTCCGGGCGCGCCCGGCCGCGGTGCCATCTCGATGGCGCCCATCAGCCCGAAATTGCGCACGTCCGTTACATGCTTGTGGCCCGCGAACGAGTGCAGTGCGTCCTCAAAGCGCTTTTCCAGGCCTCGCGCCTGCTGGAAGATGCCCTCGTCGGGATAGATCTCGAGCGCCGCGAGACCGGCGGCCGCCGCGACCGGGTGGCCCGAATAGGTGTAGCCGTGGAACAGTTCGATCGCCTGTTCGGGCCCCTGCATGAAGGCATCGTGGACCTCGTCGCGCACGATGACCGCACCCATCGGGATGACGCCATTGGTCAGGCCCTTGGCGGTCGTGATGATGTCCGGCGTGACGCCGAAGCGCTGGGCGCCGAAGGCCTCGCCGATCCGGCCGAAGGCGGTGATGACCTCGTCGAATATGAGCAGGATCCCGTGTTTCGTGCAGATTTCGCGCAGCCGCTCGAGGTAGCCGGCCGGCGGCGGCAGGATGCCGGTGGAGCCGGCCACCGGCTCGACGATCAGCGCGGCGATATTGCTGGCGTCGTGCAGCGCCACCAGTCGTTCCAGGTCCTCGGCGAGATGCGCGCCCCAGGCTGGCTGGCCGCGCACGAATGCGCTGTGCTTGAGGTCGTAGGTGTGCCGGATGTGATCGACGCCCGGGATCATGCTGGCGCTGAACATCTTGCGGTTGCCCGCGATGCCGCCGACCGAGAGGCCGCCAAAGTTGACGCCGTGGTAGCCGCGCTCGCGACCGAGCAGCCTGGTACGGCTGGCTTCGCCGCGGACCCGGTGATAGGCCAGCGCGATCTTGAGCGCGCTGTCCACCGACTCGGACCCCGAATTGGTGAAGAAGCAATGTCCCATGCCCTGCGGGGCCATCGCGACCAGCTTTTCGGCGAGCCGGAAGGCCACGTCGCTGCCGGCCTGAAAGCCCATGCAATAGTCCAGCCGGGCGACCTGCGCCTGCACGGCGGCGACGATCTTCGGGTGGCAATGGCCCAGCCCGCAGGTCCACAGGCCGGAAAACGAGTCGTAAACCTCGCGGCCGTCGGCGGTCGTGTAGTAATGCCCGGAAGCGCCGGTGATGATCCGCGGCTTCTTCTTGAAGTCGCGGTTTGCCGTGAACGGCATCCAGTAGGCGTCGAGCTGCTGCTGGGTCATGGTCATCCTGGCGTATCCAGATTCCCGTTGTTGCGCCGCATTCTAGGCCGAACACGGCCGGATTTGTGGTTCCAGGCTGTGGTCAACCGTGCCGGTGCAGGCCGAACGGCCGGCGCCTCAATCACCGGCAACGCTCAATGGGCCTTTCATCCCGCAGGCGGTGGGCAGCGGTGCCGATGCCGGTGCCAGTCTGACAGCAGCCGGGTCCGATGCGGGTGCGAGAAGCGCTGGCAGGTACGCTGGCTAAGCTGTTGACGACGCTTGACTTGCGTGACCCGGCCGATGACCGGGAGCCGGTGCCGCGATCTGGCAACCGGCCACGTCCGCGAGGCAGGCGTCGTCGACACTTCGGAGTGCAGTCCACCGGCGACCCGCAAGTGGATTATCATCGGCCGCACGCGTCGCGTGGCCTGGCCAGAAATGGCGTGGGCAGACGTGGCCAACGATTCAAAATAACCGGGGGACTCTGATGAGAACGAAACAACTGACGATCCTCATGCTGGCGATGCCTGCCGCCGTGACGGGTATCGGTCATGTCGCGCTGGCGCAGGAAGTCGCCAGGCCGGTCTTCGAGGAAGTCATCGTCACCGCGCAGAAACGCGCGCAGGACATCTACGAAGTGCCGGTGGCGATCAGCGCCTTCTCGGCGGCGGCCATCGAGAAGCAGGGCATCTCGGACCTGACCGACATCGGCAAGTTCGTGCCAAACCTCAACGTCACCGGCTTCTCCGCCGGTCATACGTCGTCGGCCAATCCCTTCATCCGCGGCATCGGCCTGCAGGACCACCTGATCACCACCGACCCGGGTGTCGGCGTGTACGTGGATGGCATCTATCTGGGCCGCCAGGTGGGCCAGAACTGGAGTCTCGCCAATATCGAGCGCGTCGAGGTCCTGCGCGGGCCGCAGGGCACGCTGTACGGGCGCAACTCGATCGGCGGCGCGATCAACATCATCACGCGCAGGCCGGGCGATGAGGAAGGCGGCAAGGTGTCATTGACGGCCGGAAACCGCGGACGGCTGAACGGCGAGTTGTACACGGACATGCGCCTGTCCGACCAGTTCGCCCTGTCGCTGACCGGCGCGTTCCAGCGCCGTGACGGGCTGGGCACGTTCCGGATGCTCAATATCCCGAGGAAAGAGGTCGGCGAGCTGCAGGACATTTCCGGTCGCGTCGCGATGCTGTGGACACCGAACGACCGGCTGTCCTTCCTGCTGACCGCGGACGGCAACAACGGCGACAACGGGTTGCGGCCGTACTACACGCTGATCGATGAGCTTGGCGCCTCCTGCCGCGCCACCGCAGCCATTCCGGCGGCCTGTCCCACCAACGGCGCCGTCTACAATGCGGGCTACCGCAATTCGGACACGGCCAGCAATCATTACGACAACAATACCGGCCAGGCGAACCAGGTCTCGGTGACGAACGAGGCGCGCGGCGTGTCCTTGACCGTGGACTACAAGATCTCGGACAGCATGAACCTGAGGCTGCTGGCGAGCGACCGCCACTCGGAATACAGGTCCGGGCTCGATGACGACAGCTTCTTCGATGATTTCCTCTCATTCCCGGAGACTGGCGAAGCCGATCAGCAGTCCTTCGAGCTGCAACTGACCGGCACGCAGGGCGCTTTCGACTACGTGGCCGGCCTGTATCACTTCGAGGAAAAAGGACACAACTTCCAGGACGACACGACCTTCAACGGCGGCCCCGGCGGCGATTTCTTCCTGAAGCAGAAAGTGGACAGCGACGCGATCTACGCGAACGTCGGCTACGCCTTCACGGACCAGTTCCGGCTCGCGGCCGGCGTGCGGCATACCAAGGACGACAAGTCGGCGGAAACCGTGCTGTTCGAGCTGATCGAGGAATCCAACAGCCGCAGCTGGTCAGAGACCAGTTGGGATGTGTCGGGTTCGTACAGGTTCAACGACCGGATGACCCTCTATGGCACGGTCCAGAGCGGCTACCAGTCCGGCCAGTATCCGGCGCGCCCGTACTGCCTGATCGGCTCCTTCAACTTCGGCAACCTGACGCTCAGCAGGCCGAACTGCTTTGTGGCCAATGACAACGTCACTGCGCTCAACTACGAGATAGGCCTGAAGGGACAGCCCTTCGAAAACCTGCAGATGAGCATCGCCTTCTTCAATACGGACTACTCGGACCTGCCGTATCAGGTCAGCACGACGTCGGGCGGCGGGTTCAACACGCAGAGCATCATCGTCGACCAGACTTCACGCGGCATCGAGTGGGAGAGCACCTGGGTCGTGACCGACAACTTCCGGCTGCACACGACGCTGGGTTATATCGACGCCGAGGTGAAGGACCCGAACCCGGCCGCGGTGGCGCCACTGACGCCTGAACTCACGGCGTCCGTCAGCCCGGAATTCACGATTCCAACCGCTGGTGGTGATGTGACGCTCCGCGCAGACTGGTCGTTCCGCGACAAGATGTACGGCGAGCCCAGCTCCGATCCGGGCAGGTTCACCTTCATCGACAGCCGCAGCCTGATCAACTTCGACATCAGCTACCAGCCGTCGGGCGGCAGCTGGACGCTGGCGGCATACGGCCGCAA
The DNA here is from genome assembly GCA_963695085.1 of uncultured Gammaproteobacteria bacterium. Lineage (GTDB taxonomy): Bacteria > Pseudomonadota > Gammaproteobacteria > Steroidobacterales > Steroidobacteraceae > SG8-30. Next base: position 512,503 of record CAVOFV010000003.1, on the reverse strand, counting down.
CGTCACGGACGAGCGCTACGACAACGCCCGCCTCAACACGGCCGACTACGTGCTGGTCATGCTGAGCAACGATGCCAGCGAGTTCGGCTTGCGATTTACGAAGAACTTCTAGGGTCGACCCGGATCGATCGACTCGAGGGCCAGGAGATTGCTCCTGGCCCTTTTTCTTTGACGATGTCCCGGATACCGGATCCGCCTCAGGCCGGGTGGCGGTTGCCACGCCTGGCCGCGGTCAGGGCTCGCGGGATTGCGCGGGCTGCGCGGTTGCCGCAGGCCTGAATACGGCCTGATGCTCCGCGTCGTCGTCCACAAGTTCGAGCCACTCGCCCGCCTGCAACTTTCCGTCCAGTTCAACGACACAGGGCTGGTCGTGTTGGCCAGGCTGCAACTGGACCTGCACCGTGTACCGGCTCGCGCCGATCCGCAGGATGGCGCGATAGCCTGGCCAGTCGTCGGGCAGGCAGGGCCGCACGCGGAGCCGGTTGCCGCGCCGCTCGATGCCGAGCAGGCGCTCGGTGAGTACGCGGTACAGCCACGGTGCCGCGCCCGTATACCAGCTCCAGCCGCCGCGGCCCGCGAGCGCGCCGGCGTAACAGATGTCTCCGGCGACGGCGTACGGCTCCAGCGCATAGTGGTCCGCGTCGGCCGCGGTCGCGGAGCGCGCTATGGGGTTGATCCAGTCGAACCATTCGCGGGCCTCGGCCGGCCAGCCCAGGTCGGCCGCGGCCCACACGGCCCAGGTGGCCGCGTGGTTGTACTGCGCTCCGTTCTCCCGCACGCCCGGTGGATAGCCCTGGATGTACCCGGGGTCGCGGTCGCCGCGATCGAACGGCGGCGCCAGCAGCCGCAGGACCTTGGACTGCGGTTCCGCGAGCCGGCCCAGCACGGATTGCATGGCGGCTACCAGCCGATCCCTGGGTGCGGCGTCGGCAAGTACCGCCCAGGTCTGGGCGTTGAGATCGATCTGACAGTCCCGGCTCGCGTGGCCGCCGAGCGGCGTGCCATCGTCATAGTAGCCGCGCAGGAACCAGTGCCCGTCCCAGGACCGGCTGTTGGCCGCTTCGGCCAGGCGCATGGCGAATTGCTCGTAGCGCGCGCCGCGTTCTTCTTCGCCGCGTTGCCGGCACAATGGCGCGAAGTCGCGGCAGACACGGATCGCAAACCAGGCCATCCACACGCTCTCGCCCTGTCCGCGCAGGCCGACGCGATTGAGGCCGTCGTTCCAGTCGCCGGTGCCGATCGGCGGCAGGCCGTGATCGCCGGTGGTCATGCGGGCCTCGATGGCGCGGCAGCAGTGATCGTAGAGCGTTTCGTCCAGCCAGCCTGGCGTGAACTCCGCGTACCGTTCCAGCTCCGAGACCTTCAGCGGCTCGCCGGCGAGATACGGGACACGCGCGTCCAGCACGCCCGCATCAGCCGTTCCGCGAACATAGGCGGCGGCCGCGAACGGCAGCCAGAGCAGATCGTCCGAGCACCTGCTGCGCACTCCGCGCACCGGCGACGTGTGCCACCAGTGCAGCACGTCACCCTCCGGGAACTGCACCGACGCCGCCTGCAGCAGTTGGTCCCGTGCGACGCCGGGCTCGACGTGCAGCAGCGCCAGCGAATCCTGCAGCTGGTCCCGAAAACCGTACGCGCCGCCGGGCTGGTAGAAACCGCTGCGTCCCCACAGGCGACAGCTGAGGCTCTGGTACAGGAGCCAGCGGTTGGCCAGCAGGTTCCACGCCGGGTCCGGCGTTTCGACCTGCAGCGAACCGAGCAGGCGGTCCCAGTGCTGTCGCAGCGCAAGCCAGCTCCGCTCGATCGCCGCGTCTTCCAGGTGCGACCGGGCCAGTTCGAGCGCCTCGTCGCGTGTCGCGCCCATGCCAATGACGAACGTCACCTCGGTCGTCTCGTCCTGGCCGATCGCAAGATGCGCCTGGTATGCAGCGCAGGGATCGCCGCCGCTCGCCGTCCTGCTGCCGGGCCATACCAGCCGCAACGCGGCAGGAACCTGGCGCGAATCGCGGGTCCGTCCGAGAAAGTCGCCGCGGTTGGCGGATACGCCGTGCGGCGGCCGGGTCGCCGTGAGGAACGCAGTCTGGTCCGGGTGCACCCGGTCGAAGGCGTTGCGCACGGTCAGCACCCGGCCGTCATTGTCCTGTGCGGTCGCGAGCCAGGAGCCTGTCTGGCCCCGGTCGTTCCCCAGCACCCACTCCAGCGCCAGGGTGGCGGTGAGGCGCCGCACCCGCGGCCAGCGATTCGTGAGCGACATGCGCACGAACTTGACCGGCAGGACCGGATCCACGAAGACCGTCACGACCTGCTCGAGTCCGTGGCTGTTGTGCTCGAAGCGGCTGTAGCCGGCGCCATGCGACACGCGATACGGCGACGGCCCAGGCAGCGGCAGCGGTGTCGGCGACCAGACGACCGCAGATTCCTCGTCGCGCAGGTAGCAGGCCTCGCCCGTTCGATCGGTTACCGCGTCGTTGTACCAGGGCGTGAGCCGGTTCTCGCTGCTGTTGCCGGCCCAGGTGCAGCCGAGGCCGCCCTCGCTGACCAGGGCGCCGAAGCCGGGATTCGACATGGCATTGACCCAGGGCATCGGCGGGTGCCCACCGGCCTCTACGTGGACCTGGTATTCGCGGCCGTCGGCGGTGAAGCCGCCGTAACCATTGTCGAACAGCAGGTCCTGCCGGCGCGGCACCGATTCGATCGGTATCGACTCCAGCGGGATGGACGGGACCGGGATGAACTCCGGCAGCGCGCGCTGCGCCATGGACAGGGTGAGGGTCTGCGTCGATTCGAACGCCTCGGGATCGATGAACGCGCCGGCCGCGGCGACCAGGTTGTGGCGGTCCGCAGGGCTGATGTCGCGGGCCGGAACGATGATGGTGAGACCGCGCTGACGGTTTCCCGGCACCTCGCGCGACCGGTCGATGATGCTGACGAGCTGGTCGCGTGTCGGCTGGCTGTAGCCGGAGGACGCTTCGTCCAGGAACACCACGTCGAAACGGAAACCGCGGCGGAACAGCAGGGCATGCAATCGCAGCAGTGATTCGGCCGCACTGAGGTCTTCCGGGCCGCGTAACCTCAGTATCGCGAGCGGGAAGTCGCCCGACAGGCCTCGCGACCACAAGGTGCCCTGGGCCGTGCCGCTGCTGCGCAGCGCGGCCGTCCGTCTTGCATGCGACTGGGGCCACAGCAACTGCCGGGCCATGCCCATCGCCATGCTGAGCTCGTCGGCCAGCAGGCCGAGCGAATGGATGTCCCGTTCGGCCGCATCGCGGGCCTGGGAGAAGATCCAGGCCACGCGGTCCAGCGACCGGTACCGGTCGAGCAGTTCCAGGACCTGGCTGGAATCGTTGCCCACCGCCATGAGAAAGGCGCACTGCAGCGATGCGGTGGGCGGGATCCGCACGGTCACGGTCAATGCCGCCGTCGGGTCCAGGAACGGCCCGTCACCTTCGGTGATGGCAGCGCCACCGTCCGAAAAGACCGCGGGACGCCGCGGGTTGCCGCGCCGGCCGACGAACGCCGTGCGATCCCGATGACTTCGCAGCGATGCCTGCACCTGGTCGCCGCCCGCGACGGCGTAGCCGAGATGCAAGGGCGTCTCGTCGGCGGCGCGTGGTCGCCGCCGGAACAGCAGTGCGGCGGGTCCCGCCGACCCGATACTCTCGATGAACAGCTTGTTGAATGCCGGATGTCGCCGGTCCTCGGCCTCGCGCGCCATGACGGGATCGGCCTGGAAGCCGATTTGCAGGTGGCGAGGCCGGGCGAGGTCGTTGCTGATGATGAGCCGGCGCGCCTCCAGGTCGCCGTCCGGCGCGATCGTGATCGAGAGCCGCGCCATCAGGCCGTGACGCCGCAGCCGGAATTCGCTGTGGCTGGCGCCGAATGCAACGTCCAGCACGTCGCCGCCAAGTTCGTCCCAGCCGAGCGACCACACCTCGCCGCTGTCGAGGTCGCGGAAGAAAAGCACGGCGCCGCCATACTCGCCGTCCGCCTCGGGGCGCCAGCGATTGATCATGATGTCGTTCCAGTAACTCGCGCCGCCGCCCTGCGACGAGGTCAAGGTCCTCAGGTGGCCGTTGGACAGGACATTGACCGCCGGGCGCGCCGGGTCGACCGGCCACTCGGACGCGCTCGGTACGGCCTCGACCCGCCGTGACCGACCCGGCAGCGGCTCCTGCAGCGGCTGCGCCTGCGGTCGGTCCGGCATCCGCTCGTACAGCAGGTACTCGACACTGGCGATTCGTGGATCCGCGTGAAACCTCGCCAGCATGAGGTCGCCGTGCACGGCGTTGCCGAGCGCAACGAGGATCATGCCCTGGTGATGGGTCATGAACGCCTGCACGATGCGTGGCCGTCCCGAGAGGTCGCCGGAAACGTGGCCAAAGTCCGCCGCTTCTGCCAGGCCGTAGGGACCCTCGAGGCCGAGATCGACGAGTCCGCGCAGGTTGGACAGGACCGCATCCGGGTCAAACGGCAGTGCGAGCAGGCTTGCGTAAGGTGTGATGACCACGCGATCGATCGGCTCGCGCCTCAGCGCCAGCTTTGGCAGGCCGAAGGCGCGGTACTGGTACTCGCCCTGGACGTCCATCTGGTAGTAGGCGGACTCGGACATGCCCCAGGGAATGCCGAGCCGGCGCACGGTGCGCTGCTGCTCAGCGACCGCGACGAGGCAGCTGTGGAACAGCAGCCCCGACTCCGGCGTCTTCATCAGCAGCCGCGGCATGAAATACTCGAATGCCGTGGCGCTCCACGACAGCAGCGCCCTGCTGCCACGTATTCGCCTGAGCGGCCGGCCCAGGTGGATCCAGTGACCTGACGGCGCATCGCCCTTGGCGATCGCGACAAAACTCGCGATGCGTGCCTCCGAGGCCAGCAGGTCGTAGTGACTGCCGTCCACCTCGCCGGCGCTGGCGTTGTAGCCGACATGGAACAACCTGCGGCGCGAATCGAACAGGAAGCGGAAATCGGTGGCCGCAACGATCCGGCCGAGATCGGCGCAAATCCCCTCGATCTGCAAATCGAGGTCGCCCAGGCCGGCATCATCATGCCCGGCAGCATCGATCTGGGTCGAAAGGCAGCGGACCCAGCCGGTCAGTTCCTCGATCTGCTCCAGGCCAGCCTTGCTCTCGTCACGCTGGATCATGGCGAGCAGTCCCGGCTCCAGTTCGCTTGCGACGAGCTCGGTGAGCGGCCGCAGCTCGACCTGCGAGTCAGGCGGCGCCTCGTCGAGTGTCCGCCGCGCCGCACGCACGCGATTGGCGAGGCGTGCGGCGGCAGGCTCGCCGGCCTCCGTGGCGGCCTGCCGCAGGCTGTACTCCAGGACGGCCAGGGTGTCCGCGATCCCCGACCTGAGGCGCGTCCTGGACACCGGTGTGCCGCGGATCGCCAGCAAGGCCTGCTCGAGCGTGACAAGCACGGCGACCAGGTTGCCGCTGTCCACGGTCGAGACATAGCGTGGCTCCAGCGGCCGCATCGTCTGGGTGTCGTACCAGTTGTAGAGGTGCCCGCGATAGCCGTCCAGGCCGGCCACCGTCTGCAGCGTGCTGCGCAATCGTGCGACGAGCTCCTGACGGGTTACGTAGCCGAAGTCATAGGCGCTGAGCGTGGCCAGCAGTCCCAGCCCGATGTTGGTCGGCGAGGTGCGGTGCGCGACCTTGAAGCCCGGCGCGGTCTGCACGTTGTCCGGCGGCAACCAGTGGCCGTCCGGTCCGAGAAACTGCTCGAAGTACCTCCAGGTCCGGCGCGCCAGTGCGCGAAGCTCCAGGGCGGCCGACGCGGACAGGCGCACGTCGGCACGGCGGGGCACCGGGCGGCCGAGCCGCGCTGCGAACCACGGCGCCAGGCACCAAAGCCCGGCAACTGGCGCTGTGGTGACCAGCGCGTCCGGGCGCAGCCAGCCGGTCAGCGCCAGGGCGACCAGGCCGGTCGTCCACGACAGCCACATGTGCAGGTAGCTGCCGACCACGGTCCTGATGCCGCGGGACCGTGCGGCCGTTTCCGAGGCCGGCTCCCATTCCAGCAGCCGACGATGCGTGACCCACTGTCGCCACAGGGCGCGCACGACTCGCGTTCGTGGCGACCCAGGCCTCGAACGCCAGGAACGCGAGGGAGGCCAGCCAGCGCAGGAGTTCGCCACCGATCTTGCGAGCCACGGCGCGCAGGGTCGAGGTGCGGGTTCCGAACCGCAGCGCTGCGCTGTGCGAGGCGACTATCAGCCTTACCGCGGACGGTGCCGCGGGCAGCGCCACCAGGACCAGCGTCCACGCCAGCGGCTCGGGCACCACGAGCCAGGTCAGCAACAGCAGCGAAACCAATGATGCCGGCTGCAGACTGCGGCGCAGGTTGTCGACGATCTTCCAGCGATCGATGGTCCCGAACCGCGCCAGACGCGGTCCCGCGCCCGGTTGCCGCAGCCCGGCGGCCAGCCAGCGCAACAACTGCCAGTCGCCACGCACCCAGCGGTGCATTCGTCGCGTCATCGCCGCGAGGTTGGGGGGGAAGTCCTCCAGCAACATGACGTCGGAGGCATAGCCGACGCGGCCGTGCAGCCCCTCCAGGAGGTCGTGCGAGAGCACGAGGTTGTCGGGAATGCGGCCGTCGACGCTGGCGTGGAATGCGGCGAGGTCGTAGGCGCCCTTGCCGGCGAAGATCCCGGTGCCGAACAGGTCCTGGTGCACGTCGGAAACCGCGTGCACATACGGATCGAGCGCGACATCGCCGGCGAACAGCCGCGCAAACGGCGTCTGGTCCACGCTCGACGGGTCGATCTCTATGCGCGGCTGGACGGCGGTATAGCCGCGAACCACGCGGCCGGTCGCCGGGTCGGTCACCGGACGGTTGAGCGGATGGGCAAGGATGCCGGCCAGGCTGGCTGCGGCTCCGGTCGGCATGCAGGTGTCCGCGTCCAGGGTGATGACCAGCCGCGCGCGCCGGAACGCGTCCAGGTCGCCGTGGGAAACCTCGAAGCTGGTGTCCTCATCGCCCAGCATCAGCCGGTTGAATTCGATGAGCTTGCCGCGCTTGCGTTCCCAGCCCATCCAGCGGCCTTCGGCTTCATTCCACTGCCTGCGCCGATGGAACAGCGCGAATGGCCGGTGCGTGCCATCGCCGTAACGGGCGTTCAGGTCGTCGATGGCCGCGACCGCCGCCGCGACCAGCCCGGAATCGCGGTCGTCATGCTCCGACGCGGCGTCGAGGCAGTCCGTGAGCAATGCGAACCGCAGCGCCGGGTCCGCGTTACCCAGGTAGTTGATTTCGAGATTGCGCGCCAGCCGGGCGACCCAGTCGTCACCGGCCAGCATCGCCGGCATCACGACGACCGTTGGCCAGTCATCGGTGATGCCGCGCTCGAAGTCGAGCCGCAACATCGTGTCTGGTGGCACGACCTGGGTCACGACCAGGTTGGCCGCGATGGTGGCCAGGGATATCGCGGGAACCAGCGCGGCGGTCGCGAACAGCAGCGTCCAGGCGGCAGGCAATCCCTGGGACCGCAGGGCCCATGCGGCCACCAGCAACAGGGCCAGGGCCGGCACCAGGATCAGCCCCAGGTAGAGGCCGGCGGCATGCCGGCGAATGAACCGGCGGGTGCGAACACGCCAGGCCGGTTTGGCCCCAACCTTCCGTTCGAACCGCTCGCGCCCCTGGTCGATGAGGTAGTGCCCCACGTGGCGTGGGCGGGAATCCGGGTCCGGCGCGTGCAACTGCGACAGGTCGACGGCGGCGCGCGCGACGCGCAACTCGTCCAGGTTGCACCAATCGGCGATTTCCTCGACGGCCGACCGGTATCGATTGCGGGACTCGAAATCCATGGCGGCGTAGATGTCGGCCGGGTCGCCGCACAGCGCGCGATCGACCAGGCTGACGCGCTCCAGCAGGTCCGCCCACTTGAACGTGGCGAGCTTGCGCAGGCTCAGGATGCAACTCGAGATGACGATGCCCACAGCGGGGACGTCGGCGCGGTCCTGGTCGCTGCTGTCGCCAGATGCGCGGACCGGCCCCGCGAGCATTCCGTCGGTGGCGTCGGCGAGCCGCAGCAGCAGCGCGGCGCGCAGGAAGGTCGGCAGCGCCCACAACTCGCTCAGCTGCAGAGGCAACCTGCGTTGCACTTGCTCCAGCGCGACCTGCAGGCTGACGAGGTCGAGCGGCAGGCCGGTGGCGTCCAGCAGCCGGCCGGTGATGTCGGTGAGCCGGGGCGCCGGGCGGCCTTCCCGGTCGCGCACGGCGGGCAGCCTGCGGAAATGACCGGTGGGAAGATCCTGGCCCAGCTGGATCAGCGCGCCGAGGACGACGTGGTGATTGTCCAGCAGCCATTCAACACCGGCGGCTTCGCTCGAACCGGGCGGCGCCGAAAAATCCGCGAGCCGCGAGTAGAGCTTCGTGAAGCGGCGCGCGATCGGACGTCGCCACCTGCGTCCGCTGCCGCGCGGACGACGCCGGTCAGCCGCCTGCGCGTGCCAGGCGGCAATCTCCTGGGCAAGCGATTCGTATGAACCGACGTTGGGCGCCGCAGGCATCGCCCGTCAGGCTACGGACGGCATGCGCCAGCGGCCGGACTCTCCAGGTATCGGTGCGCCGACCACCGCGCCTGACCTGTGCTGCAACACCAGGATCGGGCACGTGGCGTGCACGAGCAGTCGCTCGGTCACGGACCCGTAGCGCCAGTCCATTTCGTGATCGAAGCCGCGGGCGCTCAGGACCAGCAGGTCCGCCTGCCGCGCCACGGCCATCTCCTTGACCGCACGGCAGACGTCGGGCGCGACGACGACCCGGGACTCGACGTCCAGATCGGGCGGCAGCTGGCTGCGCAGCATCCGTAGCCATTGGTTGGCCTCGCGGCTGATGGCCTGCGCGACGCGCTCGGCCAGAAGCTGCACCTCGCGCGAATGGCCGGCCGAGTCCAGCAGTCGTGCCGTCTGGACCACCCGCATGAGCATCAGCGTCGCGCCGCTGGACATGGCGATGGCCGCAGCGATCCGCGCCGCCCAACTGGATCCGGACGAGCCGTCCACGGGCGCAATGACCAGCCGGTAGGCCGGGTCCTTGTCGCCTGGATCAGCTTCGTACTGCGGAACCAGCAGGACAGATGCATTGAGCCCGGCGATGACCTTGCCCGCGGTGCCGCCCAGCCGGCCGGGATCGGTGGCGCCTTCGCCGCTGTCGGTCATCACGACGAGATCGATGTCGTGTTCGTGTGCGTAACGCGTGACCTCGTCGGCCGCCCGGCCTTCCACGACCGCGGCTTCGATGCCGCGTCCGCCCGTATCGAATCTCGCGCCTACATCGGCGAGGTATTCCTCGGCATGCCGGCGCCGCAATTGCCAGTCCAGCACATTGGTGGCCTGCCCAGGCGCGGACCGCCCTGCGGCAACGACGTGCAGCAGGATGGAATCGGCGCCGAATGCCTGGCCCAGCACCCGGCCATGCACCAGCGCGCATTCGGCGGTCCTGGAGCCGTCGAGTGGCAGAAGAATCCGCATGCGCGTTTCTCCCGGGCCGGTAGCATCTTGCAAACTCACAGGAATTATGATAGGCGCGCCATTGGCCCGGGCAATATGTGAAAGTACCCAGTGCCGGGGTACCGTCCGCAGGGCCCGGTCTGGGCCGGCGGGCCCGCTGGGGGCGACAAGGCATCTCCCCGTCGTTCGATCCGCGGATCATTCGACGAGGGACATGGTAACAGCCAATCATGGAGGAGGGGGACATGACTGCATTTAACGTGGTCCGGTTTCGCGTGAAGCCCGGGCGCGAGCCGGAGTTCCTGGACGCGCACCGCAACCTGAAGCGTAACTTCCGCGGTTTCAGGAAAGGCGCGATCGTGAAGACCGGCGAGCGCCGTTACTGCTTCATCGGCGAGTGGGACGACCTGTCGAGCATCGCCGCGGCACGCGACCAGATGATCGGCCTGCTGGACTCGTTCCGCGGCACGCTTGAAGAACTGGGCGGCGACCTCGGCGTGACGGACCCGGTGTCGGGCGACGTCGTGCTGGACGTGAAACCCGCCGGTACCTGAGCTCGTCGGCTGACTTGCAGGAGCGGGCAGCGCGGCGCGCGGCCGCCCCCGCTCGCACCGTGCGCAGCGCCCGGCATGCCAAAAGGGTAATCTCGCCGCTGGGCGGCGACCTGCAGGACGACTGAATGGCGAAGGCGGTGCTGGGGATCATCGGCGGCTCGGGGCTTTACGACCTGCCGGGCCTCGAGGACGTGTCCGAGAAACAGGTGACGACGCCGTGGGGCGAACCCTCCGACCGGCTGCGCTGCGGCCGGGTCGGCGCCACCGACGTCGTGTTCCTGCCGCGCCACGGCCGCGGCCACCGCCTGAGCCCGTCGGGCATCAACTACCGCGCCAACATCGACGCGCTGAAGCGCTGTGGCGTGACGGACCTCGTCTCGTTCACTGCCTGCGGCTCATTCAGGGAAGAACTGCCGCCCGGAACATTCGTGCTGGTGGACGATTTCGTGGACCGCACGTTCCGGCGTGAGCCGTCGTTCTTCGGCAACGGCTGCGTGGCGCACGTGGCGTTCTCGCATCCGGTCGGGCCGGCGCTGCAGGACCTGCTGGCCAAGGCTGCCGCGGCCGAGGGCATCGCATTCCGGCGCGGCGGCACGGCCGTGTGCATGGAGGGACCGCAGTTCTCCACGCTGGCCGAGTCGCAGTCCTACCGCAGCGCTGGCTACGACGTCGTCAACATGACCTCCATGCCCGAGGCCAAGCTGGCGCGCGAGGCGGAACTCACCTATGCGGTGGTCGCGATGGTCACCGACTTCGACTGCTGGCATCCCACGCACGACACGGTCGGCGTCGAGGCGGTGCTCGAGGTGATGGCGGCCAACCGCGAGAAGGCCCAGCGGCTGTTCGCGCGCCTGGCGCGCGACTTTCCGGCCCGGCATGTGCCGTGTCCTGCAGGTTCCGACCGGGCGCTGGACGGCGCCATCCTGACGAGTCCGGGGGCACGCGACCCTGCGCTGCTGGCGAAGCTCGATGCCGTGGCGGGCCGGGTGCTGGGAGGCGCCCGGTGAAATTCGCGGGACAGGCCTCGTAATGCGCATCGGCGACAGGAGCTGGCGCACGATCTTCGTCGCCGACGATGGCTGGACCGTGTCGGTCATCGACCAGACGCGCCTGCCGTTCGCCTTCGAGCTGCGGCAGCTGCGAACCGCGGAGCAGGCGGCCGACGCGATCCGCAACATGGTCGTGCGCGGCGCGCCGCTGATAGGCGTCACGGCGGCCTACGGCATCGCGCTCGCGATGCGCGACGATGCCAGCGACGAGGGCCTGCAACGCGCCGCGGAGTTGCTGGGCGCCACCCGCCCGACGGCGGTCAATCTGCGCTGGGCGCTGTCGCGCATGGAGTCTGCGCTGCGCGCGGCGCCGGCCGCGCGCCGCGTCGAGTGCGCCTATGCCGAAGCACTCGCCATGGCCGACGAGGATGTCGCCGCCTGCCAGGCGATCGGCCGGCACGGCAGGCCGATACTCGAGCAACTGGGCGCTGCGGCCGGCGGCCGGGCCGTCAACGTGCTGACGCACTGCAACGCCGGCTGGCTGGCGTGCGTGGACTGGGGGACCGCGCTGGCGCCGGTCTATGCTGCGCATGATGCCGGCATCGCGGTACACGTGTACGTGGACGAAACCCGGCCGCGCAACCAGGGCGCGGCCCTGACCGCCTTTGAACTGGGCAGCCATGGCGTCCCGCACACGGTCGTCGTGGACAATGTCGGCGGACACCTGATGCAACGCGGCCTCGTCGACGTCTGTATCGTCGGCAGCGACCGGACCACCTGCACGGGCGACGTCGCGAACAAGATCGGCACCTACCTGAAGGCGCTGGCGGCGCACGACAACGGCATCCCGTTCTACGTTGCGCTGCCATCGTCGACGATCGACTGGGCCGCGCGGGACGGAATCCGCGACATTCCCATCGAGGAGCGGCCGCAACGCGAGGTCACGCACGTGCGCGGCCGGGGCGATGACGGCGAGCAGATCGACGTGCAGGTGGTCGCGCCGGGAAGCGCGGTCGCCAATCCGGCCTTCGACGTGACGCCGTCGCGGCTGGTTACCGGCCTCATCACGGAACGCGGCATCTCGCCCGCGCACCGTGCAGGCCTGTTGTCCCTTTATCCCGAGAGGTCCTGATGGCTGCCAGGAAACCGACGCTGACGAAACTCCGTGCCGAGATCATCGCGATGTCGCAGGCGCTGGACGACGCCGGGCTGCTGCTCAACAAGTCCGGCAACGTGTCCTGTCGTTCGGAGCGGGGGTTCCTCATCACGCCCTCGGGCGTGGCGTATCGCGACCTGAAGCTCGGCCAGATCGTCGAACTCGAGATCGACGGGCAACCCGACCCGGCCGGCCCGCGCCCTTCTTCGGAGTGGCGCCTGCACGCGGCGATCTATGCGGCACGGCCCGACGTCTCGGCGATCGTGCACACGCATAGCCCGCGCGCGACGGCGCTCGCCTGCGCCGGCCGGGGGATTCCCGCGTTTCACTACATGATCGCGCTCGCCGGGGGCGCCATCCGCTGCATGCCGTATTCGACCTTCGGCAGCGCCGAACTGGCCGTCAGCGCCGTGCAGGGGCTGGAGGGGCGACGGGCGACGCTGCTGGCCAACCACGGGGTCGTGGCCGTCGGATCGTCGCTGGCGCGCGCGCGCGCCGTCGCGGTCGAGGTCGAAAACCTGGCCGGACAGTACCTGGCGATGCTGGCGGCCGGCCTCGAACCTGTCGTCCTCAACGAGCGTGAACTGAAGAAGGTGATCGCGAAGTTCGTGGAGTTTCACCGGCTCGACGAGCCCGACTGAACCCGCGCAGGTTTCGGGACCTCGAACCGCGACGGTTCAGTCGCGCCGGCCCCACAGTTCCATGGCCGTTGCCACGATCAGCGCAACAAGGAACGGCACGACCCGCTCCAGCACGTCGCCCTCGGCATCGGGCATGACGTAGAACAGCAACGTCAGCCCGAAGCCGGTCCACAGGGACGCGAGCACGGCACGCGCGGCCGGCGGCCGGCCGAGCACCGTCAGCACGACCAGCGGGCCGAAGGCGGCGCCCAGCGCATTCCAGGCAAACAGCACGCGCGAGTAGATCGTCGCGGGCGCGAAGATGGCGATGGCGACCGCGACCGCGCTGAAGGTCACCATCGCGAGGCGCGTACCGGACAGGCCCGCGGTCCGCGACCGATGATCCCCATGCCAGTCCACGGTCAGGCTGGAGGTGGCCGTGATCAACTGGCTGTCGACGGTCGACATGATGGCGGACATCACCGCGACCGTGACGAAACCCGTCAGCAGCGGCGGCAGCCAGGCGGCGGCCGCGGCATACAGCACGCTCTCGGCATCGGCCGGCGGCGCGGCCAGCAGCCGGCCCGACCAGCCGACGACCAGCATTCCTGCAAGCACCAGGGCGATCCAGGCCAGCGCGATGGCGCCGCCGCGGCGGATCGCGGCGTCATCGCGGGCGGCCATGAAATGGTTGATGACGTGCGGCTGGCCGGGCGCGGCCAGGCCGATGCCGAAGGTGCCGAGCACGAACGCCAGCACCGCTGCGCCTTCGCGTCCGCCCATCAGCGAGCCGTAGGCCGTGGCGTCGGCGGAAAGGCTGCCGAACATCGCGCCGCCGGCGGTGAACAGGATCGCGGCGGGCAACACGACCGACACGAGCAGCATCAGGACGCCCTGCACGAAATCGGTCACGCTGGCTGCCCAGAAGCCGCCGAGCAGGGTATAGGCGACGATCAGGATGCTGCCGGCGATGATGCATGCCGTGGCGTCGAAGCCGAGCGCGACGGCGAATGCCGTGCCTGCCGCCTGGAACTGCGCGGCGACGTAGAACAGGAACGACGTGACGATGATCAGCGAGGCGCTGGCGCGCACGGCGCGGGTGGTGCCTGTCGAGGCGTCGGCGGTCAGCAGCTGCACCAGCGTCACGCTACGCTGCGTGGCGGACAGCCGGCGCAGCCGTGGCGCGACCAGGAACCAGTTGACTGCGTAGCCGGCCACCACCGCCAGCCAGATCCACACCGCCGACAAGCCCCAGGCGAAGGCGGCGCCGCTCACGCCGACCAGCGTCCAGGCCGAAGACTGCGTGGCGCCCTGCGACAGCGCCGCCAGCCAGGGGCCGAGGCGGCGCCCGCCCAGGAAGAAATCCTCGGTGTCGTGGGTGCGCCGCGTCGCCCAGGCGCCGATCGACAGCATCAGCACGCAGTACGCCGAGATCGCCAGCCAGACACCGAGTTGCACGGACATGCCCGCAGTCTCGCCTGTGCAGCGTCCGATGTACACTGCGCGCGCTGCGCCCGGGAACTTCGCCCATGACCGATCGACGTGGCTGGCATTTCTGGATCGACCGCGGCGGGACCTTCACCGACGTGGTTGCGCACGCGCCCGACGGGCGGCTGCTGACGCACAAGCTGCTGTCGGAGGACCGGGCCCGCTACGACGACGCGCCTTCCTGGGCGGTCAGGCAGCTGCTCGCAGAGCACGGCACGCCGGGCGACACGATAGACGCAGTCCGCATGGGCACGACCGTCGCAACCAATGCGCTGCTCGAGCGCAAGGGCGTGCCGACCGCACTGGTGATCACCGCCGGTTTCGCGGATGCGCTGCGCATCGGCTACCAGAACCGGCCGGAACTCTTCGTCCGCCAGATCGTGCTGCCGCAGATGCTGTATGCGGCCGTGCTCGAGGCCCGCGAGCGGGTCGACGCGCAGGGCAGCGTGCTGCAGCCGCTCGACGAGGCGGCCCTGCAGGCCGGGCTCGAGCGGCTGCAGCAACGCGGCATCACCAGCATCGCGGTCGTGTTCATGCATGGCTACGCGCACCCGGCGCACGAGCGCGCGGCGGCCACCCTGGCGCGTTCGCTCGGCTTCGCCGAGGTGTGTGCATCGCACGAGATTTCGCCCCTGATCCGCCTGGTCGGTCGCGGCGACACGACGGTCGTCGACGCGTACCTGACGCCGTTGCTGTCGCGTTACGCGGCGCGATTCCTCGAGCGCCTCGGGCCGGAACACGCCGCAACGAGGCTGTTGTTCATGCAGAGCAACGGTGGCCTGGCCGCGCCGGCGGCGTTCCGCGGCGCGAACGCGCTGCTGTCGGGCCCGGCGGGCGGGCTGGTCGGCATGGCCGAGGCGGGTGTGGCGCTGGGGCGGCGCCGGCTGATCGGCTTCGACATGGGCGGCACGTCCACCGACGTCGCGCTCTACGACGGCGCGTATCCGCGCCGCTTCGAATCGGCCGTCGCGGGTGTGCGGTTGCAGGCGCCGATGATGGACATACACACCGTCGCCGCGGGCGGCGGCTCTCTGCTCAAGTTCGAGGGCGGCCGGCTGCGGGTCGGCCCGGAGTCCGCGGGTGCCAGCCCCGGTCCCGCCTGCTACCGCAATGGCGGGCCGCTGGCGGTGACCGACGTGCACGTGCTGCTCGGCCGGCTGCAGCCGCAGTTCTTTCCCGCGGTGTTCGGGCCGGGCGGGCGTGAGCCGCTCGATGCGGACATCGTGCGCCGCCGCTTCGACGAACTGGCACGGCGGGTCGCCGACCAGACCGGCAGATCCATCACGCCGGCGGCGCTGGCGGAGGGCTTCCTCGACGTGGCGGTCGAGACGATGGCGCACGCGATCCGGCACGTTTCGGTCAAGCGCGGTCATGATGCTGCCGATTACGCGCTGTTCTGCTTCGGCGGCGCGGGCGGCCAGCACGCCTGCCGTGTCGCCGACTCGCTGGGCATCGGCGAGGTGCTGATTCACCCGCTGGCGGGCGTACTGTCGGCCTGGGGTGTGGGCCTCGCCGACCAGCGCATCCTGTTGCGGCGCAGCCTGGAGCTGCGACTGGACGCCGGGGGCTGCCCGGCAGCACATGCGCTGGCGGGCGTGCTGGCCGAGGATGCCCGGCGCGGGCTCATGGAGCAGGGCGCGCCGCACGCCGCCGTGTCAGACGAACGCAGCGTGGAACTGAGGCTCGCGGGTACCGAGATGATCCTGCCGGTGGTGCTGGCAGGCGAACAGGAAATGGTGACGGAATTCTGCCGTGCGTTCCGCGATCAGTTCGGCTTCGAGCCGGGCACGGAGGGGATCGTGATTGCGGCGGTGCGTGTCGAGGCGGTGGCTCGCAGCACCCGCCCACGGTCGGGCCTGGCGACGCAGCCGGCCGGGCGCAGCGACGCGACTCCCGTGACGACGGTGCCGGCCTGGTTCGACGGTGCCCGCGTCACTCCCGTGTATCGGCGCGACCACCTCGCGCCGGGATCGACGCTGGACGGACCCGCCATCCTGGTGGAGGCCAATGCGACGACCGTCGTCGAGCCGGACTGGCGCGCCGAGGTGCTCGCCGCCTCGGAACTGCGCCTGACGCGCCTGCGCGGGCGGCCCAGGCCGGCGCTCGAGGCCGGCCGTCGGGACCCGGTGTCCCTCGAGCTCTTCAATCATCGTTTCATGCACGTCGCGGAGCAGATGGGCGCGGTGCTCGAAAGCACGGCCGTGTCAGTCAACATCCGCGAACGGCTGGATTTTTCATGCGCCGTGTTCGACGGCGAGGGACGGCTGGTCGCCAATGCGCCGCACATGCCGGTGCACCTGGGCTCGATGGGCGCGAGCGTGCGCGCGGTGATCGACGCCAATCCCGGCGCGATGGCTCCCGGCGACGCCTGGATGCTGAACGCCCCGTACGCGGGCGGCACACACCTGCCGGACATCACCGTCGTGACGCCGGTCTTCGCCAGCGGCGCGGCCGGGCCCGAGTTCTTCGTCGCGTCGCGCGCGCACCACGCCGATATCGGCGGCATCACGCCCGGCTCGATGCCGCCGGCAAGCCGCAGCATCGACGAGGAAGGCGTGCTGTTCGAGAACTTCCGGTTGCTGCGGGCCGGCCAGCTCGCCGAGGTGGCATTGCGCGAGGCGCTGGCGCAACCGCCGTGGCCGGCGCGCAACCCGGACCAGAATGTCGCCGACCTCAAGGCGCAGGTCGCCGCCAACGCGCGCGGCATTGCCGAACTCAAGCACCTGTGCACTGAGCACGGCCTGGCCACGGTGCAGGCCTACATGGGGTACGTGCAGGACAATGCCGAGGCGCAGGTTCGCGAGGTGATCGGAGGGCTGCATGACGGCGCGTTCCGCTACCAGATGGACGACGGCAGCGTGATTGCGGTCAGCGTGCGGATCGACCGCGCGGCGGGTGGCGCGATCATCGACTTTGCCGGAACGTCGGCGCAGTCGGACAGCAACTTCAATGCGCCGCTGGCGGTGAGTACCGCCGCGGTGCTGTATGTATTCCGCACGCTGGTGGAGTCCGACCTGCCGCTCAACGAGGGCTGTTTGCGGCCACTCGATATCCGCGTGCCGGCCGGCTCGCTGCTGAACCCGGTGGCGCCGGCGGCCGTGGTGGCCGGCAATGTCGAGACCTCGCAGTGCATCGTGGATGCGCTGTACGGCGCGCTCGGCGCGCTGGCCGCGTCGCAGGGCACCATGAACAACCTGACATTCGGCGACGAGCACACCCAGTACTACGAGACGATTGCCGGCGGCGCGGGCGCGGGTCCCGGCTTTGACGGCGCTTCCGGCGTGCAGACGCACATGACCAACTCGCGCCTGACGGACCCGGAGGTGCTCGAGTCCCGCTACCCGGTGCTGTTGCGGGAGTTCAGCCTGCGCCGCGGCACCGGCGGCGCCGGGTTGCACCGCGGCGGCGATGGCCTGGTCCGCTGCATCGAGTTCCGCCGGCCGCTGGATGCGGCGATCCTGTCCAACCACCGCAGCGTCGCACCCTTCGGGCTGGCCGGTGGCGCGCCGGGCGCCCGCGGCCGCAACCGCATCCTGCGCGCGGACGGCACGGTCGAGGAACTCGCCGCCTGCGGCACGGCGCGGATGGCGGCCGGCGATCGGCTGCTGATCGAGACGCCGGGCGGCGGCGGCTTCGGCACGCCCTGAGCAGACGACCCGTATCGAAGGACTGGCGGTGCTCAGGCATGCCCGGGATGCGGTATGCTCGGCCCGGGCAAACCGGGAGCAACACCATGTGGGTCACCCTCATCATCCTCGTCGCGATCGTCGCGCTGGCCGTCGCCATCTACAACCGCCTGGTCACGGCGCGCAACGCCTACAAGAATGCGTTCGCCCAGATCGACGTGCAGTTGACGCGCCGTTACGACCTCATCCCGAACCTGGTGGAGGTGGCGAAGGGCTACCTCAGGCACGAGCGCGGGACGCTCGAGGCCGTCATCAGCGCACGCAACGCGGCGGTCACGGGGCTCAAGAACGCAGCAGCGAATCCGGGCGATCCTGGCGCGGTGAAGCAGCTGGCCGGCGCCGAGAACATGCTGAGCGGCGCCCTCGGCAAGCTGTTCGCGCTGGCCGAGGCCTACCCGGACCTCAAGGCCAACACGACCATGATGCAGCTGTCCGAGGAACTGACCTCGACCGAGAACAAGGTCGCCTTCGCGCGGCAGGCCTACAACGACTCGGTCATGAGCTACAACAACACCCGCGAGGTGTTCCCGAACAACCTGTTCGCAGGCATGTTCAACTTCCTGCAGGCGCAGTTGCTCGAGCTCGAAGCGCCGGAGAAGCGCGAGGCCCCGAAGGTCAGCTTCTCGACGTGAGCCGCGGACCGGCCTGAATGGACTTCTTCGGGCGGCAGGCGCAGGCGCGCCGGGCCTCGAAGTGGCTCGTCGTGCTGTTCGTGCTGGCGGTGACCGCGGTCGTGGTTGCGGTCAACGCGGTCGTGCTCACCGTCGTGGCGATCATTGCCGCGGACGCGCCGGGCATCGCGGGCGCGACGGTTCCGGACGGCGCCTGGCTCGCGACCCATCCTGGAACCGTGGTCCTGACGACACTGACGGTGCTGGGCGTGGTCGGCTTCGCGAGCCTTTACCGGACGTCCGTCCTGAGCGCGGGCGGCGGCGCGGTCGCGACGTCGCTGGGCGGGCAGCGCGTGACGTCCGACACGGTCGATCCGCTGCGCCGGCGCCTGCTGAACGTCGTCGAGGAAATGGCCATCGCCTCCGGCGTGCCGGTCCCGGAGGTCTACGTGCTGGAGCACGAGCCGGGCATCAATGCGTTCGCGGCCGGGCACAATCCCGCGAACGCGGCGGTCGCGGTGACCCGCGGTGCGCTCGTACACCTCAACCGCACCGAATTGCAGGGCGTCATCGGCCACGAATTCAGCCATGTCCTCAATGGTGACATGCGGCTCAACACGCGCCTGATCGGGTTGCTGTTCGGGCTGCTCGTCATCTCGATGATCGCCCGCCTGGTGCTCAGGCATGCGCCACGCGGTGGCGGCGGGCGCAAGGGCGGTGCCCTGGCGATCATCTTTGTGGCCGCACTCGCCGTGCTCGCGCTCGGCTACATCGGCCTGTTCTTCGGGCGCCTGATCCAGGCCGCGGTGTCGCGCCGGCGCGAGTCGCTGGCGGATGCCTCCGCGGTGCAGTTCACGCGCGACCCGGCGGGGCTGCGCGATGCGCTGGTCAAGATCGGTGCGCTGGCCGAGGGCTCCGGGATCGTGGACACGGACGCCGAGGAGGTCGCGCACATGCTGTTCGCGCCCGGCATGAGCCGCGTCTTCTCGACCCATCCGCCGCTGGTGGACCGGATCCGCACGATCGACCCGCGCTTCGACGAGGGGGAGTTCGAGGTCGTGCGCAAGCGGCTGCGGGATGCCGCGACGTTCGGCGAGCCGCAGGCGGGGGCCGGCGCGCAGGCCGATGCGGCGCAGCGGCTCGGCGAGTTGCTGGCGGGCGGCATCGTGCTGGCGCCGGCGGCGGCGGCAGGCCTGGTCGGCAACCCGGGCACCGCGCACATGCAGGCGGCGCAGGACCTGCACGACGCGCTGCCCGCGACTCTTGTCGCGGCCACCCGGCAGCCCGGGCCGGCCGCCGCAGTGTTCCTGGCGCTGGCGCTCGACGGGAATGCCGGGGCGCGTGGCCGGCAGCTGGCGTTCGTCGGCCAGCAACTGGGTCCCAAGCCGGTGCAGGCGGTGGAAAGCCTGCTGCCAGCGGTCGATTCGCTGCACCCGGTGCAGCGCATGCCGCTGCTGCTGCGCACCTTCCCCGCGCTGCGCCAGTTCGGTCGCCGCGAGCGCGACCGGCTGCTGCGGCTGCTGAATGCGCTGCTGTCGCGCGAGGGCGGCGTGTCGGTCCATGCCTATGCGCTGCGCAAGCTCGCGCAGGTTCAGCTGCGCGACGAGCTGGAGCCGCGCGGCTTCGCCGGCGGGCGGTCGCTGCAGGGCGCGAGGGCGGACCTGAAGGTCCTGTTCTCGGTGCTGGCCGACAGCGGCCAGCCGGACACTGCGCAGGCGCAGCTAGCCTACGCGGCGGGCGTGCAGCACCTGCTGCCGCACGAGCCGCTGGACTTCCAGCGCCACGTGAACTGGTCGAGCCCGCTGGACACCGCGCTGAACGGGCTCGACCGGCTGGCGCCGGCGGCCAAGGAGGCGCTGGTCGAGGCGCTGGTCAAGACGATTTCCTTCGACCATCGCATGACGGTCGAAGAATCGGAACTGCTGCGCGCGGTGTGCGCTGCCGTGCACTGCCCGCTGCCGCCGCTGATCGCCGATACGCGTTGACTCAGGCGGGACGGCGCTTCCATCGTGATCATTTCGCGCAACGTCTGGGCCAGATACAAGCCCTGAGACATGGCAGGACGCCAGACAGGAGGCCCGCCATACGGCGGGCCTCTTGCTTTGCCGTACCCTCCGAACAAACAGGCGTCGCCAATATTGACCCGGAGGGATCAGGTCCCCAATGACGAATCCTTCGGCACACGGCGGGCTTGAACCGCGTCACACTTTTCGCTGAAGGGACGCCTGCCGCCCGGCGGGCGGGGTCAGGGCCCCCGCATTGCCCGACATAATTCACGCTTCGGCGCAGCCGCAACCGCGACAATTCCGCTGGTCTGAATCAGGAAACGGACGGAACGCTGTGCGCGAAGGAATCATCCGTCGCTGGCGCGCCGAACGGCCAGCGTCGATCACGGCCCTCGACCGGGCCATGGTCGTCGTCGGCATGGCCGCGGCGGCCGGGTCAGGTGCGGCGTGACCACTGCGGAACTTGCAATCGATCTTCGGTCCTATCTACGGGTCGCGCGACACATGCACCCGGCGATCCGGGGACTTGCGCTGCTGGACGGTGACGGGTCGCCACTGAAGGTCAGTTCGTCCAACGTAGCGCAACTGCTGGAAAGCGTGGCGGGCAAGCACGCCAGTCTGGTGCCGAGAGACGGCAAGCTGCAATACGTGGGGCTCAACGACTGGCTGCGGTTGCTGGTGATGCCGCTGGGCGACAACGCGCCAGCACCACATTACATATGCCTCGTCATTAATACTCGCAAGGAGCCCGCCAATCTCCTGCAGTCCGTTTTGCTGCTCCGCAAATTCCTTCACAGGGAGTTCAAGCTCAACGCCAAGCTCGACGCGATGGCGTCCGAGCTGGCGACTCGCTACGAGGAACTGAGTCTCGTCTACCAGGCCGACGCCGAGATTGACTATGCGCGCGAGGGCGGAAAGGCCCTGCAGACCGTCGTCGGCAACTGCGTGGAATTCCTGGGCGTTACCGGCGCGATCCTGGTACTGCGCGACAAGCGCCTGCAGGCCGCGGATCTCGGGTCGCTGACCCAATCCGACGCCGGCCTGGCTACCCAGCTTGCGCAGCACGAGGTCTACGACGTCGTGCTGCGCAAGTACGACGCTGTGATCGTCAACGATCCAGGTGTGCCCGACAATGCGATCGGCCGGATCTTGCCGTTCAGGCTGCTCGCGTGCCCGGTGCCCGGTGCTGGCGGCCGCATGGAGGGTGTTCTGATGCTGGTCAGTGGCACCGACCGCCGCACCTTCACGCATGGCGACTCGAACCTGTTGACTGTCATGGCAAAGCAGGTCGCCAAGACCATTCAGGCCAGCTACGACAGCCTTACCGGTCTGCTCAATCGCTCGAGCTTCGAGCGTTTCCTTGCCGTCGCCGTATCCGCGATGGCGGTTGACGACAGGCAGGGCTGCCTGCTGCACCTGAATATCGACCACCTGCACCGGATCAACGACACGCTTGGACTCCAGGTGGGCGACCGGGTCATCAGGTCAACCGCGGAGATCCTGGGGCGGGAGATGGGCAGCGAGGTCATGCTCAGCAGGATCGGCGGCGACGAATTTGCAGCCTTCGTTCCGGATTGCGACGAGAGCCGTGGCATCGAGATCGCGGAAAAGGTGACTGCCGCCGTGGCCGCAGCCCAGCTCGAATGGAACGGCGAGATCGTGCAGTGGACTGTCAGTACCGGCGTAACGTGCTCGACATCCGGGAGTCGCGAGACGGACGAACTCGTGCACCGCGCGGCGGTCTCCTGCAAGGCGGCGGGCGAACTCGGCGGCAACCGGGTGCAGAGTTACGAGACGGCGGACACGATCGTGATGCGGCGCGAAGATCACGTGTGGATGATCAGCAAGGTCCATGCGGCGCTGCGCGACAATGGCTTCGAGTTGTTCGGCCAGACGATCATGCCGTTCGACGCGCTGCGGCCGCCGCACGTCGAAGTGCTGTTGCGCATGCAGGGCGAAGAACGCGAGCTGATCCTGCCCGCCAGTTTCCTGCCGGCCAGCGAACGCTACCGGTTGATGATGGACATCGACCGCTGGGTCGTCGAGCACGCGTTGGAATTCCTGGCGTCGCGGACGGTTCTCGGGGCCGCAGTGACCGCCATCAACCTGTCGGGTCATTCCATCGGAGACAAGTCATTCCTGGCCGATGCGCTGGCCATGCTGCGAGACTCCGGTGTGCCGAGTTCCTCAATATGCTTCGAGGTCACCGAAACCGCCGCCGTTGCCAATCTGGCGAGGGCGCAGCGGTTCATGAACCGTTTGATGGAAGAAGGCGTGCGTTTCGCGCTGGATGACTTCGGCGCCGGCATGAGCTCCTTCGGCTACCTGAAAGAACTCCCGGTGCAGTACCTCAAGATAGACGGCAGCCTGGTCAAGGCGATCGTCAGGGATCCAATCGCCGCCAAGATGGTCGAGTCGATCAATGAGATCGGCCACATGATGGAGCTGGAGACCATTGCCGAGTATGTCGAAAACAACGGCATCCTCGCGAGGGTCAGGGCGATGGGAATCGACTACGGGCAGGGCTACGCCATCGCCAGGCCCGTGCCGCTGGGCCAGGCGCTCGATGAGGCCCTGGCCGGGAAGGTCGCGCAGGCCATGTGAGCGCTGCGGCCGGATCCAAAACCGGACCCGGCCGTCGCGTCATCCCTCGCATTCCCTGCTGCAAGCACTGGTCACGCCGTGCGGGTCCCTGGATGGTTGCAATTGCAACCGGTTGGACGCGGTTCCGCGCGTTCGGATCCCGGCGTGCTGGCGTGCGGCGATGCGTGCCACTAGTATCGGCCGAACACTTGCGCCCTGATGCCCGGCCATGGACCTGACGACCTTCTTCGATGCGTATCCCGGCATTCACATCGTCCAGGCGTTCTTTCATTCGCTGATCGCGGCCATCATCGCGGGCCGTGCCGTCGCCGCGTGGGACATCAAGAGCTCGACGATTCGGCAGAAGTTCCACCTGATCGCCGTGTTCGGCCCGGTCTTCTCCTACCCGCTGTACCAGTGGGTCAACCCTGACCGGGGATCCATCCAGTTCCGGCTGGACGCACTGTTCGACTCCAGCCGCTGGCTCAGCCTGGAGCTGTGGGACGTGCTGCCGGTCGGTCTGCTGTTCATCGGGCTGCTGGTCGCGACCACCGCGATATTCCTGATCCAGGAACTGCTGCCGATACTGCAGCACGAGTCCGGTCCCGAAGACGCGGCCGCCGATCTGTCGCCCGCCACCGCAGGGTCGCCCGCCAGGTTGGCGGCCGAGGGCCTGCCCGGCGAGGCACCGGACCTCCTGATCGTCGAGGACGAAGATCCGGCGATCCACTCGGTCACGGGCCGCCGCCCCGGAATCTACCTGACCACAGGGCTGATCCAGGTCCTGGAACCTGCGGAACTTCGGGTGGCGATTGCGCATGAGGTCGCGCACATCAGGCGCGGCCGGCGGCCGCTGCTGATCGTGGCCTACCTGATGCGCGTGCTGCTGTTCTTCAGTCCCGGCACGCTCGTGGCGTTCAGGCTGGCCGCCGACGAAGAGGAAAAAATCTGCGATGACTGGGCGATCAAGGTGACACGCAGGCCTGACGCGCTGGCGGCGGTGCTGGAGAAGCTGCGCCACAGCGCGGCCTACGACGTCGAGGAACAAGACCCGGGCGAAGCGCTCCGCGCCGTCGAGCGCATGAGCTACGATCTGATGGTCAGGGAGCGGATCCGCCGTCTCAACGAGGGAGAATCAATGGCAGCCGGAGCTGGCGACTGGCTGAAATTCGCGGTGACGCTCGTGTCGATCGCCGTCGTGGGCTACTACATCGTGTGACGGGGCGAGACATGAAGAAACAAGTACTGCATGTCCTGTCATTCATCGTCACGGTGGCGGTGCTGGTCGGAGTATTGACGGTCCTCAACTGGGCTCCCGGTGCACTCGAACCGGGCCTCATGAAGCGATACCCGACCGTTGACGCTGCCACCACCAGCCTGGGCATCAGGAAGCTCTACGTGCCCGCCTATTTCCCGGAAAGCCTCGGCTGGCCGCCGGCCGAGGTCCTGGCGCAGAACAAGCCATACCAGGCGGTCGTCATGTCCTTCGCCCACACGGGAAACGGCGAGACCGCGCTGGTCATTTCCCAGGCCGCGAACCGGCGTTTCGAGCCTGACGTGGCGATCCGTTTTCACACCATCAGCGAGACGGTGCCGCTCGAACTTCGTGGCAGGAAGGCCCGGCTGGAGGCCGGCATTTGCGAAGACCAGTCGGCGTGCAGCCGCATTCAATGGGACGAAGGCGGCGGGCGGGTCATGCTCGTCATGAAGGCGCCTTCGGTCGAGCTCATCAGGATTGCGGAGAGCATGCTGCACTGAACCCTCGCGGTTCATCGCACGGTACAGGGTTCCGGGTCGCCGGCCGGCAGCGCGGACCAGCGCCGGCGGGCGTATCTCTTTCGCCGCGCACGCTCTTGAAGATGACCTGTCTTTCGCGTCCGGATCGACCGATCTGGACGTCGTCCAAAAGGCCCCCGAAACCGGCATTTTTCCGCACTGCGAAATGTGCGATGCAGCTGCGTAGCAGTGCGTGTTTCGCGGGGCGTTTTACCTAGGTATTCATTCGCTTATGACGGTCTTCTGCAGCTGCTATAAAACACCTGGTGGCAGAAACTTTGGAGGCGCTTAGAGGAGAGAGAGATGTTCCAGCACAAAGGTGGAACGATGGTTGGACGGGGCACTTATTGGAACCTCTACAACGGCGAGAAAGAGGTCATGAAGTGCGAGGGTACATTGCCCGGTAACGAGCAGACCAGTTACCTGAAGGCACCGAGCATTGCGGTCGTGTTGGCGGGGCCCGTCATCGGGCTCTTCTACGTCGTGCTCCTGCCCTTCATCGGGCTCGCAATGATCCTGATGCTGGTCACCAGCCAGCTCAGCAGCGTGCTGTACGAGGTGTTCGGCCGGACGGCCGCGTTCGGGTGGAGGCCGGTGGAGGCCTACCTCCTGTCGCGCAAGAAGAAGAAGGCCAAGCAGGCCGCGCAGTCCGACAAGCCGAAGCGCTGGGATTCACTGCCGAAGGGAAGTGACAGGAGCTAGGCACCATGTACACGCTCTTCGATTTCATCACCGACATAAAGGGCACTGAATACCTGATCGCGGTATCCGCCATCGGACTGTTCATCCTGTTCTGGGAGGTCCTCAAGCCGAGACCTTTCAAGTCGATGATCGAGACGGCCAAGGACGACCTCGAGCACATCGGCCAGAGCGGCGGCTATGGCGGGGTGATCAGGACCGCGGGACGCGTGGCGGCCGCGCCGTTCATCGGCCTGGCCTACATTGTCGCGCTGCCCTTTGTCTTCCTGTTCGCACTCAACCTCGTGCTGCTGGAAGGGATCTCGCGCGCGATTGAGGTGAGCGCGGTCTGGATGGCGCGGATGATCATCGCCAACACGCATGCGCTCGCCAAGGCGATGAACGTGTCGACGACCCTCAGCTGGCGTCCTCAGGCGGCGTACTTCCTGGGCCGCAAGCCGCGGCAGCAGGCGGACCGCAAGGAGGAGTGAAGCATCGGGGTGCTGCCGCACTGACACGAGGACCGCACGGGCCTGGGAGTGCCCCAGGCCCAACGGGACCGGAGCAGGGCGGCCAGGGGCTCGCGACCGATCGCCTACGTATCTAAGCGCCACGCGAGTTTTGCCCTGGTCGCCCAGGCTTCGGCGCCGACGTTTGTCCGGCACCCCCGAACCGCGTCCTGAGCAGGAACACAGAAGATGAAGAAACTGTTCTTGATTCTGATCGCCGCGGGGTCGCTGCTCGTTACGGCCGCGATCAACCCGGCGCAGGCCGCGGAGACGAGCGGGCCGGTCATGGTCGAGCTCGACCGGCTCGACGGGCCATACGAACCCGTGATGTTCAGCCACAAGCGGCACGTGACCCGCTTCGCCGACGGTTGCGGCGACTGTCACCATCAGCACCGTGAGTTCGACAAGCTGCCCTGCAAGCGCTGCCATGCGATCGACGCGACCCAGTTCAGGGAGTCGGTCACACGCAACTTCCGGCCTTGCAGCAGCTGCCACGGAGATCCCGATCCTGCGACCCCGGACGTGCCCGGCCTCAAGGTTGCCTATCACGAGGTGTGCTTCAGCTGCCACAAGAGTGTCGGCAGCCTCGGTGCCTCGCCGCAGAGTTGCGACCAGCAGTGCCATGCGAGGAAGTAGACCCGGCGCGTCCAGCAGCACGGCCGGCGATGGACCGACATAGGAGCAATGCACTCATGGCAGCGAAGCGCGCGATGACGGGTGCGGGCGGCGACGGGCCCGGCGCGAAGACAATCAGTCGCAGGGTGTTCCTGGGTGGCGCAGCCGCGTTCGGCGGCGCCGCGCTGGCCGGCGCTCCGGGCACGGCCGGCGCCGCACCGGACCTCGAGGGCTGGCCGGACCGGTTTGGCATGCTCACCGACCTGACGGCATGCGTCGGCTGCAGAAGCTGCGAGCGGGCCTGCAATGAGTGGAACAAGCTGCCGGCGCCCGACCAGCCGTTCGACGATGCCAGCGTGTTCGAACAACCGCGCAGGCCAACTGCCTCCGCGTACACGGTAGTCAACAGGTACCCCAACCTGGATGGCAAGGGCCCGCCGGTATTTCGCAAGCTGCAGTGCAACCATTGCAACGAACCGGCCTGCGCGACGGCCTGCCCGACGCACGCCTACACGAAGACGCCGGAAGGCGCGGTCGCCTACGACGTGGACCTGTGCTTCGGCTGCCGCTACTGCATGACGATATGCCCGTTCAACGTGCCCGCGTACAGCTACGACAGCGCGCTGGAACCGAAGATCGTCAAGTGCACGTTCTGTCATGACCGGCTGGTACAGGGGCTGATGCCGGCCTGCGCCGAGGCCTGCCCGTCCGGGGCGCTGACTTTCGGCAAGCGCAGCGATCTCGTCAAGTTCGCCCGGCGCAAGATCGAAAAGCATCCGGAACGATATGTCGATCACATCTACGGCGAGCACGAAGTCGGCGGGACGTCGTGGATGTACGTCTCCGGAGTGCCGTTCGGCGACCTGGGTTTCCCGACCAACCTGCCGAAGTCGCCGCTGATCGAGAGGACCAAGGGATTCCTTTCGGCCGTTCCGATCGTCTACACGGTCTGGCCCGCCCTGTTCGGCATGTGTTACGCCGCGCTGAACCACCGGGAAGAGGTGATGCGGGAAGACGGGAAAGAGGAGAAGGACCTTGGCTGACCGGGAGCAGGTGCTGCCTCCGCTGGAGGTACGGGAGCCCTTTGACCGCTGGTTCATGCGCAAGCTGCGCATGGACATGAGCTGGCAGGACTATGGCCGCTCGCTCGTCACGCCGTTCAACTTCCTGATGGCGGCCGTGCTGGTCGTGGGCATCCCGCTCATCATCGTGCGCTTCGCCTACGGTCTGGACTCCGTCACGCACGGCTCCGACGATTACCCGTGGGGCCTGATCATCTTCTGGGGGCTGTTCGCCCTGGTGCCGCTGTCGGCCACCGGTTTCACGATGGCCAGCGCGTACTACATCTTCGGTTTCCGGCGCTATGGTCCCATGGTCCGCATCGGAGTCCTCGCGGGGTTCCTCGGCTACCTGTTCGCGGTCATCTACCTGCTGGTCGACATGGGGCGGCCATGGCGGATCTACTTTCCGATGGCGGTCTCGTTCGGCATGGCCTCGGTGCTGTTCTCAGTCGCCTGGCACGTCGCGGTCTACCTGGCGGTGCAGTTGCTGGAATTCAGTCCGGCCATCCTCGAGTGGCTGCAGTCCAGGCGTGTGCGCAGGTGGGCGACGAAGATCACGGTTGCGATGACGATCGCCGGCATCATCCTCACGACCCTGCACCAGGCGGGGCTGGGCGCGATGTACCAGTTGGCGCCGGGCCGGCTGCATCCCCTCTGGTACTCGCAATACCTGCCTGAACTGTTCCTGGCGTCCAGCGTCTACGTCGCGATCGCCATGATGGTCGTGATCTGCTACCTGGTTGCCAGGTTCATGCGCGACCGCTGTGATGAGGCGTTTCTCAGCAGCCTGGACAGGCTCACGATCGGCCTCGGTCAGGCAACGGCGATCGCCATGTATGTGTACTTCGTGATGAAGATGATCTCCGTGGCGCATGACCGGGAATGGGACCTGCTCGGTACGCCGTACGGCTACTTGTTCCTGGTCGAAACCGTCGGCCTGGTGTTGCTGCCGGCAATCGTGCTCACGTTCGGGGTCAAGGCGGCGCATGCTGGAGTCGTGCGGTTCGGTGCCGCGCTGGCCGTGCTCGGCCTGCTGCTGAACCGGCTGAATGTGTGCATCGTCGCATTCAACTGGGATCTGCCCGGGCACCTGCAGCACATCGTTCCGACCTGGCAGGAAGTGGTCATCGTGCTCGCGCTGACCGCGATTCATGTGGGGGTGTTCCGCTGGATCGTGAACCGGATGCCGGTGGCACGCGAGGAGTCGGGATTCAAGGCACACTGAAGGAGGGCGTCCGGCACGAGACAGTGTCCGCAAACCGGCGATGACAGACAAACTGCGCAGGGTGCTATTGCTGCTGGGGATTTTTTCCCTGGGAGCGTTCGTGCACGTGGCGACGCCGGACGAGACGGCAGCCTGCCTGGCCTGCCACGCGGACAAGGGCCACGCGATCGAGTTTCCACAGGGCGAGCGGATCGAGGCCTATGTCGACGAGGGACGATTCAAGGCCTCGGTGCACAACTTCCTGGCCTGCACCGACTGCCACGACCGGTCGCTGACAGGCGAGGGCCATGAGCAGCGGCGCTTCCGCAGCGAGGAGCTGTTCAAGCTGCGCTATTCCAGCATCTGCAGGCGCTGTCACGCCGATGAGGACATCGGCGGATCGCCGGTGCACGCCAGCCTGCTGGAGCAGGAAGCCGAGGGTCATTCTCCCGTCTGCACCGATTGTCACCCGGCTCACTCGGTCATGCCCGTCGCCGGCGGCAAGATCCTGGCCAGCGAAGAGACCCACTGCGCAGCGTGCCACGCGGACCAGGCCCGGGAGGCGCGGAACACCAGGACAGGAACGGCTACCGGCGCATCGCCTTCGGCCGTGCACGGCAGCCTGAGTTGCTCGGGGTGTCACGCCGGTTACTCGCAGAATGCCCACCCGGAGAAGGCCCTGGCCGTCGAGGGCGGTGTGGTCGTGGCGCCCGAGGACGTCTGCCGACGCTGCCACTTCGACAAGTACACGCGCAGCCTCGAAGGCATCCACTACGACCTGCAGAGCCGGGGCAAGGCGGACACGCCGGGCTGCGTCGATTGCCACGGTTCCCATCACATCGTGGACCTGAGCCGCGACCGGGCGGCGAGCGCCGGCAAGTGCGGTGAGTGCCACCCGAAGCTGCACCGCACCTATTCGGCGAGCGTACATGGCGACGCGATGACGAACGCGCACAACATGGACGTGCCGATCTGCACCGACTGCCACAAGGTGCACGACATCAATGACCCGCTGGCCGTGGACTACCGGGACGAAATCCCCGGCATCTGCGGCAACTGTCATGCAGACCGCGCGGTCGTCGGGAAGTACGGACTGTCAACCGACGTCGTGAAGACCTACCTCGAGGATTTTCACGGCTCGACAGTCAGCATCTACCTCCGTCAGAAAGCCGGCGACCATGTGCCGAAGAAGCCGATCGCCGTGTGCACCGACTGTCACGGCACGCACGACATCCAGTCCATGAGCGCGCTCGGGGCGGCGCAGATCAAGTCGATGCTGCTGCAGAAGTGCCAGCAGTGCCACGCGCGTGCCAGCGGCGACTTCCCGGACGCCTGGCTGTCCCACTACATCCCGAGCCTGTCTTCGGCGCCGGCGCTGTTCATCGCAAACCGCGCCTACATGCTGCTGCTGCCGCTGCTGCTGCTCGGCATGCTGCTGCAGGTGCTGCTGCACGTGTGGCGGTACGTCGCCGGACAGGCAGGGCTGAAGAAAGCCGCCACCGCGACGGCTGACGGCGACGGCCGGGAACGGGTGCGCAGGTTCCCGGCGGCGCGGGTCGCGGAGCATTCCGTGCTGCTGCTGCTGTTCCTGGTGCTGGCCACGACCGGGTTTGCGCAGAAGTTCCACCAGCTGGATGCATCGCAGTGGCTGTTCACCGCGGCCGGCGGTGTCGGCATGCTGCGGAGCCTGCATCATGGCGCGGGCGTCGCCCTTGCCGCGCTGCTGCTGCTGCACGTCGGCACGGCGGCGTTCGGGGTCATGGTGCGTGGCTGGCGGTCGTCGATGCTCGTGTCGCTGCAGGACTTCCGCGACGTGGTCCGGAACATCCGCTTCTACCTGGGCCAGGTCAGAACGCCGGCCGCCTGCGACCGGTACGACTACAAGCAGAAGTTCACCTACTGGCTGGTGCTGACCGGCGGCCTGCTCATGGTCCTGAGCGGGCTCATCCTGTGGTTCCCGGTAACTGCCGCCCGCTTCCTGCCGGGGCAGGGGATCGCGCTGGCGGCATCCCTGCACTCGCAGCACGCGCTCGTGCTGTTCGTGCTGGTGGCGGTCTGGCACGTCTACGATTCGGTGTTCAGCCCCGACGTGTTCCCGCTGAACACGAGCATCTTCACGGGCAGCATGTCCCGCAAGCGCATGCGCGCCCTGCACCCGCGGGAGCTCGAGCGTCTCGAAGGACGGGATGACGCAGCGCCGGGCACCGCACGAGTGCCTGAGAGCACGCCCGGTCCGTAATGGTCTAGCGAGAACGGCACCAACGGCCGCTGTCGAATGCCATCAAGGCAGAGGGCGCGGTCTCGCTGTCAACCCTCTGTGCCAGTACGCCAACATGTCGAACCTGCCGCGGCGGCGACGGCTTGCCCGGCCGAACCGCACCTACGGATCGCGGCCCGGCGCCGGCCGGCGCTCCACCTCCACGTCCAGCCGATCGGCAGGCGTCAGCCGCGAATCAACCTCGATCGGCTGCAGGCAGTAGCCAACGCACATGCCTGCGAGTTCGACCCTGAGCGGCCCATCGGCAGTATCGACGACGATCACGGCTGCATGCGATCCCGGCGCTCGCGGCCGATAGGTCACGTGCAGGATC
This sequence comes from uncultured Gammaproteobacteria bacterium, assembly GCA_963695085.1. Taxonomy (GTDB): domain Bacteria; phylum Pseudomonadota; class Gammaproteobacteria; order Steroidobacterales; family Steroidobacteraceae; genus SG8-30. Next base: position 480,924 of record CAVOFV010000003.1, on the reverse strand, counting down.
TCGTCGCTACCGGACTCGATCATCCGCGGTCGCTGCAGTTCCTCGAGCGTCATTCCGTTCCTCTCCGGCGCAAGCGCGAAGTGCGCGTGGTCGGGACCCTCGATACGGATGCCACGCCGCTCGCCAGCCGCATAACCGATGTTCTGCACCAGGAACGCACGCGTCACCGTCGCGTGCCCAAGGCGACCCTCAAAGGTCATGATCAGTCGCTTCGGAAGCACGTCGAGGTCGGGACTGGCGGCCGCGGCACGCAGCATGACGGAGATGCGGTCCTGGCGATTGCTGACTCCCGTGAAGTAGACCGTGAGTTGTGCTTCCTTGGTCTCGTTGCCGACCACGGCGGGCAGTAGGAACACGTCGATGGCCGAGTAGGCGGGCAGTGGCAGTGGCAGCACCGGCTCGGCCGGCGCCGATGCGTAGGCAGGGCCGCCGAGGCGCTTCACTCGTGGCGCACCGAACTCGCTGGCGCTGCGGCCGGTCACCTCGATTCGATCGATACGTACGCCGGAAGCATCGACGTTCTGGACGCGCGCCGCCCAGCGTGGAGGCGACGCGCTCCCGACTCGCAGCGTGCCGAAGTTCTGCACCGGCGGCGCAGCCGTCAACCCGCTTCGCGCGCTCGACACGTCATCAAGCGCCGTCAGGTCGAACTCGATGAATACAGGATCCGTCGGCATCACTGGCGGCCCGCCTGGGGGGCCGAACACATCCGCCTGCCAGGTCAGCCGCCCGTCATCGACCCGGTTCTGGTGGAATTGGTCGAGACGGTAGGTCGGCGTCATGGGGACGAGTTCTGCGTCCCCAATCCGGCAGAGCATGATGTCGAACTCGTCGACACCGGGCCGGTCGGTCCGCGTGAGGCACAGCGTTTCGCCGATCCGGAGCCGGTGGATCGGCAGATACTCCGGCACGCCGCCCTCACGCCATGGGCCACGCCGTATCCGCACCTGCGCGACCACGACATTCGGACTGAAGTTCTCCAGCCACTCGCTGCCGTCCGCCGGTAGGCGGTCCGGCGGCGGGGACGCAGTGCTCGCCCCGACCAGCGGCACCTGAAACTCGAACCTCACGGCCTCCGGGCCATCCTCGACCTGGATGTTCCTGCTCCAGGCCATCCGGCGGCTGATCGTTCGGGTTCCACCCACGGGGACCACCATGAGCTGCGGACTCAAGGGCTGTGACTGGAAGCGGGCATGGCGCCACAGCCGGTTGACGTCCGCGCGCGCCTGCAGCACCAGTTCATGGCGCGTGTCACCTTCACTCAGCACAAACGGCAGGTCCTTGACACAGACGGGCCACAGCTCCTGTGGCCGCGGCGACCAGCTCGCCGCCGAGTCCCGCAACAGCTTGACGTCGACGCCGTCGCAGGCGCCGGTGATCGGCTCGAGAATCTCCGATACACGCGCCGCCTGACCGGGGGTGCGGCAGGACTGGAGGATCACGGCCAGCACCTGGTCCAGATCCGCGACCGGCGGGACACGCAGTACCTGTCCATTCATGTTCCGGACTCGTTGGCGCGTACGTTCTTCGAGCTCGGCAAAGTTGATGCACGACCCGAGATTCACATCGCCGACTTCGACGGCCCCGGATGCGCGGTTCACGAGTCTGACGCCATCCGCCACCCATTCGTAGGTGAGCCGGGCGCTGTTGCCCGGTCCGCCGCCGACCCAGAAGTACGGTGCGCGGCGCAGGCGACGCAGGTGCTCGGGCGACACCGATCGAATCACCAGCGGATCGATCAGATCGCAGTCGCCAGACGGGAAATCCGGCGGGAGTTCGCAAGCGCCGAAGAAACGGCCCGGCCGCGTCGTGCCGGGATTTGGGCCGAAGTCATGTCGCAGTGCGGGGTTGAGACGCGCGCTGCCACCGTCCAGGACAACGGCCTTGCCGGGGCCGAGACAAGCGCTGAACAGCAAGCCTGCCATCACCGCCGCGCACAAACGGAAAGACACGTGGTGCCACATCGTGACCCCCCCCCCCCCGGAGCCCACCCCCCATTGAAAAGTACGCTAATCGGGGCGCGGCGCGCAACTGAGACGCTCATGCCGCGATGCCGCAGACATTGTCGGGGCCTGTGACCGGTACGACTACAAGCAGAAGTTCACCTACTGGCTGGTGCTGACCGGCGGCCTGCTCATGGTCCTGAGCGGGTTCATCCTGTGGTTCCCGGTAACTGCCGCCCGCTTCCTGCCGGGGCAGGGGATCGCGCTGGCGGCATCCCTGCACTCGCAGCACGCGCTCGTGCTGTTCGTGCTGGTGGCGGTCTGGCACGTCTACGATTCGGTGTTCAGCCCCGACGTGTTCCCGCTGAACACGAGCATCTTCACGGGCAGCATGTCCCGCAAGCGCATGCGCGCCCTGCACCCGCGGGAACTGCAGCGGCTGGACGATGACGGGTCCGGCCCGCCGGGCGGCCCGGCCGCACCGTGACCAGGGCGCTTGTGGTCCAACCGGGGCAGGAACGACTCAGCCTCGCCCGCCCGCCTGCTCGAGCAGCGCGTCGCGCGTGCGCGACTGGAACGGCGCATCCCCGAACCAGATGCTGAAATAAGACGCAGCGGCGGACGGCGCAGGGCATTGCGCTAGTGTCTCGCCGTTCAGCCGCAGCCGCAGCCCTTCATCCGGGCGCCACTCTATATCGTAGCGGTCGCCCGTTGCCGCGTCGCGATAAGCCTGGTTCATGCACTCGAACGCCGGCAACCTGGCGGCCTGCCCGAGGTTGCGTCGCAGCAGTTCACGGGCCGAGTCGGCCAGCGCGGCGCCGGCGATCGGGCGCGCCAGGGTGATCGAATAGCGCTTCGGCAGGTCGGCCAGCACGGCCCGGGCGTCGGCGCAGTCCGCCAGCGCGAGCTCGGCCAGGCCAACCTGCAGGAAGCCCGCCACGACAATCTCGTGCGTGGCACAGGTGGCGACCGCCTGGTCGTCCGCCATGTTGGCTGCGGCCGGTCCGGCCGGCACCGCGAGCAGCGCAAGGGCGCAGGCGAGGGCACGCATCAGGACGATTCCATGGCAACCGCGCGCCCGACGATCGGCACCTGCCGGAATATGCCTTCGGCGTTGTCCCAGAAATCCTGGTGCAGGATGACCTTGCCACTTGAGTCGAGTCGCAGGTGCGTGATGCCGACGGTGTCGGTAGCGGCCTGGCGCCAGCCGGCCTTGAACTCCAGGTGCATGAACCAGCGCAGGTAGATGTCGTTGCCGACGGCGAATGCGTCGAGCATTTCCACGTCCATGACCTGGACCCGGTCGGCGGTCGCCGACAGGTAGCGTATCAGCGCGGCGCGATCGCGAAAGGTCGCCAGCGTATCGTTGAAGTACAACTCCGGCGCGTACAGCGCCCGCACCTTGTCCGGCAGCGCCGGGTCGTGTATGTCGGCAAACATGTCCACGAACCGCGCGGCGACACTGGCCGCATCCTGCGGCGCACCGGGCGACCGCTGTAGCGCGTCGCGGTACTCGATTGCGTAGGGCATGGGGCTCGCTCCTGAATTGCAGCCGCCCAGCACCAGGGCAGCGAGTAGGGGGACAATGAACTTCATGAGACCTCCTGTGACGGGACGAGTGTTGCCGAACCGGCGTCAACGCCGCGTGAAGCTGCCTTCACGCGGCGTTGACGCGGTCCCAGGCATGGTCTGCGCATGCCAAATCTCCTCGCCAGACCAAGAGCGGTCGCCAGGTCACTGACCGGGTGGCTGGACAGCCGCGCTTACCGGGCCGGGGAGCGTGACGGGATCGACTGGCTGAGGGTGCTGCCATTCATAGGGCTGCACGTCGCCTGCCTGGCGGCCTGTGGACCGGCGTAAGCGTCACCGCGCTGGTCGTGCTGGCAGCCAGTTTCGCGCTGCGCATGCTGGCCATCACGGCCTTTTACCACCGCTACTTCTCGCACCGGGCGTACCGGGTGGCGCGCGTGACGCAGTTCCTGATGGCCGTGGCGGGGGCCACTGCCACGCAGCGCGGCCCGCTGTGGTGGGCGTCGCATCACAGGGCCCACCATCGCCATGCGGACCGGACAGGCGACCCGCATTCGCCGCGGGACGGCTTCTGGCACAGCCACATGGGCTGGTTCCTGCAGGCGCGAAATTTTCCCACCCGGCTTGCGCTGGTCCGCGATCTGGGCAAGTTTCCGGAGCTCGTCTGGCTGGACCGCTTTGACGTGGCCGTGCCGGTGGCCTACGCGGCATCGCTGTACCTGCTGGGCGAGTGGCTGGCCGCGTCATTCGGGATCGCGACCAGCGGCGCACAGCTGCTGGTCTTCGGCTACGTGATCGCGACGGTGGCACTGTTCCACGCCACCTTCTGCATCAACTCGCTGGCCCACCGCCTGGGACGCCGTGACTTCGAGACGCCGGAGGACAGCCGCAACAATGGCTGGCTGGCGCTGCTGACCTTCGGCGAGGGCTGGCACAACAACCATCACCGCTTCCCGTCCAGCGTGCGCCAGGGCTTGCGCTGGTGGCAGTGGGATCCGTCGTGGTGGCTGATTGCCGCCATGGAAAAGTTTGGACTGGCGTGGGGGCTCAAGCGTCCTCCGCAGGGAGCGTTGCAATGAAGGTCGCGGTCATCGGCGGCGGCATCGCAGGGCTGACGGCTGCACTGCGGCTGGGCGGGCATCACGAAGTGACGCTGTTCGAGGCCGGCGCCCGGCTCGGCGGGCACGCCGACACTCAGCTGGTGGAGGATCCTGACTGCGGGACGCTGGCCGTGGACATGGGGTTCATCGTCTTCAACCGCCCCAACTACCCGGGGTTCTGCGCGCTGCTCGACGAGCTCGGCGTCGCCTCGCGCCCGAGCGACATGAGCTTCAGCGTGCGCAACGACCGCTCGCACATCGAATACGGGACCGGCAACCTGCGCGAGTTGTTCAGCGATCCGGTCAGCCTGGTGCGGCCGCGATTCTGGAAGATGCTGCTCGGCCTGCGCCGCTTCTATCGCGAGGCCGACACGCTGCTTGACGCCGAGCCGGGGCTCACGGTGGACGAGTGGCTGCAGGCGCGCGGCTACAGCCAGCCGTTTGTCGAGGACCATATCCTGCCAATGGTCGGCGCGCTGTGGTCGGCCGACCGGGCGACGGCGGGACGCTTCCCGGCGCGCCACCTGGCGCGCTTCATGCGCAACCACCAGATGCTGCAGGCGACCGGCCGCCCTGAATGGCGCACCGTGACCGGTGGTTCGCAGCGCTATGTCGAGGCGCTGCAGCGCTCGCTGCGTGCCACCGTGCACACCCACGCCCCGGTGCGGCGCGTGCGGCGCAGCGGCGGCCAGGTCGAATTGCGGCTGGAAGGCGGCAGCGCACGCTTCGACGAGGTCGTGCTGGCCTGTCACAGCGACCAGGCGCTGGCCATGCTCGAGGACCCGACCGCCGCCGAGCGCGAGGTGCTGGGTGCGATTGGCTACCGCAACAACGAGGTCATCCTGCACGACGACGCCGCGGTCATGCCGCGGCATCTGGGGGCATGGTCGAGCTGGAATGCGCTGGTGCCGGCAGCGAGCGAGGGGCCGTGCACCGTGTCGTACTGGATGAACCGCCTGCAGGGCCTGCCCACGCGAACGCCATGGATCGTCAGCCTGAACCAGCGGGACCAGATTGACCCGTCGCGCGTGCGCGCCGTGCGCCAGCACATGCACCCGGTCTTCACCGGCGACGCGCTGCGCGCCCAGCAGCGCTGGCAGGATATCTCCGGCGTGCGCGGCACGCATTTCTGTGGCGCCTACTGGGGCTGGGGATTCCACGAGGACGGGGTGCAGAGTGCGCTGCGTGTCGTGGACAGCGTCGCGACGGAGGCGACCCGTGCTGCCGCCTGAGGCGCTGGCAGTCGGCACCGTGACGCACCGCCGCCGCGGCCCGCGGCCGCACCGCTTCCGTTACCGCCACTGGATGACGCTGGTGGACGTGGACGCACTGCCAGCGCTGGCCGCGCGCTGCGGACTGTGGAGCGTCGAACGACGGGCGCCGGTTGCGTTCTGGCGCGCCGACGGCCTGCAACGCCCGGAGTCATCGCTGGGCGAAGCCGTGCGCGCGCTCGTGACGGAACACACCGGGACGCGCTTGGCAGGCCGACTGCTGATGCTGGCGCAGCCGCGGGTGTGGGGCGCGTGTTTCAATCCCGTGCATTTCTACTTCTGCCACGATTCAGGCGGCGCACTGGCTGCGATCGTCGCGGAAATCACCAATACGCCGTGGGGCGAGCGCCATGCCTACGTGCTGCCGGTGGAGACGGGTGCGGACCGCGGGCAGACCCGGTCGTTTGGCTTCGACAAGGCGTTTCACGTGTCGCCATTCATGCCGATGAACCTGCGCTACGACTGGCGCTTCCGTCTCGAGCAAGGCCGCATCGCCGCGCACATGCGGCTCTACCGCGATGGCGCCGAACTGTTCGACGCGACGATGACGCTGGCTCTCACGCCGCTGTCGGCCGGCGCCATGTGGCGGCTGCCCTTTGCGGCACCCGCACCGGCTGCACTGGTCACGGCGCGCATCTACTGGCAGGCGCTGCGGCTATGGCTGAAGCGCACGCCGTTCCATCCACATCCCGCCACGCTGGCGAGGGAGCAGACACATGTCCGCGGTTGACACCCTACCCTCGACGCCGGACCGCTGGGTCTGGTCGGACCGCTGGCTGCGCGCCCAGGTGCTGCGGCGGCTCGCGCGCCTAAGGCATGGCGGCGTCGAGGTGCGCGAGGCGCTGGGTGTGACCTATGCCGGCGAGGCTGGCGGCGAGCTGCAGTGCCGTCTCGACGTGCACGACCCGGGCTTCTACCGGCTGCTCGCCTCGGGCGGCAGCGTCGGCGCGGGCGAAGCCTACTCAATCGGGCTGTGGGACTGCGACGACCTGACCCGGCTGGTCCAGCTGCTGGCGCGCAACATCGAGTTGCTCGACGGCCTGGAGGGCGGCCTGGCATCGGTGGCCGGCGTGGCGCGGCGCGCCTGGCATCACTGGAACCGCAACAGCGTGGTGGGCAGCCGGCGCAACATCCGCGCCCATTACGACCTCGGCAATGACCTGTTCGAGGCGTTCCTCGATCGCCGCATGCAGTACTCCTGCGCCATCTTCGAGCGCGGCGACGAGACGCTGGACGAGGCGCAGGAGACCAAGCTCGCGCGCATCGCCGCGCGCCTCGAGTTGAAGCCGGGCGACCGCCTGGTAGAGATCGGCAGCGGCTGGGGCGGGCTGGCCGAATACGCCGCAGCGCGGCACGGCTGCGCGGTCACGACGACAACCATCTCCGAACGGCAGTACGAGGCAGCGCGCCGGCGGGTCCACGAGGCCGGCCTCGCGGACCGCGTCACCGTCCTCATGCAGGACTATCGCCGGCTTGAGGGCCGCTTCGACAAGCTGGTCTCGGTGGAGATGGTCGAGGCAGTCGGTCACCGCTATCTGGACGGCTATTTCCGCAAGTGCTACGAGCTGCTGCGGCCGGGCGGCCGCATGCTGCTGCAGTCGATCACCATCGACGACGCGCGCTATGAGCGGGCGCTGGGCTCGGTGGACTTCATCCAGCGCTTCATCTTCCCCGGCAGCTTCATTCCGTGCGTGTCCGTGCTGACAGGATCGGCGGCCGCGGCCGGACTGCGGCTCACGGGTCTCGAGGACATCGGGCCCGACTATGCGAGGACGCTGCAGTGCTGGGACCAGCGCTTCCGCGACGCGTCGGCACAGCTTGACGCGCTTGGCTACGACCGCCGTTTCCGCAGGTTGTGGCAGTTCTACTTCGCCTATTGCCGCGGCGGATTCCTGGCACGGCAGATCAGCGACGTGCACATGGTGTTCAGCCGGTGAAGTCGCTGTGGCTCAACGCGCTGCTGTTCCAGGCGACCTGGTTCGGTTGCGTGCTCGGCGCCGCCACGGGCCGGCCATGGCTGGGCGCCGTGGCGCTGGCGATGCTCGCCCTGCAGGTGGCGTGGAGGCCGCGGGCCGGCGACCTGCGGCTGGTGGCGAGCGCGCTGGCGATCGGCCTGTGCCTGAGCTGGGCGTGGCAACGGCTCGGCGTGCTGCTGTATGCCAGCCCGGGCCCGATCGCCGGCCAGGCGCCGGCATGGATCGCCATGTTGTGGGTGGCCTTTGCGCTGACCTTGAACCACTCGCTGGGCTGGCTGGTCCGGCGGCCGTTGCTGGCAGTGGCATTCGGACTCATCGGGTCGCCGGCGTCCTACTTTGCGGCGCAGCGTCTCGGGGCGGTGGAATTCCTGGTGGCGCCACAGGCGGCGCTCGCGTTGATCGGCGTGGCCTGGGCGGCAACAACCTGGGCGCTGGCGCGCCTGGCGATGCAGTTCGCGCGCAACGCCGCCGCCGGGACGACCGCAGCAGTTGAAGGGTTACCGTTACTTGATGCAGTGGAGGACAGGTCATGAGCGTCGTGCAATGGGCGGAGTCCGGCTGGTTGCCGGATCCGCTCGTCAGGTTGGGAATCCGCGGGCTGCTGATGCAGCGCCTGAGGCAGGAACGTGAGGCCGAGCGGCAGCGCGGCCGGCAACGGGAGTTGCTTGAAATGCTGCAGTCGAGCCCGGTCGCGATCGAGACCGACATGGCCAACCGTCAGCACTACGAGGTGCCGCCGCAGTTCTTCGAGGCCGTGCTGGGGCCGCGCCTGAAGTACTCCGCTGCCTGGTGGGACGAGCACACGACGACGCTGGCCGATGCGGAGCTGGCGATGCTCGAGCGCTATGCGGCGCGGGCGCAGCTCGCCGATGGCCAGCGCGTACTCGACCTGGGCTGCGGCTGGGGCTCCTTCAGCCTGTGGCTGGCCGAGCACTACCCGAATTGCGAGATCACCGCGGTGTCGAACTCTGCGCCGCAGCGACGCTTCATCGAGGCCCGCGCCCGGGCGCGCGGCCTCGAGCGACTGCGCGTGGTCACCGCGGACGTCAACGAACTTAAGCTGGACGGCGGCTTCGACCGCGTGGTGTCCGTCGAGATGTTCGAACACGTGCGGAACTACCAGCAGCTGCTGCAGCGGATCGCGCGCTGGCTGGAGCCGGACGGTAAGCTGTTCGTGCACATCTTCTGTCACCGGCGGCTGGCCTATCCGTTCGAGACGGAGGGGGAGGGCAACTGGATGGGCCGGCACTTCTTCACGGGCGGGCTGATGCCGGCGTTCGACACGCTGACCCACTTCCAGCGCGACCTGCAGCTGGAGAGCGCCTGGGACGTCAATGGCACCCACTACCAGCGCACCGCCGACGCCTGGCTTGAACAGCTCGACGCACGCCGCGCGGAGGTCGCGGCGATCCTGGCCGCGGACCTCGGTGCCGCCGAGGCGGCCGTGCAGCTGCAGCGCTGGCGCATGTTCTTCATGGCCTGTTCGGAGCTGTTCGGCTATCGTGGCGGGCAGGAGTGGATCGTCGGCCACTACCGGTTCCGCAGGGCCGACGCGGCGACCGGCGGCTGAACGCGAGGGCAGGCGCTTGCAGCGAATCCACAGCAGCTCGCTGACCGGCCGCCTGGTGCGGGTCTTCCTGCTGCAGGCGCTGGCCATCTCGCTGGCGGTCGTGGTCGGCGTCTATGCGGCGGCCAGGGTCGTCGAGGGCGTGCTGGTGGAGGAGGCTCTCGACGGCGAGGCGGCGCATTTCTGGACGCTGTACGACGCCGATCCCGACGTGCCTCGGCCGAACACGCTCAACATGCTTGGCTATCTCGAGCGGCCCGTTGGCGGCGACGCCGTGCCCACGTGGCTTGGGGCGCTGCAACCAGGCTTCCGGCGGGTCGAGCGGCCGGGCGGCGAGGCACCGCTGGTGCACGTCAGCGAACACGACGGCGTGCGCCTGTACCTGCTGTTCGACGAGATCCAGGTGTCGCGGCTGGCATTCTTCTTCGGAATCGCGCCACTCAGCGCCGTGCTGCTGCTCATTTACGCGCTGACCTGGGTCGGCTACCGGCTGTCGCGCAGCGCCGTCTCGCCCATCGTGCGGCTGGCTGCAAGGGTGGAGCAGTTTGATCCCGTGGCGGGCGATCCGCAATCGCTGGACCTGAGGTTGTCGGGCCGCGCCGACGCCGAAGTCGTCGTGCTGGCTGGCGCGCTGACGAAATTCGTCGGCCGCCTGCATGCGTTCGTCGAGCGGGAACGCGACTTTACGCGCAGCGCCAGCCACGAATTGCGCACGCCGCTGGCCGTGCTGCGCGCCAATGCGGATGCGCTTGAACGGCGCGCGGCGGGCCGCGACGACCTGCTCAAGCCGCTGTCGAGGATGCAGCGGACCATTGACGACATGGAGCGCCTGATCGAGGCATTGTTGCTGCTGGCCCGCGAAGAAGGATCGCAGCCGTCGCCCGAGCCGGTCGTGGTCAACGACCTGCTGGCCGAGCGCATCGACCAGTTACGCCGCGCTCGTGGCCCGACGGCGCCCGCGGTGACACTGCAGGCGGACTGCCGGCTGGAGTCCGTCGCATCGCCGCGGTTGCTGGCTATCGTGCTGGACAACCTGCTGCGCAACGCCATGGATCATGGCGGCCGCGACATCGTCGTGACCGTCGCGCCGGGCGCTGTGACGGTCGCCGACGGCGGGGCGGGCATGGACGCCGAGACCCGCGAGCGCGTGTGGGAGCCGTTCCATCGCGGCGGCAGCGACGCAGGCGGTTACGGCCTGGGGCTGGCGATCGTGCGGCGAATCTGCGAGCGCCTCGGCTGGCGCATCACGCTGGACAGCGCGCCGGGCGCGGGCACACGCGTTGCGCTGGCGCTGCCCTCGAGCCGCGTCCTGCCATCCCAGGCGAAAGACTAGGCATCGCCGTCGGCGAGCCGGTAGCCGATCCCCGGCAGGGTCTCGAGCAGCTTCGGTTCTCCCGGGCCGTCCAGCGCCTGGCGCAGGTTGTAGATGTGCGTGCGCAGCACGTCGCTGTCGGGCCGGGACTCGCCCCACAGTTCGCGCTCCAGCGCCTCGCGGCTGACGACGCTGGGCGCGGCGGTCATCAGCACGCGCAGGATGCGCAGCCTGGTCGGCGACAGCGACAAGGTGCGTTGGCCGCGGCGCACGCCCAGGCTGCCGACGTCGAACACGAGGTCTGCGACCCGCAGTTCGCCGTCCACCACCCGGCCGCGCGCACGGCGCAGCAGGGCCTCGATCCGTGCCACCAGTTCGTCCACGTGGAAGGGCTTGACCAGGTAATCGTCGGCGCCGGCCTCCAGTCCCTCGATGCGGTCCTCGACCTGGTCGCGGGCCGTCAGCATCAGCACCGGCGCGGCGATCCGCTGCCGGCGCAGCCGGCGGCACACCTCGACGCCGGGCAGCTTCGGCAGCATCCAGTCCAGGATGATCAGGTCGAACCGCCGCGCCGCGGCCAGTTCCAGTCCTGCGGCGCCGTTCGCCGCGTAGTCCACCGCAAAGCCGCGCGACTCCAGTTCCTCGCAGAGGGTCGCAGCCAGGTCGGCGTGATCCTCGACCAGCAATAACAGGCCCTGTGACATGCCTGCATGTTGCCACGACGCCGCAGTGCCGTCACGGCCGGTCGACGGTTACAATCCGCCATCTCCTGTGCAAGTTCCGGCGGTGTCCCAATGAAGGTCTACAACGGCGTCCTCGACATGGTCGGCAAGACGCCGATGCTGAAGGTCGGCAAGCTGGACACGGGTGCTTGCGAGCTGTTCCTGAAGCTGGAGCTGATGAACCCGGGCGGTTCCATCAAGGACCGGATCGGCATCACCATGATCGAGGAAGCGGCGCGCCGTGGCGACCTCAAGCCGGGCGGCACGATCGTCGAAGCCACGGCGGGCAATACCGGCATCGGGCTCGCGCTGGTCGCCGGCCAGCTGGGCTACAAGGTCATCCTCGTGTTGCCCGACAAGATGAGCCAGGAGAAGATCTTCAACCTGCGGGCGATGGGTGCGGAGGTCATCCTGGCGCGCTCTGACGTCGAGAAGGGGCACCCGGAGTACTACCAGGACGTCGGCGCGCGGATCGCCCGCGAACAGGGCGCGTACTTCATCAACCAGTTCGCCAATCCCGACAACTGCAAGGCCCACGAGACGACCACCGCGCCGGAGATCCTGGAGCAGATGGAAGGGCGCCTCGACGCCGTCGTGGTAGGTGTCGGCTCCAGCGGCACGATCGCCGGCATGACCCGGTACTTCATGAAGGCCGCGCCGAAGGTCGAGATGGTGCTGGCCGACCCGACCGGCTCGGTGCTGGCCGACCATGTCAACGAAGGCAAGATGGGCAAGGCCGGCGCGTGGCTGGTGGAAGGCATCGGCGAGGACTTCATCCCGTCCATCTGCGACTTCTCGATGTGCCACAAGGCCTACAGCATCCCGGATGCCGAGTCGTTCGCCACCGCGCGCGCGATCCTGCGCGAGGAAGGCCTGCTGGTCGGGTCGTCGACCGGCACGCTGGTGGCCGCGGCGCTGCGCTACTGCCGCGAACAGAAGACGCCGAAGCGCGTCGTCACGTTTGCGTGCGACACGGGCAACAAGTACCTGTCCAAGCTGTTCAACGACTTCTGGATGGAAGACCAGGGCTTCACGCAGCGCCGGCAGTACGACGACCTGCGCGACCTGATCGGCCGCCCGCACGGCGAGCGCGCGACGATCACGGTCGGGCCGGACGACGTGCTGACGACGGCGCATAACCGGCTGCGCAATGCGGGCTTCAGCCAGCTGCCGGTCATGGACGGCGAGACGCTGGTCGGCTTCATCGACGAGGACGACATCATGCGGCTGGCGTTCGGCGACCCCGAGCGCTTCGTCGACCCGGTGCGCACGGCCATGCACACCAACTACCTGGTGGTTGACCCGGCCATGAGCCTGCGCAACCTGGTCGCGATGCTCGACGTACAACCGTATGCGGCGGTCATGGACGGCGAGGATTTCCTCGGTCTCGTGACGCGCGCCGACGTGCTCAATTACCTGCGCCGGCAGATGCAGGCGCGCACGGCGCCGGCCGCCTGACAAGGACATACCCCATGAAGGACACCGACAAGACCCGGGCCGGATTTGCGACGCGCGCGGTGCACGCGGGCCAGGCGCCCGACCCGTCCACCGGCGCGGTCATGCCACCGATCTACGCCGTCTCGACCTACGCACAGTCCAGCCCGGGCGTGCACAAGGGCTACGAATACTCGCGCACCCAGAACCCGACGCGCGGCGCCTGGGAGCGCTGCATCGCCGACCTCGAGGGCGGTACGCGCGGCTTCGCGTTCGCATCGGGGCTGGCGGCCACGGCGACCATCCTCGACCTGCTCGAGACCGGCAGCCACGTGCTGGCGATGGACGACCTGTACGGCGGCACTTACCGGTTGTTCGAGCAGGTGCGCCGCGGCTCGGCCGGGCTGGACTTCTCGTTCGTCAACCTCGGCGACGCGGACGCGGCCGCCGCGGCGCTCAGGCCGGACACGCGGCTCATCTGGATCGAGACGCCGACCAACCCGCTGCTGCGGCTGGTGGACATCGAGGCCATCGCGAGGATCGGCCGCGAGCGCGGCATCCTGGTCGCGGTGGACAACACCTTCGCAACCCCGTGGGTGCAGCGGCCGCTCGAACTGGGCGCGGACATCACGATGCACTCGGCGACCAAGTTCCTGAACGGCCATTCGGACATGGTCGGCGGCATCGCGGTCGTGAGGGACGACGAGCTCGGCGAGCGACTGGCCTTCCTGCAGAACGCGGTGGGCGCGGTCAGCGGCCCCTTCGACAGCTTCCTGGCGCTGCGCGGCCTCAAGACCCTGCCGCTGCGCATGCGCCAGTCCAGCGACAGTGCGCTCGCCATCGCGCAGTGGCTGGAGGGCCACGCCGCAGTGGAACGGGTTCTGTACCCGGGCCTGCCTTCCCATCCGCAGCACGAACTCGCGCGGCGCCAGATGCAGAACGGCTACAGCGGCATCGTCACGTTCTTCATCAAGGGCGGACTCGACGAGGCGCGGCGCTTTCTGGAGCGCCTCGAACTGTTCACGCTGGCGGAAAGCCTCGGTGGGGTCGAAAGCCTGGTGGACCATCCGGCGATCATGACCCACGCATCGGTGCCGCCCGAGACGCGCCAGTCGCTCGGCATCAGCGACACGCTGGTGCGGCTGTCGGTCGGCATCGAGGACACCCGCGACCTGATCGCCGACCTGAAGCAGGCCCTCGGCTGACCGGGCTACTGCAGCCCCGTCACGACCCGGCCGTCTTCATAGATCGTCAGCGAATCGCCCGGGCTGGCGCTGGTGGCAATCGTGCCGCTGCGGAAGCGGACCGTCACGTCGTACGTGCCGGGCCAGGGCGCGCCAACCAGCAGGTCGTACTGGTTCTGTGACTGCAGGCCGGAACCGGATTCGATGACCCGCGTGATGCGGCGGCCAGGCGTGGATCGCGGCACGAGGCGTACGATCCGGCCCTGCTGGTTCCGCTCGCCCGCGGCGCCGAGCACACGCAGCTTGATGATGGCCGTCACCGGCTGGTTCGCCAGCATCCGGCGGTAGCGCGTGCCCAGTCGCGCGACGATGTCGACCACGCCGCTGTTGTCGAGGTCGCCGCAGGCCAGCAGGTCGTTGTGCGCCAGCAGGTCGCCGGTCGCAGCCAGTCCGTCCGGCAGCGACGATCGCATCAACTGCCCGTTGACGTTGATCAGCAGGTGCGGGATGCCGGTACCCGCCGCCGTCACGTTATGGGCGACGACGACGTCCTCGAAACCGTCGCTGTTGATGTCGCAGACATTGAGCCCGAGGCCGAATGTCGCCTGCGTCGTGTCCTGGTCCACGATCGTGCCGCCGTCGAACACGCCCGCCGCGTTGCGGTACAGGCGGGTCACCGCACCGTCGTGATGGAGCAGGTCGAGGTCGCCGTCCAGGTCCACGTCGAACAGCTTCAGGCCCTGATCGGCGCGCACCGGCATGTTGGCGGCTGCGCTGCCGTCCGAAAACGTGCCATTGCCATCGTTGATGAACAGCCGCGAGCCGAACAGGAGGTCGACACGGCCGTCCTCGTTGAAGTCGGCAGCCTGGCCACCGCGCGGCACGTAGGCCGGACCGGCCGGGTTGGTCGCGATGCCGGCGGCGGCCGCGGCATCGCTGAATGTCGCCGCGCCATTGTTCGCGAGCAGCCAGTTCTGCGCACCGTCGCCACGGCTGGTGTCGTGCGGCGCCACCAGGTCGACGTCGCCATCATTGTCGAAATCGGCGGCCAGCACGGTGCCGCCGAAACCGCCGATGGCCAACGCCGTCACGCCGGCGTCGGTCGCGAAGGTCCCGGTGCCCTGGTTGACGTGCAGCAGGGCGCGCGATGCGGTGTCCGTCGCGGGCGACAGGGTGTTGCTGAACAGCTCGGCACGCCGGTCGGCGTTCAGGTCGGCGAATCGCGAGTCGCCGTTCGTGCGGCCGGCGGCGAGCAATCCGGACAGGCCGGCCGCGCTCATGTCGCGCGCTGTCAGCGCGCCCGTACAGTCGCCGACGGCGCTGACGAGGTCGAGGCAGTTGTCCGCGTTTGGATCGCCGAAAGCCGGCGCAGCGGCCGGCAGGTCGAGGTCCGTCACCGTGTTGACCGGAGAGATGACCACCGGGCCGTCCACGCCGATTCGGCTATCGCTCATCGCAATGACGCGGTAGTACAGAGGCGACGCGATGCCCGCGGCGACCCGCCGGAATGGCGAGGTGGCGGCTTCCTCAAAGCCGGCACCTGGCCGCCGCCCGGCCAGGGCAGCGGCCGTCGCGCCAAGGTAGACGCGGTAGTGGGTCGCCTGCGAGACCGGGGCGAAATGGATCACGTGATCAGTCGATTCGATGACGACGGCGGTCCACTCGACGGCGCCGGGCACCGGCCCTGGCGTGGCCTGCACCGGCAGGCTGGCGGGACCACGGCCGCCGCCGGACTCGGCGACGATCCGGTAGGTGTAGGTGCGCAGGTTCGTCAGGCCGGTGTGCAGGTAACTGGTTGCGGTGACGTCCCGGATCTCGTTGACCGCGCTGGAGGCGCTGTCGGACCACACGATCACGTAAGAGCCGGCGCCGGTCACGGCGCTCCAGGCCAGCTCGACCTGGCCGTCCGAGGCCTCGGCCGACGGGAAGGCTGGGGCGGCGTGCGGCCGGCTGCCGCCGCAGCCGGCCGCCAGGGCAAGTAATCCGAACGCGCCGGCTGCCAGGGCTGCGCGTGCGGCGGGAAGTGCTGCAAATGTCATGGGTCGTGATCCGGTGCGTGTATTGGCTGGTCGCGTCGCATAGACGCGCCTGGCGGCGGCCAGTTCCGTGTGGCTCGCCGGGGCATCCGCGCAGCGGGCCTGTGGGCGGTCCGCGACCCTGTCCGGCGGTGCATCCATTATACCGCGACCGGCTGCCGTCCGGGCCACCGCGGAACCGCCGGCCTGGCATCGGCCGGGCCGGCCATCAAACCCACTTCAGCCGGCGAAACAGCCACAATTGCAGGACCGCGACCACGATGAGCCCGCCGCCGACGGCCGCGAACGCGTACCTCCATTCCGCGCCGGGGATGCCGCCCACGTTGATGCCCAGGTAGCCCGTGACCAGGCCCAGCGGCAGGAAGATCGCCGCGATGACCGACAGCACGTACATGTTGCGATTGAGTTGCTCGGAGAGCCGGTTGGTCAATTCGTCCTGCGCCACCTGCGCGCGCTCGCGCGCAGCGTCGAGATCCTCCACGTAGCGCAGGATCCGGTCGGCCACCTCGCGCAGCAGCCTGACGTCGCTGGCCGACAGCCACGCCTGCTGCTGCTGGGTCAGCAGCCGCGCCATGGCTTCGCGCTGCGGCGCGATGTAGCGCCGCAGGCCGATCGCGGTCCGCCGCAGTTCGGCGATCGCAAGCCGCACGCCCTGGCTTTCGCCACTGACGATGGACTCCTCCATGCCGTCCACGGTGTCCTCGAGGTCGTCGATCACCGGCCCCATGCGCTCGACCAGGCCGTCGGCGACCTGGGCCACGAAGCTGCCGGTCGTTAGCGGTCCGCGGCCGTGTTCCAGCGATTCGCGAATCGCGTCCACCGCCATGATGCGCCGCCGCCGCACGCTGATGACACGGTTCGCGTCGGCCCACAGCACCAGCGCGACCATGTCCTCCGGGTCGGCGCCCGGGTTGAGGTTCACGCCGCGCAGGCTGACCAGCAGGCCATCGCCCATGGCTTCGCAACGCGGCCGGGATTCGTCCGACAGCAGCGCGTCGCACAGGATTGGGTCAAGGCCCGACCCGCCTTCCAGCCACTGCCGCGTTTCGGGCGCGTCGCGCTGCAGGTGCAGCCAGACGGGTGCGGCGGGCGCGCCCGCGGCCGTTCTTGCCTCGTCCCAGCCGAGGCGCCGGCTGCCGCCGCGGCCGTCGAGTTCGTAGGCGCAGATCAGGTGCGAATGGGTGTCCATATCTGTCAATCCTGCCCGGACGGCATGTCGGGTCCGGCAGGCCGAGTATGAACGGGCGAGGGGGCAATGCGAATTGCGGCGCCATTGCTGCGCCCTGTCGAGGCAGTCCATCGCAGGCAGGCCGAAGCGGTCCTGAGCCGGCGAATGACCTGTATTCCCCGCCTGGCAATGTGACAGCGCCGGAGGCTTCCAGGAGACGCCCCCGGCGCTGGGTGACTCAGCCGGCCTTGCGGGCCGGTGCGGTGGTCAACCGCCGCCTCCGCGGGGGCGGAGTCCGCCCGGCCGGTTGCCGGCAGCGCCGGGTCCACGCATGGACCCGCCACGTTCCGCGCGCTTTGCCCTGGCCGCTGCACGCTGCTCCGGGGTCATGGACTCCCAGCGCTCGCGTGACGCCGCACGGTGTGCCTCGCGTCTCGCCTGCGCCGTTTCGCGCTCTTCCGGGGTCATGGCGTCCCAGCGTGCCGTGGCGGCGGCGCGCCGCTCCTCGGCTGCCTGGCGGCGCTGCGCGGTGGCGGCCTCCCGTTGCTCGGGTGTCATGGCCTGCCATTGCTCACGTGCCGCCTCCCGGCGCTGCTGGGCAGTCTGGCGGCGCTGCTCGAGGACTGCCGATCGTTCCTCCTGGCTCATCGCCTCCCAGCGCTCTCGTGCCGCCTCGCGGGTGGCTTCGCGCTGTTCCCGGGTCATCTGCAGGTCCTGATCCTGGTCCTCCCAGGGCGGTCCTGCGGGGCCTTCCTGAGCCAGCGCGCTGGCGCTCGCGAGCGCCGAGACTGCCAACAGCGCGAAGACCTGATTGCGGTACATGTGTCCTCCTGCGGATTCGTCCATCGAACAACATGATCAACGCAGCCGCACGCCCGAGGTTGACGACGTTCAGGTCCGTGACTGAAATCAGCGGTCCTGCCAACGTCGGTGGGACCGGTCGGCAAGTCTCGTGGTGCGGCCGGTGGGCGACGGCTCGGTCCAGCGAAACGGCAGGGTTCGTGTGCGCAGGACCCATCGGCGCCGTGCCGGCGGGCAGCGCCGCGCACGAGCGCGTCAGCGGTGACCGGGCTGGTTCAGAGCCGTTCGAGCACCCAGCCAGGGAAGACGGTGAGCAGCAGCACGGGCACGATGCAGATCAGGCTTGCGGCCAGCACCAGCCCGCCGACCGGGCGCGGCTCGCCGGCCGGCGCGTCGGCGCTCATGAACATGTACTGGATGACGCGCAGGTAGAAGTAGATGCCGAGGTAGCTGCCGATCAGGCCGGCCACCGCCCACCAGGTGTAACCCGCGGCGATCACGTTCTTGAAGATCAGGAACTTGGCGACGAAGCCCGGGAACGGCGGAATGCCGGCCAGCGACAGCAGCGCCGCCGCGATCATCACGGCCGTGAACGGACTGCGCTGGAACAGGCCCTTCAGCGAGTCGAGCCGGTCGCGTGTCGCGTCGTCAGCGCCGGCCGGCAGGCAGGCGAACGCCAGCAGGTTGGTCAGGCCGTAGGCGATCACGTAGAAGGCGATCGCCTGGTAGCGACCCGGGTCCTCGCCCAGGAACGCAAAGAACAGGAATCCGGCGTGCGCGATCGAGGAGTAGGCGATCATGCGGCGGAAGCTCTCCTGCCGCATCGCCGCCAGGTTGCCCCAGATCATCGACACCAGCGGCAGCGCGGCGATCAGCATGACCAGGCTGGCGGGAGCCGTCAGGCCCCAGAACATGCGCACCGCGACGAACAGCACCGCGGCCTTGATGACGGTGGCCATGTAGGCCGTCACCGTGATGCTGGCGCCCTCGTAGGCGTCCGGCGCCCAGGTGTGGAACGGCACCACGGCGGCCTTCAGGAAGAACGCGACCAGCACGAGCCCGACGCCGGCCATCGCCAGCGGGTCGGTCGAGACGACCGCCTCGCGGAAGGCGGCGAGTTCGAACGAACCGGTGGCGCCGAAGATCAGCGAAATGCCCATCAGCAGCGAGGCGGAACCGGCCCCGCCGAGCACCAGGTACTTGAGCGCGGCCTCGGCGCTTTCCGCGCGCCCCCAGGCCAGCAGCACCAGCGCGTACACCGGCATGGACATCAGCTCGATCGCGAGGAACAACGTCAGGAAGCTGTCCGAGGACAGCAGCAGGCAGGCGCCGTACAGCGACGACAGCAACAGGGCCGGGAACCGCGTGCCGCCGAAGTCGGCGCGCGACATCAACAGCACGGGCAGCGTCAGCGCCAGCAGGATGGCCTTGCCGAGCGCCGCGGCCGGGTCGACCGAGAACTGGCCGGGGAACGGCGCGCCGGCGAAGTCGGACACGTTGAGCCACAGGGCGGCCAGCGCGGCGGTCGCCACCACCGCGAACGTGAACGGCAGGGCATCACGCGTCCGGTCGGCGGCGATCTCGAGGATCAGCACCGCGAGGATGCCCAGGAGCAGCAGGTGCTCGGGCAGCATCGCGGTGAGCACCAGTTGCAGGCTCATGGTTCGACCTCGTCAGTCCGCTGCGGCATGACCCAGTGCTGGTAGTCGCGCGCGGCGACCTCCGTCTTCTGCAGGAAGCTGTTCGGGAACAGCCCCATCGCGAACACCGCGACGACGATCGCGCCGAGGATCAGTGACTCGCGCAGCCCGAGGTCCGCGATGGGCTGGTGCGGCGCCTTGACCTTGCCGAACAGCATGTGCTGCACCAGGCGCAGCATGTACAGCGCGCCGAGCACCACGCCGACCACGGCCAGGCACACCAGTACCAGCGGCCACGACACGCCGACCTCATGCACCGGCCACGCGGCGTTGAAGGCGCCGATCAGCACCAGGAACTCGCCCGTGAAGCCGCTGGTGGTCGGCAGGCCGACCGAGGCGAGCGTCAGGATCATCATGAACACCGAGTACACGGGCAGCAGCTTGGCGAGTCCGCCGTAGGCCGCCAGGTCGCGCGAATGACAGCGCTCGTAGATCATGCCGACCATGAGGAACAGCCCGCCCGAGATCAGGCCGTGGCTCACCATCTGGATGATCGCGCCCTGCACGCCGAGCAGGTCGAAACTGACGAGCCCCAGCATGACGTAGCCGAGGTGGCTGATCGAGGAGTAGGCGATGATCTTCTTGATGTCGTCCTGCACCAGCGCCAGGCAGGCGCCGTAGATGATGCTGACCACCGCCAGCACCATGATCAGCGGCGTCAGCACCAGCGTCGCGTCCGGGAACATCGGGAAGCCGAGCTTGATGAAGCCGTACGTTCCCATCTTCAGCAGCACGCCGGCCAGGATCACCGAGCCCGCCGTCGGCGCCTCGACGTGCGCGTCCGGCAACCAGGTGTGGAACGGCACGATCGGCACCTTGATCGCGAACGACAGCGCAAAGGCCGCCAGCAGCAGGGTCTGCACGCCGACCGGCAGGGTCGAGCCGTACAGGTCGGCGAAGGCGAAGGAAGTGATGCCGGTCGTCGAGTGCAGCGAGTACACCATGTAGATCACGGCTGCCAGCATCAGGATGCTGCCGAACGCCGTGTACAGGACGAACTTCAGGGTCGCGTAGATGCGCCGCTCGCCGCCCCAGATGCCGATGAGCAGGAACATCGGGATCAGCATCGTTTCCCAGAACACGTAGAACAGGAACAGGTCCTGGGCCAGGAACGTGCCGATCATCGCGAACTGGATGAACAACAGCATCGCGTAGAACAGCTTGACGTCCTTCTTGATGGCGCTGAACGCGCCGGCCACGACCAGCGGGCCGAGGAACGCGGTCAACAGCACGAGCAGGATGTTCAGGCCGTCCAGGCCGATGTGGTAGTGGACACCCCAGGCCTCGATCCACGGCAGTCGCGTCTCGAACTGCAGCCCGGACAGGCTGCCGTCGAACTGGACGTACAGCCATGCCGCCAGCGCGAACTGCACGAGCATGACGACCAGCGACAGGCTGCGCATCCAGTCCTCGCGCTGCGCCGGGGTCGCGAGCAGCAGCAGGATGCCCAGCACGGGCAGGAACAGCACGGCGTTGAGCATGCTTGCGTCAGACATAGAGCCAGCTCCACGCCAGGATCCCGACAATGCCGGCCAGCACCAGCCAGGCGTACAGGTGCAGGCTGCCGGTCTGCACGCGGCCCAGCAGGCCGGCGCCGCGCCGTGCAAGGTCGGTCAGACCGTGCAGCGAGCCGTCGATGAGCACGCGGTCGCCGGTGCGCAGGAAGACACGGTCGGACAGCCAGACGAGCGGCCTGCCGAGCAGCCCCTCGTAGGCCTCGTCGACGAAGTACTTGCCGTCCAGCAGCCTGTGCAGGCCGCCGAAGCGCTCGCGCATGCGCGTGGCGCGGCTGGCATCGCCGCTGTAGAACCAGGCGGCGCCGGCCAGGCCGGCCAGCGCGATGACGGTCGAGCCGACCAGCAGCCAGGTGTGCAGGAAGTGCATTTCGTGGTGCGTCCCGGGCAGCGGCAGCACCGGTTCGAGGAAGTGCGGCAGCGCGAGGAATCCGCCGATTGCCGACAGCACGGCCAGCACCACCAGCACGCCGGTCATCGACAACGGCGACTCGTGCACGTGCGCCTCGGTGTGTGCCTCCATGCGCGAGGCACCGAAGAAGGTCAGCCACAGCAGGCGGAACATGTAGAACGCGGTCATCAGCGCGGTGAGGGCGGCGAGGCCGAACAACCACGTGGAGCCGCCGAACTGGCTGGCCAGCGCGAACCACAGGATCTCGTCCTTGGAGAAGAAGCCGGCCAGCGGCGGCAGACCGGCGATCGCCGCCGTGGCCACCGCGAAGGTCACGAAGGTGAGCGGGATCCTGCGCGCCAGGCCGCCCATCTTGCGGATGTCCTGCTCGCCGCCCAGCGCGTGGATCACGCTGCCGGCGCCGAGGAACAGGCAGGCCTTGAAGAAGGCGTGCGTGTAGACGTGGAAGACCGCGACGCCGTAGGCGCCGACGCCGACCGCCAGGAACATGAAGCCCAGCTGCGAGATCGTCGAGTAGGCCAGCACCTTCTTGATGTCGGTCTGCACCACCGCGATGGTCGCGGCGAAGAACGCGGTCAGCACGCCGATGACGGCGATCACCTCCGACGCCTCGGGCGCCTGCAGGTAGAGACCCGACAAGCGCGCGACCAGGTACACGCCGGCCGTCACCATGGTCGCGGCGTGGATCAGCGCCGAGACCGGCGTCGGGCCGGCCATCGCGTCCGGCAACCACACGTGCAGCGGGATCTGCGCCGACTTGCCGGTGGCGCCGATGAACAGCAGGATGCCGACCAGGCTGGCCGACACGGCCGGCAGCGTGCCGCCCGAGAAGGCGGCGTTGACCTGGTCCATGTCGAGCGTGCCGAGCGCCGAGTACAGCACGAACATGCCGAGCAGGAAGCCCGCGTCGCCGATGCGGTTGGTGATGAACGCCTTCTTGCCGGCCTCGGCCTTGGCCAGGTCCTCGAACCAGAAGCCGATCAGCAGGTAGGACGCGAGGCCGACGCCTTCCCAGCCGACGAACAGCACCAGCAGCGAGCGGCCGAGCACCAGCATCAGCATGAAGAACAGGAACAGGTTCAGGTACGCGAAGTAGCGCGCGTAGCTGCCGTCACCCTTCATGTAGCCGATCGAGTAGATGTGGATCAGCGAGCCGACGCCGGTGACGATCAGTCCCATCACCGCGCTCAGGCGGTCGAAGTAGAACGAGATCTCGAACGAGTAGCCGCCGATCAACGCCCAGGTGAAGGCGGTCTCGACGATCGGCGCGCCGCCTGCGGCCCGCAGCAGCAGGAAACCCTGCACGGTCAGGATGAACGACAGGATCGGCAGCCCGCAGCCGACGATGGACACGAAGCGGTTGCCGAGCCGGTTGCCCAGCAGGCCGTTCACCAGGAACCCGGCCAGCGGCAGGACGACGATCAGGGTGAGCAGGTTGGTCACCGGTTCCTATCCTTTCAGGTCGGAGAAGGCCGCGAGGTCGAGGGTCCGCTTGTGGCGCGCCAGCAGCAGCACGATCGGAATCGCGATGCCGATCTCGGCCGCCGCCACCACGAAGATCAGGAACACCAGCACCGCGCCCTCGGTCGAGCCGGCCCGCTCGAGGAACGCCACCAGGCTGACGGTGACCCCGTTGAGCATCAGTTCCATGCACATCAGCATGACCAGCAGGTTGCGCCGCACGATCACGCCGGCGAGGCCGAGCGTGAACAGCGCCGCGCTCAGCGCCAGCAGCAGCTGCGTCTTATCCATTGCGCCTCCCGCCGGCGTTGAGGATGGCGATCGCCGCGACGACGGCCGCCAGCAGCAGCACCGAGGTCAGCTCGAAGTACAGCCAGTACTCGTTGAGGAAGGCCACCGAGAACGGCTGGATGCGGAACGGCTCGTCGGTCGTGACCAGCGCCGCCTCGGGCGATCCGTGCCACAGGCCCCAGATCAGGGCGCCGGCGAGCAGCGCCAGTCCGCCCAGGCCCGGCCACCGCCACGACGAGTAGCGCTCGATGAACGACGAGTCGCGCACGTCCAGCAGCATGATCGCGTAGACCATGAAGACCATGACCGCGCCGACGTAGATCAGCACCTGGAAGACGGCGATCACGTGCACGCCCAGCATGGCGTAGATCGCGGCCAGCGACAGCATGGTCGCGATCAGCGCGAGCGCGACCCGCATCGGGTGGCGCGCGACCAGCATCAGCACGCCGCCGGCGAGCGGCCGCGGCCGCGAAGAACACGAACAGCGCGTTCCAGATCATGGCGCGCCTCCCTGCCTGGCGGCGGGCGGAGCCGGCGGGTAGGGCTTGGCGACGTCGCTGCGCGGGCTCCAGGTCAGCAGCTCGTCCAGCTTCAGCCACATGTCGTGGCGGTCGCCGCCCGGCAGGTCCGGCACTTCCTTGACCATGCGGATCGCGTCCTCGGGACAGGCTTCGACGCACAGCCCGCAGAACACGCAGCGCGAGTAGTCGATCTCGAAGCGCAGCGGGAACTTCGGGTGCGCCGCGTCGTCCGGGTTGAAGCCGGCCTCGATCTCGATGACCTTGGCCGGACAGACGGTCGCGCACATGTTGCAGGCGATGCACTGCGGGCTGCCGTCCGGGCGCTGCGTGAGGATGTGCTTGCCGCGGTTGTGCGCGGCGTAGTCGGCGCGGATCTCCTCGGGGTAGTAGGCGGTCAGCGCGCCCTTGCGGCCCGTGATCCAGCGCCACATGTTGCGCATGAACACGCGGCCGGTGACCGACAGGCCGCGCACGATCTCGAAGATGTACATGCGCTCCCACCAGTTCATGGTGGGCTCGTTCCAGTACACGCGGCGCTGGAAGGGTGGGCGGCTCATGAGACCCCCCCGCGCAGCGCCCAGACCGCCACCACGGTCACGGCCAGGTTGGCCAGCGTCAGCGGCAGCATGAACTTCCAGGCGAACCGCAGCAGCTGGTCGTACCTGAAGCGCGGCAGCGACCAGCGCACCAGGATCAGGAAGCTGCACATGACGGAGACCTTCAGCAGGAACACCAGCAGTTGCGTGACGACCACCGCGCCGTGGCTCATGGCGATGGCCGCGCCGCCGGGCAGGATGAAGCCGGCGTCATTCATGTACGGCAGGTTGTAGCCGCCCAGGAACAGCGTGACGAACAGCGCCGAGACGATCGCGATCTCGATGAACTCCGCGAACATGAACAGCCCCATCTTCATGGCGCTGTACTCGGTGAAGAAGCCGGCGATCAGCTCGGACTCCGCCTCGGGCAGGTCGAAAGGCACGCGCTTGTTCTCGGCCTGCGCGGCCGCCAGGAACATGACGGCGGCCAGCGGCTGGTAGACGATGCCCCAGGCCGGCAGGAAGCCGAACAGCATGCCGGACTGCTGCTCGACGATGTCGGTCAGGTTGACCGTGCCGTAGATCAGGATCAGGCCAAGGATGGTCAGGCCCATCACCAGCTCGTAGGAGATCATCTGCGAGCCCGCGCGCACCGCGCCCAGCAGCGAGAACTTGTTGTTGGACGACCAGCCGGCCAGCATGCTGCCGATGATCGTGATGCTGCCGAACGCGAACACGACCAGCAGGCCCGCGTCCAGCTGCGCGATCTGCATGCGGTAGCTGCGGTCGCCGAACCACTCGGCCGTCGCGCCGCCGAACAGCTCGGCCGGCACCAGCGCGCCGCCGAACGGGATCACCGCGAACACCAGCAGCACCGGCGTGAACACCACCCACGGGCCCAGCGCGTAGGCGAGGCGGTCGTAGGAATTCGGCTTGAAGTCCTCCTTGAGCAGCATCTTCAGGCCATCCGCGAAGCCGTGGAACAGCCCCCACCAGATCAGCTTGATCTGCGTGAACGGCAGCCGCAGGTAGGCGCGGTTGGCGCCGATCCGGTCGGCCATGATGGCCGCCTGCTTGCGCTCGACCCAGGTCAGGATCAGCCCGAAGACCATCAGCAGCGTGACCGCGTAGGTGATGAACGCGCCATAGACGACCAGGTCCTGCGTCATGCGGCGCCTCCCGCCGGCGCAGCCAGCCCGGCGAACAGGGTGGCCGCGTCGGCCACGCCCGGCAGACGGTCGAAGCAGGGCTGGAAGGCGCTGACGACGCCGGCAAAGTTCGTGTAGTGGCCGTGTCTTTCGGTCTGCGCGCTGACCGGCAGGAACACGTCGGCGTGGCCATTCTCGGGCTGCAGCCAGGAGTTCAGGAAGATGACCTTCGCCTGCTGCGGGATACGGCTGAAGTTACAGCCCTCGCCCCACACCAGCACCAGGTCGGTGTCCGCGGGGATCTCTGCCCTGGCGTTGCCGAACAGCGCGACGGCGCCGGCCGTGTTGGGGTTCTTGTCGGCACGGATCAGCAGCTCGTCCTCGAGCGGCTCGCCAGCGTGTGGCACGTGGTCGGCCTTGACGAACGCCTGGAACAAGCCGCCCAGGGCGGCCTTGAACGCCGCCAGTTCCTCGTTCGAGCCCCAGCTCGACACCAGCGCCACGCGGCGCTTCGATCCGGCAATCAGCGTGCGCGCCGCGGCGACGGCCTGGGCCAGCTCGACGGGCTTGCCCTTCAGCATGGCGCGATCGGCCCGCACGCGGTTGAACACCTGGCCGAGATCGCGGCCCTTGTTGCAGATCCAGTGGCCATTGACGGCGGGGTTGACCAGCGGCGTGACGCGCACCAGCGCAGTGTTCTCGGCCGGGTCCAGCGAGTTGAGTTTCCACTCCGGCTTGCGATGCCAGAAGTTGACCGTGCAGCCGCGCTCGCAGCCCGGGCACACCGACGGGGTCGCATCCATGTACCAGACGCGGGTCTTGTAGAAGAACGACCGCGACAGCAGCGCACCGACCGGACAAATGTCGATGACGTTGTCGGAATAGTTGTCCTTGTCGAAGTCCGCGTCTTCGGCCGGCCGCACCTGCGCATGGTCGCCTCGCTGCACGATGCCCAGCGCGTTGGACTTCGAGATCTCGCGCGTGAAGCGCACGCAACGCGAGCACAGGATGCAGCGCTCGTTGTCGAGCACGATGCGCCTGGACAGGTTGAAGAACTTGGTCTCGCGGATCTTGGGATCGTGGGATATCGAGGGCGTGCCGTTGTGCTGGTAGTGATAGTCCTGCAGCAGGCACTCGCCGGCCTTGTCGCAGATGCCGCAGTCAACCGGGTGGTTGAGCGTGGTGAGCTGCAGAATGGCCTTGCGGTGGGCGAGGACATCCGGCGACTCGGTCAGGACGCGCATGCCGGCCTTGACCGGCATGTTGCAGGAGATGTCCAGCCCGCGGCCCTCTTCCTCCACCGAGCAGATACGGCAGTTGCCGGCCACGGACAACGCCGGGTGCCAGCAGAAATAGGGTATGTAGATGCCGTTGGCCAGCGCCGCCTGGAAGACGGTCTGCTCGGCCTCGGCCTGCACGGGCTGCCCGTTTATGAAGATTTCGGGCATTCCAGGTTCCCTGAATAGAGTGAGCGCTTGTGCGTGATGCAGTACTCGAACTCGTCGCTGAACTTGTCGAGCATCGCGATCGCCGCCAGGGCGGCCGCGTCGCTCATGCCGCAGATGGTCGTGCCGTCCTGGGCCTTCGAGACGTAGCGCAGGGTCTGCAGGTCCTCCGGCCGCCCCTGGCCGGCCAGCATCCTGTCGATGATGCGATGCAGCCACCCCAGGCCGTCGCGGCAGGGCGTGCACTGTCCGCAGGACTCGTGGTGGTAGAAGCGCAGCATGACGCGCAGCACGCTGACCATGCAGGTTCCCTCGGCAAACACGATCATGCCGCCGGAGCCCAGCGTCGAGCCGTTGTCCCACAGCGTCTCGTGGTCCAGGTTCAGCCGTCCGACCTCTTCGGCCGTCATGATCTGGGAGGAGATTCCACCCGGGATGACGCCCTTGAGCTTGCGCCCGCCGGGGATGCCGCCGCAGTCCTCGTAGATGAACCTGGACCAGGGGTAGCCACATTCGACCTCGTACACGCCCGGCCTGGCGATGTGCCCCGAGATCGAGGTGAGCCGCGTGCCGGGGCTCTTTGCGGTGCCGATCCTGCGATAGGCCTCCGCGCCGTGCTTCACGATCCAGGCGAGGTTCGCCAGGGTCTCGACGTTGTTGACGACCGTGGGTTTCTGGTAGAGGCCCTGCACGGTCAGCCGTGGTGGGCGGTTGCGTGGGTAGCCGCGCTTGCCCTCGATGGAAGACAGCAGTCCGGACGCCTCGCCGCAGACGTACGAGCCGCCGCCGCGATAGGCAACGACGTCGCAGGAGAAATTGCTGCCGAGGATATTCTTGCCGAAATAGCCGGCGGCGTACGCTTCGTCGATAGCGGCCGACAGCCGCCGGTAAGGCAGGTCGAATTCGCCGCGGATGTAGACGAAGCTGTGCCGCACGTTGAGCGCGAACGAGGTGATCAGCATCGATTCCAGAAGCTGATGCGGCATGTTCTCCAGGATCCAGCGGTCCTTGAACGTGCCGGGCTCGCCTTCGTCGGCATTGCAGCACAGGTAATGGGGCTGGCCATCGTAGGGGTCCACGACCTGCCACTTGCGGCCGGCCGGGAACAACGCGCCGCCGCGGCCCTGGATACCCGCCGCGGTGACCTCCTTGGTGACGTCCTCGGGGCGCATTTCCTTCAGCACCTTGTCGAGCGTCTGGTAGCCGCCGCGCGCGCGGTAGTCCGCCAGCGTGTGCGAGGTTGGCGTGACCGGGAAGGTCATCAGTATTTTCTGGCCGGGCATGCTATTTCATTCCCTCGAGCAGCGAGTCGAGGCTCTGCGCCGTCTGGTTCTCGTGATAGGCGTCGTTGACCATCACCACCGGCGCCGTCCCACAGGAGCCGAGGCACTCGCACGTGGACAGCGTGTAGCGGCCGTCCGGCGTGGTCTGTTCGGGCGCCACGCCCAGCTTCTCGCTGAGGTGCCCGAGCAGCCGCTCGGCGCCCAGCATCGCGCAGGACACGTTGCGGCAGACCTGCACGTGCCAGCGGCCGATCGGCTTGCGCCGCAGCATCGTGTAGAAGGACAGGACCTCCTGGATCTGGATGCGCGGTACGCCCAGGTACTCGACCAGTCCATCGATGTCGCTGTCGGCGACGAAGCCGCGGTCCTGCTGGATGCGGTGCAGGCACGGCAGCAGCAGCGTCGCGTTCTGCCCCGGCGGCAGGCGCTCCTTCATCTTCTCGAACTCGGGGATCAGGTGCTTCATCTGTCGCACTCCCCGCCGACCATGTTCACGGAACCGAACGACGGGATGACGTCCGCGAGCTGGTAACCCTCGAGCATCAGGTGCATGCCTCCCATGTGCACGAAGCTCGGC
The DNA here is from genome assembly GCA_963695085.1 of uncultured Gammaproteobacteria bacterium. Taxonomy (GTDB): domain Bacteria; phylum Pseudomonadota; class Gammaproteobacteria; order Steroidobacterales; family Steroidobacteraceae; genus SG8-30. Next base: position 451,992 of record CAVOFV010000003.1, on the reverse strand, counting down.
GCACGCACGTGGACCTTCCAGGGCACGCCCGTTCCGGAGCTGACCAGGTAGAAGCCCAGTTCGCCGTTTGGTGATTCCTGGGCGGTGTAAACCTCGCCCGCGGGCACCTGCGGGCCGTCGATGATCAGCTTGAAGTGGTTGATCAGCGACTCGATCTCCGAATAGACGAGCTGCTTGTCGGGCAGCACGCAGCGCCGGTCGTCCACGGTCAGCGGGCCCTCCGGCAGCATGTCCATCAGCTGGCGGATCATGTGCACCGACTCGTCCATCTCGCGCATGCGCACGAAATACCGGTCGTAGTTGTCGCCCTTGATGCCGACCGGGATGTCGAAGTCGAGTTCCGCGTAGGCCAGGTACGGCGTGTCCTTGCGCAGGTCGCGCGGCACGCCCGTGGACCGCAGGATCGGGCCGGTAAAGCCCCAGTTGACCGCGTCCTCGGTCGTGATGGTGCCGACGTCGCGCATCCGGTCGATGAAGATGCGGTTGCGGTCCATCAGCTTGTGGGCGCGGTTCACGAAGTCGTCGTACTCGACGAGGATCTCGTCGAGGCGCTTCAGCCAGCCGTCGGGCATGTCGTTGGCGAGGCCGCCGATGCGGCCGTAGGTGTAGGTCAGCCGCGCGCCGGTCAGGTTGGCGAGGTGTTCATAGATGTAGTCGCGCAGCGTCATCATGTACAGGAAGGCGGTCATCGCGCCGAGTTCCATGAACGCCGCGCCGACGCTGGTCAGGTGGTCGGCGATCCGCGAGTACTCCAGCAGCAGGGTCCGCAGGTAACGGCAGCGCGGCGTGATCTCGATTCCCATCAGGGTCTCGACCGCCTCGCAGTAGGCGAAGTTGTTCGACAGGCCCGAGCAGTAGTTGAGCCGGTCCACATAGGGGATCAGGTTGTGCCAGGTGTGCGACTCGCACTCCTTCTCGAACCCCCGGTGCAGGTAGCCGCAGTGCACGTCGGCGCGCACCACCCGCTCGCCTTCCAGTTCGGTGACGATCTGCACCGTGCCATGGGTGGCCGGGTGCGACGGGCCGATGTTGACGATGACGCCCTTCTCGCTGGTCAGGAAGGCGGGGCGGATCGGGTTGGGCAGTGGGGCGTCCAATGCGGGCCTCATCACTTGCGGTAGGGCACGAGCGGCTGCTCGCGGGTCTTGGGGTAGTCCTTGCGCAGCGGGTGCCCCTCGAACCCCTCGTAGAGCAGGATCGGGCGCAGGTCGTCGTTGCCGCGAAAGGCGATTCCATACATTTCGTGGCACTCGCGCTCCATGAAGCGCGCAGCGCCGAACAGGCCGGTCAGCGAATCGACGGCCGTGTCCGCCGCACCGACCTGGGTCTTCACGCGCACCCGCACGAAGTGCCGGGTCGAGTAGAAGTGATACACGACATCGAAACGCGGTTCGCGTTCCGGCCAGTCGACGGCCGTGACGTCGAGGAACAGGTCGAACTGGAAGTCCGACCTGAGCATGCCGACGGTGGCGAGCAAGGCCTCGCGCGGTATGTCCACGACGAGAATGCCGTGCGACAGGGTCGGCTGCCGGCCCCCGGCCGTCAGTCGCTCCGTCAACGCTTCGAACACGCCTGCAGTCATCTTTGGAATCTCTCTGTCTAGACCAGCGGGTGCTGCGAAGCGGCGATCTTTTCCTGCAGCCGCATGATGCCGTCGATCACCATTTCCGGGCGCGGCGGGCAGCCCGGGATGTAGATGTCCACCGGGATGATCTTGTCGATGCCCGGCACCGCCGCGTAGTTCTGGTAGAAACCGCCGCTGCTTGCGCACACGCCGAAGGCGATGACCCACTTGGGCTCGCACATCTGGTCGTAGATCCTCTTCAGCACCGGGGCCTGCTTGTGAGTGACCGTGCCAACCACCATCAGCAGGTCGGACTGCCTGGGGGAGAAACGCGGCAGCGCGGCGCCAAAGCGGTCGGTGTCATACAGCGTGGTGCTGACCGACATGAATTCCATGCCGCAACAAGCGGTTACGAACGGGTAGGGGAACAGCGAGAACTTGCGGGCCCAGCCCACCAGCTCGTCCTTCTTCGTGGTCATGTATTCAAGCCCCGGCATGGGGCGGCGGGCGACATCGTTCACGGCATCACTCCGTCACGTCTTCCAGCAGCCGGGCCTTCCACACGTACAGCACGATCAGCACCAGCAAGGCGAAGAAAATCGCGAAAATCAGCAACATGAGCCCGTTCAGCGGCTGGGCGCCCAGCGCCCAGATGAACAGGAACACCGTTTCCAGGTCGAACAGGATGAAGATGACCGCCACCGCGTAGTACTTGACCGGGACCGCCTTGACGTTCAGCACGTCCACCGGCGTCGCACCGCACTCGAAGGGCTCCAGCTTGGCTGCGGTGGCGACCGGCTTGGGGCCCAGCATGCGGTTCATGAGCAGCGTGATGCCCACGAAACCGAGGATCGCGAGCAGGTACATCAGGAAGACGGCGTACTGGTTGATCATGGTGGGGGGTTCGGGACAATCCACTCCATGAGCGCGTGAGGCGCGCTTTCTACCAAGTATCGGCTGCAGGGGAACTACGGAATTATACTAGCGGATCGGGCAGCCCATTGGATTAGGGGTTTTCACGTCTGTCCGCCGCCCGCATCCTGGCTTTGCGGGGGCCGTTCGGAAGGCGCCTGGCGGCCTGATTCCGCGATTTGGGCGACCGGTCCGCGCGCAGGGCAAGCGTGTGGTCCTCGGCCGGCCCCGTGTAAAGTGGCCGGATGCCCGCCGTGGAGCAGACCTTGCCCGACTTCACGACCATCCCGCTGTGGTGCAAGGCCCTCTACACGGCCTTCGTCCTCGTCGTGGTCGTGGTCTGGCTCAGGCACTACGGCTGGCGCAATTTCCTGTGGCTGTCGGATATCGCCTTCATTGGGGCGGTGCCCGCCATGTGGCTGGAGAGTGCGGCCCTCGCCAGCGTGCTGGCGGCCGCGGCGCTGCTACCCGAACTGCTGTGGAACGCCGACCTGTTGCTGCGGCTCCTCTTGAGGCGCCGGATCACCGGCCTGACGGAGTACATGTTCGAGGCCGAGCGGCCGCGCATGCTGAAGCTGCTGTCGCTGTTCCACGTGCCGCTGCCCCTGGTCCTGCTGTGGATGCTCTCGAGCTATGGCTACGCAGCCGGCATCGGCCTGACCGGCGCGGTGCTGCTGGGCGCAGTGCTGCTGCCCGCCAGCCGGCTGCTCGGCTCGCCGCAGGAGAACATCAACTGGAGCCACGGCCTTGGTCGCGTGCAGCCGGACTGGCCGGCCGCGGCTTATCTGGCGGTGCTGTTCGCGGGCTTTGTCGTGCTGGTCTTCGTGCCGACGCACCTGTTGCTGCAACGGGTCTTTGCCTAGCAAGTTCCACGCAGGCAGCGCAGCGCGCCGGCCAGGCGGGTACTTCGCCGGACTCAGCGCTGCCGGCGGCGCGCCGCCATCGGATGCTCGACCCTGCGGCGGCCGTCAAGCAGGTGCATGAGCGCCAGCCACGGATGGCGCAGCGTCATGCGCGGGCCTGAGTAGCGCATCATCTCGTGGGCGAACTGTCGTGGCTCCGGCTTGTAGCAGTGGATCGGGCAGTTCGAGCAGGTCGGCTTGTCGGCCCCGTACGGACACTTCACGAGCCGCCGCTCCGCGTAGACGAGGAACGCGGCGCAATCGCTGCAGGTGCCGTCGGGCGGGCCGCCGTGGTGGTCCCGGCAGTAGATCCGCACCATGCGCGAGATGGTGCGCATCTCACGGCCCAGGCGGCCGGTGAGCCGGCACGGCGCTTGGCCCCGGTCGCCATCCCGAGGCGTGCCGTCCGGTTCGTGCGAGGTGTCGTGCATTTCTCTTCCGGGCCGTGTCATCCGCCTTGCTGGTCCCTGCCTGCACTGTGCAGCGCGCACGGCATGTGCATGAACTAGCCGCGCTCCGCATATTGCGACGGCGTGGCGCGCGCGCGCGCCAGGAACTCACGCACGTGCTTGACGCCGGAACGATCCAGCACGTTGCTGTGGTGCGGGCGGTGCAGGATACCTTCGGCGCCATTCAGCGTCACGCGCAGGCGGGCGCCGGTCAGCTGCTCGATGTCGGCGCCGAGGTGCCGCAACAGCGATTCGACCTCGCGCCAGTGGATGTTGCCGCTGATCGGGTCGTGGAAGATCGTGCGAAGGAAATTCTCGTGCTTATGGCTCATGGTGCGCGACCCCCGCGGCCACCCCGCGTCCGGTCGATATCTTGTGGCTTCCGCCGGGCGTGCGCCACCAGCACAAGCCGCAGCAACCGGCCGTGCGGATGGGCGGGTTTCCGTGACGGGTTCACATTGCCCACGGCGGCCAACGGGTATAGGTTCCGGTGCAGGATGGGCAGTACGGAGACGGCGTGAACCTGCGCGAGCAGCTCGACCGCATCATGCCCGGCTGGGAGCGCTGGTATCCCAGCGTGTTCGATGCAGCCTGCGACCTGGGCCTGATCCGCGCCCGGGTCTGCTCGCCGTCTGCGCTGCTGCTGTCGAATCGTCACGCGGGCGTCAACAGCGAGGCCCTGCAGTCCTTCCGCGAACGCTGGGCGATCGAACACGATCCCGACGTCGATGACCGCCAGCCGGCATCGCGCAACGGGCGGCGCGCGCTGAGGCCCTGGAAGCGCTGACCGCGGAGGGTGCGGCCGGCACGGGATCGCGCCGGCCCTGGCGGCCGCGGCGCCGGGGACGCCGGCTGCTCAGGCCAGCGTGTGAAACACCCGTTGCACGTCGTCGTCCTGCTCGAGCTTGTCAATCAGCGCGAGCGATTCGGCTGCCAGCCCCTCCGGCAGGACGGTCGGTACCGTGCAGATGAACTCGTACTCGGCCGAGAGCGGGGTGATGTCGCGGTCCTCGAGGGCCTTCTGCACCTGCCCGAAGTCCTCGAACGCGCAGCGCACCACCAGCTGCGGCTCACCCTGTTCGCCGGTGGATTCGCCCATTTCGTCGAGCCCGTGGTCCATCAGGTACAGCTCGAGGTCGTCCTGGTCGACGCCCGCCGGGTCGAGCCGGAACACGCCCATCTTGCGGAACAGGAAGCTGACGCTGTTGGCGCTGCCGAGGTTGCCGCCGAACTTGCTGAAGATATTGCGTACGCTGGCGACGGTCCGCGTCGGGTTGTCGGTCGCCGTCTCGACCAGCACCGCCACGCCGTGCGGCGCATAGCCCTCGTACAGGACCTCCAGGTAGTCCGTCGCTTCCTGCCCGGACGCGCGCCGGATGGCGGATTCGACCTTGTCCATGGGCATGTTGATCGAACGCGCGTTCTGGATGACGCGCCGCAGGACGGGGTTGTTGGCGGGTTCCGCGCCACCCTGGCGGACCGCGATCGTGATGTCCTTGCCGATGCGCGCGAATTGCTTCGCCATGCGGTTCCACCGCGCGAACATCGCGTGCTTGCGGACTTCGAACATTCGTCCCATCGTTCACCTGTCTCGATGTGCGGTCACCGCGGCGTAGCCGGTCCGGCCGGCGCGCTCAGTTGGCGACCGGCGGGACGCCAATCAGCCACAGGTGCGCCCAGCCCACGAACACGACGTACAGGGCCAGCCCGGCCACGATGACGATCGCGTCGTTGAACCGCGACGGCGGGGCGCCGCCGACCGGGCGCAGCGGCCGCCGGCCGAGCGAGATGCGGTCCACGACCGCCCACGCCAGGAAGGCGCCGAACAACAACACGTCCGCCGCCATGCCGTTCGCCAGCAGGTGGGCCAGCGCCCACAATTTCACTGCCGCCAGCATCGGGTGCCTGGCGGCGGTCTTGATCCGCCCTGGCAGGTACGCGGCCAGCAGCAGCGGGAACACCGGCACGAGCAGCAGCAGGGCGAGGTGACGCAGCCAGGTGGGTGGCACGTACAGCACGACCGGGTCGAGCCGCGCCTGGCCGTAGCCCCACACGAGCAGCACAAATCCGGCGATCGACACGAGGCCGATGATCGCCTTCCATTTCTGTTCGCCGAGGCGCGCGGCCATGCCGTCGCGCCAGGCCGGGGCGGCGATCGAGATCGAATGCGCGCCCAGGAATACGACCAGTCCCGCCAGCAAGTACATCATGCTCATCTCCCTGTTGCCCTGAACGGCGCCGCAGCCCTCAGCCGCCGGCGCGCTTCACCTTGTAGCCTAGTTTCCCGAGTTCGGCCACGATTCGCTCGCGGTGTTCCCCCTGGATCTCGATGCGGCCTTCGCGCACCGTGCCGCCCGAGCCACAGCGCTTCTTGAGGACTGCGGCCAGCGCCTCGAGTTCCGGCGGTCCGAGCGGCAGCCCGGACACGACCGACACGCCCTTGCCCTTGCGGCCCGCGACGTCCCGCGACACGCGCACGACGCCGTCCCGCGCGGCATGCCCCTGCGGCGTGCGGCACGCACACTGGCCGACCGGCCGCCGGCAACCCGTGCAGACCGTGCCGAGTCCCGTGGTGTAGACGATGGCGGGCGGCGGGCTTCGCTTCATGGTCCGGTTCCGCGTCGGGGCCCGGGCGACCCGGCCCGGCCAGGCCGCGTATCATCGCATCCTTCGGCGGCGGGGGCAGGTGGGCGTGAGTCGCACGGCATGAGGCTCAACAAGTTTATCAGCGAGACCGGCGTTTGCTCGAGGCGCGAGGCGGATGGGTGGATCGCCGCTGGCCGGGTCACGCTGAATGGCCGGGCGGCGGAACTCGGAGCGCAGGTGGGGGAGGGCGACGAGGTGAGGGTGGACGGCCGGCCGCTGCGGGCGCCGAGCCGGCACGTGTACCTGGCGCTCAACAAGCCCGTCGGCATCACCTGCACGACCGAGCGCGGCGTGCGCGGCAACATCGTGGACTTCATCGGCCACCGCGAGCGGATCTTCCCGATCGGCCGGCTCGACAAGGACTCCGAGGGCCTGATCCTGCTGACCAACAACGGCGACATCGTCAACGAGATCCTGCGCCACGAACACGGCCACGAGAAGGAATACCTGGTGACCGTGGACCGGCCGCTGACCCGCGCGTTCCTGGAGGGCATGGCCGCGGGCGTGCCGGTGCTCGACACGGTCACGAGTCCGTGCCGCACCGAGCGTGTGTCCCGCAACGTCTTCCGGATCGTGCTGACCCAGGGCCTCAACCGGCAGATTCGCCGCATGTGCGAGCACTTCGGCTACACGGTCCGCCGCCTGCAGCGCGTGCGGATCGTCAATGTGACGCTGACCGGGCTCGCGCGGGGCCAGTGGCGCGACCTGACGCGCGCCGAACTGGCCGGGCTGCTGCCCGGCCGCGCGCAGTGGTAGGACTCAGCGGCTGGTGACCGCCTCGGGCCGGAAGTCGACCCGGTCCATGGCCGGCAGGCAGAAGATCTCGACGGGACCGGCGCGGCCGCGTAACTGCAGCGCCGGCAGCTCGAGCGCCGGCAGGTCATGACCGGTCTCCTCGAGCGAACGCTTGACGGCGCCCGAGAACAACGCCTCGCCGGCGCGCGCGCGCTGGCTGAGGCGTGCCGCGACGTTGACCGTGTCGCCGATGATGGTGTAGCTCTTGTAGCTGTCCGAACCGACATGGCCGGCGATCACCTCGCCGACGTTGATACCGATGCCCAGGCCGGTGTCGATGCCGTGCCGCAGTTTCCAGTCCTGCGCCATGGTGGCGAAGCGCCCAAGCATCTCCCGCGCGGCGTCCACGGCACGCCCCGGTGCGTCGGATTGCTCCTGCGGCACGCCGAAGCAGACCATCAGGCCGTCGCCGGCCATGTTGAGCACCGTGCCGCCGTGGCTGAGCGTGGTGTCCGTCAACATGGCGAAAAACTCGTTGAGCAGCGGCACGACCTCGGCCGGTGCGAGCCGCTCCGAGATGCTGGTGAAACCGCGCATGTCGGCGAACATCACGGCGCTGCGCACGCGCGTATACGCTTCGGCCGTGCCTGAGCGCGTGGCGGTCGTGCAGCGGCAGGTGCCTACCTGGTGGATTTCCAGCGGATTGCCGGCCGGGTCCTTCAGCAGCAATTGTGCGCCGCGCGAGTTTCCGGCGCCCTCGAGCACCTGGTATTCGATGCCGAGCCGGTCCAGTTCGCTGCGGGTTTCGGCGATGTCGGCGACGGCATAGGCAACGTGGGGCGTGGTCGGTTCGGCGCCGGCACCCAGGTCGAGCACGCCGGTATAAAAATCCTGCATGCGGTCCGCGGCCTCTTCCGCGGGTGCGGTGCAGGTCACGAAGTAGTGTATTTCCTGGACCCTGATCGCCATCGAGTACATCCCCTGGGCGCGCCGTACCCGTCGCCGGACCGTGCGCCGCCGGACGGCCGGACCCAAGCTTAACCCCCACGGGGCGGCGCGTGCAGACGCTTCTACGAAAATATCCGGTTTCGCAGTAAGGTATGCGGCACCAAGGTCGTCGGTTTCGCCCTGGAGTGAGCGTCATGTCAGTTGCCATCTCCCGCGTGCTCGTCCCCACACTGCTCGGCGCGCTGGCGCTCGGCGCCTGTTCGAAGGCGGAACCGGAGGTCAGCTTTTCGGCCGAGGTGCAGCCGCTGCTCGTCGCGCGCTGCGGGCATTGCCACGTGCCGGGACAGGCCGGTTACGAGGCGAGCGGACTCAGCATGGCGAGCTACGAGGCGCTCATGAAGGGCACGAAATTCGGCGCCGTCGTCATTCCGGGCGACGCCTTGTCGAGCGCGCTGACCATGCTCATCGAGGGCCGCGCGGATCCCTCCATCCGCATGCCGCACGGCGACCAGCCGCTGGCCGCCGCCGAACAACTGCTGGTGCGCAGGTGGGTGGAGCAGGGCGCCAGGAACAACTGAGGCGGCTGGCTGCCTGCGGCGGGGCCGGCCTGGCGCCGGTCCGGCGCCCGGTCAGCGGCCGATCGGGTGCCAGGTCGTCTTCACTTCCTGCGTGGCGCTGATCAGGTACGGATCGCCGACGTCCTCATTGCCGGGCGCGGCTTCGCGCACGACCACGCGCTTGATGTTCCCGGCAGCCAGCGTCTCGACCCTGGCGGCCGCATCGCGGTTGCTGCCGCAGAACACGATGGCGTTGACGTCCATGTGCGAGGCGAAGTGCTCGAGCAGTTCGGCCTGCCTGCCCGTCAGTATGTTGACCACACCGCCCGGCACGTCCGACGAGTGCAGCACCTCGGCAAAGCTGACCGCCGCCAGCGGCCGCGCCTCGCTCGCGAGCGCCACGCAGGTGTTGCCGCCGGCGATGACTGGCGCGAGGTTGGCGACCAGCCCGAGCAGCGGGCTGTCCTGCGGCGCCAGCAGCGATACGACACCGGTGGGCTCCCGCAGCGAGAAATTGAAGTGCGATGACGCGACGGGATTGACGCTGGAAAACACCTGCTGGTACTTGTCGGCCCAGCCGGCGTAGTACACGAGCAGGTCGATCGTGGCGTCCACCTCGCGCCGCGCAGCCGCGCGCGTGCCGCCCTGCGCGTACAGTTCGTCCACGAACTGGCCCCTGCGGCCTTCGAGCATCTCGCCGATGCGGTACAGGATCTGCGCGCGCAGGTAGGCGCTGCCGGTGGACCAGTCCCGGAAGGCGGCGCGCGCCACGACGACCGCCTCGCGGAAGTCCTTGCGGCTGGCCAGGCAGGCATTCGCCAGCGGCGCGCCGCCGCGGTCGAGGACCTGGTAGAAGCGGCCCGACTCGGTACGCGGGAACTTGCCGCCGACGTAGATCTTGTAGGTCTTCAGCACGCCCAGCCGCGCGGTCTTGCGCCCGCCGGTCGCGGACCGCCTGGAGCCGCTGCGCCGGGCGGCAACGCGCGCCTTCGGACTCTTCGTGTCGCTCATCGTCGTCTGCTCCCGGTCCGTCAGGCCAGTGCCAGGTAGGGCTCGAGTCCGTGCAGGCCGCCCTCGCGGCCCATCCCGCTTTCCTTGTAGCCGCCGAAAGGCGAGCTCGGGTCGAACTTGTTGAAGGTGTTGGCCCAGACCACGCCGGCGCGGATCTGGCTGCTCACGCGGAAGATCTTGGCGCCCTTGTCGGTCCACACGCCGCCCGACAGGCCGTAGGGCGTGTTGTTGGCGAGCTCGACCGCCTCGTCCACGGTGCGGAAGGTCTGCACGGCCAGCACCGGGCCGAAGATCTCCTCCTGCACGATGCGGTGCGACTGCGAGACGCCCGTGAACACGGTCGGCCGGCACCAGTACCCCGTGGCCGGCAATTCAGCCGAGGACTGGAACATCTGCGCGCCTTCCTGCCTGCCGACCTTCAGGTAGGCGTTGATCTTCTCGAGCTGCATCTTCGAGTTGATCGCGCCGATGTCCGTGTTCTTGTCGAGCGGGTCTCCCACGATCAGGGTCTCCATGCGGTCGCGCAGCCGCCGCACCACTTCGTCCGCGACGGACTCCTGCACCAGCAGCCGCGAGCCGGCGCAACAGACATGGCCCTGGTTGAAGAAGATGCCGTTGACGATGCCCTCGACCGCCTGGTCGATGGCGGCGTCCTCGAAAACGATGTTGGCCGCCTTGCCGCCCAGCTCCAGCGTATAGCGCCGCCGGCTGCCGGCGAGCGCCTTCTGTATGACGCGGCCGACTTCCGTCGAGCCGGTGAAGGCGATCTTGTCCACGCCGGCGTGAGCGACCAGCGCGGCACCCGTCTTGCCGGCGCCGGTGACGATGTTGACGACGCCGTCGGGCAGGCCGCAGTCGCGGATCAGCTCGGCGAGCTTCAGCGCGGTCAGCGGCGTGGTCTCCGCCGGCTTGAGCACGACGGTGTTGCCGCAGGCCAGCGCCGGTGCGATCTTCCAGGCCGCCATCAGCAGCGGGAAGTTCCACGGGATGATCTGGCCCGCCACGCCGAGCGGCCGTGCCGTGCGGCCGGGAAAGGCGTAGCCGAGCTTGTCCGCCCAGCCCGCGTAATAGAAGAAGTGCGCCGCCGCCAGCGGCACGTCGATGTCGCGCGACTCGCGGATCGGCTTGCCGCCGTCCAGCGACTCGATGACGGCGAATTCGCGGGCCCGCTCCTGCAGCATGCGCGCGATCCTGAACAGGTACTTGCCGCGCTCGGCGGCGGGCAGCGGCGACCAGGCCTTGCGGTGGGCCAGCCGCGCCGCCTTGACGGCGCGATCGACGTCCGCCGCCCCGGCTTCGGCCACCCTGCAGATCTTCCGCTCGGTCGCGGGATTGATCGTGTCGAAGTAGCGCCCGCTCTTCGGCGCCACGAACCGGCCGCCGATGAACAGGCCGTAGCGTTCCTCGAGCTGCGCGTGTCCCGTACTCTCGGGGGCCGGAGAGTAGGTCCAGCGGGTGTCGAAGTTCAGGCCGGTGCGAACGGTCTTCTTGCCCTTGCTCATGGTTCAGCCCCGCGAAAAATAGTCTGCCGACTGGTAGGCCCCGGTGTGCTGCTTGACCAGCTGCATCAGCACGTCGTTGGCCAGGCTGCTGGCGCCGAAGCGGAACCACCGTGGCGTCAGCCACGCCTCGCCGAGCGTCTCGCGCAGCATCACCAGGTAGTGCACGGCCAGCTTGGCCGTGGCGATGCCGCCGGCCGGCTTCATGCCGACCATGCGGCCGGTGTCGTAATGGAAGTCACGGATCGCCTGCAGCATGACCAGGGTCACGTCCATGGTCGCCGCCGGCTGGACCTTGCCCGTGGAGGTCTTGATGAAGTCCGCGCCGGCGTGCATGGCCAGGACGCTGGCGCGCCGCACGTTGTCCAGCGTGTTGAGCTCGCCGGTCTCGAGGATCACCTTCAGGTGGGCGTCGCCGCAGGAATCCTTGACCGCGACGATCTCGTCGAACACCTGCCGGTAGTCACCGCGCAGGAACGCGCCGCGCGAGATGACCATGTCGATCTCGTCGGCGCCTGCCGCGACCGCGCGCCGGGTTTCCTGCAGCTTGAGCCTGAGGTCGGTCATGCCGCTGGGAAAGCCGGTGGCCACCGACGCCACGGCAATGCCGCTGCCCTCCAGCGCCTGTTTCGCAACCCGCACCATGCTCGGGTACACGCACACGGCCGCAACGTGCGGCAGGCCGGGCAGGCCGGAGTGCAGGTGCCGGGCTTTCTGGCACAGCTGCCGTACCTTGCCCGGGGTGTCCTGGCCCTCGAGCGTGGTCAGGTCGATCATGGACAGGACCATGCGCAGCGCCGTGTCCTTGGCGGCGGTCTTGATGCTGCGCGTGCGGCAGCGCGCGACACGCTCGGCCACGCCGACCTCGTCCACCCGTGGCACCCTGCTGAGGTCCGGCAACTGCATCGATCGCTTGGTCACTGCTTTCGTCAATGGCGCTGTCCGTCGGATGCCCCGTCGCCCGGTCCGGCCCCACAGTGTACTTGAGGGACCCGGGCGGGGGGTGGCGTACACTGGGCCGGGGTTTGCATTCATCGGGGGGGGGTGGCGATGTTGCCGTCCTTCGAATCTCTCGTTAACGGCTTGTTGCAGGGCACCGGCGTGACGGTCGGCGGCGGCCGGCCCTGGGACATCACGGTCAACCGGGAACGTTTCTACAGGCGTGCACTGCGAGGTTCGCTAGGCATCGGCGATGCCTATGTGGATGGCGACTGGGACTGCCCCACGCTGGACGAGATGTTCCGCCGCGTGCTGTCCGCCGGCAGATTGAACAGCCCGCTGCTGCGCACGGCGCGTGCCATCAAGATCATGCGGGCCCGGCTCACGAATCTGCAGACGCCGAGCAGGTCGCTGGCCGTCGCCGAGGAACACTACGACCTCGACCATCGCATGTACGCTCTTTTCCTGGGGCCGTGGAACCAGTACACCTGCTGCTTCTTCGACGGGACCGACGACCTGGAGCGGGCCGAGGTGATCAAGCTCGAGATGCTGTGCGACAAGCTGGAAATCGCCAGCGGCGATCGGGTGCTGGACATCGGCTGCGGCTGGGGTGGCTTCGCGCGTTATGCCGCGAGCACCCGCGGCTGTCACGTCACCGGCATCACGCTCTCGGGCGAGCAGCTGCGCTACGCGACCGGGTACACGCAGGGACTGCCGGTCGAGATCCGCAAGCTGGATTACCGCGAACTGCCGGATTCGGGACTCGGACCGTTCGACAAGATCTCGATCGTGGGGATGATCGAGCACGTCGGCTACAAGAACTACCGGCGGCTGATGGGCGTCGTGCACCGCATGCTCAAGCCGGCCGGACTGTTCCTGCTGCATACCATCGGCAACAGCGAGAAGACCGCCGTCGTCGATCCGTGGATCGAGAAATACATCTTCCGCAATTCAATGGCCCCTGCCATGAGCCAGCTCGCGCAGGCGGCGCAGGATTTCTTCGTGGTCGAGGACTGGGAAAACTACGGCCATTACTACGTACCGACGCTGCAGGCCTGGTACGATCGGTTCAACGGCAACTGGGAGAAGGTCAAGGCGCTGGCGGCCGCGCGGCCCTTCGACGAGCGGTTCCGCCGCATGTGGAATTACTACCTGATGTCCAGCAAGGCCGCGTTCCAGGCGGAATTGCTGCACCTGTGGCAGCTGGTGATGACCCCGCGCGGCTCCGGACGAGGCGTGTATGAGCGCGTCCGTCACCACGGGCGGCGCGGCCCGACGGGGGTTCCGGCATGAAGGATGCACCGGCGTTCAGGCCGTACGTGGCGGCCGCGCAGTCGGAGCGCGAGTTCACGCTGAAGGCCGTCGGCCTCGGCATCCTGTTCGGCATCCTGTTCGGCGCCGCCAATGCCTACCTGGGGCTGCGCGCGGGGCTCACCGTGAGCACCTCGATCCCGGTCGCGGTGATGACGGTGGCGATGTTCCGGCTGCTGGGTCGCTTCGGCCACCCGGGCACGATCCTCGAGGCCAACCTCTCCCAGACCACCGGCTCGGCCTCCAGCTCGCTGGCCTCGGGCGTGATCTTCACCCTGCCGGCGCTGTTCATGTGGGGCATGGCCCCGGAGCTGCTGCAGATGGTGCTGCTGGCGCTGTGCGGCGGCCTGCTGGGCGTGCTGTTCATGATCCCGCTGCGCGAGTTCCTGATCGTGCGCGAGCACGGCAACCTGCCGTACCCGGAGGGCACGGCCTGCGCCGAGGTGCTGAAGGCCAGCCAGGGCCGCGGCGTGCAGGCGAGCCACGTGTTCTTCGGCCTCGGCATCGGCGCCGCCCTCAAGGCGCTGACGGCCTGGGCGCGGGTACTGCCGGACCACCTGGCGCTGCCGTTGCCCTTCCTGAAGAAGGCGCATCTCAGCATGGACGTGTCGGCCGCGCTGTTCGGCGTCGGCTACATCCTCGGCCCACGCATCGCCACCATCATGGTGAGCGGCGGCCTGCTCTCGTCCGTGGTGATCATCCCGATCCTTGCCACCTGGGGCGAGGCGCGCACCGATCCCCTGTTCCCCGAGACCGTCAAGACCATTGCCCAGATGTCGGCCGGCGAAATCTGGAGCCGCTACGTGCGCTACATTGGCGCCGGCGCGGTGGCGACCGCCGGGATCATCACGCTGCTGCGCGCCATCCCGATGATGGTGGAGAGCTTCCGCGCCGGCGCACGCGAGTTCGGGGCACCGGCCGCAACCGCGGACAGCAGGGTGCCACGCACCGAGCAGAGCCTGCCGCTGTGGGTGCTGGCCGCCGGCGCCATCGCCATCACCCTGGTGATGGCGCTGGTGCCGCAGGTGTTCAGCGTCATCGAGGGCATTCCGCGACAGCTGGTGGCCGCGCTGTGCGTGGTGATCTTCGCGTTCTTCTTTGTCACCGTGGCGGCGCGCATCGTCGGCCTGGTCGGCGTCACCAGCAACCCCACGTCGGGCATGACGATCGCCGCGCTGCTCGGGACCGCCACCATCTTCCTGGTCATCGGCTGGGACGACATGACCGGCAAGGCTGCCGCGCTGATGGTCGGCTGCGTGGTCGCGATCGCCGCGTCGATTTCCGGTGACACGGCCCAGGACCTGAAGACCGGCTACCTGCTGGGCGCGACGCCGCGCTATCAGCAGCTCGGCCAGCTGGCGGGCGTGCTGACCTCCGCGACCTTCGTCTGCCTGTCGGTGCTGCTGCTGGCCGAGACCTTCGGCTTCGGCGGCGCGGACCTGCCGGCGCCGCAGGCGACGCTGATGAAGCTGGTGATCGACGGCGTGATCGACCAGTCGCTGCCCTGGGGCCTGGTCGGCATCGGCGTCGGCATCGCGCTGCTGGCGGAGCTCGCGCGTATTCCTTCATTGCCGTTCGCGGTGGGCGTGTACCTGCCGCTGTCGACGATGACGCCGATCTTCGCCGGCGGGTTGCTGCGCTGGTGGTTGACGCGCCGGCAAGCGGCCGCCGCAGGCGAGGCGCGCACCGAGCGCGGCGTGCTGCTCGGCTCAGGCTTCGTCGGCGGCGAGGGCCTGCTGGGCGTGGCACTGGCCGGAGCCGCCTTCATGCTCGGCCGCAAGCCGGACGGCATCGGCCTGGACTGGGCCGGGGCCATGGGCAGCTGGGCGCTGGGCGCGGCCGCCTTTGCGTTGCTGGTCGGCTGGTTCGCCCGGCGCGTTGCCCGCGGCTAGCGGTCCTTCGCAGCGCGCGGCCGCGCCGCTGCAGCGCTGCCCGCGGCAGGGACTCGACTTGTGCGTTGACGCTGCGCAGTGCCTGCGCGGCCAGCCGCTCCAGCTCGACCCGGGGCTGCGGATCCATGCGCAGCAAGAAGGCCTGCTTGCCGGGACCGGCCACCCTCAGCGTCTGCCAGGCAGGGCGCCTTCGAGCGCGGCGGCCAGCCGTTGCGCCTCGTCGCTGCCGATCAACACGGCCTTGCCGTCGCGACGGCGCACCAGCACTGCGTCGAGGCCGGCCACGTTGTACAGCCAGCCGCGCCCCGTCCAGCGGATGCCCCAGCCTTCCCAGAACCGCGTGCGCGTCACCTCGACCGACTGGATGTCGGAGAGCGGCAGGCGCTTGCGCCAGACGCCCGGACCGAAGTGCCAGCGCAGTTCCGCGTGGTCTATGGCCACGGTGAGTGAGCCGAAGGCGACGATCACTGCCGCCGCAAACGGCGCGACCAGCCAGGCCGCTGTCGCAATACCGGGGTCCATGGCCCAGCCGATGGCCAGCCCGGCCGCGATGGCCAGCGCCGCCAGCCAGGCGATCCAGCTGACCTGGCGGTGTTCGTAGAGCAGGCTCTGCATGCATCATCCTCCCCAAGCTGCCGGCACGGCATCGTCACTGTGCTGTGACCGCGGTGGGCCGTCACGCGAGCATTGTGCCAACTCGAGACCGCAAAGGAAGAGGCCCCGCGATGGCGGGGCCTCTTGAGCAAAAAGCAGGAACGTGCTCCCGGCGTCAGTAAGCCGGACCCCTGGCTTCCCTGGCCGGGACCGGGAAGCCGCGCTTGCGCAGCAACGCGTCCACGGTAGCATCGCGGCCGCGGAACGCTCGGTAACCGGCGGCGGCGTCCACCGAGTTGCCGATCGCCAGCACGTTGTCGCGCAGTCGCCTGGCGACGGCCTTGTCATAGGCGCCGTCGCCCTCCTCGAAGGCCTCCCAGGTGTCGGCCACCAGCCGGTCGGCCCACAGGTAGCTGTAGTAGCCGGCCGAGTAGCCGTCGCTGCCGAACACGTGCAGGAACTGCGGGCTGCGGTGGCGCATGACGATCTGCTTCGGCATGCCGAGTTCGGCCAGCGCCTCGCGCTCGAAGGCGTCGATGTCGATCGGCTTCGCGCCTGCCGTGTGCATCTTCATGTCCACGATCGCCGCGGACAGGTACTCGACCGTCGCGAATCCCTCGTTGAATGTCTCGGCCTTCCTGATGCGTGCGACCAGGTCGTCCGGCATCGGTTTGCCGGTCTGGTAATGCAGCGCGAACCGGTCCAGCACCTCGCGCGTCGGCAGCCAGTGCTCCATCAATTGCGACGACAGTTCGACGTAGTCGCGCGCCACGGAGGTTCCCGCCAGCGACGGATAGTTGACGTCGGACAGCAGGCCCTGCACGGCATGGCCGAATTCGTGGAACAGCGTCTTGGCGTCGTCCCAGCTGACCAGTACGACCTCACCCTCGGCGCCTTTCATGAAATTGGAATTGTTGGAAATGATCGGCGTCACTGCACCGTCGAACTTCTCCTGGATGCGATAGGCATTCATCCAGGCGCCGGAGCGCTTGCCGGGGCGGGCATAGGGGTCAAAATAGAACAGCCCGACCTGCTTCCCGTCCGCGTCGCTGACCTGCCAGACGCGCACGTCCGGTTGGTAGACGGGTACCGTTCCCGCTGCGAGCGGGCTGAACTGCAACCCGTAAAGTTGACCGACCGCCCAGAATGCGCCGTCGAGCAGCCTGTCCATCTGCATGTAGGGCTTGATCTCGGTCTCGTCGAGGTCGTACTTGGCCTTGCGGACTTGTTCCGCGTAGTAGCGGTAGTCCCACGGCTCGATGGTGATGCTGGCGCCCTCGGTATCGGCGATGGCCTGCATGTCGGCCACCTCCTCACGCACACGCGCCACGGCTGGCGCCCACACCGCTTCCATCAATTCCATGGTGCGCTCCGGCGTGCGCGCCATGGCGTTCTCGAGGCGCCAGTGCGCATGGGTCGGGTAACCGAGCAGCTCCGCGCGACGTGCGCGCAGCGCCAGGATCTCCCCGGCAATCGCATTCGTATCGTGCTCGTCGCCCTCGTCGCCGCGGTTGACGAAGGTCCGCCACACCTGCTCGCGGAGCTCGCGCCGGTCGGAGAAAGTGAGGAATGGCTCGACGCTGGAGCGGGTGTTGTTGACGACCCACCAGCCATCGATGCCGCGTCGTTTGGCGGCGGCGGCGGCGCCGGCAATGAAGGAATCCGACAGACCGGCCAGGTCCTCCTGCCGCTCGATGACCAGGAAATTGTGCGTTTCATCGGCCAGCACGTTCTGGCCGAAGGCCGTGAACAGCGAGGCGAGTCGCTGGTTGATCGCGGCCACCTCCTCTTTCTTCGCCGGCTCGAGTTTCGCGCCGGCCCGCACCATGTTGGTGTAACGCAGCCAGGTCAATCGCTGCTGCTCGGACGTCAGGGCCGCCTTGTCGGGCGACTCGTAGACGGCTGCGACGCGCCTGAACAGGGCTTCGTTCTGGTTGATCCGGTCCCTGAAGCCCGCCAGCCGGGGTTCCATCTCGCGCTCGACGACCTGGAATTCAGGCGTGCTCAGGTTGTTGCTGTAGATGTTGTACACGGCGAGCACGCGGCCGAGCGTGCGGCCGTTCCGCTCGAGCGCCGCAATCACGTTATCGAAGGTCGCCGGTGCGGGATCGCTGGCGATCGCGTCCACGCCGGCCAGCGCCTCGGTCATCGCGGTCTCCAGCGCCGGAGTGAGCAGTTCGACGCTCGCCTGATCGAATGGCGGGGTGCCGCCGAATGGGCCCGCCCAGGGGGCGAGCAGCGGGTTCGGCGTTTCTTCCGCCGCGGTCACGGGCATGGCCTCGTGCATTTCTGCAGGCGCTGGCAGTGGCCAGCCCAGCACGACAGTTGTGATCGCGGCGAGCAGGATCCGGTGAGCCATGTCAATCCTCCGGTCGTCCCGGATCCTGTGCCACGCAGCGCGTACCGGTGGCCGCAGGGAGCGGGAGCATCGTTGAAAACGCCATATTCAGGCCCCGTCGGGCGGGCCGCCATCAGGGATTGTCCGGTCAGGGCTTCAGCGCCCGGTACAGGAACGGCAGGCTGACGTCCATCCGGTAGTCGATGTCCGAGTGATTGTCGTCGAACTCCTCGTAGCGGTGCCGGACACCGGCCGCTGCCAGCCGCTGCGACAGGATCCGGGACCCGTATTGCAGGTGATACTGGTCCCGCCAGCCGCAGTCGATGTAGATGGCCTTGAGCGTCTTCAGGTTCTTCGCATAGCGGGAGACCAGGTGAATCGGGTCGTTCGCCAGCCAGCGCTTCCAGCGCGCCTCGAGCAGTTCGCCGGTCTCCAGGTTGAACGGCACGCGGAATCCCAGCGGCGCCTTCGGATCTGGATCGTAGGTCGCTGCCATGCAGACATTCATGATGGCGTGGCCTTCAGCGCTGGAGAGTTTGGGCTTGTGCCACACCGCATCGAGGAACCGCTTGATGCGGCCATCATCGAGCCCGTGGGCGAAACCGGGCGCAAGGCGCTTGACGTCATACACGCCCGCGCGCCGCTTCGGTCTCCTGAATCTGGCCAGCTCGTTGAGCGTGTTGGGCCAGTCGCCGCGGTACACGACGTCGAACAGCGCGTCGCCCGAGTGGTCCGCGATCGCGCCCCAGTACCGGGCGTACTTCATGCCGTGGATCATCGCGCCATACCCACCCGACGACTTGCCGAAGCAGCCGCGGTGCTCGCGCGAGGCAAGCGTACGGAACTCGCGATCCACCAGCGGGATGAGTTCACGCGTCAGGTAATCTGCATACGGGCCGATGGCCGGCGAATTGACGTACTGGTTGCCGCCGAGCCGCGTGAAGCAGTCGGGGAACACGACGATCATCGGGCCGATCTGCTGCTGGTGCGTCAGCCTCGCGAGGCGTTCCGCCATGTTCTCGCTGAACGGCTTCCAGTTGAGGTGCGATTGCCCGGAGCCGGTGAAGCCGACCAGGTCGTATAACACCGGGAAGCGCCGCCGGCGGCCCGGCGCGTCGTAATGCGGCGGCAGCCAGACCGCGAGCTTGCGGACATGCGGGTCGCCCAGCGGATTGCCTCTGAGCACCTTCGAGCTGTGCTCCAGCATGACGACGGTTCCGGGTGACTTCAGGGGTCGTTTCAAAGCCATCAAGTTGCTCCTTGGCCGGTCCTGGCGCGGCGCGCGCGCCGATTCTGCGTGCTGCGGCGGATACCGGCAAATGCCGGGCCCGCCATTCGAATTGCGAATGATAAGCGCTACGCGGCTTTGATCATGCGTCATGGCAAGGGCTGTCGTATGCTCAAATGTCGAATATCCCGGCGCGCTTGCGGCGCGTGTCGCGTCGTCGCCGGTGCCGGAACCTGGATCGGATGCCGTCTCGAAAGAGACAAGGGGTCGTTGCTATGCCGGCTGGAAGGACCGACGGACCTGGCAAGTTCCTGCTGGCCAGCGGACTGCTGGCCGCCTGCGCACTGCTGATGCCGGGCCCGGCCTGGAGCGCCGCGAATTCCTGCCTCAGCTGCCACAGCTCGACGGCTTTCTTCGCGAAGTACCCGCGGCTCGACGCCTACTACAAGCAGTGGACGGGCTCGACGCACGCGCAGTCCGGCGTGAAGTGCCAGGGTTGCCACGGCGGCAATCCTGCGGCGGCCGAGGCGGACGCCGCACACCAGGGGGTCCTGCCCGTATCGAATCCCGGCAGTCGCCTGTATTTCCGCAACCAGCCAGCCACCTGCGGGAGATGCCACTCGGACAAGTTGGGCCAGTTCCGCCGCAGCAAGCATTACGCGGCGCTGCAGGGTAACCGTCCCGCGCCCACCTGCACGACCTGCCACCCGGCCATGAGCAGCCGTCCGAGCTACAAGCAGATCGTGCTGAATGCCTGCCGCAACTGCCACGCTCCCGGCAATCCGGCCGGCCTGCCGGACATCGCCGACCGGGCCGAGCGCGCCTTTCACGAGCTCAACGTGGCCAGCGGGTTCCTGGGCTGGAGCACCGTCCACTTCGAGGCGCAGGGTTGGCCCGGGGAGTCCAGGGCCACGATCGCCGCGCTCGATGCGGATTACGACGGCGTCGTCAACCGCGTGCACCGGTTCGACCTGGACCAGACCGAGACGGAAGCCAGTGAGATCCTGGCGAGGCTGCAGCTCGTCTTCGACGAAGCCCGCAGGCGGGCGGAAGAAGCCCGCAAGAAGGAATGACGCAGCCGCCCGGCTGCGCGGCGGCCGCGGCCTTCGCTAGCGGATGAAGTCGCCGACCTGGGCCGGGCCGGGCTGCCGGTGCAGGCTGATCTTGCCGCTCTGGATCGCGATCACCGCCTTGGTGATCAGCGTGAACACCAGCAGGCCGAGGGCCCACACGCCGGCCGTGATCAGCAGTTCGGGCACGGTCGGCGTGTATTCGAAGATCTCGCCGAGCGGCGTGGGAATGAAGCCCGGGATCACGAGCCCCATTCCCTTCTCGATCCAGATGCCGATGAACGTCAGCACGCATGCGATATTCAGCGTCGTGACGTGCCGCCTGAGCGGATTGATCATCAGGATGGTGACCGCGACCAGGTTCATGGCGAGCGCCGACCAGATCCACGGACGCAGCGCACCGAAGTCGCCGATGCCCAGGAACAGGTAGTGCATCGATGCGGCGTGCGCGCCTTCGTTGTAGAAATCCGTGAACAGTTCGGCGCCGACGAAGAACAGGCTGATCTGCAGGGCGAAGGTCATGATCAGCGCCAGCAGGTCGATGACGCTCTGGCTGACCGGGTAGTCGGTGAACTTCCGCACCGCCTGCAGCGTCAGGATGATCAGCGCCGGCCCGGAAGCGAAGGCCGACGCGATGAACCGCGGGCCGAGCAATGCGGTGTGCCAGAACGGCCGCGCGGGGTTTGCGGAGAACAGGAACGCGGTCACGGTGTGGATCGAGATCGCCCAGAACATGGCGAGCACGACGAACGGGAAGTAGGCGCGGAAATTGGGCTCCTTGCCGCGGTACCTGGCGTAGAGAATGTAGAACGGGATGGCCAGGTTCAGCAGCAGGTAGCCGCTCAGGACGACGATGTCCCAGGCCAGCAGCGACAGCGGCCAGTTGAACTCGCCGATGCCCGGCAGCAGGTGCCAAAGCCGGTCCGGGCGGCCGAGATCCACGGTCACGAAGGCCATCGCCATCACGACGGCCGCGACCGCCATTCCCTCGCCGATCAGCACGACCTCCTTGACGTCCTTGCGGTCGAACAGGTAGGCCGGAATGACCAGCAGCACGGCCGCGGCGGCAATGCCGACCAGGAAGGCGAAATTCGCGATGTAGAACCCCCAGGACACCTGGTCACTCATGCCGGTGACGACCAGGCCCTCCTGCGCCTGCCGCGCGTACTGGAATCCTCCGATCGCGACGATCACGGCGAGCAGGCCGAGCCAGCCCCAGTACCGCTGCGGTCCGCGGAACATCTCCCGGAAGGCATCCGACACGAAGCGCAGCAGCGTCATGATCGTCATTAGTCCGTGTAGTACCAGAACTTGGGTTCCGTCCCCAGCTCTTCCTTGAGCCGGAACACGGTCTTGTTCGCCAGGATGTAGCGGATCTCGCTGTTCGGGTCCAGCAGGTTGCCGAATACCCTGGCGCCGGTCGGGCAAGCCTCCTCGCAGGCAGGCTGCCGGCCCTTGCGGGTGCGCTGCAGGCAAAAGTGGCATTTCTCAACCACGCCGAGTGGGCGCGGCCGGTTGCCGAGGTAGTGCGTATCGGGATTGAGCTCTTCCGCGGGAATCTGCGGCGTCGTCCAGTTGAAGTGCCGGGCCCAGTAAGGGCAGGCCGCCATGCAGTAGCGGCAGCCGATGCACCAGTCGTAATCGACGACGATCACGCCGTCGGGCTCCATCCAGGTGGCCTTGACCGGGCAGGCCTTGACGCAGGGCGGGTCATCGCACTGCATGCACTGCACGGGCAGGTAGAACTTGCCCGGCACCGGCACTTCGGCCGGGTTGTAGTAATGCTCCGAGTGCTCGAGGTTCATGTCTCCCTTGTCCATCTGCAGTACGCGGATGTACTGGACCTGGGAGTCGCGGCCCTGGTTGTTTTCCTTGATGCAGCCGGCCACGCACTCGCGGTAGCCCTTGCAACGGGAGAGGTTGAGCGCGTAGCCGAACACGACGCCTTCCAGCGGCGGCGCGTTGTCGCAGCTGATCTCCACGCCGTAGCGTTCCTTGGCGCGCCGCTCGATCCGCCCCAGCGCCGCAGCGATCTCATCGGGATTCATGCGCTTGTAGTGCTTCTGGAAGAAGCCGCCGAACGCGTCGCCCAGCGTCTGGCCGCCCCAGGCCGGCGCGGGCAGGGTGGCCGCGGCCGCGGTGGCCGCCGCGCCGATGCCTGCGCCCTTCAGGAAGCGACGCCGGGCCTCTTCGAAGCGCTTCTTCTCGTGGCGATCGTCGTCAGTGCTCACCGGGCAGCTCCTTCCTGGCGCCGGAGTCGACCTTCTCCCACACCTGCGGCGGCACGTGAACGTGCCCGGACTGGTATTCCAGCCCGGCCCGCACCGGCGGGAACGCAACAGGCGGCCGCGGCTTGATGCTGGGCGAGTGGGGATCGTGGCAGTGCGTGCAGTTGTACAACTCGCGGTCGTCCTTCCAGTTGCTGATGCGCTTGCCATGCGCGCCGAAGTACCAGTCTTTCTGGCGGTTGGCATGGCAGCCGCCGCAGACGATATAGGCCTCGTCGAATTCGACCGGCTCGCCCAGCAGCGTCTGCAGCGAATCGCGCTGCGTCAGCGAGTGACACTGCACGCACCAGAAGCGGTTCTTGCCGTGGTCAAGCTGAATGTCGTGCGGCGCGGACAGTTCGCGCACCTCGTCGTTCGGGTCCATGAACTGGTGGCACTGCGAGCAGGGATAGAAGAACAGTTCCTCGTCCCGGCGCGGCTTCACGGTGAAGACCGGGGCGTCCGGGTAGCCCGGGAACATCAGCCTGGGCTTGCTGGCGCCGGCCGTGTCCTGCGACGCGGCAGGCGTTGCGAAAGCGGTCAGCAACGCGGCCATCGAGGCGACGACAGCGGCCGCCCGGCGGCGGCCGCTTTCATTGACGTACGTCGTGCTCATCCGCCCGGCGCCCTCCCCAAGCGTAGGCCGCGGTCAGCGGTAGCTGGCGTAGTAGTTGACCAGCGCGTCAACGTCCGCGGGCGACAGTTTGTCAAGCTTGGCCTTCATCATCGGGTCCTGCTTGCGCTGGCCGGCCGCATACTGCGCGATGGCATAGCGCAGGTAGTCGGCCCACTGGCCATGCAGGATCGTCGCCTGCGCGTCCTTCGGGCCCGTCCCGTGGCAGCCCTTGCAGTTCTTGTCGTGCAGGCCCTTGCCGGTGGCGGCCAGCGCCGCGTCGAACTTCTGGTCCGCAGCCTTGAAGGGCTTGTCGCCGTAAAGGTGCGAGAGTTGCTCAATCTGCTCGTTGGTGAGCTTGGCCGACACCTTGCACATCATGGCCTGCGCGGCGCCGCACTTGCTGCTGCCGTCGCGGTAGGCGCGCAACAGGTCTTCCTGCAGCTCCGCATCCTGGCCCGCGATATTGGGTGCCTTGGCGTCCTTGCTGAGGCCTTCTGCGCCGTGGCAGCCGGCGCACATCTTGCTCATGTCCTGGGCCTGGGCGTCGGTCACCCCCCAGGCAATGCTCAGCACGATCGCGGTCACGACCGCAATCGCGCACGGAGATTCTGTCAGTCATGCAAGTAAGCTCCTGTTTCTGAGTCGGTTCTTGAATCAACCGACCGGGACCGGGCGTCCGGTGTGGTCGTTTCGTCCCCCCGGCCGAACCGCGAGCGGGATGCTGGGGTGGCGATGGTCCATGGCGCCGCGCGCTCCGGTCGATGCCGTCACCAACCCCTTCCCGCTGCCCAGACGGGCTGACTCAATCATGCACGAACGGGCCGGGCGTGTCATAGGAATCCCGTGATTTCCGGCCCGCCGCCGCATCTTCAGCGATAGCTGGCGTAGTAGTTGACCAACGCGTCGATGTCCGCGTCGCTGAGTCTCTCGGTCTGCCTGCGCATGCTGGGCGGCTGCTTGCGGTGGCCCGTGCGGTACTGCGTCAGCGAATATCGCAGGTAGCCGGTCCACTGGCCGTGCAGGATACCCTTCGCCGCGTGTGCCGGGCTGTCGCCATGGCAAACCTCACAGTAGTCCTCGTGCAGCAGCTTGCCGCGGGCCGCGAGCGACGCATCGAACGGCTGTTCGGCGGCCTTGAAAGGGAGGGCCGCAAAGTGCTCGGCCAGCTGCCGGACCTCATCGTCGGTCAGGTTCTGCGCCACCTTGCACATGCGCGGCACCGGGCCGCAGTCGCGTGTGCCGCGGCGGTAGCCATTCAGCGCATCCATCTGCAACGGGGCCGGCAGGCCCGCAATGGTCGGGTAGGTCGTGTCCGTGCTGATGCCGTCCGCGCCATGGCAGACCGTGCACTTGTAAACCAGCAAGTGGCTGCTGGCCACGCTGGCCCCCGCGGCCAGTCCCAGTGCCGCCGTCAGGAGCAACATCCCCGCCAACCTCGTCTTTCTGTTCATCGCTAAGGGCTCCTGTTGTGCTGCCTGGTCATCGCCGGCTGGTAGCGGCGACCACCGGGCTCATGAAACCTGCCGGCGCGGGCCGCGCTCAGGGATTCAGTGTCCGGAGGATCTCCGGGTCCTGCTCTTCCTGCGCCAGGATCGTGTGGCACACCCCACAATCACGCGTGATCTTCTTGCCGTCGTCCGTCTTGTGCTTGCGGTCGTGGCAACGCCAGCAACCCGGCGAGTCGAAGTGCCCGCTGTTGTCGGGATAGGTCCCCCACGTGACCTTCATCTTCGGGAACACGTTCGACGTGTAGATGACCACGAGTTCCTTGATCGACTTGTCGATGCCCTCGACCTGCGAGCTGGCGATGTCGGGGTAGTTCTCGGCGTAGAAGCCGCGGATCTCACGGCCGATCGTCTCGGTCGCCTCGGCGTGATCCTTGTACTCGGTCTGCAGCACCCGCATGGACTCGCGCTTCATGTACGGCAGGCTCTTGTCCATGTAGCCGTTCGCCATGGCGTTGTCGACCTCGTCCATCGGCATGCTGTAACGATGGGTCGGCCGGTTGTGGCAGTCGATGCAGTCCATGGTGCGCCATGGCCCGAGCTCCTCGGGTGCTTCGTCCGTCTTGAAGACGTCTATGGTGCCGTCCGGCCGCGTCAGTTCGACGTCGTAGATGCTCTGGCGGTCTTCGCTCGCGCGGTAGCGGATCGTCACGTCGGGGTTCACGTGCCAGTGAATGCCGGAAGACTTGCGCCCGGCCAGCCCGCCGACCCGCAGCAGCACCGCTGTCTTCAGTTCCGTATTCGGCTCGTCGTCCGTGTAGACGGACTTGACCTTGAGCAGGTCGCCGAAAAAGGTCGTCGGCCAGTGGCACTGCTCGCAGGTCTCGCGCGACGGCCGCAGGTTCTCGATTGGCGTCTTGATGGGCGTCGGGTAGAGCTTGAGCGTGACGGCGATGACCTGCCAGGCGCCGGACAGTTTGGATTTCACGAACCAGCCGGCGCCGGGGCCGATGTGGCAGTCCGCGCACGCGACCCGCGCGTGGGGCGAGCGCTGGTGCGCCGTGGCCTCGGGCTGCATGACGGTGTGGCAGGTCGTGCCGCAGAACTCGGTGGAGTCCATGACGTCCACGCCCTTGAACGTTGCCGCGGCGAGCAGCACGGCACTCACGGTTGTCAGGCCGATCAGGCCGAGCGTCGCCTTGCGGGTGCGCTCCCTGTTGAAGTCGAGAACCGGGTACGGCGCACGCCGTGCTGCGGCATCGCTGAGCGGACCGATGGTCCGTGCCCGCCGGATGCCGATCAGGATCATGACCAGGCCGATGGCCGCGATCATCGGCATGAGGAGGAAGGTGATGATGCCCAGATACGCACCGCCACGCAGCCCGATGATCTGGATGGTGATCAGCGAGAACATGATCATCAGCGCGCCCAGCAGCAACGCGCTGCCGACCAGGCTGGTCTTGTTGCGAGTCAGGGCCGCAAAGTAGAGCTTGGGCATCGTTGGTCCTTGCCGTGACGTTTGGGACTCATCCGGGCGCCGTGTGCGCCGCGCCTCGCCGCCCGCGCTGCCGGGCCGCGGGCGGGGGAGCGAGCCTCGTCAGATCATAACGCCGCTCAGCCGAGAATGCTCCCGAGCAGCGAAATGAAGATGAAGAACGCCAGCGCGATGCCGATCGTGAGGGCCGTGAAGCCGAAGATGTAGGCGCGCCGCACCTGGCCGTCGGTCGGCGGATCTTCGAGCAGCGCCTCGAGCTGCCCGGTGTCCACCAGGCGCCTGTATTCAAGCGGCCGCTCGTGCTTGAAGCGCTCCAGCGGCATCTTGCCGAGGAAGATCACCGGGTCGAGCGGGAAGCTCTCCGGCCGCAGGTGCGTGTGGAAGAAGTGGAACAGGAAGATGAAGCCGGTGGCCAGCAGCGCTTCCTCGGCATGGATGATCCACGCGACGTTCAGCACCCAGCCGGGCAGGAACGACGTGAAGAACTCCGGGAGCCACAGCATCAGGCCGGACAGGCCGATGACCGCCACGCCCCAGAACACCGCCATGTAGTCGAACTTCTCCCAGTACGTCCAGCGGTCGAACTTCGGCTGCGGGCCCATGTACAGGAAGTACCTGAGGTTGGCCAGCAGGTCGAACAGGTCGACCGGCTGCGGCACCAGCGACCGCGGTCCCCACAGCATGTCGCGATGCTCGCGCCTGAACGACTTGATGAGCATCGTGACGACGTGGAAGCCGAAGTAGCCGAAGGTGACGATCGCGGCCAGCCGGTGCAGGAAGCCCATGGTCTCCTGGCCGCCGAGCAGGTCTGCCACCTGCGCCGCCCAGGGCTCGGCCGAGAACTTGAGCGGCAGGCCGGTGGCGGCCAGCAGCAGGAAGCTGGTCACGACCGTGATGTGCGTGCCGATCTGGCCACGCGTGAAGCGCCTCACGTACTTCCCGGGGCCCGTGTGCGGGAAAGTCCTGATCTCGCCACGCAGCTTGGCGACGACGATGCGCTGCATCCACAACAGGCCGTGCAGGCCGAAGAAGGCGAACACGCCGATCAGCAGGCCGACCATCGCGACATAGGTGATGTAGACGAGGAAGTTGTCGTCCGGGTCGGTCGGGTCATTGTGCGGGTCGAAGGACAGGAAGCCCGCGCCCAGCTTGCCCTCGTGGCAGGTGCCGCAGGTCTTCGCGAGGTTGTCCGGGTGGATGCTCGAGGCCGGGTCGGTCTTGGCCAGGTTCTCGTGCGGCGTATGGCAGTCGGTGCACATGGCCACGGCCCGGCGGCCGAGTGCCGTGGCCTGACCGTGAAAACTGTTGCGGTAGGTCTCGTTGTACTTCTCGTGACAGTTGCCGCACTCGTCGGGGAAATGCTGGCGCATCTCGAGGCTGGTCGGGTCCTGGATGTCGTGCGCCTGGTGGCAGTCGATGCAGATCGGGCCCTTGCCTGACCCTTCCTGCCAGATCCTTCCGTGGGCGCCGCCGTCGCGCCACGTGGTGAGCACGAATTCGTGGCAGGTGCCGCAGGTCTCCGGGCTGTGCTTGCGCGAAGTGCGGGATTCCCCGTTGGCCTTGTCGACGATGTCGTGCGTGCCGTGGCAGTCGGTGCAGGCCGGTGCCGAGTTCAGGCCCTTCACCAGCCGCGCCTTGGCGTGCGAGCTGTGCAGGTAGCCCTCCATCATGTCGTTGTGGCACTGGCCGCAGGTCCGCATCTGGTTGATGGGCGACAGCGGCGCCTCGAGCCCGGGGCGGCGCGGCAGCGTGTGCACGTCGCCGTGGCACTTGCCGCAGTTCGCCGCGTCGTCGTCGAGGTGCGCGCGCTGGCTGTGCACGGACCCGCGGAACGTCGAGATCGACTCCGCGTGGCAGCCTTCGCAGGCCGTGACGGAGACCGGGCCCAGGTCGTTGCGCGGGTGGCGCGTGGTCAGCGCATCGGTGTGGCAGGTCGTGCAGTCCAGCCGCCGGTGCTTGGAGGCGCCGAACTCGCTCTCGTGCAAGGCCAGGTGACAGCTGAAGCAGCGGTCGTTGGGGATCGCCTGTGGCGCGTCCTGCGCCTGCGCGGCGGCCGGGATGGCAAGCGCCAGCGAAAGCGCCAGGGCGGTTAGCAGAAGGGCTTGCCGGGCGCCGCCCGTGCGGAGGGCGGAAAGGCAGGTCGCGGCAGGCGAGGACATGCTGCTCACTTGGTGACTCCAGGAATCGGGCCCGAAACTCAGTTCGTGGAACCCCCTCCGCCCGGCACGGGGCCCGGCACGGCAGTCCCGGCTCCAAGCAAACGTCGGCGTCGCAACCCGCCATGTTTCGGGTCGCAACACTCCGCCGGCGCAGGAGCCCCGGAGCATTTTGCCTCATTCCAGACTGGGGTTGATGTCGGAAACCCGAAGGGCCGGCGCCGGCAGGCCGCAGCGGCCGGCGTCGGCGCCAGGTGTCGCCTGAGCTGTTTCCGGCCGATAGCGTCGCTGGCCGCGCCACGCTTGCCGCGGGGGCTACGGACCCCGAGAATGAAAACCACGGCCATTCTGGCCGGGTCATGGAACTCCCAAGATGGTCCCTTTCGCAATCGCCGGCGTGCAGATGTACGTGCCGGCCGGCCGGTCCAACGTCGAGGCAGTGCTGAACCGCCTGGCCATCCTGACGGCGCGCTTCCCCTGGGTGGACATGGTGATGTTCAGCGAGCTGGCCCAGTGCGGGCCCTTGCACAGCCACCCGGTCAGCCTGCCGGGGCCCGAGGAGGCGGCGCTGCAGGCGGCGGCCGCCGAACACAAGGTCTGGCTGATCCCGGGCTCGACCTTCGAGCGGGCCGCCGACGGCAAGCTGTACAACACGGCGTCAGTCATCGCGCCCGACGGCACGGTGGTGACGCGCTATCGCAAGATGATGCCCTTTCAGCCTTACGAGGCTGGCGTCGAGCCAGGCCGCGAGTTCTGCGTGTTCGACGTGCCGGGCGTCGGAAAATTCGGCCTGTCGATCTGTTACGATATATGGTTCCCGGAGACGACGCGCTCGCTGGTCGCCATGGGCGCAGAGGTGCTGCTGCACCCGGTGCTGACCGGCACCATCGATCGCGACGTAGAGCTGGCCATCGCGCGGGCCAGCGCAGCGCAGTTCCAGTGCTACGTCTTCGACATCAATGGCCTCGGCCCAGGCGGCTACGGCCGTTCCGCGGTCATCGACCCGGCCGGCACGGTGATTCACCAGGCCGGGGGCGCCGACGAGACGATCCCGGTGGAGATCGACCTCGAGGTCGTGCGGCGCCAGCGCAAGCGCGGGCTGCACGGGCTGGGCCAGCCGCTCAAGAGCTTCCGCGACCGGCAGTTCGAGCTGCCCGTGTACGGCCGCACCGCCAAGGCCAGGGCGTACCTGGACACGCTCGGGCCGCTCGAGATGCCCAAGCGGGCGCGGCGACGCCCATGACGCGGCGCGCCCAGGAGGAGGACATTTGGAAGACAGCAAGCAGGGCAAGCAGAAGCCGTCGCTGACGGAATACTACAGCGCATCGCAGTTGCGGGCGGATCGGTGGACCCACCTGAAGGCGGCCTGCGCGCGCCTGGCGGGCGCTGCGGACGGCGATGGCGCGGCATTCGAGGCGCGCGCCCGCGAGCTGCTGGTGGCGCTGGAACCGATCGAGTTCTACTGGGCGTTCCCGGGCCGCGCCGCCTGGCAGTCGCTGTGGCAGATGCTGGAACGCGGCCAGCACGAGGAGCTGTCGGCCACCGTGTCGCTGGTCGTGCGGGCGCTGGTCAGCGGCTCCTACCGGCGCCGCTCGCGCCGCCCGGCGGAAGTCGAGGAAGAGCCCGTCGACCTGCGCGAGGAACTGTCCGACGACCGAGCGGAGCTGGCGACGGGCGCGCCGCCATACTTCGAGGTGCTGATCGTCGACGTGCTGACGCCGCCGCAGGAAGAGGCGCAGCGCAAGGCGCTGCGCCGGGTGCGTCGCGCCGACGACAGCTTCACCTACGAACCGGTCTTCGTGCCGAGTTTCGAGGACGCGCTGATCGCGGCGCTGTTCAACTTCAACATCCAGAGCGTCGTGATCCATCCCGGACTCGAGCTCAAGTCACGCAACGAGATTCCGTTCCTGCGCCGCTACCTGTTGCGCGTGGCCGGCCGCGACTTCGAGGGCTACGACCCGGACACCTGGGAAGCGGAGCTGTGCCGGCTCGTCAACGAGCTGCGGCCCGAAGTGGACATCTACCTGATCAGCGACGAGTCCGTGGAGGACGTCGCCGGCCTCGGCCTGAAGGGCTGCCGGCGCGTCTTTTATAACCAGGACGATTACCTGGAACTGCACGTCAACATCCTGCGCGGTGTGGACGCGCGCTACGAGACGCCGTTCTTCAACGCCCTGAAGCAGTACTCGCGACGCCCGACCGGCGTGTTCCACGCGCTGCCGATCAGCCGCGGCAAGTCGATCGTGCGCTCCAACTGGATCGGCGACATGGCCGATTTCTACGGCATGAACATCTTCCTGGCCGAGACTTCGGCGACCTCCGGCGGCCTGGACTCGCTGCTGGCCCCGACCGGTTCGCTGAAGCGCGCGCAGGAATATGCGGCGCGCGCCTTCGGCGCCGACCGCACCTACTTCGCCACCAACGGCACCTCGACCTGCAACAAGATCGTGGTGCAGGCCATCGTGCGCCCCGGCGACATCGTGCTGGTGGACCGCGACTGCCACAAGTCGCACCACTACGGCATGGTGCTGGGCGGCGCGCAGGTCGTGTACCTGGACAGCTACCCGCTCAACGAGTACTCCATGTACGGCGCCGTGCCGCTGCGGGAGATCAAACACCGGCTGCTGCAGCTGAAGGCCGCCGGCAAGCTCGATCGCGTGCGGATGCTGCTGCTCACCAACTGCACTTTCGACGGCGTGGTCTACAACGTCGAGCGGGTGATGGAGGAATGCCTGGCGATCAAGCCGGACCTGGTGTTCCTGTGGGACGAGGCCTGGTTCGCGTTCGCGCGGTTCGGCACGATCTACCGGCAGCGCACCGCCATGCATTGCGCCAAGGTGCTGCGGGAACGGTACGCCGACCCGGCCTACCGGGCGCGCTACGCGGCGCAGCAGGCGGAGCTCAAGGGCGCGGATGCAGAGCGGCTGGCGGCAACGCGGCTGCTGCCCGACCCGGACCAGGTGCGCGTCCGCGTGTATGCGACCCAGTCCACGCACAAGACGCTGACCGCGCTGCGGCAGGGATCCGCGATCCACGTGCGCGACCAGGACTTCAAGGGCGAGGTGGCACAGGCCTTCAATGAGGCCTACATGACCCACACGTCGACCTCGCCCAACTACCAGATCCTCGCCTCGCTGGACATCGGCCGCCGGCAGGTGGAGCTGGAGGGCCTCGACCTGGTGCAGAAGCAGGTGGAGACGGCGATGGCGATCCGCAAGACGGTCAACACTCATCCGCTGCTGAAGAAATACTTTCGCGTGCTGTCGGTGCGCGACATGGTGCCGGCCGAATATCGCAGCTCGGGCGTCGATTCCTACCTCGACAACGAGGGCGCGTGGAGCGAGGTGTGGGACGCGTGGTCCGAGGACGAGTTCGCGATCGACCCGTCGCGCATCACGCTGGCGGTGGGCGGCACCGGCTATGACGGCGACACCTTCAAGACGGCGGTGCTGATGGACCGCCACGGCATCCAGGTCAACAAGACCTCGCGCAATACCGTGCTGCTGATGACCAACATCGGCACGACGCGCTCGTCGGTGGCCTACCTGATCGAGGTGCTGGTGCAGATCGCGCGCGAGCTTGACGAGCGGCTCGACGACGGCGGTGGCATGGAGCGCAAGGCCTTCGAGAAGAAGGTGCGCTCGCTGATGCAGGACCTGCCGCCGCTGCCGGACTTCAGCCGTTTCCACGACGCGTTCCGTGCGGGGGACGGCACCGATACCCCGGAGGGCGACATCCGCGCGGCGTTCTTCCGCGCCTACGATGAGAAGCGCTGCGAGTATTTCCGGCTCGACGACGACTCGATCGGGCAGGCGCTGGACGCGGGCCGCGAACTGGTGTCCACCTCGTTCGTGATTCCGTATCCGCCCGGGTTCCCGATCCTGGTGCCGGGCCAGGTCATTTCGCGGGAAATCGTCGCGTTCATGCGCGCACTCGACGTCAAGGAGATTCACGGTTACCAGCCCGAACTGGGCCTGCGCGTGTTCGGCGAGCAGGCGCTGGCCGCGGCAGCGGCGGCGCCCCGGTAACCAGGACGCCGCATGGGCGGCGCACGACAGGAGAAGGATTCATGGCGACCAGAAAGAAGCTGCACAACATCTCGGAGATCCGGCGGTTCTTCCACCGCAACGAGATGCCGATCTACTTCGTCAGCGCAACGAATTTCAACCTGCTGGGCATCGACGAGTGGGTGCGCAACTTCAAGTTCATCAGCTACATCGACTGCTACGACGGCAAGCACCCCAACGTGTTCTGCCCGCCCGAGATGCCGCACGCGGAGTTCCAGTCCATCGAGGACATCAACAACTACCTGCTGCAGCACAAGTCGGTGATCGACCTGATCGAGCAGCGCGGCGGCAAGCCGCGGTTCGTGTTCCTGATGTTCGACGGGCAGACCGAGAAGCTGGCGCGCGAGATCGGCGGCCGCGTTTGGTTCCCGCGCGCCAAGCTGCGCAGCCGCGTCGACAACAAGATCGCGACGGTGCGCATCGGCGACAAGGCCGGCGTGCCGAGCGTGCCGAACGTGCTGGCGGAGATCAAGGACTACAGGCACCTGACCAAGCTGGCCACCGAGGGCGGCCTGGGCCGCGACCTGGTGCTGCAGTCGGCCTATGGCGACAGCGGCCATACCACCTTCTTCATCAAGTCCGAGCGCGACTTCCGCGCGCATGCCGGCGAGATCGTCGGCCAGGGCGAGATCAAGGTGATGAAGCGGATCCGCTGCCGCGGTTCGGCCATCGAGGCCTGCACGACCAGGAACGGCACGATCGTCGGCCCGCTGATGACCGAGCTGGTCGGCTTCAAGGAGCTGACCCCTTACCGCGGCGGCTGGTGCGGCAACGAGATCTTCCCGGACGCGTTCACGCAGAAGCTGCGCAACAAGGCGCGCGACTACACGTTCCGGTTCGGCGAGCAGCTGCGCAAGGAGGGCTACCGCGGCTACTTCGAGCTGGACTTCCTGATAGACCTCAAGTCGAACGACCTGTACCTTGGCGAGCTCAACCCGCGCATCACGGGCGCCAGTTCCATGACCAACCATGCGGCCTTCGCGCACGCGGATGCGCCGCTGTTCCTGTTCCACCTGCTCGAATTCTCGAACGTGCCGTTCGAACTCGACATCGACGGGCTGAACGCCCGCTGGGCGGCGCGCGAGAACATCGACAACTGGTCGCAGATCGTCATCAAGCACACGGAGAACACGCTGGACGTGCTGAGCGCCGCGCCGGACACCGGCATCTGGCGCATGCGCGACGACGGCGGCATCGAGTACGACCGCTTCGACTACCACCGGCGTGCGGTCGAGTCCGAGCGAGAGGCGTTCTTCCTGCGCATCCTCAAGCCGGGCGACTACCGCTACGAGGGCGCCGACCTGGGCATCCTGGTGGTGCGCGGCAGGGTCATGAACTCGAAGTTCCAGCTGACCGAGCGCGCGCAGCGCTGGATCCACGGCATCCGCTCCATGTACCGCGGCCGGCCGCTGTCGCCGGCGGCGCCGGCGCCCGACCTGGACCACCGGTACAAGATCCTGTAGCGGCCGTTCCCGGGCGGCGACCGCGGTGCAAATCGACTTCCAGCTGATCAGCGAGGCACGCCCCGGCGCGCGCTGGCAGGCCCTGTTCGAGCGCCTGTGGCCGCAGCATCGCGCCTGGTACCTGGGCGAGTCGGTGCGCGACCGGCCCACCTACCTGGAATGCCGCCGCGCGCTGACCCGGTACATGCCGGAGCTGCTGCCGGTCTGGGGGCGGCTGTGCAAGCTGGCCGGCGGCGGCGACACTGAGGCGAGGTTCCTGAGCCTGTACTGCCCGCCGGCCTACCTGACCGCCTGCTCGCAGGCCGTCTGGCAGGGCGAGGAACCGCTGCTGGTGCGCAACTACGACTACAGTCAGCACGCCTTCGACGGCGTGTTGCTGCGTACGCACTGGCTGGAACGGCAGGTGCTCGGCATGAGCGACTGCCTGTCCGGCCTGCTGGACGGCGTCAACGACCTGGGCCTGGCGGTATCGTTGACCTTCGGCGGCCGGCGCCTGGTCGGCGACGGGTTCGGTGTGCCGATCATCCTGCGCTACGTGCTCGAGACCTGCGGCACTGTCGGCGAGGCGACCGCCGCGCTCAGCCGCATCCCGTGCCACATGGCCTACAACGTCACGCTGCTGGACGCGCACGGCGACTGGGCCACCGTCTACCTGGGCCCGGACCGCAAGGCGAGCGTCAGCCGTGCGGTGGTCGCGACCAATCACCAGGAACGCGTCGAGTGGGCGACGCATGCTGCGGCGACCGCTTCGGTCGAGCGCGAGCGGTTCCTGCTGAATGAACTGGCGCGCGGCCGGCCGTCGCGCGAGGAGTTCATCGCCGCGTTCCTGCGGCCGCCGGTCTACTCGCTGGCTTTCAACCGCGGCTTTGGCACGCTGTACACGGCCGTGTACGTGCCGCAGCGGCGCACGCTGGAATTGCTGTGGCCGGGCGGCCACTGGCCGCTGGCGCTGGACGGCGTCAACGAGGGGACCCTGCCGATCGAATTTCCCTAGGGGTCCGCAACGGGCGGTGCGACGGCCGAGCCATCGCTCGCGCGGACTGCCGCTCCCCGGTCGTACGCTCCTAGCTCAACGGCGGCAGCCGCGACATCTCGACGGTCAGGTCCACCGAACGCTCCTCGCCGGGCGCGAGGGCGCCGACGCCGACCACGTTGCGGGCGATCTCCTCGCCGCGGCTGTCGCGGATCACGACCACCACGCTGTATTCACGGGGCTCGCCAGGCGCCGGGTGGCTGAAGCTGCCTTCGACGCGCAGCGCCACCTCGCCCGGCTCGGGCTGCTGATCCGGCTTGCTGGGCTCGAAGCGCAGGTGATGCCGGCAGGCCGGGCACACGGCCGCGCTCTCCAGGATCGTCACCCGGCAGTGCGGGCAGGTCCGGGTCTTGCCGGCCGCGGCGCCGCGGGCGTTCATGTCTGGCTCGCGCGGCGGCTAACGGCGTTCGACGGGCCGCGGGTTGCCGGTTTCGTTCCAGCCGAACTCGGCACGGCCGCGCATGCGGGCACCGGCCGCCACGCTCAGCGAGCCGGTCGTCACGTCGCCATTGATCACGCCCGTCTGCTGCACGTCGACGCTCTTCGCCGACTCGATGTTGCCCTCGAGCTCGCCACCGATGACGATCGCGCCGGCCTGCACGGAGCCGGCGAGGTGCGCACCCTGCTCGATGGTCAGCGTGCCGTCCACGTGCACATCGCCCTTGAAGCGGCCCGAGATGCGCACATGGCCGGATCCCTCGATCTTGCCCTCGAAGGTCAGCCCGGTGGCGATGACGGATTCCTTGAGCTCGCGGCGCGCGCCGGGCGCAGGAACCTGGGCGGCCGGCACGGACTCGGGGCGGGGGCGGGCGGGCACGGCATCCGGGGCGGCCTCGGCGGTGCTGTCTCTCACGATGTCTTTCCAAAGCGCCATGGCGGGTCCTCCGGTTGGGCTGGCCCCCAAAGATCAGGCACTAAGGGGATTGCTGCCAGCGATGTGGATCACAGGTCTCTTGCCTGGCTAGGGCGGTGCCAGAATAGGCCGCCTGACGCGCTGGCCGATACCCCGGCCGGTCGCAATATGGCGACCGGGTGTCGTGCCCTGCAGGTCAGGCGGTCAGCCGCGGAGCCACCAGCTGCGCGGTCAGCAGGCTCATGCGCCGCCGCTGCATGCGCAACCGGTACTCGATCTCGCGCACTTGCGTGCGGAAGCTCACTTCCTCCCAGCGTTGCACGATACGCTGGCGGGTGTCCGCATACCATTCCTCACGCAGCCTCGACCACTCGGCCAGGGTCGCCTGGAAGGCCTCGAACTCGCGCCCGACGCGTGCCCGCAAGGCATCGAAGTCCGGCAGCATGCCGACGTTCCTGCCGCGCTCCAGCGCCGCTTCGGCGCGCCGGAACTGCATCGCCAGGCGCGCCCGCTCGATGGCGACGTCGGGGACCCGCCGCAACCTGCTCGCCAGTCCGAGCCACGACATCAGGCTGATCAGCCACTTGGCCGGGTCCCATTGCCACCAGCGCACCGCGTTGCGGTAGTCGCGCTCGAAGATGTGGTGGAAGTTGTGGTAACCCTCGCCATAGGTGACGAACGCCAGCAGCGGGTTGTCGCGCGCGGAGTTCTGGTCGGTGTAAGGCTGCGTGCCCCACATGTGGGCCAGCGAGTTGATGCAGAACGTCGCGTGGTGGTTGACCACGAGCCGCAGCACGCCCGCGACCAGGAACACGCCGATCACGTCGCCCGTCAGCCAGCCGAGCGCCACCGGCAGGCCGATGTTGGTGGCCAGCGCCAGCGGCACGTACCAGCGGTGCTGGAAGCGCAGCATCGGGTCCTGCTCCAGGTCGCGGCCGTTGCTGAAGTCCATGCGACCGGTCGGCCAGTGGCGCAGCATCCAGCCGATGTGCGAATACCAGAAGCCGCGGCTGGCCGAGTAGGGGTCGCGATCGCCGTCGTCCACGAAGCGGTGATGCCGCCGGTGGTCGGTCGCCCACACCAGCACGCTGTTCTGCAACGCCATGGTGCCGAAGACGAGGTAGATGATGCGCAACGACCAGTGCGCGTCGTAAGTGCGGTGCGCCCACAGCCGGTGGTAGCCGCTGGTGATGGCCAGGCCGTTGGCAGCCAGGAACACGAACAAGCCCACCCAGGCCGCCGTGCCGTAGCCGTGGGTGATCCCCCGCCAGGGCACGAGCGTCACGGCTGCCAGGAAGGTCAGCGTGAACATGGTCGTCGTGACCCAATTGATGCGCGGCCGTGCTGTCACGGTCGTTTCGGTCATGTGTCGAACCCCCGCAAGATGAGCCGCCATTGTCGCGCAACTGGCGCGGCCCTGCCTGCACGACGGACGCGCTGGGAAAACCTCATGGAATCATCGCGTTATCGACATGCTGCGCGTGTCAGAACAACCCGGGCAGGTGCGCCTGCGCCGCCGACGGGCGCTCCGGCACAGGGTAGCGCGACTCGAGCACGCCCGGCGCCGGTTTCTGCGCGCCGGTCGTTCGCGCGGCCATCACCTGCGAGCACGCGCCGGTGCCGAGCCAGCGCAGCGCTTCGGCCGTCGACGATTCGCCTGGATCGCCCATCGCAAACGCTACGTCGTCGGCGGCGCCGCAGGCGAACGGCAGCGTGGCGGCCAGGCCGTTGTAGTAGTCGCCCTCTTCATTGCGGTTGGTGCCGCGGAACGTCACGAGCCGCAGCCGCGTGTCGCAGCCGGTCTGGTCGAAGGCCGACTGCCCGACGGGCTTGCCGTAGGTGTCCGCGCCGACGATGGCGACGGTGTCCCAGGACTTCATGGCGTTGACGGTCATCTCGCTGGCCGAGGCGCTTGCGCCGGTGGTGATGAAGGCGATGCTGACCGGCGCGACCGACTGCGGCTGGGGCTGGAAACGGCGGGTCGTGTCGTTCGCCGACTTGCGCGCGCTGAAGCGCAGGTTGGAGTAGACCTCCGCCGTGCTGCGGCTGCGGCCGAACAGGTCGCCCACCAACTCCGCGATCGACACCAGTCCGCCGCCGTTGTAGCGCAGGTCGATGATGTAGTACTGGATGCCCTGCGTGCGGAAGCCGGCGAAGGCGCCGCGCAGCGGTGTCTCCGCCGTCGAGATGTAGGAACGCAGGTTGACGTATCCCACCTGGACCGACGGGTTGGACGGCAGCGACAGCACCGCGATGCCGTTGGCCGGAATCGGCGTGATGGTGACGACCCGCTTGGTCAGGCTCGCGTCCGTGGTGACGCCGCCGCTCAAAAAACGCAGGCCGCGCATTACACCGACGTCCGACGGGCCGAATGCCTGGCTCAGGTTGGGATCCGCGGTGAGCAGGGTAGTGACCGGCACGTAGCCCGTGCCCGCGTCGACCGCGAGCAGTTCGGCGCCGCGTGACAGGCCGGCTTCCGAGGCGGGACTCGATTCGAAGGCGTCGAGGAAGTACACGCGGTTGCCGTCCACACGGACACGGAAGCCGAAGCCGATGAATTCGCCTTCCTGCAGGAAGGAGTTGTCCGCCTGCCTGGTCGTGACATAGCTGAAGAAGCGGTCCTTGCCCTGCGCCCGGGCGGTGGCGGTCATCGCATCCAGCAGGTCCTGCGCCGTCGGATAGCTGGCGACGTTTGGCGAGGCCGGCA
The DNA here is from genome assembly GCA_963695085.1 of uncultured Gammaproteobacteria bacterium. GTDB lineage: Bacteria > Pseudomonadota > Gammaproteobacteria > Steroidobacterales > Steroidobacteraceae > SG8-30. Next base: position 413,295 of record CAVOFV010000003.1, on the reverse strand, counting down.
GCAGCTCGGGAAACAGGTACCAGTCGGCGGTGACGTCGCGCACGAAGACCTTCTGGCTGTCGACGCTGCAGGCGGTGCTGCCACCGCCCACGAAGCCGGCGGGCTCCCCGCCGCCGCAGGCCGTCAGCAGCGCCGTGGCCAGCAGGCAGGCCCAACGGGCGTGCTTCATGGGGGACTGGAACATGCGGGCTCGCCTCGCTGTTGGGCTGCAATGCACTGCGGGAAACCGGCGCGTCGGGCAGGATCGGGGCACGCGTCCATACCTCCCTATTTTCGAGGACCGCCGCGCCCGAAAAGTTCCTCGAGCCGCGATCGTGCCTCGTCCGGCGAAGAGACAACGGGCGCGGCCGGGTCCGGTTGACCGAACAGGGCTTCGAGTTGCCCGCGCGACTGCTGCGCCTGCTGTCCCGCCGGCGTGTGCGCGCCGGGTCGTGGCTGGAAATAGTCGCAGAAATTGGCCTGGATCTTGTCCTTGACCTCCTCGGCGATCGGCTCGCGGCAACTCTTGGCGACGCCGATGTCGTAGAACTCGCACAGCCGGCAAACGTGCAGTTCCGCATCGCAGGCCTTGCACACTTCGAGCCGCCGCAGCGGCAGGGTCAACGCGGCGATCGACGCGCCGCATTTCCAGCACACGAGATCGGCAGGGAACACGCTTGGACCTCGCTGTCGGGCAGTCATTGCGCCCGCAGTCGTGACGGGCGACGTAAGCCTACCGGAACCGACATGCCGAGGCACCTCGGACTAAACTACCCAGGCAGGTGTCCCGCCCTGGCTTGCCTGGCGCTCGAGCGTCGCGGCCCTCCGGGTTCAATCACCGCGGACCTGGCGCTGGGCGGTGGCAAAGCCGTCCGCACGGGAAGCGGGTAGATTGCCACGATGCCTGAACCGGCCCGCCGGGGGTTAACATGGCGATACTTCAGGGGAGTACGCACGCCATGAACGTCCGCAGCTTCATCGTCATCGTCCTGCTGGCCCTGCTCCTGGTCTTCGCAGTCGCCAACTGGGGCACGTTCATTGCGCCCACTGACCTGTGGCTGATCGTCACGCACGTCTATGCGCCGCTCGGCATCGTGATGCTCGGCTTCACGGCCGTGCTGACCGCGGTGTTTCTCGCCTACCTGCTGTACGTGCAGATGACCGCGCTGTCGGCGGCGCGCAAGCAGTCCGACGAGCTGCGCGCGCAGCGCCAGCTGGCGGACAGCGCCGAGGCGTCGCGCTTCACCGAGCTGAAGCAGTACCTGGAACAAGAGTTCACGGCGCTGCGCGAGTCGCAGCAGGAATCCGAGGAACGGCTGCGCGAGGAACTGGCCGGGTCCACCAACACGCTGTCGGCCTGCATCGGCGTGGTGGATGAGCGTCTCGAGCGGCAGTCGCCGACCCCGCCCGACCGCCAGCCCTGAAGAGACGACGCGGCCGTCAGGAGGGAGCCGGCCCCTGCGGAAGCGGGATTCAGTCCTTGCTCAGCGTCGCGATCTGGGCATCGCCGCCGCTCTCGATCCGGAGCGACCCTGAACGGAGGTGCAGGTCGCGCTGCGGGAAGGGGATTTCCAGGCCGCGCTTGGCCAGTTCCGTCTCGATCGCCCACAGGTAACGCGCGTTGGTGCGGCCCGGCGCGATCAGCAGCTGGCGCGGCACCCATACCAGCAACTCGAAGTCGAGGCTGCTGTCGCCGAACCCGACCAGCCACACCTCGGGATCGCGGCGCGGGCCGGTCAGCGTGCCCTTCACGCTGTTGGCCGCCGCGATGCCCGCCTCCCGCACCTTCTCCTTGTCGGATCCGTAGGCGACGCCGAACGGCACCCGCACGCGCCGCACATTCTCGCCGTAGCTCCAGTTGATGACGCGCCCGCCCGTCAGTTCCGAGTTCGGCACCAGCACGTCCATCGAGTCGTTGGTGGTGATGCGCGTGTAGCGCATGCTGATCTCGGTGACGCGGCCCATGACGCCGGACTGCAGGTCCAGGTAGTCGCCGATCTTGACCGAGCGCTCGAACAGGATCACGAGCCCCGCGAACAGGTTGCCGAAGAACCCCTGCAGGCCGATGCCCACGCCGACGCCGATGGCGCCGCCGAGGATGGCGAGGCTGGTCAGGTCGATGCCAAGCGAGGTCAGGCCGACGATGACCGCCAGCACCAGCACCGCGTAACGCGCCACGCGGCTGAACGCATAGGTGCCGGCGCTGGAACCCGGCTCGCTGCCCTCGGCCAGCCGGTCGGCAAGCCGGTGCAGCCAGCGCTCGACCTGCTTCGAGAGCCACCAGGCCAGCACGAAGATGGCGACGATCGCCAGCAGGCGGCCCAGGCTGACGTCGGTCTTGCCGATGGTCAGGAACGGGTCGGTCAGCCAGCTGGGCAGGACGGCGAACGGCGCCTTGAGGGTCTCTTCCATCGCGCGGTCTCCGTGGGGCGGGGTGCCTCGCGGTTAGTTTAACCGCAGGTGGACGCGGGAACGCACTGTGCGGTCGTCGGTGGTCCGCAGGGGACGGTCCCCACCCGAGATGACGCTGCAGCATCGACCAGCCAGAATGCCTCCATGACCAATCACACCAGGCAATCGAGCGCTCCCATGATTCCACTTCCCGGTTACCGCGAATATCCGCCCGACGAGATGCTGGCCCGGGCCGGGGAGTTCGCCGACGACATGCACCGCCGCCGCACGGTGCGCGACTTCTCGGATCGTCCGGTGCCGAAGTCCCTGATCGAGCAATGCCTCAGGGCCGCGGTCTCGGCGCCGTCGGGAGCGAACCAGCAGCCGTGGCGGTTCGTGGCGGTGTCCGATCCGGCCGTCAAGCGGCGCATCCGCGAGGGCGCGGAGGCCGAGGAGCGGGAGTTCTACGCGCACCGCGCGCCGGCCGACTGGCTGGAGGCGATCCGGCCGCTGGGCACCGACGCCGACAAGCCGTTCCTGGAGACCGCGCCGTGGCTGGTCGCGGTCTTCATCCGCCGCTTCGAGCGCCGGCCGGGCGGCGGCAAGGTGAAGCACTACTACACGGACGAGTCGGTGGGCATCGCCACGGGACTGCTGATCGCGGCCTGCCAGCGCGCCGGACTCGCCACCCTGACCCACACGCCGAGCCCGATGGGATTCCTGAACGAGATCCTCGGCCGGCCCAAGGACCTCGAGCGGCCGTTCCTGCTGCTCGTCGCGGGCTACCCGGCGGCGGATGCGATGGTGCCGGATATCGGGCGCAAGGCACTGGCCGAGACCGTGATGTTCGTGGAGCAGGGCGGGCTGGTGTCCCCCTAGGAGTTTGAGCACTCAGGGATGTCCCGCCCAAAAGAAAGCGCCGCCCGGGTTGCCCCGGGCGGCGCGTTCACCAGCGGTCAGACGACCGCGTGAAGGTCCGGCTTCAGAACTTGGCGCCCAAGCTCAGGAAGTACCGGCGACCCAGCGTGTCATACGTCGACGGGTCGGTGTTGGACTGGATGCCTGCCTGCGAGTCCGTCGTGTAGATCGGCGGACCCCTGTCCAGCAGGTTGTTGATGCCGAGCGTGACCGAGTACTTCTCGTTGTACCGCCACCGCGCCGTAAAGTCGTGGTAGTCGTACGACGTGACAAACGGCCTGACGCCGATCGTCGGCGTTGACCCTTGCGCGTCATTGTTGACCACGCGCATCGCGTCGATCCAGCGGAAGTTCCAGCGGAACGTGAAGTCACCGACCGCCCAGGTCGTCGACAGCACTGCCTTGTTGTCCGGGTTCGCGCTGGCCGTCGTCTGGCTGATCGTCCCGGCAAACTCGTAGAACGGGTCGCTGATCGTCTCTTGCGTCTTGTTCGACAGCAGGTGCGTCAACAGCAGCTTGAAGCTCAGGTCGCCGGCGCGTTCGCTGAAGCCCACGGCGTCAAGCGGGAAGCCCCAGTCGATCTGCAGGTCGATTCCCTCCAACGTCTGACCCGCCAGGTTCAGCTGCTGGGTCCTCACCCCGTCCGGCCGGAAGGTCACGTCACGCGTGAACAACTGGCAGAACGCGTTGCTGTTGCTGTAGGTCGGGTTGCCGCCGTTGTTGTTGAAGCAGCGACCGATGATGGAGTTGACCGACAGGCTGCTGATGACCTCGTCGATCTCGTACTTGTAGTAGTCGACCGACAGGCTCAGGTTACGCGCCCAGACGCTGTCCGATTGAGACTGCCAGGCGATGCCGCCCGTGAACGTGTCGGCAATTTCCGGCTTGAGGTCGACGTTGCCGCCGACGAACGCGCGGGCCTGGGTGAAGGCCTGCACGTAGCTCGGCAGCGATGCCGCCGGAATGCCCTGCGCCTGGCACAACGCCGCAACGGCCGCGCCGTCGGGGCCCGTGCGGAAGGTGCTGTTGAAGTTGCAGGGGTCCGCATAGGTCGGGAAGTTCTCCTGCACGGGCGTGAACAAGTCGCTGATGTTCGGCGCCCGGATCGCGCGGTTGTAGCCGGCACGAACCTGGAACGAATCCACCGGCCGCCACTGAATCGCACCCTTGTAGGTGTCCACGGCGCCGGCCAGGTTGTAGTCGGACCGGCGGTAGCCCAGGTCGAGGCCGAGGTAGCTAGCGAAGGGCTTCCCGGACAGCAGCGGTACCGCGAACTCGATGAACGGCTCCTTCACGTCGATCTTGCCGGACACCGGTTGCTGGGCATTGAAGCCGACCACGTCGCCGCTGGCGAGGAACTCGTCCGGACGGAAGTCCGCGGTGTTCTCGCGATACTCGGCGCCGACCGCGAACTGCAGCGGGCCCGCCGGCATGTCGAACAGCGATCCGGTCAGGCTGGCGACGATATTGGTCTGCTCGGTCGTCAGGATGTTGGAGGCGCTGATCGCAATCGCCCTGGCGCAGGCCGGGGTGATGTTGCCGACGCCGAACGGGTTGAACGCGGCGCAGCCCTGCGACGCGAACACGGCCGGGTTGATGAGCGCGGAGTTCAGGCGCGAGCGCGATACGTTGCCGCCCTGAATATTGACGTTCCGCAACTCGCCCCAGCTGCCGTACACGTCCCACTTCCAGTCGTTGGGCAGCACGCCCCGGAACCCGACCAGGCCCTGCATGATGTCGTAGCCGTTGTCCTGCGTGCGCGGGCCCACCTCGACGGTGCGCCGGCCCAGGGTGAAGTTCGCGCCCGGCGTGGCGCGCGAGGCCAGCAGCGTGCGAAGGTCCGCCGGGATCTGGCTGTTGGTGATCGGGACCGACGTGCCGATGCCGGACGAGATCGGCGTGGCCGCCAGCTGCTGGTCGGCGCTGTAGGTCGTGAACATGATGCGCGTGTAGATCTCGGCCGTGTCCGGCACGAGGTCATAGCGCGCGAAGCCCGCGATCTGGCGGCGTTCCAGCGGCAGCTGCAGGTAGTTGACCGGCCCGAAGTTGTAGCTGTAGGACAGCGGGTTGTAGCCCGGGTCGGCGGTGTTGCCCAGGTAGTTGACGACCGGCTGGGCGGCCGTGCCGCGGCCGAACGAAAACAGCGTGCCGTTGGTGTTGATGCCGATGGTCGCAGCAGGCGGCACCACGCCGGCCGCGGCGCCGTAGCCGCCGAACACGGTGTTCAGGGCCGCCTGCGTCGGGGTGTTCGCGCCCCACGACACGCCGCCGTCCGGCACGGTGCCGGAACCCGTCGGCGTCAGCGTACGGCCCAGCGTGACCTCGCCGATCTTGCGGTCGCCTGCCAGGATCGCTGCACGTGTGTCGTAACCCAGCGCGATGACCGCATTGCCGCGGCCGTCGGCAAAATTGCCGCCGATCAGCGCATCGATCGCATTGGTGGTGCCGTCGCTCTCCTCCGTGATGCCGTACTGCGCGGAAAGGCGCACGCCCTCGAAGTCGCGCTTCATGTGGAAGTTGACCACGCCCGCGACCGCGTCCGAGCCATAGGTCGAGGAGGCGCCGCCCGTCATGATCTCGACGCTCTGGATCAGGCCGGCCGGAATCGTGTTCAGGTCGACGATGCCCGAGACGTTGGACGGCTGCATGCGGGTGCCGTCGATCAGCACCAGTGTGCGGGACGAGCCAAGACCGCGCAGGTTGATGTTCGCCTGGCCGCCGTTGGAGGGGTTGTTCGAAGCCGTTGACACGGACGGTACGAGCTGCGGCAGCTCGTTCAGGATCTTTTCGATCTGCGGCTCGCCGGACAGCCGGAAGACGTCTTCACTGATGGTCACGACCGGGCTCGTCGCCTCGTAGTCCTGACGCACGATACGTGAGCCGGTGACCACGATCTCGCCCAGCGAATCCTGGGCAGAGCTCGTGACGCCGTACAGTCCGGCGCTCATGGCGCCGGCGGTGACGAGCGCGACGCGTACTGCGTGCGCGACATTGCGATTGGCCATTTCTTCCCTCCTGGAGAGGTTTGTGTTGTCGATGTCGGTGATGGCCCGACCAAGGCCCCACCTCCCTTGTCTGGCTGCTCCCGCACCGCCGGAACCACATCGCAAGGTTCCTGACCGGCGAGGGTGCGGGCGGGACGCCGATGGCGCCCACGTCCGAAGCCCAGTGCCGGAACTATGCTATGCGAACCTTACTTCGTCAATAAAAAACAACGTCAAGATTTAGACTGGATAAAAAGGCGGATAAAACAGTCATTTGCGGGCACAATTGTGCTTATGGAAGGTACTTATTGCTGCGTACGGAGTATTTCTGTTGTGAGCACACAACAGCTATCCTGGGTTCGCGTGTGCCGGATGTGCCCTTGGGGTCCTCGGGTCCGCATCGGGCGTTGCCGGGCGCCGGCCGGCAACCGCCAATGCCTGGTGCTACACACCCAAGGAACCCGTCAGGGGTGCACCGTGTCCGGTCCTGCATGTGTGGGGCATCCGCGCGCCGACACCATGCTCTTCACGATTTGGCGGCGCCGTGGCCCGTTCGAACCTGATCGGTTAGCCTGCGAGTCGCAGCACCGCGGGACGCAAGATCGCCGCTGGCGAAGCCAGTCCCGGATAAGGGGAAGGCGAGGACAGCCGGGGACGACCGATGGGCCTTGAGCACTGGGAAACCTACTACCGAAACGGCCACCTGGTCAGTTGCCCGGTCGGCCCGGAAGCCGGCTATACGCTTGAATTGCGCGACGCCTGGGCGGAGTTCTTTTCGCCGCTCGCCGACGGCGCGCGGGTGGTGGACATCGCTACGGGCAACGGCGCCGTCGCGCTGCTGGCGCAGCACACGGCCGCGGCGCTTGGCCGCAGTTTCGAAATCCACGGCGTGGACCTTGCGCAGATCGACCCGCCGCGCTACGTGCCAGACGGTCGTACGCTATTCGGCGACATCCGCTTCCATCCTGGGGTGCCAGCCGAGGCGCTGCCGTTCGAGGCCGGCTCGGTGGACGCCCTGGGTGGCCAGTACGCGCTCGAGTATACGGACGTGCCGCGGGCACTGGCCGAGGCATTCCGCGTGCTGCGGCCGGCCGCTGGATGCCAGTTCATCCTGCACCACCGCGATTCGGTGATCGTGGACAACGCCCGCGAGTCGCTGGCGCACACTGCATACGTGCTGGAAGACACGAAGATCCTGAGGAAATTCAGGCGGTTTTGCGAACTCGAGCGTGAGGCGCCGGCCCGGGCGAAAGGCACCTGGCGAGACCTGCTGGTCCTGGGCGACGGCCTGAAGGACCGCATCGCCGCGTCCGGCCAGACGCTGATACTGGACTACGTCAACGACTCCCTGCGCCGCATGCTGGAGCAGCGGCGGAGCCTGTCCCACGGGCAGATAATGGGCGCCATCGGCACCGTCGAGCAGGAGCTGCGTTCATCCGCGAGGCGGCTGCAGGATCTGGTCGGCGCGGCGCAGTCCGCGGCAGACCTTGCGGCGACCGGGCGTGAAGTGGAAGCCGCCGGGTTCACGCACGTGGCGCACCGCCCGCAGCTGCATGGGGGCGACCATCTCGTCGGCTGGCGGCTCAATTTCGCCAAGCCCTGAACGGGCGACGGCCGGGCCTGCGCCTGCATGGCCTGGTGCGTGTCGCCGGGTGTGGCGCGGCGGCGCGTCGCCTAGACAAGGCCGGCAGGGCGGACGATTCCGCTAGTTGATCCGGGTCCCCGTCGGTGGCGCCCGGCCCGCGGCGCCCTTGGGCAGGATCAGCAGTTCGGCCCGTACATAGTCGACCATCAGGGCGTCGACAGTACCCAGCATGTCCATGCCGATGACGATGGCGGGTTCATGCTCGAGATCCCACAACCGGAATACGTCGAAGTCGCCAAATGTCACCCGCATGTTGCGGATGCCGGCTTTCCCCAGGTATAGCGTCGGGATCGCCAACAGGTTGCCTTCGGCCTCGTGGGATGTCGCCCCGATCACCTTCGTGTCGCTGGCAGGGTCCTCGGCCCGGCGCTCGAGCGACAGGACCCGGAGCAGGGCCAGGTTGCCCAATGAGCGCGCTGCTCCCGTATCGATGATGGCGTGCACCCGCTCGCTGCGGATGACGGCACCGATGCGAATCAGGCGCCCGAAGCGCAGCGACGCGGGAATGCGGATCCAGCCCCGCCGTGGGTGGGGGCAGCCGCTTCGCGCGATCGAAATGCGATTCTTGGTGAAGTCGGCATGCAGGCACGCTTGCTCGAAGCCATCGACACCGAGGATACCGTCCGCGCCGGCAAATACCTGGACGGCGATCACCGGTAACTGCTGGTTCGTCAGGTTGATGTCGCCAGCCTGCAGCCGCTCGATCAGGACCGACGGCACTTCCTCGGTGCCGGTCACGCCGCGCAGGATGAGCAACTGGGCCGGGTCCGGGACGAGTCCAAGTTCGGCGACGATCCGCGGCGCGATCGCCGACCGCGAGGCGCCGCTGTCGATGACGAAGGAATAAGGCCCGCGGCCGTTGACAAACACCGGGGCCATGATGCGGCCGATGCGGTCGGAGGTGGTTGGCGCCGCGTACAGGACATCCTGTTGCTCATCGGGGCCGGGGGCAGACGGCTCCACCGCAGGCTGCGATGTGGTCGCAGGTGCCGCAACAGTCACGGCCGCGACGGCCAGCTGCATCAAGGCAGCCGCGAAACAGGGACGGAATTGAGCCAGCATTTCGGTCACATCGGTCTCATGGTACCGGAATCCGGCCTGTGGGCCGGCCGGATGAGCGGGCGCTTGCCGTGGCCACCGGATGGCGCCTCTGCAGCCCCGCGCTGGCCGGCCACCGGCGGGTTGTTATAGAGTCGCATGAGGCAACGGAGAGTACGAGACATGTGGATACGAGCTTTGATACTGGGCGGGTCGGCAACGGTCTTTTGTCTGGGTGCAGCGGTTGCGGCGGAAACGCCAACAGAGAAGGTCGCTGCAGCATCCGACAAGGCCGCCCCGTCCGCGACCGACGAGGAACTGGAGCTGGCCGCGTTGCTGCGCAAGGCGCGCGAACAGGGCTTCACCGTGGTCGACAAGGAAGGCGAGACGCGCCTGTGCCGGACCAGCAAGACGATCGGCTCCCGGCTCAAGTCGAAGACGGAGTGCTACACGCCGGAGCAATGGGAGAAGATGTCGGCCGATACGCAAGCCGAATTCCGGGAAAATACCCGCAAGCAGCTCAACAAGAGTGAAGGGGGCTAGCACGGCGGGTCGGGGCAGGCCAGGGGGCGGCTCGACCACCGGGAGTTTGGGTATCGGGACGGCACGCTGATCGTTCGTCCGGTCGGTCTCCAACCGGACTCATCCAGTGAGTTGCACGATGCGTGGGTGAAGTCCCTGTCGCCGGGTGCGGCCGGGGCGCCGGCAGCCGGTCACGTCTCCCACTCGGGCCTGGTGCCGCTGTACGAGTCGACCGCGGCGAACATGGCGACGACCAGGGCGCGTTCCTCCTCGGAAAGCTCGGGCCGCCAGATGTCGAACAGCAGGATGACGCGTGGCCGGTCGCTGCCATTCCACGCCTCGTGCTCGATCGTGTCGTCGAACACCCAGGCCCGTCCTTCCTGCCATTCGCGCGTTTCGTTGCCCACCCTGAAGCCGCAGTGACCGGGCACCAGCAACGGCAAGTGGCAGATCAGCCGCACGTTCACGAGCCCGTTGTGCGGCGGTATCTTCGCGCCGGGCCGCAGCAGCGAAAACAGTATGGACGGGGTCCGGTTGGGTATGCGCGCCAGCGGCAGGTCCTGCAGGGCCCGCATGGTCTTTGGGCAACGGGCGGCATTCTCCGCCACGGCGTCGCCGTCTTTCACCAGGTAGTAGGCACTCCAGTCGGGATTGTTGAGCATGCCGTCCTGCCGCTTGCGCGGACGGTTTGGGTCCCCCTGGACGTACGGCGTAAAAGCGTCCCCAAGTTCCAGTATTTCGAGCAGTTCGGTGCGGATGTCGGCGGTGGCCGACTCGAGCGCATCCAGCCAGCGGAATGGACCGCGCTCGAAGAACTGGACCTGGGGCAACCCCGGGAAGTAGTAGTAACGCGGTTCCTGGACGTAGATCTTCCTTTCGCCGAACAGGATTCCGAGTGATTGGGAAAACCTGCTGCTCGACCTGCCGTCACTGAAGCCGGCCTGGGCCAGCCGCTCCCGCAGGTACCGCTTGTAGCGCTCCGCATACTGCTGGCACATGGCTTGCGCCCGCTGCAGTTCCTGCACCATCTGCGGCGAGCGCTGTGCCGGCGGTGGCGCCGAGCGGACCGCCGCCGTGTAGAACGCCGAGGCGGCCCGGTCGTCACCCGTTTCGGCCAGGCAATCGGCTTTCATGATCAGCGCAATGGGGTTTCTCGGCTCCATGGCAAGAACACGGTCGATGGCTGCCCGCGTCCCTGCATCGTCCTTGAGGGCCCGGCATGCCTGCGCAAGCCCGAGCAGCGTGGACGCATCTGCCGCGCCAGCGGCCACGGCCTGCTCCAGGCACGCGCGCGCTTCCGGGGCGTCCCCGCGCCGCATCGCTTCGGCCCCTCGGCGCGCCAGGACCCCGGCCTCACTTTGCGAATGACCCATGACCCGGTATGGAACCCCAGACGGATTGGAACCGCAACCCACCGCTTTCATCGGCTGCCTGGCCGCGGCGACGCAGCGGGCCGGCAGCGTCGCCGCAAGCATGCCGCCGCCGCGGTCCAATTTCGGGCCCCCCGGAAACCGCCGGGATGGTATTTTCTGCGCAGCTTCACAACATGCGTAGCCACTGCCCCCGGACCGAGGATCTCGCCATGTCACGCTGCCTGGGTACTTTGACCTCCACCCTGCTCGGCCTCTCCGTCGCGATGGCGGCGTACGGTGCCGATGCTGCCTGCGGTGCGCACGAGTGTGCCTCCGTGAATTCGGATTCCGACAGGCTCGCTTGCTACGACCGGGCGTTCGGTGGGCCCGTCAAAGCCGGGGACGACCTGGGCGCCGGCGGCGAACGGACCACCGAGGCACGGCGGGACTTCGGGCTCAGCGAGTCCGACAAGCGGGTCCGTGATCCGGAGGCCGCCACGGCATCGCGGCCGGACAGCATCGAGGCGACCGTGTCGGCCGTCCGGCGCGAGCTAACCGGCAGGTTCGTCGTCACGCTCGACAACGGCCAGGTCTGGATGCAATCGGAGTCCATCACCCATGCGCGGCTCAGCGCCGGCGATGCGGTGACCATCCGCAAGGCGGCGCTGGGTTCCTACCTGCTCGTGATTCCGGGCCGGGTCGCCATGCGCGTTCGCCGGGTCCAGTAGGCGCCAGAAAAAAGACGGCGGGCTTGCGCCCGCCGTCCAGGGACTCACGTCCGATGGGTCTGCTTCAGAACTTGGCAGACATGTTCAAGAACACGTAACGGCCGAACGAGTCGTACACCTGCGGATAGGTGTTGCCGTTTCCGAAGCCAGCGCCGACCTGCGCACTGACCGGCGGATCCTTGTCCGTCACGTTGTTGATACCCAGACCGAACGTGTACTTCTCGGCGAAGGTCTTCGAGGCCGCAAGGTCGATGTAATTCTGCGCACCGAACTTACGATCGACCTCCCGCACCACACCTGTCAGCAGCGGGTTGCTGCTGGTGCGGTCGAGGAGCACGCCACCGTAGTAACGCCAGGTCAACGACACATCCATGTCCCAAGGCGTGGCCCAGGTCGTACGGAACCTGTGCCGCCACTCTGGTGTCGGCGTGCCGCAGGTCGGGCCATACAGCCCGACGCAGTCATACTTGCCTGCGCCAGGGATCTCCTCGGTGATCCACTTCTCGATATACGTGCCGACCAGGCTGAAGCCCAGCGAACCGTACGTGCCGATCTCTTGCCGGTAGTTGGCCGCAAAGTCGATGCCGGTCACCTCGAACGTCGACAGGTTGATGTTGGTCGACACGATCTGCGCCTGCGGGGTCGCCCACAACGTACCGAGCTGGTCGCGGGTAATCAGGGAGCAGAACAACGGATCGCCCGTGTCGAGGCAGCTCGACAGCGTCGTCACCGGGTTCAACGAGGAAATGGCCTTGTCAACCTTGATGGTCCAGTAGTCGACCGTCACGTTGAGGTTGTCGACGAACGACGGCGTGAACACGACGCCAAACGTGACGCTGTCCGATTCCTCCGGATCGAGGTTCGGATTGCCGCCAAACAACGCGTTGTACTGGCCTGCCGGGTTGTCGATGATTGTGCCGTACTGGGCCGCCGTCACGCCGGTACGGGCGCATTCCGCGGCCGTACGGGTGGGGGTCGCGCCCGCACACGGGTCCTCATCGTTGTCGTACAGGCCGACCGACTGCGTCTGGAACAGCTCGTAGACGGCCGGTGCACGCACCGCACGCTGGTAGCTGGCACGCAGCTTGAAGTCCTCAGTCGGTGACCAGTCGAGGCCCACACCGTAGGTGTTGGTCTCCACGTTGATGCTGTAGTCCGAGTAACGATAGCTTGCGCTCAGCGTCAGGTCCTCGGCCCCTGTCTTGCCTTGCACGAGCGGCATGCGGGTCTCGAGGAACAGGTCCTTGACCCTGATGTTGCCTTCGACCCCGATTCTCGGGCCACCCTGGCCGAACAGGTCGCCTGACGCGAACGCCGTGTCGGTCTTGAGGCTGAGGCCGTCGTCGCCGTAGTTGGCGCCGAACGCGATGCCGATGCCGTCGTTCGCCGTGGGGAACTTCGCGCCGTACGCACCGAGGTCAGCGGACATCGAGCCGCTGATCACGGTCTGTGTCGTCTGGCCGCGCTGGAAGCCCGGGGTCTGCAGGTAGTTCAGGGCTGCCTGGCTGGGACCACCGATCACCCAGATGTTGTACGGCACGCAGGCCGGGTCGGTGCCGTCTACGAACGACTGGCAGGCCGGCTGGCCGGTTGCCGTGTCGGTGATCACATCCATGGCGCGTCCAGCACGCGTGTACGAGAAGTCATTGAGATAAGTGTCTGCGTACACCACCGCGCTGTACTGCATGGACACGTCATAGTCCCAGTGATCGGCCACGGTGCCCTTCATGCCGACCACGCCACGATAGGACGTGTGGCGAAGATCATCCTGGCGACCGCCGCCTTCCACGTTGCGGCGCAGGATGAACATGAACGCATCTTCGGTCGGCCCAAGGCCGTTGCTGGTGCAGATTGCGTTGACCCACGCGGCCGACAGCAGCGGGTTGCTGCATCCGATTGGTGTGACCAGCCCGAACAGGCCACTCGGCGCGATCTGCGCGACGGTGGTGTCGTCATGGAATCCGATCTCGGTGTACACGGTCGCCCAATCGCTGACGTCATAGTGGCCGGACGCGTTCATCGAATAGCGCGTCTCCGGACGCTGGAAGTAATTCAGCGGGCCGTAGTTGTAGATGTCGCTCGTCGTCCACGGCCGGATGGCACCTGCCGCATCGGCAACCGTCCATTCGTCGCCGCTGTTCAGGTCAATAAAACGGCCCGGGTAACTCGTTGAGGAGCCGCCGCAGCTGAAGCCGGCAGCGCTCGAGCCCAGCGCGCAGGCACTGAAGTCACGCTCGGACTGCAGCAGTGCCTTGTAATCGCGATAGCCCAGGAACAAGGTGGCATTGCCGCGGCCGTCGGCGAAGTTCGAGCCCATCAGCACGCTGACTTCGAGGCCCTCGCCGTCCGCATCGATGCTCTTCTTCGGCAGCGCGAAGCCCCGCGCCGCCACGATGTCGGCGACGGAGTTGTCATTGCGGTGATTGTTGAAGTTGTAGTTGACGTCGAACTGCACGCCCTCGAAGTTGTCCTTCATGATGAAGTTGACAACGCCCGCGACGGCATCCGAACCGTAGACGGCGGACGCGCCGCCGGTGAGCACTTCAACCCGCTCGATCAGCGGCGCCGGGATCTGGTTGAGGTCCGGGCTGTAAGGACCACCCACGCCGGCGGTGCCCGCTACCATGCGGCGGCCGTTGAGCAGCACCAGCGTGCGCGCACTTCCCAAGCCGCGCAGGTTCACTGTGGCAGTGCCCGATGCACCGTTGGAGATGTTGGAGCCCTGGGACGCGAAGGCCTGCGGCAGCGAGTTGACCAGGTCCTCGACCTGGCTGATGCCCGACACCCTGACGTCCGCACTGGAGATGACGGTGACCGGGCTGGCGCCCTCGATGTTGGGCTGCGCGATGCGCGAACCCGTCACCACGATTTCCTGAAGCTGTTCCTGTGCGGCGCCGGTCACCCCGTACAGTCCTGCGCCAAGGGCGCCGGCTGTCACGAGAGCGAGCCGGACTGCCCGCGCTAATTTGCGATTGGCCATTGAGTCCTCCTTAGAGAGGTTGCGATGTTGTGGCAGCGGATGCCCGACCAAGGCCCACGCTGCACACCCTTTGGTCGGGTGCCGCCGTCTTCCTGGCATTGCCTGCGCAACCCTCGAAGACACGTGCACCAAAGGTGTGGCAGCGACTATAGCGGTATTTGAGCCCGAAACCAACTTAAGTTGACAAAAAAGCAACAATTCACCCACGCACTCAGCTTGGCCCGATCCTCCCTTCGTTTCATTAAGAAAATAGCGGAAAGCCCGTTGCGCAGGGTCGCAGGATTGGATTGCTACTTGCTGGTCGTTGCGCACGCACCACACAGAAAACGTTGCGTTTAAGCAACATAACGCACGTAAGTCACTGTATTGCGGTGCGAAAACCTTTGGAGGCCGCGGTGCGATCGTCGGTGGGCAGGTGGGATCCGACCCCTCCGGAAAGAGAAAGGGCCTGGCACCTTGCGGCGCCAGGCCCTTGGCCGAAGCTGCGGCGAATCAACGCTTGGCGTTGATCTCTACGCGGCGGTTCTCGGCGCGGCCGGCGTCGGTGGCGTTGTCGGCCACCGGCATGGACTCGCCGTAACCCTTCGCGGTCAGCTGATCGGCGCGGATGCCGCCAGCGATCAGGTAGTCGCGCGCGGCCTTGGCACGCCGCTCGGAGAGCTTCTGGTTATACGCGTCGCTGCCGCGGCTGTCGGTGTGTCCGGCCACCTCGAAGGCGAAGTCGGAGACGATGTCGGCCGGGCGGGTCTTCATGGCGCCCAGCGTCGCATCGAGCTCCGCCTGGTCTTCAGCGGTCAGGGCGGCGGAGTCGTAGCCGAAGTTGAGCTTCAGGCTGATCCCCATGAAGCAGCCGATTTCATCGACCCGGGTGCCCTTCGGCGTGTTGGGGCAGCGGTCGTTGGGATCCATGACCCCATCGCCGTCGGTATCAACCGGCGCTGGCGGCGGCGGCGGCGGTTCAGCAGCCGGGGGCGGCGGAGGCGGCGGCGGCGGGGGCGGCGGCGGCGCCGCGCGGGCCGGGCCGAACGCGAAGTTGAAGCCGACGCCGGCGATGAAGTCGCTGAGCTGCCTGTTGCGCGTGCCCGAAAAGCCCATGTCGGCGCGCGTGCGGATTTCCGGGCGGAACTGCACCTTGCGCGAGCCGTCGGCCCTCTCGTACATGTCCACCAGCAGGCCGACGCCGGCCTCGATGGCGATGTCGTTGTCCGTGCTGGAACCGATGTCCTTGGACAGCAGGCCGAGACCGAGCGACAGGAACGGCGAGACCTTGGATTCGGGGTAGAAGAGCCGCAGGCCGCTCACCGTCAGGCCGGTGACTTCCAGGTCGCCATTCGAGCCGGGACCGTCGTGGTCGGCGCGAAACGCGTTGAACTCGAGGTTCCACTTCTCGTTGAGGCCGATGCCGAAGCCAAGGCCGTATTGCAGGGCGTCGTCGACCCCGCGGTCGCGGTCCACCCACACGCCTTCGACCTTGGGCAGGACGAAGTACTTCATGCCGGCCATGTCGCCGGCAGATGCCGCCAGGCTGGAGAGCCCGAGTGCGGCCGCGATGCCCAGGGCAATCGCCTTGTTCATAGAATTCTCCTGTATGCGAACGCGCCGCGCGCCGCCTCTTGGTGCTTGCGCCCGGACCCTGCGGGACCTTCCCGTTCGCGAAATGATAGCCGAAGCGGCCGGACCCGCCATAGTAAAACGCCGCAGCACTACCGGGGGGGCGGCTCGCGGTAGGCTGGATGCAGCACGCGGTCGCCCGGGCGGATCCCCAGCCTGGCGGCCGTGCCGGCAGCGACTTCCAACACGGCGACCACGGGCCGCACGGCGGCGACGTGCGCCTCGGACAACGGCTGCGTGCGCTCACCGATGTTGGTGATGCGGCCATCCGGGCCGATGAACAGCATGTCCAGCGAGACCGGCGTGTTCTTCATCCAGAAGGCCGCGAATTGCGGCAGGTCGAACAGGAACAGCATGCCGCGGTCGGCCTCCAGCCGTTCCACGAACATCAGCCCCTGCATGCGTCGCTCCGGCGTGTCGGCGACCCAGGCGCGGAATGTGTGTGCGCCGCTGCCGCTCTCGATCACCACGTCGGCCTGCGGGTAGGCCTGGAATCGCTGCTCGGCGCTCGGACTGCTGCCGGCGCAGGCCAGTCCCGCCACGGCGACCAATGCGATCGCAGCGCAGAAACGGGCGGGCGGGCGGCGCAGGCGCTTCATGGGCTCACAGTATCACCGGGCGGCGCCTCGTCGTCGCGCCACGTGACGCTGCCGCGGAAATCGAAGCGGGTCAGCAGCAGCGCACCGTTGCCGTCCAGGGCGCGCGCGGGCTCGGTGCAGAAGCCGCGGCCATCCACGGCCCACAGCCGCTCGCCGGGATCGTCGCTGTCGAGGCGGCGCTGCTTCACGTCGTCCAGCGTGCAGCGCTGCTCACCGCGCGTGCCGAAGATGGTGCCCTGCGTTTCGTCCAGCACCGTCACGTTGACCGGCACGGCGCGGCCGTCCTGGCCCTCGGCCAGTTCGGGCGGCGCGAACAGGATGGCGAGGCGCCGGCCGTCCGGCAGCGTGCCGGCAAAGCGCAGCCGCAGGCCGCGTCCGTCCGGGCGGGCCATGCCCGTGCATTCCAGGGCGGCGCCGCGCCAGTCCAGGTCGGCATCGATGCCGCCGCGCAGCCGCGCCGCCAGGAAGCCGCTGCCGTCGGCCAGGCAGGCCGGGCCGTCGGCGCTGGTGGCGGCGGGCGACGCCGCGCCGGGCGGGCCCAGCCACGCCAGCGCGATCGCCGCCGCTGTGAAAAGCGCGCTCAATCGGTGCCGGACTGCGCGACCAGCAGGTGCTTGGCCAGCATGCCGTGCAGGCTGCCGATGCCACGCACCAGGTGCAGCACGGCCGTCAGCACCAGTACGCCCAGCGGTATCAACAGCAGCGCGACGAACGGTTCGGGTCCATAGGACAAGTCGTCGATGTGGATCATCCCACCGTCAAACAGCAGGCTCGCCAGCGGCGCCACGATCACCGCGAGGCTGACGCAGACCCCGGTGACCGCCACCGTGAAGTAGACGATGCCGAGCGGCAGCATCAGCAGGAAGTACAGCATGGTCGTCCAGGTGCGCCGGTCCAGCAGCATGTCCTTGATGCGCGTGCCGATCGGCTTGCCCTTCTGCGGGTAGGGCGGGCGGCGCGGCATGCGCTGGCCCAGCAGTCCCTCGACCAGGCGTCCCTCGGCCAGCGCCAGCACGCGCGTAAAGCCGATGAACAGCAGGAAGAACGGGATGCCGATGATCAGCACGGCCAGGCCCAGCGACATGGACAGCCCGGTCACGGTGATGGTGAAGTAGACGATGCCGGTGACCAGCGCCAGCAGCATGTAGAACAGCGCGGTCCACGAGCGCGAGTCGCCGTACACGCCGAAGAACCGGCCGAGCGCCGTGCGATGAATCCTGGGCTTCGGCGGCGCCAGCGCCGTGCGGACCTGCTGCTCGGTGGTGCGGTAGGCTTCGGCGACCTCGTCGGGCGCGCCGTAGGTGCTCGCGATCAGCTCCAGCACGTCGGCCTCCGACTTGCCCGGGTTTGCGGCGAGTTCCGCGCGCAGGTATTCCTCCGAGTCGTACAGGGCGTCCTGCACGAGCGACGGGTCCTCGCCGGCCAGCGCTTCGCGCAAGGCCGAGAGGTACTGTTCGATGGAGCGTGGTGCGGCCCCGGTGTTCATGACGTGCCTCCCCTGGAATCGGTGAAATCATCGACGAAATCGCGGGTCGAGCGCCAGATGGCGCACCAGTCGGCGAGCGTTGCGCGTCCCGCGTCGGTGATCCGGTAGTAGCGCCGCGGCGGTCCCGCATAGGAGGGAACCACGCGGCTGGCCAGCAGGCCGGCGCCCGACAAGGTGCGCAGCACAGGATAGAGCGCGCCCTGCTTGACCAGGCCGCCCGCGCCGCCCTCGCGTTGCAGGCGCTTCGCGATCTGGTAGCCGTACAGGTCTTCCCCGGCCCGCTCGAGCAGCGCCAGCAGCACCAGCGCGACCAGTCCGGAATTCAGTTCCTTCTGGAATTTGCGCGACAGTAACTCGCTGGCGGGACCGTCGTCCGCCTGCGTGCCCACCTTGTTTCTCATGGCTTCCATAGGGAAGTCCTTAGCAATATGAGATAGATCATAGTACTAAGTTAGTAATAGTCAAGTCCTGGAATAGCTGATATTCAGGCGAGAACCGGGTACGCGGCCGGTCACCGGGCCGATGTTAGACTCCGCGCCGCCGAATCCCCGGCACCTGCGAGAGCCGCGACGCTGCATGACAGGCGAAACGCTTCAGATCGAGATCAACCCACAGGTACCGCCCGCGCTGGAACGGCTCCACGAACTGGCAGCAAACCTCAGGTTCACCTGGCACCGGCCGACCCGGGCGCTGTTTTCCTCGCTCGACCCGGAGCTGTGGCTGGCGGTGCGCAGCAATCCCAAGCTGCTGCTGCGCTGCGTCGCCCAGGCGCGGCTGGACCGGGCCGCGCAGGACGCCGGCTGGCTGGCGGATTACCGGGCGGTGCTGGCGGGACTCGACCAGTACCTGGCCGGGGCGCATGCGGGCCTGCGCCTCGAGGGCGCGGAAGACGCCGGTCCGGTCGCTTATTTCTGCGCCGAGTTCGGCTTCCACGAGAGCCTGCCGATGTACTCGGGCGGCCTCGGCGTGCTGGCGGGCGACCATTGCAAGGCGGCGAGCGACGCGGGCCTGCCGTTCGTCGCCGTGGGACTGCTGTATCGCCGCGGCTATTTCACGCAGCTGATCGACGCGGAGGGCGCGCAGCACGCGGTCAACCGCGACATCGACCGCGACGACCTGCCGGTCGAGCCGGTGCGCAACGCGGCGGGCGAGGCGCTCGTGGTAGGCGTGCCGGTCGCCGACCGCACGGTGCTGGCGCGGGTGTGGCGCGCGCAGGTGGGCCTGGTGTCCGTCTACCTGCTCGACTCCGACGTCGACGGCAACGCCGAGGCGGACCGCGAGATCACGCATGCGCTGTACGCGGGCGACCACCACCTGCGGATCCAGCAGGAACTGCTGCTCGGTGTCGGCGGCCGGCGCGCGCTCAAGGCGCTCGGCATCGAGCCGGCCGTGTATCACCTCAACGAAGGCCACGCGGCCTTCCTGTGCGTCGAGCTCACCGCGGAACTGGTGGAGCAGGGCCTGGACTTCGACGCGGCGCTCGAGGCGGTCGCGGCGCGCTGCGTGTTCACCACCCACACGCCGGTCGCGGCCGGTCATGATGTCTTCGACCAGGAACTGGTGCTGCACTACCTGCAGGACGGCGTGCGGCGCCTCGGCGTGCCGGCGGAACGCTTCCTCGGGCTCGGCAACGGCTCCAACGGCCACTTCAACATGACCCGGCTCGCGATCGCCGGCACGCGCCACCAGAACGGCGTCAGCCGCCTGCACGGGCAGGTCTCGGCGCAGATCTGTGCCGACAACTGGCCCGAGCTGCCGGTCGCGGACAGTCCCATCGGCTACGTCACCAACGGCGTGCACGTGCCGACCTTCCTGTTCCAGTACTGGCAGGAACTGTTCGACCGCACGCTCGACGGGTCGTGGCGCGAGCGCCTGGGCGACCCGGAATTCTGGGCGGCGGTGCAGCACATCCCGGACGGCGACTACCTGGCGGCGAAGCGGGCGGTCAAGACGGTGCTGCTGCGGGCGGTGCGGGCCCGCCTGCTGCGGCAGTGCCGGCGCAGCGGGCTGAGCGACATCCACTTCGCGCGCATGGTGCGCTGGCTGGATCCCGACGAGCCGTCGCCGCTGGTGGTCGGGTTCGCGCGGCGTTTCGCGACCTACAAGCGCGCCGCGCTGCTGCTGCGCGACCGCGAGTGGCTGACCGAGATCGCCTGCAACCGCGAGCGGCCGGTGGTGTTCGTGTTCGCCGGCAAGTCCCATCCGGCCGACGCGCCCGGCCAGCAGCTGATCCGCGACGTGTGCGAGGCGGCTGCATCACGCGACCTGACGGGTCACGTGGTGTTCGTCGAGGACTACGACATGGGCCTGGCGCGGGTCATGGTGGCGGGGGCGGACGTGTGGCTGAACACGCCCGTGTCGCCGCTGGAGGCGAGCGGCACCTCGGGTATCAAGGCCGCCATCAACGGCACGCTCAACCTGTCGGTGCTGGACGGCTGGTGGGCCGAGGGCTTCGACGGCGACAACGGCTGGGGCATCGCGCCCTCGGGGTTCCATGATGACGCGCGCCGCGACGACGAGGACGCGCGCTCGATGTACGAATTGCTGCAGGACGAAGTGGTGCCGATGTACTACGAGCGCGACGGCGACGGGCTGCAGCGGCGCTGGGCGGCACGCATGAAGCGCTCGATGGCGACCACCATCCCGTCCTTCGGCATGGGCCGCGTGGTCACCGATTACGCCCAGTGCCTGTACGCGCCGGCCGCGCGGGCGGCGCTGGCGCGGGCCGCGAACGGCCATGAAGGCGCGCGCGATGTCGCGCAGTTCAAGCGCCTCGTGGCGGAGGCCTGGCCCGGCGTCAGCCTGCGGCTGCTCGAGCGGCCACCACGGCGCGTCGCCAATGGTGCACCGCTCAAGCTGCGGGTCGCCGCCACGCTGGGCGCGCTCGAGCCGGCCGCGGTGCGCGTCGAGCTGCTGGTGGGCCGCGAGCTGCCGGACGGCGAGCGGCAGCCGCCGCCGCTGTCCTCGTTCCGCGCCGGCGCGCGTGACGTGCGCATCCGCGGCGGCATCGAGACCGCGTTCATTCCGCTGAGTTGCGCCGGCGAACGCCTCGAGGACGGCAGCTGGGTCTACGTGGCCGACATCGTGCCTGCGTGGTGCGGCAAGCTGGCGGGGCGCATCCGGGTCGTGCCGCATCACCGGCACTTCGTGCAACCCTACGAGATGGGCCTGATGCGCTGGCTGTGAGTCGGGTGCCGGCGCTCAGCCGCCGCCTGCAGGCACGAACACGACGCACGCGAGCGGCGGCAGCGTGACGACCGCGGACCATTGCTGGCCCATGGCGGGTACCGGCTCGGCCTGCACGGTCGAGAGGTTACCGAGGTTGCCGCCGTCGTAGTGGCCCGAGTCGCTGTTCAGCACCTCGCGCCACGCGCCGGGGCGTGGCAGGCCGAGCCGGTAGCCGGGCCGTGGCACCGGCGTGAAGTTCAGCGCGACCGCGACGCAGTCGTCGCCCGCGAATCGCATGAATGCCAGCACCGAACTGTCGCGGTCGTGACAATCGAGCCAGCGGAAGCCGGCCGGGTCGAAGTCGTGGCGGTGCAGGGCCGGTCGCAGCCGGTACAGGCGGTTGAGGTCGGCGATGAGGCGCGCCACGCCGCGGTGGCGCGGCGCCTGCAGCAGCGCCCACGGCAATTCGTGCCGGAAGTCCCACTCCTGCGGCTGCCCGAATTCGCAGCCCATGAACAGCAGTTTCTTGCCGGGTCCCGTCCACTGCCACGCCAGCAGCAGGCGCAGGTTGGCGAAGCGCTGCCAGTCGTCGCCGGGCATCCGGCCGAGCAGCGAACCCTTGCCGTGCACCACCTCGTCGTGCGACAGCGGCAGCATGAAGTTCTCGTGGTGGGCGTAGATCATCGAGAAGGTCAGCCGGTCGTGATGGTGGCGGCGGTAGACCGGGTCCTTGCTGAAGTAGTCCAGCGTGTCGTGCATCCAGCCCATGTTCCATTTCATGCTGAAGCCGAGCCCGCCCGCCTCCAGCGGCCGGCTGACGCCCGGCCAGGCGGTTGATTCCTCGGCGATCGTCACCGCGCCGGGGAAACGTCCGTGCACGTGCGCGTTGAATCGCCTCAGGAAGTCCACGGCGTCCAGGTTCTCGCGTCCGCCGTGCACGTTGGGCAGCCAGTCGCCCTCGCTGCGGCTGTAATCGAGGTACAGCATCGCGGCGACCGCATCCACGCGCAGCCCGTCGACGTGGAACTCCTCGAGCCAGTACGAGGCGCTGGCGCGCAGGAAGGAACGCACCTCGTTGCGCGAGAAATCGAAGACCAGCGTGCCCCAGTCGGGCTGCTCGCCGCGGCGCGGATCCGGGTGCTCGTATTGCGCCGTGCCGTCGAAGCGCGCGAGCACGTGCTCGTCGCGCGGGAAATGCCCCGGCACCCAGTCGAGGATCACGCCCAGGCCGGCGCCGTGCAGGTGGTCCACGAAGGCGCGGAAATCGTCGGGGGAACCGTGCCGCGAGGTGGGCGCGAAGTAACCGCCCACCTGGTAACCCCAGGAATCGTCGAGCGGGTGCTCGGTCACGGGCAACAGCTCGACGTGCGTAAAGCCGAGTTGCCGGGCGTGCTCGGCCAGCGGGCCCGCCAGCTCGCGGTAGTTGAGATAGCCGCCGTCCTCGGCCCGCCGCCACGAGCCCAGGTGCACCTCGTACACGGAGATCGGCGCGTGCAGCCAGCCGGACGCGGCGCGCGCCGCCAGCCAGCCGCCGTCGGACCAGGCGAACGCGGACGGCGGCTCGACCAGCGACGCGGTCGCCGGCCGGTGCTCGAAACGCCGGCCGTAGGGGTCGGACCTCAGGTGCAGCGTGCCCTGCGCGCGGTTGCGCAGCTCGAACTTGTAGACCGTGCCGGGCGGCAGCTCCGGGATGAACAGTTCCCAGACGCCGCTCGCGCCCCGGCTGGTCAACGGGTGGCGCCGGCCGTCCCAGTCGTTGAACGGGCCGACCACGCTGACCCGCTCCGCATCCGGCGCCCAGACGGCGAAGCGCACGCCCGCCACCCCGCCGGTCTCGGCCACGTGCGCGCCCAGCAGGCGCCAGGCGTCGTCGTCGTCGCCCTGGCCGAAGCGCGCCAGCGCGGGCCCGGCCAGGCCCGGCGGAAAGCACCAGGGATCGACGGACTGTTCGCTGGCGCCGGAAGCGAAGTCGTAGCGCACGCGATATGGCGACGGTACGGCATCCGGCGGGCCTTCCCAGCCGAAACAGCCCGCCACCGGCAGCACAGTCATCCCGCGGTCGCCCTCCAGCGTCGCGCGCATGGCGCCCGGCCGCCAGCACACGATCACGCGCCGGCCGGCCAGTTCGCGGGCGCCCAGCAGCGCGTGCGGGTCATGATGACGCGCCGCCGCCAGGCGCTGGAAATCCGCATGCCGCTCCGCCGCGAACCGTTGCAGTGCTGTCACCATGGATTCATGTGCCGGCCGATGCCGTGTTTGCCCCGGGCGGTCCTGACGCTAACATACAATGCAGTCACGCAAGCAGGTCCCGCATGGAAGACAACGCCCCGCTGAAGCGCCAGTCGCGCCGGTTCGTCAGTCGCCTGACGCGCGGCACGCTGGCCGTGATCATGGCGGGCGGCCGGGGCGAGCGGCTCAAGCACCTGACCCTGACGCGCTGCAAGCCGGCCACGCCGTTCGGCGGCAAGTTCCGCATCATCGACTTCGTGCTGTCGAACTGCGTCAATTCCGGGATCCGCCAGATCGCGATCCTCACCCAGTACAAGGCGGGCTCGCTGATCCGTCACGTCGAGCGCGGCTGGTCGTACCTGCGCGGCGAGCTGGGCGAGTTCGTCGACGTGGTGCCCGCGCAGCAGCAGATCGGCGAGCACTGGTACCGCGGCACGGCGGACGCCGTCTACCAGAATCTCGAGTACATCCGCGGGCACCGGCCCACCCACGTGCTGGTCCTGGCCGGCGACCACGTCTACAAGATGGACTATGGTCCGATGATTGCCGAGCACCTGGACAACCACGCGGACATCACGGTCGGCGTCGTCGAGGTGTCGCTGGACGAGGCGCGCCAGTTCGGCGTGATGACCGTGGACGAGTCGAATCGCGTGCTGAAGTTCGCCGAGAAGCCCGACCAGCCGGATCCCATCCCGGGGCGCGAGGGCACCGCGCTGGCCTCGATGGGCATCTACGTGTTCAAGCCGAAGCTGCTGGAGAAGCTGCTCGAGGAGGATGCCGCCGACCCGGCGTCGCGGCATGACTTCGGCCGCAACATCATTCCCGGCGCCATCGGCCGCCTCGACGTGTTTGCCTACCCGTTCCGCGACATCCGCACCCGCGCGCAGAGTTACTGGCGCGACGTCGGCAACGTGGATGCCTTCTACGAGGCCAACATCGAGCTGGTCTCCATTCACCCGGAGCTCAACCTGTACGACTCGCAGTGGCCGATCTGGACCTACCAGGTGCACTCGCCGCCGGCCAAGTTCGTGCTCGACGAGGACGGCTGCCGAGGTCACGCCATCAACTCGGTGGTGGCGGGCGGCTGCATCATCTCCGGGGCCGAGATCCGCGACTCGCTGCTGTTCACCGGCGTGCGCGTGGACAAGCGCTCGCTGATCGAGCGGTCGGTGGTCCTGCCCGACGTGCACATCGGCCAGGATTGCCGCATCCGCGACGTGGTCTTCGACCAGGAGTGCGACGTTCCGGATGGTTCGGTGATCGGCCACGACCGCGAGCAGGATGCGCGGCGCTTCTTCATCACGAAGCGGGGCAGGGTGCTGGTGACCGGCGACATGCTGCGCGGGACTTCGTGAGCGGCACGACGGACGATCGCCTGCGGGTGGTCCTGTGCTGGCACATGCACCAGCCCCAGTATCGCGACCTGGTTACCGGCGAGTCGCTCAGGCCGTGGGCCTACCTGCACGGCATCAAGGACTACGTGGACATGGCGGTCCACCTCGAGACGGTCGCGGGCGCCCGCGCGGTCGTCAACTTCTCGCCGGTGCTGCTCGAGCAACTGGACGACTACTGCGCGCAGATCGCCGCCCACCTGCGCACCGGCAGCCCGCTCAGGGACCCGGTGCTGGCGCTGCTGACGCCGGCTGGCATTCCGTCTGACCGCACGCAGTGGCCGGCGCTGCTGCGGGCCTGCCTGCGCGCCAACGACGAGCATGGCATCGGCCGCTTCGCGCCGTACCGTGCGCTGGCGACGCTGGCCGGGCAGCTGCTCGAGTCCGGCGCGCTGGACGAAGCCGGGCCGCAGCTGCTGGCGGACCTCGCCACCTGGTACCACCTGGCGTGGTTCGGCGAGACCGTGCACCGCGACGATGCACGCGTGCGTGAACTGGCCGCGCGCACCGGGTCCTTCGGCGCGGCCGACCGGCGCACCCTGCTGGAATGCGTCGGCGACGTGCTGTCCGCGATCGTGCCGCGTTTTCGCCGGTTGGCGGGCGCGGGCAGGGTCGAGCTGTCGATCTCGCCGTGGGGCCACCCGATCCTGCCGCTGATGTTCGACTTCGCCACCGCGCGCGAGGCCGAGCCCGGTCTCGCGCTGCCGGCGGCGGACGCCTACCCGGGCGGCGCGGATCGCGCGCGCTGGCACGTCGCGAAGGCCGTGCAGGTCTTTCATCGCGCGTTCGGCACGCGGCCACGCGGCTGCTGGCCGTCCGAGGGAGCGCTCAGCGCGGCAACACTCGGGCTGCTCGAGTCATTCGGCTTCGACTGGGTCGCGAGCGGCGAATCCGTGCTGCGCAACTCGCTTGCGGCCGGCGATGCGGCGGCGGCGACCGACCGCGCCTGCGCCTACCGGTTGCCGGGCCAGCAGACGGCCTGCTTCTTCCGCGACGACGAGTTGTCCGACCTGGTCGGCTTCACGTACAGCAAGTGGCATGGCGACGACGCCGCGGCGGATTTCGTACGGCGCCTCGAGGCGGTGGCGGATGCGGGCGGCGACAACCCGCGGCGCGCAGTGGCGGTCGTGCTCGACGGCGAGAACGCGTGGGAGTACTACCCCTTCAACGGCTACTATTTCCTGCAGGCCGTCTACGGCAGGCTTGCGGACCACCCGCGCCTGCGGCTCGCGACCTTCACCGGCTGCCTGCAGGAAGGCCTCGAGATCCGTCCGCTCGAGCGACTGGTCGCGGGCAGCTGGATCCATGGCAGCCTGGCGACCTGGGTCGGCAACCCGAGCCGCAACCTGGCCTGGGACCTGTTGTGTGACGCCAAGCGGGTGTTCGACCAGGTCGTCGTGGAGGGCGGCCTCGAGGAGCACGAGCAACGCGCGGCCGAGGAACAGCTCGGCGTCTGCGAGGGGTCGGACTGGTTCTGGTGGTTCGCCGACTACAACCCGGCGGACGCGGTGGACAGCTTCGACGACCTGTACCGCCGCCACCTCGCGAACCTGTACCGGCTGCTGCACGAAGAGGTGCCGGCGCAACTGGCCCGCCCGCTGGCGCACGGCGCCGGCGCGCCCGAGCACGGCGGGTCCATGCTGCGCGCCGGCGGGCCCGGTTGAACGGCGCGCTGGACCGCCGGCGGGCCGGCGTGCTGCTGCACCCGACCTCGTTGCCGGGCGGCAATCTCGCGTGCGCCGTCGAGCTCCTCGACTGCCTTCGCTCGGCCGGCCTGTCGGTCTGGCAGATGCTGCCGCTTGGTCCCGCGGCTGCGGACGGTTCACCGTATTTCGGCGACTCGGCCTTTGCCGGCCATGCGGCGCTGGCGACGGTGGTGGGCGCGTCGCTGGCCGGTGCGCGCCCGCTCGAGGCGTTCAAGGCGGAGCAGGACTTCTGGCTCGGCGACTACACGCTGTTCGCGGCGCTGGGGGCCGAACAGGGCGGTGCGCCGTGGTGGACCTGGCCGGCGCCGCTGCGCGACCGCGAGCCCGCCGCACTGGCGGCGGCGCGCCGGCGGCTGGCGACACCCCTGCGGCGCCTGGTCGCCGGCCAGTACGTCTTCGATTGCGCCTGGCGGGGTCTGCGCGCACAGGCCGGCGAGCGCGGCGTGCGGTTGTTCGGCGACGTGCCCATCTACGTCGCGCCGAACAGCGCGGACGTGTGGGCGCACCGCGAACTGTTCAGCGTGGACGAGGCGGGCCGCATGGACGCAGTGGCCGGCGTGCCGCCGGACTACTTCGCACGCGACGGGCAGTTGTGGGGCAATCCGACCTATCGCTGGGAACGCCATGCCGCCGAGGGCTATCGCTGGTGGATCGAACGGCTGCGGGTGCAGTTGCAGCGCTTCGACCTGTTGCGCTTCGATCATTTCCGCGGGCTCGAGGCGTACTGGGAGGTCCCGGCCGGCGCGACGACCGCGCGCGACGGCCACTGGGTGCCGGGGCCGCGTGCCGGCCTGCTCGCCGCGGCGCAGTCGGCGCTGGGCCGGTTGCCGCTCGTGGCGGAGGACCTGGGCGTCATCACGGCCGACGTCGAGCGGCTGCGCGAATCGTTCGGCCTGCCTGGCATGCGCGTCCTGCAGTTCGGCTTCGACGGTTCGCCGAACAACCCGCACCTGCCGCACACCTATCCGGACCATTGCGTCGCCTATACCGGCACGCACGACAATGACACCTGCGCCGGCTGGTTTGCCTCGCTCGATGCGGCCACGCGGGGCGGCGTGACGGCCTACCTGGGCTGCGCGGACCACTGCATCGCGCCGGCCATGGTGTCGGCCGTGTTGAAGAGCCGCGCCGAACTGGCGGTCGTGCCTGCCCAGGACCTGCTCGGACTCGGCAGCGAAACGCGCATGAACGTGCCCGGCGTCAGCGGTGGCAACTGGGGCTGGCGCCTCGACGGCCTCGATGCGCTGCGCGCCATCGCCGCGCCGCTGGCGTCACTCGTCGCGGCCTGCGACCGGACGGCTTGAGCCGTGACCGCTATACTCGCCACGCACCCCGTCCCGCGGAGACAGACATGAGTGATCACGCAAGGCAGCCGGCCCGCCCGGCCCGCCGCATGCTGCCCGCGCTCGCCGCGCTGCTCGCGGTCATCGCGATCATGGCCGGCTGCGCCTCGCTGGCGCGGCTCGAGACGCCGCGCCTGTCGCTGGTGTCGGTCGAATTGTCCGACGCGACGCTGTTCGAGCAGCGGTTCATGGTGCGG
Organism: uncultured Gammaproteobacteria bacterium; assembly: GCA_963695085.1. Taxonomy (GTDB): domain Bacteria; phylum Pseudomonadota; class Gammaproteobacteria; order Steroidobacterales; family Steroidobacteraceae; genus SG8-30. Next base: position 385,029 of record CAVOFV010000003.1, on the reverse strand, counting down.
CTGCGCGTGCAGAATCCGAATGACATCGCACTGCCGGTGCGCGGCCTGACGGTCGATCTCGAGCTGGCCGGCCAGGATTTCGCGCAGGGCGTGAGCGCGCGCGCCTTCGAGGTGCCGGCATTTGGCGAGGCGGAATTCGACATGATCATCACCGCCAATGCGGCGACCGCGCTGCTCAAGCTCATGACGCAGCGCGATGCCCTCAAGCGCGAGTCGCTCGACTACCGCATCCGCGGCAAGCTGAGCACACGGCTGGGCCTGCTGCGCTCGGTGCCGTTCGAAGAGACGGGCGAGATTCCGCTCAAGGCGCTCGCGAGGCAACCCGACGATCGCGTCTGACCGGGCCTGCCATCCCTAGCGCGGACGCCGCGCCACGCGTCCGTACAGGTCCACGTACTGGCTGAAACGACCTTCCCAGGAGTGGTCCACGGCCATGCCGTTGGCGATCGCGCGCCGCCAGTCGCGCGGGTTCGCGAACAGCGTCGCGGCCTCCTCGAGCGCAGCGCGCACGGCGGCCGGGGTGGCCTCGTCGAACACGATGCCGTTGCCGGCGCCGCTCGCCGCGTCGAACCGTTCGACCGAATCCGCCAGCCCGCCGGTGCGGCGCACGATGGGCACCGTGCCGTAGCGCAGGCTGTACATCTGGTTGAGCCCGCACGGCTCGTACAGCGACGGCATCAGGAACGCATCGCTGCCGGCCTCGATCCAGTGCGCCAGCGGCTCGTCGTGGCCGCGCACGAATGCGGCGCGCCCCGGATGTGCCGCGGCCAGTCCGGCAAAGAACTTCTCGTAGCGCGGCTCGCCCTGGCCGAGCACCGCGACCGACATTCGGCCGCTGGCCAGCGCCTCGGGCAGCACGTCGAACAGCAGCTCGATGCCCTTGTGCCAGGCGAGACGCGTCACCATGCCGATGAGCGGCGCCCGGCTGGCCGTCAGGCCCAGCCGCGCGGCGAGCGCAGCGCGCATCCGCGCCTTGCCGGCGAAGTCGTGCGCGGAATAGCGGTGCGGAATGAGCCGGTCGGTGGCGGGGTCCCACAGCGCATAGTCCACGCCGTTGAGGATGCCCGTCACCGGCTCGCCGCGTGCGCGCAGGATGCCGTCGAGTTGCATGCCGTACTCGGGCGTGCAGATTTCGCGCGCATAGCCGGGGCTGACGGTGCTGACCGCGTCGGCGTCGCGGATGCCCTGGCCCAGCAGGTTGATGCGCCCGCCCGCCAGCTCCCGCGCGTCGAGTTCGCGCACCGCATCGCCGAGGCCGAGTTCCGCGGCGGCGGTGGCGGGCAGGATTCCCTGGTAGCCGAGGTTGTGGATGGTCAGCACCGAGCGGGTCGCGGTGAACAGCCGGTCCCAGGCATACACCGTGCGCAGGTACAGCGGCAGCAGCGCGGTGTGCCAGTCATGGCAATGCAGGATGTCCGGTGCGAAGCCGAGCCGCTGGCAGGTCTCGAGGGCGGCCCGCGCCAGCAGCAGGAACCGCAGGTGTTCGTCGTCCGCCGAGCCGTACACGCCGGGCCGGTCGAACAGCGGCGGGCAGTCCACCAGCATGACGTCCGGCAGGCCGCCGCCGCGCCGCGCGCGCAGGACGGAATAGCCGAAGCGATGCGGACCGAACTGCAGCGCCAGGTCGGCCAACCCGTCGATGGCCTCCACCGTGAGACCCTGACGCGCCAATCCTGAGTACAGCGGCAGGACCGGCAGCACGCGGTGCCCGCCGCGATGCAGCAGGCCGGTCAGGGCTGCCGCGACGTCGCCGAGCCCGCCGGCCTTGACCAGTGGCGCCAGTTCCGCGGTGACGAAGCATACGGCGTGGCTCACCGCGGGAGTCTAGCAAGCGGCGCACCGGCGGCGCCCGTGCGCCGCAGGGCAAGATCCGGGTTGCCGCGCGGCCGGGGTCCGCGCATCGTTGCAACACCTACGGACACCGGGCTGGCCCATGAGCACGACGGAATCGGTTGCCTATGCGCGAATTGCGCGGGCCATCCGCTACATCGACGAGCACTACGTCGAGCAGCCTTCCCTGGCACGGCTGGCGCGGGTGGCCGGCCTGAGCCCGGCGCGCTTCTCGCGCGAATTCCGCCGCTGGGCGGGGCTGTCGCCCACGCAGTACGTCAAGCGGCTGTCGCTGCTGGCGGCCAAGCAGAGCCTCGCGCGCGAGGCATCGGTGATCGCGGCGGCCTGGGAAGGCGGGCTGTCGGGCGGCGGCCGGCTGCACGACCTGTTCGTGACCTTCGAGGCGGTGACGCCGGGCGAATTCAAGACCGGCGGCGCGGGGGTCACGCTGACGCACGGCTTTGCCGCGACACCCTTCGGGCGCGCGCACCTGGCGCAGACGCCACGCGGACTGGCGTGGCTCGCGTTCACCGACGACAGCGAGGACGCGGCCGTGGCCGGGTTGCGCCGCCGCTGGCCGCGCGCCGCACTGAGCCGTGACGATGAACAGGCCGGGACGCTGGCGCGGCGCGTGTTCGTGCAACGGGCCGGCCGGGTGCCGCTGCACGTGCGCGGCACCAATTTCCAGGTGCAGGTCTGGGAAGCGCTGCTGGACCTTGGCAGCCGCGGACCGCTCAGCTACTCGCGGCTGGCCGCAGCGATCGGCCGGCCCACGGCCGCCCGTGCCGTCGGCCAGGCCGTCGGCGACAACCCGATCGCCTGGGTGATCCCGTGTCACCGCGTGCTGCGGCGCGACGGCGGGCTCGGCGGCTATCGCTGGGGCCTCGACCGCAAGCGTTCGATGCTGGCCTGGGAACTGGCACAGGTGCCGGCCTGAGGCCGGCCGCCCCCCGTCAACCGGTGGTCTTGCGCCGCCCGGCGCGCGGTTGGGGATCTTTTTCCGCGGCTTCCCGGGGCTCCGGCACCGCGCCCTGCTCGCCGACAAACAGGCCGAGCATGTTCTTCTGCATGCGGGCCCACAGTTCCATGTTCTGGCGCGCCAGACCCGCCATGGCGTCGAGCGGCGGCGGAGCGGAATGCAGCGCGCGGGTCACGTGCTTCTGCATGGACTCCTGCTGGGACATGAAGGCGCGCACGCTGAGTTCCAGATAGCGGGACATGAAGTCCTGCATGGGCCCGCCGTAGAAACGGATGATGGACTCGAGCAGCTGGGTCGTGAGGATCGGCTGGCCGAACTGCTCCTGCTCGGAGATCACCTGCAGCAGGATCAGCCGCGTGATGTCCTCGCCGGACTTGTCCTCGACGACGCGGATCTTCTCGCCCTTGACCAGCAGTTCGCGGATGTCCGAGAGTGTCACGTGCTTGCTGATCGACGCGTCATAAAGCCGCCGGTTGGCGTACTTCTTGATCAGGCGTTCCCTGCTCATGGCCGGCAGTGTAGCGGATCGTCGTGCAGTGCGTTACTGCGCTGCAACGGGGGTTGGACCGGTACTTGTGCGCTGCAACATGACGGGCTGGACCGCCAGCGCCGCATACTGCGCAGGGTGCGGCCCTGCCCGCCTGGCATCGACTCCGGTGTACGCCTGAACGGCCCCGCTGCACGGTAAACTACAAAGTTCAGCCCAGAAACAAGGACCGGCCATGTCCCCGCTGCAGGTGCTCGAACAGTTGCGCTCGCGCGTCGGCGAGGAGATCCACGTCAGCGACTGGCTCGCGGTGACGCAGGAACGGGTGGATGCCTTCGCGAAGGCGACCGGCGACCGGCAGTGGATTCACCTCGACCGTGAGCGGGCCGCCCGCGAGTCGCCGTACCAGGGCACCATTGCGCACGGCTACCTGACGCTGTCCCTGTACCCGATGTTGCGCGGTCTGGTCGACGAGTCGAAGCCCCTCTACCCGGGCGTGCGCAACGTCATCAACTACGGCATCAACAAGCTGCGCTTTCCGAACGCCGTCAAGGTGGGCGCGAAAGTGCGGGCGCACTGCACGCTGGCGGCGGTCGAAGAAATCAAGGGCGGGCTGCAGTTCACGGAGACCTACACCGTCGAGATCGAGCACGAGACCAAGCCGGCCTGCGTGGCCGAGCTGATCATGCGCCTGTACTTCTGACCCATCCGCCGCCCAGCCGCATTCCGGGAATCAGCGTCATGCCGAGCCGCCTGCCAACCCTGCTCATCGCCGTCGCCGTGATCGCGGCGCTGGCCTGGGTGTACGTCAGTCGACGCCCCGAGCTGGCGCCCGCTCCGGCGCCGGCGGCGGAGAGCCCCGCCCAGGCGGCGGGTGGGCGCGCGCTGAGCCAGCAGCCGGTGCCCGTGGTGACCGCGGCGGTCGAGCGGGTTCCGCTGGCCGTCGAGATCGAGGCGCTCGGCACGGCGCGGGCCAGCGAGGCCGTGACGGTCACGTCGAAGACCAGCAACACGGTGGCCGCGGTGCGCTTCGCGGAGGGCCAGGAGGTCGCGCGCGGCGCCGTACTGCTGGAACTGGACGGCACCCAGGCGCGCGCCGACCTGGCCGTGGCGGAGGCGGCGCTGGACGAGAGCCGCTCGACGTTCAAGCGCAGCCGCGACCTGCACGCGCGCCAGGCGCTGTCCGAGTCGCAACTGGAGCAGATCGAGGCGACCTTCAAGGCCAATGAGGCGCGCGTCGTTTCGGCGCGGGCGCGGGTCGCGGACACGGTGATCCGGGCGCCGTTCGCCGGCCGCGTCGGCCTCAGGCGCGTCAGTGTCGGCGCGCTGGTGAACCCGGGCATGGTCATCACGACGCTCGACGACACGAGCGTCATGAAACTCGACTTCGAGGTGCCGGAAACCTTCATTGCGGTGCTCGACCGGGGGCTGGCCATCGAGGCGATCAGCATCGCCTACCCCGGGCGCGTGTTCACGGGCGCGGTCGCCTCGGTGGACTCGCGCGTGGATCCCGTCGCGCGCTCGGTGACAGTGCGGGCCGACGTGCCGAATGCCGAGGGCCTGCTCAAGCCGGGCATGTTCCTGTCGGTGCTGCTGACCCGTGAACCGTCGCCGGCGCTGGTCGTGCCGGAGTCGGCGCTGGTGCCGGAGCGCGGCGCGGTATACATCTTTGCGGTCCAAGACGGCATCGCCAGCCGTCGCGAGGTGACCATCGGCCGCCGCCAGCCCGGGCGCGTCGAATTGCTGCGTGGCGCGAACGAGGGCGATCGCGTGATCGTGCAGGGCACGCAGAAGGTGCGCGACGGTGCGCCGGTCAGCGAGGCGCCCGCGGCGGCCTCGCGATGAAGATCTCGGAAATCTCGATCCACCGGCCGGTCTTCGCGACGGTGATCAGCCTGCTGCTGATCATCCTCGGGCTGGTGTCGTTGACCCGCATGTCGGTGCGCGAGTATCCCGACGTGGACCCGCCGATCGTTTCCATCTCGACCAGCTACCGTGGGGCCGGCGCCAGCATCGTCGAGGAGAAGATCACGCAGGCCATCGAGGACCGCATCGCGGGCATCGAGGGCATCGACAAGATCCGCTCCAGTTCGCGCGACGAGCGCTCCAACATCACGGTCGAGTTCGACGCCGACCGCGACATCGATGGCGCGGCCAACGACCTGCGCGACCGCGTGTCGCGCGTCGCGGACGACCTGCCGCCCGAAGCCGAGCCGCCGGACATCGCAAAGTCCGAGGCCGACGCCGAGCCGATCATGTACCTGAACCTGACCAGCGACCGCATCTCGGCGCTGGAACTGACCGACTACGCCGAGCGCGTGCTGGTGGACCAGCTGTCGGCGTCGCCGGGCGTCGCGCGAGTGCAGCTGGGCGGCGCGCGCCGCTACGCGGTGCGCATCTGGGTGGATCGTCGCGCGCTGGCCGCGCGCCAGCTGACGGTGGCCGACCTGGAGGACGCGCTGCGCCGCGAGAACGTCGAATTGCCGGCCGGCCGGCTCGAGTCCACGGAGCGCGAGTTCTCGCTGCGCACGGACACCGGTCTGCGCGAGGTCGAGGACTTCCGCAAGCTGGTGATCGGTCGCGGCGCCGACGGCTACCTGGTGCGCCTCGGCGACGTGGCGCAGGTGCGGCTCGGCGCCGAGAACGAGCGCTCGGTGTCGCGCGCCAACGGCGTGGCGGGCATCAGCATGGGCATCGTGCAGATGTCCAAGGCCAACACGCTGCAGGTCGCCAAGGACCTGCATGCGACGGTGGACCGACTGCGGCCGGACCTGCCCGAGGGCATGGAAATCGGCACCAATCTCGATCGCGCGGTGTTCATCCGCGCTTCGCTCAGGGAGGTGGGCACCGCGCTCGGCATCTCGCTGACCCTGGTGCTGCTGGTGATCTACGTCTTCCTGGGCAACCTGCGCGCGACCGTGATCCCGGCCGTGACCATCCCGGTGTCGGTCATTGCGACGCTGACCTTCATGTACGCGATGGGCTTCTCGATCAACGTGCTGACGCTGCTCGGCATGGTGCTCGCCATCGGCCTGGTGGTGGACGACGCGATCGTGGTGCTGGAGAACATCTTCCGCCGCATCGAGATGGGACAGGCGCCGCTGATCGCGGCGCTGGACGGCAGCCGCGAGATCGGCTTTGCCGTGATCGCCACCACGCTGGTGCTGGTCGCCGTGTTCGTGCCGATCTCCTTCCTGCCGGGCGCGCTGGGCCAGTTGTTCAGGGAGTTCGGTTTCACGCTGGCCGCCGCGGTGCTGTTCTCGTCGCTGGTCGCGCTGACGCTGACACCCGCGATGTCGTCGCGCATGTTCCGCGCCGGCGAGCAGCGCGCCGGCTTCGCGCTCAGGGTCGAGAACTTCTTCCATCGGCTGGCAGACGCGTACGAGCGCCGGCTGCGCGAGCTGGTGCGCCGCCCCTGGCTGGTGGTCGGCGGCACGCTGGCGCTGGTGGCGCTGGCCGCATTCACCTTTCGCGCGCTGCCCACCGAGTTCGCACCGCAGGAAGATCGCGGCACGGTGTTCGTCGGGCTCGATGCGCCCGAGGGCTCGAGCCTGCAGTACACGGAGCGGCAGCTGGCCGCGCTCGAGGACATCCTGTACCGCGAGCTGGAGCGCGGCGCGATCCGCCGATTCTCGCTGCGTATCGGCGCAGGCGGCTTCGGCGGCGGCGAGGTCAACGCCGTGCGCGGCTGGGTGATCCTGGCCGACTGGGGCGAGCGCGACTTCACGGCCGCCGAATTCGCGCAACGCATCAAGACCGAAATCGACACGCTGCCGGGAGTGCGCGGCTTCGTGTTCACGCCGCAGGGGCTGCGCTTCCGCGGCTTCGGCCAGCCGGTGCAGGTCGTGATCGGCGGGCCGGACTACGAGACGCTGGCCGAGTGGAGCGACCGCATCGTCGAGCAGGCGGCGCAGAACCCGGGCCTGGTCAGCGTCGACACCAACTACCGCGAGCGCAAGCCGCAGATCCGCATCTCCGTGGATCGCGACCGCGCCGCCGAGCTTGGCGTCTCGCTGCAGACGGTCGGGCGCACGCTGGAGACGATCCTCGGCTCGCGCATCGTCACCACCTACGTGGACCGGGGCCGCGAATACAACGTCATCCTGCAGGGTCAGACCGGCGACCGCGCATCGCCCTCTGACCTGGAGAACCTGTACGTGCGTTCGGACCGCGGCGGCGAGCTGGTGCCGCTCGGCAACCTGGTGCGGCTCGAGGAAACAGCCGGCGCGATCCAGCTCAACCGCTTCGACCGGCTGCGCGCCATCACCGTGAGCGCGGGCCTCGCGCCCGGCTACACCATGGGCGAGGCGGTCGAGTACTTCCAGCGCCTGGTGCACGACGAATTGCCGGCCAGCGCGCGGCTGTCGTTCGACGGCGAGTCGCGCGAGTACCTGCGCTCGCAGGGGCAGTTGTGGTCCACGTTCGCGTTCGCGCTGGCCATCGTGTTCCTGGTGCTGGCGGCGCAGTTCGAGAGCTTCAAGCACCCGGCCGTGATCATGACGACGGTGCCGCTGGCGGTGATCGGCGCGTTCGCCGGGCTGTGGCTGTTCAACCTCACGCTGAACATCTTCAGCCAGATCGCGCTGATCATGCTGATCGGCATTGCCGCCAAGAACGGCGTGCTGATCGTCGAGTTCGCCAACCAGCTGCGCGACCGCGGCCTGGAGCGCAACGAGGCCGTCATCAAGGCGGCGGCGATCCGGCTGCGGCCGGTGCTGATGACGAGCCTGTGCACGGCCTTCGGCGCCATCCCGTTCCTGCTGGCCAGCGGCGCCGGCGCGGAACAGCGCGAGCCGATCGGCGTGGTCGTTTTCTACGGCACCACGATCTCGGTGTTGCTGACGCTGTTCGTGGTGCCGGCCGTGTACTCGCTGGTGGCGCGCACACACCACTCGCCGCATTACCTGAAGGGCGTGGTGGCGCGGCTGCGGGCGGCGGCGGCCGGCCAGACGGCGCCGGGCGCTGATCCGGCCGAGGCGCCGCCCTGATGGCCGCCGGCAGCGCAGCGGCGGGCCGGTCCCCGGCGAAGCGGGCGCTCCCCGCAACCGGCTCCGCCAGCTTCAAGCGGCTGCAGGCCAGTCTGCGAGGACTGGTCGGCAAGGCCATCGCCGACTACTCGATGATCGAGGACGGCGACCGGGTCATGGTCTGCCTGTCGGGCGGCAAGGACTCCTACACCCTGCTCGATCTGCTGTTGTCGCTGCAGCGCGCCGCGCCGGTGCGCTTCGAGCTGGTCGCCGTGAACCTGGACCAGAAGCAGCCGGGCTTTCCGGCCGGCGTGCTGCCGGCGCACGCCGCCGGCCTGGGCGTGCCGTTCCATCTCATCGAGCAGGACACCCATGCGGTCGTCACGCGCGTCATCCCGCAGGGGCGTACGCGCTGCGGCCTGTGCAGCCGCCTGCGCCGCGGTGCGCTGTACCGGTACGCCAGGGAAAACGGCATCGACAAGATCGCGCTCGGCCATCATCGCGACGACATCCTGCAGACGCTGTTCCTCAACCTGTTCCACGGCGGCCGGCTCAAGGCCATGCCGCCGAAGCTGCGCTCCGAAGACGGCCGCAATGTCGTGATCCGCCCGCTGTGCTACGTGCCGGAGCGGAACATCGAGCGCTATGCGCGCGCGCGCGCCTTCCCGATCATCCCGTGCCGGCTGTGCGGCTCGCAGCCGAACCTGCAGCGCGCGGCGGTGGCCCGCATGCTCGCGGCATGGGAACTCGAACAGCCTGGCCGGTGCGGCTCGATCTTCACGGCGCTCGGCAATGTCAGCGTGTCGCACCTGATGGACCCGGCAGCCTTCGACTTTGCGGCATTGAAGGCGGCGAAGGGCAGCGCCCCGCCCGGTAGCGCCGGTGCCTGACGCGCTGCCCAGGCCGCCGCTCGAAAACGCCTACTGGGTCGAGCCGGAGCGCTTTCTCGCGGGCGAACACCCGGTCGGCGACTCCGACGAGGCGACCCGCGCGCGCATGCACCGGCTACTGGATTCCGGCGCCGACTTCTTTCTCGACCTGACCGCGCCCGGCGAGGTCGAATCGTACGAACGCTGGCTGCCGGGGCCCTACGGGCGCGACCCGGTCGCCTATGTGCGCAAGCCGATCGTCGATCACGGCCTGCCGGAACGGCGCGGGCAGATGATCGAGATCCTCGACGAGATCGACGCGGCGCTGGCCAACGGGCGGCGCCTCTACCTGCATTGCCGCGCCGGGATCGGGCGCACCAACCTGGTGGTCGGCTGCTGGTTCGCGCGGCGCGGACTCGCCGGCGAGGCGGCGCTCGATGAACTCAACCGGCTGTGGCGCGCCAGCGCCCGGTCGGCGTCCTGGCCGACCGTGCCGGAAACGGCGGCGCAGGTCGACTACGTGCGTGCATGGCGGGAAGACCGGTCGGTGTCCATCCCGGGCGCGGACCGCCCGGCGTCATTGACCATGAAGGACCGGTGCCGCGGGATGCTGCTCGGCCTGGCCGCTGGCGACGCCTGCGGCCAGCCGGCGGCGCAGCGCAGGCCAGGCACGTTCACGCCGCTCGGCGACCTGCTCGGCGGCGGCCCGTTCGACCTGCCGCGCGGCGCGTGGAGCGACGAGACGGCGATGGCGCTGTGCCTGGCGGAAAGCCTGGTCGAGGACGGCGGCGTGGACTTCGGCGGGCAGGCGCGCCGCTACCGGCTGTGGCAGCAGCAGGGCCACCTGTCGAGCACCGGCGAGTGCGTCGGCATCAGCGCGGAGACGGCCAGGGCGCTGGCGCAGGCGCACTGGACCGGAAACCCGATTGCCGGCTCCCACGATCCGGCGCGGCCGGCCAAGGAACCGCTGGCGCGACTCGGCCCGGTCGTGGCGTTGCTGTGCGGCGATCCCGAACGAGCGGTCGACGCGGCCGTGGACTGCGCGCGCGTGACGCACCAGGCCCCGCTGACCCTCGATGCGGTGCGCTACTTCGCCGGGCTGCTGGCCGGCGCGCTGCGCGGCCTGCCGAAGGCGGAACTGCTGGCGCCAATGTTCAGCCCGGCCGACGGCTACTGGGGGCGGCACACGCTCAAGCCCGACGTCCTGCGCGTGGCCCGGGGTGGGTGGCGCAACAAGGCGCCGCCGCGCATCTTTGGCGGAGGCCAGGCGGCCGAGGCGCTGGAAGCCGCGCTGTGGTCGTTTGCGCCCGCCGGGTCGTTCCGCGAGGCCGTGCTGGCGGCGGTCAACCTGGGCGGCGACGCCGATACGACCGGGGCCATCGTCGGCCAACTCGCCGGAGCGCATTACGGCGCGGCGGCGATCCCGCGGTCGTGGCGTGCATCGCTGGTTGCCGGGGACCGCATCACGGCGCTGGCCGACGCGCTGGCAGAGCGCGCCGTCGGCCACGCCGGCACATCGTAGGCGGTGCAACGCCAGGCGCAATGCCGTGCAGCGCATCGCTGGCCCGCAGCCGGCGATCGCGGCTAAGCTTGGTGCCCATGCCGTCCGTCGCAAAGAAGACCGCCAGCAAGAAGGCGCCCGCCCGCCGCACCCGGCGCCGGCGCTGGTGGACGCGGCTGTCCGACGAGGACCTGCTGGACCTGCGGCCCTGCGACCTGGGACTGACCATCCAGCGCTCGCCGGTTGCACGGCCGCTGGCGCGGCTGTACCGCGAACTGGAGCGCCGCGGCCTGAAGTTCCGCCCGCACTACTGGATCGCGATGGAGTGGTTCTCGCCGGACGGCGTGCCGGGCATCGCGATCCCGTTCTACCTGCTGCATCCGCGGCTCAAGCGCCTGGAGCGGCGCTTCATGGGCGAGGTCGAGGGCGGCAATGCCGAGTCGCTGATGAAGATCCTGCGCCACGAAGCGGGCCACGCCGTGGACACGGCCTACCGGCTGCGCCGCCGCAAGGCCTGGCGCGAGACATTTGGCGCCGCCTCGAAACGCTATCCGCGGCACTACCGGCCGCGGCCGGGCAGCAAGCGCTTCGTGCAGCACCTCGACAGCTGGTACGCGCAGAGCCACCCGACCGAGGACTTCGCGGAGAGCTTCGCCGTGTGGCTGACGCCGAAGTCGGGATGGCGCCGGCAGTACGCAGGCTGGCCGGCGCTGAAGAAGCTCGAGTACGTGGAGGAGACGATGGCGGAACTGCGCGGCCGGCGGCCGGTCGTGCAGGCCCGGCACCACGTCGAGCCGATCAAGGGCGCGCGGCGTACGCTGCGCGAGCACTACGCAGTCATGTTGCGGCACTACAGTGGCGACGACGCCGACAAGATCGACAAGATCCTGCAGCGCGTGTTCACCCGGCGACGCAGCCGCGTCAACCAGATGCGCGCCAGCACCTTCCTGCGTCACAATCGGGCGCGCCTGCGCCGGCGGGTCGCCGGCCGCCTGGACGCCAGCGAGTACCTCGTCAACGAGTTGCTCGATCACCTCACCGAGCGGGTACGCTCCCTGCGCCTGCTGGTGCGGGGCGACAAGCGCAAGGCCGTGCGCCGCGCCGAGCGGTTGCTGGTCGTGCTGACCGGTAAGTCACAGAAGGGCGCGGGCCCGTGGTTGGCACTATGAAGAAACTCCGCGTGCTGGTGCTGGTACACGAGACGCTGGTGCCGCCCGACAGCATCGACCACCTGACGGACCAGCAGGCGGACGAGTTCCGCACGGAATGGGACGTCATCACGACGCTGCGCGAGCTGGGCCACGACGTGCGCCCGCTCGGCATCGGCGACAGCCTCACGGAGCTGCGCACCTCGATCACGGAGTGGCAGCCGCACGTCTGCTTCAACCTGCTCGAGGAGTTCGGCGGCATCGTCACCTACGACCAGCACGTGGTGGCCTACCTGGAGCTGATGCGGCAGCCGTACACGGGCTGCAATCCGCGCGGCATGATGCTGTCGCGCGACAAGGTGCTGTCGAAGCAGATCCTCAGCTATCATCGCATCGCCACGCCGCAGTTCGGGCTGTTCCGGCGCGGCCGGCGCCCGCGGATCCCGAAGCGCCTGCGTTACCCGCTGTTCGTGAAGTCGGCGACCGAGGATGCCTCGCTCGGCATCGCGCAGGCGTCGGTCGTGGAGGACGAGGCGCGGCTCAAGGAACGCATCGAGTTCATCCACGACCAGACGCATTCGGACGCGCTGGTCGAGGAGTACATCGAGGGCCGCGAGGTCTATCTCGGCGTCATCGGCAACGAGCGCATCACGCAGCTGGCGCCGTGGGAGCTGACCTTCGGCTCCATGCACAAGTCGTCGATCGGCATCGCCACGCGCAAGGTGAAGTGGGACCGCGCCTACCAGGAGCGCCACGGCATCGCGACCGACCCGGCCGCGGAACTGCCGGACGGCGTCGCCGAGCTGCTGGGGCGGCTGGTGCGCAGGATCTACCGCGCGCTGCACATGTCGGGCTATGCGCGTATGGACTTCCGGCTGCGTGCCGACGGTTCGCTGTTCGTGCTGGAGGCCAATGCCAATCCGAACCTGGAGGAATACGAGGATTTCGGCCGCGCGGCGGTGCATGCCGGGATCGAGTATCCGCGGCTGCTCGAGCGCATCATGTCGCTCGGCATGTCATACCAGGTGGAGTGGCGCGACTACTGACCGGGGTCTCAGGCCTGCGCACCACTCGGGCTGGCGCAGCGCCGGGCGCGCGGGATCCGGTCGGGCCCCCACGCTCGCTCGGAAGAAGAAGGCAAACTCGCTCGCTTAGGGGACCACGACCACCTCGCGCGCCCGGCCGCGAGGCGCAGTGCCCACCCGGGAACTGTCAGGCGCGGGCGGCCCGGGGTCGGCGAGCGAATAAAGACCGACTGAGCGAGCGACCCCGGGGCGGCAGCGCCAACAACGGTCGGTCGGGGACCCGACCGGATCCCGCGCGCCCGCGGTTCCGACGCCATTGGTTCGGTGGGGTCAGACGCCGAACGGGGTCAGACCCCGGACCCCGATCGCTCAGGTCGGGAACACGAACACCCGGATCAGCGTGTCGCCGATGCCGATCAGCGCGGCGCCGGCGATCAGCCCGGCGCAGATCGGCTCCTGCGTGTCCACCCACAGCTTCCAGCCGGTCGTGTCGCGGCGCTCCTTGTAGCGGCGCACCATCAGCCAGAAGAACAGCGCGCCCAGGAACATCATGAACGTGGACTCGGGCGGCACCAGCACGCCGAGCCCGATGGCCAGCGGCGACAGCGGGAAGCGGCCCTTCGTGCGGATCCGCGCGATCTCCATCACCAGCGCTGCGACGCCGGCGATGCCCATGGACCAGATGATGGAGGTCGTGAGCAGCGTGCCGCTGCCGTCGCCGCCGAAGATCGAGGTGACGAGGTCCGAGACGCCCTTCCACTGCAGCGCCGCCGGGAACGTGAACTGCGTCGTGACCATCGCGTCCTCGACCGTGCGCTCCGCCGAAGGCTCGAAGCCCATCAGGCCGAACAGCACGAAGAACAGCGGCGTGGCGGCGATCGCACCCGCGAAGATGCCGATCACGTGGCCGATGGCCTGCTGCCGCGGCTTGGCGCCCAGCATGTAACCCGGTTTGATGTCCATCAGCAGGTTGGACGAGTTGCTGGCGACCTCGGTGCACATCACCGCGGTCATGAGGTTGGTGGGCGGATGGCGCGGGTCCGCGGCGCCGAAGATGAACTGCGGGATCTTCGACAGCGAGCCGGTCGGCGTGATGGCGGTCATCGCGGTGCTGCTGGCCGCCACCAGCGCCAGCACCACGATCAGCGGGATGGCCAGCGCGCCCAGCAGCCAGTCCACGCCGAACCACTCGTGGGTCATCCACACCGCCAGCGCGCCGATCACCGGCACGCCGGTCCAGGACACCCACAGCGGCAGTTCGATGTCGCGCAGCACGTCCTCCTCGGCGACCGCGGGCTTATGCCGCCTGGTCAGGCCGCGGAACGCCTCGACGAACACCTCCGGCCGCGCGAACAGCGAAGCCATCGCCGCCACCAGCATCATCACGATGCCCCACCACAGCGACCAGCTGTTGAGGACCCAGGCGCGGCCGAACACGGCGGTGCCCTCGGCGATCGACCCTGAGCGCGGCACGATCTCGCCCATCGCGATCATCGCCGGCACCACCACCACGAAGTTGGCCAGCATGCCGACCAGCAGGCTGACGGCCGTGCGGATGCCCATCAGGCCACCGACGCCGATCATCGCCAGGTCCACGCCGGGGCTGAGCGCGAGTTGCCTGATGTCCACGCCGGCGAGCCGCGGGATGGGCACCACGCCCTTGGCGGCCAGCGAGTAGTACCAGGTGTCGAGGCTGTGCGGCAGCACCCATGCCGACTTGAGTCCGAGCCATTTCTCCTGGATGAGGCGCATGAAGCTGTCGCCCGACAGGAAGGTGATGCCGCCGCCGATCGCCGCCGCGACGACCAGCGCCTTGGCCTTGAACATGCCGACCGCCGCGGCCGCCGAGGTGTACAGCGTGTCGAGCACGACGCCGCAGGCGCGGCCCTCGGGGAAGGGATGCTGCTCGTCGTTGATGAAGCGCCGCTTCATCGGGAACGCCACCAGCACGCCCATGATGGACAGCAGGATCATCAGGCAGACGATCTGCCACCACGGCAGGATCTTGTTCTCGACCCACATGTAGGCCGCCAGTCCCGCCACCAGCGGCTGCGTCATGTAGCCCGCCGAGGTCGCGATGGACTGCACGCAGTTGTTCTCGAGGATGGTCATGTCGCGCGTGCCCAGCTGCGACAGGATGCGATGCATCGCGAACGCCAGGATCACCGACGTGAGGCCGACGCCGAGCGTCCAGCCGGTCTTGGCGCCCACGTACAGGTTGGTGGCGCTCAACAGGCCGCCCAGCATGAAGCCGGTCAGCGCCGACCGCAGCGTGAGCTGCGGCATGTCGCCGCGCCACACGTTCTCGAACCACCAGCGGTCCTTCCTGGCGCGGGACCAGGTGCGGACCTGTTCTTCATCGAGTTGCAGTATGGCCATGCCGTGCCTCTGGTTGCGTCGCGTGCGGGACGGCGCGTGCGCCGCCGGCGCGTATCAGCCGCTGCGGCGGCGCAGCAGCCCGAGCACGGTCGTATAACCGTGCAGGAATGTCGTGCCCTGCACGGGGCCGATCTCGCCGGCGCAGAACATGCCGCCCACCGGCACGTCGCCAAAGGCCCGGCGGAACAGCCCTGAATCGCGGTCCGCGACGCCGTACAGGCCGGCGCCGCGGCCGACGCAGGAGAACATGAGCGCCGCCGCGGG
The DNA here is from genome assembly GCA_963695085.1 of uncultured Gammaproteobacteria bacterium. Taxonomy (GTDB): domain Bacteria; phylum Pseudomonadota; class Gammaproteobacteria; order Steroidobacterales; family Steroidobacteraceae; genus SG8-30. The sequence continues at coordinate 369,580 of CAVOFV010000003.1, read as the reverse complement.
CACCGACGGATCCCGTTCGCGGTGGCGCCGCAGCTGTCGCTCGAGGTCGGCGGCGGATGCCTCGGCGTCGCGCAACTGGAACTGCACGACGCTGTTCTCGCCGGCCTGCCCGCCGATCACCAGGTCGCCAGACTGCGCGTCGAGCCCGACCACGGTGCGCACCAGGAAATCTCCGGCGCCGACGACCTGTCGCGGCCCGGGCAGCGCCAGGCCGATGAACAACTGGCGTTCGTTGAACAGTTCGCGGTCGCGCGGGCTGAGCGCAGTGAGCAGCCGCCCCAGCACCTCGCGCGGCGGGCGCCCGTCGAGTTCCCGGATGCGGCTGTGATCTGCGGCGGTGACGAACAGCGGCTCGCCGATGGGACGGCAGCCCTGTGCGACCAGGCCTTCCAGGCGCAGGTTGCCGCAGACGGCGAGCAGCAGCGCGCCGTTGTCGTGCAGGTCGCGGCCCGCCAGCAGGCCGGCGTGGCCGGGCTGGCTGGCGGCCGAATTCAGGCCGCCGACCACCGTGGCACCGGCATAGGCGCGGTCCAGTCCGCGCACGCAGTGCTCGGCGTCGAACGAAAACGGGTCGGCCAGCAACAGGAAGGACGGCTCGGCCTCGGCGGGCACGCCGACCAGTTTCCACCACGCTTCGCGCGCCGCCGTGACTGCGGGGAGCGAATGCTGTTCGAGGCGAACGGCCGAGAATTCCGCGTCGTCGGCCTGCGTGGCAAGGATCGCGAGGGCTGGTTCCTCCTCGATTTCGCGGCCGCCGCCGATGACGCCGCCCGCGTTGCAGCCGATCAGCAATCCGCGCCCGAGCCACGGCTGCAGTGCGTCGTTCAGGCTGGCGAGGGCCCGCGGGTCGTACCCGGCTGCGAACGCCAGCGCGAGGTCCGGCGCAGCGCCCTTCAACTGGTCGCGCAACGCGTCGGCGGCACCGGCGGCGGCGGCCGCGAGGTCGCGGTCCATCATAACGGCGCTGGCCCACTTCATCGCGGCGCCGTCCCGGCGCGCCTCATGGCGCCAGCCCGGCTTCGTCCGCTGCCACGGTCACGCCTTCCGCGTCGGCGACCGCCATCCACTCGCGCAGGGACGGGTCCGCCAGCACAGTCTCGTAGTAACCGCGCGCGGCGGGCTCGAGCGGCAGTCCGTAGGTCAGGAAGCGCAGCGCCACCGGCCCGAACATGGCATCGGCCACGCTGTAGGCGCCGAACAGCCAGGGCCCCGCCGCACCGTGCAGGCGGCGGCACTCCGCCCAGATCGCGTTGACGCGCTGCAGGTCGCGGTCGAGCGCCGGCGACGCCGCGACGCGACGGTTGCGCGCCCGCGCGTTCATGGGGCACGCGGAGCGCAGCGCCGCGAAGCCGGCGTGCATTTCCGAGGCCAGCGCCCGCGCCTGCGCCCGCATGCCCGTGTCACCCGGCCAGCCCAGGCCGCCGGCCAGCTCGGACGCATATTCGCAGATGGCCAGGGACTCCCAGATGCGACGCTCGCCATCCAGCAGCACGGGCACGCGGCGGGTCGGCGAGAGGCGCGCCACTTCGGTCGCGAATTCAGGCGTGCCGAAGTGCAGCACCCGTTCCTCGAACTGGATGCCGAGGTGCCGCAGCAGCAGCCATGGCCGCAACGACCAGGAGCTGTAATTCTGCGTGCCCATGACCAGCAGCGGCTTCGCCATGCGGAACCTCCGGCAAGTGGAGACGCGACCATATTGCACGGTTCACGCACCCGCAAGGATTTTGGCGGCGGCGGTCGGGACCGGGTCGGCCGCGCGCTATCATGCCGCGCTCACCATGCGACACCTCGCCGCGATCTGCTTCGACCTCGACGACACGCTGTGGGCGGTCGGCCCGGTGCTGCAGCGTGCCGAGCAGGCGATGTACGACTGGCTGGCCGAGCACTGCCCGCGCGTGACCCAGGCGCATGACCTGGCGGGCATGCGCGCGCTGCGCGCGCGGGTCGTCGCTGTACATCCCGCGCGACGCCACGACCTGAGCTTCCTGCGCCGGCAGGCGCTGCTGCAGCTGGTGGCGGAGGGCGGCTACCCGCCGCTGCGTGCGGAGGAGGCGTTCGCGGTGTTCTACGCGGTACGCAACGACGTCGAGGTGTTTGCCGACGTGCGGCCCGCGCTCGAGCGCCTGCGGACCAGGTACCGGCTGCTGGCATTGAGCAACGGCAATGCGGACCTCGCCGCGATCGGACTGGCCGGCTACTTCGAGCTGTCGCTGGGCGCGCGCGAGGCCGGCGTGGCCAAGCCGGACCCGCGCATCTTCGCGGCGCTGCTCGGGCGCGTCGGGCTGGCGCCGGGCCAGGTGGCCTACGTGGGGGACGACCCGCTGGTGGACGTGGAGGGCGCCCGGCGCGCCGGGCTCGATGCCGTGTGGATGGACCGTTTCGCGCGACCGTGGCCGGCGGACCTTGTGCCGCCCGCGCACCGTGTGCGGGATTTCGCTGAACTGGCACGGCTCATGCTGTGAGCGCGGCCGTGGCTCCGCATCAGTCGTCCGGGTTGTATTTCTTCTTCTGCCCGATCCATTTCGACAGCGCCCGCAGGTCCTTCTTCTTCTTCCACTGCTTCTTCGTCAGCAGTCCGCTGTCATAGGGATCGTAACCCTTGCCGAGGCCGCCCCGGTTCTCCTCGATACGCTTGACCGTGCCTTTCGACTCGTCGGCGGTGATCGCCAGCGTGTCGTCGTTGAGCAGCCGCTTCATCGCCTCCTTGCCCGAGAGGCCCTTGTAAGGGACCCACACCGCATTGCCGAGTTCGTCGTACTCGGTGCGGCCCTGCCCGTCGTGCACGCCGTCGTCGTCAAGCTTGTTCATTTGCTCGGGGTTGTCGAACAGCTTGAACCGGCCGGACCCGGACCCTGACATGAGAATGCCCTCCGCGCGGACTCACGTGTCCCGCGTAGTGCGAGGTTAGCCGCAGCCTTCCTCGCAGACCGTGACGCGCCGCTCATTTTTCGACTATGTCAAACCGGCCGGCGGGGTACAGCACGGCCTCGGCACGCAGCAGGCCCAGCGCCGTCTTCGCGTCGCTGATCTCGCCACCCAGCGCCAGGCGGACGGCCTCGCGCAGCGGCACCCAGGAGACTTCGAACAACTCGCCGTGCTCGCGCGCGGCGGGCGCAGCGCACAGTTCGCGCGCGAGAAACAGGTGCACCACCTCGGTGAACACCCCCGGCGAGCTGATCATGTCGCCGAGCGGCTCCCAGGCGGCCGCCGCCACGCCCGCCTCTTCGGCAAGTTCGCGCCGCGCGGTCTCGAGCGGCCGGTCACCGGGTTCCAGCTTGCCGGCCGGCAACTCGCAGATCCAGCCGCCCGCGGCGTGGCGGTACTGCCTCAGCAGGCAGACGCGGTCTTCGGCATCCAGCGCCACGATGGCGGCACCGCCCGGGTGGCGGACGATTTCGAGTTCGACCGCCTCGCCGTTGGGCAGTACCACCTGCTCGAGGTCGAGGCTGACGACGCGGCCGGTGTGGATTCTGCGTGAGGACACGTGGGGGTAACTCGCGGGTATCGGCGCGACGATGGTAGCCGACCGACCGGGCCCACGGACCGGGACGCCCTGGCCGCACATGACTGGATGGATATACAGGCCTTGGTTACACTGCCGCGCATGTCCGGCGCCGCACTCCTCGAGACCCTCAACCCGGCGCAACGACGCGCCGCGACCTTCGGTGCGCCCGGCCCGGACGGCCGCTTCGCGGCGCCGCCGCTGCTGGTCATCGCGGGCGCCGGGACCGGCAAGACCGCGACGCTGGCCCACCGCGTCGCGCACCTCGTTGCCGAGGGCGTGGAACCCGCCAGGATCCTGCTGCTGACGTTCACGCGCCGCGCCGCGCAGGACATGGTGCGGCGCGCAGAGCGGATCGTGGCCGAGCACATGGCGGCGCGCGGCGCGCGGCGCCGCCAGCCCGACGTGCGCCTGCCCTGGTCGGGGACCTTCCACGCGATCGGCAACCGCCTGCTGCGCCAGTACCACGCCGCGGTGGGGCTCGAGGCCTCGTTCAGCATCCTGGACCGCGGCGATTCCGCCGACGTGCTCGACGTGCTGCGCCACGGCCTCGGCCTGTCGAAGCTGAACCGGCGCTTCCCGCGCAAGGACACCTGCCAGGCCATTTACTCGCACCGCGTCAACACCGGCTGGACGCTGCAGCGGGTACTGGACGAGGTGTTCCCGTGGTGCGCGGACTGGCAGGAGCCGCTGCGCGAACTGTTCGGCGCCTACGTCGAGCGCAAGCAGGCCAATGGCGTGCTCGATTACGACGACCTGCTGCTGTACTGGCACGCGCTGATGGAAGAGCCGGCGCTGGCGAGCGCGGTCGGCGCGCGATTCGACCATGTGCTGGTGGACGAGTACCAGGACACCAACGCGCTGCAGGCCGGGATCCTGCTGCGGCTCAAGCCCGGGGGTGCGGGCCTGACCGTGGTCGGCGACGACGCGCAGGCCATCTATTCGTTCCGCGCCGCCACGGTCGACAACATCCTCGGGTTCCCCGGCCGCTTCTCGCCGCCGGCGCAGGTTGTGGTGCTGGAGGAGAACTATCGTTCCACGCAACAGGTCCTGGACGCGGCGAACGCGCTGATCGCCGAGGGCCGCCTGCAATACCGCAAGACCCTGCGCGCGGTGCGCGGCGCCGGCGCGAAGGCGCGGCTGGTGACGGTGCTGGACGACCGCGCGCAGTGCGGCTATATCGTCGGGCGCATCCTCGCCAACCGCGAGGCCGGCGTGTTGCTGCGCAGGCAGGCCGTGCTGTTCCGCAGTTCCCACCACAGCGACGGGCTCGAGGTGGAACTGATGCGCCGCGACATACCCTACGTGAAGTACGGCGGGCTGAAATTCCTCGAGGCGGCGCACGTCAAGGATCTGCTGGCCGTGTTGCGCTGGGCGGACAATCCCAGGAACGGCATCGCGGCCTTCCGCGTGCTGCAGCTGATGCCGGGCATGGGCCCGGCCAACGCCGAGCGCTGCCTGGCGGCGGTCGCCGCGGGCGGCCACGCGCTCCAGGCGCTGGCGGCTTTCGTGCCGCCGCCCGCGACGCGCGAGAGCTGGCCGGAATTCACGGCGCTCATGACGGACCTCGCGGCGCCGGCCGCGCCGTGGGCGGGACAGGTCGAACGCGTGCGGAGCTGGTACCAGCCCTTGCTGGAGGGACTGTACGACCATGCCGGTGTGCGCGCCGGCGACCTGGAGATGCTGGGGCAGATTGCGACCCAGTTCGCGGCCCGCGAGCGATTCCTGTCGGAGCTGACCCTCGACCCGCCGCAGGCGACCGGCGATCTCGCCGGACCGCCGCTGCTGGACGAGGACCACCTGGTGCTGTCCACGGTGCATTCGGCCAAGGGCCAGGAGTGGGACGCGGTGTTCGTGCTCAACGTCGCGGACGGGAACTTCCCGTCCGAGTTCGCCGCCGGCCGCGACGAACTGATCGAGGAGGAGCGGCGGCTGTTGTACGTCGCAATGACCCGCGCGCGGCGCGACCTGGACCTGCTCGAGCCGCAGCGCTATTACGTGACACAGCAGCACCGCCACGGCGACGCGCACGTGTACGGCGCCCGCAGCCGTTTCCTGACACCGGCGGTGATCGACTCGCTGGAATGTTCAAGCTGGGGCGAGGCGGCCGCGCCGGACGGCGAGGCCGCGGCGGCCGTGCGCGTGGACATCGGCAAGCGGCTGCGCGACATGTGGTGAGGCCGCAGGAGGGGCCGGATCCTTCCTATTCCACGCGCGGCTTCTCAAAGCGCAGCGTGAACCGGTCGCTCTCGCCGATCGCCGCATAGCGGTCACGGTCCCTGTCGCCCAGCCGGAAGGTCGGCGGCAACGTCCAGACGCCCTGCTCGTAGTCGCGGGTGTCCGCCGGGTTGGCGTTGATCTGGCTGCGCTCCAGCAGCCGGAAGCCGACGCTCTCGATGAGCTCGATGGCGTAGTCCTCGCGCACGTATCCGGAACGGGCCATCGGGTCCTGCGGCTGGCTGTCGTCGGCGCGGTGCTCGACGACGCCGAGGATGCCGCCGGGCCTGAGTGCGGCGAACATCGCCTCGAGCATCGGCAGGTCGGCGCCGCGCGGCATCCAGTTATGGATGTTGCGGAAGGTCAGCACCATGTCGAGACTGCCTGGCGCCACGGGCGACATCGCCGTCGGGTACTGCAGCGCCACCACCCGGACCTTGTCATACACGTCCGGGCGGGCCGCCAGCTTGGCCGCGAATGCCTGCAGGCTGTCCTGCACGAACTTGTTGTCCATCGCCGGATCCCACTGGGCCGCATACAGCATCCCGCGCTCGCGCAGCACTGGCGCGAGGATCTCCGTGTACCAGCCGCCGCCGCCCGGCCAGACTTCCATGACCGACATGTCGCTGCGCAGCCCGAAGAAGGCGAGCGTCTCGCGCGGATGACGGTAGCGGTCGCGGGCGCGGCTCGTGTCGCTGCGCTGGTCGCCGGCCAGCGCCGCGTCCAGCAATGCCAGCGTGGCGGCGTCGGTGCCGGTCTCATCTGCAACAACGGTCTCTTCGGCCGGCGGCTGGCCGGCGCAACCGGCGAGCACCGCCAGCAGGGCGAGAGGGGCGAGCACGTCGAGGCTACGCATCGCAGTCTCCGCAATCGTGGAATCTGGTACGCCTAGCATACTGCAGCGATGCCGGGCTTGCGGGCGAGGTGGTCGCGGTCCCCAAAGCGAGCGAATTTGCCTTTTTCTTCTGAGCGAGCGTGGGGACCCGACCGGATCCCGCCCGCAAGCTGCGTGCTGCCACCGATCGCGGCCCCGAGGAGCATGGTCCCGACAGGCCGCATGCGGGCGTGCCCGGGGTCGCTCGCTCAGTCGATCCTTATTCGCTCGCCGCCCCCGGCCCGCCCTCGCCTGCCACCTTGCACGGAGCTGCCGCGCGTCCAGGCGGGCGCGCGAGGTGGTCGTGGTCCCCTAAGCGAGCGACTATCCTCCGTCGGAGCGAGCGTGGGGACCCGACCGGACCCCGCGCGCCCGCCCTGTGGAGGGGTCGGGCGCCTGCGGCGGGGACAGGCTCCGGCCGCCGTTCCTCAAGCGCCGGTTTCCGGCTCCAGGTACGTGTAGCCGGCCAGTTCCGATTCGTAGAATCGCTTGAGCGCCTGTCCCTCGGCCACCGACAGGCGCCCGTCGCGCATGGCGCGCTCGCAGTCGCGGGCGAAGCGCGGGTACAGCTCGTCGGTGTCGTACTGCATGTAGCCGAGCACCTTGGCCGCCGTGTCGCCCTTCAGCGCCTCCTCGATCCACCAGCCGTGCTCGTCGTCGAGCCGGATGTGCACGACGTGGGTGTCGCCGAACAGGTTGTGCAGGTCGCCGAGCGTCTCCTGGTAGGCGCCGACCAGGAAAGCCGCCAGGTAGTAATCCTCGCCCGGTCGCGGCTCGTGCAGTTCGAGTGCGCGCTTGATGTCGCGCACCGACACGAAGCGGTCGATCTTGCCGTCGGAGTCGCAGGTGATGTCGGCCAGCACCGCGCTGCGGTCGGGCCGCTCATCGAGACGGTGCAGCGGCATGATCGGAAACAGCTGGTCTATGGCCCAGCTGTCCGGCAGCGACTGGAAAATGGAGACGTTGCAGAAGTACGTGTCCGTCAGCACGCTTTCGAGCCCGTCGAGTTCCTCGGGACACCGCGGCAGCTTGCGCGTGAAGTCCCTGACGCGCGCGCAGGTGGCCCAGTACAGGCGTTCCGCCAGCCCGCGCATCTCGAGGGTCAGGTAGCCGAGGCTGAACATCTGGTGCACCTGGTCGCGCGCCTGCTGGGCGTCGTGCCAGCACTCGACCAGCCGCCGCTCGCTGACAGAACGGTAGGCGTCGTACAGGTCCTGCACCGGCTGCGGCAGTTCGTCGCTGCCGTTGCCCAGCTCATCGGGCACGGTGAAGCGGTCGAGCCGCAGCACCCCGAGCACGTTGAACACCAGCACGCTGTGATGCGCGGCAATGGCGCGCCCGGACTCGCTGATGATCGTCGGGTGCGGTATGTCGCGCGCATCGCACACGCTGGCGATGCGGTAGACGACGTCGTTCGCGTATTCCTGCATCGTGTAGTTCATCGACGACTCGAAATTCGTGCGCGAGCCGTCGTAGTCGACCCCCAGGCCGCCGCCCACGTCGATGTACTGCAGGCCCGCACCGAGACGGCTCAGTTCCGCATAGACGTGCGCCAGTTCGCCGACCGCCTCCTTGATGCGGCGGATATCGTGCAGCTGGGAACCGGGGTGACAGTGCACGAGCTTCAGGCAGTCCAGCATGTCCTGCGCGCGCAGCACCTCGACCAGCTCCAGGATCTCGGAGGTGAACAGGCCGAACTTCGAGCGGTCGCCGGCCGACTCGCGCCAGCGGCCCGCGCCCTCCGACGCCAGCTTGACCCGCACGCCCAGGCTCGGCCGTACGCCGTAGGCCGCCGCATGCTTCAGCACGTAGGCGAGCTCCGAGAAATTCTCGATCACCGGGATGATGGAGCGGCCGAGCTTGGTGGCGAGGATGACCGCCTCGATGTAGCTGTCGTCCTTGAAGCCGTTGCAGATGATCAGGCGGTCCGGCGCGTCCTCGGTCATCGCCATCACGGCCAGCAGTTCCGGCTTGGAGCCGACCTCGAGGCCGAAGCCGAGGTCCGCGCTGCCACGATAGACTTCCTCGACCACCAGCCGCTGCTGGTTGACCTTGATGGGGAACATCGCCGCGTAGCGGCCGCGGTAGTCGTTCTCGGTGATGGCCACGCCGAAGGCGCGGTGCAATGTGCGCAGCCGGTGCCGCAGGATGTCCGAGAAGCGGATCACGACCGGCGCGGTGAGATCGCGCGCCTTCAGCTGCTCGACGACCTCGTACAGGTCGATCTGCCGGGCCGGGTCCCGGTCCGGCGTCACGGCCACATGGCCGGCGTCGTTGATGCCGAAGTAACCGCTGCCCCAGGCTTCGACCGCATACAGATCAAGCGAGTCGGCGATGCTCCACCCGGATGCCGGCCTCGGCTTCTTCACTACGTCCAAATCGAGTGACTCCGCAATGCGAAACGCGGGCCGTTTGCCCGCGCCAGGTTCCTGCGCGCGGACGATAGCAGAATGGCCGCCGCGGCACACAACCCCGCTCAGCCGGCGCCGCGTGCCACTCCCCGTGACGGGTCGCGGATCCACTCGCTCCACGAGCCGGCGTACAGCCGCGCGCCATGCAGTCCCATGCATTCCAGCGCGAGCAGGTCGTGGCAGGCGGTGACGCCGGATCCGCACATGCAGATCACCTGCGGCGGCGCCCGGCTGCCCAGCGTTTCGCGCCAGCGCAGGGCAAGCTCGCCGGCAGGCAGGAACCGGCCCGCCGGGTCGAGATTCTGCTGGCACGGCCGGTTGACGGCGCCCGGGACGTGTCCCGCGACGCGGTCGATCGGCTCGAGTTCGCCACGGAAGCGCTCCGCGGCGCGCGCGTCGACCAGCAGGCACGCGCGCGCGGCCAGCTCGCGTACGACCTCGGCGGTGGTCACGGCCATGAGGGGCCGCAGCCGGGCCTTGAAACCGGCCGCTCGCGGTGACGGCTCGGCGGTGTCCATGCGGCCGCCGCAGGCCTGCCACGCGGCCAGTCCGCCGTCCAGCACCGCGACCGCGTCGTGACCGAGCCAGCGCAACATCCACCACAGGCGGGCCGCGAACATGCCCGCGGCGTCATCGTAGGCGACAACCTGCGTCTGATCGTCGACGCCCCAGCGGGACAGGGTCGCGGCAAAGACGTCCGGCGCCGGCAGCGGATGGCGCCCGGTCTGCGGCGTGACCGGCGCGGACAGGTCGCGCTCGAGGTGCGCGTACACGGCGCCCGGCAGGTGGCCTTGCGTCCAGGCCTGTCGGCCGGCGTCGGGACGGGCCAGGTCGAAGCGGCAGTCCACGACGAGCAACCGCGGATCCGCCAGCAGCGGGGCCAGTGTTCCGGGCGCGATCAGGGTCTCGTAGCGCATGCCGTCTCCGTTCCGCCGGTTCGCCCGGCGCAGTCTAGCGTGTGCGTTGCAACCATTTCGGCGCGGGGCGCATCTCAGCAACCATGAGCAGGCAAGCGAACGACAGCCCGGTTTGCAGGCAGCCAGACCCGGCGGGCCGCCAGCACCTGCCGGAATTGTCCGATCGGGAGCGTGATTTCTGGCGACGCGCGGTCGCCGAGGAACGGCAGCGGCTCGAGGCGGCGCCCGGTGCGCTGCATGAATGGGACGGCATGGCATTGCACTGAGCGCGCGCCACGGCGCGACTCGTGAATGTGCGCCCGAGCCGGCCCGTGCCGGCTCTGCTGTTTCGCTGCCGGGTATCCACGCTGCGTAGGCCGCCTCAATTGGGTTAAATTACCAGGCTCACTGTGCGGCCCGCGCGGCCGTGCCACATTGTTGCCAACCGCGGACGAGCTTCCATCATGACCAACGAGAAGATCCACACGACATTTCCCGGCCGGATCCTGATGATAGGCTTCGGCAGCATCGGCCAGGGCGTCCTGCCGCTGATCCTGCGCCACATCGGCGGACTGTCGCCCGACCGCATCACGATCGTGACCGCGGACGACGCCGGACGAGCCGAAGCCGAGCAGTACGGCATTCGCTTCATCAAGCATCCGCTGACCCGAGAGAACTACCGGCACGTGCTCGAGCCGCTGGTCGGGCGCGGCGACTTCCTGCTCAACCTGTCGGTGGACGTCTCGAGCATCGCGCTGGTCAAGTTGTGCCGGGAGAAGGGTGCCTTGTACCTCGACACCTGCCTCGAGCCCTGGCCCGGCGGCTACAACGACCCGAACATCCCGGCCAGCCGCCGCACCAATTACGCGTTGCGCGAGGAGGCGCTGGAACTGCGCAAGGGTCACGCCAAGAGCCCGACCGCGGTGGTCACGCATGGTGCCAACCCCGGACTGGTCTCGCATTTCGTCAAGCAGGCGCTGCTCAACATTGCGGCGGACACCGGTGTCGAGGTTGCGGAACCGGCCAGCCGCGAGGCATGGGCCGCGCTGGCCATGCAACTCGGCGTCAAGGTGATACACATCGCGGAGCGCGACACGCAGCTGTGCAGCCAGCCGAAGGTACCGGGCGAGTTCGTGAACACGTGGTCCGTGGACGGGTTCGTCAGCGAAGGCAGCCAGCCGGCGGAGATGGGCTGGGGCACCCACGAGCGGCATTTCCCGCGCGATGGCCGGCAGCACGACTTCGGCCGCAAGAACGCGATCTTCCTCATGCAGCCCGGCTGCGCGACGCGGGTGCGGACGTGGACGCCGATCGCCCGGCATTTTCACGGCTTCCTGATCACCCACGGCGAGTCGATCTCGATCTCCGACTACCTGACCGTCAAGGAGGGCGAAAAGGCCACTTACCGGCCGACGGTGCATTACGCCTACCATCCTTCCGACAATGCCGTGCTCTCGGTGCACGAGTTTTGCGGCAGCAACTACCGCATGCAGGAACGCAAGCGCATCATGATGCAGGACATCACGGCCGGCATCGACGAGCTGGGCGTGCTGCTGGCGGGCCACGACAAGAACGCCTACTGGTACGGATCGCAGCTCTCGACCGACGAGGCGCGCAAGCTCGCTCCCTACAACAGCGCGACTTCGCTGCAGGTCTGCGTCGCGGCGCTGTCCGGCATGGTCTGGGCCATGGAGAACCCGAGCGAAGGCCTGGTCGAGCCGGACGAGATCGACTTCCGGCGCAACCTGGAGATCTGCATGCCGTATCTCGGTCCGGTGGTCGGCCAGTACACCGACTGGACGCCGCTGTTCGACCGCGGGCGCATGTTCCCGGAGGACATGGACGAGAGCGACCCCTGGCAGTTCAAGAACGTCCGCGTCGTTTGAGTATCCGGCGCTGAGATGGCCGATGGAAAGGGCCGGGCCGGAAGGCCCGGCCTTTCATCGTCCGGTGAACCAGGGCCAGAAATTGCCTGGCCCGGCTCTGTGATGGGTGCATCTCACTCGTAGCTGATGCCGACGATGGCGAACCGCTGCTCGCCGTCCGGCAGCGCGATGGTGATCTCGTCGCCGAGCCGCTTGCCGAGCAGCGCGCGGCCCAGCGGCGAGTCCATGCTGATGTAACCCGGCGCGGCATCGAATTCGTCGGGTCCGACGATGCGGTGCCGGCGCGCGGCGGCGGATTCGTCCTCGAGCTCGACCCACGCCCCGAAGTACACCCGGCTGCGATCGGACGGCGCCTGGTCGACCACGACGATGTTCTCGAGCCGCTTGCGCAGGTGCCGCACCCGGCCGTCGATTTCCCGCAGCCGGCGCTTGCCGTAGATGTAGTCGGCGTTCTCGGAGCGATCGCCCTGGGCTGCGGCTTCGGATACCGCGCGGGTCACCTCGGGGCGCTCGACGCGCCACAAGCGGTCCAGCTCCCCGTGCAGCCGCCGCGAGCCGGCGGGCGTGATGTACTTCGAGCCCGGCTGGGCGGGCGGTTTCCATCGTCCCATTATGTCAAGTCCGTAGGCTGCTGCCCGCGATTCTAGCCGCGGCCGGCGGTTCGTGGACACCCGGATCGATCCTCGCCGACGGCCAATAGTTGCCGGGCGCGGGAATCTGTGCAGACGGTCACAGATGTCGGGGTCCGGCCGGCGTAGGTTTGGACCGTAGCGATTGGCATTGGCGTGAATCCCCTAGCGGACTTCCTTCCCTTCACCGAAAGTCCGCTACTCAGGCCCCGGGGCGTTGCCCCGGGGCTCTTTTTTTGTGGCCAGGCTGCGCGCTGGCGCTGCGGCAGCGCCGCGTCCGCTCGTATGGGGCGCTGCGGCCGGCATAACATGCCGCCCATGCATGACGGCGCGGCGTTCGAGGATCATTTCTCGGCCCAGGCGGGCGAGTACGCACGCTGCCGGCCGCAGTACCCGGCCGCGCTGTTCGACTGGCTGGCGTCGGTGGCGCCGGCCTGTGGCGATGCGCTCGATGTGGGCGCGGGCAACGGCCAGGCCGCATGGGGCCTGGCGCGGCATTTCCGGCGGGTGCGGGCCTGCGAACCGAGCCCGGCGCAGCTGGCCGCGGCGCGCGCGCATCCACGCATCGAGTATGTGTGCGAGCGTGCCGAGGCGGTCGGCGTGCCCGACTGCAGCTATGACCTGGTGACGGCCGCCCAGGCGGCGCACTGGTTCGACTGGGCGCGTTTCCGCATCGAGGTCCGGCGCGTGCTGCGCCCGCACGGGGTGGCGGCGGTGTGGAGCTACGGCCGGTTCGTCGCCGGCACCGGGATCGATGAAATCGTGGACGATTTCTACCGCAACGTCATCGGTCCGTACTGGCCGCGCCGCGCCAGCCGCGGGGAACCCTGCCGCGGCTGGTTCGCTCTGGTAATCTGTGCGCCCCCCGACGCAGCGCGCCGCGAGCGCCAGGCGTCGAGCACTGCATGGACACCAGAGGAAGTCAGCAGATGAACTTGCGCAGCCTGGCGATTGCCGCCGCCGTGTTTTTACTCTGTGCGGGCCTTGCCCAGGCCGCCGACATGGCCAGCTCGATGGCCTCGGGCCTGGACCTGGCCGGCTTCGATGCCAAGAGCCGGCCGCAGGACGACCTGTTCCGGTACGTCAACGGCAGCTGGCTACGCACGACCGAGATCCCGTCGGACCGCCCGCGCTGGGGCATGTTCGACCAGCTGCGCGATGAATCCGATCACAATGTGCGCGCCATCCTCGAGTCGCCGGCCGTCGCCGGCGTTGCGGGCGGCCGCAAGATGCGCGACTACTACGCCAGCTACATGGATGGGGCCCGTGCCGAGGATCTCGGCGCCAGGCCGGTCGCGGCCGAACTGGCCCGCATCGCCGCGCTGTCGTCGCCGGCGGAGGTCGCTGCGTTCATGGGCAGGGCAGCCACGAGCGGCGTGTCCGTACCGCTCGCGACTTTCATTTCGATCGACCGGCGCAACTCGGGTGCCTATGCCACCTACCTGTGGCAGGGCGGGCTGGGGCTGCCGGACCGGGACTATTACCTGCGCGACGACGCGAAGTTCGTCGAGATCCGCGCCAAGTACCTCGCCTACCTGACGCGCCTTCTGGAACTGGGCGGTATCGGGGAACCGGCCGACGGCGCGACGCGCGTCATGGCGCTCGAACGGCAACTGGCGGAAGCGCAGTGGCCCCGCGTCGCGCTGCGCGACCCGGTCGCGACCTACAACCGCGTGGATCTCGAGCAGGCTGCCGGGACCGCGCCCGGCGTCGACTGGACGGCGCTGCTGGATGGCGCCGGCGTGCCGCACGGCGAGTTCGTGCTCGGGCAGCCCAGCTACGCGACCGCGCTCGGCAAGCTGCTCGGCGAGGTGTCGCTGGACGACTGGAAGCTGTACCTCGATGCGCGCTTGCTGAACGACTTCGCGCCGTACCTGTCGGACGCGTTCGTGCAGGCCGAGTTCGACTTCAACTCGAAGACGCTGCGCGGCACGCCGGAAATCCGGCCGCGCTGGAAGCGCGCGGTCAGCGAGGTGAACCGCGGCATGGGCTTCGAGGTCGGGCGCGAGTACGTCGTGCGGCACTTCCCGCCGGTGGCCAAGCAGCGCATGGACGTGCTGGTCGAGAACCTGCGTCGCGCGATGGACAAGGGCATCGATGAACTCGAGTGGATGGGGCCGGACACGCGCAAGGAGGCGCACGAAAAGCTCGCGAAGATCCGGGTCAAGATCGGCTACCCGGACGTGTGGCGTGACTATTCGGCGCTCGACATCGACCGTGGCGACCTGGTGGGCAACGTGCTGCGTGCGACCGCCTTCGAATGGCACCGCGAGCTGGCGCGGCTCGACCAGCCGGTGGATCGCACCGAGTGGCTGATGAGCCCGCAGACGGTCAACGCCTACTACATGCCGCCGGCCAACGAGATCGCCTTTCCGGCGGCGATCCTGCAGCCCCCCTTCTTCAATGTCGCGGCGGACGCCGCCGTGAACTATGGCGCCATCGGCGCGGTGATCGGCCACGAGATCAGCCACGGGTTCGACGACAAGGGCCGCCAGTACGACGGCGACGGCAACCTGCGCGACTGGTGGACCACCGAGGACAATGCGGCCTTCAATGAGCGCGCCAACCGGCTGGTGGCGCAATATGCGGGCTTCAAGCCGCTGCCGGACCAGGCCGTCAACGGCGAGCTGACGCTCGGCGAGAACATCGGCGACCTGTCCGGCCTGGCCATTGCATGGCAGGCGTGGCGTCTGTCGCTGGACGGCGACGAGCCGGCGCCGGTCGACGGCTACACGGCGAAGCAGCGCTTCTTCCTCGGCTTCGGCCAGATCTGGCGCACCAAGCAGCGCGAGGAGGCGCTGCGCGAGCAGCTGCTCAGCGACCCGCACTCACCGGCCGAGTTCCGCGCCAACGGCGTGGTCACGAACTTCGAGCCCTATTACGAGGCCTTCGGCCTCGCGGAGGGCGACAAGCTGTGGCGTCCGGCGCAGGACCGCGTCACCATCTGGTGAGCGCCACCCGCGGGGTGCAGCGCTCACGTGCAGGGAGTACAGACATGCGCATGCTGGCCATCGTGATCGTTGTCGGGGCGGCCCTGTTCCTGCAGGGCTGCGGCTACAACACGCTGCAGACCCAGGACGAGCAGATCAAGTCGGCCTGGGCGGAGGTGCTGAACCAGTACCAGCGGCGTTCCGACCTGATCCCCAACCTGGTCGCCACCGTCAAGGGATTCGCGGCGCAGGAGCAGACGGTCCTGATCGGCGTCACCGAGGCGCGTGCCAGGGCCTCGCAGATCCAGGTCAACGCCGACGACCCGGCGTCGCTGGCGCAGTTCCAGGCGGCGCAGGGCGAAGTGTCGGGCGCGCTGTCGCGACTGCTGGTGACCGTGGAGAACTACCCGGAGCTGAAGTCCGACCAGAACTTCCGCGACCTGCAGGCGCAGCTCGAAGGCACCGAGAACCGCACCACGGTGGCCCGCAACCGCTACATCCAGGCGGTGCAGGACTACAACGTGACGGTGCGGCAGTTCCCGACCAACCTCACCGCCATGATCTTCGGTCACAAGCTCAAGCCGAATTTTGCGGTCGAGAACGAAGCCGAGATTTCGCAGCCGCCGGTGGTGGACTTCACGCAGCCGTCGGCCGAAGCCGCTCCGCAGGGCTGAGCGGGGACCGCGCGCCGCCATGCGCGCCTCTGGCATCGGCTGGCTGCTGTTGACGACGGCCCTGGCGGCGGTCGCGCCGGCGGCGCGCGCCGACCTCGTGCCGGTGCCGGCGCTGGTGCAGCGCGTCACGGACCTCACCACGACACTCGACGCTGCCCAGCGGCAACAGCTGGAGCAGCGCCTGGCGGACTTCGAGACCGCCAAGGGCAGCCAGATCGCAATCCTCATCGTGCCCACGACCGGGGCCGAGGACATCGAGCCGTTCTCCCTGCGTGTGGCCGAGCAGTGGCAGCTGGGCCGCAAGGGCATCGACGACGGCGCGCTGCTCGTCGTTGCGCTCGAAGACCGCGCGGTACGGCTCGAGGTGGGCTACGGACTCGAGGGCGCCGTGCCCGACGCCATCGCCAAGCGGATCGTCAGCGACGTCATCACGCCCTATTTCCGGCAGGGCGACTACTTCGGCGGCCTGCAGGCAGGGATCGAGCGGCTGCTGGGCGTCATCGAAGGCGAGCCGCTGCCGGAGCCGGACCGGGGCTGGCGGGACGACGCCCGGATCGGGGCGCCGATCCTGCCGTTGCTGCTGGTGTTTACCATCATCGGCGGCGGAATCCTGCGGTCGCTGCTCGGCCGCCTGGGCGGCGCCGCGGCCACCGGCGGCCTGGCCGGCGGCATCGCCTGGCTGCTGGTGCAGGTGCTCGGTGTCGCGGCCGTCGCCGGCGTGGTCGTGTTCCTCGTGGCGCTGCTCGGCGGCATGCCGCGGCGCGGCTGGACGACCGGCGGGCGCGGCGGTGGAGCCGGCTGGGGTTCCTGGGGCGGCGGTACGCGAGGCGGTGGCTTCGGCGGTGGCTTCGGCGGTGGCGGTGGCGGTTTCGGCGGCGGCGGCGCCAGCGGGAGGTGGTGATGCAGTGGCGTCGCTTCTGGCAGCACCTCGCGGCCAGCCACCGGTCGGTGCGCCGCGCATTTCCGGACTCGACCCTCAAAGCGATCGAAGACGCCGTGCGGACCGGCGAACGACTTCACGATGGCGAAATCCGCTTCGCCGTGGAAGCCGACCTCGACTGGCGGGAATTGCTGCGCTCGACCACATCGCGGCAGCGCGCGATCGAGGTCTTCTCGCGGCTGCGGATGTGGGACACGGAGCGCAACAACGGCCTGTTGATCTACCTGCTGTTCGCCGACCGTAACGTGGAGATCGTCGCGGACCGCGGTGTCAGCGAACGCGTCGCTGATGCGGCCTGGCAGGAGATTTGTGATGCGATGCGGGCGCGGTTCGCGGCCGGTGAATTCGAGACCGGCGCGCTGCACGGCATCGCCGCGGCCAGCCGGCTGATGGCGGCGCATTTCCCGGCGGACCCGGGGCGCGGCCGCGACGAATTGCCCGACCGTCCCGTCCTGCTGTGACGGCGCCCGGGCCGGCCTGTCGCGAGCCGCGGACAGCCGCGCGTGGTTACCGGTTGCGATCCGGGATGCCATAATCACCCGATGCAAATGCCAGACCGTCGGCGCAGCGGCCGCCTGCTCGTGATTCTGCTGCTTGCGTTCAGCATGACGGCCTGCGTGCCGTTCGAGTCACTGTGGCGCAGGAAACCGGTCGTGCCGGTCGCGCCGCCGCCGCCGCCGCCGATGCCTGAAGCGCCGCTGGCGGACGCGATGCATCGTTTCCTGGTGGCGCCGGGCAGCGACATCGTCGGCCGCGTGCAGGTGACCGTGGCGCGCCACGAGGACACGCTGCCGGACATCGCGCGTCGCTTCAACGTCGGCTACGAAGAGATCCTGCGCGCCAACCCCGGCGTGGACCCATGGCTGCCCGGTGAGGGCACGCGCATCACGCTGCCGACGCGCTTCGTCCTGCCGGACGCGCCGCGCGAGGGCGTCGTGCTCAATCTGGCGTCCATGCGGCTGTTCTACTACCCGCCGCGCAAGGACAAGCGGGCGCCGGTCGAGGTCGTGTCGCACCCGATCGGCATCGGCAAGGTCGGCTGGCAGACCCCCGAGGGACGCACCAAGATCGTCTCGCGCGTGAAGGACCCTTCGTGGACGCCGCCCGCGTCGGTGCGCAAGGAACATGCGGCAGACGGCGATCCGCTGCCGGCCAAGGTCCCGCCCGGGCCGGACAATCCGCTCGGCCGGCACATGATGCGGCTCGGCTGGCCCAGCTACCTGATGCACGGAACGAACAAGCCCTACGGGGTCGGCATGCGGGCCAGTCACGGCTGCATCCGCCTCTATCCCGAGGACATTGCGCTGCTGTTCGAGGCGCTGCCACTCAACACGCCGGTGACGGTGGTCAACCAGCCATACCTGCTGGGCTGGGACGGCGACGTCCTGTTCGTGCAGGCCTACGGACCCCTCGAGGACGACGGGCGCAACTGGGAACACGGGCCGGTCGCGCTGCGCAAGAAGGGTGAGCGGTCGAAGTCGCCCTTGTGGAAACACATCGTCGCCGAGGACGCGCGCATCAACTGGGAGCGCGCGCGCGAGGTTTCGCGCGAGCCCGACAGCCTGCCGCTGCCGGTGACCCGTGGTCACGAGCAGACGGTGACCGCAATGTTGGCGGCCGCGCCGGTGGTGCGCAACGCCTTGCCGCGCGGCGCCACCTGGGACGGCAACGAGGATCAGTACGCGGACCAGGGCAGCATGCGCGAGCTGCTGGCGGAGCGTGAGCCGGACCGGCCAGCGACCGGCGCGAAACGCTGAGCGCTCAGATGTCGGGCGTCACCGGCCGTGCGCCCGGCCGGTTGGCCAGCGCGCTGACCATGGAGCCTGCCACGACCAGCAGTGCGCCGGCGATGCTGGCGGCGCTGAGCCCTTCGGCGTCGAGCAGGCCGGGCACGATCCGCTCCAGCAACCACATCGCCGCCACCGTCACCAGCGGCGCGGTCGCTATGACCGCACTGACCCGCGACACTTCCCAGTGCCTGAGCGCCTCGGCGAAACTGACGTACGCGACCAGCGTGTTGACGCAGCAGAAGACCAGCGCCCACGCATGCAGCGGCCCGAGCGCCAGCACCGGGCGCCAGGCGGCGAACGGCGCCAGCAGGATGGCGCAGCCGGTGAAGATGATCCACAGGATCTGCCGCACCGAGAGCCGGGCCAGCAGCCGCTTCTGCGCCAGGCCGTAACTCGCCCAGGTCGCCGAGGCGGCCAACAGCAGCGCGACGCCGAGGCCAAGCCCCTCGCCTGGCCGGGCCAGTTCGGGCAGCCGCTCGTTGAAGAACAGCAGCAGGCCCGCGCCGAGCACGGCGAAGCCGGCCCACTGGCGCGGTGCGAACCGCTCGCGCAGCAGGAACACGCCGCCCAGCAGCAGCATCAGCGGTGCGACCTGGATGACGACCTGGGCAATGCTGGGCGAGGTGTGGTCGAGCGCCACGAGGTAGAGGACGAAGTTGGCCAGCAGTCCCAGCGTGGCGATGACGAGCAGCAACGCGGTGTGCCGGTCGAGCGCGGACCGCGGCGGCAGGCGTCGCTGCCAGGCCAGCACCGCACCGAGCAGCAGCGCGACGCTCGCCAGCCGCCACCAGGTGATCGTGTAGGCGTCGAGCCGCTCGAGCGACAGCTTGAGCGCGATCGGCAGCACGCCCCACATGCAGGCGGTGACGACCGAGAGCAGGAAGCCGGTGCGCGAGCCGGTGGCTCGGGATTGCATTTGGCGTGGACGCTCCGGGTGGCGACACGCCAGCATAGACCAGCACGCTACGGCACGTCGGCGTTGTGCTAACCTCTCCCAAACCAGGGGAGCCGCCGGTGGCCGAACGCCTCACCGGGATCGACGTACAAGAAGAAGCAAGCGCCGAGCAGTCGATTGCGCGCGCCCGCACCGGTATTGCGGCCTTTGTCGGGCGCACCCTGCGCGGGCCGCTGAACCGCGCGGTCACGCTGCACAACATCGGCGACTTCCGGCGGACTTTCGGCGGCCTGTGGCAGCCGAGCACGCTGTCCTATGCGGTCGAGCA
The DNA here is from genome assembly GCA_963695085.1 of uncultured Gammaproteobacteria bacterium. GTDB lineage: Bacteria > Pseudomonadota > Gammaproteobacteria > Steroidobacterales > Steroidobacteraceae > SG8-30. The sequence continues at coordinate 349,608 of CAVOFV010000003.1, read as the reverse complement.
GTACTTCGAAAGCGGTGGCACCGAAGCGATCGTCGTGCGCGTGGCCAACGGCGCCAGCCCCTGTACGCTGTCGCTGCCGACACCGGGCGGCTGCCTGACGCTGCGTGCCGTCGCCCCCGGCACGCGCGAGTTCCTGCGCGCCGCCGTCGATTACGACGGGATTGGCGACAATGAGCCGGAGCGCTTCAACCTGGTGCTGCAGCGGGTACGCGCGCCGGGTTCCGAACACATCGAGGACCAGGAAATCTACCGGCGGCTGTCGGTGGACGAGGCGTCGGCGCGGTTCATCGCCGATGCGCTGACCGAATCCCAGCTGTTGCGCGTGGCGGGAACCGTGCCGCCCGCCCGCCCGTCCGAGACCCATGCAACCCGCGGCCAGGGACTGGCGGCCTACGTGTGCGCCAACCCCGACGGTGACGACGGCGGACCGCTGACGGATTACGACGTCATCGGCTCGGCGGCGCGCAACACGGGCCTGTTCGCGCTGGCATCGGCCGAGCACTTCGATTTCCTGTGCATCCCGCCGCTGGCGCGCGACGTGGACATCGGGCCGAGCGCGCTGCTGGTCGCAAACCGCTACTGCAACGACCGCCGTGCCATCCTGATCGTGGATCCGCCGCGCGAATGGGACACGCCGGACGCGGCGCTGCAAGGGGTTCGGGACTGGGCCTTCACCAGCGACGGCGCCGTCATGTACTTCCCGAGACTGCTCGCGCACGACAAGCTGCGGGGCCGTTTCGAGTCGTTCCCGCCCTGTGGCGCGGTGGCGGGCATGTTGTCGCGCGCCGATTCCCGCCGCCCGCTGTGGGCCACGGCCACGGACGGCGACGACGCGGTGCTCAGGCCCGGCATGCGCTCGCTGTGCGCAGTGGGGACGCAGGAGCGCGAAAGGCTGGCGGCGGCTGGCATCAACGTCCTGAGTTCGGTCAGGCCCACGCCCGGCGCGGCGTTCGGGGCGCGCACCATGGCCGGGCCCGGCGCGGCCTGCGCAGACTGGCGGTTGCTCGCCAATCGCCGCCTCGCCCTGTTCGTACTCAACAGCATCGAACGAGGCACCCGCTGGATGCTGTTCGAGCCAAACGGCCCGGCCCTGTGGTCCAGGGCCGATCGCCAGCTGCGCGGCTTCTTCAGCGCACTGGAGGCGGAAGGCGCGTTCGCCGGGCGCGAGCCGGACGACCGCTGGTTCGCGATTTGCGACGAGCGCGTCAACCGGCCGCTGGAGCGCGATCGCGGAACCGTCAACCTGCTGTTCGGATTCGCGGCTGCCCGCCCGGGCCAATTCCACACCTACCTGGTCAGCCACCAGGCCGGCGGCAGCCGCCTGCGAAGGGTCACGCTGAATCACCTGCAGGCCGGCGCGCGCCACCCGGCGCTGCTCGGCGAGGCGGAGGTTGCGCCGGTGCTCGTGGCCGGCTGAAAGACCCGCTAGGCGGGATCGCGCAACGCGCCGGCAGCCAGCTGTTCCGCTGCGCAGCGGTAGCCGATTTCGATGGCCTGGTCGAATGCGTGCCAGTCGAGCAGGTCCACGCTTTCGAGCGCCGGCTGCAACAGCAGGTCGCTTAGCTGGCGCTGCTCGACGGTCGTCGCTGCGCTGTTGACCATCCCGGCACGCAGCAGGATCTGCAGTATGTTCGGGCGCTTGAGCCGCGGGCTGCGGCGGGTGACGAACTTCCACCAGGGCGGGACCTCGGTCGCCTCCAGGTCGGTCGAAAAGGCGGGGTCTGCGCCGACGTCCACGCCGACGACCGGTCCGCGCCGCAGTCCGCGCATCAGGTCGATCGGCAGGTTGTTCATGGTGCCGCCGTCCACGAAGATCTCGCCGCCGCGGAACACGGGTGGCAGGACGCCGGGAATTGCGATCGAGGCACGCAGCCAGCGCCACAGCAGTCCGCTATCGTGCACGGCCACGCGGCCGGAGGTCAGGTTCGCGGACACGCAGAAGAACGGGGTCGCGAGGTCCTCGATGGCGACCTCGCCGAACTCGCGGCGCAGTAATCTGCCTACCTTGCGTCCTGCGACCAGCGACAGCAGCGGCAGCGTGTAGTCGGACAGCGGGTTCGTGTCGACAAAGCTACGGCGGAAGTTGCGAACCATCTCGCGGTCGCTCCAGCCGGCTGCGGCGCCGGCGCCGAGGATCGCGCCGATGCTGGAGCCGCCGATCAGGTCGATCGGCACGCCATGCTCGCGCAGCGCGCGGATGACGCCGATGTGCGCGAAGCCGCGTGCGCCGCCGCCGGACAGCACCAGCCCGACCGCACGGCCGGTCAGCATGCGCGCCACGCGCGCCACGTCGCCGGGTCCGCTGACATGGTGCACGGCCACGCCCGGCAGCCGCGCGCGCCAGGCCGCCGCGCGTCCGGTACGGAAGGACCCGCCATGCAGCAGCAACAGCTCGGCGCGATCCACGGCCCCCCGCGAGCCCGAGAGGCAACGGAACTGACCGGGCTCGGACTGTGCGCTCGCCAGCAGCAGCAAGGCGTCCGCCTGGCGTACGCACAGCCGGGTCCAGGCCGATTCACCCGGTTCGGCGGTGTACACGACGAAATCCGCCTGCGACTCGAGCCGGTGGAACCACTGGCTGGTATGGTCGCGGCCGCGTTCGTTCCGTACCAGTTCGACGCGCCCCCAGGCGCTGAGCGCGGCCACCAGCCCGGCCACGACTCCCGCGGTATCCACCTGCGGGTCCTGCGGCACGAGTGCAAACGTGCGCGGTCCCGCGTCGGGCCGCGGCCGCCCGCTGGCGGCAAGTCGTTGGACCGTCAGCCGCGCCATCCGCAGCATCGCTTCGGGATTGCCGAGCAGCAGGCGCCGGAAGGCCTCGGCCGGCAGCCGGGCCACGTCCGAATCGCGCAGCGCGCGCACGGTCGCGGTGCGCGGCTGTTCGGCGATCAGCGCCATCTCGCCGACACACTCTCCGGCCGCGATGCGGCCGCGCAGCCGCCCGTCACGGCCCACCGCGCCGAGGCAACCGCTGATCACGAAATACAGGGCGTCGCCCGGATCGTCGGCCGCGAACAGTTCGGTGCCGCCGGGCAACGAGATCCACTCCAGCTCGGCGGCGGCCGCCATCACGAGTTCCTGCGGCAGGCCCGCCAGCAGCGGCAGCCGTGCGATCATGCTCAACGGGTTGCCGCGGCCGCGGATCAGCGTCGGTTCTTCGATATCGTCGGTTCGCAAGTCCGTGGCCATCTGCGGTATCGCCGGGACCGGTGCGGCGCGCCAGGCCGCGTGCCTGGCGCGATCGGACCCGGCGGCCATCCTGCGCGCACCGTACCGGAGGGGCAAGGACGTGGGTCTGAAAAACAGCGGGGCGGAGCGCGACGCGCGGCTGCAGCGGATCTGGCGGGTCATCGCCGCCATCCCGCGCGGTCACGTGGACACCTACGGCGGCGTCGCCAGCCGCGCCGGGCTGGCGGGCCGGGCCCGGCTCGTGGGGCACGCCCTCAAGGTGGCGCCGCCGGCGCTGCGCCTGCCGTGGCACCGGGTTCTCGCGGCCGGACCGAGAATCAGTTTCCCGGCAGGATCTGCCGCGCATCTCGAGCAGCGGCGGCGGCTCGAGGCGGAAGGCCACCGGTTCCGCGGCGCGCGCCTGCTGACCGACCGGTCCGCGCCGGGCGCCGGTCTCGACGAGTGGTTGTGGGGGCCGCGCAAGGGCGCGCGCTGAGCCGCGCGGCCTTTTGTTACCATCCCGCCTTTGCGATGCGGAGCGGCGCATGCCCAACCATCACGTGGTCTTCTCGCACGGCAAGGAAAGCGGGCCCTGGGGGTCCAAGATCGCGGCCATGGCCGAGGTCGCGCGCAGCGAGGGCTACGAAGCGGATTCCGTGGACTACCGGGGCGTGGAGGATCCGCACGACCGCATGACCCGCCTGCTCAGTTACTGCCGCGACCTGCGCGGCGACCTCGTGCTGGTCGGCTCGAGCCTGGGTGGCCACGTCGCCACGTCGGCGTCTTCGCTGTTGCGGGCCCGCGGCCTGTTCCTGCTGGCGCCAGCGCTGCGGCTGCCCGACCAGCCGGTCCCGGTGCCGCGGGCCGAGGACTGTCCGATGACGATCGTGCATGGCTGGCGCGACGAGATCGTGCCGGTCGAGGAGAGCGTGCAATACGCTCGCGAGCACAACGCGATCCTGCACATCATCGATGCGGACCACCGCATGCAGGACCAGATCCCGCTGATCAACTACCTGTTCGAGTATTTCCTGGTCGCGCTCGACCTGCCGCACCTGCGCCGCAAATAGGGCGCGCCGCGGCCAGTCAGTAGCGCCGGCGTATGGCCCGCGCCGCCGCCCGGTCCACCAGCCCGGGCGCGACGAGCTTGGCCCAGCGCAGCACGCGGCCGCGCGCCGACGTGAAGGCCAGCCGCTCGCGCGCGGCGGCGGCGCGCAGGATGATGCGCGCGCAGTCCTCGGCCGTCATGATGCGCGCTTCCTGCATCGGGCTGGTCCCCAGCGGCCGCCCGTCCGGGCCCAGTGCGCGGCGGTGGATCTCCGACAGCACGAAATCGGGCGCGATGAGCGTGACCGACACGCCGTGATCCATCAGCTCGATGCGCAGCGCCTCGAAGAACCCCATCATCGCGTGCTTGCTGGCGCAGTAACCGGTGCGGGTGGGTACGCCGACCAGGCCAGTGACGCTCGACACCGCGACGATCCGCCCGCGTGCCGCCTTGAGCGCCGGCAGCGCAGGCCGGGTGGTCCACGCCGCGCCGAGGTAATTGACGCGCATCAGCCGCTCGAGCACCTGCGTGTCCTCGAGTTCGTCGAGGCGCGACCACATGCTTGCGCCGGCGTTGACGACCAGCATGTCGATCCGCCCGAAGTGTTCGAGCGTCGTGGCGACCAGCGCCGCGCACTGGGCCTCCTCGCCCACGTCGGTCGGCGCCACCAGCGTCCTGGCGCCGCGTTCTGCGCACAGCGCTGCGAGCTCCGTCAGGCGCCCGCGGTCGCGCGCGGCGAGCACCACCGCCGCCTGCTGGTCCGCCAGTTGCAGCGCGAGTGCCCGGCCAATGCCTTCGCTGGCACCCGTCAGGACGACCACCTTGCCGGTGAATTCAGCCATGGCGACAAGTTCTCACAACGGACCGGGTGCCGTCCACGGCCCGGCCGTTCAGGTTAGACTGATGCAAACCACACCCGGAGGGCATCCATGCCCACGCACGCCCGGTTTGCCGCATGCGCCGTCCTGCTGGTGCTGACCGCCTGCGGTGACGCGCATCGCGAGGAGCACGAGGGCATGAAGCCGGAGGAGACCGTGTTCGGTGACCTCGTCACCGCACCGGGCAAGGCCGAAGACCGTACCAACGACGCCATGGATGCACACCGCGAGGCGCTGCAGAGGCAACTGCGCGAGAGCGAGGGCGCCCCGCCGCAGGAGTGACGCGCACACGGCAAGCCGGCATCGCGGCCGGCGCCGCAAGCGCCGCGCCATGGCGGGCAGATTCATGAACCGTTACCTGGGTCTCGATCGCACTTTCTTCTGGGGGCTGCGCGGCCTGTCGCGGGTGTTCGTGCGCCCGACCCTGGTTCCCGAGGATGCGAGCGAGCGCCTGCGCGGCCGCGCCCGGCCGGTGCTGTACGTGCTGGAGGAACGCAGCCTGTCCGGTTTTCTGGCCGTGGAACAGGCCTGCATGGACGGCGGCCTGCGGCGGCCCGGCAAGCGCCTCGCCGCCGGCGACCTGCAGCTGCAGCGCTCCTACGTCGCCCTGGAGCGGCGGGCGGGCGTGCTGCGCAAGCGCGCCGACCGCCGCATGCCGCGCGAATTGACCGCGGCCATCGCCGCGGTGGCCAGGAAGCCGGACCTCGAGCTCGACATCATTCCGGTCGCCGTCTACTGGGGCCGGGCGCCGCAGCGCGAGCGATCGTGGCTGGACCTGGTGCTGTCGGAGAGCTGGGCGCTGGTGGGACCGTTTCGCCGCCTGCTGTCCATACTGTTCAACGGCCGCAGCACGCTGATCCGCATCGGCGAACCGCGCGCGGCGCGCAGCTATGCGGACGACGGCCAGGACCCGGCACGCGCCGCCCGTCGCCTGCTGCGCGAGCTGCGCAACGAATTCCGCCACATGCGCGCCGAGACCGTCGGTCCGGAACTGGCGACGCGGCGCGTCATCGTCGCTCAGGTGCTGCGCACGCGCGCCATTCGCCAGGCCGTCCGCCAGGAAATGCGCGAGCGCGGCCGCACCCGGCGCGAGTCGCTGCGCGCGGCGCGCAGATTCGCGATCGAGATCGCCGCCGATTATTCGCACTCCTTCGTGCGGGTCGTCGAGCGCCTGCTGACCTGGCTGTGGACCCGCCTGTACGACGGCGTGGACGTGCGCAACGCCGAGCACCTGGAGCGGCTGCCACCCGGTTGCTCGATCGTGTACGTGCCCTGCCACCGCAGCCACATGGACTACCTGCTGCTGTCCTACGTCATCTACAACCGCGGCTATGCCGTGCCCTACGTGGCGGCGGGCATCAACCTGAACCTGCCGGTCCTCGGCCGGTACCTGCGCAAGGGCGGCGCGTTCTTCCTGCGGCGGTCGTTCCGCGGCGCGGGCCTGTACCCGATCGTGTTCACCAAGTACGTGGACGTGATGATGGCGCGCGGCCACCCGATCGAGTTCTTCATCGAGGGCGGCCGCAGCCGCACGGGCCGGCTGCTCGCACCGCGCACGGGGCTGTTGTCGATGACGCTGCGCAGCTTCCTGCGCAACCCGCGGCGGCCGGTTGCCTACGTGCCTGTGTATTTCGGCTACGAACGCCTGCTCGAGGGCCGCACCTACCTCGGCGAGCTGTCGGGCCGGCCCAAGGAGAAGGAAACGCTGCTCGGGCTGCTGCGCGCGCTGCCGAGCCTGCGCGAGCAGTTCGGCCGCGTGCAGGTCAGCTTCGGCGAGCCGGTGCTGGTGGCGGAACACCTCGACGCACTGGAACCGGGCTGGCGCGAATCGGGCGACGTGGACACGGCGCGGCCGCCGTGGTTCAGCAGGGCGGTGGATTCGCTGGCCGGCGAGATCATGCAGCGCATCAACGCCGCGGCGGCCGTCACGCCCATCAACCTGCTCGGTGTGGCGCTGCTGGCGACGCCGCGGCAGGCGATGCTGGAGTCCGACCTGTTGCGCCAGCTCGAGTTGTGCCGGGCGCTGCTGGCGCAGTGTCCGTACTCGCCCGACGTCGTGCCGCCCGAGGCGGATGCGGCCGCGATGATTGCCACCGGCGAGGCCATGCACATGCTGACGCGTCGCAGCCACCCGCTGGGCGACGTGCTGCGCATGTCCGAGGAGGCGGCGATTCTCTGCACGTACTACCGCAACAATGTCATCCACCTGTTCGCGATGCCGTCGCTGGTGGCCTGCGCCTTTCTCAACAATGCGTCCATGCGCGGCGAGGACGTGCACCGGCTGGTCTGGCGGGTCTATCCGTACATCCGCCAGGAGCTGTCGCTGCGCTGGCCGGAAGGGAAGGTGGCGGGTGTCGTGGACGAGGTGCTGGCGGCGCTCGCGAACAACGGGCTGCTCGAGCGCAGCGACGACGGGCGGATCTGGCGGCGGCCGCCGACCGGCTCGGCGCAGGCGGTGCAACTGTCGGTGCTGGCCCAGGCCACCATCCAGACGATCGAGCGCTACTATCTGGCGATCGCGCTGTTGCTGCGCGCCGGCAGCGGCGAACTGACGGCGGAAGGGCTGGAGAGCCGTTGTACCGCGATGGCCCAGCGCATATCGCTGCTGTACGGTCTGAACGCGCCCGAGTTCTTCGACCGGACCATGTTCCGCGCCTTCATCGACCTGCTGCGCGAGCGCCGCGTGGTCGAGCTCGGTCCGGACGGGCGCCTGACTTACGGCGAGCCGCTGCGCGCGGTCGCGGAGGATGCGCGCATCGTGCTGTCGGAGCAGATTCGCAACAGCATCCTGCAAGTCACGCACAGCTGATTGTTTTGCACTGCAAAGCAACCGTATACGTATTTGTCGCGCGGCTAGGCCCCGGCCGTGCCGCTGATATACTCAGCCAGACGTTGTGCGGACTGCGCGGGATCGGCATCGACGCCACAACAAGAAAAGCGGGTGCCGGCGGCCTTTGCTCCGGCGTTGTTCCGGGTCGGCCGAGCACACTCGGTCATCAGAGAAAACTGGGGATAAATTAATGATCACTCATCTTGCCAGGCACGGATTTCGTCCCGTGCGCGTCGCCGTGACGACGGCCCTGGTTGCGGCTGCGGCGCTGGGTGCCGGGTCGGCGCAGGCGTTCGACTTCAGGCTCGGCGAATGGGAGGGCAACTGGGACACGACGCTGTCCTATGGGCAGCTGTACCGGATCCAGTCCCCGGACTCGGACCTGATCGCCGTGGCTGACGGCGGCACCGGCCGCTCGCCGAACATCGACGACGGCAACCTCAATTTCGGCACGGGCCTGGTGTCGAATGCCGCGAAAGCCGTCACCGAACTGTCGCTGAGCCGCAATAACTACGGCTTGTTCGTGCGCGCATCGGGCCTGTACGACTACAAGATCGAAGAGCAGCCGACCGACCGTACGCCGATCTCGGAGGCCGGCAAGAACCTGGCCGGTTCCTACGCCAGGTTGCTCGACGCGTTCATCTACGGGCGCTGGGACCTGGGCGGGCACGAGCTCGGCCTGCGCGCCGGCAACATGGTCGTGAACTGGGGCGAGAGCACGTTCATCCAGGGCGGCATCAACAGCGCCATCAACCACTTCGACGTCTCGGCGCTGCGCGTGCCGGGCTCGGAGCTGCGCGAGGCCTACCTGCCGCAGAAGATGGTCAAGGCGTCGTTCGCGCTGTCCGAGAACGTCAATCTCGAGGCGCTGTACCTGTTCGGCTGGGACGAAACCCTGCCGGAACCGGCGGGCAGCTACTTTGCCGCGAACGATTTCGCAGTGCGCGGCGGCAACATTGTGTTTCTCGGATTCGGTGGCTATTCCGACCACGGCGTGGATTTCCGGCCGCTCGGCGGCCCGTTCATCACGAATTTCCAGGGCATCCCGCGGCTGCCGACGATCGAGGCGAGTGATGACGGCCAGTACGGCGCCGCGCTCAAGTGGTTTGTGCCAGGCTTCAGCGACGGCACGGAATTCGGCTTCTACTTCATGAACTTCCACAGCAAGCTGCCGCTGATCAGCGGCCGCACGGGCACGCAACGGGGCATCGGCAACGGGGTCGGGGCCGCCACGGCCGCCGGGGCTGCTGCACAGGCCCTGGCTGCCGGCCTGCCGCCGGCCGCGGCCATCGGGGTTGCCGCGTCGACGGCGGTGTCCCGCGCCGCCGCTGCCGGCGGCAACATGTCGCTGGCCACGGCCACCGGCTATGCCACGACCGGCGCCAACACGGCGCTAGGCGGTGGCAATGTCTCGGCGCTGGCGAGCGAACTGGCCAAGCACGAGTACGGGGTGACTGCCGGCTACTTCACCGAGTACCCGGAGGACATCAAGATGTACGGCCTGTCCTTCAACACGCAGCTGGGTACGACCGGCATCGCGCTGCAGGGCGAATTCTCGCTCAAGCGGGACACGCCGCTGCAGTTCGACGACGTCGAGCTGCTGTTTGCGGCGCTGTCGCCATTCGAGCGGGCGCTGTTCCCGCTGTCGGCGCCGCCGGGGTTGCCATTCCCGACCAGCTGCGGCGTGATCTCGACCGTGACCCAGTGCAACCAGCTGGGTAATTCCTATGGCCTGAACCAGCGCGTACAGGGCTGGGACCGCTACGACGTGTGGCAGGGCCAGTTCACGCTGACCAAGGCGTTCCCGCCGATGCTGGGCGCGTCGCAGATCGTGACGGTATTTGAGGCAGGGATTACCCACGTCGAGAACTTCCCCGAAAAGACCTGGGGCGGGCCGAACGGCCAGGGCCTGCGCTTCAACGGCCCGGGAACCTCGGTATCCGGCAACGCGATTCTCGCCAGCCGGCATGACGACGCCTACCCGGTGCCGTTCACCGAGGTCGAGCCGCAGGGCAAGTTCCCCGACGCCGACTCCTGGGGCTACCGCATGGCGGTGCGCATGGACTACCTGGGCCTGATCGGTCCCTGGAATGTCAGCCCGCGGGTCGTGTGGTCGCACGACGTGGAAGGCACGACGCCCGGACCGGGCGGCAACTTCGTGGCGGGCCGGACCGGCCTCACGCTCGGCGTGGGCGCCAACCTGCGCGCCACCTGGGAAGTCGACCTCGGCTACACACGCTTCGGCGGCGCGGGCCGCTGGAACGACCTCAACGACCGTGACTTCGTCGCCGCGACGGTGAAGTACTCGTTCTGAACGCCCGGAGAATACAGATCATGAAACTCAAAATCGTTTCGAGCGTCTTCGCCCTGGCGCTGTGCGGCGTGGCCGGCATGGCCGTGGCCGCCGTCAGCGCGCAGGAAGCCGCGCGGCTCGGCGCGGACCTGACGCCGATGGGGGCCGAGAAGGCCGGCAATGCGGCGGGCACGATCCCGGCCTGGGATGGCGGCATCACCTCGCCGGCCAAGGCGGGCTTCGCGGCCTTCAAGACCGGCGGCCACCATCCGGATCCGTACGCGGCCGACAAGCCGCTATTCCGTGTAGACCCGTCGACGATGGGCCGTTATACGGCGCAACTGACCGAGGGCCACAAGGCGCTGCTCAACACGTACAAGAATTCCTACTTCATGAACGTGTATCCGTCGCATCGCAGCGTCGCCTACCCGCAGCGCATCTATGACGCGACCGTCGCCAACGCCACGACCGCGAAACTGACGGGCGGCGGCAACGGCGTGACCGGCGCCATCATCGGCGTGGCTTTCCCGATCCCGAAGTCGGGCGTCGAGGTGATCTGGAACCACATCCTGCGCTACCGCGCCGACGTGGCCGGCCGCAACATCGGCCAGGCCGCCGTGACCCGCACCGGCGACTACACCATGGTGAAGTTCCATGACGAGGTGTACGCCGCGTACAGCCTGCCGGGCGCCAAGGAAGCGGAGTTGGACAACGTCATCCTGTACTTCCTGCAGGAGACCACCGCGCCGGCCCGCCTCGCGGGGGAGATCCTGCTGGTCCACGAGACGCTGGACCAGGCCAAGGAAAACCGCCGCGCGTGGCTGTACAACCCCGGCCAGCGCCGCGTGCGCCGCGCGCCGAATGTCGCCTTCGACAACCCGGGCACGGGTTCGGACGGCCTGCGCACGTCCGACCAGTTCGATATCTACAACGGCAGCCCGGAACGCTACGACTGGAAGCTGGTGGGCAAGAAGGAAATGATCGTTCCTTACAATTCCTACCTGCTGCACTCGAACAAGGTCAAGAACGACGACATCATCCGTCCGTTGCACATCAACCAGGAATATTCCCGCTATGAACTGCACCGCGTGTGGGTGGTCGATGCGACACTCAAGGCGGGCCAGCGCCACCTGTACAAGCGCCGCACGTTCTACATAGACGAGGACTCCTGGCAGATCCTGGCAGTGGATTGCTACGACGGCCGCGACCAGTTATGGCGCATCCAGGAAGGTCACTCGATCAACTACTACGACGTGCCGACCTTCTGGTCCACGCTGGAGACGACCTACGACCTGCAGTCGGGTCGCTACCTGGCGCTCGGCTTCGATAACGAGGAGCCGATGACCGTCGACTTCAACCTGAAGCGCTCGATCTCCGACTACACGCCATCGGCCATCGCACGCCGCGGCACGCGTTGAGCACGATAGTCTGACTCACCACGGGCCGGCGGGTGCAACGTCCGCCGGCCCGATTACGTATCAAGGGGGGGATGACCATGCACTCCCGGGTCGTTGCGGTAGCCGTCACGCTGGCCGTACTGATGCCAGCCACGGCCTGGGCGCAGCTGGCGGACGACGCCTCGGCGCAACCGTCCATCATCGCGCCGCTGGCGGTCAAGTCGCTGCTCATAGATGTGGTCGAAGCCGGCCCGCGCCTGGTCGCGGTCGGCGAGCGCGGCCACGTGTTGTTCTCGACGGATGCCGGGCTGACCTGGACCCAGGTACAGGTGCCCGCCAGGGCCAACCTGACGGCCGCCTATTTCGCGGACCAGCGCCACGGCTGGGCGGTCGGCCACGACGAGGTCATCCTGCGCACCGAGGATGGCGGCGATACCTGGCAGCGCACCCATTACGCGCCGGAGAACATGCGCCCGCTGCTGGACGTGTGGTTTGCAGACGCGGACTACGGCCTGGCCGTCGGTGCGTACGGCGCCATGTACCAGAGCAACGACGGGGGCCGCAGCTGGGTCGAGGTGCCTTTCACGCCGGCGCCGCTGGGCGGCCCGTTGCCGGCGTCGGATCCGGACGACTACAACGCTGAAGTGGACATGGGTTTCGATTTCCACCTGAACGCCATCGTGCGCGGTCCGGGCTCGCGACTCTACCTGGCCGCCGAGGCGGGCCGGCTGTTCCGCTCGGACGACTCAGGGCGGACCTGGAGCGAGTTGCCGTCACCGTATGACGGCTCGTATTACGGGATCCTGCCGCTCGACGGCGACGCGCTGCTGGCTTTCGGCCTGCGCGGCCACCTGTTCCGGTCGGAAGACGGCGGCATGACCTGGCGGAAGCTCGAGACCGGCACCACCGCGCTGCTGAACTCGGCCATCCGCCCGGCGCCGGACACGGTGATCATCGCCGGCCTGAATGGCGTGCTGCTGGTCAGCACCGACGGCGGCATGAGCTTCACGTACACGCAGCAGGACGACCGCAAGGCGCTGTCTTCGCCGCTCTGGGTCGGGGGCGGGCAGGTCGTCGTGGCAGGCGAGGCGGGCGTACGCCGCCTGGCCGTGCCCGGATTGAGGTGAGCGGCATGCATGTCAATGAAACGCGCAAGGAAGGTGGGCCGACGCTGGCAGAGCGGCTTGAGCCCTATGTCTTCGGTCACCGGGGGCTGATACTCGGGCTGTTCGCGCTGCTGACCGTGGCGTTCGGCTGGCTGGCCGCGAGCGGCCTCAGGCTGGACACGAATTTCACCAAGCAACTGCCGCTCGAACACGAGTACATCCAGACCTACCTCGACCACAAGACGGATTTCGGCGGCGCCAACCGGCTGTTGATCGCGCTGATGGCGCGTGACGGCGACATGTTCACGCCGCAGTTCTTCTCGGCGCTCAAGATCGCGACCGACGAGGTGTTCTTCATCAAGGGCGTGGACCGCGCGCGGGTGCAGTCGCTGTGGACGCCGAACACGCGCTACACGGAGGTCGTCGAGGGGGGCATCCAGGCCGGTGACGTGATCCCGTCGGACTTCACGGCCGACGAGCGTGGGCTGAATCAGGTCAGGGAGAACATCCTCAAGGCCGGCATCGTCGGCCGGCTGGTCGCCAACGACTTCTCCGGGGCCATGGTCAGCGCCCAGTTGCTGGACGCGGACCCAGAAACCGGCAAGCCGATCGACTATATCGCGATTTCGCGCTCGCTCGAGCAGAAGGTGCGGCAGCAGATCCAGGAGAACGGGCTCGAGGTCACGGTGGAGGTGCCGGTATCGGTGCACATGATCGGCTTCGCCAAGGTGGTGGGCGACGTCGCCGACGGCGCGATGTCGGTCGTCACTTTCGCGATCGTCACGGTCGTGCTGACGCTGCTGTTCGTGTGGGTGTACATACAGTCGCTGCGCATTGCGCTGGTGCCGGTCGTGTCGTCGCTGGTCGCGATGGTGTGGATGCTGGGGCTGCTGGTGCTGCTCGGCTACGGCGTTGACCCGCTCGGCATCCTGGTGCCGTTCATCATCTTCGCCATAGGCACCAGTCACGGCGTGCAGAAGATCAGCGCCGTCAGCGACGCGGCCATGGAGGGTGCCGACTGCAACGAGGCGGCGCGGCGCACCTTCCGGCTGCTGTTCCTGCCGGCCATCGTGGCGCTGCTCGCCAACCTGGTGGGCTTCATCACCATCCTGCTGATCCCCGTGCAGGTGATCCAGGAGATGGCCATCACCGCGAGCCTCGGCATCGGCGTCATCATCCTGACGGACCTGGTGCTGCTGCCGGTGCTGGTGTCATTCGTGCCGATCACCGACCGTTATCGCAAGCGTGTCGAGGTGCGGCAGCAGCGCCTGAAGAAGCTGTGGGACCGGCTGGTGCGGATCACCGACCGTGGTCCGGCGACGATCATCATCGCGATCGCCGCGGTGCTGGGAGTGTTCGGCGTCATCAAGGGCAGCGAAACGCCGATCGGCGACACCCAGGCGGGTGTTCCTGAACTACGGCCGGACTCGCGCTACAACAAGGACAGCGTGCTGATCACCTCCAAGTTCTCGATCGGCACGGACATCCTGAACGTCATCGTCGAGACCGAGCCGAACGGCTGCATCGACCACCGCATCATCGACTCCATCGATCGCTTTGCGTGGCACATGCAGAACGTCGAAGGGGTGCGCGACGTGCTGAGCCTGGCGGGCGTATCAAAGGTCATCAGCGCCGGCTGGAGCGAGGGCAGCCTGAAGTGGCGCAACCTGCCGCGCGACGAGCGGCAACTGGTGCAGGCGCAGGGCTACGTGGAGACGAGCACCGGGCTGCTGAACCGCGATTGCAGCGTGATGCCGGTCGTGCTGTTCCTGGCCGACCATCGCGCGGAGACCATCGAGCGCGTGATTGCGGCGGTCAAGCAGTACCGCATCGACAATCCGACCGAGGGCGTCAAGTACCGCCTCGCGACCGGCAACGTCGGCGTCATGGCGGCGCAGAACGAGGAGGTCATGGCCAAGGAGTTCGTGATCCTCGGCTGGGTGTTCGCCGCGGTCACGATCATGTGCCTCATCAACTTCAGGTCCGTGATCGGCACGGTGCTGGTGATGGTGCCGCTGACGCTGGTTTCGGTGCTGGTCTATGCCGTGATGGCCATCGTCGGCATCGGGCTCAAGGTCAATACGCTGCCGATGGTGGCGCTCGGCGCGGGCATCGGCGTGGACTACGGCATTTACCTGTTCAGCCGCATGCAGGAGTTCCTGCGACGCGGCGACAACGTGCACGACGCCTACTACGGCGCGCTGCGGGTGACCGGCGCCGCGATCTTCTTCACCGGCGTGACGCTGGCGATCGGCGTGGCCACCTGGGCCTTCTCGCCGCTGAAGTTCCAGGCCGACGTCGGCATGATGCTGACCTTCATGTTCCTGGTGAACATGCTGGGTGCGATGCTGTTGCTGCCGGCGCTCGGCGCCTGGCTGCTGCCGCTGGCGTACAAGTCGAAGGCGAGCTGATCGCGGTCAGTCGGGTCCGGGGCGGCCGCGCAGGCGCTTGGTCGACTGGCGGTGCTTCTTGCCGGCCAGGCGCCGTTCCTGCGAGCCGCGGGTCGGCCGCGTCTTGCGTCGCACGCGCGGCCTGACGGCTGCGGCTTCCACCAGTTCCACCAGCCGCGCCAGCGCGTCACGCAGGTTGGCCTCCCGGGTGCGGTGGCGACGAGCCTGGATCACGATCTCGTCATCGAGCGTCAGGCGCCGCCCGGCCAGCCGCCGCAGGCGTGCGCGGCCGTCCTCGTCCAGCAGCGAGGTGGCGCCGACCTGGAACCGCAACTGGCAGGCCGTGGACAGCTTGTTGACATTCTGGCCGCCGGGACCCGGCGAGCGTACCCAGGCGAGCTGGTACTCGGCAGGCGGAATCAGGGTGTCGCCGCTGGCGGCCACGGCCGGCTCAGTCCTGGCCGTCGCGGGTCGGCTCGACCGGTCCGCGCTGCGGCGGCGCCAGGGTCGACGCGGACGCGCCGCCCTCGAGGATCCTGATTTCACGTTGTGCCGGCGGGATCGTGATGCCGTGCCGGCGGAACAATGCCCAGATCTTGCGATTGACGTCGGAGCGCACGTTGTTGACGCCCTCGGCCGGGTCGCCGATCCAGAAGCGCAGTTCGACCTCCATGCCGTACTCCGCGAACTCCATCAGCCGCGACACGGGCAGCGGATCGGTCAGGATGCGCGGATGCTCGCTGGCTGCCTCCAGCAGCAACGCCAGCGCCAGCTCCGCATCGTCGCGGTAGCTGATGCGGACCGGCAGCCGCAGCCGGACCTTGGGGTGGCCATAACTCCAGTTGATGACCGGGTTGGTGATGACGCTCTGGTTCGGCACCAGTGTGGCGACGCCGTCGCGGTCGCGCACCACGATGTAACGGCCACGCAGCGATTCGACCCAGCCGAAACCCGTGGTGCTCGTGCCGGTCGTGCCCGTAAAACTGATGACGTCGCCCGGCTTGATCGACTTGTCGACCAGCAGCACGAAGCCGCTGACGAAGTTCGCCGCGATCGCCTGCAGGCCGAAGCCGAGGCCGAGGCCGATCGCGCCGGAGAACACGGCCAGCGCGGTGAGATCGACGCCCGAGGCGCGCAGGCCCAGCAGGATGCCCAGGCCGATGAAGAAGGCGTAGGCGGTCTTGGTGACGCCGACGCGCGTGGAGGGCGCGAGGGCCTCGATGGTGGATATCCGCCGGTCCAGCCAGCGCGCCACCCACACGCCAGCGATGACGCAGATCGACACGGTGAACAGGGCGGCCAGCACCGACCAGACACTGATGCGGCTCGCGCCCGCGGACAGGCCGACCGAGTCGAGCGCCGTGACGACGGCGTCGAACCAGCCCAGCATCTGCGCGGCCACCACCGCCCAGATGCCCAGCGCGACGCGGTTCTCGAGATGCTTGAAGCGCGGCGTCGGCGAGACCGACCGGCGCAGCCCGAAGACGGCCAGTCGCACGATGATCAAGGCGATCGCCAGCCGCAAGGCGTGCGCCAGCAGCGCAGTGTCGAGCGCCGCCGCCGCGATCAGCGAGCGGGCCACGGCCAGCGCGGCGAGCGCCGCGACGTAGGGCGAGACGACCACGAGCGCTTCCAGCAGCAGGCCGCTCAGGCGGATGCCGGTCTCGGAGCGGGTCAGGTACCAGCGCTTCGTGATGCCGTGGCCGAGCCATGCCACCATGGCGGCGACCGCCAGCGCGGCCAGCTGGGCGACATGGGCGGCGGTGAACAGCCGCTCGATGACTTCGGCAAGCCTGCTCATGGCGGCGGGCGGGTACCTCGGCGCGGCGCGGCGGGCAGGGGCGTCACGCGTTCATGTCCGGGATCAGCTCGCTCTCGAGCTTGGTGATCTGGTCCTTCAGCAGGAGCTTTCTCTTCTTCAGCCGGCGCAGCTGCAGTTCGTCGACGTAGACATCCATCGACAGCCTGATGATGACGTCGTCGAGGTCGCGGTGCTCGATGCGCAACTCGCGCAGCTTCTGGATCTGCTCGAACAGCTTGGTGTCGACGTTGGTGTCGTCTGCGCTCATGCGGCCTCAGTTGAAACCGGCGGGAAATGCGGGGTCCGTCCAGACGGGCCGGACGGAGGCTGGCAGCTTAGCCAATCGCCCCGGAGGATTCCACGGCACCGCAGGGTCGTGGAAATCCGAACCGATGGACCCGTACAAGGCGTAGCGATGCGCGAGCGACGTGGCCTGCTGCAGGTGGGTCGCGGAACCCCCGCCGCAGACTACCTCGATGGCCCGGCCGCCCGCATCACGAAATTCACCGGTCAGCTCGCGGCGCGCACCCGCCGACAGCGTGTAGCGCATGGGATGGGCCAGCGCGGCAATCCCGCCGGCGGCACACACCCAGGCGACGGCCTCCGCCAGGCCAGGCCACACCGAGCGTACCGCGGCCGGACGGCCGCGGCCAAGGTAGCGATCGAACGCCTCGGCGAGGCTGCGCACGGCGCCGAGTTCCGCCAGCCGGCGCGCAATATGGGTGCGCGTCACCATCGGCGCCGTGGCGCGGATGTGGGCGAGCGCCTCGCTGCCGGGCGCCCCAGCCGCATCCAGGCGCACGGCAATCGCGTCGGCGCGCCGCTCGCGTTCGACGCCCAGCCGGCGAATGCCGTCGCGCAGCCCTGCCATCTCCGGGTCGATGCCGAGCCCGAGCACATGCACGGTGCGGCCGCGCCAGTCGGCGGAGAGCTCGATGCCCGGCACGAATGCCATGCCGATCTGCCGCGCCGCCGCCGCCGCCGCGGCCAGGCCGGCCGTGGTGTCGTGGTCGGTCAGGGCCATGAGCCGGACTCCGCAGCGGTAGGCGTGCCGCACGAGTTCGCCGGCTTCGAGCCGCCCGTCGGACGACTGCGAATGCAGGTGCAGGTCGATGTCGCCCTGCATCACGGAACGGTCCTCGGCGCGAGGCCCACGCTGTCGAGCTGCAGGCCGCTCAGCACGACAAAGCCGCGGCGCCGGTTGAACCCGTCTTCCGAGTAGTCGAAGACGTAGGTGCGGCGCAGCGACCAGCCTCCGTGTTCCGGCCGGGCAAGCCCGATCCTGAGCAGCGCAACCGTGCCGTCGAGCAATTGCACGTCGGCCTGCCGGCAGGTGTCGGTGGCGAGCTGGTTCGCCAGCTCGCGGGCGGCCAGGCTGGCGTGAAAGGCCCATCCGGCCAGGATGACCGCGACGATCCCCGAGAACACTGCCCAGCTCATGCGGTCAGCGCCCGCCAGTCGACCTGGGAATCCGCGAAGGCCATGAAATGAGGGTTCACCAGCCCTGCGCGGGCGTTGTATTCGAGTGGCATGCCCTGCAGGTCCACGACCTGTCCGCCCGCCTGCTCGAGTACGCACTGTCCGGCAGCCGTGTCCCACTCGCAGGTCGGGCCGAGCCTCGGATACACGTCCGCGCGGCCCTCGGCAAGCAGGCAGAACTTCAGCGAACTGCCGACCTCGACCAGCTCATGCGGTCCGAGCCGTTCGAGGAACCCGTCCAGTGACGAGCCCCGATGGGAACGGCTGCCGACGACGCGCACCGGACGCGCGGTGGGCACCTGCACCCTGATCGGCCGGCCCACGCCGTCGTCCGCGCTGCAGAAGGCGCCGTAGCCTTCGCAGGCGTAGTAGTCCCGTTCCAGCACCGGTGCGTGCACCACGCCGAGCACCGGGCGGTTGCCATGCACCAGCGCAATGTTGACGGTGAACTCGCCGTTGCGCTGCACGAACTCGCGCGTGCCATCCAGGGGGTCCACGACCCACAACCAGTCCCAGCGGGCGCGCGTCGCGCGCGGCGCCGACTCGGCCTCTTCCGACAGGACCGGCACTTCCGGCGCGAGTTGCCGCAGGCCCCGCAACAGGATCTCCTGTGAGCGCAGGTCGGCCTCGGTCAGCGGCGAAGCATCGTCCTTGGCCTGCACCGTGAAGGCGGAGGCGTATACGCCGAGGACGGCCCGGCCCGCCTCGCGCGCCAGCGCGACGGTGTCCAGCAACAGGCCGTGCAGATCCCGGGTCATGCGTCGTCCGTAGCGTTCAGAATGGGGCGCGCCTCATATCATACGTTCATGGAAGAAGAACCCGCCCCGCGCCGGGAGCGGGTGGACACCGTCCCGCCGGGCCTGACAGGGAACCGGCGGACGCCCGGTCACGGCTGTGGCGGCGGTGTGCGGGGACCGGCCGCGCGTGGCTCAGGGTTGAACTGGCGGCTGGCCGCCGCCCGGTCCGGCGCCACGACGCCGGCGCCGGCGCTTGCGCGACGGCGCCTTGCCATCGCCCTGGAGCTTCGGCGTCCCGGCCGCCGATGCCTGCGCCGCGGGTGCCGCGGGTGCCGCGGGTGCTGCGGGTGCCGCGTGGCGGGTGCCGGCACCCCGTGCGGCCGGCGCCGGCCGCTGGCCGCCACGACGCCCGGCGGGTGCCGGCCGCTTGCCGCCGCCGCCGCGGCTGCCACGATCCAGCCATGACTGCGTGTCGTGGTGCCGTGGCACCCTGGACGCCGACTCGACCTCGGGCAGGTCGTGCGGGTCGAAGCTGGCGACCGGCAGCTTGTGGCCGATGAACGACTCGATTTCCGGCAGCGTGATCACGTAGTTCTCGCAGCCGAAACTGACGGCATCTCCCTCGGCGCCGGCGCGCGCCGTGCGGCCGATGCGGTGCACATAGTCCCAGGGATCCTGCGGCAGGTCGTAGTTGAAGACGTGGCTGACGTCCGGGATGTGCAGGCCGCGCGCGGCCACGTCCGTGGCGACCAGCACCGCGAGCTTGCCGGCGTGGAAATCGCGCAGCATGCGTTGCCGGCGTGCCTGCGGCACGTCACCGGACATCGCCGAGGCGACGATGCCGTTGGCGCGCAGCTTGCGCTCGAGGTACTCGGCGACGCGCTTGGTGTTGACGAATACCATGCAGCGCGTGGCGTCCTTGCCGCGCAGCAGGTGCACGAGCAGCGGCGCCTTTTCCTCCATGGACGGGAAATAGATGGTCTGGCGCACGCGCTCGGTGGTGACCCGTTCCGGCTCGATGCGGATCAGTTCGGGGTCGTTCATGTGCTCGTAGGCGAGCTCCAGCACGCGTTGCGAGAGCGTCGCCGAGAACAGCATGCTGAGGCGCTGCTCGGGCGGTGGCAAACGGCGCAGCAGGTAGCGTATGTCGCGGATGAAGCCGAGGTCGAACATGCGATCGGCCTCGTCCACGACCATCACTTCGGCATGGCGCAGGTCGAACACATGCTGCTTGAAGTAGTCGATGATCCGCCCCGGCGTGCCGATCAGCACGTCCACGCCGGCCTCGATGTGACGGCGCTGCTTGTCGTAGTCCACGCCGCCGTAGGCCAGCCCGAGCGTCAGGCCGGTGTACTGCACCAGCAGCTCGGCGTCATGGTGAATCTGCACGGCCAGTTCGCGAGTCGGCGCCAGCACCAGCGCGCGTGGCGACGATGTCGGCCGGTCCGGCGACGGCGGGTTGCGCAGCAGGCGCGCAAAGATGGCGATCAGGAAGGCAGCAGTCTTGCCGGTGCCGGTCTGCGCCTGGCCGGCAACGTCGAGCCCGGACAGCGCGCGGGGCAGCGCCCGCGCCTGGATCGGCGTGCAGCGCTCGAATCCGGCGTCGGCGATGCCGCGCGCGACCGATTCGGGCAGGTGCAGGCTCGTAAAGGACAGGTCCGACAGTTGTTGTTCACTCACTTAGGGGTCTTCTCGTGCATTCACTGCTTGAAAATTGGCGCGTAACCGGCTAAAAAGGCACCCTGAGCATCGCGGGTCCCCCGCAAGCATCCGCGCAAAGCCGGAAAATCGTGGTGGCTGCTTCAAGGCCACTGGTCGGTCCGGTACTCTAAGACAGGCAGCTTTAGGTTCAAGCGCCAGACAGTATTGTGCCGCATCGGGCATCGTCTCGTCACTCGAGACCCGGTGGCGGCCATGTTTCTCGATATCGAGCGACCCACCCACACTTCCTGATAAGGAGGAAAACCGCGTGAGCGGCAAGATTATTCAGACTTCTGACGACACGTTCGAGCAGGACGTGCTCAAGTCGGACGTCCCGGTGCTTCTGGATTTCTGGGCCGAATGGTGCGGCCCCTGCAAGGCGATCGCCCCGATGCTGGACGAGATCGCCGGCGAATACGGCGATCGCCTGAGGATCGCCAAGCTGAACATCGACGACAACCGCCAGACGCCGCTGAAGTACGGCGTGCGCGGCATCCCGACCCTGATCCTGTTCAAGAACGGCGCGCCGGAGGCGCAGCAGGTCGGTCTGGTGCCGAAGTCGAAGCTCACCGCGCTGCTGGAACAGCACCTGTGAGGGGCTATCTGGGTAACCAGGCCCGCGGCGGCGGCGGCGGCAGCAGCAGCCGCAACAAGGGACGCCACCGCGGCAACCGGCAGAGCCAGCAGCAGGACGGCCTGCCGCAGGACGATTTCGCGGAAGGCGAGACCGGGATCATCTCGCCCGAGGAGCTGGCAGCCTCGCGGCGTTCGATGAACCTGAGCGAGCTCAAGACCAAGCCGGTCCATGAGCTGGTGCAGATGGCCGAGGCGATGGGCCTGGAGAACACGGCCCGGCAACGCAAGCAGGAAGTCATCTTCTCGATCCTCAAGGCCCATGCCCGCGGCGGTGAGGACATCTACGGCGACGGCGTGCTCGAGATCCTGCAGGACGGCTTCGGCTTCCTGCGCTCGGCCGAAGGCTCCTACCTGGCCGGGCCCGACGATATCTACGTCAGCCCGTCGCAGGTCCGGCGCTTCAACCTGCGCACCGGCGACTCGATTTCCGGTCTGATCCGGCCACCCAAGGACGGCGAGCGGTACTTCGCGCTGCTGAAGGTCGGCGAGATCAACTTCGACTCGCCCGAGAGCGGCCGCCACAAGCTGCTGTTCGAGAACCTGACGCCGCTGCACCCGACCAGGCGCTTCAAGCTGGAACGGGGCAACGGCTCGACCGAGGACCTGACCGCGCGCGTCATCGACCTGATGGCGCCGCTCGGCAAGGGCCAGCGCGGCCTGATCGTGTCGCCGCCGAAAGCCGGCAAGACGATGCTGCTGCAGAACATTGCGACCTCGATCGTCGCCAACCACCCGGACGTGTACCTGATCGTGCTGCTGATCGACGAGCGGCCCGAGGAAGTGACCGAGATGGCCCGCACGGTCACCGGTGAGGTGGTCGCCTCGACCTTCGACGAGCCGGCCAGCCGGCACGTGCAGGTTGCCGAGATGGTCATCGAGAAGGCCAAGCGGCTGGTCGAGCACAAGCGCGACGTGGTGATCCTGCTGGACTCGATCACGCGACTGGCGCGCGCCTACAACACCGTGGTGCCGAGTTCCGGCAAGGTGCTGACCGGCGGCGTGGACGCCAACGCGCTGCAGCGGCCGAAGCGCTTCTTCGGCGCGGCGCGCAATGTCGAGGAGGGCGGCTCGCTGACCATCATCGCGACCGCGCTGATCGACACCGGCTCGCGCATGGACGACGTGATCTACGAGGAGTTCAAGGGCACCGGCAACAGCGAGATCCACCTCGACCGGCGCATTGCCGAAAAGCGCGTCTACCCGGCCTTCAACATCAACCGCTCCGGCACGCGCAAGGAAGAGCTGATCACGGCGCCGGACGAACTCGCCAAGATGTGGATCCTGCGCAAGCTGCTGCACCCGATGGATGAGCTGGCGGCGGTCGAGTTCCTGATCGGCAAGATGAAGGACACCAAGACCAACGCCGAGTTCTTTGACGCGATGAAGCGCAGCTGAGCAGGGACGGGAGTCTGAACCCGCCCGGGGCCTGACGGCTCCGGACCTTCCGCGACGGCACAGCCGATGGATTCCGCCGCCCGCCGCCACCTCGCCAGCGACCCGGTCATGCGCCGCCTCATGCGGCTCGCCGGGCCGTGCGAGATCAGGCCGGTGCGCGGGCGCACGCCGTACGAAGCGCTGCTGCGCGCGGTCGCGCACCAGCAGCTCACCGGCCAGGCGGCCAGCACCATCCTGGCGCGGTTCTTCGCCCTGTACGGCGACGGCCGGCCGCCCGCGCCGCACGAACTCGCCGCCACGCCGCACGATGCGCTGCGCGCCGCCGGCTTCTCGCGCGCCAAGGCAGCTTCGCTCAAAGACATCGCCGAGAAGACGCTCGACGGCACCATCCCGGACCGGCGGCGCCTCGCGAGGCTGGGCGACGAGGCGATCATCGAGCGGCTCGTCACCGTGCGCGGCATCGGCCGCTGGTCGGTCGAGATGTTCCTCATGTTCACGCTGGCGCGGCCCGACGTGCTGCCGGTGGACGACTACGGCATCCGCAACGGCTACCGGCTGGCGTACCGCAAGCGCAGCCTGCCGGCGCCGAAAGCGCTGGCCGCCTTCGGCCGGCGCTGGGCCCCGCACCGCACGACAGCCGCGTGGTACCTGTGGCGGGCCGTGGACCTGGCAAAGGAAGGCAGGCTCGTCGAGACGCGCGCGGCACGCTGACGGCGCGCTCAGACGGCGCCGCCGAGTTCCTCGTCCAGCAGGCCGGCGATCTCCTCCTCGACGCGGTGCTGGAACATCGACAGGAAGAAACCGAGGTGGGCGTCGATCACGACCTCGTCCTTGCCCACCTGCACGGTGCCGGTGACGTTGGAGTGCTCGATGTTGACCACGTCGCCGTCCCAGCTGCAGTCCGCACCGTACTTCTCGGCGAGCCGCTCGGCCAGGTGCGACATGCGCTTGCGCAATGTGCCGTGGGCCAGCTGGTGGCTGCGGCGGATGGTGATGTGACTCATGGGCGCATCGTCTGCTGCCGCCAGGCGGGGGCCGGCCAGTGGCGGAGCATAACGCATGGCGTTGCCGGATCGTTCAACGGTGCGCGCTGCGTGCGAGCGCCCGCCAGCCGATGTCGCGGCGGTGCTGCATGCCCGGCCAGGCGATGCAGTTGGCGAGCGCATAGGCGGCGCGTTGCGCCCCCGCCACGCCGTCGCCCAGGCCCACGGCGCACAGAACGCGTCCGCCATCCGTCACGACCGCATTGCCGGCCAGACGCGTCCCGGCATGGAATACCTTGCCGTCGAGCCGCGCAGCGGCCTCGAGACCCGCTATGGTGTCGCCGGTGCGCGCGTCGGCGGGATAACCTGCCGCGGCCAGTACCACGCCCAGCGCGGCGCGCGGGTCCCATTCGGCCTTCGCGGCCTGCAACCGCCCGTCGAGCGCAGCCTCGCACAGGTCGGCGAGGTCCGACCTCAGCCGGGCCATGACCGGCTGGGCCTCGGGATCGCCGAAGCGGCAGTTGAACTCCAGCACGTTGGGCGTTCCGTCGGGGGCGATCATGAGGCCCGCATACAGGAAGCCGGTATAGGGCGTGCCTTCGGCGGCCAGCCCGCGCACGGTGGGCAGGATGACCTGGCGCATGATCCGCTCGTGCAGCGCCGGTGTGACCAGCGGCGCTGGCGAGTAGGCGCCCATGCCGCCCGTGTTCGGGCCGCTGTCGCCGTCGCCGAGCCGCTTGTGGTCCTGCGAGGTCGCGAGCGGCAATACGTGCTCGCCGTCCGCCATGACGATGAAGCTCGCTTCCTCGCCGTCGAGGAAATCCTCGATGACGATCGTGTCGCCGGCGGCGCCAAAGGCGCCGGCGAACATCGCCTCGGCGGTGGCGATGGCCTCCGCCGTCGACGCCGCGATCACGACGCCCTTGCCGGCGGCGAGTCCATCGGCCTTGACCACCAGCGGCGCGCGCCGTGCGCTGACGGCCCGTGGGTCGAACGTGGCGCGGGTATAACGCGCGTAGGCGGCCGTGGGGATCGCATGCCGCGCGAGGAACTCCTTGGCGAAGACCTTGCTGCCTTCGAGCCGGGCCGCGGCGCGGCCCGGACCGAAGCAGCGCAGGCCCGCGTCAGTGAAGGCGTCCACGACCCCGGCGACCAGCGGCCCCTCCGGCCCGACGATGGTCAGGCCGACCTGCTCGTCGCGGGCCAGCGCCACGAGACCGGCAACGTCGGCGGCGGACACCGCGACGTTGCGGCAACCAGGCTCCAGCGCCGTGCCGGCGTTGCCCGGCGCCAGCAACACCTCCTCGACACGCGGCGATGCGGCCAGCTTCCACGCCAGCGCGTGCTCGCGGCCGCCGCCGCCGATGACCAGTACCTTCATGCGATCAGTGCCTGAAGTGACGCATGCCGGTGAAGACCATCGTCATGTCGTGCCCGTCCGCCGCCGCGATCACCTCGGCATCCCGCAGCGAGCCGCCCGGCTGGATCAGCGCGCGGATGCCGTGCCCGGCCGCGACGTCGAGTCCGTCGCGAAACGGCAGGAACGCATCCGAGGCCATGACGGCGCCGCTGAGCTCGAGGCCCTCCTCGCGGGCCTTGAGGGCCGCGACGCGGCTCGACACGACCCGGCTCATCTGACCCGCCCCGATGCCCAGCGTGGCACCGCCGCGTGCATAGACGACGGCGTTGGACTTGACGAACTTGCACAGCCGCCACGCAAACAGCAGGTCGGCCAGCTCGGCGGGCTGCGGCGCGCGACGCGTAACCACTTTCAGATCTGCACTGCGGACGACGCCGTGGTCGCGGTCCTGCACCAGCAGCCCGCCGGTTACGCTGCGCAGGTCGCGACCGGCCACGGCCCGCCCGAGGTCGCCAGTCACCAGCACGCGTACGTTGGCCTTCGATGCGAGCCGTTGCAGCGCGCCGGCTTCCACGCCCGGCGCCACCAGCACTTCCAGGAACTGCCGCTCGAGGATGACGGCGGCCGTGGCCTCGTCCAGCGGGCGGTTGAACGCGATGATGCCGCCGTAGGCGGAGGTCGGGTCGGTGCGAAAGGCACGCTCGTAGGCATCGCGCAAGGACTCCGCAATCGCCGCGCCGCAGGGATTCGCGTGCTTGACGATCACGCAGGCTGCTTCCGCGAATTGGCGTACGCACTCGAGCGCCGCGTCCGCGTCTGCGATGTTGTTGAAGGACAGGTCCTTGCCCTGCACCTGGCGCGCGCTGGCGATGCCGGCACCGCTGGTTTCGGGATCTGCGTAGAACGCGGCTGTCTGGTGGGGATTCTCGCCGTAGCGGAGCACCTGCCGCCTGCTGAACGCCAGCCGCAGGGTTTCCGGCCAGCGGGAGTCAGGATCCACGGCGCCGGATCCGGACTCCGCCAGTCGGTCCTGTTCCAGGTACGACGCGATGGCTGCGTCGTAGGCCGCGGTATGCGCGAAGGCCTTGGCCGCGAGACGCAGGCGCGTCGCCGCCGAGAGCGTGCCGGCGGCCTGCAGTTCGGCCAGCGCGGGCGCGTAATCGGCGGGGTCGACCAGGACCGCAACCCGCTCGTGGTTCTTGGCCGCCGCGCGCAGCATGGCCGGCCCGCCGACGTCGATCTGCTCGATCGCTTCCTCGCGCGTGCCGCCGGCCCGTCCGGCCGTCCGTTCGAACGGATACAGGTTCACCACGAGGAGGTCGACCGGTTCGATGCCATGCTCGCGCATGACCTCGTCGTCCTTGCCGCGACGCGCGAGCAGGGCGCCGTGCACCTTCGGGTGCAGAGTCTTGACGCGGCCGTCCATGATCTCGGGGAAACCCGTGTACTCGGCGATGTCGCGGACCGGCAGGCCCGCCTCGCGCAACCCCCTGGCCGTGCCGCCCGTCGACAGGAGTTCGATGCCGAGACCGTGCAGCGCCGCGGCCAGCTCCGCGAGGCCGGCCTTGTCGGACGCGCTCAGCAGCGCGCGCCGGATCGGGTTCATCGGCTGCCCTCCACGGCGCCGGCCGGCCGTGGCCGGGCGGCGCCGCCGCGCGTCACTCCGACAGCCCGTACTCGCGCAGCTTCTTGCGCAACGTGCCGCGGTTGATGCCGAGAATGGTCGCGGCCTGGCTCTGGTTGCCCTCGGCGTAGTCCATGACCGACTTGAATAGCGGTTGTTCCACCTCGCGCATGACCAGCTCGTAGAGCCGGCCCGGCTTGTGGCCGTTCAGCGAGTTGAAGTAGGCGTCCAGCGCCTCCTCGGTCTGACTGCGCAGCGGTACGGGCCTCGTGCCGTTTCCGCCGCTGCGGGCCACGGGCCCACGACTTGCGCGTCGCGCCTTTGTCCTGGCGATCATCTTGCTGTGTCCCCGCCTGCCGCTTTCCGCGTGTATTTCGTCTCAGGCCGCTCGCCTCTCCGGGTCGGTGGCCTGCGCCAGGAATGCGTCCGCCAGTTCCAGCTGGTCCGACGCAACGGTCGCCTGCATCAGTTTCACCGGCGGCCTTGGTCGGGTCGGCAATTGCCGGCAATACCAGCCGAGATGCTTGCGCGCGATGCGGACGCCGACGTCTTCGCCGTAGAAGGCGTGCAGCGATTCCAGATGCGCGAGCATGATATCACGGACCTCCGCCGTGGAAGGCGGACTGACCGCAATGCCGGTCGCCAGGTATGACGAGACCTCCCGGAACAGCCAGGGCCGTCCCTGTGCGGCGCGGCCGATCATGATTCCCGCGGCGCCGGTGGCGGCCAGTACCCGGGCGGCCCCTGGCGCGGAATCGATGTCGCCATTGGCGAATACCGGGATCCGCACCGCCTGCACGACCTCGGCGACGGTGTCGAACTCCGCCTGCCCCGAAAACAGGTCGGCGCGGGTGCGGCCGTGGACAGCGAGCGCCGCCACGCCGAGATCCTCCGCCATGCGGGCGATGTTGACCGCATTGCGGTTGCCGCGGTCCCAGCCGGTGCGCATCTTGAGCGTGACCGGCACGCCGGCCTCGCGTACGACGCGCTGCAAAATTTCCCGCACCAGTGGCTCATCGCGCATCAAGGCTGAACCGGCGGCCTTGTTGCAGACCTTCTTTGCGGGGCAACCCATGTTGATGTCGATGATCTGTGCACCGCGCCCGGCATGCAGGCGGGCCGCGACCGCCATTTGCTGCGGGTCGGCACCGGCGATCTGGACCGCGCGCGGCTCCGGTTCACCGCCCATTTCCAGGCGGGACCGCGACTTGCGCGTGCCCCACAGGCCGGGGTCTGCGGTCAGCATCTCGGACGCCGCGATGCCCGCACCCATGCTGCGGCACAGCAGGCGGAAAGGCAGGTCGGTCACGCCGGCCATCGGCGCCAGTGCCAGCGGCGCCGCCAGCCGGTAGGGACCGATCTTCACTGCCGACGGCCGTTCAGTTCGGCGCTGCAATGAACGCCGCCGGAGTCGCGCAGGCAGACATCCAGCTCGTAGCCGACCGCATCGCGGCCCGGGTCCACGAAGACTATTTCGGCGTCGGCGCGCCGCGACGGCGCCAGCAGGGCGCCGGCACTGCCGCCGGGCAGGTACTCGGCCGGCTCCAGGTTGCGCACGCCGACGGTGGTGCCGAACCGATCCTGCAGGGACAGGCGCAACAGCGGGTAGGGCTGCGCGAACGGCGCGTGGTTGACGATGCTCGCGCGCACCTTGAGCCGGCCAGCCTGGATCGGGTCGTTGGCGGCGCCGAGCTGCCGGATTTCCAGGGCCAGCAAGTCGACCGGCGCGTCGAGTCCGACGCCGGCTGCGGCGTAGGCGCGCAACAGCCACGGCCCGGCAAGCGGATGGCGTACGAGATCCTCGCGCCAGAAATGCACGGCCTGCGCCGCCAGCACAAGCAGCGCCACGACCAGTCCGACGATCAGCGGCCAGCGCCGGTCGCGTGATTCCTCAGGCGCGTCGCCGGCGGCAAATGCGTCGGCGGCCGGCGCATGGCCCGCCGCGGCGTGGCGCAGTTCCTCGGGAATCAGGATGTGCAGCGCGGCGCCGGCGTCATCGCCTTCCTCCAGCGCCAGTATCGGGTACTCGTCGGTTCGGCTCAGGGGATCACTGAGGTCGATATCCTGCTCGGCCGCAGTGGCCGCCTCGAATGCCGCGGGGCCGGCCTGCGTACCGTCATCGGTGTCGCCGCCGTCGGGCCGGCGGAACGCCAGGACCGCGGCGATGCGGCCGGGGTGTGCGCCGTCGCCGGTGCCGTCGTCGTCAGCCGGCGGCGACTCCTCGACCACCTCGATGCCGCTGAGGTCGGCCGCCGCAATCTCGCCGATCGACTTGTCGAGATCTTCGACGCTGGCCGCGCCCCGGCCAGCGGCCTCGACGTCGTCTTCCACGAACAACCTGTCGAGGTCCTCCGCGGAGCCGTGGAATTCCAGATCGAAATCCGACTCGAATTCGGCCTCGACTTCAACATCGTCGTCGACATCCGCGTCGGCCTCGGCCGCAGTGGGGTGCTCATCCCCGGCATCCGTGTCGTCAGCGTCCGGTAACTGCCTCGGCTCGTCGCCTTCGTCCGGCGGACGGGTTGCCTCTGTGGGAGGATCCTGCGCGCTGGACAACTCGATGAACTCGGTGCCCGGCAATTCCTCGACGGTCATCGTGTCTTCGGGCGCCTCCTCCGCCTCGTGAGGCTGCAGCAGCGGCTGTTCGCTCAGGTACTCGAGCGCGCTGAACCCGGTGGAACAGATTCCGCAACGCACCGTGCCCTGCGCGGCGCGCAACGCGTCCGCGGTGATCTTGAATACCGTTCCGCAGTCAGGACACTGCGTGTACAACAGGTCTACTCCCGGCGCTTGCGTCCCTCGAGCACGACCCAGTCTTGCCGGGCCGCGAATAACCCCATATGAAACCACGTACGGTAGGCCGCCGCCACGTCGGCGGCCTGCCGTGCCAGCAGCCCGGCGAGGACGATGGCGCCGCCA
Organism: uncultured Gammaproteobacteria bacterium; assembly: GCA_963695085.1. GTDB lineage: Bacteria > Pseudomonadota > Gammaproteobacteria > Steroidobacterales > Steroidobacteraceae > SG8-30. The sequence goes on along the minus strand of CAVOFV010000003.1, from coordinate 319,863 downwards.
GGCCGCGTGGCGGCCGCCAGGCGCGGCGCCAGGTCGACCAGCGGTCCGGCCAGGATGTTGGCCAGAACGATGTCCCAGGCGCCGTCCCCCGGCGTGCCCGCCAGTTCGACGGTCAATGGTGACTCGAGCCTGTTGCGTCGCGCGTTTTCGCGGGTTGCGAGCAGCGCCTGCGGGTCGATGTCCACGGCATGGGCGGCCACGGCGCCGAGCCGCAGCGCCCCGAGCGCCAGCACACCCGAGCCGCAGCCAAAGTCGAGCACCGTCCTGCCGGCGACCTCTGCGCCGTCCAGCCACTCGAGGCACAACGCGGTCGTCGGGTGCGTGCCCGTGCCGAAGGCCAGCCCGGGGTCGAGTTCCAGCACCAGCGCGTCAGGGTCGGGCGCCGCCTGGCCGCCCGGGCAGATCCACAGCCGCCGGCCAAACCGCATGGGCCGGAAGTCCTTGAGCCATTCACGCTCCCAGGCGCGGTCAGCCAGTTCGGCGCAGCGCAGCCGGCCGGCGGGCAGGCCGAGGTCCCGCGCGAGGGCCGCCGCCAGCGTTATTGCATCCGTGCCGGCCTCGTACAAGGCGCTCAGGCGCACTTGTTGCCACAGCGGTGTCGAGCCGGGCGCCGGCTCCAGCACGGGGTCGTCGCCGCCATCTTCCAGCGTGACCGCCAGCGCCCCGCGCGCGAAGCAGGCGTCCTCGGCGGCGGACGGGTCGCAGCCGTCGAGGTCCATGACCAGTTGCAGGAACGGCACGGCGGTGCGGCCGGTGACCGCTTACTTGAGGCCCAGCCGGCGTTCGAGGTAATGGATGTCGAGGCCGCCCTGGCGGAACGCCGCGTGGTTGAAGATCTCCTGGTGCAGCGGCGCGTTGCTCTTGATGCCCTCGATAACCATTTCTGACAGCGCGTTGCGCATCCTGGACAAGGCGGAGTCGCGGGTGTCGCCGAAGGAGATGATCTTGGCGATCAGCGAATCATAGAACGGCGGCACCGTGTAACCGCTGTAGATGTGGCTGTCCACTCGAATGCCCGGGCCGCCGGGCGCATGCCACAGCCGCACCAGCCCCGGCGACGGCGCAAAGGTCTTCGGATCCTCCGCGTTGATCCGGCACTCGATCGCATGGCCGCGGATCCGGATGTCCTCCTGCTTGAACGGCAGGGGCTCGCCGGCCGCGATCTGCAGTTGCAGCTTGACGATGTCCACGCCGGTCACCAGTTCGGTCACCGGGTGCTCGACCTGCACCCGCGTGTTCATCTCGATGAAGTAGAACCCGCCGTCCTCGAACAGGAACTCCAGCGTGCCCGCGCTGCGGTAGCCGACCGCGGCGCAGGCTGCGCAGACCCGCTCGGCCATCTCGCGGCGCTGCTGGTCGGTGATGCCGGGCGCGGGCGATTCCTCGATGATCTTCTGGCGCCGGCGCTGCATCGAGCAATCCCGCTCGCCCAGCGACACCACGTTGCCGTAGCTGTCGCCGATCACCTGGAACTCGATGTGGCGGGGCTTCTCGAGGAACTTCTCCAGGTACACGGTACCGTCGCCGAACGCAGCCTGCGCCTCGGCGCGCGCGACGTTGATCGCGTTCAGCAGGGTGCCGTCGGAGTGCACCACGCGCATGCCGCGGCCGCCGCCGCCGCCGGAAGCCTTGATGATCACCGGGTAGCCGACGTCCCGGGCCATCCGGAAGCACTCGTCGTGGTCATCCGGCAAGGCGCCGTCCGAGCCCGGCACGCACGGCACACCGTGCTGCTTCATGACCTGGATGGCCGACACCTTGTCGCCGAGCAGGCGCACGGTCTCGCTGCGCGGACCGACGAACACGAAGCCGCTTTGCTCGACGCGCTCGGCAAAGTCGGCGTTCTCCGACAGGAAGCCGTAGCCGGGGTGGATCGCGACCGCGTCCGTCACCTCGGCCGCACTGATGATCGCGGGCATGTTGAGGTAGCTGTCGCGGGCCTGTGGCGGGCCGATGCACACCGTCTCGTCAGCCATCAGCACATGCTTGAGGTTCTGGTCGGCCGTGGAGTGGACGGCGACCGTCTTGATGCCGAGTTCACGGCAGGCGCGCAGGATCCTGAGCGCGATTTCGCCGCGGTTCGCGATGACGACCTTGTCGAGCATGGCCGGGCCCCGTTACTCGATGACGAACAGCGGCTGCCCGAACTCCACCGGTTCGCCGTTGCGCGCGAGGATCGCGGCGACGCGCCCCTCCTTCTCCGACTCGATCTGGTTCATCATCTTCATGGCTTCAATGATGCACAGCACGTCACCCGTCTTGACCTCGTCACCCACCTGCACGAAGGGCTTGGCGCCGGGCGCCGCGGCCGAGTAGTAGGTGCCGACCATCGGCGCCGTGATGACATTGTCCGGATTGGCCACGGGCGCGGCGGGCGCTGCCGGCGCCATGGCCGGCGCGGCCAGCTGCGCGACCTGGCCGGCCGCGGGCAGCGCGGCCTGCGCGACGGCCACTCCTTGCGGGTAGCGACTGATGCGGACCGACTCCTCGCCCTCGGAAATCTCGATCTCGGCAATCCCGGATTCCTCGAGCAGCGCGATCAGCTTCTTGACCTTGCGGATGTCCATGCGGTCAGCCTCCCGTGTGTGGCGGCGTGGCCAGCCGGTCGAGCGCGGCGTCGAGCGCCAGGTCGTAACCGGCGGCGCCGAGGCCCGTGATGCAGCCTGCGGCGATGTCAGAAAAATACGAGTGCCTGCGGAACGGTTCACGGGCGTGGATGTTGGACAGGTGCACTTCGATGAAGGGCACCGCGACGGCCAGCAGGGCGTCCCGGAGCGCGATACTGCTGTGCGTGAATGCCCCCGGATTCAGGATCACGAAATCCACCGGATCGCGCGCCAGGCGCTGCACGCGCTCGACGAGCTCGTGTTCGGCGTTGCTCTGGCACGATTCGAGCCGGGCGCCCCGCCGGGCGGCCCGTTCCGCCAGCCGCGCCTCGATGTCGGCGAGTGACCGGTTCCCGTACAGGTCGGGCTCCCGCGAGCCGAGCAGGTTGAGATTGGGCCCGTTGATGAGCAGGATTCTGGGCATTGGGTGCCTGGCGGGCCGGTCTGGGGACAGCCCTCCGGATCATTCAACCCCAGCGGGAGGATTTTGTCCAATTCAGGCGAGAACCTCGCACGATCGGCGCGGTTCGAAGCAAATGGTCGCCTGATCCGTTAGCTATGCTGGGCTTTCTGGGCCTCGAGCCCCATGCGGATGCGATCCCGGGCAGCCTCGATGGTCATCCGGCCCGCGATCACGTCGGTCACGGCCTCCAGGATGAGGTCGGCCTGGGCCTCGTGCAGTTCGCCCACGTGGATGGTCACGATACGGCCGCCGGCGTCGGTGAAGACCGTGAACGGGAACCCCAGCGCGCCGAGACCGAAGGCCCGCACCGCATCGAGGCCATCCTGCTCGCCGATCAGGACCGGGTAGTCGATGGGTGTCGTCTCCATGTAACGCAAAACGTCCTCACGGAAATCCACCGCGACCCCGACGACCTCGAATCCCTGGGGCGCATACCGGGCCCGCAGCGAATTCAGCAGCGGGATCTCGCGGCGACACGGTGGACACCAGGTTGCCCAGAAGTTGATAAGCAGCGCGCGGCCATCCCATTCCGTGATCGAACGCGTGACCCCCTTAGCGTCGGCCAGCGAGAACAGCGGCCGCACGTCCGGCACGACCGGTTGCGCCGCGGGCGGCGGGCCGGGCGGTTCGCTGGCGCCCTTGCTGAGAAAATAGCCCGCGCCGAGTGCCACGCCGGCGACGGCGGCCAGGCCGGCGATCTTGAAGGCCGCGCGCACCTTCAGCACTCCCTGGCGAAACGGGTCAGGTGCTGGCTGAACTCCACGGCAGCCACGAAGCCGACCAGCCGGAAGTTCTGGCACTCGCGGCCGTGGGCCCCGAAGAAGGCGGTGGTGGGCGGTCCGAAGATTCCGAAGCGCCGCAGCAGCGCCTGGTCATCGTCGTTGTTTGCCGTCACGTCGGCCTTGAGCAGCAGGAAGCCGCCCAGTTGCGTCTGCACCGTCGGGTCGGAGAATGTGTATTTCTCCATTTCCTTGCAGGACACGCACCAGTCGGCATAGAAATCGACCATGACCGGCCGCGCGCCGGCAGCGCCAGCCAGTTCGCGGTCCAGGTCGGCGACGCTGGCGATGCCCACGAACGGCAGCGTCGTGATCGCCGGTACGACCGCGGTCGCACGGCCCGGCAGCAGCGAGACCCCCTTGAGCGGCTGCAGCGGGTCATGGCTGCCTGCGGTGGCGCCGATCAGCATGATTGCGCCCCAGGCCATGGCGAACAGCCCGACGCCGCGCGCGACCCGCGCGCCGGGCGACAGCGGCGCCTCGGCGCGGCGGCCCAGGCCGCCGAAGTAATAGCCGGCGACAAAGGCCAGCAACGCCCACAGGGCCAGCGTCAGCGGGCCGGGCAGGATGCGCTCCAGCATCCATACCGCCACGCCGAGGAACATGACGCCGAACAGCGCCTTGACCGTGTCCATCCACGGGCCGGCCTTTGGCAGCAGCTTGCCGCCGGCGGCACCCACGGCCAGCAGCGGCGCACCCATGCCCAGCGACAGGGCGAACAGGGCCAGCGCACCGCGCAGCACGTCGCCGGTCTGGCCGATCACGGCGAGTGTCGCGACCAGCGGCGGCGCGACACAGGCTGTCACGACCAGCGCCGACAGCGCGCCCATGATGAAGGCGCCGGTGAAGGTTCCCGAGCGCTGCCGGCCCGACACCGAGGTCAGTCGGGATTGCAGGCCCGACGGCAGCTGCAGTTCGTACAGGCCGAACATGGCCAGCGCCAGCGCGACGAACAGCAGTGCGAACAGCACGATGATCCAGGGCTGCTGGAAGAAGGACTGGGCCTGCTGCCCGACCGCGGCAAAGGCGGCGCCGGCCACGGTGTAGGTCAGCGCCATGCCGAGCACGTAGACCAGCGACAGCATGAAAGAGCGTTTCGTGGTCGCCCGGTCGCCCTGGCCGGCGATGATGCCGGACAGGATCGGAATCATCGGCAGGACGCAGGGCGTGAAGGCGAGCAGCAGGCCGAACCCGAAGAACGTCGCCATGACCAGCAGCAGGTTGCCGCTGGCGATCAGCCCGGCCAGGCGGTCCTGCTCGGCCACCATCGTGCCGTCGCCGGCGGGTGCGGCCACCCCGGGCGGCGGCAGCGTCAGGCTGACGGTCTTGGTGATCGGCGGGTAGCACAGTCCCGCATCCGCGCAGCCCTGGTAGGTCACCTTGAGTTCCAGGTTCACGATGCCCGCGTCGCGTTGCACGGGCACGACGGCGTCGAGTTGCTGGTAATACACCTCGACGTCGCCGAAGAACTCGTCCGTCTTCTTCTTGCCGTCCGGGACCTGTACCGTGCCCAGCGTGACGCCCGGGGACTCCGTCTTCACCGCGAGCCGGTGCCGGTACAGGTAATAGCCGTCGGCAACGCCCCAGTGCAGGGCCGCGGCGTCGCCGCCCAGCGCGCTGGCGCTGAAGCGGAACGCCTCGTCGGGAGGCAGGAAGTCCTGGTCGGCGGAGAGGCCGCCCAGCAGGCCCTGCGCGCCGGCCAGGACCGGCAGCAGCAGGAGCGTCGCGAAGAGGAAGCGGGGGAAGCGGTTCATCATGGTTCCTGGGTGGGAGCGGGCGCCCGTTTCGTCGTGTTGCCGGGCAGGGTCTGACCCAGCCATTCCAGGTATCGTTCCGACCCGGCGCCGATTTCGAGGGCGATGATCTCGGGCACCTCGTAGGGGTGCAGCTGCTCGATGCGGGTCGTGAGCGTACCCAGTCGGTCGGCGCTTGTCTTGATGACCATCAGGATTTCGGACTCGTCCCTGATTTCTCCCTGCCAGCGGTAGGTCGAGCGCACGCCGGGCACCCGGTTGACGCAGGCGGCCAGTCCTTCTGCTACCAGAGCCCGTGCGAGGGTGGCCGCAGAGTGCTCGTCCGGACACGTGCTGAATACCATTAAGTATCTGTTTTTAATCATATTTATACCGTTTTATGGTGCGGTATCGCGGAACCGGCTGGCGAACCGCCAGATCAATGCCGGCCTTGAAATCCGTCAATCAGCCCCTATCATTAGCAGTCACACAGGGCGAGTGCTAATCGTGTTCGCCGGATCCTGACCACACCCAATACAGCAAGCATCGCACTTACAAGGAGTGATGATCTATGAAGATTCGTCCGCTTCATGACCGCGTGATCGTCAAGCGCGAAGAAGAAGAGCGCAAGTCGCCAGGCGGGATCGTGATCCCCGACACGGCTGCCGAGAAACCCATCCGGGGCAAGATCATTGCCGTCGGCAAGGGCAAGATCCTCGAGAACGGCAACGTCCGCCCGCTCGACGTCAAGGTCGGCGACAAGATCCTTTTCGGCAAGTACAGCGGCACCGAGGTCAAGGTCGACGGTGAGGACCTGCTCGTCATGCGCGAGGAAGACGTCGTCGCCGTCATCGAAAAGAAATAAGCCGCGCACAGAACACAGTATTCAGAGGTAATGACCTATGTCAGCTAAGGAAGTCCGTTTCAGCGATGACGCACGCAGCAGGATGGTGCGCGGTGTCAACGTTCTCGCCAATGCCGTCAAGGCGACGCTCGGCCCGAAGGGCCGCAACGCGGTGCTCGAAAAGAGCTACGGCGCCCCGACCGTCACCAAGGACGGTGTATCGGTCGCGAAGGAAATCGAGCTCGAAGACAAGTTCGAGAACATGGGAGCGCAGATGGTGAAGGAAGTCGCCTCGGCGACCTCCGACGAGGCCGGCGACGGCACCACCACGGCGACCCTGCTCGCGCAGGCGATCATCCGCGAGGGCATGAAGGCCGTTGCGTCGGGCATCAACCCGATGGACGTCAAGCGGGGCGTGGACCTGGCCACGACGGCGGCGGTCGCGGAACTCAAGAAGCTCTCGAAGCCCTGCAAGGACTCGAAGGCGATCGCGCAGGTCGGCACGATTTCCGCCAACAGTGACGAGAGCATCGGCAAGACGATCGCCGATGCCATGGAAAAGGTCGGCAAGGAAGGCGTCATCACGGTCGAGGAAGGCTCCGGCCTCGAGAACGAGCTCGAGGTGGTCGAGGGCATGCAGTTCGACCGCGGCTACCTGTCGCCGTACTTCATCAACAACGCCCAGAACCAGACCAGCGAACTCGAAGGCCCGTACATCCTGTTGTACGACAAGAAGGTCTCGAACATCCGCGAGATGCTGCCGCTGCTCGAGAACATCGCCAAGGCGGGCAAGCCCCTGCTGGTGATTGCCGAGGACGTCGAGGGCGAGGCGCTGGCCACGCTGGTGGTCAACACCATCCGCGGCATCGTCAAGGTCGCGGCCGTCAAGGCGCCGGGCTTCGGCGACCGTCGCAAGGCCATGCTGCAGGACATCGCCGTCCTGACCGGTGGCACCGTGATTTCCGACGAGGTCGGCCTGTCACTGGAGAAGGCCACGCTGAATGACCTGGGCAAGGCCAAGAAGATCGTCGTGGAGAAGGAAAACACCACGATCATCGACGGCGCAGGCAAGGCGTCCGACATCAAGGGCCGGATCGAGCAGGTCCGCCGCCAGATCGAGGATGCCACCTCCGACTACGACAAGGAGAAGCTGCAGGAGCGCGTCGCCAAGCTCTCCGGCGGCGTCGCCGTGGTCAAGGTCGGTGCAGCCACCGAGATCGAGATGAAGGAGAAGAAGGCCCGCGTCGAGGACGCGCTGCACGCTACCCGTGCCGCCGTCGAGGAAGGCGTGGTGCCGGGCGGCGGCGTGGCGCTGGTTCGTGTGCAGCGTGCGCTGGAAAAGCTGACCGGTGCCAACGAGGACCAGAACGTCGGCATCCGCATCCTGACGCGTGCCATCGAGGAACCGCTGCGCCAGATCGTGCAGAACGCCGGTGAGGACGGCTCGGTGGTGCTGGCCAAGGTCCGTGAGGGCAAGGGCAGCTATGGCTACAACGCCGCGACTGGCGAGTATGGCGACATGATCGACATGGGCATCCTGGATCCCACCAAGGTCACGCGCCTTGGGCTGCAGAACGCCGCTTCGGTGGCGGGCCTGCTGCTGACGACCGAAGTGATGGTGGCCGAGGCTCCGAAGAAGGACAGCGACCACCCGCCGATGCCGGGCGGCGGCATGGGCGGTATGGACATGTAAGCGGCCCCGGGCCACTGCAGTCAGGGAAGCCCCGCTTTGGCGGGGCTTCTTTTTTTGTGCGGTCCGGCCGCTCGGGTGGGAACAGGACCGGCGCCTCAGGTACGCTCTGGCGGACCTGACCGAGGAATCCCCGCCGATGCCGAGCCGGCCCGCACCGCCGTCAGCATGAGCGACCGCAGCACGGTTGCCAGGCCCCTGCCTGCCGCGCTGGCGCGGCACGCGGCGGAACTCGTCGCCCGCTGGCGTGCAGCTGCCGGCCCGGACGCCGGCTGCTCCGCGGCGCATGCCACAACGCTGGAATACGTCTTCGCCTGCAGCGGCTTCGTCGCCGACAGCGCCATTCGCGATCCCGCCCTGCTGGCGTCGCTGCACGACGGCGGCGAACTGTCGCACGCCCGGGACGCGGGCGAAATCGAAGGGCTCGCCAATGCCGCGGCGGTCACCGCCGCCGCCGAAGCAGGTTTCATGACGGCGCTGCGCCGGTTGCGGCGGCGGGAACTGGTGCGCATCGCGTGGCGCGACCTGACGGGCGCCGCGCCGCTGCCCGAGACGTTGCGCGACCTGTCGGGACTGGCGGACGCCGCAATCCGCGCCGCATGCGCCTTCGCCATACGCGACCTGGCCCCCCGCTTTGGCGTGCCGCGGTCCGCCCGTGGCGAGGCACTCGAGCTGGTCGTCATCGCCATGGGCAAGCTCGGCGGCGGCGAGCTCAACTTCTCGTCCGACGTGGACCTCGTGTTCCTGTTTCCCGAGGCTGGACAGACCGACGGCCGGCGTTCCATCGCCGCCGAGGAGTACTTCACGCGCCTCGGCCAGGCACTGATCCGCCTGCTGGATGCGCCGACCGCGGATGGTTTCGTGTTCAGGGTGGACATGCGCCTGCGGCCGTTCGGCGAGTCCGGTCCGCTGGTGGCGAGTTTCGGCGCATTCGAGGACTACCTGCAGCAGCACGGGCGCGACTGGGAACGATACGCGTGGGTCAAGGCACGGGCGGTGACGGGCGCGGCGCGCTATGCCGCGCTGTACGACGAGGTCGTGCGGCCTTTCGTCTATCGCCGCTACCTCGACTTCGGGGTCTTCGAGGCGCTGCGGGACATGAAGGAGATGATCGCCCGCGAGGTGGCGCGCCGCGAGCTCAAGGACGACATCAAGCTCGGTCCGGGCGGCATCCGTGAGATCGAGTTCGTCGTGCAGGCGCTGCAGCTGATCCGCGGCGGCGCCGACGACCGTCTGCAGAAACCCGCGCTGCTCGAAGTGCTGCCCTGCCTCGAGGGCGGCAAACTGCTGCCGGCCCGCGCCGTGCGCGAACTGGGCGATGCCTACGCGTTCCTGCGCCGCACCGAGAACCGCCTGCAGATGGTCGCCGACGCGCAGACCCACGCATTGCCCCGGGGCAGGCCGGAGCGGGCAGTGCTGGCGGCCGCCATGGGCTGCGCCGGCTGGCAGGAATTCGCGACGGCGCTCGCCGCGGTACGCGCGCAGGTGACGTCACACTTCGGGCACATCGTCGTCGGACCGGACCGCCAGCCCGGCAGCGCGGGCGTCGCCGACCTGGCCGCGTTGTGGGTGCTCGAGCCGGACGCGCAGCGGCTGGCCGACGACCTTGCGGGCTACGGGCTCGCGGACCCGGTGCAGGCCGCCGCGGCGCTGCTCGACCTGCGGGAATCGGCGTACTTCGCACGGCTGGACGAACGCGGCCGCCGCCGCCTCGGCGTGCTGCTGCCGGCCGTGCTGCGGGAGACCGTGGCGCTGCCGGAGTCACCCGGGCAGGATCCCACCGGCGGCGCTGGCGATGACGCTGTCCGGCAGCGCGACGTGCTGCGCCGCGTGCTCAGCGTCATCGAGGCGCTCGGGGGCCGTACCGCGTACCTTGCGCTGCTGAACGAGAATGCCGCGGCGCTCGCCAGGCTGGTCGGGGTCTGCAGGCACGGCGACTTCCTGGCGCGCCAGGTGGCGGCCTTCCCCATCCTGCTCGACGAACTGATCGACGCGCGCGTGCTGGAGGTCCTGCCGGACCGCACACAGTTTGCCGCGGAACTCGACGCGCGCCTCGAACAGGCGGGCAGCGACCTGGAGCAGCAGGTCGACGCGCTGCGCCATTTCCGGCGGGCGGCCCGCTTCCGCATTGCGTTTCTCGACCTGACCGGCCACCTGCCACTGATGGTGGTCAGCGACCGGCTGACCGACGTCGCCGAGCTGGTGATCGAGCGCGCCATGCGGCTGGCATGGGAGCAACTGCTCGCGGTGCACGGCGCACCGCGCTGCGGGGCCGACGGGGCGCGCGTGGCGGGGATTGCGGCCATCGGCTACGGCAAGCTCGGCGGCTGGGAGCTCGGCTACGCGTCCGACCTGGACCTCGTGTTCCTGCACGATTCGGACGGCGACCTGCAGCAGACGGGCGGACCGAAAGTCGTGGACAACGCCCTGTTCTTCACGCGCTTCGGCCAGCGCGTCGTGCACCTGCTGACCGTGCACACGGCCGCCGGCCGGCTCTATGACGTGGACATGCGCCTGCGGCCGAGCGGCAAGGGCGGCCTGACCGTGACGCAGCTGCGGGCGTTTGGCGAGTACCAGACGGGCGAGGCGTGGACCTGGGAGCACCAGGCCCTGCTGCACTCGCGCGCGGTGGCCGGCAGCCGCGCGATCGGCGAGGGATTCGAGCGCGTCAGGCGCGACGTGCTGATGCACCACGTGCGCCGGGACTCGCTGCGCGAGGACGTGCGCGCAATGCGTGAACGCATGCGCAGCGAACTGGCGCGCAGCCGCAGCGGCGAGTTCAACCTCAAGCAGGATCCCGGCGGCATCGCCGACATCGAGTTCCTGGCCCAGTACTGGGTGTTGCGCTGGGCGGAAGGGCGCGAGCCGCTGTGCGCGTATTCGGACACGATCCGGCAACTCGAGTCGGTCGGCTCGGCGGCACTGGTGGATCATCGGGTCATCGACCTGCTGGTGAACGCGTACCGGCGCTACCGGAGCACCGCGCACCGGCTGTCGCTCGAGGAGCGGCCGTCGATCGTCGAGGCCGCGCCCTTCGCGGACCTGCGGTCCGCCGTGTCGGAGGTCTGGGAGCGCGTCATGGTCACCGGCGCGGAACCGGCGCCGCTATAATGCGCGGCGCTTGTCCAAGGAGCGGAGGACGATGACGGCCAGATCGCCGGCGCAACACGGGTCGATGCAGCCGAATGCGCGCAACAGCTACGAGGTGGCGGCGGCGGAGTTGCCGCTGAGCTGCCCGATGCCGGCAATGTCGCTGTGGAATTCGCACCCGCGCGTGTACCTGGCATTCGGCGCGGACGGGCGGGCCAAGTGCCCGTACTGCAGCGCCGAGTTCAGGCTGCTGCGCTAGCCACGGGCGTCGCGCTCACCGGCGGTAGTCGCGGTAGGATTTCTCCTCGACGATGCGCGAGCCGAGCGTGGTGTTGATCCGTTTCTTGATCGCCGCGCGTTCGTCGTTCTCGACGTAGACCGAACGTGCCAGGTCGATGAACACCTGGTCGAAGGCCTGTACGCGCTCCTGGTCGCGGATCCGGTCCTCGATGTCCCACAGGCGGGCGTTGACCCGGGTCAGCGCGTCAATGTCCGCGTCCACGCCGGCGCCGCCGGACCTGGCCCAGGTCGCCTCGAGCAGTGCCAGTTCGTGCCGCACGTTGGCCAGCTTGGCCGGGTCGGTCATGCGCTGCGACTTGATGCGCAGTATCGTGATCTTGTCGAGCAGTTCGCCGGGCGATACCGGTACCAGGATGTCCTGCACGTCACTGCCTCCAGGATGCCTCGTCGCGACGCGAAGAACGGATTATACCCGCTGCGTCCGCTGCGGCCCGCGGTGCATGAAAGCATCGAGCCGGTCGGTCACGTCCTGGGGGCGGATCAGGTCCATGACGCCGGGCCGCTCGATCTTCTCGGTCCAGGCAAGGCGGTCGGGCTCGGTGCGCAGGAAGCGCCGCGCGGCCTCGGCGTAGCGGTCCACGCACCATTGGCGGCTGAGATACGGTCCGCTGCGTTCGGCGCGCGTCGCGGCGTACAGCCCGATGACCGGGGTGCCGACCATGGTCGCCATGTGCGCGGGGCCGGAGTCCGGGGTCAGCAGCAGGTCGGCCCGGCCGAGCAGGCCCAGCAGCTGGGGCAGGGTGTCGCGGCCGGCCTGGTTGACGATCGGCGCGCCCGTCTTTGCGACGATCGCCGCGGCCATGCGGCGCTCGTCTTCGGCGGGGCTGCCCGCGACCACGACCCGCATGTGATGCGCGCGCACCGCATGGTCCGCCACCGTCGCGTAATGCTCAGCACGCCAGTTTCGCAAGGGATGGCTGGAGCAGGGGCTGATGACCAGGGTCGGCTGGCTGTCCTGGATGACGGAGCGCGCGTAGGCGACCGCGTCCGGCGGCAGCGGCAGGTCCCAGCGCAATTCCCGGTCGTGCACGCCGAGCGCCTCGGCAAAGCCGAACAGCGAATCGAGGACGTGCTCATTGCGGCGCGCGGCGATGCGATGGGTGGTGAACAGCCATTGGCCCTCGCGGGCGCGCGCCCTGTCGAAGCCGAGCTTGACCGGCGCGCGCACGGCCAGCGCCAGCGTGCTTGCGCGCAGCGCGAGCTGCATGTGCAACAGCAGGTCGAAGCGCCGGGCCCGCAGCAGGCCCGCGACCCGCCGGTATTCGGCCAGGCCACCCCGCTTGTCGAACGGGATGATCTCGATGTCGCCCGCCAGTCCCATCAGCCGCGCCTCGGACTTGCCGATCACCCACGTGAAGTGCGTCTGCGGCCAGGCCCGTTGCAGGGTCCGCACGACCGGCAGGACGTGGCAGGTGTCGCCAATGGCGGAGAGTCTGAGGATACAGACGTGGCGTGGCACTGCAGGTAGGATGGCGGGCATGAGTCTCGAGCGCATCGCCACCGGGGGCGGCGCCATCCTATATGACCCGTCCAGGACGGGCAACGCGCCGGAACTTTTCGACCGCGAGCACTGGCGCGCGCGCGGCGCGCTGCGCGACGCACCTGGCGGCCGGGGCGCCATCGCATTCCTCGACGACGGCGCCAGCGGGCTGGTGCTGCGCCACTGCCTGCGCGGCGGACTGGTGGCGCGCCTGTCGCGCGACCGCTACCTGTGGCTCGGCGAGGCCCGCACCCGGGCGTGGCGCGAGCTGCAGTTGCTGCACACGCTGCTTGCGCTGGGACTGCCCGTGCCGGCGCCGGTCGCGGCGCGTTACCTGCGTCGCGGCGTGACCTACCGGGCGGACCTGGTGACGGTGCGGCTGCCGGGCAGCCGCTCGCTGGCCGAACGCTGGATGTCGGGCGAGATCCTCGACGAGGAGTGGCGCGCGGCGGGCCGCTGCATCCGCCGCTTCCACGATGCCGGCGTGCAGCACGCGGATCTCAATGCGCACAACGTCATGCTGGGTGCCGGCGGCGAAGTCTGGCTGCTCGACTTCGACCGCGGCAGGCTGCGCCGGCCGGGACGCTGGCAGGGCCGCGTGCTGGCACGGTTGGCCCGTTCGCTGGACAAGCTGTCGCGCGGGCGGCCCGGCCGCCCCGACTGGCGGGCGGGTTTCGGCCTGTTGCTCGCGGCGCACGGGCCGGCCGGCGCCGCGGCCGCGAGCCGCTGACCGCCTCCGTGCACGTCCTCTACAACGTGTTGATCTACCTGGCGGCCCCCGTGGCGCTGCTCGTGCAGTTGTGGCGCGGGTTGCGCGATCCGAGCTACCGGGACCGGCTCGGCGAGCGATTCGGTTTCGGCGCGGCATTGAGCGAGGATTCGATCTGGGTCCACGCCGTGTCGGTCGGCGAAGTGCAGGCCGCGGCGCCGCTGGTGCGCGCCCTGCGTGACCGGTACCCGCAGGTGCCGCTGGTGCTGACGACGGTCACGCCGACCGGCGCCGAACGCGCACGGCAACTGTTCGGCCGGGGCATCGTGCTGCGCTACGTGCCGCTTGACCTGCCGGGGTCGGTGCGCAGGTTCTTCGAGCGGGTGCGGCCATGCGTGGCGCTGATCATGGAGACCGAGTTGTGGCCCAACCTGTATGCGGAATGCGGCCGCCGGTCCATTCCGCTGGTGCTGGCGAGCGCGCGCGTCTCGCCGAAGTCGGTCAGGCGCTACCGGCGACTGGTGCCGCTGTTTCGCGATGCGCTGTCGCACGGCATCGTGATCGCCGCGCAGAGCGTCGCCGACGCGGAGCGGTTCCGCTCGATCGGCGCAAATCCCGCGCGCACGCACGTCATCGGCAACATCAAGTTCGACTTCGAGCTGCGGCCGGACATCGGCCGGCAGGGCCGCGCGTGGCGCAGCGCGCAGGCGCCCGACCGGCCGGTCTGGGTCGCCGGCAGCACCCACGACGGCGAAGAGGAAGTCCTGCTGGATGCCCATGAGCGACTCCGTCGCGATCATCCGCAGTCGCTGCTGGTGCTGGTGCCGCGGCACCCGAACCGCTTCGAGGCGGTGGCGGCCCTGCTCGGGCGCCGCGGCATCAACTGGGTCAGCCGCGCATCGGGGCAGCCCGTGACGCGCGACTGCCAGGTGCTGCTCGGCGACACGATGGGCGAGCTGATGCAGTTCTATGCGGCGGCCGACGTGGCATTCGTTGCGGGCAGCCTGCAGCCGGTCGGCGGACACAACCTGCTGGAACCCGCCGCGGTGGGCGTCCCCATCCTGACCGGCCCGCACAACTTCAACGGCGAGGACGTGTTCAGGAAGATGCAGGAAGCCGGGGCGGTGCGCGTGGTCAGTGGCGCGGTGGACCTGGCCGGTGCGCTGGTGGCGCTGCTTGCCGACGGTGCAGCGCGCCGCAGCATGGGCGAGGGCGGTTTCGCGGTCGTGCGCGACAACCGCGGCGCGCTCGACCGGCTGGTGCGGCTCGTGACGCCGCTCGTCGACCGCGGCCTGGCGGCCGGCGGCGGCGCGCCGTAGTTGCGGCGCCCGGTCATTGGCCTAGAATCCGCGGTTCCTTGAGCGAGCGGGAGCAGGACCATGGCCGCAGGCAAGTCTCGACGTGCAGCGGCCGCGCCGGACGACAGGATCGTGCTGGCGCAGCCATACGATCCCGCGGTGCTCGCCGGGCTGGTCGGGCGATTCGGCTCGCCGCTGCTGATCGTCGATTGCGACGTACTGCGGCAGCAGTACCGTGCGCTGGCCGGGGCGCTGCCCGGCGTCGACCTGCATTACGCGCTGAAGCCGTGGCCGGAGCGCGCGGTGGTCGAGACGCTGGCGGCCGAGGGCAGCTGGTTCGACCTGGCGACCAGCGGCGAGGTCGAACTCGTGCGGCAGGCCGGCATCGACCCGGCCCGCTGCATTCACAGCCACCCGATCAAGCGCGACCAGGACATCCGCGCCGCGCTGGACTTCGGCGTGAAGACCTTCGTGGCGGACAACCCGGACGAGTTGCACAAGTTCGTGCCTTACAGGGACCGCGCCGAACTGCTGCTGCGCATCTCGTTCCGCAGTCCTGCGGCCGTGGTGGACCTGTCGCGCAAGTTCGGCTGCAGCCCGAAGTCGGCGGTGCGCCTGCTGGAACTGGCGCAGCAGCTCGGCATCCGCGTCACGGGGCTGTCCTTCCACGTCGGCTCGCAGTCGCTGGTGCCCACCACCAAGGTGCGCGCGATCAAGGCCTGCGCAGAGATCCTGCGTTCGGCCGCCGGCCAGAGCATCGTGGCTCCGGCGACGCTGGACATCGGCGGCGGGTTCCCCATCGACTACCTCGAGCCAGCCCCGCCCATCGACGAGTTCTGTGCACCGATCCGGCGCGCGCTCGCGACCGTGCCCGAAGGCACCCGCATCATCGCGGAGCCGGGCCGCTTCATCGCCGGGCCGGCCGGCACGGTGCTGACGACGGTCATGGGCCGCGCCTGGCGTGATGCCCTGTGGTGGTATTACCTTGACGACGGCCTGTACGGCTCGTTCAGCGGCCAGTTGTACGACCATGCCAAGTACCCGGTCGAGCCGCTCGTGTGGCCGGACGGCAAGCGCATCCACAGCGTGCTGGCGGGACCGACCTGCGACAGCATCGACGTGATCGCGGAAGACGTGCTGCTGCCCGAACTGCAGGCCGGCGACATCCTGATCGGCCGGCAGATGGGTGCCTACACCGCGGCCTCGGCCACGGACTTCAATTTCTTCCCGCGGGCCCGGTTGGTGGTCGCGAACCGCTGACGGCGGGCCGGACCCGCGGTCCCGCGCGGAGCGGGGCGCGGCGATGTGACGTGCGTGTTTGCCTTTTGAGCGCGCATCCACGATCCTTCCGCCCATCCCGGCCACCTGCCCAGCCGTACCGCCCATGCGCCTGCCATCGAATCCGACGTTCGTCGCCACCCGCCGCCGCGTGCTGCGCGCGCTGGCCGGTCTGCCGGCCGTGGCAATGCTGTCGTCGGTGTCGGGCCGTGCGCTCGGCGACGGGCTCGAGCGGCGCAGCATCACGCTGGTCAATACCCACACGGGCGAGCGACTGACCACGGACTATTCGGTGGGCGGCAGCTATCGGCCGCAATCGCTGGCGGAGCTGGGCTGGCTGCTGCGCGACCATCGCACGGGCGAGGCCGCATCGATGGATTGCCGGCTGTACGACCTGCTGCACGAGCTGGCGGCGCTGGCCGGGTGCGAGCCGTGCTACGAGGTGATTTCGGGTTACCGGTCGCCCCGCACGAATGCCGCGCTGCACGCCCGCTCCGGCGGCGTGGCCAGCCACAGCCTGCACATGGACGGACGTGCCATCGATGTGCGGCTCACGGGCTGCGCCACCGACCAGCTGCGCGACCTGGCGCTGGACGTGCAGCACGGCGGCGTCGGCTACTACCGCAAGTCTGACTTCTTGCACCTGGACACGGGACGCGTGCGTTCATGGGCCGGCTGACCGCCGTCGGGACCTGCATCGCGCTGCTGGCCGCAGCGTTGACAGGCTGCGGCGCTTCGGACGACCCGGCGCCGGTCGACCGCGGCGCGCGCGTCTACGCCGTGCACTGCGCGTCCTGTCACCAGCGCGACGGCGGAGGCCGCCCGGGCGCCCAGCCCGCGCTGGCCGGTTCTGCAGTGGCGACCGGCGACCCGCGGGCGCTGGCGGCGTGGCTGCTGTTCGGCGAGCGTCCGGAAGGACTGGCGGCGAGCCGTGGCGCGGTGCGCATGCCGCCGTTCACGTGGCTGTCGGACCGCGACATCGCCGCGGTCATCACGCACGTTCGCAGCAGCTTCGGCAACACCGCCACGGCCGTCACGGAAGCAGAAGTGTCCACCGTGCGCGCCGCCCGCGCCAGGCAGTGATCCCGGCCGTCGAGACCCTCGACTTCGTCGCGGGGGCCCGCGCCGCCCAGGGGCTGGCGGTGGTCATCGACGTGTTTCGCGCCTTTTCCGTGGCCTGCTACGCGACGGCGCGCGGCGCGCGGTGCATCCATCCGGTCGCCGCGCTCGAGGAGGCGCTGGCACTGCGCCGCGCCCATCCCGAATGGCGGCTGGCAGGCGAACGCCATGCGCGGCCGCTGCCGGGCTTCGACTTCGGCAACTCGCCCACCGAGATCGAGGCCGCTGATCTCGTCGGCCGGACGCTGGTGCACACCACTTCGGCCGGTACGCAGGGCCTGCGGGCTGCGACCGCCGCCGACGAGGTGATCACCGGGAGCCTGGTCAACGCCGGCGCGATCTGCCGCTACATCGCCGCACGGCGGCCTGCCCGTGTCAGCCTGGTTCGCATGGGCCACGAGGCCCGCGAGCCCTGTCCGGCCGACACGTTGTGCGCAGCCCTGCTCGAAGCGCGGCTGGCCGGCCGGCCGTTCGACGGCGGCTCGATACGCGAGCGGCTGCGCGGCACGCCGGCCGCGGAGAAGTTCTTCGATCCCGCGGCCGACTGGGCGCCGCAGGGCGATTTTGACCGCTGCACCGATCTCGACCGGTTCGACTTCGTGCTGCGGCTGGAGGCCCGCGACGGTCCGCTGCCGCGATTGGTCGCCATCACGGCCTGAATGGCCCGCAGCCGGGTGCGCGCTGGCGCGCGCCGCGACCGGCTGAGACAATCGTGCAATGCAGAAGATCGACACCGTCGTCTTCGACATCGGCCGGGTACTGGTGCACCTGGAATTCTCGCGCCTGCTGAAATTCCTGTCCGAGCACGGCGTCGACGTCGAGCATGTCGATGCGCTGCTCGAGCGCATGGACCTCAGCGGCTATGAGCGCGGCGAGTTCGACGGCGATGCGCTGATCGCGCGTATTGCGAGCCTCGGCCGGCGGCCGATGGCGCCGGCGGCCCTGCGGGAGCACTGGGTGGGGGTCTTCATCCCGCAGCCGCCGATGCTCGCACTGGCGCGCGCGCTGGCCGGCACGCACCGCGTGTACCTGCTGTCCAACATCGGCGACCTGCACTGGGACTACCTGGACCGGGAGCTGGGCGTCGAAACGCTGGGCCACGGCGCGCTGCCGTCGTTCCGGGCGCGCGCCATCAAGCCGGAGCCGGCGATCTTCCGGCGCGCCGAGCAGTTGTTCGGGCTGGATCCGGCGCGCACCGTGCTCGTGGACGACCTGCAGCCCAACGCGGAAGGGGCGCGCCGCTGCGGCTGGCACGCCATCGTGCACGAGAACCACGAACGCACGACCGGCGCGCTGGCCGCCATGGGCGTGCGCGCATGAGCACGACAGCTTGCGGCGTGCAGGACCGGACCTGCGGGTCGCGTCCCGGGGAGTGAGCATGCGCACCGCCATTCATCGTCGTGTCGAGTCGCTGCAGTCCGGCGGGGATGCGGGCTTCATCGGGCGCATGACCTCGGGCTGGGCCGTCATGGGCGACCCGCAGGTGCTGCCTGGTTATTGCCTGCTCCTGCCGGATCCTGTCGTGCCGCACCTCAACGCGCTCGGTGCGGCGGAGCGCAGGCAGTTCCTCGACGACATGGCTGCATTGGGCGAGGCGGTGCTGGCGGCCACCCGCGCCGTCCGCGTCAACTACGCGATGTTCGGCAACCTGGAGCCGGCGCTGCACGCCCATGTGTTCCCGCGTTACGCGCATGAGGCGCAACCGCTCGGCACGGCGCATCCGTGGGCGTACGATTGGCAGGCGGCGCCGGCCTTCGACCCGGCCAGGCACGGCGAGTTGCGCGACCGCATCCACGCGGCGCTGACACGGACCGCTGCGGTTCCCCATGGCCGGGCATGAAGCCTCCGGCCACCGGCCGGAAGGAGGGCGGCGATGAAACTGGACGTCAAGGCACTGGCGCTGGCCTGCGGACTCCTGTGGGGCCTGGGACTGTTCTTCGGCACCTGGTGGGTCATCTTCCTTGATGGCGCCAGCGGCGAGCCGACGGTCATCGCGAGCGTGTACCGCGGCTACAGCCTGAGCGCGACCGGCAGCCTGATCGGGTTCATCTGGGCGTTCGCGGACGGGCTGATCGGCGGCGCGCTGATCGCCTGGCTGTACAACCGTTTCGCGGCGCGCGCTGCGCGCCCGGCGGCCTGAGAACCCGGCCTGGCGCGGGGTTCGAGTGCAAGGGGCGGCAGCGCCCCGAGGGGGGATGTACGTGACATACCAGGGTCGCTGCCTGTGCGGCGAGGTGACTTACGAGGCGGTGCCGCCGACGCTGTTCTTCGCCCACTGTCACTGCCGCTGGTGCCGCGAGGCGCACGGCGCGGCCTTCGTCAGCTGGGTCGGCATCGCCGCGGAGCGGTTTCGCATGCTGAGCGGCGGCGACACGCTGCGCTGGTTCCAGTCCACCGTTCAGAGCCGGCGCGGCTTCTGCGGCACCTGCGGCACGACGCTGTTGTTCGCCTCCAGCCTGTGCCCCGGGGAGATGCACGTCACGCGCGCCTCGCTGCAGGGCGAGATTGACCGCGCGCCGCAGCTGCATTGCTTCTACGACCAGCATGCCGACTGGTTTGCGTGCGGCGACGACCTGCCGAGGTTCGACTCGGACGCCGACGGCCTCGCCAAGTACCGCGTGGTCGAGTCGCGGCGGTGACGGCCCGGCGTGACCAGCGGGGGTAGGCACTCCGGATCAGGCGCGGCGCCACAGTCTGCGGCGCGCAGCCATGTGCTGCCCGATGTACTGCAGCCGGGGCTCGACATCGTCTTCTGCGGTACGGCCGCGGGCGCTGCTTCGGCGCGGGCCGGCGCCTACTATGCCGGTCCGGGCAACGCTTTCTGGCCGACCCTGCACGCCGTCGGCCTGACGCCGCGACGGCTCGAACCGGCGGAGTTCCGCCTGGTCACGCAGTTCGGCCTGGGCCTGACCGACCTCGCCAAGACCGTTTCTGGCAACGACAGCGCATTGCCATCCGGCAGCTTCGACGTGCGGCGGGTCAGGAGCGCGATCCTGGCCGTGCGACCGCGCATCCTGGCGTTCACCAGTAAGCGGGCAGCGCGCGAGTTCCTGGGCGTGGCCGCGGACTACGGCCGGCAGCGGGACCGCCTGGGCGAGACGCTGCTGTTTGTCCTGACTTCGCCATCCGGCCAGGCGCGCAGTCACTGGAACCTGGCCGTGTGGCGCGCGCTGGCGCGCCTGAAATCCCGCATGGTGGCCGGGTCGCGCCGCGGCTAACATCGATGGCGGCGGCCGCGGACGGCCACCGCGCGCGGCGGGAGAACGGCATGAAGCTGATCGAGGTCCTGACCGATGCAAGCAACGCGGACTCGATCCGCGCAGTCGCGGACAAGCACGAATCGCATTATTGCCGCTTCGGCGAGAAATCGGACGAGGGCCTGCAACCGATCCGCTTCACGGTGGGCGACGACAAGCTGCAGTCGGCGCTCGACATGCTGCAGAGCCTGACAGGGGCGCAGCCCGGGACGCGGATCATGGTGCTGCCGGTCGAGACCTTCCTGCCGCGGCCGCCGGAGGACGAACGCCGCCGCGAGGACTCCGCGACGGCCGCCCGCGAAGCGCTGTACGACCAGGTCGAGAAGAACGTGCGGCTCGATGCCAACTTCATCGTCCTCGTGGCGCTGTCCACGCTGGTCGCCGCGATCGGCCTGATCGAGGACAACGTGGCGGTCGTGATCGGCGCGATGGTGATCGCGCCGCTGCTCGGGCCGAATCTCGCGCTGGCGCTGGGTACCGCGCTCGGCGACCTGGACCTGATGCGCAAGGCGCTGGTGACGACCTTCGCAGGGCTGTCGGTGGCGCTGCTGCTGTCCGTCGCCATCGGCTACGCCTGGCCGTTCGAGGTGACCAGCCACGAACTGACGTCGCGCACCTATGCGGGACTCGACTCCATCGTGCTGGCGCTGGCCTCGGGCGCCGCCGCCGTGCTGTCGCTGACGACGGGCCTGTCGTCGGTGCTGGTCGGCGTCATGGTGGCGGTGGCGCTGCTGCCGCCTACCGCCGCGTTCGGGCTGATGATCGGGCACGGGCAGTGGGACCTGGCCGCTGGCGCGGCGCTGCTGCTGGCGGTCAACGTGGTGTCGGTCAACCTGGCGGCCAAGCTGGTGTTCCTGCTGAAGGGCATCCGGCCGCGCACCTGGTACGAAAAAGAAAGGGCGAAGCGCGCCATGGCCATCTACCTGGCCGGCTGGCTGGTCACGCTGGCGGTGCTGGCCGGCGTCATGGTCATGCGCGGCGGGCTGTTCTGGACAGGCTGAAGTAACGGGCCGGCCGGCGCCGGGCCGTGGTCAGCCCGGCACCGCGGCCAGCGCCTGGGCGAAAGTCCCGGAGTCCACATTGCCGCCGGAGACGACTACCGCGACGGTACGGTCCCTCACCGGTAGCTGCCCGGACAGCACGGCGGCCAGCGCCACGGCGCCGCCCGGCTCGACGACCAGCCGCAGCCGGCGAAACGCGAATGCCATCGCGGCACGAACCTCGTCG
Organism: uncultured Gammaproteobacteria bacterium; assembly: GCA_963695085.1. Taxonomy (GTDB): domain Bacteria; phylum Pseudomonadota; class Gammaproteobacteria; order Steroidobacterales; family Steroidobacteraceae; genus SG8-30. Next base: position 297,990 of record CAVOFV010000003.1, on the reverse strand, counting down.
TCCGTGACGGCGACGCCGCCGGCCAGCAGGCGGCGCATCAGCTCGAAGGTCAGCACGCCGGGGGTCGGCGCGAGCAGGGCGTCGCAGATGGATGTCGCGCCGGGTTTGTTGGCGACGCGCTCGCCGGCTTCGAGTGAGCGGCGCGTGTCGTCGAATTCACGTGGCTCGGCCGAGTACACGCGGGTGGCCGGGTGCCGGTGGCGGATGGCCAGCGCGCAACCGCTCACCAGTCCGCCGCCGCTGCAGCAGACCACGACATCGTCCGGTACCAGGTCCGCAGCTTCCGCCTGCCGCATGAGTTCGAGGCCGACCGTGCCCTGGCCGGCGATGATGTGCGGGTCGTCGTAGGATGGCACCAGCGTCGCGCCGCGCTCGGCCGCGAGGCGGGCGGCAATCTCCTCGCGGTTCTCCCGTGAGCGGTCGTACAGGATCACCTCGGCGCCCAGCGCCCGCGTGCCGGCGACCTTCGCCTGCGGCGCGTCCGCGGGCATCACGATGGCGGCGTGCAGGCCGAGCTGCCGCGCGGCCTCGGCCACGCCCTGCGCGTGATTGCCGGAGGAAAACGCGACCACGCCGGCGGCCCGTTCCGCCGCGGACAGCTGCACGAGGCGGTTGTAGGCGCCGCGCAACTTGAACGAACCGGTGTGCTGCAGCGACTCGAGCTTGAGCAGGATGCGCCCGCCCGTGAGGTCGTCGAGCGGCGTGCCGAGCAGCAGCGGCGTCGTGCGCACGACGCCCTCGAGGCGCCGCGCGGCGGCCAGCACGTCGTCATGGCCCGGCAAGTCCCGTGTCATCGCGTCACCTGTCCGGTTACACTCGCGCGCAGCCTGTCGGTGGACTCATGGAAGCGCTGCTCACCTCGACGCTGATCGTCACCCTTGCCGAGATGGGTGACAAGACCCAGTTGCTGTCCTTCGTGCTGGCGGCGCGTTTGCGGCGCCCCTGGCCGATCGCGCTCGGCATTCTCGTCGCGACGCTCGCCAATCACTTCCTGGCGGGCTGGCTTGGCGCCTGGCTGGCCACGCTGGTGTCGCCGGACGTGCTGCGCTGGTCGGTGGCGGCTGCCTTCGCCGGTTTCGGCCTGTGGGCACTGCGGCCGGATACGCTGGCGGACGAGCCGACGATGCGGCCGGCCGGCGTGTTCATCACGACACTGGTCGCATTCTTTCTGGTCGAAATGGGCGACAAGACCCAGCTTGCCACCATCGCCCTGGCGGCGCGCTACGACGCGCTGGCCGCCGTCGTGCTGGGCACGACGGCCGGCATGATGATCGCCAACGTGCCGGCGGTGTGGATGGGCGAGAAGTTCGCCGATCGCGTCAACATGCAGCACCTGCGCCGGGCGGCCGCCGCACTGTTCTTCGTCATGGCCGCCGCCACGTTGCTGGTCGGAACGCCGCGTGCCTGATTTCATGCGCCGCGCGGCGCGCCGGTCAGGATGCCGTCCCGCAGCAGCCGCACGAGCCGTGGCAGCTCGCCGATCGGCTCGGAACAGCCTGGCCCCTCGCACAGGTAGGCTGTCACAGCGCCGCGCGCCTGCTTGGCCGCCAGCGCCGGCGGCAGTCCTCGTTCACCGCTTGGAATCGCGAACACCAGGCGCCGCGGCGCGTACAGCGCCGCCAGCGCCTGCGTCCACGTGCCCAGTAGCGCATCGTCACCGCGCAGGATGACGAGCTGCGGCGGGTGGAGGTGCTCCTCGAGCGCGGTCAGCAGCTTGGCATGTGCCTGCGGCGCCCGCTGCGCTGATGGCCAGCCGGCGCGCAGGGCCCGTTCGGCTGCAGCGAGATAGCGCTGCTCGCCAAGCAGCCAGCCGAGCCTCGCGAGCGCGAGCGCGGCCACGGCATTGCCGGACGGGGTTGCCTCGTCGGCGAAACCCTTGGGACGGTGCAGGGGCGGGTCCTGCCCCTCGGCCGTGAACCAGAAACCGCCGCCTGCCTGGTCCGCGAAGCGCGCCAGCAATTCGTCCGCGAGCAGGCAGGCGAATTGCAGGTCGGCGTTCCGCCATCGCGCCTGCAGCAGCTCGAGCAGTCCTTCCAGCAGGAAAGCGTGATCGTCGAGGTAGGCGGGGAATCGCGCGCGGCCGTCCTTCCAGGCCGCCAGCAGCCGTCCGTCGACGAGCGCATGGCCGCGCAGGAAATCCACCGCCCGCGTCGCCGCGACGGCGAAGTCCGGGCGGTCGAGAGCGCGGGCGGCCGCGGCCAGGCCGCGGATCATCAGGCCGTTCCACCCGGTCAGCACCTTGTCGTCGCGTGCCGGCCTGACGCGCGGTTCGCGCGCCGCGAACAGCTTGCCGCGCGCCGCGGCCAGCTCCCGCTCGACTTCCTGCGGCGGCTTCCCGAGTTGCGCGGCGACCCGCTCCACGTCCTGAAAGCAATGCAGGTGCCAGCGGCCCTCGAAATTCGGCTCGCGGTCGAGGCCGAAGCGCGGCGCGAAGGCCGCATACTGCCCGCTCGTCAGCAGCGCAGCGACCTCCTCGCGCCGCCACGCGTAGAAACGCCCCTCGTGGCCTTCCGAGTCCGCGTCCAGCGCCGAGTAGAAGCCGCCCGCGGGCGCCTGCATCTCGCGCAAGGCCCACTCGGCGGTCTCGACGGCGGTGCGCCGGAACAGCGCGTCGCCGGTCGCGATGGCGGCCTCCGCATACAGGGCCAGCAACGGGCCGTTGTCGTACAGCATCTTCTCGAAGTGCGGGATCATCCAGTACTCGTCCACCGAGTACCGGCAGAAGCCGCCGCCGAGCTGGTCGAAGAGCCCGCCCTCGGCCATGCGCTTGAGGGTCAGCGTCGCCATGAACAGGGCCTTGAGGTCGGGTTCGCCGCTGGCTGCGGTGGCGCGCCAGTCGCGCAGCAGCCGCTCGACGCTGGCCGGATGGGGGAACTTAGGCGCCGGCCCGAAGCCGCCATGACGGTCGTCGAAGGCCGCCTCGAGTTCGCGCCGCGCGGCCAGCAGCGGTGCGCTGTCCAGCGTCGCATGCGGCGCGGCGGGCGGCGGCGTCAGGTCCGCGAAGACCGCCTGCAGGGCGCCATTCTGCTGGCGCACGTCGTCGCGCTGCGTGCGGTAGTGTGCCGCGACGCGCTCCAGGATCTCGACGAAGGGCGGCAGGCCGTAGCGCGGCTCGCGCGGAAAATACGTGCCGCCGAAGAAGGGCGTCAGGTCGTCTGGCGCCAGGAACATGGTGAGCGGCCAGCCGCCGCCGCGCTGCGTGATGACCTGGTGCGCAACCTGGTAGACCTTGTCGAGGTCCGGCCGCTCCTCGCGATCGAGCTTGATGTTGACGAACAGCCGGTTCATGACGGCGGCCGTGTCCGGGTCCTCAAAGGACTCGTGTGCCATGACGTGGCACCAATGGCAGGCCGAGTAGCCGATCGACAGCAGGATCGGGCGGTCGAGCTCGCGCGCCAGCGCCAGCGCTTCCTCGTTCCACGGCTGCCAGTGCACCGGGTTGTCGGCGTGCTGCAGCAGGTAGGGACTGGTCTCGCCGGCGAGCCGGTTGCGCACGTCGCTGGCGGCAGGGCCTGTCATGTAGTGGGTGCTCCGGTCGGGTAGAATTGCCGGCACTATAGCCAATGCACGCTGCCGCAACGACCGTGGCGGCGCGCACCCCGGGAACCGTTCGTGACCGATCCCAGCATCGTGCCAGCGTCTGCCGCCGGTCTGCCTGTGCTGCGCCTCAAGCCGCGCGAGGAACGCCGGCTGCAGGCCGGTCACCTGTGGGTGTTTTCCAACGAAGTGGACGTGACCGCCACGCCGCTTGCCGCCTTCGAGCCCGGCCAGCCGGCGCGGCTGCACAGCAGCCGCGACCGCTTCCTGGGCTACGTGCACGTCAACCCGCACTCGCTGATTGCGGCCCGCATCGTCGGCCGTGAGGCTGTGCACCCGCCGGGCACGCCGCTGCTGGTGCACCGCCTCAAGGTGGCGCTGGCACTGCGCGAAAAGCTGTATGCGAGGCCGTTCTACCGGCTGGCCTTCGGCGAGTCCGACCTGCTGCCCGGGCTGGTCGTGGACCGCTACGGTGACGTGCTGATCGCGCAACTGGCGACCGCGGGCATGGAGGCAGCGAAGCAGCAGGTGCTCGAGGCGCTGGAACGCGTGATCGGGCCGAGCGGCGTGCTGTGGAAGAACGACTCGCCGTCCAGGCAGCTCGAAGGGCTGCCGTCCTACGTGGAGACGGCGGTGGGCGCGGTGCCCGACGAAATCCAGGTCGAGGAGGGCGGTGTGCGCTTCCAGCTGCCGCTCGCCGCCGGGCAGAAGACCGGCTGGTTCTTCGACCAGACGGAAAACCGCGCCGCCGTCGCGCGACTGGCGCGCGGCGCGCGCGTGCTCGACGTGTTCTGCTATGCGGGCGGCTTCGGCCTGCAGGCCGCGCGGGCCGGCGCCCGTGAAGTCGTGTGCGTGGACGCCTCGCAGGCGGCGCTCGACGCCGCGTGCGCGACCGCGCAGGCGAACGGGCTGTCGCTCGATGCCCGCCGCGGCGACGCGTTCGATGCGCTCGAGGCGCTGCACGCAGCGGGTGAGCGCTTCGACGTGGTGGTGGTGGATCCGCCGGCATTCATCAAGCGCCGCAAGGACCATCCCAAGGGGCTGGCGGCGTACCGCAAGCTGAACCGGCTTGCCATGCAGCGGGTCGCGCGCGATGGCCTGCTGGTGACCTGTTCGTGCTCGTGGCACCTGGGCGCGGACGAACTGACGGAGGCCGTCCAGCATGCTGCCCGGCAACTCGGCCGCTTCGCACAGGTCGTCGAATTCCGCGGCCAGGCGCCCGACCACCCGGTGCATCCTGCGATTCCCGAGACGCGCTACCTCAAGGCGCTGGTATGCCGGATCACGGGCGATTGAGGCTGCGTTGCATCCGCTAGAATTGCCGCCATGCTGACCTATCCCGAGATCGATCCCGTCGCGCTTGCGCTCGGCCCCGTGCGCATCCACTGGTACGGACTGATGTACGTCGTGGGTTTCATCGGCGCGTGGTGGCTGGCGCGCCGCCGCGCCGCGCAGCCGGGCTCGACCTGGAAGCCGGTGGATGTGGACGACCTGATCTTTTTTGCCGCGCTCGGCGTCATCCTCGGCGGCCGCATCGGCTGGATCTTGGTCTACGGGTTCGACGGCGTGCGCGCCGACCCGCTGGCTGCGCTGCGCATCTGGCAGGGCGGCATGTCCTTCCATGGCGGGCTGGCGGGCGTCATGATCGCGCTGGCGTGGTTCGCGCGGCGCCGCAGCCGCGCCATCGCCGACGTCTTCGATTTCACCGCGCCGCTGCCGGCGGTAGGGCTGTTTGCCGGCCGCCTCGGCAACTTCATCAATGGCGAGCTGTGGGGCAAGCCGACCGCTGTGCCGTGGGGATTCCTGGTCGACGGCCAGGGACGCCATGCCTCCCAGCTGTACGAAGCGCTGCTCGAGGGGGTCGTGCTGTTCCTCGTCGTCTGGTGGTTCACGGCCAGGCCGCGCTGGCGGCTGGCGCCGTCCGGGTTGTTCCTGGCCTGCTACGGGACGTTCCGGTTCCTGGTCGAGTTCGTGCGCGTGCCTGACGCGAACCTCGGCTACCTGGGCTTTGGCTGGGTGACCATGGGCCAGCTGCTGTCGCTGCCGATGATCATCGCCGGGCTGGTCATGCTGGGCTGGGCGTATCGCACGCGCGCCGCGTCGGGAAACCGTACCTGATGCGCCAGTACCTGGAGTTGCTGCGTCGCGTGCGCGAGCATGGCGAGCGCAAGCAGGACCGGACCGGCACCGGCACGCTCTCGGTGTTCGGCCACCAGATGCGCTTCGACCTCACTGCGGGGTTTCCGCTGGTCACCACCAAGCGCATCCACGTGAAGTCGGTGGTGTGCGAATTGCTGTGGCTGCTGAGTGGCGAGACCAACGTGCGCCGGCTGCACGAGCACGGCGTGACCATCTGGGACGAATGGGCCGATGCGGATGGCGAGCTTGGCCCGGTGTACGGGCGCCAGTGGCGCGCGTGGGCCACCGCCGACGGGCGCCATGTGGACCAGATGGCCGCGGTGGTCGAGCAACTGCGCGTGAATCCCGACTCGCGCCGCATCATCGTCAGCGCGTGGAACGTCGGTGAACTCGAGCGCATGGCGCTGGCGCCCTGCCACGCCTTCTTCCAGTTCCATGTGTGCGGCGGCCGCCTGTCCTGCCAGCTGTACCAGCGCAGCGCCGACGTGTTCCTCGGCGTGCCGTTCAACGTCGCGAGCTATGCGCTGCTGACCCACATGCTGGCGCAGCAGTGCGACCTGGCGCCCGGCGAGCTGATCTGGACCGGCGGCGACTGCCACCTGTACCTGAATCATCTCGAGCAGGCGGATCTGCAGCTGTCGCGGGACGCCTATCCGCCGCCGCGGCTGGAACTGGCGCGCCGGCCGCCGACCCTCTTCGACTACCGCTACGACGACTTTCACTTCGCGGGCTACCGCCATCACCCGGCGATCGGCGCGCCGGTCGCGGTGTAGCCCGGCAGCAGACGGGAGGAGCAGGCTGATGCCGACGTCAAAGGGCGCCAGGGGGCCGCTGTTCAAGGCGCGCCGGTCGCGGATCCACGGGCGCGGCGTGTTCGCCGCGCGCCGCATCCGCAAGGGCACGCGCGTCATCGAGTACACGGGCGAGCGCGTGACGCACCACGAGGCCGACCGCCGCTACGAGGACCGGGCCGAGGATGACAACCACACGTTCCTGTTCATCGTCGACAGGCGGACCGTGATCGATGCCGGTGTCGGCGGCAACGACGCGCGCTTCATCAATCACTCCTGTGATCCCAATTGCGAAACGCTGATCGAGGATCGCCGCGTGCTCATCTACGCGCTGCGCACCATCCAGGCTGGCGAGGAACTCTCCTACGACTACCAGATCAAGCGCGAGGCGGGCGACCCGCCCGGGCTCGACGACATCTACGCATGCCGCTGCGGTGCTGCCGGATGCCGCGGCACGATGCTGATCGGTCCCAGGCCGCGCGCGCGCGGCAGGCGCGCCGGCCGGGAAAGGCACGCGCACGGCCGCACCGGGCGCAAGGCATAGGCCGCGCGGTGGGCGCAGGCCGCGGGGCGCTGGTGGCGGTCGTCGCGATGGCCGAGAACGGCGTCATCGGGCGGGGCGCCGGTCTGCCATGGCGCCTGCCCGACGACCTGCGGCATTTCAAGTCCATCACGCTGGGACGGCCCGTCGTGATGGGGCGGCGCACGTTCGAGACGCTGGCGCGACCCTTGCCAGGCCGCCACAACATCGTCGTCACGCATGACCGCGCCTGGTCGGCGCCCGGCGTCACCGCGGCGCGATCCCTGCAGGACGCGCTGGCCGCCGCCGGCGACGGGCCAGAGGTCATGGTCATCGGTGGGGCCGAGTTGTACCGCCAGTGCTGGCCGCAGATCGCGCGCATCGAGATGACGCTGGTGCATGCCCGTCCCGAAGGCGACGTTTCGCTGGCGGGATTCGACTGGCGGGACTGGGTCGTGCGGACGGCCGAGCGGCATGCCGCCGACGCGGCCCACGCGCACGACTTCAGCTTCATGACGCTGTTGAGGAAGCCTCAGGCCTGACGCAGCAGGTCGACGCAGCGCCAGCAATCCTCGAAGGAGTTGTACAGCGGCGCGGGCGCCAGCCGGATGATGTCAGGTACGCGCCAGTCGCAGACGACGCCGCGCGCCATCAGGGCATCCCAGGCCGAGCGGCCGGCAGCCGGGCCGTTTCGCGCGCGCAACGACAACTGGGCGCCCCGCGCCGCCGGTTCGCGCGGCGTGATGATCTCGAAACGGTCGTCCAGGTGTGCCGCGAGCAGGAACTCGAGATAACCGGTCAGAAGACGGGACTTTTCCAGCAGTGCGCCCGGGCCGGCCGCCGCGAACTGCGACAGCGAGGCCTTGAGCGGCGCGGTGCCGAGCACCGGCCCGGTGCTGACCTGCCAGCCGGCCGCACCGGCAGCCGGCCGGAATTCCGGGCTGAACTCGAACCGCGTCGCCGCGTCGTTGCCCCACCAGCCGGCGAGCCGCGGCAGCCCGGCGCCAGCGTGCCGCGCGTGCACGAACGCCCCGCCGGTCGCGCCGGGCCCGGCGTTCAGGTACTTGTACGAGCACCAAACGGCGAAATCCACTCCCCAGTCGTGCAACGCCAGCCGGATGTTGCCGATCGCGTGGGCGAGGTCGAGGCCGAGCGGTACGCCGGCCTCCCGGGCGGCCGTTGCGCAGGCCGCCAGATCGAGCGCCTGGCCGGTCTGGTACTGCACACCCGGCAGCAACACGAGCGCAAGCCGCGGGCCGGCGCGTTCGATCTCCCGCACGATGTCGGCGGTGCGCAGGCAGGCTTCGCCCGGCCGCGGCGCCAGTTCGATCAGCGCATCGCGCTCGTCGAAGCCATGCCAGCGCAACTGCGAGACCACGGCGTAGCGGTCCGACGGGAACGCGCCGCGCTCCATGAGCACGACCGGCCTCGATGCCGAAGGCCTGTAGAAGGTCGCCATCAACAGGTGCAGGTTGACGGTCAGCGAATTCATGGCCACGACTTCCGCCGGCTGCGCCCCGGTCAGGGCAGCCAGCGCCGGCCGCAGCCGGTCGTGATAACTCAACCACTCGGCGCCCCCGCCGTGGTGCCCCAGCACCGCCAGGCGGCGCCAGTCGGCCAGCACGCGTTCCACCTCGGCCGCGGCCTGCCGCGGCTGCAGGCCGAGGGAATTGCCGCACAGGTACAGCGCGGCCCGGCCGTCCGGTCCGCGTGGGAAGGAGAATTCGGCGCGGTACCCCGCCAGCGGATCGGCCGCATCCTGGGCGTGCGCCCAGTCGAGGGCCGTGTCGAAGCTCATGCGAACCGCACCGGGTACAGGACCGGGCGGCTGGGCGCGGCGTCGGACATGAAGGCGGGGATCTGCAACTCGAGCAGATAGAAGCCGTCACGAATGGTCGGCGCGATGAATGCGAGTTCGGTGATGGTCGCGTTCGCGCGGCGTGCGTCGGCGGCACGGCGGCTGCCCGGCGGCAGCCCGAAGAACACGCGGTGCGCGGTCAGCCGCCCCTGGTCGTGGGCGCGGTCGGCGGACGGCAGGTCCAGCACGAGGTGGTCGATATTGCGCTCGACCAGCAGTTCGGCGGCCTCGCGCGTCAGGAATGGCGCCGGCGCAGGTCCGGAATACTCGTGCGACAGGCGTTCCAGGCTGTTCGGCAGCGTGCGCACGACCAGCGCGCGCGGCGCCAGCTGCGGATGCTTCGCAATCGCGGCGCCGAGCGCCTCGGCGCTGATCACGCGATCAGCGGCGGCGGGCGGCGGGTCGGACGATTCCGGGGTCGTGGTCGCGCGCTGCGGCCGCACCGACACCAGCAGGGCCAGGTTGACGCCCCCGCGCAGCGTCTCGGCCACGGAGACCCGCTCGTCGGTGACGTGGCCGACGCACTCGGTATGCGTGCCGTTGCAATGCGGGACCAGCGTCAGTTGCTCGCAGTTGCAGCTGCCACCGGTGCGGGTATCGCCCGCGACGGCCTGCAGCACGACCGCCTGCGCGGTGGCGCGCGGCACCGACATGAAAGCCGGTTGGGGGCCGTTGAAGTCGAGCGGGATCGCGATCGGCAACGGGTCGGCGAGATCGGCCAGCAGCCGCCGGCCGTCGTGCTCGAAGTGCATTACGGTCATGGCTGCTTCCCCGGGCTGCCGCGGGTGGCATTATAGCCGGGAGCGCCGCCCGGCAACGGAACCGGGCCGCGACCGGCGCTGTCCTAGAACTGCCGAGCTTGGTGTGTGCGCCCGCAGGGTGCCGTGGCGCAGGGCAAGAGGTGAGTGGTGAAGATCTGGGCCAGCGTTCTGATACTCGTTGCGACGGCCCTGCCGCCGGTGGCCGAGGCCAGCGGGGCGGCGGTCGCCGCGGAATGGCAGCGCCACGAGATCGAGTTCGTCTACATGGGCTTCACGACGCGCTACTCGTGCGACGGCCTGCGCGACAAGATGAAGCTGCTGCTCAGGACCCTTGGCGCACGCCCCGGCTTCAAAGTCACGGCGCAGGCCTGCGCCAGCCCGCCGAGTCGCGTCGACACTTTCCCTCGCGTGCGGATGGTCTTTGAGACCGCCGGGATGCCGCAAGCCGGCCGCCGCGATGCGGGCGAGCCGACGGTCGCGCACTGGCAGCCGGTGACGCTGTCGCGGCACCAGCCGCGCGAACTGGAGACTGGCGACTGCGAGCTGGTCGAGCAGTTCCGCAGCCGGGTGTTGCATGCGTTCGCGACGCGTCGCCTCGAGGGCGACATCAACTGCATTCCGCATCAGCTGACCGGCAGCACGTTCAACCTGCGCTTCGATGTCCTCGAGGGGATGCCGGCAGCCGGCGACGCCAGCGCCCAGCGGCGCTGATCGATTCAATCCTCGGCGCCTGCGCCGGGGGTCAGCGCGCCGCGGCACGGCAGAAGGACGGGCGGGCCGCGCTGATCGAGGCGCACCGCGCACAAGGCCCCGCCCCACACGCAGCCCGCGTCGATGCCCATCACGGCATCCTCCTGCAGGACGCCGAGCGTCGACCAGTGCCCGAACACGATCCGGTCGGTGGCGCTCGCCCGCTCCGGATGACGGAACCACGGAATCGAGCCGGCGGGCGCGCCGGCCGGCGGTCCGCTGTACCTGAGCAGCAGGCGGCCGGCCTGGTCCACGTAGCGCAGCCGGGTCAGGCAATTGACGATGAAGCGCAATCGCGCTGCGCCCGACAGCGCTGGCGACCAGACGTCCGGAACGTCGCCGTACATGTCGTCGAACAGCGCCGCCGGGTCTTCGGCGAGGACCGCCTGCACCTCGTCCGCACAGGCTTCGGCGGTATCGAGATCCCATTGCGGCGGCAATCCCGCGTGCACGAGCGTCCAGCCGAGCGTCGGGTCGCGATGCAGCAGCGGCCGGGTCGCCAGCCAGCCCAGCAGTTCATCGCGATCCGGCGCGGCCAGCACGGCGTCGAGTCCCGGCTCCCTGCGTGCCGGTCCGGACCCGGCGGCGCGGGCCAGCAGGTGCAGATCGTGGTTGCCCAGCACGACGGTGGCCGACGGGCCGAGCGCCCGCACGCTGCGCAGTACGGCGAGCGAGTCAGGACCGCGGTTGACGAGATCTCCGGTCAGCCACAGCCGGTCGCGCGCCTTGTCGAAACAGATCCTGTCCAGCAGGGCCGTGAATTCCAGCGCGCAGCCCTGGATGTCGCCGATGGCGTAGACGGCCATCGGGATCAGTGGATCGTGCCGGGCATCGCCAGTGTGAAAGGAGCGATGAGCGCGTCGAAGGTGATGCCATCGGCATCCAGCATCTCGTAGCTGCCCTGCATGGCTCCGACCGGGGTCTCGAGCACCGCGCCGGACGTATAGCGGAACCCCTGCCCCGGTTCGAGATAGGGCTGCTCACCGACCACGCCGTCGCCACGCACCTCCTGCACCTGGCCGTTGGCGTCGGTAATGACCCAGTGGCGCCGCAGCAGCCGGGCCGACACCTGGCCCTCGTTCTTGATGGTGATCGTGTAGGCGAACACGAAGCGATTGCCGCCCGGATCGGACTGGTCCTCCAGGTAGCTCGCGTCCACGTCGACCGCGATGCGGTGCCGTCGAAGGTCGCTCATCGTGGCGGCCGTCCCGTAGTCCTGCGCATGGCGTGTCCTCAGCGTAAGCGGACGGCCAGCACGTCGCAGGGCGCAGCGTGCAGTACCGTGTCTTCCGTGAAATTCACCAGCACCGACAGGCCGTGCCGCTCCCGGCTGCCCAGCACGATCAGGTCGACGCCCTGCTGCTCCGCGAGGCGGACTATTTCCGCCTTGATGTTGCCGGTGGCCACGGTGCGCGGAACCGACTCCAGTTGCAGCCGGGCCGCGAACTGCGCCAGTCGCTCGGTCGCCCGCTGCACGAGTTCCTCCTCTATCTGCACGGCCGGCAGCAAAGTTTCGCCCATCGGCTCCACCGGCACGTACTCGACCACGTGCAGAATCGTCAGCTGCGCGTTCGAGGCCGCCGCCAGCGCCTTGGCGCGCTGGCCGACGAGGTCGCTGCCCTCGCCGAGATCGATCACCAGCAGGATCTTGCTGTAAGCGCTCATGTCAGTCTCCTGCGGCGGCGCGTTCCGGCGACCGCCCGGGCGGCCGGCCTGCCACCGACCTGCTGATTATAGGGCGCGGGACGGGTCCGGCGTGGCCGCGAGCGCGGCAAACTCGTCCGGGCGCAGCGTCTCGGCGCGCCGGCCGGGGTCCACGCCGGTGGCGGCAAAGCCACCCTCGTCGACCAGGCCGCGCAGGGAATTGCGCAGCGTCTTGCGGCGCATCGAGAATGCGCCCGCCACGACGCGGGCAAAGCGCGCCGCGTCCGGGACCGGAAATGGCGGCGCCGGCAGCGGCCGCAGCCGCACGACGGCGGAATCGACGCGGGGCGGCGGCTGGAAGGCTCCAGCGCCGACCTTGAACAGCTTTTCGACGCGGCAGGCCACGGCCAGCATCACGGTGAGCCGGCCGTATTGCTTGCCGCCAGGGGCTGCCACCATGCGGTCCACCACCTCCTTTTGCAGCATGAAATGCATGTCGCGGACCGCATCGCCGGCCCCGAGCAGGTGGAACAGCAGCGGCGTGGAGATGTTGTAGGGCAGGTTGCCGCAGACACGCAGCGGCGCTCCTGTGCCGCGCAGCCGGCGGAAGTCCACCTCGAGCACGTCTGCTTCGTGGACGACGAGTTCGCCGAGCCCCGCGCAGCGCCGCTCGAGTTCCGGGATGAGGTTGCGGTCGATCTCGATGGCCTCGACACGGCCGGCGCGCGCGACGAGCGGCACCGTCAGCGCGCCGAGTCCCGGGCCGATCTCGACGAGCCGGTCGTCCCGGCAGGGGGCGATCGCCTCGACGATTCGCGCGATGACGCCGGGGTCGTGCAGGAAGTGCTGGCCGAAGCGCTTGCGCGCGCGGATCATCGGCCGCCCAGTTCTGCGGCGAGGCGGATCGCCGCTTCCAGGCTGCCCGTGTCGGCCTGGCCGGTCCCGGCCAGCGCCAGCGCCGTGCCGTGATCGACGGACGTGCGCACGATCGGCAGGCCCAGCGTCACGTTGACCGCCCGGCCGAAGCCGGTGTGCTTGAGAACGGTCAGTCCCTGGTCGTGATACATGGCCAGCACCGCATCGGCTTGCGCCAGGGACGCTGGCGTGAAGGCGGAATCGGCCGGCACCGGGCCGGTCGCGTCGATCCCGCGCGCGACGGCTGCTGCGACGGCAGGGGCGAGCACGTCGAGTTCCTCGCGACCGAGGTGCCCGGACTCGCCGGCGTGCGGATTGAGACCGCAGACGACGATGCGCGGCGCGCCGAGGCGAAAGTGCTGTCTCAGTCCCCGGTCCAGCACGCCCAGGGTGTCGAGGATGCGCTCACGCGTGATGGCGGCCGGCACGGCGGCCAGCGGCAGGTGGGTCGTGGCCAGCGCGACGCGCAGGGCGCCCGCGACCAGCAGCATGACCGGCCGTTCGCAGCCGAGTTGTGCGGCGAGATACTCGGTGTGGCCCAGGAATGGCAGCCCGGCGTCGTTGATGACGCCCTTGTGTACGGGCGCCGTCACCATGGCGGCGAATTCGCCGCTGCGGCATCCGGCGACCGCGACGTCCAGCAACCCGAGCACGTAGTGCGCATTGGCCGCGTCGAGGTGTCCGGCGCGGGCCGGCGCGGCGAGCGGCCGGGCGAGGACCAGCAGCCGGCCCGGGCGGTGTGGCACCGGTCGCGCATCAGGCCGGTATGGTTCGAGGGTGACGTGCAGGCCCAGCGCCTGCGCCCGGTCCCGCAACAGGCCGGAGTCGCCGGCCACGACGAGTTGTTGAGGCCAGGCCCGGCCGCACATGGCCAGGCACAGGTCCGGGCCAATGCCGGCGGGTTCGCCGGATGTCAGGACGAGGCGCTGTACGCTCATGCGAATCCCCCGCGCAGGCGCCGCGCCCGGCAGGCGCGGGCCTCAGAGGCCCAGGTATTCGACGTAGGCTTCGTCGCGCAGCCGCCGCAGCCAGAGCTCGGTCTCCTCGTCGGCCTTGCTCTCGCGCAATGTCATCAGCACGCGCTGGCGCAGCACCTCGCCGCTCTGGTCGTGGATGCGCTGTCCAAGCCGCTGCACGATGTGCCAGCCGAACTGCGTGCGGAAGGGCTCGCTGATTTCATCCTGCTGCAGCCCGCCGAGGACTTCCTCGAACTCCGGCACGAAGGTGCCCGGCTCGGTCCAGCCCAGGTCGCCGCCCTGCGTCGCCGAGTTGGGATCCTCCGAGGTGACGCTGGCCAGCGCCGCGAAGTCCTCGCCGCCCAGGATGCGCTGGCGGATTTCCGCGAGCCGCTGCCGCGTGGTGGCGTCGTCCTGCACTTCCGTGGGCCGCATGAGGATGTGCCGGGCGTGCACCTGTTCGACCATCATCGGCCCTTCGGCGCCGCGCAACCCGTCAAAGCGCAGGATGTGGAAGCCGGTGGGCGTCCTGATCGGGCGCGCGACCTGTCCCGGCTCCATGGCGACGATCTGGTCGGCGATGAACTGGGGCAGCTGTGCAAGGCGACGCCAGCCCAGCTGGCCGCGATCCAGTGCCGATTGCGAACGCGAGTAGGTCAGCGCCAGCTGACCGAAGTCGTCGCCGCGCACCGCCCGCTCATACACCTCCTGTGCCTGCTGCTCGACCACGGCCAGCTGTTCGGTGCTGGCGGACTCCGGCAGCGACAGCAGGATGTGCGACACGTCGTACTCAACATTCTCGCCGGCGCGCCCGCTGCTTCTTTCCAGCGCCTGCTCGAGCTCGCGCGGTGATACATAGATGCGGGCGATCACGTCGCGCTGGCGCAGCAGCGTCAGGACGATTTCGCGGCGCATGTCCTCGCGGTAGGCGGTGTAATTGACGCCTTGTCCCTCGAGTGTCGCCGGCAGCTGCTCGAAAGTGATGTTATTGCGGGCTGCGACATCGCGCAGCGCCGTATTCAGCATTTCGTCGGAGACCTTGAGGCCGAGCCGCTCGGCGCGCTGCGCCTGGATCTCCTGCACGATGAGCCGCTCCAGTACCTGCCGGCGGATCACCTGCGCGGGAGGCAACTCTGTGTTCTGCTGTCCGCGCAGCCGCTCGGCGATGATCGCCACCTGCTGGTCGACCTCGCTCTGCAGCACGATCCCGTCGTTGACGACCGCGACGATCTGATCGATCGTGGTGCCGCGGGTGGACAACTCCCGGGTCTGGGCCGTGGCCGCCGCCGGGGCGAGCAGGGACGCGCAGGTCAGGATCAGCGTGAGTCTCTTCATGGTGCGATTCCGGATTCAGGGGCCGACAGCGCGGCCGCGGGAGTATCCCCGAATGCTTCTCTCGAGGAAAGCACCCGACTTGTTTCCGACCGACGACAGGCCCTTGAGTTCCAGCTGCACGTCGAAGGAGGTGTCGCGCTGCCCGGTGCGGCTCGAAACGTGGCGCCGCGCCAGCAGTCTCAGGCGCCAGCAACACGACTCGTACTCGAGGCCGGCGAAGGAATCGATCGCCTGGCGATCGCGCAGCGAGTAGACGTATCGCGCGTACAGGTTCCAGTTGCGATGCACGGCCCAGGCGGCCGAGGTCTGCCATTGCTCGATGCGGCCCTCGCGGTAGCGGTAGCCCAGGTTGACGATGCTGTCGGGGCGCGGATGGAACTGCAGGGTGGCCTGGCCCAGCACCGTATTCGAGTTGTGCGGATCCCACTGCATGCCGAGGTCGACACTCCAGTTCCGGTAAGCCGTGAGTTCGAGTTCGGCCACGAGATCGGAGGAACCTCGCGTGTCCGCCGGTTCGCCCGGCAAGCCCACACGTGAGGGCTCGAAGAAGTACTGTTGGCCGATCGTGGCTGCGAGGTACTGCCGGCCAGTGTCGGCGTCGAGCATCCGTGTCGTCAGGCCGATTGCCAGCTGGTTGGCATCGGCCAGGCGGTCGGCGCCGACATAGCGGTTGGCGCTGAACAGGCGGACCATGTCGAGTTCCGGCAGGCCGCTGTCGAATACCGGCAGACCGTTCTGGTCGCGGTACGGCACCCACGTGTAGAGCGCCCGCGGTTCCACGGTTTGCAGCAGTCGCGCGCGCGTGGTGGCCGGCCGTTCGAATACGAGTCCGGCATCCAGGGCGAATGTCGGCGCAGAGCGCGCTGGCGAGCGGTCCTGGCCGGCCGCCGTCTCGTCGAGCTGGTAGAGCGTGTGCCGGAAGGTCGCTGAGGGCTCCAGGAAGTAGCCAGGCGCCCGCAGCGACCAGGTCAGCCGGGGCTCCAGGTCGAGGCGCATGCCGACGATGCCCGTATCGCGCGTGAAATACACGGCCTCACCGCCGAGCCCGGCGCTGAGATGGCTGCCCGCCACGGGCCAGGCGCCGTGGAACAGCAGTTGCGGGACCCGGGAGTAGGGCTTGTCCAGGGCGCCGATATCCTGGTCGATGATCTGGTAGTTCTGCAGCAGGCCCTCGATGCGCCAGCCGCTGCCGACGTACTCGAGCAGGACGCGGCGTTCGAGGTGCGTGATGCTGGTGCCGTCCAGGCCGCGACCGAAGTCCTCGAAGTACTGCCCGTCGCTGGCATTCTCGAGGCTGGCGGACAGCCGCAGCCGGTCGCTGATATCGGTCGTGTCCTGCAGCCGGGCGTAGCCGCGGTCGCGGTCGGCGACGCGGTCCGACGGCAGGTAGCGTCCTTCCAGCCGCACACGGCTGTGCTCGGTGAGCAGGCGCAGGTTGCCCCCCAGCTCGACGCCGCGGCGCGCGAGCACGGTCGGCTCGATGGTCGCGTCGTAATTCGGCGCGAGATTCAGGTAATACGGCAGCGTGAACTCGAAGCCGCTGCTGCTGGACGTGCCGAGCGACGGGAACAGGAAGCCGGACTTGCGGCCGACGCCGGCCGGAAAGGAGATATAGGGCAGGTACAGCAGCGGCACGCCCTTGAAGTCGAGGCGCACGCTGCGGCCTTTGCCTTGCTCCCGTTCGCGATCGATGGCGATGGAAGCTGCGCGCAGCAGCCAGTCGTCGTTGCCCGCCGGGCAGGTCGTGAACGTCACCCGCTCGAGTTCCAGATCGCCGCGCGGTGTCAGCACGAGCTCATCGGCGGCGCCGCGCGCCGGCCGCGCCGGCAGCTCGAACTCGGTTTCCGTGAACCGCCCGCCACGCTGGCCATTCCAGGAGCCGGACTCGCCACGCACGCGCACATTGGCGTCGCTGTACACGACGCGTCCGTCCACCTTGAAGGACTGGGTCGCGGCCTCGTAGGTCGCATCCCCGGCGGTGAGCACGCGCGAACCCTGCCGGATCACGACGTCGCCCAGCAGCCTGGCATCGCCGCGGCGGGTGATCTCCGCGCCCTTGCTCTCGATGCTGACCGTCTGGTCCTCGTCGTCCGGCGCGGCGCCAGGTTCGCCCGGCAGCACGGCAGCAGGGGCCACGGGCGCCGGGCACTCGGCCGCCCATCCCGGAACGGCGAGCGTCCCGAGCACGGCGAGCGGCAGTATCCTGGACAGGAAATGTATCAACGGGCTTCGCATCGCAGGCGGCGCATTACGGAGCGCAGTCTATAATGCTGCACCGTTTCGCGCCCGCACGATGAATGCCCCGACCCCCATGGACGAACGCACGGCCCTGCTCGATGCCTGGCTGCGACAAGCCCTCGGCGCCGCGCCGCGCCGTGTCGCGCCCGCCTCGGCCGACGCGAGTTTCCGGCGCTATTTCCGCGTCTGGCACGAAGACGCCACGTTCATCGCCATGGATGCTCCGCCGGCCAGGGAGGACCTCGGGCCGTACCTGCAGGTCGCCGCACTGCTGGCCGCCACCGGGGTGAACGTGCCGCGTGTCGTGGCGGCGAATGCCGCGCAGGGCTTCCTGTTGCTCACGGACCTGGGCGACCGCCAGTACCTGGACGCGCTATGTGCGGGCGACGATCCGGAGCCGCTGTACCGCGACGCCCTCGACGCCCTGGTAAGACTGCAGTCCCGCGCCCCGGCCGCGGCGCAACAGCTGCCGCCCTATGACCGCAGGCGGCTGCACGATGAAATGGAACTGTTCCCCGTGTGGTTCGTCGCCAGGCACCTGGGCCTGGAGGTCTCGGCGGACGAGCGGGCGATGCTCGCTGCGTCATTCGACCTGCTGTCGCGCAGCGCGCTGGCACAATCGACGGTGCTGGTGCACCGCGACTACCATTCGCGCAACCTGATGGTCTGCCCGGCCGCCAACCCGGGCATCCTCGATTTCCAGGACGCGGTGCGTGGCGCGATCAGCTACGACCTCGTGTCGCTGCTCAAGGATTGCTACATCACCTGGCCGCGGGACCGCCTGCTGGCCTGGCTGGACCTGTATCGCGAACGGGCCGCGCAGGCTGGCCTCGAACCGGGCGCCGGCCGCGATGATTTCGTGCTCGCCTTCGACCTGATGGGACTGCAGCGCCACCTCAAGGTCCTCGGCATCTTTGCCCGGCTTTGGTACCGCGACGGCAAGCGGGGCTACCTCGCGGACCTGCCGCGGGTGCTGGATTACGCGATTGAAGCCGCCGCCTGCCATCGGGACCTGGCGGGTCTGCGCGGCTTCATGGAGGCGCGGGTGCTGCCGGCGTTCGCCGCTGCCCAGGCCCGTGCGGAGCACGAACCATGAAGGCCATCGTGCTGGCCGCCGGCCGGGGCGAGCGCATGCGGCCGCTGACCGACGAGACCGCCAAGCCGCTGCTGCAGGTCGGCGGCCATGCGCTCATCGACTATCATCTGCACGCGCTGGCCGCGGCCGGCGTCGGCGAGGTCGTCGTCAACCTGTCATGGCAGCCCGGCAAGCTGCGCGAGCACCTCGGCGACGGCAGCCGCTTCGGGCTGGTGCTGCACTTCAGCGACGAGGGGCCGGTGGCGCTCGAGGCGGGCGGCGGCGTCCACCGCGCCCTGCCATGGCTTGGGCGGGGGCCGTTTCTGGTGGTCAACGGCGACGTCTGGACCGACTGCCGGTTTGGTGCGCTTGCCATGCCGCCCGGGTCGCAGGCCCACCTGGTCCTGGTGCCCAACCCGGACCACCATCGGCAGGGCGACTTTGCGCTCGATGACTCGGGTCGCGTGGCCGGGAGCGGGCCCCGCCGCACCTATGCGGGGATCGGGGTGTTCACGCCGGAATTGTTCGACGGCTGCCAGCCGGGCCGTTTCCCGCTCAAGCCGCTGCTGGACCGCGCCGCCGCGCGCGGTCAGCTGAGCGGCGAGCCCTACGATGGCCACTGGTTCGACGTGGGCACTCCGGCGCGACTCGCGGCGCTCGATGGACTGCTCGCCCGCGGCGCGCTGGCGCACCCCTTGCTGCCAGCGATCCAGGCCGGTCCGCGGTAAACTGGCGTGCCGCTCCTGGTTATCGACAGCGCCATATGAGTACGTTCAAGGGCATCCCGGTGGTCGGCGGAGTCACCGCGCGCAGCGGGCAGAAGTACGTCACGCCGCAGGGCTTCACGGCCATTCGCGACGGCATCAAGACGCCGGTCGCCGCAGGCGCTGCAGGGCTGGGCCGCAAGCCGGGCTGGCTGCGCGCGAAAATGCCGGCGGGCGCGCGTTTCGACGCGGTGCGCGGCATCGTGCGCGAGCACGGCCTCGGCACCGTGTGCGAGGAGGCCAGGTGCCCGAACATCGGCGAGTGCTGGAACGCCGGCACGGCCACGCTGATGCTGCTCGGCACCGTATGCACACGAGCCTGCCGCTTCTGCGCCGTGGACACGGGCAACCCGCGCGGCTGGCTGGATGCGGGCGAGCCGGCGGCGGCTGCCCGCACGGTCGGCCTGATGGGACTTGGCTACGTCGTGCTGACCTCGGTCAACCGTGACGACCTGCCGGACGGCGGCGCGGGACAATTCGCGGCGTGCGTGCGCGCCATCAAGGCGAGCCACCCCGACACCGCGGTCGAGGCGCTGACGCCGGATTTCCAGGGCGTCGAGGCGCATGTCGAGACGGTGGTGGATTCGGGCATCGAGGTATTCGCGCAGAACGTCGAGACGGTGCGGCGGCTGACGCACCCGGTACGCGATCCGCGGGCCGGCTACGAGCAGACACTGGCGGTGCTGGCGCACGCCAAACGGTACCGTCCCGCGGTGCTCACCAAGACCAGCCTGATGCTGGGCCTGGGCGAAACCGATGCGGAGATTGCCGCGACGATGGCCGACCTGCGGCACGTCGGTTGCGACGTCCTGACCCTCGGCCAGTACCTGCGGCCGACCGCCAATCACCTGCCCGTCGAGCGCTACGTGACGCCCGCGGAGTTCAGCGCATACCGGCGCCAGGCACTCGAACTGGGCTTTCGCGAGTGCGTGGCCGGGCCGCTGGTCCGCTCGAGCTACCGGGCGGAACGGGCGCTCGAGCAGAACAACTGCGGTCTGGGGGACTTGGGCATCGCCTGAGCCCTGGCCGCCTACAGGAGACGAGTCATGCATCCATATCCTCATGTGTACAAGGTGAGCGCGGCGGCGCAGGCGACGGGCGAGGTGAAGCTCAGCTCGCCAGGGGTCGCCGACCTGCCGTCGATGCCGCCACCCGAGTTCGACGGGCCCGGGGGCTACTGGTCGCCGGAGACGCTGCTGGCGGCGGCCGTCGCGGATTGCTTCATGCTCAGTTTTCGTGCCGTGGCGCGTGCCTCGAAATTCGACTGGACCGACCTGTCGGCCGACGTCGAGGCGGTGCTCGAGCGCGTGGACGGCGTCACCCGCTTCACGCGGTTGACGACCCGTGTACGCCTGACGGTTCCGGCGGGCACCGACGCTGCGCGGGCCCGGACCCTGCTGGAGAAGGCGGAGAAGGTCTGCCTGGTCTCGAATTCCCTGAACAGTGAGCGTCACCTCGAGACAGAGGTGGTGACGGGTTGACCGGGCCCGGCCCGGCCGCGCTCGTTCGCTGGCTTGGGCGCGTCGAGTACGAGGCGACCTGGCGCGCGATGCAGGCTTTCACCGACAGCCGTGGACCGGACACGGCGGACGAGTTGTGGTGCCTGGAACATCCGCCCGTCTTCACGGTGGGGATGGCCGGGCGCGACGGCCACCTGCTGGCGACCGGCGACATCCCGGTCGTCAGGATCGACCGCGGCGGCCAGGTGACGTACCACGGCCCGGGTCAACTGGTCGTCTACCCGCTGCTCGACCTGCGGCGCCTGGAACTCGGGGTCCGGGAACTGGTGACGGCACTCGAGCGGGCCGTGGTCGCGCTGGCGGCTGCGCACCGCATCGACGCCGCCGGCCGGCGCGAGGCGCCCGGTGTCTACGTTGGCGACCGCAAGCTCGCCAGCCTCGGCCTGCGCGTGCGCCGCGGCTGCAGCTACCACGGTCTCGCGCTCAACGTCGACATGGACCTCGAGCCCTTTCGGCGCATCGACCCGTGCGGCCTGCCGGGTCTCGAAATGACCCAGTTGCGGGACCTGGACGTCGCCTGCGACGTGCGGGCCGCGGCCAGCGAACTGGCGCCATGGCTGTGCCGGGAACTGGGGCTCGCGTGGGACGGGCGATGGAGCGGGCCATGAGCCGTTGCCGGCGACCCGCCGGCGCCTGCGTCCGCCGGGTTCTGCGCCCTGTGCGCCGGTCACGCGGCGCCGTCTACAACGCCACCAGCACCACGCCGCTGTCCGTCAGCGCCTGGTAGATCGCGTCGAGCTGCGCGCGGTTCTGCGCCTCGATCGTGTAGGTCAGCGCCAGGAACCTGCCCCCGGAGCCCAGCCGTTGCGTGACGCTGGCGTCGGCCAGCGGTCCGGCATGCCGCTCGACGATGGCGCGGGTCAGCGACCTGAATCGCTCGGTGTCGCGCCCCATCACCTTGATCGGAAACCCGCAGGGAAACTCGAACAGGTCGCCGTCGCTCATTCGCGGCACTCCGTCGAGAACTCGAGCCGGGCGTCCAGCCAGGCCGCGTACAGCCGCCGAAAGACCGGGCCGGCGAGCCCGTCGCCGACCGGGCGGCCGTCCAGCGACACGACCGCGCGCGGGCCCGCGCCGGCGGACGCCAGCATGATTTCCGGCGCGCTGCGCAACTCCCGTTCGCTGATGTCGTCGAAGATGCACCCGATGCCGCAACGCGGGCCGAGCTCGAGCAGCGCGTCGCGCGTCGTTCCCGGCAGGATCGCCCCGGACGGCGGCGGCGTCACCAGCCGGCCGTCGCGTACGACATGTACGCTGCTCGCCGCGCCTTCGGTCAGCAGGCCGTCGCGCAGCAGCACCGCCTCCGCGGCGCCGGCCTCCTGCGCAGCCCACCGCAGCAGCACGTTGGCGAGCAGGGAGGTGGATTTGATGTCACAGCGGCCCCAGCGGTTGTCGGCAGCGGTCACACACGACGCGACCCGCATGGCGGCATCGCCCGTGACCGGTGCCTGGCGGCTCGCGAAGCCGAACAGGGTCGGCGCGGTGCCGGCTGACGGAGCGTGCGCGCGGTCCGGTTCCGCGCCCCGCGACACCTGCAGGTAGATGAGCAGGTCGCCGCCGCCGTTGCGCTGCACGAGTCCGCCGCACACGGCCTGCCAGGCCGCACCTGCCAGCGGCGGGGCCATCCTGATTTCGCGCAGGCTGCGGTCGAGGCGGTCGAGATGCTGCTGCACGCGATAGACGCGGCCCGAGTAGACCGGCAGCACCTCGTACACGGCATCGCCGAACAGGAAGGCCCGGTCGAGCGGCGACACGCGGGCCTCGGCCAGCGGCAGGAAACGGCCGTCCAGCCACGCGATGCCGCAGGCCGCCATCAGTCGAACCAGCCGGCCGCCGTATCCCAGGCACGCCGCAGGACGCCGCCTTCCGGCACGTCAGCCAGTGCGTACAAAGGCTGTATGCCGACCAGCTGGCCGTCGAGGGTCGCTCGCAGCGTGCCGACGCGCCGGCTGGTGTCGAACGGCGCGCGCAGTCCAGGTTCCACGGCGGCCGCCAGCTCCACGTCTCCGCCGCGGCCGCGCGGGACGGTCACGTAGAACTCGTCCCGCAGACCCACCACCGCTTCGCCGCCTTCGGCCATCAATACGCGCGGCCTTGCGATCTCCGCCCCTCGCGGATGCAGGCGAACCGTCTCGAAGAAGCCGAAACCGTAGTTGAGCAATGCGTAGCTGGTGTCCTCCCGCGCCCTGACGCTCTTCGTGCCCATCACCACGGCAATCATGCGCATGCCGTCACGCTGCGCGGAACTGACCAGGCAGTAGCCGGCCGCTTCGGTGAACCCGGTCTTGATTCCGTCCACCGACGGGTCGCGCTGCAGCAGGCCGTTGCGGTTGGGCTGGGTGATGTTGTTCCAGGTGAATTCGCGCTGCGAGTACCATCGGTAGTAGTCCGGGAATTCCGTGATCATCGCGCGCGCCAGCAGCGCCACGTCGCGCGCCGAGACCAGGTGGCGAGGACCGGGCAGGCCGGTCGAGTTCTCGAAATGCGAGTTCTTCATGCCAAGGCGGGCCGCGTACTGGTTCATCAGCGCGGCAAACGTCGCTTCGCTGCCGGCAACGGCTTCCGCCAGCGCAATGCTGGCGTCGTTGCCGGACTGCACGATCATTCCCTGCAGCAGCGTCTCGACCGGCACGCGGTCGCCGACGTTGACGAATGTCCTGGAGCCTTCAGCCCGCCAGGCGCGCTCGCTGACCGGCACCGCGGTGTCGAGCTGCAGCGCGCCGTCGCGCAGCGCCGAGAACACGGCGTAGGCCGTCATCAGCTTGGTCAAACTGGCCGGTTCCATCGGCCGGTCGGCGTCGTGGCTCGTAATGACGCGCCCGCTCTGCTGGTCCACGAGGATCCACGCGCGCGCGTCGATCCGCGGGGCCGGCGGCACGGGCGCCGGGGCTGCCAGCGCCGGTGCCAGGCAGACGAAGAGGGCGAAGGCGGCGGGCAGGCGGGCGTACAGGGGCATCGGCTCTCCAGTTTGTGATACGGGTATGGTGGCGCACGCGGCTGCAATCCGGTTGCAGCGCTGTAATTCTAGCGGCCCCGGCCGTCCGCAGATAGGGCTGGCCGCGTCAGTCGAACGCGAGGATGACCGCGCCAAAGCCGGCCGTCCGCAAGCGTTCCACGACGGAATCGTAGGAAATGACGCTGGCGAACGGCCCGACGCGCACGCGATGCACCGTGCGCGCACCGGACCGCGCGGCCAGAACGGTCACGTCCGTGAAGCCGGCCGCCGCGATCCGCTCCGCGAGCCCGCGCGCATTGTCGGCCTCCTGGAAGGCCCCCACCTGCGCATAAAACTGCCTGGCGGGCGTCATGACGTGCGTTGCCGGCTGCGACGACGGGCCCACGCTCCGGACCTCGACCATGGCGGTACCGTCGCGCAGCATCTCGAGCCTGGCCGCCGCGGTCCGCGACAGGTCGATGATGCGGTTGCCCTTGAAGGGACCGCGGTCGTTGACGCGCACCACCACGCTGCGCCCGTTGGACAGGTTGGTCACGCGCACGTAGGACGGCAGCGGCAGCGTGCGATGCGCGGCCGTCATGGCATGCATGTCATACGGCTCGCCGGACGAGGTGGTGCCGCCGTGGAAGTCCGGGCCGTACCAGGAGGCAACGCCCCGCTCCAGATAGCCGTCGGCGCTGGCCAGCACCGTGTAGCGCTCGCCGAACACCTCGTAGAAGGGCGGATTGCCGCGCGCGGCCCTCGGCTCGGCGCGCGGCACCGCGTCCGGCACCCCGGACGGGTCGTCGGGCGGTCGCGTCGCGTCGCGCAACGGCGCAGCGCTGCAGGCCGTCAGCACGGCCGCTGCGCACAGCATGACGACGCGGCCGGCCCTCACGGGTCGCCCGCCCGCTGCAGCACCCGCGCCGCGATCGCGCTGCCGAGGTCTTCGACCGCGAGCGCGTACAGCACGCTGCGGTTGTAGCGGGTGATGACCGTGAAGTTGTGGAATCCGGCGCGCAGCTCGGGGCCGGTGCGGCCGGCCACGCCGATGAACACGGCCGGCGCGTCGCCGGGCAGCCACGACTCGAAGGACAGCCCCTTGTCGCGCAGCGACTGCACGGTCTCGTTGGCCTGGAGGCTGCCCGCGACCAGGCCCTCCGCATCGGGATACCAGAGTCCGGCGGCGGCCGTGGCCGGCTCGCCAGGCCGCCAGCCATGCACGGCCAGGTAATTCGCGACGCTGGCGATCACGTCGTTCCAGCTGGCCCACAGGTCGCGCCGGCCGTCCGCGTCGCCGTCCACCGCATAGGCGCGGTAGCTGCGCGGCATGAACTGCGGGGCGCCCATGGCGCCGGCGTACGACCCCTTCGCGTTGCGCGCGTCGATTCGCTCCTCGCGGACCAGCAGCAGGAACTGTTCCAGCTCGCCCCGGAAGTATCCGCTGCGCGGCGGATAGTCGAAGGCCAGGGTCGTCAGCGCGTCCAGCACCCTGAAACCGCCCGTGATGCGGCCATAGAACGTCTCGACGCCGATGATCGCGACGATGATCGCGGCGTCCACGCCGGTGTCGCGCTGCACGGCAGCCAGCCGCACCCGATGGGTGTCCCAGAACCTGGCACCCTCGGCGATCCGTTGCTCGGTGAGGAAATGGTCGCGGTACTCGTGCCATGGGCGTACACGTTCCGCCGGCCGGGTCATCAGCTCGACGATGCGCGGCTGGTCCGCGGCGCCGCCCAGCAGGTCCTCCAGCCAGGCTCGCTGCATGCCGTGGCGCTGCTGCATTTCAGCGACAAACCCGCTCACGTCCTCGCGCGACAGGTCGAGTGCGAGCGCCGGCCGCGCGCCCGCCACCAGGTCCGGCAGCGTGAGCAGCAGTGTGACGACGAACCTGGTGGGCTTCATGAGCGCACGAGCTGACGATGGCTGTGCAGGCTCATGAGGATACCGAAGCCCGCCAGCAGGGTCACCATCGAGGTCCCGCCGTAGCTGACCAGTGGCAACGGCACGCCGACCACCGGCAGCAGGCCCGTGACCATGCCGGCGTTGACGAACACGTAGATGAAGAACGTGAGCGCGATGCTGCCCGCGACCAGGCGGCTGAAAGTGCTGTTGCAGCGGCCGGCCAGGAACAGGCAGCGGCCGATCAGCGCCAGGTACAGCGCCAGCAGCAGCAGCTGGCTCAGCAGGCCGAGTTCCTCGCCGATGACCGAGAAGATGAAATCGGTCGAGCGTTCCGGCAGGAACTCGAGTTGCGCCTGGCTGCCCTGCATCCAGCCCTTGCCGAACACGCCGCCGGAGCCGATCGCGATCTGCGACTGGATGATGTGGTAGCCGGCGCCGAGCGGATCGCTCTGCGGGTCCAGCAGGGTCAGCACCCGGTTGCGCTGGTAGTCGTGCATGAAATACCAGGCGAGCGGCGCCGCGGCTGCCGCCAGGGCCAGCAGGCCGAAAATGAAGCGCCAGCGCAGGCCCGACAGGAACAGCACGAGCAGACCGGCCATCGCGACCAGCAGCGCGGTGCCGAGGTCCGGCTGGGCGGCGATCATCAGCGTCGGCACCAGCACGATGAGCGCCACCACCAGC
Organism: uncultured Gammaproteobacteria bacterium; assembly: GCA_963695085.1. Classification (GTDB taxonomy): domain Bacteria; phylum Pseudomonadota; class Gammaproteobacteria; order Steroidobacterales; family Steroidobacteraceae; genus SG8-30. The sequence goes on along the minus strand of CAVOFV010000003.1, from coordinate 271,666 downwards.
GTGTGCTTGATCGAGGCCGGCAGCACGCGGTCGTGCAGGTACCACGCGCACATCATCGGCACGGCCAGCTTCATGATCTCGGACGGCTGGAAGCGGATCACCCCCAGGTCGAGCCAGCGCTGGGCGCCCTTGCCGAAATCGCCGACCAGCTCGACTGCCAGCAGCATGAGGATGCCCGCGAGGAACGCGGGCGGAGTCAGCATCCTCAGGTAGCGTGCCGGGACCTGCGCCAGCATGAGCATCGCGGCGACGGCGATGCCCAGCCGCAGCAGCTGCCGGGTCCACAGGGCGACGTTGTCGCCGGCGGCGCTGTACAGGACGAACATGCCGAAGGCGACAATCGCCGCAATCAGCGCCAGCAACGGTCCGTCGAGGTGCAGCGCCTTGAGCAGGCGCCCGCCGCGGCCGGCGCCCGGACCGGGACTCGAGATGCCGAAGGTTGGGCCGCTCACGGCTGCGCCTGCGTGAGATAGGCGTCGAAGATCGCGCGCGCGACCGGCGCCGCTGCCGAACTGCCGTGGCCGCCGTTCTCGACCAGCACGGCGACCACGAGGCGCGGCTCGCGGGCCGGCGCAAAGGCGACGAACAGCGCATGGTCGCGCAGCCGCTCGGCCACGGTCTTCTCGTCGTACTTGTCCTTCTGGCCGACGCTGTATACCTGCGCCGTGCCGGTCTTGCCGGCTATCGTGTAGGTGGCGCCGCGCGCGGCCCGCACGGCGGTGCCCTGTGGGCCGGTCGTGACGGCGACCATCGCATCGACGATGACCTCCCAATTGGCGGGATTGCCCAGTGCCACGCTGGGCAGGGGCTGGACCTCGCGGGCACTGCTGGCGCCAGTCGCCGGATCGCGGATGGCACGCACGATCCGTGGCTTGAAGTGCTTGCCGCGCGTCGCCAGGACGGCCGTGGCATGCGCGAGCTGCAACGGCGTCGCATTCCAGTAGCCCTGGCCGATACCGGTGATGACGGTCTCGCCCGGGAACCAGATCTGCATCTCGCGCCTGGGGAATGCGCTCTTCTTCCAGGCGGGCGACGGCATGATGCCGGCGCGTTCGCCCTCGATGTCGATGCCGGTCGGCTGGCCGAAGCCGATCCTCGACATGAAGTCGTGAATGCGCTGTATGCCCAGCGACACCGCCAGGTTGTAGAAGTACACGTCGCACGAGACCATGACCGCCTGCCGCATGTCGACGCTGCCATGGCCTTCCTTCTTCCAGTCGCGGTACCGGTGTGAGGAATTTGGCAGGCTGAACGAGCCGGCGCAGAACTCGGTGTCGCGCGGCGTGACGATCCCGCTCTCCAGCCCGGCGAGCGCCATCAGCGGCTTGATGGTCGAGCCGGGCGGGTAGGTGCCGCGCAACACCCGGTTGTAGAGCGGCTGGTCGGGGTCGCCCGTCAGCGCCTGGTAGTCGGCGGTTGAAATGCCGCGCGCGAACTTGTTCGGGTCGAAGGTCGGCAAGCTCGCCAGCACCAGCGCGTCGCCGGTCCAGGGGTCGAGCGCCACGACCGCGCCGCGGCGCCCTGCCATCGCCTCCTCGGCGATCTGCTGCAGCCTGATGTCGAGCGCGAGATCCAGGTTGGCGCCCGCCACCGGGCGCCTGGCATGCAATTGCGCGGCGACATCGCCGCTGGCCTCGACGTTGCGGCCTTCGGCGTTGACGAGCTGTTCGCGAAAGCCGCCCGTGCCGTGCAGCGAGGACTCGTAGAATCGCTCGATCCCCGTCTTGCCGATCGTTACCGTACCGAAGTAGTCGGCGGGGTCGATACGCTGCAGGTCGTCTTCGCTGACGGCGCCCACGTAGCCGAGCACGTGCACGCCAACCGGGCCGTAGGGATAGAAACGCGCGACCCGCGTGGCGAGTTCCACGCCGGGCAGCTCGTAGCGGTGCACTGCGTAGCGGCCGATTTCCTCGTCCGTGAGCCGCAGCCGCACCGGAACGGCCTCGAAGGCGCGGCGTGTGCGCAGCACCTGCCGGACCCGCGCGAGGTCATCTTCCTCGAGCAGCCCGAAGCCGACCATGCGGGCCAGGGTGGCGTCGAGATCGCCGACTTCCTCGCGGGTGATGGTCAGCTGGTAGGCGGGCGTGTTCTCGGCCAGCAGCCGGCCCTCGCGGTCGAAGATCATGCCGCGGTCGGGCGGCAACGCCTCGATGCGCACCCGGTTGCCCTGCGACAGGCCGCTGTAATAGTCGAAGCGCACGACCTGCAGCCAGAACAGGCGCCCCGCCACCAGTCCCAGCGCCAGCACGACGACGGCGCCCGCGATGATGGTGCGCAGCGCGAAGGTCTGCTGCTCGCGGTAGACATCCTTGACCCGGACGCGGCGCATGGTCGCCGGCTCAGCGCAGCGCGACGCGCGCGTACAGTCCGGTCAGCAGCGGCCAGCAGGCCGCACCGGTCAGGACGCTGGCCCAACGCGCCCAGTCCGTCACCGGGTGGCCGGCGACGCCGTCAATCCAGAACAGGGCGAACTCGTTGAGCCACAGCAATCCGAGCACGACGACGGACTGGTGCAGCACGGGAAAGGCACGGATGCGCAGCCGGAACTTCAATGCGACGTAGGCGACGATGACCAGCGCCAGCGCATGCTGTCCCAGCAGCATTCCGCTGAGTGCGTCCACGGCCAGGCCGGCGGACCAGGCCACGAACAGGCCGGTGGTGCGCAGCGAGACCAGGCACAGCCACAGCACGGCCAGCGCCATGAAATCGGGGCGCAGCGGCGCCAGCCAGTCGGGCAGCGGCACGACCGTGGCGGCCAGCGAGCCAATCAGCAGCGGCACGATGCCGCGCCAGTTGTAGCCCTGCTTGCGTGGCATGTCAGTCGCGCGCGGCGGGCGCCGCGTCCTCCGCGTCGACGGCCGGTTCCTGCGGCTCGGCGATGACGTTGTCAAACCACACCAGCAGTACTTCCGGATCGCGGTCCAGGTGGGCCAGCGGCCGCGCCTGGACGGTCAGCAACGGCTGCGCCACGTCGCGCACGACCTCGCCGACGAGCGCCACGGGATAGCCCGGCGGGAATACGCCGCCGAGGCCCGAGCTGACCACGAGGTCGCCGGTCTCCACGTCCGCGCCGCGTGGCAGGTAGGGCAGTGACAGCGCATCGGGCCGGCCGGTGCCGACCGCGACGGTGCGTACTCCGGTGCGGTTGACCTGCACCGGGATGGCATGCTCCGGGTCCGAGATCATGATGATCTCGGCCGAGAGCGGGCCGACGCGGGTCACCTGGCCAAACACGCCGTACGCATCGAGCACGGCCTGGCCCTTGAACACGCCGTCGCGGGACCCCTTGTCCACCAGCACGCGCTGCCGGTACGGGTCGAGGTCCACCTTGAGGATTCCGGCGACCAGTGAACGCTGCGCCACCCGCAACGACCCCTCGCGAGCCTCGCGCAGGCGTTGGTTTTCCCGTTCCAGCGCCTCGAAGCGTTGCAGCCTGAGCCCCAGCACGAGGTTCTCCGCCTCCAGGCGCGTGTTCTCGGCCTGCAGGCCGGCGCGTGTCGTCAGGGCCGCACGGCTTGCGCGCCAGGCGGAGGAGGGCGCATCGACCACCCAGTGCACCGGGTACACGGCAGCCGACAGCCAGCCGTGCACGACCGACAGGTATTGCTGCCGCTGGTCGGCGACCATCAGGGCGATCGATGCGGCGGCGAGGATTGCCAGCCGCAAGCCGAGGGAAGGCCCCTCCAGCAGCAGTGGTCGTGAATCCTGGTCGTGCATGGACGACAACGGGCGCTCCGCGGCGACAGGCCTGTGCCGGCAATCAGTGCATCAAATGTACACGACCGGCCGGCTGCGCGGGCCGCAATGCGCGGTGTGCCGCGCCGTCACTGCAGGCCAAACAGCCCCGGGTGCTCGGGCGACAATTCGAGGATGCGGCCACCGCCGCGCGCCACGCAGGTGAGCGGGTCCTCGGCCACGATGACCGGCAGGCCGGTCTCTTCCATGAGCAGCTTGTCCATGTCCTTCAGCAGCGCGCCGCCACCGGTCAGGACGATGCCCCGATCGGCGACGTCCGCGCCGAGTTCGGGTGGCGTCTGCTCGAGGGCCTTCTTGACCACCTGCACGATGCCGTGCAGCGGTTCCTGCAGGGCCTCGAGAATCTCGTTGGAGTTCAGCGTGAAGCTGCGCGGCACGCCCTCGGACAGGTTGCGGCCCTTGACCGACATTTCGCTGACCTGCTGGCCCGGATAGGCCGTGCCGATCTCGATCTTGATGCGTTCGGCCGTCGCCTCGCCGATCAGGATGCCGTAGTTGCGCCGCACGTACTGGATGATGGCCTCGTCGAAACGGTCGCCGCCGATTCGCACCGACTCCGCGTAGACAATGCCGTTCAGGGAAATGACCGCAACCTCGGAGGTGCCGCCGCCGACGTCGAGCACCATCGAGCCGCGCGCCTCGTTGACCGGCAGGCCGGCGCCGACCGCGGCGGCCATCGGTTCCGGGATCACGTCCACGCGGCGCGCGCCGGCGCCTTCCGCGGATTCCTGGATGGCGCGCCGCTCCACCTGCGTCGAACCGAAGGGCACGCAGACCAGCACCCGCGGACTCGGCCGCAGCCAGTGGTTGCCGTGCACCTTGCTGATGAAGTACTGCAGCATCTTCTCGGTGTAGGTGAAGTCGGCGATCACGCCGTCCTTCATCGGCCGCACCGCCGTGATGTGCCCGGGCGTGCGGCCCAGCATGTTCTTGGCTTCGGCGCCTACCGCGACGATGGTCTTGCCGCCGCGTCCCGGGTTGTCCTGCAGCGCGACCACCGAGGGCTCGTTCAGGACGATGCCGCGGCCAATCACGTAAATCAGCGTGTTTGCCGTGCCGAGATCGATGGCCAGGTCGCTGGAAAAGTATCCCCGGAGGCTCTTGAACATGATGATTTGGATGTGCCCGGAAGGTTTGCAGAATGACCGGCGAGTGTATCCCGCGGCAGGACATTGCACAAGCCGACGTGTATGATTGCGCAGGGTTTTTTCCGTACCTTCCGTGCCCCGGAGATCGCGCAATGCTGACCCGTCGCGACGTCGAGAACATCGCGCACCTCGCCCGGCTGAAGATAACCGACGACGAAGCCGAGGCGTTTGCGGGCAGCCTGTCCCGCATCCTCGAGTTCGTCGAGCAGCTCGGACCCGCCGATACCAGCGAGGTCGAGCCCATGCCACATCCCCTGGAGGACCAGGTGCAGCGCCTGCGGGACGACGAGGTCACCGAATCCGACCGGCGCGAGCTGTACCAGCGCAATGCGCCGCTCACCGAGGCGGGGCTGTACCTGGTGCCGAAGGTGATCGAGTGAGCCTCCACCTGCGGACGGCGGCCGAGCTGGCGCGCGGCATCCGCGCCGGCGAGTTCTCCAGCGAGGAAGTCACGCGCCACTTCCTGGGGCGCATCGAGCGCGGCGGCGCGCGGCTGAATGCCTTCATCACCGTGACGGCAGACCGCGCTGTCGCGGAGGCGCGCCGGGCGGACGTGGAGATCGCGCGTGGCGAGGGCGGGCCGCTCGCGGGCGTGCCGCTGGCCCACAAGGACATCTTCTGCACCGAGGGCGTGCTGACGACCTGCGGCTCGAAGATGCTGGGCGGGTTCGTCGCGCCGTACGACGCGACGGTCGTGGCCAGGCTGGCGCGGGCCGGCGTCGTCATGCTCGGCAAGACCAACATGGACGAGTTCGCGATGGGCTCCTCCAACGAGACCAGTTTCTACGGTCCGGTGCGCAATCCCTGGGATGAAGCACGCGTGCCCGGCGGATCCTCGGGCGGCTCGGCAGCCGCGGTCGCGGCGCGCCTGGCGCCGCTCGCGACGGGCACCGACACCGGCGGTTCGATTCGCCAGCCGGCGGCGCTGACCGGCCTGACCGGACTGAAGCCCACCTACGGCAGGGTGTCCCGCTACGGCATGATCGCGTTCGCGTCGAGCCTCGACCAGGGCGGCGTGCTGGCCCAGTCGGCCGAGGACGCCGCGCTGGTGCTAGGCGCCATGGCCGGCTTCGACCCGCACGACTCCACCAGCGTGGATGCGCCGGTGCCGGACTACGCGGGCCAGCTGGACAAGCCGGTGCGGGGGTTGCGGATCGGCATCATCCGCGAGTTCTTCGGCGAGGGCCTCGACCCGGGCACCGGCCGTGCTGTCGAGGCGGCGCTCGACGTGTTTCGTGCCCTGGGGGCTGAACTGGTCGAAGTCAGCCTGCCGGCGCTGCCGCTGTCCGTGCCGACCTATTACGTGGTCGCGCCGGCGGAGTGCTCGTCCAACCTGTCGCGCTTCGACGGTGTCCGGTTCGGCCACCGTTGCGCAGAGCCGCGCGACCTGCTCGACCTGTACACGCGCTCGCGCGGCGAGGGCTTCGGTACCGAGGTGAAGCGCCGCATCATGACCGGCACCTACGTGCTGTCGGCGGGTTACTACGACGCGTACTACCTCAAGGCGCAGAAGGTCCGCAGCCTCATCAATGCGGATTTCAAGCGTGCCTTTCAGGAGGTGGACGTGCTGATGGGGCCGACCACGCCGACCCCCGCCTTCGGGCTGGGCGCGAAGATGAATGACCCCATCACCATGTACCTGAACGACATCTATACGATCGGCGCCAACCTGGCCGGCCTGCCGGCCCTGTCGGCACCCTGCGGCCTGGTGGACGGCCTGCCGGTCGGGCTGCAGGTCATCGGGCCGCACTTCGCCGAGCCGCGCATCCTGGCGGCGGCGCACGCTTACCAGCGCGAGACCGACTGGCACCGGCGCACGCCGCCGGCCTGGGCCTGAGGAGCGGCACGATGGCCATCGAATGGGAAGTCGTGATCGGGCTCGAGATTCACGCGCAGCTGGCGACCCGCAGCAAGATCTTTTCCGGGTCTCCCACCGCGTTCGGGGCGCCGCCGAACGTGCAGGCGAACCTGGTGGACCTGGGCTACCCCGGCATGCTGCCGGTGCTGAACGCCGAGGCCGTGCGCATGGCGGTCCGGTTCGGGCTGGCGACCGGCGCGAATATCGCGCGCCGCTCGGTGTTTGCGCGCAAGAACTACTTCTACCCGGACCTGCCGAAGGGCTACCAGATCAGCCAGTACGAGCTGCCCATCGTCGAGGGCGGCTCGGTCGGGATCGTGCTCGACGATGGCACCCGCAAGACCATCGGCATCACGCGCGCCCACCTGGAAGAGGATGCGGGCAAGTCCATGCACGAGGGCTTCGGCGAGCACACCGGCATCGATCTGAACCGTGCCGGCACGCCGCTGCTGGAGATCGTCTCGGAGCCGGATATGCGCTCGGCGCGGGAGGCGATCGCGTACATGAAGAAGGTGCACACGCTGGTGCGCTACCTCGAGATCTGCGACGGCAACATGCAGGAAGGCTCGTTCCGCTGCGACGCGAACGTCTCGGTGCGCCACAAGGGGCGTCACGAGTTCGGCACGCGCTGCGAGATCAAGAACCTGAACTCGTTCCGCTTCATCGAGAAGGCGATCAACTTCGAGGTGGCCAGGCAGGTGGACGTGCTCGAGGGTGGCGGCTCGGTCGTGCAGGAGACGCGCCTGTACGATCCGGATAGCGGCGAAACACGCACGATGCGCAGCAAGGAAGAAGCCAACGACTACCGCTACTTTCCCGACCCGGACCTGCTGCCGCTGGTGCTGGACGACGGCTGGATCGAGCGCGTGCGCGCGGAGCTGCCGGAGCTGCCGGACGAGAAGGCGGCGCGGTTCGCCGCGGACTACGGCCTGTCCGACTATGACGCTGGCGTGCTGACCGCGAGCCGCGAAATGGCGGGCTACTACGAGGCGGTGGCCAGCGCACTGGGCGGCGAGCACAAGCTGGCGGCGAACTGGGTGATGGGCGAGCTGTCCGGCTTCCTGAACCGCGCCGGCCTCGAGATCGGCCAGTCGCGCGTCGACGCGGGCGCGCTCGCCGGACTGCTGGCGCGAATCGTCGATGACACCATCTCCGGCAAGATCGCCAAGGACGTGCTGGAGGCCATGTGGGAGGGGGGTGCGCAGGCGGACGCCGTCATCGAGGCGCAGGGCCTGCGGCAGATCACCGACACGGCGGCGATCGAGCGGGTCATCGCCGAGGTGCTGGCCGCCAACCCGGCCCAGCTGGCGCACTACCGGTCCGGCAAGGACAAGCTGTTCGGGTTCTTCGTCGGCCAGGTCATGAAGGCCACCGGCGGCAAGGCCAACCCGGCGCAGGTCAACGAACTGCTGCAGAAGCTGCTGGCCGGCCCATGAGTTGCAGGCCGGGGCCGCGCCCGGCCGGCGTCAGCGGTCGCGGTGCGTGGCGAAAACCATCCGGTCGAGCACGCCGAGCAGCACGGCCGAGATCACGAACGTCAGGTGCAGGACGACGTACCAGAAGATCTTGTCGTTGTCGGTGTTCTGCGTGTTCATGAACACGCGCAGCAGGTGGATCGACGAGATCGCCACGATGGACGCGGCCACCTTCAGCTTCAGCGTGCCGGCATCGAGCTTGCCGAGCCAGGCGGGCGCGTCGCCGCTCACGTCGGCGTCGATGCGCGACACGAAGTTCTCGTAACCGGAGAACATCACCATCACGATCAGGCTGCCGACCAGCGCCAGGTCGATCATCGCCAGCACGGTCAGCACGAGGTCGGCCTCGGCCAGGATGGCGACCGACGTGAGCACGTGCCAAGCCTCCTGGAAGAACTTGACGCCGAGCGCCAGCAGCGCCAGCGACAGGCCGACGTACACCGGCGCCAGCAGCCAGCGGCACGCGAACAACAGGCGCTCGATTGACCGTTCGACCATGGCGAAGCTGTCTCCTCGTTGAAACGGGGGCGCATTCTAGCCGTTCTTCCGGCCGTCGTGTCTTGCGGCATGCAAGAGCGCTCGTATACTGATCGAATGCCTACGCCGCCCCCGACCGCCCGGCGCGACAGTCCCTCCGGCCCGCCGCCGCGGCCGCCGGTGCAGGTCTCGTTCGAGTTCTTCCCGCCGAACGACGCGGCAATGGAACGCCGGTTGTGGGCGTCAGTCGAGCGCCTGGCGCCGCTGGCGCCGCGCTTCGTCTCGGTCACCTATGGCGCCGACGGCTCGACCCGCGAGCGCACCCACAACATCGTGACCCGCATTCGCCGGGAGACCCCGCTGACGGCGGCGCCGCACCTGACCTGCGTCGGGGCGCCGCGCGGCGAGGTGCTGGACATCGCCCGGCGCTACTGGGACCAGGGCGTGCGCCACATCGTGGCGCTGCGCGGCGATCCCCCGGACGGCTCAGGCGCCTATCGCCCGCACCCGGACGGCTTCCACTACGCGGCCGACCTGGTCGCCGGCCTGAAGACGGTGGGCGCCTTCGAGATCTCGGTAGCGGCCTATCCGGAGGCGCATCCCGAGGCGCGCGGTTCCGCGTTCGACATCGACGTGCTGAAGCGCAAGCAGGACGCCGGCGCGACCCGCGCCATCACGCAGTTCTTCTTCGACACCGACCTGTTCCTGCGCTTCCGCGACACCTGTGCCGCGGCCGGCATCACCATGAGCATCGTGCCGGGCATCCTGCCCATCACGCGCTTCCCGCAGCTGACGCGCTTCGCCGAGCGCTGCGGGGCGTCGGTGCCGGCGTGGCTGGTCGAGCGCTTCGACGGGCTCGAGGACGACGCCGAGACGCGGCAACTCATCGCGGCGGCCGTGGCCATCGAGCAGGCCGCGCGACTCCGCCACGAGGGGCTGGACGAGTTTCATTTCTACACGCTCAACCGCGCCGAGCTGGCCTACGCCATCTGTCATGCGCTGGGCGTGCGGCCGGCGCGCGCCGGGCGATGAGCAGCAGAAGCGCCCAGCACGCCGTCCTGTTCCGCCGGCTGCTGCGGGAGCGGATCCTGCTGCTGGACGGGGCCATGGGCACCATGATCCAGCGCCACGGCCTCGACGAGGCGGACTTCCGCGGTCGCCGCTTCGCGGCGGCGCCCGGCAGCCTGCGCGGGGCCAACGACCTGCTGACCCTGACCCGCCCGGACCTGATCGCGGACATTCACCGGCAATACCTCGATGCCGGCGCCGACATCATCTGCACCAACACCTTCAACGCCAATGCGCCTTCACTGGGCGACTACCACCTGGAAGGCCTGGTCGGCGAACTCAACCTGGAAGCGGCGCGGCTGGCGCGCAAGGTCGCGGACGAGGCGGAGGCGGCCAGCGGCACGCCGCGCTTCGTCGCCGGCGCGCTCGGGCCGACCAACCGCACCGCCTCGCTGTCGCCCGACGTCAGCGACCCGGGCTTTCGCAATATCAGCTTCGACGCGCTGCGCGACACTTATGCCGAGTCGGTGCGCGGACTGATCCGGGGCGGCGCCGACCTGCTGCTGGTCGAGACGGTGTTCGACACGCTGAATGCGCGCGCCGCGCTGTATGCCGTGCTGAGCGTGCTGGAGGAGACGGGGCTGGAACTGCCGGTCATGGTGTCGGGCACGATCACCGACGCCTCGGGCCGCACCCTGTCAGGGCAGACGGTCGAGGCCTTCTGGAATTCCGTGCGCCACGCCCGGCCGACCACCGTCGGGCTGAACTGTGCACTCGGCGGCCAGCAACTGCGGCCGCACGTCGAGGAGCTGGCGCAGCTTGCCGACACGTTCGTGTGCGCCTACCCGAATGCCGGCCTGCCCAACGCGTTCGGCGAGTACGACGAGCAGGCCGGGGACACGGCCGCCTTCATCAGCGAGTGGGCCGAGCAGGGCTTCGTCAACATCGTGGGCGGCTGCTGCGGCACCACGCCGGAGCACATTGCGGCGATGCGCGACGCCGTCGCCGGCAAGGCGCCGCGCGTCCCGCCTGTCATCCCGCGGCGCTGCCGGCTGGCGGGCCTGGAACCTCTGAACATCGGTCCCGAGACGCTGTTCGTGAACGTCGGCGAACGCACCAACGTGACGGGCTCGGCACGCTTCCGCAAGCTGATCGAGGCCGGCGACTACGCGACAGCGCTGGAGGTGGCGCGCCAGCAGGTGGACAACGGTGCGCAGGTCATCGACGTCAACATGGACGAGGGCATGCTGGATGCGGAGGCCGCGATGGTGCGTTTCCTGCACCTGGTGGCGGCCGAGCCTGACATCACGCGCGTGCCGGTGATGATCGATTCTTCGAAGTGGTCGGTCATCGAGGCCGGACTGAAGTGCCTGCAGGGCAAGGGCATCGTCAATTCGATCTCGCTGAAGGAAGGTGAGGGGCCGTTTCTCGAGCAGGCGCGCAAGCTGCGCCGCTACGGGGCGGCGGTGGTCGTCATGGCCTTCGACGAGCAGGGCCAGGCGGACAGCGTGCAGCGCAAGGTCGCGATCTGCGAGCGCGCCTATGCGCTGCTGACGCAGCAGGCGGAATTCCCGGCCGAAGACATCATCTTCGACGCCAACATCTTCCCGGTAGCGACCGGCATCGAGGAGCACGATCGCTACGGGCTGGACTTCATCGAGGCGGTGCGCGAGATCAAGAGGCGTTGCCCCGGGTCGCTGACCAGCGGCGGCGTCAGCAACGTGTCGTTCTCGTTCCGTGGCAACGATGCCGTGCGCGAGGCGATGCACGCGGTGTTCCTGTACCACGCCGTCGATGCGGGTCTCGACATGGGCATCGTCAACGCCGGGCAACTGGCCATCTACGACGAGATCGAGCCGGAGCTTCGCGCGGTCGTCGAGGACGTGATCCTCAACCGGCGCCCGGACGCCACGCAGCGGTTGCTGGAAGCCGCGCACCGCCACCGCGGCGGGGGGGCGGAACGCGAGGCGCGTGACCTGGGCTGGCGATCGCAGGCGGTGATCGAGCGGATCAAGCATGCCCTGGTGGCGGGCATCGACGAGTTCATTGAGCAGGACGTCGAGGAGGCGCGACTGGCGGCCGCACAGCCACTTGACGTCATCGAGGGGCCGCTGATGAACGGCATGAACGTGGTCGGCGACCTGTTCGGCGCCGGCAAGATGTTCCTGCCGCAGGTGGTGAAATCGGCGCGCGTCATGAAGAAGGCGGTTGCGCACCTCGTGCCGTACCTGGAACGCGGACGCGACGGCGCCAGCCGGTCCAACGGCCGCATCGTGCTGGCCACCGTCAAGGGCGACGTGCACGACATCGGCAAGAACATCGTCGGCGTCGTGCTGCAGTGCAACAACTTCGAGATCGTCGACCTCGGCGTCATGGTGCCGGCCGAGAAGATCTTCGAGGCGGCACGCCGCGAGCGGGCCGACATGATCGGGCTGTCGGGCCTGATCACGCCATCGCTCGACGAGATGGTGCACGTCGCGCGCGAGATGCAGCGGCAGGGCTTCACGGTGCCGCTGCTGATCGGCGGCGCGACCACGTCGCCGACGCACACGTCGGTCAGGATCGATCCCGAGTACGCGCAGGCCGTCGTGTACGTCAAGGACGCGTCGCGCTCAGTCGGCGTGTGCCAGTCGCTCGCTGCGCCGGCGACGCGCGAGGCGTTCACGCGCGAGTCCAAGGCGGAACATGCCACGCGCCGCGAGCGCTACGCCGGGCGCCGCGGCCGCGCGCCGCTGCTGTCGCTGCAGCAGGCGCGCACGCTGCGGCCGGCCATCGACTGGGCCGCCTACCGGCCGCCGGTGCCGCCGTTGCTGGGCGTGAAGTCGCTGGGCGCCATCCCGCTCGCCGACCTGCTGCGCTACGTCGACTGGATGCCGTTCTTCAATGCCTGGGAGTTCTCCGGCACGTTTCCGGCGATTCTCGACGATCCCGAGCGTGGCGCGGCAGCGCGCAGCCTGCATGAGGATGCGCGCGCGATGCTCGACCGGGTCGTACGCGAACGCTGGCTGACGGCGCGCGCCGTGGTCGGCTTCTTCCCGGCCAATGCGGACGGGGATGACATCGAGGTCTACGGGGACGCCGCCGCGCGGCAGGTCGCGTACCGCCTGCACCACCTGCGCCAGCAGAAGACCAAGGCCAAGGGCCTGCCGCAGCTGTGCCTGGCCGATTTCGTCGCGCCGAAGGATGGCGGCATCGTCGATTACATCGGCGCCTTCGCGGTGACCGCTGGGCATGGGATCGGGCAGCGGGTGGCCGCGTTCGAGGCCGCCCACGACGACTACTCGGCGATCATCCTCAAGGCACTGGCGGACCGGCTCGCCGAAGCCGGGGCCGAAGCGCTGCACGAGCGCGCGCGGCGCGAATTCTGGGGCTACAGCCCCGAGGAGCACCTTGACAGCAAGGCGCTGATTGGCGAGCAGTACCAGGGCATCCGTCCGGCGCCCGGCTACCCGGCGTGTCCGGACCACACGGAGAAGCGGGTGCTGTGGCAGATGCTGGACGCCGAGCGGCACACCGGCATTAGCCTGACCGAGTCGTTTGCGATGCATCCCGCCGCGTCGGTCAGCGGCTGGTACTTTGCGCACCCGGCGGCCAAGTACTTCGCGGTCGGACCGATCGGACCCGACCAGCTGCGCGACTATGCCGTGCGCAAGGGGATCGACGAGGACGAGGCACGGCGCTGGCTGGCCCCGAACCTCGGCCCGGAGGGTTGATTTCGACGCCGCTCGATCCAGTGTGGTACAATTACAACAATTAGTCTGGGCGACCGCCCGCCGCGGGCCCGGCTGGTCGCGACCCCGGGATGAGAGGCAACGAAACGGCTGCCGGAGCCTTTTCTTGCGATGCTGACAAGTCGATCGCGCCGACCGGGGAGACTGATCAGTCATGGCTTCGAGCTCGCTGTTGCCGCATCGCGACAGGATTGCAGCGATTCGATTGTTCTTGACGGCACGCTGCACTGTGCGGCGTAATCGGGCGCATTAACGAACCGCGCGACGCAGCGCGGCGGAATTCGGGGACATTTGGCAGGGGGATGAACAATGAACACGCGCATTAGCGGATTGCTGTCCGCGCTCGCTTCGGGCGTGGTGGCACTGACGGCCGGGACAACGGCCTCGGCGCAGCAACAGAATACGGAACTCGAGGCGATCGTCGTCACGGGCACCCGCGTCGCGAACCGCTCCGCGACCGACACCGCGGTGCCGGTCGACGTGATCTCGTCGGCGGTCCTGACCAATTCCGGCGTCACGGAACTCAGCCAGGCGATGTCCACGGCATTGCCCTCGTTCAATTTCCCGCGCCCGGGCCTCGCCGACGGCACGGACACGATCCGCCCGGCGACGTTGCGCGGACTCGCGCCGGACCAGACGCTGGTGCTGCTCAATTCGAAGCGCCGGCATGCCTCGTCGCTGGTCAACGTCAATGGCACGATCGGGCGCGGCGCCTCGGCCGTGGACCTCAACACGATTCCGGCAGCGGCCGTGCAGTCCATTGAAGTGCTGCGCGACGGCGCGTCGGCGCAGTACGGCTCCGACGCCATCGCCGGCGTGATCAACGTGCGGCTGAAGGAAAGGCGCGACGGCGGCAACGTCACGGTGACCTACGGCGTCAATGAAACCACCTACGACGTGCCGGTCGCGGCGGCGCCCACGGGCGCGAACTGGTCGGCCCCGTCGTCGCTGAGCCGTGACAGGTCCGACGGCGCGACCACGACCGTTTCGGCCTGGAAGGGCTTTGCCTGGGGCGATACCGGCTACCTGACGATCGCAGCCGAATACAAGGACCAGTCGCGCACCGAGCGCACCGGTTACGACACGCGCCAGCAGTACCCGACGCCGGTGGGCGGCGGCTTCGACGCCAGGGAGGCGACGTTCGACCGCTGGAACGCATGGTACGGCGAGCCCGAGATGGAGCAGTTCACGCTGTTCGCCAATTTCGGCAACGAGCTGGCCAACGGCGTGACGCTGTATGGCTGGGCCAGCTACCAGGACCGCGACGCGCGCTCGGCGGGCTTCTACCGCCGCGCAAACGACGCCCGCAACGTGATCGAGATCTACCCGGACGGCTTCCTGCCGATCATCGCGCCGGCGGTCATGGACGTCAGCGCCGCGGGCGGCGTGCAGTGGACCTGGGGCGCCTGGGACATGGACAGCTCGCTGGTGTTCGGCAAGAACGAGATGTTCTTCACCATCGAGAACACGCTTAACCGATCCATAGGCCCGACCAGCAAGACGATATTCGACGCTGGCGGCTTCGACTACGACCAGCTCACCTTCAACTTCGCGGGTGTGCGCACGGTCGGCAAGGCGAACCTCGCCGCGGGCGTCGAGGCGCGCCGCGAGAGCTACTCGATTTCCGCGGGCGAACCGGATTCCTACCGCAACGGCGGCGTGCTGCTGGGCGGCCAGCCGACGGCGTCCGGCGCGCAGGTGTTCCCGGGCTTCCGTCCGTCGAACTGGGTCAACGAGGACCGCACGGCCGTAGGTGCGTACCTCGACCTCGAGGCCAACCTGACCGACAAGTTTCTCGGTTCAGCAGCGCTGCGCGTAGAGGACTATTCGGACTTCGGCAGCAACGTGTCCGGCAAGCTTGCCGGCCGCTACGACTTCACGAACGCGTTCGCGCTGCGCGGCTCGGTGCAGAATGGCTTCCGCGCGCCGTCGCTGCCGCAGCAGTTCTTCGCGACCACGTCCACCAACTTCATCAACGGCGTGCCGTTCGACATCACCACGTTCCCGGTCAGCGACCCAGTGGCGATCGCGCTGGGCGCCAAGCCGCTCGACGCCGAGACGTCGCTGAACTTCTCGATTGGCGCCGTGATCGGCATCGGTCCGGTCAATGTCACGGTCGACGCCTACCGCATCGACATCGAAGACCGCATCGTGCTCTCCGAGAACCTTACTTCGGTGGCGGTCAGAAACTACCTCACGTCGCAGGGCTTCGTCGCGGTCGGCGGCGGGCGCTTCTTCATCAACGGCGTGGACACGGAGACGCAGGGCATCGACGTGGTGATCAGCTGGCCGTGGGAGACGCAGGGTGCCGGCAGGTTCGACTTCATGCTGGTCGGCAATTACAACGACACCAAGGTCACCCGCGTGCCGGTCACCGCGCCGCTGGCGGCGCTGAGCCCGCCGCCCGTGCTGTTCGACAGGGTCAACGTGCTGACTTTCGAGGAAGGCAATCCGAAGGACAAGTTCGCGGCCGTCATCAACTGGAAGCGCGACCGGGCAGGCGCCACGCTGCGCGCGACCCGCTACGGCGAGGCGCTGGACCCGGGTACGACGGCGGCGCTGGACTTCAACCTCGGCTCGAAGACGCTGGTCGACTTCGAGGCGCGCTTCGACGTCACCGACAGCATCAAGCTGGCGCTCGGCGCGGACAACGTCTTCGACGAGTATCCGGACGCGTTCACGATTGCACGCAACGGCACCGGCAACACGCCGTTCTCCAACTACTCGCCGTTCGGCCGCGCGGGCCGCTTCGTATACGGCAGGCTGTCGGTCGGCTTCTGAGCTGACGGCAAGGCCTTGATTCCGGGGCCCCGGCGCGCCGCGCCGGGGCCTTTTCTGTGTCGCGCTAACGGCTGCCGGGGTCGCGGTCGGTGCCACCGAGCTCGGCCATCTGCGCGAGGATCCACGCCTGCCGGCCGCGCAGGTAGCCCGATGGGCGGTCAGCCCGCAGCCGCCTTGGGCTGGGCAGCACGGCGGCCAGCAGCGCTGCCTCGCCGCGGTCGAGTTCTGCGGCGGGCTTGCCGAAATAACGGCGGCTGGCGGCCTCGATGCCCCAGGTGCCGCGGCCGAATTCCGCGCTGTTGAGGTAGACCTCGAGGACGCGCTGCTTCGGCCACAGCGCCTCGATCAGCACGGTGAACCAAGCCTCGAGCCCCTTGCGCAGCCAGCTGCGGCCGGGCCACAGGAACAGGTTCTTGGCGAGCTGCTGGGTCAGCGTGCTGGCGCCGCGCAGGCGCCGGCCGCGCTGCTGCTCCGTGAGCGCCCGGTCGATCGCCTCGAGGTCGAAGCCCCAGTGGGCCATGAAGTTCTGGTCCTCGGCCGCCACCACGGCCAGCGCGGCATGCGCCGCGATGCGCTGCCGGGGCACCCAGTCATGCGCGTAGCGGTAGCCGGCCTCGCGGTGTGCCAGCGCAGCGATGCGGTCCTGCAGCATGAAGGACGTGAGCGGCACCGGCAGCCAGCGCAGGGCCGCGACCGCGAGGATGCTGGCGGCGACGGCGCCGAGTACGACGAGGCCCGCTGCGCGCAGCAGCCGGGCGATCCGGGAGCGGCGCCTCGGCATGGCGGGCGGGCGCCTGCCTCAGCCGGCGTCGACGCGCCGCGCGCTCGTGACCACGACCGGCTCCGAGGGCACGTCGTCGTGGCCGCCCTTGCGGCCCGTCTCGACGGCGGCGATCGCGTCGATCACGTCCAGCCCGGCCGCGACCCTGCCGAACACCGCGTAGCCGTAGTTGCGCGGCCCCTGGTGGTCGAGAAAGGCATTGTCCACGAGGTTGACGAAGAACTGCGACGAGGCGCTGTTGACCTCGCTGGTGCGGGCCATGGACAGCGAGCCGCGCAGGTTCTTGACGCCGTTGGCGGCTTCGTTCTCGATCGGCTTGCGGGTCGGCTTCTGCTTCATGTCGGCGGTAAAGCCGCCGCCCTGGATCATGAAGCCCGGAATCACGCGGTGGAAGATCGTGCCGTCGAAGTGGCCGTCATCCACGTACTGCAGGAAGTTCGCGGCGCTGACCGGCGCTGCGTCGGTGAACAGCTCGACCGTGAAATCACCGAGCGAGGTCTGGAACTTGATCATGCTGGAACCTGGGGTGGCGGTGTTGGAAGGCGGGCATTCTAACCGCCTGGCGCCACGCGCGCAGGCACGCACGCCACCGTGACGCGTTCGAGCCCGGCCAGGTCGCGGTGCGTGACAGCCCCTTGCAGCTGGCCAACTGCGCACAGCCCGCGCACGGCCTCGCCCTGCTCGCTGCCGTGTTCCAAGGCGACGAACCCGTCCGGGGCGAGGTGGGCATGCGCGGTGGCGAGGATCTGCGCAATCGCCTCCAGGCCGGTGGGACCGGCGACCAGCGCGGCGCGCGGTTCGAAGGCGAGCGCAGCCAGGTGCGGGTCGGAATCCGCGAGGTACGGTGGGTTCGCCAGGATCGCGTCGAAGCGTTGCCCGGCCACCGGTTCGAACCAGCGGCCCTGCAGGAACTGCACATTGGCGGCGCCGGCCGCGGTGGCGTTGCGGCGGGCGACTTCAAGGGCGGCCGCGCTGTCGTCCACGGCGACCAGCGTCGCATCGCAGCGTTCGGCCGCCACCGCGATCGCAATGGCGCCGCTGCCGGTGCCGAGGTCGAGTACGGACGGTGCCGGTCGGCCCTGGAGTCGCTCGAGTGCCGTCTCGACCAGCAGCTCGGTCTCGGGGCGTGGCACGAGTACCGCCGGCGTGACCGCGAGCTCGAGCGTCCAGAAACTGCGCTGCCCGGTCAGGTAGGCAACGGGCACGCCGGCGGCACGCCGGCTGACCAGCGCGAGGAACGCCGACAGATCCGCCGGCGCCAGGGGCTGCGCGCCGCGCGCCGCCAGCGCGCCGCGCGTGCAGCCGAGAACCTGCGCGAGCAGCAGGCCCGCGTCGAGCGCCGCCGACTGCGAGCGGCCCTGCAGTGCCTTGCCGGCGGCGGCGAGCGCCGCGTCGACGGTGCTCACGAAACGTGCCCGGCCGGGTCGCGGATCATGACAACTCGGACAGCTGCTCGGACCGGTATTCCCTGAGCAGCGGCTCGATCAACGCATCGAGTGCGCCGTTGATGATGTCGTCGAGCTTGTGCAGCGTCAGGTCGATTCGGTGGTCGGTGACCCTGGCCTGCGGGAAGTTGTAGGTACGAATGCGCTCCGAGCGGTCGCCGCTGCCGACCTGCAGGCGGCGCGTCGCAGCCGTCTCGCGCTGCTGCCGCTCGCGCTCCGCCGCGAGCAGCCGGGCGCGCAGCAACGACATTGCGCGTGCCCGGTTCTTGTGCTGCGAGCGCTCGTCCTGGCACTCGACGACCAGGCCGGTCGGCACGTGCGTGATCCGCACGGCCGAGTCGGTCTTGTTGACGTGCTGGCCGCCCGCGCCCGAGGCGCGGTAGGTGTCGATGCGAAGGTCGGCCGGGTTCACCTCGACGCTGTCCGCGGCTTCGACCTCGGGCAGGATCGCGACGGTGCAGGTGGAGGTGTGGATCCGGCCCTGCGCCTCGGTGGCCGGCACACGCTGCACGCGGTGCGTGCCCGACTCGAACTTGAGGCGCGCGTACACATTGCGGCCGGCGATCCGGCTGATCACCTCGCGATAGCCGCCGTGCTCGCCACGGCTCTCGGACAGCACTTCGACGCGCCAGCCGCGCGCGTCCGCGTAGCGCGAGTACATGCGGAACAGGTCGCCCGCGAAGATCGCGGCTTCGTCGCCGCCGGCCGCGGCGCGGATTTCCAGGAACACGTCGCTGGCATCGAGCGCGTCGGCGGGCACAATCGAGTCCTGCAGCGACGTGCTGCCGGCCTCGATGCGCTCCCGCAGCGCGCGCACCTCCTGGTCGGCCAGTTCGCGCACCCCACGGTCGGGATCCGCGGCCATCGCCAGCGCGGCCTCGAGCTGCCGCTCGAGTTCCCGCCACTCGCCAAACGCCGCGACGACCGGGTCGAGCCGCGAAAACTCCACCGACAGGTCGCGGTACGCGTCCGGCCGGGCCAGCACGGCGGGATCGGCCAGCAAGCGGCCGACTTCGTCGCGCCGGTCGGCCAGTTGCTCGAGCTTGCGCCTGATCTGTTCTTTCATGAGCCTGGAGTCGGCCTGGACAGCTCAGTCATCGAGTCCGTACAGCCGGTGCGCGGCCCGGATCAGCTCGCCATCGCCCTGTTCGGCGGCCAGCCGCAGCGCCCGCGAAGGCGCATGCAGCAGGCGGTTGGTCAGCGTGTTGGCGAGAAACTCCAGCGCTTCCTCGCGCTTGCCGGCCTCGAGCATGCGGCGCGCCTGCTCCAGGGTCTGGGCCTTGGTCTGGTCGGCGCGTGCGCGCACCAGGCTGATGATCGGCGCCGCATCCAGCGTCTTGAGCGCCAGGCTGAACCGCTCGACCTCCGCCGCGACCAGCAGGCGCGCCTCCTCGGCCTCTTCCTGGCGCGCCTGCAGGTTGTGGTCCACGACCTCCTTGAGGTCGTCGATCGTGTACAGGAATACGTCCTCGAGGTCGGCCACCCGCGGCTCGATGTCGCGCGGCACGGCGATGTCCAGCATGAACATCGGTCGGTGCCGGCGCGCGGCAATGGCGGCGCGGGTCGCCGCGAAGGTGACCACCGGGACGGGGCTCGCCGTCGAGCTGATGACGATGTCGGCCTGCGCGAGATGCTCGTCGAGCGCGTCCAGCGTGATGGCGGATGCCTTGAACTCGGACGCGAGGCGGCGCGCGCGCTCGAGGCTGCGGTTGGCGATGATCATGCGCTTGAGGCCCTGCGCGTGCAGGTGCCTGCCGGTCAGCTCGATCATCTCGCCGGCGCCGATCAGCAGCGCGGTGTGCTGCTCGAAACCCGCAAAGATGCGCCGCGCGAGCTGCACGCCGGCCGAGGCGACCGACACCGCGCTCGCGCCGATCCTGGTCTCGGTGCGCACCCGCTTGGCCACCGCAAAGGTGGCCTGGAACAACCGGTTGAGCAACGGTCCTGCGGTCCCCGCGTCACGGGCTGCGCGGTAGGCGTCCTTGAGCTGGCCGAGGATCTGGGGCTCGCCGATGATCAACGAGTCCAGGCCCGATGCCACGGCGAAGACGTGCTGTACGGCGGCCGGGCCGTGCAGTTCGTAGCAGCACTGCGCCAGGTCTGGAGCGGCCGCGTGGTAGCCGGCCAGCCATTCGGCGAGTGCCGGCTCGCCGCCCTCGACCACGCAGTACATCTCGGTGCGGTTGCAGGTCGAGACGATCAGCCCTTCCTGCACGCCCGGCCGGGCGCACAGGCTGTGCAGCGCATCCGGCAGCCGCGGGCCGTCGAATACGACGCGCTCCCGTGTTTCCACGGGCGCCGTGCGGTGATTGAGGCCGAGTACGACGATGGACATGGTTGACCAGTCAATTGACGCCGCGGATTGTCCGGGATGGCCGTGGGCAGCACAAGCCGAGCCCGGCGCGGCAGGCACTGGCGCTGCGTTATAGTGCGGCCGTGCGCCTCACATCCGCGACCCTGACTGCCCTGTTTGCCACCCTGGCGGCACTGCCGCCGGCCGCGGCCGTGGCCGCCTGTGCGACGCGCGAGCCGGCGCCGCACGTGGCGGCGGCGGAACGTGCCGTGGCGCGCGGCGACTGGCCCGCGGCCGCGGCTGCCTTGGGCTGCGCTGCAGCCGCCTCGGACGATGCCCAGCTGGCCGGGCGCGCGACACGCGCCGCGTTTGAGCACGACCAGATGGCAGCGGCGGTGCGTGCCGCGGGTCGCTGGGTGGAGCTCGAGCCGGCCAGCGAGGAAGCCCGCCGCCATCTGGCGACGGCGCTGCTGCGCCTGTACCGCACCGACGAGTCGATCACGCATTTCGCAATCGTGCTCGATACCGCCTGGCAGGATCGCGCGGAGGGCTACACGGCCCTTGGCGCGACGCTGGGGAGGGAAACGAACAAGACCGGCGCCGCGCGGGTCATGGAACGGCTCACGGAACGGGACGCGGGACTGGCCGAGGCACAGCTTGCGCGCAGCGTGCTGTGGGAGCAGGCGGAGCATGGCCAGCTGGCACTGCACGCCGCGCGGCGCGCCCTGGAGATCAGGCCGGGCTGGCGCATGGCCGAACTTGCCGAAGTGCGGGCGCTGCTGCTGCTGGGACGGACGGACGAGGGCCTCGCGCGCGCCGGGGCGCTGGCCGCCGACGGCGACGTGCTGAGCCGGCTCAGCCTGGCATGGTGGCTGGCCGGCGCAGAGCGCCATGAACAGGCGCGCAGCGTATTCGCGGACCTGCGCAAGTCGGGCACGGCCGTGCCGCAGGCGCTGGAGGGACTCGGCTCGCTGGACTGGTCCCTGGGCGACTACGAAGGTGCGGCCAGGGCCTTCAAGGACCTGGCGCAGCTGTCCCGCGGCGACCAGACCGCGTTGGCCTACCTGGGGCTGCTGGCCGAGAAACACGCGGACATGCCGCTTGCCGTCCGGCTGCTGGAGCGCGTGACGTCCGGCCCGCGGGCGGTGGCCTCGCAGTTACGGGCGCACCGGCTCAACATCGAGCTGGGTGCGCCGCAGCGCGCCGAGCAGGTCCTGGAGGATTTCCTCGAGCAGTCGCCAGAGCGCGCCCGCGACGTCGTCTACGGTCTCGTCGCCCGGCTCGAGGAGGAGGGCCGCGGCGTCGATGCGCTGCGGCTGCTGGACCGGGCGGCGGCACTGTATCCGGACGACAGCGACCTGCAACTCGGGCGTGGCTACCTGCTGGAGCGCCTGGACCGGGTGCCCGACGCCATCGCCGTCCTGCGCGACGCATTGCGGCGCCGTCCCGACGACCCCACGGCGCTCAACGCGCTCGGCTACACGCTGGCGGACCGCACCGGCCGCGCGGCAGAGGGCTACGAGCTGGTGCGCCGCGCGATCGAGGGACGCCCCGACAGCTATGCGGTGATGGACTCGATGGGCTGGGCGCTGTTCCGGCTCGAGCGCCCGCTGGAATCGCTGCCGTGGCTGGAACGCGCCTGGGAACGGTCCCGCGACCCGGAGGTGGCCGCGCACCTTGGCGAAGTACTGTGGGCCCAGGGCCGCCGCGAAGAGGCGAAACGGCTGTGGGCGGAGGCTGGCGAAGACAGCCCCGGCAACCGCTCGCTGCAGCGCACGGTCGCGCGCCACCCGGGCTGACCGGCATGCGCCTGGCCGCCTGGTTCGCTATCGCCCTGGTCCTCACCGCTTGCGCGGCCGTTCCGCGCCCGCCAGAAGGCGTGGACTGGGCGGCGCGACGGACCGCGCTGCAGGCCATGTCGGAATGGCGCATGACGGGGCGCGTGGCTGTCGCGGCCGGCGCAGAGGGCGCATCCGGCAGCCTGGATTGGCATGAGGCCGGCGGCGTCAGCGAACTCAGGATCAGCGGGCCATTTGGCGCAGGCGCGATGCGGGTGACGCTTGGACCGCAGGGGTTGAGCCTGGAAGACGCCGACGGAGCCCGGACCGAGGGCGCACAGGCGGAACGGCTGCTGGCAGACCGGCTGGGGGCCGACGTGCCCCTGACCTCACTGCGGCACTGGGTGCTGGGCGCACCGGCACCGGGGCTGCCATTCACGGAAACGGCGGGCGGCAACGGCGCGCCGCCTTCGTTCGAGCAGGCGGGCTGGCGGGTCAGCGTGGACCGCTGGCACCAGGTTGCGGGGCACCTGCTGCCGGCACGCCTGACGGCCGAACTGGCCGGGGCGCGACTCAAGCTGGCGGTCAGCCGCTGGGACGTCGCGCCGTGAATGCCGCCGCCTGGCCGGCGCCCGCGAAGCTGAACCTGTTCCTGCACGTGGTCGGCCGGCGACCGGACGGCTACCACGAGTTGCAGACCGTGTTCCAGCTGCTGGACCTGGCGGACGAGCTCGAATTCACCGTGCGCGACGACGGTCAGGTGCGCCGGGTGGCGGGGCCGCCGGAAGTGCCGGCCGCGGACGACCTGGCGGTACGGGCCGCACGGCTGCTGCGCGAGCGGACCGGCATGCGCCAGGGTGTCGACATCGTCCTGCGCAAGCGCATCCCGCTGCAGGGCGGGCTGGGAGGCGGCAGTTCCGATGCCGCGACGACCCTGGTGGCGCTGAACGACCTGTGGGGGGCGGGACTCGATGAGGACCGCCTGGCGGCGCTCGGGGCCGAGCTGGGAGCCGATGTGCCGGTCTTCGTGCGCGGCCGCTCGGCCTGGGCCGAGGGCATCGGCGACCGGTTGACCCCTGTCATACTGCCGCCCGGCTGGTTTGCGATCGTACGGCCCGCAGTGGCGGTCGCGACAGCCGGAGTATTTCAGGCTCCTGAATTGACACGAAATACCCCCCGAATCACAATTCGCAGTTACCTGTGCTCGGGAGGGCGGAATGACTGCGAGCCGGTGGTCGTCTCGCGGCACCCGGAGGTAGGCCGGGCGCTTGACTGGCTGGGCCGGCGCGGCGTGGCGCGGCTTACCGGAACAGGATCCTGCGTGTTCGCGACATTCGGCGGGCGGGACGAAGCGGCCGCGGCCCTCGCCGGGTTGCCGCCGGAATGGTCGGGTTACGTGGCGCGCGGGCTCGACGTTTCGCCGCTGGCGGCGCGCCGGGGGGCGCGGTGCGGCGCCGACCTTGGCTGACGGTTCGGATGGGGTGTAGCCAAGTGGTAAGGCAACGGGTTTTGATCCCGTCATGCGAAGGTTCGAATCCTTCCACCCCAGCCATTTGACGCAACCGCCGGTCCCGGGCCGGCGACAAGGGGAATTGCGTGGATCAGCGGACGATGACGGTGTTCACCGGGAATTCAAATCCCCGGCTCGCGCAGGAGATTGCGCGGCACCTGATGCAGCCGCTCGGGCGTGCAGTCGTCGGCCGCTTCAGCGACGGCGAGGTGCAGGTCGAGTTGATGGACAACGTGCGCGGCCGCGACGTGTTCCTGGTGCAGCCGACCTCGCCGCCGGCCAACGATCACCTGATGGAGTTGCTGGTGATGGCCGATGCCTGCCGGCGGGCGTCCGCCAGCCGCATCACCGCCGTCATCCCGTACTTCGGTTATGCCCGCCAGGACCGGCGGCAGCGCGGCATGCGTGTGCCGATCACGGCCAAGCTGGTCGCCAACATGATCAAGACCGCCGGTGTGGACCGGCTGCTGACCGTCGACCTGCACGCCGACCAGATCCAGGGGTTTTTCGACATACCGGTCGACAACGTGTATGCATCGCCGGTGCTGCTCGGCGACGCGTGGCGGCAGAAGTACCGCAACAAGGTGGTCGTGTCGCCGGACGTCGGCGGCGTCGCGCGCGCCCGCGCGCTGGCGCGCCGGCTGGACGACGCCGACCTCGCGATCATCGACAAGCGGAGGCCGCGGCCGAACGAGGCGCAGGTGATGAACATCATCGGCGACGTGGCCGGCAAGGTCGCGATCATGATGGACGATCTTGTGGACACCGCTGGCACGCTGTGCCTGGGCGCCCAGGCCCTGAAGGAGCACGGTGCGGAGAAGGTCGTGGCCTACATCACGCACCCGGTGCTGTCAGGCGCGGCGATCGAGAACATCGACGCCTCGGCGCTCGACGAGCTGGTCGTGACCGACACGATCCCGCTGCGCGAGGAGGCGCGCCGCTGCAAGCGGATCCGTGTGTTGTCGATCGCCGAGCTGCTGGCGGAAACCATGCGGCGGATCTGGGACGAGGAATCGGTCAGTTCGCTGGTAGTTGATTGAGGGGACAGGATCCCCACCGAGCCGCCGGAAGGTCCGGCGGCCGTCAAGTCGGGGCATCGAACTTGGTCGCGGGACGATGCCTCAATGCTGCAGGAGTGATATTTCATGAAGACGTCTTTCGAACTCGTCGCCGAGTTCCGTGACGACCAGGGGAAGGGTGCGAGCCGCCGCCTGCGTCGTGACGGAAAAGTCCCGGCGATACTGTACGGCGGTCCGCATGATGCGCGGCCGCTGTCGCTGAACCATACCAAGCTGGTTCAGGTGCTCAGTGACGAGCGTTGCTACTCGACGATCCTCGCCATCAAGGTTGGCGACGAGCGGCAGGCCGCGGTGCTCAAGGACCTGCAGCGGCACCCGTTCAAGAACCAGATCCTGCACGTGGATTTCCAGCGCGTGTTCGAGGGCGAGCCGATTCGCCTGCAGGTGCCGCTGCACTTCATCAACGAGGCGAGCTGCATCGGCGTCAAGGACCAGGGCGGGATCATCTCCCACCTGCGCAACGATCTCGAGGTCCTGTGCCTGCCCAAGGACCTGCCGGAATTCATCGAGGTGGACGTCATCGAGCTGGGCCTCAACCAGCTGATCCACCTGTCCGAGATCAAGCTGCCGGCGGGCGTGCAGCTGCCCGAGTTGGTCCACGGTCACGATGCGCCGGTGGTCTCGGTCCACGCGCCGCGCGCCGAGGAAGAGGTGGCGCCGGTCGAGGAGGCGCTGGCTGCAGCGCCGGCTGGCGAGGCAGTTGCCGGCGAGGCGGCGGAACCAGGCGACGACAAGAAGCCCGCCGACTCGAAGAAACCAGCTGACTCGAAGAAGGCCGCCGAGGACAAGAAGCCGGAGGCAAAGAAGCCCGAGGCGAAGAAGCCCGAGGCGAAGAAGAAGGGCTGACCGCGCGCCGCGCCGGATGGGCTGTCCTGATGGGTGGCCCGTCCGGCACGGTGGTGCGATCGTACCCTTGTCCCGATATTCATGAGCGGACTCCCATTGCGCCTGGTCGTCGGCCTCGGCAATCCGGGGCCCGAATACGTCGCTACCCGCCACAACGCCGGCTTCTGGTTCGTCGACGAACTGGCGCAGCGGCACGGTGGATGGCTCAAGTCCGAACGTCGCTACGGCGGCGACACGGGCCGCATCACCGTGGAGGGCAATGGCCTGTGGTTGCTCAAGCCGATGACCTACATGAACCGCAGCGGGCTTTCGATCCGTTCGATCTGCGACTACCTGTCGATTCCTGCCGGGGAAGTGCTGGTGGCGCATGACGACCTGGACCTGCCGCCGGGCACCGTGCGGCTCAAGCTGGGCGGCGGTGCGGGCGGCCACAACGGCCTGACCGACGCCATCAGCCACGTCGGCGAGGGATTCTGGCGGCTGCGGCTCGGCATCGGCCATCCGGGCAGCCGCGGCGATGTGATTGATTACGTGCTGCGCCGTGCCGGCGCCGGGCACGAGCAGTTGACGCGGGACGCCGTCGCGCGCGCGGCTGATGAGTTGCCGCGCCTGCTGGACGAGGGTGCCGAGAAAGTCATGAACCGGCTGCATGCGCGAATCGCGGCGGCCGACACCGAACCAGAGGACGGCGGCAAGGGCTGAGGCCCGTCACGCCGGCAATGCGATGCCCATCCGATGCGGAATCGTCGGCCTGCCGAACGTCGGCAAGTCGACCCTGTTCAACGCGCTGACCCGGGCGCGGATCGCGGCCGAGAACTACCCGTTCTGCACCATCGACCCGAACATCGGCGTCGTGCCCGTGCCGGATCCGCGGCTCGAAGCCATCGCGCGCATCGCGAAACCGCAGAAGGTGCTGGCGACCACGGTCGAGTTCGTGGACATCGCCGGCCTGGTCGCCGGCGCTTCGCAGGGGGAGGGACTGGGCAACCAGTTCCTGGCCAACATCCGCGAGACGGATGCCATCGCGCACGTCGTGCGCTGCTTCGAGGATCCCGATGTCATGCACGTGTCCGGTCGCATCGATCCGGCCTCCGACATCGGCATCATCAACACGGAACTGGCGCTGGCCGACCTGGAATCGGTGGACAAGGCGCTATTGCGCGCCGAGAAGGCCACGCGGGCCGGCGACAAGGAGGCGATCCGCTGGCGCGACCGCCTACTGCTGATGCGCGCGCAGCTCGACGCCGGGCGGCCGATCCGCGCGATGGAACTGGACGATTTCGCGCGGCAGAAGCTGGCCGAGTTGCCGCTGCTGACCGCCAAGCCGGTCATGTACGTCGCCAACGTGCTCGAGACAGGCTTCGAGAACAACCCCATGCTGGAGGCGGTGCGCGCGCTGGCAACCGCCGAGGGTTCAGAGGTCGTGCCGGTCTGCGCCGCCATCGAGGCAGAGATCGGCCAGCTCGATGAGGCCGACCGCGCGGCCTTCCTGGCCGACCTCGGCCTCGAGGAACCGGGCCTCAACCGCGTGATCAGGGCCGCCTACAAGCTGCTCGGGCTGCTGACCTTCTTCACGGCGGGTCCGAAGGAGGTGCGCGCCTGGACCGTGGTGCGCGGCGCCACGGCGCCGCAGGCGGCCGGCGCCATCCACACCGACTTCGAGCGCGGCTTCATACGCGCCGAGACCATCGCCTACGACGACTACATCGCCTGCAAGGGCGAGGCGGGTGCGCGCGACGTTGGCAAGCTCAGGCTCGAGGGCAAGGAATACGTGCTGCGCGAGGGCGACGTGCTGTACTTCCGTTTCAACGTGTAGAGCGGGAGGTTCCTGCAGGCGACCAGGCGGTCAGCGCCGCTAGGCATGTTGCCCGAGCAAGCAAGGCTGCGCGTACGACACGATCGGATGCGGCCACCCCTGGACCCCTGACCGAGAGCGCAGCCCAGCCAGCTGCGGAATTGCCTGGCGCATCAGACCAGATGAACTGGGCATTACGCTCAATCGACTGCTAGACCCTGACCGAGTGTCGGGATTCCTGCTTCAGGTGGTGGCTGTCATCGACCCGGAGCGGGCATGCCCCGGCCCTGCGCCGGGGTCTTCATTGGCAGGGCCGCTCCAGCACAGCGTGCGGACAGCAGGGAAAGTACGTCCTGGCAACTGGTCTTGCGCGGCTAACGGCCTTTCCGGCGGGTGCGAGCTGGTTGATCGCAACAACCAGTTCAGTCGCGCGACGGACTTTGACACTGTCGCGCCGAGCGGGTACACAACGCGGACCTTCTTCAACCTCGCCGGGAGACACGGCATGAGCGGATCCGCGAATGTTCCGGACCGGAGCTCGATTCCCGAGTTCAGGCAGGTCATGGGCCATCCCGGACCGCTGTGGATGCTGTTCATGTCGGAGTTCTGGGAGCGCTTCGCGTTCTACGGCATCCGCTGGGCCCTGGTGCTCTACATCGTGGCGCAGTTCCACGGCGGCGATCAGTCGGGCCAGGCCGATGCCAACCTCACCTACGGCTCCTACCTCGCGCTGGTCTATGCAGGCGCGATCTTCGGTGGCTACGTTGCCGACAAGGTCATCGGCTACCAACGCTCGATCCTGGTCGGGGCCATCTTCATGGCCGCCGGCCTGTTCATGATCATGTTGCCGGACCCGCTGTTGTTCAAGTTCGGCCTCGCCACGATCATCGTGGGCAACGGCCTGTTCAAGCCGAACATCTCGACCATGGTGGGCAAGCTCTACTCGACGGCCGATGAGCGCCGCGACTCGGGTTTCACCATCTTCTACATGGGCATCAACATTGGCGCGTTCATCGCGCCGATCATCACAGGCTGGCTGGCGACTTCGCTGTTGGGCACCGACGCGGCGCCTGCTTACCAGTACGTATTCGGCGCGGCCGGCGTCGGCATGTTGATCAGCCTGGCGTGGTTCCATTTCGGACGGCGCCAGCTGCAGGGCATCGGCAGGCCGCCGGCCGAAGCGCCGGGCCGCGAACGGATGGCCTACGTGGCGATTGGCGCGCTGTTCGCCATTCCGCTGGTCTTCTCGCTGCTGGCGCTGGGTGGCGAGACGCTGCAGTACGTGTTGACCGCGTTGTTCGTCGGTCTTGCTGCGATGCTGATGATCGAAGGCGTCCGCGAGGGCGCCGTGGCCCGCGACAAGACGATTGCGATGCTGATCATCTTCGCCTTCAACATTCTGTTCTGGATGTTCTACGAGCAGGCCGGCAACTCGTTCACGTTCCTCGCAGACCAGATCGTCGACCGGGTCCTCGGTGGTTTCCTCTTCCCAGTCGCCTGGTTCCAGTCAGTACCGGCGCTGGCAGTCATCGTGCTCGCGCCGGTCTTCGCCTGGGCCTGGGTGTGGATGGCGAAGCGCAACGCAAATCCCTCGATCCCGCGCAAGTTCGGCCTCGGCTTGCTGTTCAATGGCCTGGCCTTCCTCCTGCTCATGTTTGCGCTCTCGAATCTGGTGAGCGACGAGGGCAAGATCCCGTTCTGGACCCTGTTCGCCGCCTATGTCATCCAGGTGCTCGGTGAACTTTGTCTGTCGCCGATCGGCCTGTCGATGGTGACCAAGCTGGCCCCGGCACGACTGGTCGGTCTCGGCATGGGCGGTTGGTTCCTCTCCACCGGCATCGGCAACAACCTTTCTGGCATCTTCGCCAGCGTGGTCAGCGGGGAGACGGGCATGACCACCGCCTCGGCGCTATCGGGCTACACGTTCGGCTTCTGGGCCCTGGTCGGCTCGGGCGCCGCACTGATCCTGATCGCGCCGCTGATCCAGCGCCTGATGCATGGCGTGAAGTGATTGCTGGCGCTGGAATCAAGCACCGGCGAACTCAGGGCGGCGTGCAATCCAGCCCACGTGCCCGCTACCACTCCAAGAACCCCTGCCTCATGCCGGCGTTGTCGCTTCTGGTCCGCTTTCGACCCTGAGCCGCCTGTCACCAATGTCCGCTTTCGGGCAGCCAAAGCGACTTAGCAAACGGAATAACCGCCGTCGACTGGTAGCGTCACTCCGGTAATGAAGTCGGCAGCGTGAGAGGCGAGGAAGATTGCAGCACCGATGACTTCTTCCGGTCTCCCCCAACGCCCCGCAGGGGTCCGCGCAAGGATCGCATCATTCATAGGTGATTTGCGCACGGCGTCCGTCATATCCGTTTCGATCCAGCCTGGCGCGATCGCGTTGACTTGGATGTTATGACTGGCCAACTCAATAGCCAAAGACTTCGTGAGTTGCACGATAGCGCCCTTTGCTGCGCTGTACGAAGGCACGAGGCCCGATCCGAAGATCGAGTACATGCTCCCCAGGTTGATTATCTTTCCACCGCTCTTACGCTTGACCATTGACATCGCGACCAACTGCGACAGAAGAAAGCTAGCGTTCAGATGCGTCTCAATTGTGTTGTCCCAGATAGCGGCGGTTTCATTGAGCACCCCGCCAGTCAGCGCAACGACCCCGGCGTTGTTCACGAGTATGTCGATACCGCCAAGTACGCGTTCCACCTGCTCTACGGCAGGTCCCAGTGCGGCTCGATCGGTAACGTCGAGCCGGGAGACTAGCGCGTGTCTACCGATGCTTTGCAGTTCGGCAAGCACAAGGCGATTCTTTTCGTCGTTGCGTGCGAGCACAGCCACGGATGCGCCAGCCCGAGCCAGACCCAGTGAAATGGCACGGCCGATTCCTCCATTGCCGCCGGTCACGACGGCGACGCGTCCGCCCAGGTCAAATAAGGAGTTGGTGCCAGTCATAGCGTCTCCGAACGAGAAGTGGTTGGAACAGTCGGGCGGTCAGTATGTACCGGGGCACTCATGTACGTTTCGCATTTCACATGGATACGGCGGGCCGTTATGAACGTCTGCTTTCCAGCAGGCATGTCGCTGCCAGAGACGCCGCTGATCGGCCGGAAGCGGCCGCCAAGCGGCTGGCCCGTCATGGCCGTTTCCTCAACCCCCAAACGAGGTGCCCCGCCTCAACTGCTCGGCACCACCCCATTCGGCGTCATTGTGTCAATCGCCTGAGGCAGCATCTTTGCTAACTTTTGCGCCAGTTCCGGTACAGACATACCCGCTTTCGCCGCCACCTCTGCAAGAGTGGTAGCACCGAGCGCCTGCTGCACCTGGCCCGCAGAAATATCCTTGTTCGCTCCGGTGCCGACCCAGGACTTGACCGTGTCCCCTAGCCCGTTTTTCTCGAACTGATTGACGATGCCTTGCACGCCGCCGTGCTTCTCGATAACACCACTGATGACCGACACCATTCCGGCTCCGACGACACCGCCAATTACTCCATCAAATAAGCCCATCGCATTCTCTCCTTCATGACCGTTCGAGAACTCGTGAGTCCATTGTCTTGCCACGCGATGTACTCACCGTATGGCTCCTGCCTATAGTTACATTGCGATTGACGCTTGGCCAACAGATTTCGCCTGTCTTCCAGGGACTTGCGGAACACAGGCGTCGACGGCCAGGCTCTTGAACGTAGTGCGGGCCTGAACCGTGAGTTCAACAACAGCCAGCGAACAACCGTTCCGGCTTGCGGGCGCCGCACGGACCCGATTTCCGTCCCGCGCGTCCTTCCTCGTTGTTCGAACCCAACGGCAGCTAACGACCCGAAGCAGACAGCCGTTCGCGGGCCTTCTCACCGCGCCGCGAGCGTGTGATAGCGTCAGGCCACATGGTCTGTTCCATTGGGAGTGAATATGGATGTGCGGGCCTGTCTGGTAGTGTTCATTCTTGCGTGTGCCGCTGCTTGTGCGAATAAGGCGCCGGCGTTCGAAGTCTTAGCGGAAACGCCAGACGGCTCAACGCAGTCGCTGGTCCGCGCGGAGGACATCTCGTGCGTTCGTAACTCCGACGCTTGGGGGCTAGAACTCAGATTGACAGCGGACTCTGCGCGACGGCTTCAAACGTACTTACAAGAGAACCCTTCGGTCACTCTGAACATGATGGTTGAGGGAAAGCTCAACAATAAGGTTCGGCCGCGAGCCCCAACGATTATCGCGTTCGCAATAACTGGTATGTCGGAAGGCGAGATTGCCAGACTCGCGGCGGAATTTCGGCCTTGCCATGCGAACGCAGTCCAGTAAGTTGTTGCTGGCCGGTAAGCGACCCTTCGGCTGACGACGTCTCTCGGGCTAGTGGCAAGGGGCAGTTAGCCATAGCAGACACTAGGTCCAGTCATCTGGCGCCTGTTGCCTTGCTATTCTTCCCCGACGCCGTCGGGCTACGATAGCCCAGTCGGCCGCTGGAAAGCCGGCTCGTCGGCAGGCAGAGGTGATGTGAGCGATGTGGCGGTCGGCGGCCAAGTCTCTGATCATCAACATTGTCGTATTGGCGATTTTCATGGTGCTGTCAACAGCAGCCTCGGCCGCCCTCGGGCGCGATCATGCTGCGCTCATGAGATTGGTCGATGACCTGCTTTTTGGCTCGCTTTTCGTCGCCGTCGCGATAGTGAACTGGCGCTGGATCTCCTGGCGCTGGCTCACGGACCCTGACGCAAGCGCCGCAGGACACGGCGAGGATACCCTCGCGACGAGTAGCAACGGACCGGTCGTTGCGCCTTCCACGGTGCGGCCTTGGTTCTTAGCTGCCGCGTTGGGCGTCTTGGCATTCCCGCTGTTGTTTGCCGTAGTCGCATCGATGACGCGCTCTCCGCTAGTGGCTCTGATCGGGCTCCCCTTGGGCATTTTCGCGTCGGTTACCACATACGCGTTGGTGGTTCGGTTTCGTCCCGGCAACCAGGGCGCCTATCTCGGCTGCGCAGTGGTTCTGGTGCTCCTAGCAAACGTGTATTGGGCCGCCTTTGACCAGGTGCTCTTGCAGCACCTGTCTGACCGCCCTTCTTACCAAGGGCTGACCGTGTCCCGTGCGCTCCTCACTATTCCCTGTGCCGTGGTGCTACTGAGGCTCTTGGTCGTCCAATTCCACAGACGACAGCCATGAGCGTCCTGTTTCGATTGCTCCCAGGGAATAGGGCAGTGCGTCCTCGTGCCACGTCCGTTCCTGGCCGGTTAGCGACCCTTCGGCTGACGCGCACTCTCGGCTAATCGGAAGCGGCGGTTAGCGACCCGGAGAAGACCTTCGGAATCGCCGATTATGTGAGGCGATTGCGCGCTGACTTTGTCGAACTTCGGCAAAGGGGCGTTATCATTAAACGGACAATCAGAAGACGGAGCTGATCTCGTGCTGATACTACAGGGCCTTGTAGGTGTGCTGTTTCAGGTGATCATTGTCGCCGCATTGCTGCTGATCCCGGCAGGAACCTGGAACTGGCCGCGCGCAATCCAGTTTCTGGTCGCTTATGGGTTGATCAGCTCAGTCAGCGTAGTCCTTTTGGCCATCTTTAACCCTGCCAGCCTTGAGGCACGACTCGAGGCGCCGATTTCTAAAAAGCAACCGATAGGTGACCGAGTTGCGACGGCTCTATTAATCGCCGTGATGATCGCATGGTTTGTCTTTATTCCTATCGACGTCTTTCGACTGGAGCTTTTCGCTGCGCCTGCTTTTAGCGTATCAGTGTTCGGTGCCGCTATTGCCGTTGCGGGTCTCTACATCATCATCCTGACGTTTTACCAAAACGAATTCGCCGTTCCGGTCGTGCGCGATCAAAAGGAACGCGGGCAGACGCTAGTAGACACCGGGCTATACGGCATCATCCGTCATCCCATGTATTTGGGTTTGCTGGTGATGTTTGCCGGCATCGGGTTATGGCTGGAGAGTTACGCGAGCGTTATCGCTGTGTTCATAGTGCTGGCCTCGCTTATGCCGCGCATCCTGGTTGAGGAGAAGACGCTCAAGAACATGCTCCCGGGATACACTGATTACCTGTCCAGGGTTCGCTACCGGCTCGTGCCGTTTGTCTGGTAGCGAGGCCTTATCGCTGGATTGAGAATCGAATGACCGTTCCTGGCCGGTAAGCGACCGTTCGGCCTAAGGCACTCCCTGAGCTAGTCCGAAGGGGCGGTTACCGACCCATTGCGGCCAGTGGGCCGGTCAGGCACGCTTCTGACGAGATGACTATCAGGCTGATACTCGCCACAGCTTTCATTGCGACCGCCGCTGCGGTTATAGGGTGTGCCAGTGTTCCTCCTGCTCCCTCCGCACCACTGGGTGCTGGCGACGAGCTGATTGTCATGGAAAGCGAACCCGGCCCTTTCTGTGGCCGTTGCGACATGGTGAAAGTAACGGCTCTATCCGATGGCCGAGTGTGGGTAGAGCACGGCTATTGGGCGGGCCGGTATAGCAACTGGCGGATTGAACGGCGGCTTGAGCATGTGTCTCCCCAGAATTTCGCGCATTTTCGCGATCGCCTTCGCGCCTTCAGACCGCGCGGAGAGCTTTTCCTTCAAGGCAAGCCGCCTTGCGAGATCTTCTGGAATGATGTGGATGGTGTGCGGGTGGATTGGCGCGACACGGCCGGTGCAGACAAACTGATCTTGAACTTTGGGTGCGATCCCAAGGCAAGGCGCGACATGGCTGAAGCATTGAGAACTGCGCCCGACCTGCTGGGTATCGCCTCGTTGAAGATGCCGTGGGGGCAGTGGGTCGTCGCATCTCCGGGTTGAGACACTGCCTCGGACCGTCCGCTTCTGGCCGGTAAGCGACCCTTCGGCTGACGCGCATTCTCGGCTAACCGGAAGGGTCGGTTAGCGACCCTTAACGAACATCTTGCTGCACTGTAGCCATCCTGCGGCTACCCGCCAGCGAGGTCACTACCCTGTCACAACTTGCTGCTGTTTCCTGATTGACGCCAGGCCCTGATGGACACGAACAGGAGCGCCAGAAAAGTGACTGGCAAGAGCACGTAGATCAGGAGAGATTGGTAGATCGGCAGGAGAGGACTCTCTTGTGACCTCAGGATCAAGAACACGGTGTAAGCCGCATAGCAGGCAAGGAACAGTGCGCCTTCGCCTCTGCTGATCACGCTGCCGCTGAAGAAAATCGGCAGACACAGCAGCGCTACCGCCACCATGACAGGAAGATCAAACGCAAGGGCCGTGGGTGACACCATCAGAGGGCTCGGGGCAATCAGGCCAGAAACGCCCAGCACTCCAAGGATGTTGAAAACGTTACTCCCGATGACATTTCCGACGGCGATGTCTCGATGACCTCTGATGGCGGCCATCACCGATGTCGCCACCTCGGGCATCGATGTTCCAGCCGCAACGATAGTGAGGCCGATGATCAACTCGCTCACACCCAAAGCCCTTGCGAAGTCGATCGCCGCATTCACCAGCCAATCGGAGCCAAGCACAAGCAAGCCCAGGCCGATCAGGATCAGCGCGATCTGGGCCGCCCAGTGACTGTCCCAGCCCTCAGCCCTCTGAGAGCTGACTTCACTCCTGCCCTGTGTCGCAGCCTCGGCTTGAGATCGGGCCACAAGGAGCACCGTGTATGCGAGTAACAAGGCGACCAGCACAGTCGCATCAAGTCTCCCGACAGCGCCGTCCAGCGCGACCGCGAGGAGCAGCACCGACATGAGGATCATCACGGGTGCTTCCTGCCGAACAACCTGGCGAGCGACCACGAGCGGCGTGATGAGCGCGGACACGCCGAGGATGAACAGCACGTTGAAGATATTGCTGCCAACGACGTTGCCGAGCGCCAGATCGCCCTGGCCATGCCAGGACGATTGAACAGAAACTGCCAGTTCCGGGGAGCTGGTGCCGAATGCAACGATTGTCAGGCCGATCACAAGCGGCGTTATGCCGGCGGCAACGGCCAATTTCGAGGCGCCTCGTACCAGAGCCTCCGCTCCTACGACCAGTAATACAAGGCCCAGGAAGAACTGCAGGACTGTAAGCACGTGAAGCCTCAGGGCGCCAAGCAGCCAGGGACGCGCATCCGATTCTATCAGTGGGCCAGAGCTGGTTGCCTCAGGAGCGGAAGTGATCGGCATCGAGGAAAACCTGCAGCACAATCTGGCGAGGGGCGGCGCTTGCGGATGGCAGGTATTTCTGCTGCGGGGCTGTGTCGGCTATTTAGGCGGGCGGAGTGGCAGTTTGTGGCCGGAAGCGGGCCTTTATTATTGGGGTCGTTATTGGGGTCGGATCCAATTAATGGCAGTTCGCGAGTGATTCATGAGATTAGCGGGAATCGCCGGCCATGCTGACTTGTTAGAGGTTACTGCTAGGAGCCCGGGATGGGCAGACTTGGACGAGAATGCTTACCAAGCCTACCGCGCCCCATCGTCCAGCGCGGCAACCGCCAGAGGGTTGGGTCAGATCATGCGCCGCCGACCGATCACGCCGGTTCATCGCTAAGACCGAACACAACCGCCGATAGTCAAGGCGTCGGTCAGTCCGTCAAGAAGTAATTAGATCCGACGCCATTACCACCATTACCAGAAATAATTGGATCCGACCCCATTACCACGCCGCGCGCTCTTGATGAACTGCCTGCGTGAGCCGGAGTGCGGATGGGTCATGGGCGTGCTCCGTCGTGCCAAGCGAACAATAAAGCAAGACCCGGTCCAGGCGTCAGCGGTAACTACGACAATAACGGGTGATGCCCGGACGGCGTCGTCGAAGGTCCGCCGGCTGGCGTGACGCGGTGGACGCGGCGCTCTAGACTGGCTGGCGCAGACCCACCAAGGAGCGAACGTGATCCTGCTTAACCCCAAGACGCACACCAGCCGCTGCAGCGACGAGAAGTCCCGCGAGATCATGCAGAAAACCATTGCCTATTTCGAGGGCATGGGCCTGCGCCGGCTCAAGTCGGATGACCGCGACCGCGTGTGGTACGCGGATTTTCTCGAGTTCGTGAAGCGCGAGCAGGCCTTTGCGACGCTGCTGACGCCCGCGGCCCACGGCGGCAAGGACTGCCGCTGGGACAACTGGCGCAACAACGAATTCAACGAGATCCTGGCCTTCTACGGTCTGCATTACTGGTACACGTGGCAGGTGACGATCCTGGGGCTGGGCCCGATCTGGATGAGCGCCAACGAGGCCGCCAGGGAGAAGGCGGCGGAACAGCTCAGGCAGGGCGAGGTCTTCGCCTTCGGGCTGTCCGAGAAGGAGCATGGCGCCGACGTCTACTCGACCGGGATGACCCTCGTGCCCGAGGGTGACGGCTTCCGGGCGCGCGGCAGCAAGTACTACATCGGCAACGCCAACGTCGCGCGCATGGTCTCGACGTTCGGCCGCCTGGAGGGTCGCGACGAGTACGTGTTCTTCGCCGCCGACTCGCAGCACGAGCGCTTCAACTGCATCCGCAACGTGGTCAACGTGCAGTCCTACGTGGCCGAGTTCGCGCTGGAGGACTATCCGGTGACGCAAGCGGACATCCTGTCGCGCGGTCCCGAGGCCTGGAACGCGGCGCTCAACACGGTCAATGTCGGCAAGTTCAACCTCGGCTGGGCGTCCATCGGCATCTGCACGCACGCCTTCTACGAGGCCATCGACCACGCCGCCAACCGCCGCCTGTACGGCCAGCGGGTGACCGACTTCCCGCATGTCCGGCAGCTGTTCGTCGACGCCTATGCGAGGCTGGTGGCCATGAAACTGTTCGGCCTGCGCGCCTCGGACTATTTCCGCAGCGCGACGGCCGAGGACCGCCGCTACCTGCTGTACAACCCGATCATGAAGATGAAGGTGACGATGCAGGGCGAGGAGGTCATCAACGCGCTGTGGGACGTCATCGCCGCGCGCGGCTTCGAGAACGAGCCTTACTTCGAGATGGCCACGCGCGACATCCGCGCCCTGCCCAAGCTCGAGGGCACGGCGCACGTCAACATGGCCCTGGTCGTGAAGTTCATGGCCAACTACCTGTTCCGGCCGGCCGGGTTCCCGGCTGTGCCGAAGCGCGATGATCCCGCTGACGACGCGTTCTTCTTCCGCCAGGGCGCGGCCAAGGGCCTGGGTAAGGTGCTGTTCCACGACTACCGGCTGGCCTACGATGCGGTCGAGTTGCCCAACGTTGCGATCTTCCGCGAGCAGGTCGAGGCGCTGAAGCGCTTCCTGGTCGAGACGCCGCCGGATGCGGCCCAGCAGAAGGACGTCGACTTTCTGCTGAGCCTCGGCGAGGCCTTCACGCTGGTGCCCTACGGCCAGCTGATCCTGGAGGCGGCGCCGATCCATGGCATCGGCGACGACGTCGTCGACCAGGTCTTCGACGTGATGGTCCGTGACATGTCCCGCTACGCGCTGCAGCTGGCGCACAAGCCGGGCGCCAGCACGGCACAGCAGCAGCGCGCGATGGACATGATCCGCAAGCCCGCCGAGGACCGCGCCCGCTTCGAGCGGGTCTGGGAAGGAGAGGTCTCCGCCCTGGCCGGGGCGTACCGGATGAACGACTAACGGTGCCAGCGGGCCCGCCGCGACCAGGGCGGTCCCGTGGACCGCGTCAACGTTTATGTCGACTTCGATGGCGACGGGCGCAGCGGCTACAACTTGACGCTGCTGCCGTTAGCAGACAATCCAGCGACGTGCCCCGGCCCCCCTGGCAACCCGTGTTTCAATATCCCCCCGTGGGGCGGCGTGGGCTGGAGGCCGATGTCGGGGTCTCCAAAGCAGCGGGGGTGCCTGCCGAGCACGCCTCCCGTACTCTCGACGTTTGATGCCGAGTTTCAGCCCTCGAGGCCTGCCAGGCTCCGTACCCAGTCCGCGAGCAGCTTCATCTGTGCCCCGTCTCGCCAGCGATAGTCGGGGCCGGTGTAGCCCCACCAGTCCCAGCATCCCATGGGGTTGACGGCGGAAGGCGCAACCTGCGGAAAGGCGAGCACGATGGCGTTGGCCTCGGCCCAGGGCAGGTAGCCGCTCTGCTCGATGAACGCAGTGCCGAGCTTGACGGATGACTGGGCGCACCCGTGCAGCACCAGGTGCAGCGCGCAGGCCTCGCTCCCGGCGGCGCACTGCGCGGGGACATACATGTAGGCGGTCTCATGCATCCCGGCGCCGGCCGCGTCAGGGAGCTCGACCTTGCCAAGCGCGGCGTGTTCCGCTCCGGCCGGAGCCTTCAGTCCGGGGTAGAGCTGCTGCAGCAACTGGCCGGCCGCGTCGTAGTCGCAATTGCCGACATAGGGCGGCTCGGACGCTCCGCAGGCGTGTCCGGCGCCGCGCGCCGGAAAGCTGTGGGCGGCTGGAACGTCATTGACGTAGATGATGTTCTCGGCCGGCACGAAGGCGAGGTATTCGTCGTGCAGGATATCGGTGAGCTCCCGGGCGACGGCCTTGTCCAGCGAGCCGTGGAACAGCCAGACCCGGTCGTCCGCCAGGTGCGTCGTGTCCGCAAGCAGCCCCTGGCCGGCGGCTTTGCCGATCTCGTCGATGAATTCCCCAGCCGACAGTTTGCCGCCGGTCGTGGCAATGCAGCGCGCGAAGGCGGTTGCCACCGAGCCCTGGGCGCAACCGAAAGGGCCGCCCGCGATGATCGCCGCACCCGAAAAGAGATCGGAGTACGCGATGTGCAGCTGGTGCGCCATCTGGCCGCCGGCGGAAATGCCTGAAACGGTGATGCGCGCAGGGTCGATGCGCGACGCGGGCGCAGGGTCGATGCGCGGCGCGGGCGCAGGGTCGATGCGCGGCGCGGGCGCCGGTTCGGCGCAGGCTGCAGTGATCGCGAGGAGCAGGGCGAAGGTCAGCAATCTGGACATCTCGTTCTCCATCGAGTGTGGCATTCCGGGAAGCGGCGCCGGCTGGCGCGGATCCTCCTGCACAAAGCCCTATTCCGGGTGGCCCCGATCGGCCAGCTCCAGGTGACGGTGAAAGGCGCGGTCGAACTCCACGGGATGAGACATGAAGGGCACATGTCCCGAACCTGCCACGGCGACCTCCTCGTAGATCCCGCCGGCGGCCGCATAATCCTCGAGCAGGGTGCGGATCTGATCCATCATCGGCTGCGGCGGATAACGCTCGGGGCCGGGATAGCCGGCCAGCAGACCCCGCTGTCCGCGCGTGGCCGGGTCGGACGCAGCGTTGTTGCAGACGGCAATGTCCTCGGCGCCGTAGATCCACAGCACCCTGGTCTTGGTCCCGGCGACGAGTATTCGCTCGACGAGCCCGCCGGAGCACTTTGGCGACATCGCGTTGGTCGCACCCCATCTGCCCGGCGCGAAGTAGGGCCAGTTCGGCGAATCCACCCAGTCTCCCGGCAGGTCGCGGTCGCCCAGATGGACGGTGAACATGGCGTCCAGCAGGTCGTCCTCGCGCCTGGGAATGAATGGCGGGCCCCATACCAGCAGCCGCAGCACGTTGCGCGGACTGAAAGGCTGCTCTAGGGACCGGTCGCGCTGCGCCACGCCCTGGATCAGGACCGGGTTGAGCAGGCCCCCGCCCGAGCCCGCGAAATCCTCGCTGGTCGGCGTTCCACGCGCGTCGCGCGTTGCGCCGAAACCGAAGGGAGAGCCCGGTCCCGGCAGCGTGACGGACAACAGGCGGTCGGGATGTTCGGCCATCATCCACCATGCGGCCACTCCACCCAGCGAGTTGCCGGCAAGGTGGAATCGATCGTGGCCCAGGTGGTCCATGAGCGCGGTCGCATCGTCGACGAAATCGCGCATGCCGCGCGTCGCATCGACCTTTTCGGCCGGATCCGCGTCACCGAATCCGCGCTGGTCCGGGGCAATGCCGCGGTACTGCGGCGGCAGCCTCAGCATGGTCTCCTCCCACCAGGTGGCGGAGGAGAAATTCCCGTGGATGAACACGACTGGTATGCCGTCCTCGGGGCCGGAGAACAACACCCGGGTGGCCAGGCGATTCGTGGTCACCCTGCGGGCGCTGATTCCGTCGAGCACTGCGACGCTCATCGGGGTAGCTCCATCGTGGCGAGCGACTGCTTGTCGACCTTGCCGATTGCGGTCAGTGGCAGCGCATCGACGACGACGATGGCCCGCGGCAGCTTGTAGCGGGCGAGGCGTTCGGCGAGGTAGGCGCGCAGTGTTGCCTCATCGTAACCCGCCGCGACGACGATGAAGGCCCGGCCGATCTCTCCCCAGGTATCGTGCGGCACGCCGACGACGGCCGCGGCGACCACGCTCGGGTGCGCCATCAGCACCGACTCGATCTCCGCCGGGTAGACGTTCTCCCCGCCGCTGATGAACATTTCCTTGGCACGGCCGAGGATGGTGTAACAGCCGTCGTCATCCCGCAGCGCGATGTCGCCGGTATGCAGCCAGCCGTCACGGATCGTCGCAGCGGTCGCCCCGGGGTCGTTCCAGTAGCCGGCGCAGACGTGCGGGCCGCGGATCAGCAGTTCGCCCGCTTCGTCAGGACCGCAGCCGCTGCAGTCCTCGCGGACGACCCTCATGTCGATGTGGAAGTTCGGATAGCCGACCGAGCTCTTCTTCCTGCGCGCTTCTTTCGGTGGCAGCCAGAAGTTGTTGCCCGTCGCCTCGGTCAGGCCGTAGCCCATCTTGAAGTCGACGCCACGCTCCCAGAACTTCTCCATGACCGGCAGCGGGCAGGGCGCGCCGCCGCTGATGACCAGCTCCAGCCGGGAAAAGTCGGTTGTGCTCCAGCGCGGGTGCTGCTGCAGCATCTGGAACATCGTCGGCACGCCGACGTAATGCGTGATGCCGGCCTGCTCGACCAGGTCGAAGGTTTCCTCCGCGTCGAAGCCCGGGCAGAGGATCGTGGTGCCGCCCACATGAACCAGGGGGGCCATGAAGATGTTGGGCCCGCCGACGTGGAAGAAGGGCAAC
Organism: uncultured Gammaproteobacteria bacterium; assembly: GCA_963695085.1. Classification (GTDB taxonomy): domain Bacteria; phylum Pseudomonadota; class Gammaproteobacteria; order Steroidobacterales; family Steroidobacteraceae; genus SG8-30. Next base: position 230,062 of record CAVOFV010000003.1, on the reverse strand, counting down.
TGCAGCGGCGCCGCGTGGCCGGCGTGCAGGCCCCAGGAGGTCACGGTGTTGACGCTGTTCCAGGTGATGTTGCCGTGCGTGAGGACCGCCCCCTTCGGCAGCCCCGTCGTGCCGCCCGTGTAGTAGATGCCCCACGGGTCGTCCAGCGTCAGCTGCGGCGGCGCCCCGGGACGGGCGCTCATCGCGTCCCGCTCCGCCAGGCCATGCTCGCCCGGGCCCGGGTCCGTGATGGCGACGACGTGCTCGACCGTGGTGCAGGCGGGCTTGAGCTGACGGGCTTGCTCGCGCCACTCCGGGCCGTAGATGAGGACCTTCGGGCCGCCGCTCGCGACGATGCCTCGCAGCTCGTGCACTGTGAGGCGCCAGTTCAGGTTCTGCAGCACCGCGCCGATCTTCGGCGCAGCCCAGAACAGGTCGAGGTACTCCGGGCAGTTCGCTGCGTAGACGGCCACTCGGTCACCCTTGCGGACGCCGAGCCTCTCGAGAAGACGGGCCGTCCGGTTCGCACGTTCGTTCCACTGTGCGTAGTTCACGTGCGTCCCGCTCGCGCGGTCGACCAGCGCAATGCGGTCGGGGGTGAGCTGGGCCCGCCGGGCCAGCCAGTCGGTTGCGTAGGTGCCCGCGGTGCTCACCTGGGCGTCCCCCACTGGACGATCGCGCCACCCCAGACGTAGCCGATGCCGGCCGCCAGGACCGCCATCGTGTCGCCCGGTTTCAGCCGGCCCTGCTCGAGGCCCGCCTCGATGTTGATGATCGCGTCCTGCTCGCCGATGTGCCCGACGCGCGACAGGTAGACGCCCTGTTCCTCCGTCAGGCCTAGCTGGCTCAGCATCGTGCGGTAGGCGGAAGGCTTGACCAGCGACATGTTCAGGAAGTCGATGTCCCGCCGCGTGTAGGCGGTGCCGTCACGCTTCTGGCCCGATTCCCGCAGCGCGACGTCCACGCAGGTCAGCCAGTTGCCGACCGACACCGCCCCGAGCCGCGCCTTCATGGCTGCGGGTTCGGCCAGCCGGAACTTGAAGGCGCCCTGGTCGACCGCCTCGTCCGTCGGGTGGCGGATCGTGCCGCTGGCCGGAATGATCACGTGCCGGCTCATCGACCCGTCGGCGATCAGGTGCGTGCCCAGGACCTGGTTCGCCGGCCAGTCGCGCTTCAGGATCAGCGCCGCGGCGCCCGCGCCGATGTTGAACAGGAAGGAGGTGTTCACATCGCCCAGGTCGATGAAGTGGGAGACGGCATAGCCGCCGCCCACCAGGATCGTGTCAATGGAGGGATCGCTGGCCATCAGGCCACTGGCCATCTTGAGCGCGGCGATCGTGGTCGCGCAGCGGGTGTGCACGTCGACACCCCAGGCCTTCCGGGCGCCGATTTCCCAGGCGAGGTCGATGGCCGTGGTCCACAGCAGGTACTCGCGCCACTCCTCCGTCGTGCACAGGACCACGTCAATGTCCATGGGGTCTATGCCGGCCCGGTCAATGGCCTTGCGGGCTGCCAGGACGGCCATCTGGTTCGGGTGGACCCGCGGATCGGCGACGTACTTGCGCTCAATGCCCAGTTTCTCGCGGACCACCTGCTCGGGTATGCCGCTGCGTTCTGCAATCTCCGCCGCGGTGACGCAGGTGTCCGGGAACCAGGTGCCGGTTGCGACGATACCCATGGTGTTCATGGACTGAATGCCCCGATCCTGCCTTGCCTACCTGCCGCGGCGAGCGCTCGGAAGATGACCAACCGGTTGCCGCGCATCAGCCCTTGTCCGGCGACATCCCGTTGCCGATCAGGTCCAGCGCCGACTCGGCGATCCGCAGTGGTGCTTCGCTCTCATCCCACTCCGCAAAGCGCATGCCGAGAAAGACGTTGATGCCGATGATCGCCCAGGACCAGACCTGGTAATCGCCCTGGCGGATCTCGCCGCGCGCGTCCGCCTTGCAGAGGTTCGCGAGGTAGGAGCGGGCGAAGCCCTCGTAGTGCGCGCGGAACGCGTCGTTGGCGATGAACTCGGCCTCGGACATGATGCGGTAAATGCCCTTGTGCTCACGGACGAACTCGATGTAGGCGGCGAGGCCGAGCCGCTCCGCGGCGAGCCGGTTCGGTGCACCGGCGACCCGCTCGCCGACCCATTGCCGCGTGCGTTCGCTCATGTAGGACACGAGGGCCGCGAAGATCTCCTGCTTGCTGTCAAAGTAGGTGTAATAAGTCCCGAGCGCCACGCCGGCGCGCTGGGTGATGCCGCTGATCGCCGCGTCATGGAATCCCTTCTTTCCGAATTCGACCTCGGCGGCTTCGAGCAGGCGGTTGCGAGTCCTGCGGCCCCGTTCGGTCTTCGGGATCCTCCCATGACTTGAAACTTGATTCATGTTTCATAATCTTGCATGATCGGGTCCGGATGGCAAGGCGTCATTGCTCGCTGGGCGATCCTGGATCGAGAGCCGCCGCTGCGGCGTCGCCAGGATCGCGCTGACACAACACTGTCAAGGGGAATTGCATGAAAGAGAAGCGCGGTTGCAGGAACATGCTGATCGCGGTCGCCGTAGCCGCTGTGTTGCCGGCACCCGTGCTCGCCCAGGAGCGCGGCGTAGCGGCGCTGGGGGAAATCGTGGTCACGGCGCGGCGCATGGCGGAATCGCTGCAGGAAGTGCCAGGGTCGGTGTCGGCCTTTTCCGAGGACACCCTCGAGCGCATCGGTGCGATCGACAGCACCGGATTGCAGGGCATCGTTCCCAACCTCAACATCGTGCAGGGGCGCGGCTCTTCCAACGCCACCAATATATACATCCGGGGCGTCGGCCAGCCCGATGCGCTGCAGACGTTCGATCCCGCGGTCGGCTTCTATGTCGACGACGTCTATTACTCGCGCATCCGTGGCACGCAATTGGACCTCTTCGACATCGAGCGCATCGAGGTGCTGCGCGGGCCACAGGGCACGCTGTACGGCAAGAACACGATTGGCGGCGCATTGAAGGTCATCACGCGCCGGCCAGGCCGGGAATTTCACACCACCGTGCAGGCGACTGCCGGCAATTACGGACAGCTGGACGGCCGGATCTCGTTCTCCGGACCCGCCAGCGACACGTTGGCCGGCGGATTTTCGATCTACAGCGCCAACCGCGACGGCTATGTGACCAACCCGACCACAGGCGCTGAATACAACGATCGTTCTGTGCTGGCCGCCCGCGTGTCGCTGGCGTGGGATCCGGCTACGAACGTCGCCGTGGACTGGTCGGCGGACTATGCGAATGAAGACAACGGTCTTGTCATGGGCCAGCCGATCAATACCCTGACGACCCTGTTCGGCGTTCCCATACTCGTACTGCCAGCCGTCGTTCCGGAATTCAGGTTCACCGCCACGCCAACGCCGGGCCTGCCCAATTCGACGAAGCTGATCCACCAGGGCACGGCGCTCAACGTGAAATGGGACGCCACCGACGCCTTCGCGCTGCGCTCGATCACCGCTTTCCGGGATCTCGAATACACTGACTACATCGACATCGATGCGACGACGCTGGAGACCGGCGATGTGCTCGTTGACGTCGACCAGCATCAGTCCAGCCAGGAGTTCCAGGGCAGCTACGAGGGCGAGCGGGTGTCCTTCGTCGGCGGCGTCTATTATCTGCACGAGAACATCTCGTCGCACCAGGAAGCCTACGCGGATGACTTGTTCACCGGCCCCGGCGGCTTTACCTTCCTGCGTACCATTGACGACGACCTGACCACCAAGAGCTGGGCCGCCTATGCCAACCTCTCGTTCGCGGTCACGGATCGCGTGAACCTCTCCGCGGGTGTGCGCTATACGGAGGAAGAAAAGGAATACGGGCGCTCGACGTCCACTTTTTCCAGCTTCCCGGGAGTGACCGCGAATCCGGCCTTCACCTTCGTGATCAAGGATACGTGGACCGATACCTCGCCCATGGCCTCGATTGATTTCCAGGCGACCGACAACGTGCTGGTCTACGGCCGCTTCGCACGGGGCTTCAAGTCGGGCGGGTTCAACGGTCGTGCTAACAATCCGGGCGAACAGGCGCCCTACCAGCCGGAGGAGATGACCTCCTATGAAGTCGGCCTGAAGTCCGACTGGCTGGGTGATTCCCTGCGCGCGAACCTGGCCGTCTTCTACAACGACTACACGGACTTCCAGGCACGTGTCTCCGGCCTCACCATCGATCCGGGAACTGGCCTGCCGAGCCCGGAACTGACGGTCCTGAACGCAGGCTCGCTTGACATCTCCGGCGCAGAACTGGAGCTGGTCTACAAGCCGGTGCAGGCCGTACTGCTGGACGCGCAGATCGGTTATCTCGACGCCGAGTACGGCTCCTTCGACGACACTCGCTTTATCGCCTTCGGCGGAAGCCGCGCCTTCCAGGAGCCGGCTTTCTCGCCCGAATGGACCGCTCGCCTCGGCGCAGCCTACGATTTCAACCTTGGCGGCGGCTCGCTGCGTCTCGCCGGCTCCGGGCGCTTCCGTTCGCGGATGGCGCTGTCGGTCGATAACACGCCGGTCAATTCAAGTGTCGAAATCCCAGGCCTGTTCCAGGACGACTTCTGGGTCTATGACGCGAGCCTGCTGTGGACCGACAGCGACGGCAAGCTGAGCGCCGGTCTGTACGGCCGCAACCTGACGGACAAGGTCTATCGCACGGACGGCCAGGAATTCTCCTCCGTGGGCAATATCCGCACCGTCTATTACGGCGCGCCGCGTACCTGGAGCTTTACCGTTACGGGACGCTTCTAGCCCTCGTGCAGTACCGTTGGCGCTGACCGGCGCCTGTGACGCGATGAGGACCGGGGGCGCAGCCGATTCGGCTGCGCCCCCTTCCGTCTGAACAGACCGGCGCGACTCGGGAGGAGCGGCATGGGAGCGAACGGCGGACAGGGCGACGGACTGCTGACCCGGGAACGGGCCGCCGCGCTCGGCATCCTGGTGCTCGTTTACACCTTCAACTTCATCGACCGCCAGATCGTCGGCATCCTCGCCGTGCCGATCAAGGCCGACCTGGACCTCAGCGACGCGCAGCTCGGCCTGATGGGGGGGCTCGCCTTTGCGCTGTTCTACACTGGCCTCGGCATCCCGGTGGCGATGGCGGCGGACCGCTACAGCCGCACCTGGATCATGACCGGGGCGCTGGTGATCTGGAGCGGCATGACGGCCGTCTGTGGGCTGGCGACCAACTTCTGGCAGCTGTTCCTGGCCCGGCTCGGCGTGGGCGTCGGTGAGGCCGGCGGGGTCGCACCGGCCTACTCGCTGATCTCCGACCTGTTTCCGCCGGAGCAGCGAGCCCGCGCCCTGAGCATCTACTCCTTCGGCATACCGATAGGTAGCGCGCTGGGCATCCTGTTCGGCGGCGTGATCGCCAGCCTGATCGACTGGCGCTTCGCCTTCTTTGCCGTGGGCATCGCCGGCATCGTGCTGGCGCCCGTGTTCAGGCTGACGATCAAGGAGCCAGAGCGCGGCCGCTTCGACCGGCAGCACGACGATCGCGCCCCGCCGGCCTTTGCGACGATCCTGCGGACGCTGGTGAAAAAGCCGAGCTTCTGGCTGATCTCGCTCGCCGCTTCCTGCTCGTCCATGATGGGCTACGGGTTGTTCTTCTGGTTTCCGTCCTTCTTCGTGCGCAGCTACGGGATGACCCTGCTCGATGCCTCCCTGTTCTATGGGGCCATCCTGCTGGTGGGCGGCCTGGCGGGAGTCTGGATCGGCGGCTGGGCCGGGGACCGCTTCGGTCAGGGAAGCAGGAAGGCGTACGTGAAGATCCCGGCGCTGGCCTTCGTGCTGACGATCCCGTTCTACGTGCTGGGTATCCTGTCGCCGACGCCGGTGCTCAGCTTCTTCGTGCTGCTGGTGCCGACCGCGCTCGGGCTGGTCTGGCTGGGACCGGTGATTTCCGCCGTCCAGCACCTGGTGCGGCCGGACATGCGGGCGACCGCGTCAGCCGTGTTTCTGTTCGTCAACAACCTGATCGGCATCGGGATCGGGACCTGGGCGATCGGCGCGCTCTCCGATGCGCTGCAGTTGCACTACGGCGACGATTCGCTGCGTTACTCGATCCTCGCCGGTACGGTCTTCTATCTGCTGGCCTCGGGCCTGTTCCTGTTGAGTTCACGCTGGCTCGAGCGCGACTGGGCAGACTGATCGGAACGAGTCTCCATCGTGGCCGTGGCCCGCGACGGTCCCGTGCCGCCGCACTCTCGCGTTCACTCTACTGCCTTGAATCCATCGTGAAACATGACTTCGCCCTGCGAAAGATGCCCGTCCAATGAAACGTCGAGCAAGATCTCTCGCGGAATGCCATCGTGGACGAGACCGGCGCTGCCGGTCCATGCCAAGCCGGTCGTGACCCGACAGGTATTGCGGCGTGCCCACGATGTCCTCCCACCGGGGCGGGCTGACGTGTATTACCTGACTGGCTCGAACTTCGCCGTGAAATGCCTTAACCGCTCCGGCTGCCACACGATCCTGTAACCCGGCAGCTTGTCCCGCGCCGCGACGATCTCCTCGAAGATCTCCAGCACATAGTCCGCGTGCGACTGCGTGTAGACGCGGCGCGGCATTGCCATGCGCACCAGGTCCATTGCCGCGGGCGCTTCGCTGCCGTCCGGCCGCCGGCCAAACATCACCGTGCCGATCTCGCAGGCGCGCACCCCGCCCAGTTCGTACAGCGCGACGGACAGCGACTGTCCCGGGTACTGCAGCGGTGGGATGTGCGCCAGGAAACGCCTGGCGTCCACGAACACCGCATGCCCGCCGGTCGGCTGCACGATCGGCACGCCGAGCCCGGTCAGGCGCTCGCCGATGTACTCACAGGTGCGCATGCGGTAGCGCAGGTAGTCCTCGTCGACGATCTCGCGCAGGCCCTGGGCGATGGCTTCCAGGTCGCGACCGGCCAGGCCGCCGTAGGTCGGGAAGCCCTCCGTCAGGATCAGCCGGTTGCGGGCCCGTTCGGCCAGCCCGTCGTCGTTCATCGCCAGCCAGCCGCCGATGTTGGCGAAGGCGTCCTTCTTGGCGCTCATGGTCATGCCGTCGGCCAGCGCGAACATGTCGCGCACGATGTCCTTGATGGCGCGGTCGCCCTGGCCCGGCTCGCGGCACTTGATCAGGTAGGCATTCTCGGCGAACCGGCAGGCATCGATGAACAGCGGTTTGCGGAACCTGTGGGCCAGCGCCGAGATGCCGCGCAGGTTCTCGAGGCTCACGGGCTGTCCGCCGCCCGCGTTGTCGGTAACGGTGACCATGATCAGCGGGATGCGTTCGGCGTCGGTGCCAAGCAGCTTTTCGAGCCGTGCCAGGTTCATGTTGCCCTTGAATGGGTAGCGGCTGTCGGGATCGGCGGCTTCGGGCGTGACCAGGTCCACGGCCTCGGCACCGCTGGCCTCGATGTTGGCGCGGGTCGTGTCGAAGTGCGTGTTCGAGGGGATGATCTTGCCGGTTCCGCCCATCAGCAGGAACAGGATCGCCTCCGCGGCCCGGCCCTGGTGCGTGGGAATGACGTGCCGGAAATCCATCAGGTCCTTGACCGCGGACTCGAAGCGGTAGAAAGATGGCGAACCGGCATACGACTCGTCGCCGCGCATGACGGCGCCCCATTGCTCGGCGCTCATGGCGCTGGTGCCCGAGTCCGTCAGCAGGTCGATCATGACGTCGTCGGCGTGCAGGCCGAACAGGTTCCACGACGCCTGCTCGAGCAGGCGACGCCGCTCCTCGACCGTCGTCAGGCGGAACGGTTCAACGACCTTGATGCGGAAGGGCTCGATGATGGTTCGCATGGTCACTCCGGGGCTGGCTCGTGGCGCGCCGCCGCGATTCTACGCCGCCGCCGCTCGCCGTGCCCGCCGCCGGGCTACACTGTACGCAGCCCGAACCGCTGGAGCGCGACGTGAAAGTCCATGCCCTGAACCCGCTCGACGCGTCCTGGATCCAGGTCGAATCACGCGACACGCCGATGCACATCGCCGGCCTGCTGCCGTTCGCGCTGCCCGCGGATGCGCCGCCCGATTTCCTTAATTCGCTGATGGCGGACCTGCGGGCGCACCACGACTTCGAGCCGCCGTGGAACCTGCGGCTGCGGCCGATCGGCCTCGGGCACCTGCTGCCCAGCTGGATCGAGGAGGAATCGGTCGACCTCGAGTTCCACCTGCGCCACTCGGCACTGCCGCATCCCGGCGGCGAGCGCGAACTCGGCCAGCTGATTGCGCGCCTGCACAGCCAGCCGCTGGACATGAGCCGCCCGCCCTGGGAGCTGCACCTGATCGAGGGGCTGCAGGGCGGCAGGTTTGCGCTGTACATCAAGATGCACCATTCGCTGCTGGACGGCATCAGCGGCGTGCGGATCATGATGGCCTCGATGTCGGACGACCCGGTGAAGAGCCGCGACCTGCAGCCGTTCTGGAGCCCGAGCGCGCAGCGGCGCCGCAATCCGGCCAAGGCGTCTCCGCCGCTGTCGCTGGAAGGCGCGCTGCGTGAGGTCGTCAACTCGGTGGGCGGCCAGCTGCGCACCGCGCCGCAGCTGGCGCTGGCGTTCGCCTCGATGCTCAGCTCGACGCGCGACCCGGACGATGCGCTGGTCGTGCCGTTCGACGCGCCCAAGTCCAGCCTGAACGGCCGCATCCGCGGGCAGCGCCGTGTCGCAACGCAGCAGGTGCCGATGGCACGCCTCAAGGCGCTCGGCAAGGCAGCCGGCTGCACGCTGAACGACCTGCTGCTGGCGCTGGCGGGTGGCGCGCTGCGCCGTTTTCTCGAGGACGACGACCTGCTGCCCGACAAGCCGCTGACGGCCGGCGTACCGGTCTCGGTGCGACCAAAGGACGACGAAGAGGCCGGCAACGCGATCACCTTCATCATCGCGACCATGGGCACCGACATCGCGGACCCGCTGCAGCGGCTGGCGGCGATCACGGCCTCGACGCGGCGCGCCAAGTTCCACGTGCAGGGACTGCCGCGCGACGCGATGACGCAGTACACGATGCTGCTGATGGCGCCCAGCATCATCTCGATGCTGACGCCGCTGGGCGGGCGCACGCGGCCGATGTTCAACGTCACGGTGTCCAACGTGCCGGGTCCGGACAAGCCGCTGTACTTCCGCGGCGCGCGGCTCGAGGCGATCTACCCGATCTCGCTGATTGCGCACGGGCTGGCGCTCAACATCACCTGCCAGAGCTACGCCGACACCTTCAACTTCGCCTTCGTCGGCTGCCGCGACACGATGCCCCACCTGCAGAAGCTGGCGGTCTACACGCGCGACGCGCTGGACGAACTGGAAGCGGCGGTGGCCGCTGCGCCACCGCCTGCCGCGACGGCCAAGACCAAGACCAAGGCCAAGCCGAAGGCCAAGCGGATCCGCAAGCCGGCTGCAAAGAAGGCCGCGCGCCGCCGCAAGGCCGCGGCGGCCCCTGCGAAGACCGGCAAGGGCGGCACAACCGCGCGCCGCAAGAAGGGCCAAGGGCAAGCCTGAGCCGGCGTGATCCCGGCGGCGCCTTGACAGGGGGGATGCCCCCCCGGAGAATCCGCGCTCCCCGAGGGTGTCCTTCCCACCGCGTGGCTAGGTAGCTCAGCTGGTTAGAGCACGGGATTCATAACCCCGGGGTCGGCGGTTCGATCCCGCCCCTAGCCACCATTGCATCGAACGCGGGCCGGGTCATGCGACCCGGCCCGTCGTATTTCAGGCGCTGCGTCGCGCTGCAGTCGCCGAGCACAACTCGCCCAGCGCGCGTTCCAGTATGCCCAGCCCTTCGTCCACGATCGCGTCCTCGGCCGTGATCGGCACGAGGATGCGGATCACGTTGCCGTACACGCCGCAGGACAGCAGGATCAGTCCCAGCTCGCGCGCACGCACGGTCAGCGCCTTGGCGAGGTCGGCGTGCGGTCGGTGCGGGTCGCCGTCCTGGCACAGCTCCAGCGCGATCATCGCGCCCAGCGCGCGCACTTCGGCGATTTCCGCATGCCGGCTCGCGAACTCGCGCAGCCGCGCGCCCATGCGCTCGCCGAGCCGCTCGGCGCGCGCGAGGATCTTTTCCTCCTCGAACACGTCCAGCACCGCGATGGCCGCGGCGCAGGCGACCGGGTTGCCGGCGTAGGTGCCGCCCAGGCCGCCCGGTCCGCAGGCATCCATGATCTCGGCGCGGCCGGTCACGGCCGACACCGGGAAGCCGCCGCCAATCGACTTGGCAATGGTCGTCAGGTCGCCGGCCACGCCGTAGTGCTCCATCGCGAACATGCGGCCGGTGCGACCGGCGCCGCTCTGGATCTCGTCCGCGATCATGACGATGCCATGCTCGTCGCACAGTGCGCGCAGCCGCGACATGAATTCCTTCGGCGCGATGTAGAAGCCGCCTTCGCCCTGCACCGGCTCGACGATGATCGCCGCGACGCGCGCCGGCTCGATGTCATACTTGAACAATGCGTGGATCGCGTCGATCGAGTCGTCCACCGAGACGCCGTGCAGCGCGTTCGGGAACGGCGCATGGAAAACTTCGGCGGGCATCGGGCCGAAGCCCGCCTTGTAGGGTTGCACTTTGCCGGTCAGCGCCAGCGTCATGAGCGTGCGACCGTGGAAGCCGCCGCTGAAGGAGATCACGCCGGAGCGCCTGGTATAGGCGCGCGCGATCTTGATGGCGTTCTCGACCGCCTCGGCGCCGGTGCTCATCAAGAGCGTCTTCTTCGGCCCGGGTCCCGGCACCAGGCGATTGAGGCGCTCGGCGAGTTCCACGTACGGTTCGTAGCCGGTGATCTGGAAGCAGGTGTGCGTGACCTTCTCGAGTTGTGCGCGCACGGCCGCCAGGACCTTCGGGTGGCGGTGGCCGGTGTTGAGCACGGCGATGCCGCCCGCGAAGTCCACGTAGCGCTTGCCGTCCACGTCCCACAGCACGGCATTCTCGGCGCGCTCGATGAACACGGGATGCACCAGTGACACGCCGCGCGCGACGGCCGCGTTGCGGCGGGCAATGAGGACGTCGTTCCGGTTCCGGTCCATGCGGTACTCCATGCGAGGGGGTGCGAGGCCTGGCTCGCCATTTCGGGCGCATTCTAACCCGGTCGCGGCGGCGGCGGCTGCCGCGCCGCAGCAAAACTAGGTAGGCGCCACGCGGACTTAAGGACAAGTGCCAGTGACAGTACCAGCGCTGCGGGTCTAGGCTGACGCCAGCGGGGACAGGGACCCCGCGGCGGAAGGGGCGCAACCATGAAAGTCAGGCACATCCTCGTGGCCACGGCGGACCTGTCGGCCTCGAAGACACCGGCGCTGGACAAGGCGGCTGCGATCGCGCGCAAGTCGGGCGCCACCATCACGCTGTTCCACAGCATCTACAGCCCGTACGTGGCCGGGGAGCGCTTCTACAGCCCGGACGCCCTGCAAAAGGACATCGAGGCCGCGGTGAACGTGCCGCGGGACCAGCTGGCCAGGATGGCGGTCCCGCTGGAAAAGGACGGGCTCAAGGTCCGCGTGCGCGTACGCTGGGACTACCCGGTCTATGAAAGCATCGTGCGCGAGGTCATGCGCGAAAAGATCGACCTGGTGGTCGCCGAGAGCCACCGGCACACGCGTACGGCCCGGGTGCTGCTGACCAACACCGACTGGCAGCTCATCCGGCTGTGCCCCTGCCCGGTGCTGTTCGTCAAGACGGCGCGCCCGTATGACCGGGGGCGCGTGCTGGCCGCCGTGGATCCCATGCACGCGCATGCCAAGCCGGAGAATCTCGACGAGCAGATCCTGCAGATCGCCAGCGAGTTGGCAGCTGCCTTCAACGGCCGGCTGCACGCCGTGCACAGCTACCTGCTCGGCACGCCATTCAGCTCGGGGGCGATGATCGACACCGTGTCGCTGCCCGTCAGCGTCACCGAACTGCAACTGACCGAGGTGCGCAAGGCCTTCGACAAGTTGCTCGAGCCGCACACGCTGACGGAGAAGCGCAGGCACCTGCGGCCAGGCAACCCGGCCCGCGAGATTCCGGCGGTGGCCGAAGAGCTCGAGGCCGGCGTGGTCGTCATGGGCGCCGTGTCGCGCAGCGGCCTGAAGCGCCTGTTCATCGGCAGCACGGCCGAACGCGTGATCGACCACCTGCCGTGCGACGTGCTGGTCATCAAGTCCGACGATTTCAAGACACCGGTGCCGCGGCGCCCAGGTTACCGCCCGATCGTGCTGCCGCCGCTCTAGTCCGTCCCCACCCGGTTGACCGCCGCGGCGATGGTCGGCAGGTCCATGTCGGCGCCCGTATCCACGGTCACCGCCAGGGCCTGTTCGTCCGCTGACAACGGCTCCGCGAAGCCGACCTGCAGCGCCAGCACCGCAGGCGTGGCCTCGGAGGGATCGTCGCCAGCCGCTGCGCGCCGCAGCAGGCGGTCATCGAGCACCTGGCGTTCCGCGGCCGTCGCGAGGATCACGAACGGCACGTCAAGTCGCCGCGCAAGGTCGCGGAACCAGCGGCGTTCGCGCTCCAGCAGGAATGCCGCATCGACCATCACCGGGTAGCCCGCGCGCAGTGCGCGGGCGGCGATCTCGCCGAGCTGGCGATAAGTGTCGCGCGTGTGGGCGGGCGTATAGATCGAGCCGTCGCTCGGCAGCTCCGGGTCCAGCCCGGCGCGGCGCTTGCGCTCGACGTCCGAGCGGACCCGCACCGCACCGAGTGGCGCCAGCAGGCGCGACGCGAGCCAGCTCTTGCCGGAACCGGACAGGCCGGTGGTGATGATCAGCCGCGGGCGCGGCGGGGCGGTCAGGGCCAGCGCGGCATCCAGGTAGACCGCCACCTCGTGCAAAGCGGCGCCGGCGCTGTCCGGGTCCTGGCTGGCGCGAATGGCCGCGACCTTGGCCCGCACGCAGGCCCGGTAGGCCTGGTAGAAGCGCAGCACGCCCAGCGCGCCGTAGTCGCCGCTGCCGGTGAGCCAGCCGTCGAGCGTGACCGCGGCAAGGTCGGGCCGGCCGCGCACCGACAGGTCCATCAGCAGGAAGGCGAGGTCGCTGGCCGTGTCGATCCAGCGCAGGCCGGGGTCGAACTCCAGCGCATCGAAAGCGTGCAACGCGCCGCCGTAGCGCACCACATTGTTGCAGTGCAGGTCGCCGTGGCACTCGCGGAAGTGGCCGGCGTCGAACCGCGCCCGCATGACCGGATCAAGCCTGGCGTACTCGGCTGCGGTCCACTGCTCGATGCGGCTTACGCGCCCGCGCAGCGCGGGCTCGGTAAAACGGCGCAGCGTGGCGAAATTCTCCTCGCAGGCGGCGCGGGTGCGTGCGGGGTCCGCGTTGGGATGCCCGGCCGCTGCGACGGGCAGCGCCGCATGCAGCCGGGCGAGCCGCCGGCCGAAGCGGAACAGCAGCCGGTGGTCCGCCGCGCCGGTCGCGAGCAGCCGGTCCAGTTCGTCCGCGCGGGCGAAGCGGCGCATCCGCACCGCGACTTCCGCAGTCTCGCCGGGCCGGTCCACCGCGGTCCCGTCCGGGGTCACGACGACGTTCGACAGGCCGAGGTACAGCTCCGGCGCGAAGCGCCGGTTGATGCGCAGCTCCTCCTCGCAGAAGTGCCGGCGGCGTTCGGGCGTGGAGAAATCCAGGAATGACAGGCGGACCGGCTTCTTGATCTTGTAGGCGCAGTCGCCGACCAGGAAGACCCAGGAGATGTGCGTCTCGACCAGGTCAATCCCGCCTTCATGCGGCGGCCAGGCGCGCGCCTCGAGCAGGTCGTCCGGCAGCCGGATCCGGTCGTCAGTGATCGCGGCGCCGGTTGCCGACGGCGTGGCGCGAACGTGGCAGCAGGTCGAAGATGTCCTGCCCGTCGTCATTTTCGACGATCTCTTCCCACGTGGTGACCAGCGCCTCGAATGGCTGGCGCAGGCCGGTGCTTGGCATGTCCGTGTAACCGAGGTCGTCCGGCTCGAGGTCGCCGACCGCTCCGCTCCAGTCTTCCGGCGCCGCGGCGGGCTCGATGTACAGCTGTCCCCATTCGTCGAGGTCGAACTCGTCCACTCCACCGTCGAAGTCCTGGACCTCAATGGTGCCAGAATCCTCGTCCAGCGCGACGACCTGGAACAGGTCGCCCTTGTCGAGGTGGTTGTACCACTTGCCGACTCGCGGCCGCAGACGATTGATCATGATCCGGCCCTCTTCCCGACCTCCTGCGGCCCGCAACCAACGGCCCGCAGGTCGATGCTACGCTCCACGGGCGCTGCACACCATCAGCACTCGCCACCCACCCATGCTGCGCCGCACGATGTATGCGTGACGCTTGAGCCTGCGCGCGTACGATCCTAGGCTTGCCGGTACAGGACAGCAGAGGAGTGGACGCATGGCGATTCCGGACATCGTCGATTTCAGGGATCCGGTCGGCACGGAGGAGGGCGCGCCCGCGCGCGAGACGATCCGCTCCGGCGAGCCGCGCACGCGGGTCAGCAACCACTACGCGGATCCGGGCGCGCAATTTTTTGCCGGCATGTGGTCGAGCACGGTGGGCAAGTGGCAGGTCAGCTACACGGAGCACGAATTCTGCCACCTGCTCGAGGGCCGCGTGACGCTCACGTCGGACGACGGCCGCGAGTGGCAGTTCCGGCCCGGTGACGCGTGGGTGATCCCGGCAGGATTTTCCGGGACCTGGGAGACGGTCGAACCGGCTCGCAAGCATTACGCGATGTTCGAGGCCGGCGGTTGACCAGGGCTGCAGCACGCCGCGCGGCGCGCCGGTGTGAGATCATCACCGGGTGCCGGGGGGCTGGAGGCTGGACATGAAGGTAACCGTCGCCGCGACGCAGATGGCCTGCGGCCGGGACCGTAATGCGAACCTCGCGAACGCCGAGCGACTGGTCCGCGCGGCGGCCAGCCGCGGCGCCAACATCGTGCTGATCCAGGAGCTGTTCGAGACGCCGTACTTCTGCAAGGATCACCTTGCCGAGCACTTCGAGCTGGCGACCCCCGTCGAGCGCAATCCGGCGCTGGCGCGTTTGCGGGTGGTTGCTGCGGAACTCGGCGTGGTGCTGCCGGTGTCGTTGTTCGAGCGGGCCGGAAACGCCTACTTCAACACGCTCGCCATGGTGGATGCCGACGGCGCCCTGCTCGGCATCTATCGCAAGTCGCACATTCCGGAAAGCCCGGGCTACCACGAAAAGTTCTATTTTTCGCCGGGCGACACGGGTTTCAAGGTCTGGCCCACGCGCTTCGGCCGGCTCGGCGTCGGCGTCTGCTGGGACCAGTGGTTCCCTGAATGCGCGCGTGCGATGGCGCTGATGGGTGCCGAGCTGCTGTTGTACCCGACCGCCATTGGCTCGGAACCGCAGGACGCGAGCCTCGACTCGCGCGGGCACTGGCAGCGCACCATGCAGGGCCACGCGGCAGCCAATGTCATGCCGCTGGTGGCGTCCAACCGGATCGGCACGGAACAGGGCGAGCAGTGCTCGATCACTTTCTACGGGTGCTCGTTCATCACCGACCATACGGGCGCGGTCGTCGCGCAGGCCGACGACCATGGCGAGGCGGTCATCACGGCCGAGTTCGACCTCGAGGCGGTGGGCCGCTACCGCCGGGCCTGGGGCGTGTTCCGCGACCGGCGGCCGGACCTGTACGGGCCGCTGCTGGAGCTCGGCCGCACACCAGACGCATCGAGGTGACCGCCGCGACCAACGCCGACGGCTCGCGCGACACGGCGCCGGCGGACGATCCCGGAATCGTGCAGCTGTTCGTGACGGCGGCCGCGGGCACGGCGGACCTGCTCGCCGACGAGCTGGCGGCGTTTGGCGCCGGTGCGCTGCATACCGAAAACGCCGGCGTCTCGTGCCGGGGCTCGCTCGAGACCGCCTACCGCACCTGCCTTTGGTCGCGTGTCGGGGTGCGCGTACTGTGGCCGGTGGCCGCCTTCCGGGCCGCTGACGCCGACGGACTGTATGCCGGGGTTCGTGAAGTGGACTGGGCCGCGCATCTTGGCGCGGACGACACGCTGGCGGTTGATTTCTCGGCGCGCGCCGGCAGCGGCGTCACGCACAGCCACTACGGCGCGCTCAAGGTCAAGGACGCCATCGTGGACCAGTTCCGCGAGCGCTGCGGCACGCGTCCCTCGGTGGACGTCGCCGCGCCGGCGGTGCGCATCAACGTGCGCATGGAGCGCGATGCCGTCGTGATCGCCGTGGATCTCGCGGGCGACAGCCTGCACCGCCGCGGCTACCGGGCGCGGCAACTCGCCGCGCCGCTCAAGGAAAATGTCGCGGCCGCGATCCTGCTCAGGTCGGGGTGGCCGCGGATCGCCGCCGCGGGCGGCAGCTTCGTCGATCCGATGTGCGGTTCCGGCACGCTGCCCATCGAGGCGGCACTGATCGCCGGTGACGTTGCGCCGGGTATGTTGCGCGGGCGCTTCGGCTTCAGCCGCTGGCGCGGCCATGACGCGGCCTGCTGGCAGCGCCTGCTCGAGGAGGCCGTGGCGCGCCGCGCCGCCGGCCGGGTCGCGCCCGGCCGGATTGCCGGCTTCGACCGCGATGCCTCCGCCGTACGCGTGGCCGCCGACAATGCGGAACGCGCGGGACTGAAGGGCGTCGTCGAATTCCGCCGCTGCGAACTCGCCGCGCTGCCGGCGGCGCCGGCGGAATCGGGCCTGCTGGCCGTCAATCCGCCCTATGGCGAGCGCATGGGCAGCGACGGCGAACTCGAAGCGCTGTACGCGCTGCTCGGCGAGAAGTTGCGCGAGGGCTATGTCGGCTGGCAGGCCGCGGTATTCACGGGCAACCCGCCGCTGGGCCGCGCGCTCGGCATCGAGGCGCGTCGCGCGCACCGCATGTACAACGGCGCGCTGGAGTGCCGGCTGCTGCGGCTCGACGTGGATCCGACGCGCTACTCGCGTGTGCGCGAGCCGGGCCGGCCGCCGCCGTTCGACGCCGCGGCGGCGCTGGCCCGGCCGGGTTCGCAGATGTTCGCGAACCGCCTGCGCAAGAACCTGCGCCAGCTGCGCTCCTGGGCGCGCCGCGAGGCGGTGTCCTGCTACCGCCTGTACGACGCCGACATGCCCGAGTACTCCTTCGCCATCGACCTGTATCAATCCGATCCGGAAGGCACCGCGGGGCGCTGGCTGACCGTGCAGGAGTACGCAGCGCCGGCGGAGATCGACCGCGGGGCCGCGAAAGCGCGACGGGAAGAGGCGCTGGCGGCATTGCCGGCGGTCACCGGCGTCGCGGTCGAAGACGTATACATGCGTACGCGGCGCCGGCAGAAAGGCACCGCGCAATACGACAAGCTCGCCGAACTGGGAAAGTTCGAGACGGTCGAGGAAGGCGGGCTCAAGTTCCTGGTCAACTTCACCGACTACCTCGACACCGGACTGTTCCTGGACCACCGCCCGGTGCGCGCACGATTGCGCGACCTGGCGCGCGGCAAGCGCTTCTTGAACCTGTTCGGCTACACCGGCACCGCGACCGTGTGCGCGGCGGCGGGCGGGGCGGCGGCGACGCTGACGGTCGACCTGTCTCACACCTATCTGGACTGGGCCGCCCGCAACCTCGAACTGAACGGGCTGAGCGGACGGCAGCATGTCATCGAGCGCGCCGACTGCCTGGCCTGGCTCGAGCGCGACGACGGGCGGCGCTTCGACCTCGTGTTCCTGGACCCGCCGACGTTTTCGAACTCGAAGTCCATGACCGGTGACTTTGACGTGCAGCGCGATCACGTCGCGCTGATCAGGCAGGCGGCCGGCAGGCTCGCGCCGGGCGGCCTGCTGCTGTTCTCGACCAACCTGCGGCGATTCAAGCTCGACGCCGCCGGCCTCGGCGGTTTCGAGATCCGCGACATCACCGCCACGACCGTGCCGAGGGACTTCTCGCGCAACGCGCGCGCCCATCACTGCTTCGAGATCCGCGGCCCGTAGGCGCCCCGCAGCGGGCCGGCCGCCCCGCTCAGAGCAGGTCGAGGAACCGGTACCACAGCATGCCGAGCACCAGCGCCGGCCGGCGCAAGGCCAGGCCGCCGGGGAAGTCCATGTGCGGGATGCGCGCGAACAGGTCGAAGCGCTCCGCCTGCCCGGCGATCGCTTCGGCCAGCAGCTTGCCGGCGATGCCGGTCAGCGCCATGCCGTGGCCCGAGAATCCCTGCAGGAAGAAGATGTTGGGCGCCAGCCTGCCGAAGTGCGGCGCGCGGTTGACCGTGATGTCCACGAAACCGCCCCATGCATAGTCAATGCCGGCGTCGGCGAGCTGCGGGAACACCCTGAGCATGCGCGCCCGGGTGGCGCGTTCCGTGCCCAGCGGATCGACGCCCGAGTAGCTGACGCGCCCCCCGAACAGCAGCCGGTGGTCGGCGGACAGGCGGAAGTAATCGAGGACGAAGTTGGCGTCGGAGACGGCCAGGTTGTCGCGCACGAGCGCCGCCGCGCGCGCCGCGCCCAGCCGCTCGGTGGCAATGATGTAGGTGGCGACAGCGACGATCTTGCGCTGCAGCCGGCGCTCCAGTCCGTCCATGTAGGCGTTGCCGGCGAGCGCGACGAAGCGCGCCGCGACCGTCCCCTGTGCTGTGCGCAGCGTGACCCGCGCCCCGTGCCCGACGGCGGTGACCCGGCTGGACTCGAAGATGACGGCGCCGGCGCGTTCCGCGGCGCCGGCCAGGCCCTCGACGTACTTCAGCGGGTGGCAGTGACCGCTGTTGGCGTCGTACAGGCCGCCGCAATAACGGCGGGTGGCCAGCAACGACCCCACCTCGTCGCTGCCCAGCAGCCGCGTCGAGCCATAGCCCAGCCGGCCGGCCAGCTCGTCGTGCTCGGCCTTGAGGCCGTCCACCTGCCGCGGCTTGACGGCCGCGTGCAGGTGTCCCCATGACAGGTCACAGTCGATGCCGTGACGTCCGACGAGGTCGCGTACCAGCGACAAACCCTCGACGGTCACGTCCCACATGCGGCGCGCATCCGCCGCGCCGACCAGCCTTCTGAGTTTGCTCTGGCCGCAGGCGTAGCCGTAGATCAGCTGGCCGCCGGACCGGCCCGAAGCGCCGAAACCGATTCGCTCGGCTTCCAGCAAGGCGACTCGGTAGCCACGTTCGGCGAGATGCAGCGCGATCGAACAGCCCGCGATGCCGCCGCCGACCACCGCCACGTCGACCTCGAGCGGTCCTTCCAGCGACGGCCGCGCGGCCGGCGCCTGCATCGAGGCCGTGTAGTAATTTCGCAGGTTCTTTTCTTCGAGCGGCATGACTTGTTGCTGGTGGCGGCAGATTGGAGCGAGCAGCGGTGGCCCGCAGGGGCCATGCCCGTGACGCGGCCAGAGCCCGCAGGCCGTGGCCATGCTCGCACGGCACACGACTGCGCTCCAATGCGGATCCCCCCGGGGGGGTTGCGCCGGTCCCCACCCGGGTCCTCATTTTGGTGCCGTCCAAGACAGCTTGCGGGAGATTTCCGCCACAAAATCAGGCATTTGGTCACAAGCATTGCGGGCGGCCCCCACCGCGAGTGTGCGAGAATGGCGCTGAAACATAGAACAGCGGTCCCGACGGCCGCCGACAAGAATCCGTATGCACGCTCGCAAGTCCGTCATCGCAATCCCCGCGGAACGGCGTTTCCTGGGCCGTCACCGGTGCCAGGGTGCCGGCGGGCAGGTCGCGGCAAGGACAGCTTCACGGGCGTCGTACGCGGCCTTCGCTGCGGCAGGCCGCGAGCGCGCAGCAAGGCAGTGACTTATGGGCACGATTCAACAGTTCCTCAATGACCAGGCCATCTCCGAAGTCGAGGCGATCGTCCCCGACATGGCCGGCGTCGCGCGCGGCAAGGTGATGCCGGCCGAGAAATACGCCGAGGACGAGGGCATGAGGCTGCCGGAGTCCATCTTCCTGCAGACCGTGACCGGCGAGTACCCGGACGACGACACGCTGATCAACCCGATGGAGATCGACATCGACCTGGTGGGCGACCCCAACACGATCCGGATCGTGCCGTGGGCGCCGGAGCCGACCGCGCAGGTCATCCACGACTGCTTCTACGACGACGGTTCGGTCGTGCCGATGGCGCCGCGCTACGTGCTGCGCAGGGTGCTCGAACTGTATGCGCAGCGCGGCTGGGAGCCGGTCGTCGCGCCGGAACTGGAGTTCTTCCTGGTCGAGCGGAACACGGATTCCGACTATCCGCTGAAACCGCCGATCGGCAGGTCGGGCCGGCCCGAGACGGGGCGGCAGGCGTACAGCATCGCGGCGGTCAACGAGTTCGACCCGTTGTTCGACGACATCTATGCCTACTGCGAAGCGCAGACCATCGACATCGACACGCTGATCCATGAGGCCGGCGCGGTGCAGATGGAAATCAACCTGATACACGGCAACGCGCTCGATCTCGCCGACCAGGCCTTCCTGTTCAAGCGCACGGCGCGGGAGGCCGCGCTGCGCCACAAGATGTACGCCACCTTCATGGCGAAGCCGATGGGGCAGGAGCCGGGCAGCGCCATGCACATCCACCAGAGCATTGTCGAGGCCGGCACCGACCGCAATGTCTTCAGCAACGCGGACGGCAGCCCGTCGCCGTTGTTCTACAGTCACATCGCGGGACTGCAGAAATACATGCCGGTCGCGATGTCGCTGTTCGCCCCGAACGTCAACAGCTATCGGCGCATCACGCGCTACAACTCGGCGCCAATCAACGTGCACTGGGGATTCGACAACCGCACGGCCGGCCTGCGGGTGCCGACCTCGCCGGCGGAGGCGCGCCGGGTCGAGAACCGGCTGGGCGGCGCCGACGCCAACCCGTATCTCGCGATCGCGGCATCGCTGGCCTGCGGCTACCTGGGGATGGTCGAGCAGCTCAGTCCCACCGAGCCGATCACCGACTCGGCCTACGACCGGCCGTTCACGCTGCCGATGACACTCGGCGAGAGCCTCAACATGCTGCGCGGCTGCAAGCAGCTCGTGGACCTGCTGGGCGAGCGCTTCGTTGCGACCTATGTGGCGGTCAAGGAAAACGAGTACGAGACCTTCCTGCGGGTCATCAGCTCCTGGGAACGCGAGCACCTCCTTCTCAACGTCTGAGACCGGGGACACCGGCAGGCCGGTGGTATATTCCGGGCAAGATCCGACCGAAATGGCCGGTGCGGGATTCTCCGCCAGGCGGGTCCCGGCGATGGTAGACGGAGGAGTTCGTTGCAGAGACAGACTCGGTCCTTCCTGCTCGCGATCGCCCTGGTGGCGTTGCTGGCAGGTTGCGGCGGCCAGGACCAGGCGGTTGAGGGCGCGCCTGGTGGCGGACCGGAAGAGCAGGTCGTCAAGGTGTACAGCCGCCCCGGCCATGTCGCCGCGCAGACCGCCGCGGGCTTCGGCAAGCTGACCGGCATCAAGGTCGACGACGACGTTTACGATTCGCGGGCGGTACACGAGATAAAGTTGCTGGTCGGCAAGAGCGGTTACGACGTCGTCGTGACGTCGGCGTCGTTCCTCGGGCAGCTCGCCGGGTCGGGCGTATTCCTGGAACTGGACCGCGACCGGCTGCCGAACCTGGCGAACATGGACCCCCGCATCATGGAAATCATCGCCCGGCACGATCCGGGCAACCGCTACGCGGTGCCCTACCTGTGGGGCACGACCGGTATCGGCTACAACCCGCAACGGGTGCTCGAGGCGCTCGGCACGGCGCGCATCGACAGCTGGGCGGCCGTCTTCAGGCCGCAGGATGCCACGAGGCTCGCGGGCTGCGGCATCGGCGTCACCGACGTTGCCGAAGACGCGTTTGCCGCCGCCCTGATCTATCTGGGCCGGGACCCGAACAGCGAAAACCAGGAAGACCTGCAGGCGGCGGAGGCGCTGTGGATGCAGGCCCGGCCGCGGGTCCGTGTGCTGCAGCCTGCACAACTCGCGGATGAACTTGCGCGCGGTGAGCTGTGCGTCGCGGTGGGACGGAATGGCGACGCACTCGCGGCGCGCGAGCGTGCCGCGAAAGAAGACCCGCCGGTCGAGATGGCCTTTGCCATTCCCGCGGAAGGCGCGAGCATGTGGTTTGACGTCGTCGCGATCCCGCTGGACGCGCCGCACCCGGCCAACGCTCACGCGTTCATCAACTACCTCATGGATCCGCAGGTCATGGCCGAGATCACCGATGCCGTCAGGTATGCGAACGCCAACGTGGCGTCCTTTGCGAAGGTGGCTGGCGCCGTGCGCGACGACCCCGCCGTCTATCCGCATCCGGAGGCGGTCAACAGGCTGCACCCGCAACTCGCCAAGGCGACCGCGTACCGCCGACTGGTCGCGGACAGCTGGGAGCGCGTCCGTGCCGGGCCGTAGTGTGGTGACCCGCCCATGACACTGCTGGGCATCGACGTCGGCGGTTCGGCGATCAAGGCGGCGCCGGTGGACGTGTCAAATGGCGCGCTCGTCGCGCCGGTCGTGAGCGTGCCGACGCCAATGCCTGCCACGCCGGCGCAGATCAAGCCGCTGGTCGCCGAACTGGCGCGCCGGTTTCCCGGCGTCAGCGGCCCCATCGGCCTGGCGTTCCCCACCGTGGTGAAAGCCGGTCTCGCGTGCACTGCCGCCAACGTCGATCGCTCGTGGATTGGCCATGACGGCGCGCAACTCGTGCGCGAAGCGACCGGACGGCCTGCCGCCTTTATCAACGACGCCGACGCCGCGGGGCTGGCGGAAATGCGCCACGGCGCCGGCCGCGGCGAGTCCGGCCTGGTCATCGTGCTGACTTTCGGCACGGGCATCGGCAGCGCGATCTTCCACGCGGGCCAGCTGGTGCCCAACACCGAGTTCGGCCGCATGGAGATCCGTGGCCAGGAAGCGGAGCTGCGCGCCGCCGCGCGCGCGCGCTCGGCCGCCGGCCTGGACTGGGCAGAATGGGCGGAGCGGGTCAACGAAGTGCTCGAGCGCATGCAGGCGCTGTTCTGGCCCGACCTGTTCATCCTCGGCGGCGGCGTCACGGAAAACTGGTCCGCCTTCGGTCCGCTGCTGAGATCGCCCGCTCGCATCGCGCCGGCAGAATTCGGCAATGCGGCGGGCATCGTCGGCGCCGCGCTCGCCGCCGCACAACTCTAGGCTGTACCGCCAGCCGCCGGTGGCGTGCTCCGTCGCGGCACCAGATCAAGAAAATCGGCACTGCGTCCACGACCTGAGACCGTGAATCGGTCTGAATAGCGACCATCCGGCCTCGTGGCGGAAAGTCGAATCAGGGCGTGGGCATTGAACATAACCTCCAGACATAGCGCGGTACGGCCAGACGCCGGCAGCGTCGGGAGCGAGCTTGCCCGCCTGCTTCGCGATGATGCCCTGCCGCTTCCCGAGCTGCCTGACGGCGCCGCCAGGGTCGCCGCCCTGTCAGGGTCGCCGCCCGCGCGCGGCCGGGCGCTGGCCGAAATAGTCGCCGGCAACGACCCCCTGCAGTCGCGGCTGATGCTGGTGGGCCGCCATGCCGCGGCGGATTCCGGCCCGCGCCTGCATACGCCGCAGGATGTCATCGGCTGGATCGGCCCTGCCGAGGCCGGCGACATCGTCTACACGGCGTCGCTGCAGGATGCCCTGTTCCACGAGCACCCTGACCACGCGACGGCCCGGCGCCTGTGGCGGGTCGGCATTGCGGCGGCAATCTGGTCGCGCGAGGCAGCCGCACTGGCGCGCCGCCGCTCGCGGCTGGTCTACGCCTGCGGTCTGCTGCACGACGTCGGCAAGCCCATGACGGCGCTGGCCTGCGCCAGCCTGGCCGAACGGTTCGAAGTCGTGCTCGACGAAGCCGCGGTCGCCGAACTGGTTCACGAACACCACCAGGCTGTCGCGCAGTCCCTGGCGCGCCGCTGGAAACTGCCGGTGGCGGTCGTGCACTGCATGCAAGACCGGCACGACGGTAGCCTGGGCGGGCGCGAACAGCGCGAGTGGCCGGTCGTGCACCTCGGGCATCATCTCGCTGAACTGGTGGCGGAGCAGGGGCCGGAATTTGCGCGCGAAGCGCTCACCTCCGATCCGGTCCTGAACGTGCTCAACATCGGTCCGGACCGATTCCGCGGGTTGGTGGACCGCGTCGACTGGGTGACCCGCCAGGTCGAGGCGTACTGAGCGCGACGCTCGCGGCATCCCCCTACAGGATCGGCAGCACGGTCGATTCCTTGATCACCGTGACCGCGATTGACGAGTTCACCGATTGCACGTTGGGGATCTTCGACAGGTGGTCGAGGAAGAACGCCTCGTACTCCTTCATGTTGCGCGTGACGATGCGCAGGCAGAAATCCCACTCGCCCGTCAGGGTGTAGCAGTCGAGCACTTCCGGGCGGTCGCGAATCGCCGCGTCGAACTGCGCGATGGCGTCCCGGCCCTGCGTCGACAGTCGCACCTGCACGAAGACGACGACGTCGAGTCCGAGCGCCGTCCGGTCGAGCAGCGCGACCCGCCCCTTGATCACGCCGGCCTTGTCGAGTTGCTGGATGCGACGCCAGCAGGTCGTCGTCGACAGCCCGATCCGGCTGCCGATGTCGGCCGCCGACAGGGAACCGTCGCGTTGCAGGGCGTCGAGAATGCGACGATCGATGTGGTCCAGCTCCATGTGAACGATCTTGTTCATATTTCAAGAAATGGTGAAAGCTATTTTCCACATTTGTGCATAACAGCACAACAAATGCAACATGGGGGAGTCACGGCGGTTACGATAAAACGTCGCCTGCCGAACGGGTCCAGACGCACCTGCCCATGACCAAGTCACGCCTCTACGTCCCGAAGTCGTACTCCAGGCCGGGCGAAGCCCCGGACTTCAGTTACCTGCAGCTGTCTGCGCCGGGAGCCGTCGACCGGCCCGACGCCAGGGTGGCGGTCCGCCACATCCAGCATCTGTCCGTCGAACTGGTGCGAGTGCTCGACGACCGACACCAGGCGGTCGGCCCGTGGAATCCCGGCATCGATGCGGCGGTCCTGCTGCAGGGCCTGCGGCACATGCTGCTGACGCGGGTCTTCGACGATCGCATGCAGCGCATGCACCGCTCGGGAAGAATCTCCTTCTACATGCGCTCGTTGGGCGAGGAGGCCGTCTCCGTGGCGCAGGCCATGGCGCTCAGGCCCGGCGACATGCTGTTCCCTTCGTACCGTAACCAGGGCCTGTACTTCGTGCGCGGCCGGCCGGTCGTGGACCTCATGTGCCAGTTGCTGTCGAACCGCAATGACATGTGCAAGGGCCGCCAACTGCCCGTGATGTACCACTGGCGCGACGGCAACATCTTCTCGATCTCGGGCAACCTGACCACGCAATTCCCGCAGGCCGTGGGCTGGGCCATGGCCGCCGCGATCAAGGGCGATGACCACCTGGCCGCTAGCTGGATCGGCGATGGCTCGAGCGCCGAGGCCGACTTCCACCACGCGATGGTATTCGCGGCCGTCTATCGGGCGCCGGTCATCCTGAACGTCGTGAACAACCAGTGGGCCATCTCGACCTTCCAGTCGTTCGCCGGCGGCGAGGACTGCACCTTCGCCTCGCGCGGGCCGGGATTCGGGGTCGCCGGCATCCGTGTGGACGGCAACGACTTCCTGGCGGTGCACGCGGTGACGCAGTGGGCTGCCGAGCGCGCCCGCAGGGGAGTCGGGGCGACGCTCATCGAGCACGTGACCTATCGCGCCGCGGCGCACTCGACCAGCGACGACCCATCCAAGTACCGGCCCAAGGATGATCACGAGAAATGGCCGCTGGGCGACCCGGTCGAACGCCTCAAGCAGCACCTGATCGCGCTCGGCGCCTGGACGGAGCAACAGCACGCCGCACTGGTCGAGGAGCTCGATGCGCACGTCGCGGCAGCGTGGAAGGAAGCCATCAGCCACGGCACGCTGAACGAACCGCCGCGACTCGATCCGCAGCTGATGTTCGAAGACGTCTTCAAGGAGATGCCCGCGCACCTCGTGAAGCAGGCCGCGCAGTTGCGCGCCGAGCTGGGAGGCGACTGAGGCATGCCGAACATGAACATGATCCAGGCGCTCAACTCGGCCATGGATGTCATGCTCGGCCGCGACCCGTCGGTCGTCGTACTGGGCGAGGACGTCGGCTACTTCGGCGGCGTGTTCCGTTGCACCGATGGCCTGCAGCGCAAGTACGGCGAGCACCGCGTACTGGACACGCCGATCGCGGAGGGTGGCATCGTGGCCGCGGCGATCGGCATGGGCGTCAACGGCCTGCGGCCAATAGCGGAAATCCAGTTTGCCGATTACATCTACCCGGCCTACGATCAGATCGTCAGTGAGTTGTCGCGCCTGCGCTACCGCAGCGCGGGCGAGTTCTGGGCGCCGGTGACGATTCGCACGCCCTGCGGCGGCGGCATCCGCGGCGGCCAGACGCACTCGCAGAGTCCCGAGGCCGTCTTCACGCACGTGAGCGGCATCAAGGTGGTCATGCCGTCCAATCCATACGACGCAAAAGGCCTGCTGATCGCCTCGATCGAGGACGACGACCCCGTCGTCTTTTTCGAACCGAAGCGGATCTACAACGGCCCGTTCGACGGCGATCCGCACAAGCCGGCCGTGCCCTGGGGCAAGCACCCCATGGGGGAGGTCCCGGAAGGACACTACACCGTGCCGCTTGGCTGCGCCGAGGTAGTGCGCGCCGGCAACGACCTGACGATCGTCACCTACGGGACGATGGTCCACGTGTGCGTGGCAGCGGCCGCGCAGCAGGGACTGGACGCCGAGATCATCGACCTTCGCAGCCTGGTTCCGCTCGACGCACAGACCGTCTGCAGTTCAGTCAGCCGGACCGGACGCTGCGTCATCGCGCACGAGGCGACGCGGTTCTGCGGTTTCGGGGCCGAGCTGTCGGCCACCATCCAGGAAGAGTGCTTCTGGGACCTGGAAGCGCCGATCCGCCGCGTGGCGGGCTGGGACACGCCGTACCCGCACGCGTTCGAGTGGGAGTACTTTCCGGGCCAGACCCGTGTCGCGGCAGCGCTGCGCGCGGTGATGGAGGACGCATGAGCCGCTACGTCTTGAAGATGCCGGACCTGGGCGAGGGCACGGTCGAGGCGGAGATCGTCGAGTGGAAAGTGAAGGCCGGCGACCGTGTCACCGAGGACCAGATTATCGCCGAGGTCATGACCGACAAGGCGGCGGTCGAGGTGCCGGCGCCGGTCAGCGGAACAGTGGTTTCGGTGAGCGGCCAGCCCGGCGACATGGTGGCGGTCGGATCCGACCTGGCCGTCTTTGACACCGAAGGCAGTCACCGCAGAACCGGCGGCCGCGCCGGCTGCGCATCGGGAGTCCGCCCCGGTTGCCACGGCAGCCGCCAGCGTGACCGCCAGGGCGGCCGCAGTGATGCCCGCCGGCCGCGTCATGGCGTCGCCGGCCACCCGGCGTCGCGCGCGCGAATCGGGCGTCGACCTGGCGCAGGTCGGCGGCACGGGACCCGGCGGCCGGATTCTGCCCACCGACCTGGATGCGGCGCTCGGTGGCGGCATGAAACCGGCCATGGCGCCGCGCGCCGCCCGCAACGGCACTGAAGAGGTCAAGGTGATCGGCATGCGGCGCCTCATCGCGCAGCGCATGAGCGAATCCAAGCGCAACATCCCGCACTTCGCCTACGTCGAGGAGGTGGACGTCACCGAACTCGAGTCGCTGCGCCAGTTCATGAATTCGCGCAAGGGCGCCGGGCAGCCCAACCTGACCTACCTGCCATTCATCGTGGCGGCGCTGACGCGCGTGCTCGAAGGCTTCCCACAATGCAATGCGACCTATGACGAAGAGCGCGGCGTGATCGTCCGCCACCGAGCGGTGCACGTCGGGGTCGCGACCCAGACGCCCGATGGGCTGAAGGTCCCCGTGGTCAGGAACGCCGAGGCGCTGGCATTGTACGACCTCGCCGCCGAGATCGGCCGCCTGTCCGAAGCGGCGCGCAGCAACAAGGCGAGGAAAGACGAACTCGGCGGATCGACGATCACCGTGACGAGCCTCGGCAAGCTCGGCGGCATCGCCTCGACTCCCGTGATCAATGCGCCGGAAGTCGCCATCATCGGCATCAACAAGGCGGTCGACAGGCCGGTGGTCGTCGAGGGCGCGGTCACTGTGCGGCGCATGATGAACCTGTCGTCGTCCTTTGATCATCGCTTCGTCGACGGCTTCGACGCCGCGGCAATGATCCAGTCGCTCAGGGAATATCTCGAACATCCGGCAACCCTCTTCATCCAGGACTGAACCGTTATGAATGCCCAGATCAAACCATCGCAGACCCCCCGCCCTCCGTTCGGCAGCCTGCTCGCAGACACCATGGCGGTTGCCACCTACCGCGACGGCCGCTGGTCGGAGCACGAAGTCCGCAAGACCGGGCCGATCGAGATCAGCCCGGCGGCACACGTGCTGCACTACTGCAGCACCTGCTTCGAGGGCTTCAAGGCCTATCGCTGGGCCGATGGCAGCATCAATGTCTTCAGGATGGACCGCCACGTCGAGCGCATGCGGCAAAGCGCACGCGCGCTCGCATTGCCTGAACCGGACACGGCGCAGCTGACCGAGATGATCCGGACCGTCATCGACCGCTGCCGCAAGCAGGTGCCCGAGGCGCCGGGCGCCTTGTACATGCGCCCGATCCTGTACGGCACCACGCCGAACATCGGCGCCGCAACGGTGCCGCCGGACCAGCTCACGTTGATGGTGCTGGCCAGCCCGGTATGGGACTACTTCGCCGGCGGCGCCAAGCCGTTGCGCATCTACGTCGAGGACCACGCGATGCGCTGCGCGCCGCACCTGGGCATGGTCAAGACGGGCGGCAATTACGCGGCGGCCATGGGGCCGACGGTGGCGGCCCGCCGCAAGCACAAGGTGGACCAGGTGCTGTTTTGCCCCGACGACGGCGTGCAGGAGACTGGCGCGGCCAATTTCCTGCTGATCCGCGACGGACAGATCCTGACCCGCAGCCTCGACACGACGTTCCTGCACGGCATCACGCGCGACTCGTTGCTGCGCATCGCCCCGGAGCTCGGCTTCAAGGTGGAGGAACGCGTGTTCACGGTCGCCGAGATGCTGGCATGGATCAAGGACGGCGAAGCCGCCCTGTCGGGCACGGCCGCCGTGCTGGCCGGCATCGGCACCATGATCCATCGCGACCAGGAACACCGCGTCGGTACCGGTGAGCTCGGACGCAAGACCAGTGAACTGAGGGCCGCGCTGGTCGGCATCCAGACCGGGGAAAGGCCGGACCGCCACGGCTGGCTGACCCGCATCTGACGGCGCGGCGGTGGCTGGCCGGGGAGCCTGTTGGCGTCTCGTGTGGTCCGGACGAGTGAGGAGACCCCAGGGGGAAGCCGAGCCCGGCCTCGTGCCTATTGCGGGGCGACCCTCAGGCGGTATGGCTGGTACGGCAGCACCTCGACGACTTCGCCGGCCGTCAGCCGTTCCTGCAGGTCGCGCCACCAGGCCGCTTCGAGCAGCGGGCCATGCCGGTCCAGGAACACCTGCCGCAGGTGGTCGTCGAAGCCCAGGAACTTGATGAAAGTCTCGGGGAACACGTCGTTGTCGGCGACGTAGAACCAGCTCTCGGCACGCATCTCATCCTCGTCGCTCTCAGCCTCGGGCAGGTCGCGAAAACGGCAATCGGTGACGCGGCACAATTCGTCGTAGTCGTAGAAGATGACGCGGCCGTGGCGGGTCACGCCGAAGTTCTTCAACAGCAGGTCGCCCGGGAATATGTTCGTGGAGGCGAGATCCCGGATCGCCTGTCCATAGTCGATCACCGCCAGCTCAGCCTGTTCGCGCGAGGCGCTGCGCAGGTACAGGTTGAGGGGCGACATGCGGCGCTCGATGTACAGGTGGCTGACGATCACGTCGTCGCCCTCGACGCGCACGGTCTCCGCGCATTCTCCCGCCAGCTCGTCCAGCAGCCCGGTCCCGAAGCGCTGCCTCGGAAAGCGCAGGTCCTTGAACTCCTGCGCATCGACCAGGCGGCCGGCCCGGTCATGCTTGAACACGAGGTCATACTTCGCCAGCACTTCCTCGCGCCGCACGTTCTTCACGTCCGGGAAGCGGTCGCGGATGACCTTGAATACGACATCGAACGACGGCAGCGTGAAACAGACCATCACCAGGCCCTTTTCGCCTGGAGCCGTCACGAACCGGTCGTCGGTCCGTTCCAGGTGACCGAAGATCTCCCGGAAGCGCTCGGTCTTGCCCTGCTTGGCGCGTCCCAGCACGGTGAACAGCTCCGAGACGGGCTTGCGCGGCAGGATGGACCTGAGGAACAGCACCGCCTCGCCGACACGCTCGAGGTCGACGTGGAAATACGAGCGGGTGAAGCTGAACAGCACCGAGACTTCGGCCTCGTCGAGCATCACGGCGTCCACGAGCACGCCGCGGTCGTCGTTGCGGAAGGCGATCGCCAGCGGCAGCGTCCAGTCATCACCGCCGAGCCGGCCGACCACGTAGGCACGCGACATCTGGTAGAAAACCGGCCTGATCACTTCGACGCGGCGCACCTGGCGGTGTTGGCCGGCGCGCGCGAGGTACAGGCGCACGTCGGCAACGACGTGGCGAACACTGCCTTCGAAGTCCCGCCACGGCGTGCGGAACCGGAAGTCGGACAGCAGCTCCTCGAACAGCAACTCGAGCGAGCCGCGATTCGGATACGTGTTGGTCACGACTTCGGAATCGATACCGCGCAGCGGATCGAGGGCGAGGGCGAAGAACTCAATGCCGTCGTTGACGCCGACCGTGCCGAACAGCTGTCGCGTGATGGAACTGAAGAAGGTCTTGAGGAATTCCGGGTCAGGCAGGCCGCCGATCAGGCCGCCGAATTGCGTCTTGATGCCTCGCCAGATCGCCTCGTCGCGCGCACGAGGCCCAAGCTCGCCGACCACGTCCTCGATGGCGCGGTTGACGCACTGCGTGTACAGGTCGAGGCGCTCGACCACGTCGCTCTGGATGCCGGTCCAGTCGCGATTCTCGAACCGTTCCGGCGCGCGGCGCGTGATCGCGCCGAACTCGTGGTTGTAATAGGCGAAGGCGTCGACGATCGCCCTGGCGCAACGTTGCGCCAGGGCATCCTCGGCGGTGAACGGCGTGTCGCGCTTGCCCAAGGCCGGCGCTGCAGGTTCAACCCATGTTCTTGATCAGGGTGTCACCGAACTCGCTGCACTTGACCTCGGTCGCGCCATCCATGAGGCGGGCGAAGTCGTAGGTGACGACCTTGTCGGCGATGCTCTTGTCCATTGCCTTGATGATCAGGTCGGCCGCCTCGGTCCAGCCCAGGTACCTCAGCATCATTTCGCCCGACAGGACGACCGAACTCGGGTTGACCTTGTCGAGGTTGGCGTACTTCGGCGCCGTTCCATGCGTGGCTTCGAACACCGCGTGGCCGGTCACGTAGTTGACGTTGCCGCCCGGCGCGATGCCGATGCCACCGACCTGCGCGGCGAGCGCGTCCGACAGGTAGTCGCCGTTCAGGTTCATGGTCGCGATGACGTCGAACTCCTCCGGTCGCGTCAGCACCTGCTGCAGCGTGATGTCGGCAATGGCGTCCTTGATCAGCACGCGGCCGGCGGCCAGCGCCGCCTTCTGCTCCTCATTGGCAGCCTTGGCGCCCTTGGCGGCAACGGTCCGTTCCCACTGGTCCCAGGTGTAGGTCGAATCCGCAAACTCGGTTTCGGCCAGCCCGTAGCCCCAGTTGCGGAACGCGCCCTCCGTGTACTTCATGATGTTGCCCTTGTGGACAATCGTCACGCTCTTGCGCTTGTTGGCGACCGCGTACAGGATGGCGGCGCGCATCAGGCGCTCGGTGCCATCCTTCGAGACCGGCTTGATGCCGATGCCCGAGGACTCCGGGAAGCGGATCTTGCCGTACAGCTTGGGAAAGGCGCCCTTGAACAGTTCGAGGAACTTCGCGTTCTCCGCCGAGCCGGCCTCGAACTCGATGCCGGCGTAGATGTCCTCGGTGTTCTCGCGGAAGATCACCATGTCCACCTTTTCCGGCATGCGCACCGGCGATGGCACGCCCTTGAACCAGCGCACCGGTCGTAGGCACACGTACAGGTCCAGCATCTGGCGCAGCGCGACGTTCAGCGAGCGGATGCCGCCGCCGATCGGCGTGGTCAGCGGGCCCTTGATGGACACCAGGTACTCGCGGCAGGCCTCGACGGTCGCGTCCGGCAGCCACGAGTTCATCAGGTTGTTGGCCTTCTCGCCGGCGTATACCTCCATCCACGATATCTTGCGTCGCCCGCCGTAGGCCTTGGCCACGGCTGCGTCCAGCACGCGCACGCTGGCGCGCCAGATGTCGGCGCCGGTGCCGTCGCCCTCGATGAAAGGGATGATCGGGTGGTCGGGGACCGTCAGCTTGCCGTTGCGGATGCTGATCTTGGCGCCCGTCGCGGGGGGCGTGATCGTCACGTTGGTCATGGATGGGGGCTCCTGAGGGCCCGGCTGCCGAGGTCCGGCGAAAGCTTGTTCCGGGCGGGTTGTTTATCGCTCGAATTTTATCACAGCGCGGAGCGGTCACGCCGCCCGGTACGGCCTCTCGCCGGGAACAGCCCAAGAGTGAATATGCGGGCCTGCACTTGGCGCCTGCGGCTTGTACCTAAAGCGGGGCGGCGGCGACCGTTTCGAGAAGTCTGACGACGAGCATGGCGCTGTGTCCCGAGTGGCCGGTGCCATCTGCGACTGGATCGGCGCGGCACACAAGCTTGTTGGTAACACAGTTGCATACGAACGGAGAGCCATCATGAGACTGATATCCAAAGTACTGGGCGCGGGCGTTGCGGCATTACTGCTGTCCGGTGGTGCATGGGCCGATGCTGAGCCCCACCATCCCGTGAGCGCGACGCAGATCGAGTCCGCGAGAACCGCCGCGGATCACGAGGCTATCGCCCAGGCGTATGAGGCCGAGGCGACAGCGGCCGTTGACAAGGCGGTCCAACATGAGGCGATGGCCCGGACGTACCGCGCGGGTGGCCCGTCCAAGGGAGGTCGTGCATCTATCGTCGGACATTGCGAGCGGCTGGTCACGCAGTACAAGGCGATCGCGGCGGAGAATCGCCAGCTGGCGGCGGCACACCGGGAGATGGCCAAGGACTGCTGCGCAAAGAACTGAGCAGGCTGGCGTGCGCGCCGGTGCCGCTGATATTGCGAGCGCGTGCGCGACGCTGCGACGGCATCTGCCGGTCAGCCGCCGGGCGAGAGCCGGTTCCGGTCAGGCGTCGCCTGCCTCGACGACCGCGACAGATGTGAGATATTTGGCCCCTATAGTCGGCTCCGCGCTAATGCGTCGGAGATGATCAATGGCGAAGTCGTCGCGGTGGTGGGTCGTGGCAGCAGTTCTCCCAGCCGCCATACTGCTGGCCGGCATGGCGGTGGCCTGGACGGGGTTATACAACGTCGCGGCCGACGCGCCGCACTGGCGCGTGACGTCGGAGTTCCTGGAACGGGTCCGGGACAGTTCGGTGGCGGCGCGTTCCGCGACCCTGGTCGTGCCGAATCTCGCCGAGCCGGCGCTGATTCGCAACGGAGCCGGGCACTACGCGGCGATGTGTGCGGGTTGTCACCTGGCGCCGGGGACGGCCAGCAGTGAGCTGCGCGGCGGCCTGAATCCGCGGCCTCCCGACTTGACGGCAGCCGGCCGTACGGGTACTCCGGCTGCGGATTTCTGGGTCATCAAGCACGGCCTGAAGATGACCGGTATGCCGGCCTGGGGCGCGAGCCACGACGACCGGAGCCTGTGGGGCCTGGTGGCCTTTGTCAGGCAGCTTCCACAATTGACCGCCGAAGAATACGGGGTCCTGAAGGACAGCCATACGATGGGCGGGACTGGTTGCGGCCAGGCAGGGCACGAGCGCGATTGTTCCGCGATGGACCACGGCGGCGCTGGCCAAGACGGCCACGCCGGTGCAACATCTGATGCGGAACCAGCCGACCGCGATGACGGTCACCAGGGTCATGATCACGCTCATTGACCCTGTGCCGATGCCGTGCCAAGTGCAAGGCCACCTGAAAGTCAGTACGAGGAAAGTGAATGGCCAGCCCGGATCAGCTCGCTGAGGTCGGCGCCGGCACGATGCCGCGCCGGCGTGTCCTGGTCGTCGAGGACGAGCGTGAACTGGCACTGGTGATCCGGCGTCACGTCGAAGAGCTTGGCCATGAGGTGCAGATCGCGGGATCTGGCGAACAGGCGCTGGAAGCGGTGACGGCGCAATCGTTCGACCTCGTCCTGCTGGACATCATGTTGCCGGGAGTCGACGGTCTCGAGGTCTGCCGCCGGCTGCGTGCCCAAAAACTCTACATGCCGGTCATCATGCTCACCGCGCGCTCCAGCGAGGTGGACAAGGTGCTCGGGCTGGAGACCGGCGCAGACGACTACATCACCAAGCCGTTCAGCCTCATGGAACTCGGGGCCAGAATCCGGGCGATGTTCCGGCGCGCCGAGACGCCCGGGCAAGATGGGCAGCAGCCTGCGGCAGGCATCAAGGTCGGTGACGTATTGTGGATTGCCCCGGAATCGCGTGAGGTGCGTGTGCGCGGTCGGGACATTGCGTTGACGCACAAGGAATTTGACCTGCTGCTGCATTTCGCCCGCAATCCCGGCCGCGTCTACACGCGTGCCCAACTCCTCGATGCGGTCTGGGGCTACACGCATGACGGCTACGAACACGCGGTCAACTGTCACATCAACCGCCTGCGGGCAAAGATCGAGCGTGACCCGAGCGCGCCGGAGTTGCTGCTGACGGCGTGGGGCGTCGGCTACAAGTTCACGTCGGGCGCAGGTAGCAGCGAATGAGGCTGCCGCGCACGCTCTTTGGCCGGCTGTTGCTGCTGTTCCTGCTCTTCGGCGGCCTCATGGCCGGAGCGCAACTGCTGGTGATGCGGGTTTCCCATCAACTCTATCACCGCGAGCTCGACCAGACTGTGCACCGCGAACTGGCGCGACGCTACGTGGAGGCCGACTTCCTGCTGGTGGACCAGCCGCTGAATGCCTTGTCGCTGCACAGCGGCATCCAGAAGCTTGCCGCCGCGAATCCCGACGTAGACATCTACCTGATCGACAGCGATGGCGGAATCGTCGCGGCGTCCGTGCCCGAGAGCCAATGGCAGCGCAGGCGGATCGACGTCGCGCCAATCGAGGAATTCCTCGCCGGACGGGCCCTGCCGATCTTCGGCGACAATCCTGGCGCCGCGTCCGGCCTGAGCGTGTTCTCCGCGGCGCCGGTCAGCATCAGCCAGTGCCCTGCCAGCTACCTGTACATGATCCTGCGCGGCGAGCAGCATACGCCGGTCGCGCGCCGGCTGCGCACCATGTATGCGGTCACGGAAGGCACTGGCGTGTTGCTCATGGCGGTCGTGGTTGCGATCGGACTGAGTATTCTGTTCCTGCGGCTGCTGACACGCAGGCTGGGCGCACTGTCCGGGGCGATGCAGCGGTTCGAGGCTTCGGGTGGCAGCGAGCTGCCGGCGCCGCATGTCCCGGCTGCGTCGGATGGCGGTGACGAGATTGACCGGCTGCAGACGATGTTCCATGGCCTGGCCGAACGCCTGCAGCAGCAGATGCAGGCGCTCCGCAATGAAGATGAGATGCGTCGGCAGATCCTCGCCAACGTGTCGCATGACCTGCGTACGCCGCTGACCACGCTGCTGACCCACCTGGAATCGCTGCAGACTCGGGCCGCAAGCCTGTCCG
Organism: uncultured Gammaproteobacteria bacterium; assembly: GCA_963695085.1. Classification (GTDB taxonomy): domain Bacteria; phylum Pseudomonadota; class Gammaproteobacteria; order Steroidobacterales; family Steroidobacteraceae; genus SG8-30. The sequence continues at coordinate 194,560 of CAVOFV010000003.1, read as the reverse complement.
GCGCGGACCGCGAGGAATACCTCGGCGTTGCGCTGCGGCAGACGCGCCGCGTGATCGATCTGGTCGAGCAGCTGCTCGAAGCCGCCAAGCTGGAAGCGGGGCAGGTGACCGCGCAGCTCGAGCCTTTCCCGGTCGCGGAACTGCTGCAGGACGTGGCGCAGAAATTCGCCCTGGCGGCGCGCGAGCGGGAGGTCGAGCTGCGCCTGTCGCTTGCGTCGCGGGTCCTGTGGGTGGAAGCAGACGTTTCGCTGCTGGAGCGGGTGCTGGACAATCTCATCGAGAACGCGCTGCGTCACACGCCGGCGGGTCGGCCCCGTAACGCTCGGTGCTCGAGGACCGCGAGCGATCGGTGCGAGTGTCGGTCGCCGACACCGGCGTGGGCATGACGGAGGAGGTCGCGGCGCGGGTCTTCGAGCGCTTCTACCGCAAGGACGCCGCTCGCTCGACCCCGGCCGGGCACGCGGGACCTCGGGCTGGCCATCGTCCGTGCCATCGTCGAGCTGCACGGCTCGAGTATCCACGGCCGCAGAGCGAGTCGGTGGCAGGGTCGACCTTCATCTTCGAGTTACGCGAGATCGCACCGCCGACTGGGCTGCCTGGACGCGCTCCAGCGCTGATCGCAGCGGGATACGGACTCGCCGCAGTAGCGCGAAGTCCCCGGCCGCCACGGCGCATTTGCGAGAGTTGGGCGTTGCGATAAACGAGGGGGTGATGGTCTGCGGTCCATCAACGCTGGGCACGGTAAGGCTCTGCCCGCACGGCCCACATTCCGAGGATTGCAAGCATGAGCCCGAGCGCCCCTCCAGGCAGGTCTGCTTGCCCGAGCCGCATTCCTGGCATTGTCTACTCGCTGCCGGCCGCAGCCGTTGCGCAGCAGCCTCCGAGCAGGTGCTGAGTGGCGACCTGCCGACGCTGCTGGCGCATGCCGATGCGCACAGTCCCGCGATTGGCGCCGCCCGCATTGGACACGCAGGCGGCTCGCCTGCGCACGCGCAGCGTCGGTGCGTGGGCCGATCCCATGTTGCGCGTCGAGCCGGAGGACATGTTGAGCGATGGCCTCGAGCTGTCGCCCGCGCGCGTCGGCCGCACCCGCTACCAGTTGATGCAGGACGTCCCCTGGCAGGGCAAGCGCGGCCTGCGGCGTGCCATCGCCGAGGCGGGCGTCGAGCAGGCCTCGGCGATCCAGGACCGCGTGCGTTCTGGCGTGCACGGCGCAATCCGGATGGCGCAGGCCGCTGGATCGAGGGCGAGCAGCGCCTCGCGGTGATCGACGACATCGAGGCGCTGGTCGTGGATCTCGAGGCCGTGGCGCGTGCCCGCTACGGCACGGGTCTCGTGCCGCAGGGCGACGTCTATCGCGCGCAACTCGAATTGACCCGGCTGGCGGCCGAGCGCGCCGGGTTGCAGGGCATGGTCCGCGCTGCACGGGCCCGGCTCAACGCGTTGCTGGGTCGCGCGACCGACGGGCTATTGGTCCTGCCGGCCGCGGGCCCGGCGGAGGCCCTGCCGGACCTTGCCGGCCCGCGCTGGCGCGGGTCGTCAACGAGGCGCCAGAGGTGCGCGCCGCCGATGCGCTGCAGAACGCGGCCGGCCACCAGCGAGACCTTGCCCTCCGCGAACGCTGGCCGGACTTCCGGGTGGGCGTCATGGCCATGCAGAGTGGGACGGCGGTTGAGGAATGGGGCCTGATGCTCGAGTTCAACGTACCGCTGCGCCAGGCGCGACGCCGCGCCGAGGAGTCGGAGCGCGCGGCGATGCTGGACGCCGCGCAGCTGGCGCGCGATGACGTCTACCTGCGGGCGCTCGGCGGGCTGCGTGAGTCGCATGCCGAGGCACAGGCCGCGATTGAGCGCTGGACGCTGGCCCGTGACACGCTCGAGCCGCAGGCGGATGCGACCGTCCAGTCGGTGCTCGGCGCCTACCGCACCGGGGCCATGGATTTCCTCTCGCTGATCGACGCAGCGCTGCAGGTGAAACAGGCGCGGCTGGACACCATCGCCGCCGCCGCCAGCTACCGGCGCAAGCTCGCCGAGTTCCTCGATCTGCTGGGAGAAGCGTGATGCTTGAGACCCGTACGCGGCTGACCACGCTGGTCGCCGCACTCGCGCTGCTGGGCCTTGGCCTGGGCGTAGGCTACTGGTGGGCCGGCTACCGTGCCGGCGTGGCACCCGAGGGTGCGGTTGCGCAAGGCCGAAAAGCGCGTCCTCTTTTACCGCAATCCGATGGGTCTGCCCGACACCTCGCCGGTGCCGAAGAAGGACCAGATGGGCATGGACTACATCCCGGTCTACGAGGGAGAGGAGGCTGGCGGCGCGGCTGGCAGCGGCGGCATCGCGCTTTCCCCGGAGCGGATCCAGACGCTGGGCGTGACGACCGAGCCCGTGACCGACAGCCGCTGGACGCAGAAGGTACGGGCCGTGGGGCGATTGACGGCGGCCGAGCCGGGCCTGTCCACCGTGACGACCAAGATCGACGGCTGGATCGAGAAGCTCTACGTCAACTCGACGGGCCAGGCGGTACGCCGCGGCCAGCCGGTGATGGCCCTCTACAGCCCGGAACTGGTGTCGGCGCAGCAGGAACTGCTGGTGGCCATGGCGTCCCGGCGCCGCCTGGAGGCGCCCGCCGAAGCCGTGCGCGGCGCCGATGCCGTGATCGCTTCCGCGCGCGATCGCCTGCGCAACTGGGACATCGGGCCGCGGGCCATCGCACAGCTGGAGCAGACCGGCGAAGTGCAACGCACGCTGGTGCTGGGCGCGCCGGCCAGCGGTGTCGTGCTCGAGCGTATGGCGACGCTGGGCATGCGGGTCATGCCTGGCGAGCGGCTGTTCGAGATCGCCGACCTGAGCCGGGTCTGGCTGCTGACGGACGTGTTCGAGCAGGACCTCGGCGTGGTCACGATCGGCAGCGACGTTGCGATCGAAGTGACCGTCTGAGCCGGGTCGCGTCCGGGAAGGCCGGGTCGAGTTCATCTACCCGACGTCTCAACCCGGTGACCCGAACGACCCAGTCCGGGTCGTCGTCGACAACCCCGACGGTGCCTTGCGGCCGGGCATGTTCGCCACTGCGGAGATGTCGTCCACAGCGGCGGCGGACGTGGTGTCGGTGTCGTCGCTGGCACTGCTCGACACCGGCGAGCGGCAGATCGTGTTCGTGGACGTTGGCCGCGGGCGCTTCCAGCCGCGCACGGTTGCGGCGGGGCGGCGTGCGGATGGGCGCATCGAGATCCTCTCGGGACTGGGCGCGGGCGAGCAGGTCGTGACACGCGCCAACTTCCTGATCGACGCGGAGAGCAACCTGCGCTCCGCCGTGGCTGGCCTGTCGCCGCACGCCGGTCACGCTCGGGGTGCGCCAGCCGAATGCGGCGACGACGCGGGGTGCAGCCGGCGGCCGGCGCCAGCGACTCCGATGCCCATCAGGGCCACGCCGATCAGTCGAGTGCCGAGGATCACCGGGGGCACGGCATCCCAGCCCAGCACCAGAAGACCACCAGGGTCACGAGAGCAACTGATCATGCTCGAACGCGTCATCAGCTGGTCGGTCAGGAACGTCTTCCTGGTCCTGCTGAGCACGGCGTTCGTGGTCGGGGCCGGCATCTGGGCGGTCGCGAAGACGCCGCTCGATGCCATTCCCGACCTGTCAGACGTCCAGGTCATCGTCTACACGGAATATCCCGGCCAGGCGCCACAGGTCGTCGAGGACCAGATCACCTATCCGCTGGCGAGCGCCATGCTGGCCGTGCCGCGCGCCAAGGTGGTGCGCGGCTTCTCGTTACTTCGGCGCCTCGTTCGTCTACGTCATCTTCGAGGACAAGACCGACCTGTACTGGGCGCGCTCGCGCGTGCTCGAGTACCTGAGCGGCGTGCTTGGCAACCTGCCGGAAGGCGTGACGCCGACGCTGGGTCCGGACGCCACCTCGGTCGGCTGGGTCTATCAGTACGCGCTGGTGGCCAAGAACAAGACGCTCGACGAACTGCGCATCGATCCAGGACTGGTACCTGCGCTACCAGCTCACCAATCGCGCGGGCGTCGCGGAAGTCGCCACGGTGGGCGGCTTCGTCCGCCAGTACCAGGTCGTGCTCGATCCGCAGCGCCTGCAGGCTCACGGTGTGTCGCGCGCCGGACGTCATCAGGACCATCCGCGACAGCAACGTCGACGTCGGCGGGCGCACTCGTCGAGCTGGCCGAAACCGAGTTCATGGTGCGCGGCAAGGGCTACCTGCGCGGCATCGACGACCTCGAGCAGCTGGTGGTCAAGGCCGTCGGCGGCGTGCCGGTGCTGATACGCGACGTGGCGCGGGTCGAGCTGGTGCCGGACGAGCGTCGCGGCGTGGCCGAACTGAATGGCGAAGGCGAGGTGGTGGCCGGCATCGTGACCGCGCGCTTCGGCGAGAACGCGCTCGACGTCATCCACAACGTCAAGGCGAGCATCGCCGAAGTGGCGCCGGGACTGCCGGAAGGCGTCGAGGTTCGCACCGTCTACGACCGCTCGGACCTGATCCACCGCGCGATCGACAACCTGAGCCGCACGCTGATCGAGGAAAGCATCGTCGTCGCGCTGGTCTGCGTTCTGTTCCTGCTGCACGTGCGCAGCGCGCTGGTGGCGATCGTCATGCTGCCGGTCGGGCATCCTGATGGCGTTCATGGCCATGCGCATGATCGGCGTCAACGCCAACATCATGAGCCTGGGCGGCATCGCCATCGCCATCGGCGCGATGGTCGACGCGGCCATCGTCATGATCGAGAACGCCCACAAGCACCTAGAGCGCGGCGATCCGGGCGCGTCGCGCGCTGCAGCTGATCATCAACGCCTGCCGCGAGGTCGGGCCGGCGCTGTTCTTCAGCCTGCTGATCATCGCCGTGTCGTTCCTGCCGGTGTTTTCGCTGGAGGCGCAGGAGGGCCGCCTGTTCACGCCGCTGGCCTACACCAAGACCTTCGCCATGGCTCGGCGCGGCGATGCTGTCGGTGACGCTGGTGCCGGTGCTGATGCTGCTGTTCGTGCGCGGCACAGATCGTCCCGGACGAGAAGAACCCGGTGAACCGCGCGCTGATGCGCGGTTACGTCCGATCATCCGGCAGGTCATGCGTCATCCGAAGATGGTCATTGCCGTGGCGGTGCTGGCGCTGGTGGCGACGGCCTGGCCGGCTCGCCAGCTCGGCAGCGAGTTCATGCCGACGCTCAATGAGGGCACGCTGTTCTACATGCCCGCCTCGCTGCCCGGCATGTCCGTCACCAAGGCAAGCGAACTGCTGCAGCTGCAGAACCGGCTGATCAAGCAGGTGCCGGAAGTGGAGAGCGTGTTCGGCAAGGCCGGGTCGTGCCAACACCGCCACCGACCCGGCGCCGCTGGAAATGTTCGAGACGGTCATCAACCTCAAGCCGCGTCGAGCAGTGGCGCCCGGGCATGACCTACGAGCGGCTCATCGAGGAACTGGACCCCGCGGTGCAGCATGCCGGGCATCTCCAACGCCTGGACCATGCCGATCAAGGCGCGCATCGACATGCTGTCGACCGGCATCCGCACGCCGGTCGGCATCAAGGTGTTCGGCAAGGATCTCGACGGGATCGAGCGCATCGGCGCGCAGGATCGAAGCGGTGGTCCGCGAAGTGCCCGGGCACGACCAGCGTGTTCGCCGAGCGCGTCACCGGCGGCTACTACCTGACGATCGATCCGGATCGCCAGGCGCTGGCGCGCTACGGCGTGCCGATCGGCGACGCTGCAGGAGATCGATCGGCTCGGCGCTCGGCGGCGAAGTCGTGACGACGACGGTCGAGGGCCGCGAGCGCTATGGCGTCAGCGTGCGCTATCCGCGGGAACTGCGGGACGACCCGGACAAGATCGCGCGCCTGGTGCTGGTGCCGGTAGCCGGCGACCAGTCGTTGCCGCTCGGGCAGCTCGCCACGGTCGTGCTCGAGCGTGGCACCGCCCGTCGATCCGCACCGAGAACGCACTGCTGTCGGCCTACATCTACGTCGATATCCGCGGCCGCGACATCGGCGGCTACGTCGACGAGGCGCGCCGCGCCGTGGCCGAGCAGGTCAGCTTCGAGCCCGGCTTCTACGCGACCTGGAGCGGCCAGTTCGAATACATGGAGCGCGCCAAGGCGCGGCTGCAAAGTGGTCGTGCCCGTGACGCTGGCCATCATCTTCGCTGCTGCTCTACCTCAACTTCGGGCGCCTCACCGAGACGCTGATCGTCATGCTGTCGGTGCCGTTCGCGCTGGTCGGCGGCGTCTGGCTGATGTGGGCGCTCGACTACGACATGAGCGTCGCGGTGGCAGTCGGCTTCATCGCACTGGCTGGCGTGGCGGCCGAAACCGGCGTGCGTGATGCTGATCTACCTTGACCACGCCTTGCAGCGAGGCGCGCGACCGTGCGAGGCAGGCGGGGCGCGACGGTGGCTGGCCGACCTGCACGGTGCGATCATGCAGGGTGCGGTCGAGCGCGCTGCGGCCGAAGATGATGACCGTCGGTGGCCATCATGGCCGGCCTGCTGCCGATCATGTGGGGCAGCGGCACCGGATCCGAGGTCATGCGCCGCATCGCCGCGCCGATGGTCGGCGGCATGATCTCGTCCACGGTGCTGACCCTGGTCGTCATCCCGGCCATCTATCTGCTGGTCAAGCGGCCGGGCACACCGGACTCCGATGGCGAGCCCGCCACAGTTCAATCGCCGGCGGGTGCCGCAAAGCCGAATGTGGCCGTGGCCTGATCCGCCAGCTGCATTCCGGAGGGCCAGCCATGCACAGGAGCAGATACCATGAGCGAATCGTGAGACCGTCGGCACTGGGCCGCCCTGCTGGTGACTGGTCGGCCTGCGCGCCGAGCGCGCGGGTCGACGACGCCGTCCATGGCGGACGTCGCGGACCAGAGTGCTGCCGCGTGTCACGTCGGCGCACCAATGCACGACCTGCCACGATTGTCGTCTACAGTTCGCGGTATTGCGGCTGCTGCGAGCTGTGGGCCGAACACATGAGCCAGGCCGGTTCCCGGTCGAGGTCGTCACTACCGAGAACACCGAGCCGGTCAAGATCCGGATGGGCCTTCCCGCCGGTGGGCTCCTGCCACACCGCCGAAGTCGACGGCTACTTCATCGAGGGGCACGTTCCTGCGAGCGACGTAATCCGGCTTCTGGTCGAGCGCCCGGACGTTCGCGGCCTGGCGGTACCGGGGATGGTCATCGGCTCACCCGGCATGGAACAGGACGGCGCCGGTGAGCCATACGACGTTGTGGCCGTAGCGAAGGATGGATCGACCTCCGTGTTCGCTCATCACGGGACCTGAGCGCCCGCGCCGATTGGATCGTGCTGCCAGCACTCCATGACGGAGAGTCCAGCTTGGATTGGCCAGGCAGGAGACACCGCAGTGAATCACAAGGGTGAAAATCACCAGCAGCATTCATGCTGCGATCACGGACACGCCCGCAATGAAGTTCCCCACGGCGGCCCCGTGGCCATGGATCCGGTCTGTGGAATGAGCGTGACCAAGGCCACCGCCAAGCACCGGCTGGAGCGGCATGGAACCACGCATTATTTCTGCTCGGCCCGCTGCCTGGAGAAATTCCGGGTCGGACAAGCTCCGGTAGCTGCGTCCGCAACGGCGACATTCACCTGTCCGATGCATCCAGAGGTGCGCCAGACCGGACCCGGCGTCTGTCCGATCTGCGGCATGGCACTGGAGTCCGAACTGCCCGGCGTGGAGGAAGAAGAGAACCCCGAACTCAAGGACTTCTCCCGGCGGTTCTGGATCACGCTGCCGCTGAGCGTGGTGGTCGTGCTGCTGGCGATGTCTGGCGATCGCTGGACGGCGGTTACGGGCGGCACGCGAATCTGGCTGGAACTGGCGCTGGCGACGCCAGTCGTCTTGTGGGCGGGCTGGCCGTTCTTCGTACGCTGCGTCAGTTCGATACGCACCGGCAATCCCAACATGTGGACGCTGATCGGCATCGGCGTCGGAGCGGCGTTTGGTTACAGTCTCGCCGCGGCGCTGGTGCCGGGACTGTTCCCGGCATCCTTCGTGGTAGACGGGCGGGTCGCGGTCTACTTCGAGGCGGCGGCGGTCATTGTCTCGCTGACCCTGCTGGGACAGTTGCTGGAATTGAAGGCACGGTCGAAGACATCCGCGGCCATCAAGGCACTGCTCGGCCTGGCGCCGAAAACGGCGCGGCGACTGCGGGATGACGGCACCGAGGAAGACGTGCCGCTCACCGAAGTCGTCGTTGGCGACCGGCTGCGCGTGCGCCCGGGCGAGAAGGTGCCGGTGGACGGCCGGGTGCTGGAAGGCGCCTCGAGCGTGGACGAGTCGATGCTCACCGGTGAGCCGATGCCGGTCGAAAAGACCGCCGGCGCGCACGTGATCGGCGCCACGCTCAATCGCAACGGCAGCCTGATCATCGTTGCCGACAAGATCGGCGCGAACACGGTGCTGTCGCAGATCGTGCAGCTGGTCGCCCAGGCGCAGCGTTCGCGGGCGCCGATGCAACGCATGGCGGACAGTGTCGCGTACTGGTTCGTGCTGGCCGTGATCGGTGTGGCCATCGCCACGTTCCTGGTCTGGGGACTGTTCGGTCCGGAGCCCTCCTGGGTCTACGGCGTGCTCAACGCCGTCGCGGTACTGATCATCGCCTGCCCGTGCGCACTGGGTCTGGCGACGCCGATGTCGGTCATGGTCGCAACCGGCCGGGCGGCGCAGAACGGCATCCTGTTCCGTGACGCCGAGGCCATCGAGACGCTGCGCAAGATCGACACGCTGGTGGTGGACAAGACCGGCACGCTGACGGTCGGCCGCCCCGTTCTCAAGGAGGCGATCGCAGCCAACGAATTTGCCGAGAACGACGTCCTGCAACTCGCGGCCAGCATCGATCAGGGCAGCGAGCATCCCCTGGCGGAAGCGATCGTTGCCGCGGCGCGCGACCGCAATCTCGCGCTTGCCAAGGCTGAAGCGTTCGAGGCGGTTGCCGGGCAGGGTGTGCGCGGACACGTGGCGGGCAGGCGTCTGGCGCTTGGCAATGCGGCGCTCATGGCATCGGAGGGTGCACGCGTCACTGAATCGACGACCGGACGGGCCGAAGATCTTCGCCGCACCGGCGCCAGTATCGTGTTTCTCGCGGTTGACGGGGTTTTGGCCGGCATTCTCGCCGTTGCGGACGCCGTCAAGGAGTCGACGCCGGAGGCCATCGCGCAGCTGCACGCCGAAGGACTGCACCTGGTAATGGCCAGCGGCGACGCGAAGGCGACCGCCGAGGCGGTGGCGGGCACGCTGGGTATCGACGAGGTCTATGGCGAGGTTCGGCCGGAAGACAAAGCGGCACTCATCAAGCGCCTGCAGCAGCAAGGCCGGCGCGTCGCCATGGCGGGCGACGGCATCAACGATGCGCCAGCGCTGGCGACGGCCGACGTTGGGGTGGCGATGGGAACGGGAACGGATGTCGCGATGTCCAGCGCGCAGGTGACGCTGGTCAAGGGCGACCTGCGCGGCATCGCCCGCGCCCGGGCGATTTCCCGTGCCACGGTCCGCAACATGAAGCAGAACCTGGGCTTTGCGTTCCTCTACAACTCCATCGGCGTGCCGGTGGCTGCCGGCGTGTTGTACCCGGTGTTCGGCATTCTGCTCAGTCCGATGATTGCAGCACTGGCCATGAGTTTCAGCTCAGTGTCGGTCGTGAGCAACGCACTCAGGCTGCGACGCGCCCGGATCTAGGTGCCACAGCCGATCATGTGATCATCGCCTGCGCCGGCATTGACACGGGAATTGCCGCGGGTGCAGCAGCCCATGTGAGTCCCGCCGCGGGCTCAGTCCACGAAGCTGACGTAGTGCCCGTCGTACATCTGCTGCAGCATGAGCTGGTGCAGGTCGTCCACGGGCTCGATGCCGGCCAGCCCCTCGCGGAAGGCGACGTCGCCGACCGCGACGGCGATGTGCGCCGAGACGTCGCGCACCCGCGCCAGCGCCGGGTACAGGCTGCCCTGCGCCAGATCCGCCTCGCTGACCGATTCCGCGAGCGTACGCGCCGCGGCCATGAACATGCTGTCGGTCACGCGCGAGGCCTTGACCGTCACGACGCCCAGCCCGACGCCCGGGAAGATGTACGAGTTGTTGCCCTGTCTGGGCACGAAGTGCTTGCCGCCCAGGTCGACCGGATCGAACGGGCTGCCTGACGCGAACAGCGCGCGGCCGCCCGACCAGGCATAGGCCTGCTCGGCCGTGCATTCGGCCTGCGAAGTGGGATTGGACAGCGCAAAGACGATCGGCCGCTTGTTGAGCCGGGCCATGGTCTCGATCACTTCCTGCGTGAAGGTCTGTGGCGTCGCGCCCACGCCGATGATCGCCGTGGGCTGGAGCGCGTGGACGGCGGCCGTGAAATCCGCGACCGGCGCATGCGCGTGCGCATAGGCCTGCTTGTGCGTCGGCCAGTTCCTTGCGACTGGCCACGACCAGCCCCTTGGAGTCGACCATCCAGCAGCGGCCGCGCGCGGCCTGCTCGTCCATGCCGTCGTCCGCCATGGCCGCCACCAGCAGGTCCGAGATGCCGGTCGCCGCCTCGCCCGCGCCGAGGCACAGGAAGGTCTGCTCCGACATCCGCTTGCCGGTGATGCGCAGGGCCGAGAAGATCCCGGCCACCGTGACCGCGGCAGTGCCCTGGATGTCGTCATTGAAGCAGCACACCTTGTCCCGGTAGTTCCTGAGCAGCCGGAAGGCGTTATGGTTGGCGAAGTCCTCGAACTGGATGACGATGCCCGGGAACAGCTGCTGCGTGGCCGCGACGAATTCCTCGACGAGCTCGTCGAGCGCGGCACCCGTCAGGCGCCGCTGGCGCAGGCCGATGTACAGCGGGTCGTCCAGCAGCCCCTGGTTGTTGGTGCCGGTATCCAGCATGACCGGCAGGCACTGCCGCGGATGAACGCCGGCACATGCCGTGTACAGGGCCAGCTTGCCGATCGGTATGCCCATGCCGTTGGCGCCGAGGTCGCCGAGCCCGAGGATGCGTTCGCCGTCGGTGACGACGATGATGCGCGCCTCGCTGAAGGGCCAGTTGCGCATGACCTCGACGATTCGCCCGCGGTCCGCCGCCGAGATGAACATGCCGCGCGGCCGCCGGTAGATGTGCCCGAACTGCTGGCAGGCCAACCCGACCGTCGGGGTGTAGATGATCGGCATCATTTCATCAGGGTTTTCCGTGATCACCCTGAAGAACAGCGCCTCGTTGCGGTCGTGCAGCGCTTCCAGAAGGATGTAGCGCGACAGGTTCGAGTCGAGGCGCCGGAAATTCTCGAGCACCCGGTCGACCTGGTCTTCCTGGGAGCAGACATGGGGCGGCAGCAGGCCGCGCAGCCCGAGCGCGTCCCGTTCCCGCTCGGAGAACGCCGTGCCCTTGTTCAGCGTCGGGTCGCGCAACAGGGCCGCGCCACGGGGGAACCAGCCCGGCAGGGGCGGTGGCAGGGGTCGTTGCGTCGTCCGTTCTTTCATGGGTCGCTCCGGCAGGGTGGTCCGCGCCCGGTCAAAGTGGATAACCGAGACCGCGCGGGAATGCGCCGCGGGCAATAATACCAATGGACCGCGATGCCCGGCATAGGGGGCACACGCAGTTCGAGCCACCCGCGCCGGTCGCAGGGTGACCTCTCACCGGTGGAAAGTACGGAGACTGCCATGATCTACTCGGGATCCGCCATCAGCGTGGCGTCCGTCGGCGACGGCATTGCGGAACTGAAGCTCGACCTCGCTGGAGAGTCGGTCAACAAGCTCAACAAGGCGACGCTGCAGGAATTCGATGCCGCGACGCGGGCCATCGCCAAGGACGGTGGCGTGAAGGGCGTGATCGTCACCTCCGGCAAGCCGGTGTTCATCGTGGGCGCGGACATCACCGAGTTCGGCGGCATGTTCGCCCAGGGCGAGGCGGCGATCGTGCAGAGCGTGCTCGAGGTCAACCGCATGCTGTGCCGCTTCGAGGACCTGCCAGTGCCGACGGTCGTGGCAATCAACGGGATCTGCCTCGGCGGCGGGACCGAACTGGCGTTGTCCGGCGATTACCGCGTGATGTCCACCGCGGCCCGCATGGGCGTCCCCGAGGTCAAGCTCGGCATCTTCCCGGGATTCGGCGGCACCGTACGGTTGCCGAGGATCATGGGCGTCGACAACGCCGTCGAGTGGATTGCCACTGGCAGCGAGAAGCGTCCCGACGCGGCCCTCAAGGACGGCGCCGTGGATGCGGTGGTTGAACCGGACAAGCTGCGGGACGCCGCCCTGGCCCTGGTCAGGCAGTGCATCGCCGGCCGGCTCGACTGGCAGGGCAAGCGTGCCGAGAAGCTGGCGCCGCTCAAGCTCAACGCCACCGAACAGGCGATGGCCTTCACCTCCACCATGGCGGTGGTCAGCGGCCAGGCCGGGCCCAACTACCCGGCGCCGATGCTGGCGTTGAAGGCCATGCAGGCCGCGGCCGGCCTCGGCCGCGATGCTGCGCTGGAGGTCGAGGCGAAACATTTCGCCAAGGCGGCGGTGACGCCACAGGCCGAGGCGCTGATCGGCCTGTTCATGGCCGACCAGGCGGTCAAGAAGATCGCCGGCGGCTGGGCGAAGAAGGGTTCCCGCGAGATCCGCCAGGCGGCGGTGCTCGGCGCCGGCATCATGGGCGGCGGCATCGCCTACCAGAGCGCGGTCAAGGGTCTGCCGATCATCATGAAGGACATCCGCGACGACGCGCTCGCGCTCGGCATGAGCGAGGCCGGCAAGCTGCTGACCAAGCAGGTCGAGAAGGGCAGGATGCAACCCGCCGCGATGTCCGAGACGCTCGCGCGGATCCGGCCCACGATGAATTACGGCGACTTCGCCGGGGTGGACATCGTCATCGAGGCCGTGGTCGAGAATCCGAAGGTCAAGAAGGCGGTGTTCGCCGAGGTGGAGGGACTCGTGGGCGAGGACACGATCATCGCATCGAATACCTCGACGATCTCGATCACCTCGCTGGCCGAAAAGCTGAAGCGGCCGCAGAACTTCGTCGGCATGCACTTCTTCAACCCGGTGCAGATGATGCCGCTGGTCGAGGTGATCCGCGGTGCAAAATCGTCGGATGAGGCGATCGCGGCAACGGTCGCGCTGGCACAGAAGATGGGCAAGACGCCGGTGGTCGTCAACGACTGTCCGGGGTTCCTGGTCAATCGGGTGCTGTTTCCATACTTCGCCGGATTCCACATGCTGCTGCGGGATGGCGCCGACTTCCAGGCCGTCGACAAGGTCATGGAGCGCTTCGGCTGGCCGATGGGGCCCGCCTACCTGATGGACGTGGTCGGCATGGACACGGCCGTGCATGCCGCCGCCGTCATGGCGGAGGGCTTCCCCGATCGCATGCAGCCGGACTTCAAGAGCACCACGACCCTCATGGTCGATGCCGGCCGTTACGGCCAGAAGAACAGCAAGGGCTACTACACCTATGCGCCTGACAAGAAGGGCAGGCCGAAGAAGAGCGCCGACCCGGCGAGCTACGAGGTGATCGCGCCGGTCGTGGCGGCGCGCCGCGAATTCGCCCCGGAGGAGATCATCGCGCGCTGCATGGTGCCGATGGTGAACGAGGTGGCGCGCTGCCTCGAGGAGAAGATCGTCGCGACGCCCTACGAGGCGGACATGGCGCTGATCTACGGCATCGGCTTCCCGCCATTCCGCGGCGGCGCCTGCCGTTACGTGGACCAGACCGGGGCGGCGGCCTTCGTCGCGATGTGCGACAAGTACGCCTCGCTCGGCAAGCTGTACGAACCGCCCAGGCTGCTGCGTGACATGGCGGCCTCGGGCAAGAAGTTCTTCGCCTGACCCTTCGGTCCAATAGGAATCCTGGAGAGACCAAGATGAGCTCTAATCCCCGCGATGTCGTGATCATCGATGGCGTACGCTCCGCCATGGGCCGTTCGAAGGGCGGCATGTTCCGCCAGGTGCGCGCCGACACCCTGTCGGCCGAACTGATCAAGGCCCTGTTCAGGCGCAATCCCGCCGTCGACCCGGCCGAGGTCGAGGACGTGATCTGGGGCTGCGTGAACCAGACCCTCGAGCAGGGAATGAACATCGCGCGCTACGCGCTGCTGCTCGCCGGGCTGCCGCACACGGTGCCAGGCCAGACGGTCAACCGCCTGTGCGGGTCGTCCATGCAGGCGCTGCACACGGCCGCCGCGCAGATCATGACCGGCCAGGGCGATGTCTTCGTGATCGGCGGCGTCGAGCACATGGGCCACGTCGGCATGATGCACGGCATCGACCTGAACCCTGCGGCGTCGAAGCAGTACGCCAAGGCCTCGAACATGATGGGCCTGACCGCCGAGATGCTGGGGCGCGTGCACGGCATCACGCGCGAGATGCAGGACCAGTTCGCCGTCGGCTCGCATGCGAAGGCCTGGGAGGCGACCCGGACCGGGCGCTTCAAGAACGAGATCGTCGGCATCGAGGGACACGACGCGAACGGCTTCCTCGTGTCATGCGACGTCGACGAGGTGATCCGTCCCGAGACGACGCTCGAGGCACTGGCGGCGTTGCCGCCGGCCTTCGACCCGAAGAACGGAACGGTCACTGCCGGCTCCTCGTCGGCCATCTCCGACGGCGCTGCGGCGATGCTGGTGATGAGCGCAGAGCGCGCCAAGGCCCTGGGACTCGCGCCACGCGCCAAGGTCCGGTCGATGGCCACGGCCGGCTGTGACCCGGCGATCATGGGCTACGGGCCGGTGCCGGCGACCAAGAAGGCGCTGAAGCGCGCCGGCATGAAACTGTCCGACATCCAGGTGGTCGAGTTGAACGAGGCCTTCGCCGCGCAGGGCCTGTCCGTGCTGAAGGACCTCGGCTTGCTCGAGACGATGGGGGACCGGGTCAACCTCAACGGCGGCGCGATCGCATTGGGCCATCCGCTCGGTTGCTCGGGCGCCCGCATCACCACGACCCTGCTCAACGCGATGGAATGGAAGGACGCGGAACTCGGGCTGGCGACCATGTGCATCGGCCTGGGGCAGGGTATCGCCACGGTGCTCGAGCGTCGCTGAAGACGGGCTGCGGGAAGCCCGGCTGGCCAAAAGCGCGCCTCGTCGGCGCAAGTGCAAGCAGACTCTCGCCGTGCAAGGCGAGACGCGATCCAGGCCGATGACCTAGAATCGGCGCGGGAGGACGCGATGCCCCGCACCCTGAAAAGCACGCCGCGCCGCGACGGATTCCGCATGCCCGGCGAGTTCGAGCCGCACGCCGGAACCTGGATGATCTGGCCGGAGCGGCCGGACAACTGGCGCCAGCGGGCCGCGCCTGCGCAACGGGCCTTCGTGGCAGTCGCGTCCGCCATCGCGGCGGTCGAGCCGGTGACGATGGGTGCGTCGGCGTCGCAATACGCGGCCGCCCGCGCGGCCCTGCCCGAGGTCGTGCGGATCGTCGAGATGAGCGCCGACGACGCATGGGCGCGCGATACCGGGCCGACATTTGTCGCGGACAGCAGCGGCCGGGTGCGCGGCGTGGATTGGCAGTTCAACGCCTGGGGCGGCCTCGACGGCGGGGCCTACAGTCCCTGGGACCAGGACGAGTGGGTCGCACGCAAGATGCTCGAGGTCGAGCAACTCGATCGCTACCGCGCGCCGTTCATCCTGGAAGGCGGCTCGATCCACTGTGACGGGCAGGGCACGGTGCTGACGACCGAGGAGTGCCTGCTCAATCCCAATCGCAATCCCGGCATGGACCAGGCCGGCATCGAGCGCGGGCTGCGCGATTACCTCGGCGCTGAACACGTGATCTGGCTGGGTCGCGGCGTTGTCGAGGACGAGACGGACGGCCACGTGGACAACCTGTGCTGCTTCGTGCGCCCGGGCGTGGTCGCGTTGACGTGGCCGGACGACCGCAGCGACCCCCAGTACGAAATCAGCCGCGACGCGTTGCAACGGCTGTCCGACGCACGCGACGCACGCGGCCGTCGCCTGAAAGTCCACAAGTTGCCGCAGCCGGGACCGCTGCACATGACGCGGAAGGAGGCCGGCGGACTCGAGCGCCGTCCGGGCACGCGCGTGCGCCGCTCGGGCGACCGCATGGCCGGCTCCTACGTCAACTTCTACATCGCCAACCGCCGCGTCGTGATGCCGCTGCTCGATCCGCTGACCGATGCCCGGGCGATACGCGCGCTGCAGAAGCTGTTCCCGCGCCGCGAGGTGGTCGGCGTGCCGGCTCGGGAGATCCTGCTCGGCGGCGGCAACATCCACTGCATCACGCAACAGGTGCCGCTCGGGGCGCGGCGGTCGCGCCAGGCGGGCAGGCGGCGCGCGGCCTGAGGCCATTCAGTCCCGCGCGAGCAGCACCACGCCGACCACGACCAGCACGGCGCCCAGGATGCGCAGGGCATCCGCCGGGCGCTCGGGAAAGCCGAGCACGCCGTAATGGTCGAGCGCCAGCGAGCCGATCATCTGTCCGGCGACGATCAGCGCCAGGAATGCGGCGCCGCCGATCAGCGGGCCGATGATCGCCGAGGACGCGACGTATGCCGCGCCGGCGAAACCCGCCAGCCAGGCCCACCAGGGCGCGCCGGCCAGCTGCCCGGCCGTCGGCAGCGGCGTGCGCATGACGAAGACCGCCGCGGCCAGCGCCACCGTGCCGACCGCGAAGTTGATCAGCGCGGCGGTAGCGGCGCTGCCGACGTGCACGCGCATGATCGAGTTGAGACCCACCTGCACGGCGAGCGCCACGCCGATCAGCGCAGTGGTCAGGAAGGCGGTCGTGTACATGGCGTGATCCTGCAGTGGGTCCCGGGGATTCTAGTACCTCAGTCGCGGTGATACGCGATTTCCAGGAACGCGGCGCGGCCGCGGCCGGGGAAGTAGCGGTAGCTGCCAAAGGCGTAATCGGCGCGGTCCGCGTAGGCGCGGTCCGCGAGGTTGGTCAGCCGCAGCGCCAGTTCCAGCCCGGCGGTGGCCGACCACCCCAGGCGCAGGTTGAGCAGGTCGTGCCCCGGGTAGCGGGCCGTGTTGGAGGCGTTGGCCCAGTAGGCGCCGACGCTGAGCCACTCGACCTCTCCGGAAAAGCGGCTGCCGTCATAGCCCAGCCGCAGCGAGTGCAGTTGCCGCGGCGCCGTGTCGACGTCGTCGCCGTCTGTCACCTGTTCGCCCTGCTCGATGCCGCCCGTGAATGCATAGCGGTGGCGGGCCCAGGTGCCGGACCCGCCGAGCCGCCAGCCAGCGCCGGGTCGCCAGTCGAACCCGTACTCGATGCCGCGGTGCGTCGTGCGGCCGCCGCTCACGTTGAATCCCAGCGAGTCGCGCAGCACCACGGCGTCCTTGTCTGCCCGGTAGGCCGCCAGCTCGATCGACATGCGGTCGCTCAGGCGCCGCCAGCCGAACTCGAATCCGTCCATGCGCTCCGAACGCAGGTCGGCCACCTGCTGGCCACGCTGCAGGCGGTACAACTCGGTCGCTTCAGGCGGCCGGAAGCCGCGACTCGCCGCAGCCCAGGCCGTGCTCGAATCGCTTAGCCGCCAGGCCAGGCCCAGCCGTGGCCCGGCGTTGAAGTACGTGTCACGGCGGTCTGCGGGGCGCGTGTACAGGCAGCCTCCCGCGACCGGGCATGCGGCGCCGGACTCGTCGGTGTTGCCGTCCGGCATGCGGTTGTCGTAGTCGTACCGCAGCCATTCGGCCCGCAGTCCGGCCGTCAGCGTCAACGGACCGCCCAGCGGACGCTCCCAATGCAGGTACGGCGCGGCCAGCGCCGAAGATACCCCGTAGTCGTAGTGTCGGCCGACCGGACGCGCGGCATTGGCCGCGGCCGAGCCACCGGTGGTCGCTGCCGCCTGCTGCTGCACGAGGAAGCCTCGCGCGGCCTCCAGGTCGAGCCCGGTCACGAGACGACCGCCAGCGGCGTCGATCGAGCGGGAGGCAAGCACGGCCACGCTGTCCTGTCCGTTGCGCTCGAGTGGCTGACCCAGCAGGAAGTGCTGCAGGAACTCCATGCGCGAACTGCGCAGCACTCCCCGCAGGTCCCACGCGCCGCCGCCATCCGGCGACTGCGCCCAGTGCGCCGTTGCGCGGACGCTCGTCGCATCGCGATACGCGTCGGGATTCGGGTTGGAGCGCGCGACGGTCCGGTCCCGGTAGGCGCCCTCACCCGTCACGAATCCGGCCGTGTCCTGCCCGAGACGCGTCGCGTTGAGGCGCAGCGTCAGCTCGCCGGGGCCGGCGGTCCGCACGAGGGCGGCCGAGAACTTCTGTTCATCCAGGCCGGTGGCGTCGCGCCAGCCGCCGTCCGTCGTCGCCAGGGCCGTCAGCCCCGCCTGTCCCGACAGCGTCGCGCCCGACAGGCGCATGGCGGCGCGCAGGTAGCGATCCGAGCCGGCCTCGACGGTGAGGCCGACGGCGGGCAGCGCCGACGGCGCCGCGCTGATCACGTTGATGATGCCGTGCATGGCGTTGGCGCCGTACAAGGCGCTGCCCGGGCCTCGCAGCACCTCCACGGCGGCGGCCTGCTCGAAGTTCGCCTCGAACAGCTGGTTGACGTTGCAGAAGCCGACCGGCCGCAGCGGTATGCCATCCTCGAGGAACAGGAAAGCGCCGCAGGAACCCGGCCCGGTCAGCACCGGCGAGCGCAGCGCGGTGAGGGACTCCTGGCCGCTGCCGCGTTGTATGAATGCGCCGGGCACGCGGTTGATCAACTCCGCATGGTGGGTCGGGGATACGCAGAAAGATGTCGGCTGCCTCCAGCCGCGTCACGCTGCCGGCATGCGCCAGCAGTGGGGCTTCGAGACGGGTCGACGTCACGAGCACTTCCGCGATGGGCGCGGCGCCGCCGCCGCCGCGCCGGGCAGCAACAGGAGCAGGATCGATCTGGTCAGCCGTTGCATCCTGGTCTCGTCGAAAGCCGGCGCTCCAGCGCAGCCTGGCGTGCAGGATACCGCGGCCCCGCGTCGCACGGAGGGTCCGGTGCGGTGGTAACATGCGCCTCCCAAAGCGTGTTTTCCGATGAACGCCTGCCGCTGCCAGCTCGTCACCCTGTTGTGTTGCGTGCTTGCCTCGCCAGCCGCGGTGCCCGCGGTGGTCGAGGAGCCGGCAGCCCGGCCGCGCGTCGGGCTCGTGCTGTCCGGCGGCGGTGCGCGCGGTCTGGCCCACGTCGGTGTGCTCAAGGTGCTGGAAGAAATGCGGATTCCGGTGGACGCCATCGCCGGCACCAGCATGGGGGCCGTCGTGGGCGGCCTGTACGCCTCAGGCATGTCGGCGGCGGAAATCGAGACGCTGGTCCAGACGCTGGACTGGCGGTCGTCCTTCCAGGACAGCCCGCCCCGTGAAGACCTGGACTACCGGCGCAAGCAGGAAGAGCGCGAGTTCCTGGTGCGCTTGCCGGTCGGCTTCGGGCGCACCGGCATCAAGCTGCCGCGCGGCCTCATCCAGGGGCAGAAGCTCACCCAGGTGCTGCGTCGCGAAACCGTGCGCGTGGCAGAAATCGACGACTTCGACCAACTGCCCATTCCATTTCGCGCGGTCGCGACGGACATCGAGACGGGCGAACTCGTGGTGCTGGGACAAGGCGACCTGACGGGCGCCGTGCGGGCCAGCATGTCCGCGCCCGGCGTCTTCTCGCCCGTCGAGCTGGACGGACGACTCCTGGTCGATGGCGGCCTGGTCAACAACTTCCCGGTGGACGTCGCCAGGGCGATGGGCGTCGACATCCTCATCGCCGTAGACGTGGGCTTTCCGCCGCTGGGTCGCGAGGACCTGGACTCGGCCTTTGCGATGTCCAACCAGATGCTCGCGGTCATGTTCAAGCGCGAAACGGACCGGCAGCGCGCGCAACTCACCGGGCGCGACCTGCTGGTCGAGCCGCTGCTCGGGACGTGGTCGTCGATCGACTTTTCCCGTCCTGAGCGGCTCGTGAAGCGCGGCGAGCAGGCGGCGCTCGGGCACGCCGAGTGGCTCGCGTCGCTGACGCTGGAACAGGCCGCGTGGAACCGCTACGTCGCCGGCCGGGCGGCGCGAGAGCGCCCGGAACCGATCGTGCAGTTCGTGCGAGCGGACGAGGAATCAAGACGCTACGAGGCGAGAATCGACGCGGCCTTCGCCCCGCTGATCGGCCAGTCGCTGACCTCGCGAAGGGCCGTGCGGGGCGTGACACTGTTGTACGGCGACGGAAATTTCGAAACGGTCGACTACCGCGTGGTGCGCGAGGGCGAGGCAAGCGGCCTGGAAGTCTCGACCCGCCCGCGCAGCTGGGGCCCCAACTACCTGCGATTCGGGCTCGAACTTCAGGACGACTTCGAAGGTGGCAACAGCTTCAACGCCGGCGTCAGGTTCCTGGTCACCGAGATCAATGATTTCGGCGCCGAGTGGCAGACCGACCTGCAGATGGGCGGGGAGCCCAAGGCCTTCACGGAGTTCTACCAGCCGCTCGGCGTAGCCTCGCGCTGGTTTGCCGCGCCGCGCCTGCGGATCGACCGGCGCAGCTTCGACGTCATCCAGGGCGAGGACCGGATTGCGGAATACCTTGTCCGCAGCAACGAGATCGGGCTCGACGTGGGCCGGGAATTCGGCAACTGGGGCGAACTGCGGGTCGGCATGCTGCGCGCCACCGGCCGCAGCGAACTGCGGACCGGCGAAGCGGGCGCCGGGTTGCCGCCTCGCACCGATTTCGAACGCGGCGGATGGCATGCGCGTGTCGGGCTCGACCGGCTCGACAACGTGCACTTCCCCGGCGACGGCGAGCTGGTCACGCTGGACTGGAACGGCGGCCGCAGGTCGCTCGGCGCGGACTACGACTCGGACCGCGTGACCGCCGAGTGGATGGCGGCGCGGTCGAGCGGCCGGCACTCCTACATCCTGTGGCTGACGGGCGGCTCGATCGTGTCGGGTCCGCGTGCCGTGCCGCAGGACTATTACACGCTCGGCGGCCTGTTCAACCTGTCAGGCCGCGTCGTCGATTCGCTGAGCGGGCCGCATTTTGCCATCGCACGCGGCATCTACCTGCGCCGCATCGGCCGTGGCGGTCCGGGTTTCCTGGATGTGCCGACCTATGCGGGGCTGTCGCTCGAGTTCGGCAATGTCTGGTCCAGCCGGGGCGACATCGGCCTCGGCACGGCGCGCATCAACGGCGCGCTGTTTGTCGGCTTCGATACCCCGATCGGGCCCGTGTACTTCGCGACAGGATTCGACGAGGGCGGCGGCAACGCCCTGTATCTGCAGCTCGGCCGCATCCGCTGACCCTCAGCGACGCCGGCTTCGCCCGACCAGTTCCACCTTCGAGAATACCAGCGCGGGCTCGTCGCCCACGCGCGAGTAGCGGTGCCGGCGACTCATGTCGTCGAGCGCCGCGTCCCGGTCGCGTTCCGTGGCATACCAGTGCACCCTCTGCCACTCGGCACCGACGAGCCTGGCAAACGGGTCATCGGGCCGCAGGCTGACGCGGACCCCGAACGGCAGCGCCGCGGGGATCCGGCGTGTGAAGTTTTGCGGTTGCGAGATGGCCATCGCGATGCGGCACGCGGCAACGAAGGGTCGCAACGATAACCGAACCGCGGCGCCGCACCAAGCGGCCCGTCGCAGGTCGCGTCAACGCCGCTGCCGGTCGCCGGCGCCCTCCCGGTCGGACCAGCCGAGCAGGCCGCGGGTCACGAAGCGGTACACGGGCTTGCCGGTCGCGCGCCACAGCCTTGAGGTGCAGGCGGGCGTCGCGAGAATCGCAGATTGCCTCGCGCTGAGCCGGTCGGGCCGGTAGCTGCGCTTGTGCTTGAGCAGGTGCCTGAGGTCCTCGCGGGCGAGCATGCGGAACAGCCGGCCGCGGCGGCGGTGCACGACGGCCAGCTGGAAGTCGACGAGGGCCGGGCGGCCGTCAGGCGTGACCAGCCAGTTCGGCTCCTTCGCCAGGTCGTTGTGCGTGACGCCTGCCCGGTGCACCTGGCGCAGCAGCGTCAGCGCCTGGCGAAAATATTCGTGATGGCCGGGACGCGCGCGCTGCATGGGCGAGCCCGCAATCCACCCGCGCTCGAGCACCGCGCCGTCGAACGCGAGCAGCCGCGGCGTGCCCGGCAGCCCGTCGAGCGCAGTGAGTGCGCGCGCCTCGCGACGCGCCAGCCGGCGCGCCAGCCACTTGCAGCCGGCGTGCGCGGTCCGTGTGTCCCGGCGGACGACCTGCTGCCCGTCGCGCCGGACCAGGCTCACGCTGCCGAACAAGTCCGACTTCAGCGGCGACTGCTCGCGCCGGCTCGCTCATGGCAGCGTGAATGGCACCGGCCACCAGCCGTGTGGACGCAGCGCGTCGATCACGACCAGCAACAGCCACAGGCCCAGCACTGAGCCCGCATCGAGAAACGCCTTGCGGAACACCGGCAGGTTGACCTCGCGCGAGGTGGGCGTTGCGGGCCGCCGCAGCCTGGGCAGCAGGGCAGGGACCCGTGCCCGATAGTCGAGCCAGGCCTGTCCGTGGTGCGCCGCAAGCCACCGTTCCTCGCGCGCGACGGCCAATAGCGCCGCGATCAGCACCGCGCCGGTCACGACGACGGTCAGCACCACGCTGCGCGTGCTGAGGCCGAGCCCAAGCGCGGCCACCACGGAGCCGAAGTACAGCGGGTGGCGGCAGCGCGCATACGGGCCGTCCATGACCACTTCCACGTCCTTGCGGCCGGCAACGAACACGGAAGACCACAGGCGCCAGAGCGTGCCGCTTGCCACCAGCACGAAGCCCGCCGCCTGCGCCAGCAACCCAGCCTCGCCGGCCAGCGCCTGGCCGCCGGACAGCGCGCAGGCAAGCGCCGTCAGCGCGTACAGCGACTGCGTGAGGCGGATGCGCGGCGTGCTGGCCGACGCGCTCAAGGAGCGGCCTGCGGCATGGGGCGGCGGCCCGGCTGCGGGCGTGCCGTGCAGCGTGCGGCGTATCGTGCGTCGGTCATGCTCATTGGTCGCGCAGCCCTGGACCCAGCGCAGGATACCGAAGACCGGCGCCGCGGCAAGCGTCATGTACCACGGCCGGGCGGGCGAAGTGGCGTTTCGCCTTGTGCTCTCCTAGGATGCACGTTCCCGAAGGATGGAGGTCGCCATGGCCGATGCGGGCCGCCGAACCACATTGCCGGACGCAGGCGAGGCGCTGCCCGGCCGTTCAGCGCCGTTGCCGGTCGCCGCAGAACATTACATCAGCGGCCGGTCGATCGTCGCCGCCGTACCCGGCGGGCCAGCAGTGCGCGCTGTTTGCGCTCGGCTGCTTCTGGGGTGCAGAGCGGCGCTTCTGGCAGCAGCCCGGCATCTACGTGACGGCCGTCGGCTATGCGGGCGGTGCCACGCCGAACCCGACCTACGAGGAAGTCTGCTCGGGCCTGACCGGTCACGCGGAAGTTGTCCGCGTCGTGTTCGACCCTGTGCGGGTCAGCTACGAGGAACTCCTGAAGGTCTTCTGGGAATCACACGATCCGTCGCAGGGCATGCGGCAGGGCAATGACATCGGCACGCAATACCGCTCCGCCATCTACTGCCTCGACGAGACACAGTTGCGCGCGGCGATCGCATCACGCGATGCCTACCAGCGCGCGTTGGCCGCTGCCGGCCATGGCGCCGTGACGACAGAAATCGCGCCCGCGCCGGTCTTCTACTTCGCGGAGGACTATCACCAGCAGTACCTGGCGAAGAATCCACAGGGCTATTGCGGACTGGGCGGCACCGGCGTGGAGTGCCCGGTTACCACGGGCGTCCCTGCGGGCTGACGCCTCAGCGCGGGCCCGCGTCAGGCAGCGGTTGCGCGGCTGCCTCGAGTTCGGCGGCTTCTGCGGCGACGACCGCGGCTGTGGCTTCCGCCTCGACGAGCGCCTTGAGGCGGCCGAGTCCCCGCGCATGGTCGGCGCCGACCGAGTCGTCCACCATCAATCCGATCCAGCGGTTGAGGGGGTTCATCCCGAGGTCCATGTCGAATCGCCAGGTAGCCCGCGTGCCGGCATCGACCGGCTCCAGGAGCATCGTCGACAGGGCCTCGCCCGTGCCGTCGAAGACCATCTGGATACCGACCTCGCGCTGCGGCACGACCGTCATGACCTCCTGCGATCCGGAGCCAACCTCAGGCACCTTGCTGCGCCACTCCATGCGGGCGCCCGGCCCCTGTGAAGGTCCGGTAAGAGTGAACTGCGCATCCGGGTCGAGGTCGGCCCAGGGCGACCAGTCGTTGAACCTGTTGAATCCGGCGACGTAGCCGTAGACCAGTTCCGGCGTTGCCGTGATCTCGATGGAGCGCGACACCTGCAGTCGGGCCGGTAGCAGCAGGCCGACGACGGCCAGCACGCCGGCCAGTGCAGCGACGGCAACGAACAACGCCTTGAGGAACTTCACGTGCCCGTCCTTGCCACCGCCGGTCGGACCGGTCAGCCGGTGCGGTCGCGCACGTGGCGCATGGTCGGCACGTCCACGTTCAGCCGTGCGGCAGCCTCGGTGCAGTAGCGCGCGGCCTTGAGGAACGGGTTCGGAACGCGCGCGCCATTCCGCGCCGCGCTATTCGCGAGCATGCCGCCGATGTACTGGTACACCGGCGTCGGGAACAGCGCCTGTGTAACGATGCCGGCGAACTCGCGCGGATCGACACCGGCCGCATGGACCAGCGCCGTCGCGTCGCGCAGGCTCTCGACCACCGAGGCCATCAGGAAATTGCCGGCGGCCTTGACGATGTTGGCCGCAGCCGGGTTGTCGCCGAGGTAGTCCGGCCGGCCGAGCGTCGCAAGTACTGGCCGGACCCGGTCAAAGGTGGCCTGCGGGCCCGCGCAGGGAATGATCAGGCGCCCCGACTGGGCTGCCTCGGGAGCACCAAATACCGGCGCCGAGAGATAGGACTGGCCGAGCGCCGCATGCGCTTCGGCAAGGCGCACGGCCAGACCGTCGCCGATCGTGCTCATGCCGATGTGGATCAGCCCCGGCAGTCCCGCCGAGACCAGCCGGCCGTCCACGAACAGGATCGACTCCAGTGCCTCGTCGTCACTGACCATGGTGATCAGCACCTCGGCCTGGCACGCTTCCGCCGGTGTCCCCACGGCCACGACCATGTCCGTGGTCCGCGTGTCCACCCTGGCGCGTGTGCGGTTCCAGCCGATCACGTCGTGACTGGCGCCGGCAAGGCGCCGGGCCATCGGCTGGCCCATGGTGCCAAGCCCGATGAAGCCTATCTTCATGGTGGTGCTCCCCGTGTCGTGTCAGCGTGGCTCGGCGCCGGGATCAGGATCCGCCATCGGAAACGTCTTGGTGCCCTGCGGCGCATCGGCGGGCGGAGCCGCCGGCCCGGGCAACACGCCGGGCTGCACGGCCGGCGCGGGGGCGATGGCCGGTGCGGCCGTGATGCGGGCCACTTCTGCGATCAGCGCAGGAGCCGGCGCGGCCGCTCGTGGCGCCGTTGGCGCGATGATGTCCGAGGCTATGACGCCCGACTTGCCGTAGAAACGTGCGTTGGCGCCGTCGCGAATGAACAGCACACTGCCCTCGAGGGAAACGCCGGCGAACAGGCCCCTGGCGCGCGAATAGGAGTACACCTCGGCGTCGAAGGTCATGCTGGTGGCCGCGGATGCCGAGCGGCCAACCGGGCCCGCCACGGCTGCCGCTTCGCCGCCGAGCGTGACCTTGCCGTCCCCTATGCCCTCGATGCTCTGGCGCGTCGTGAACACGAGCACGATGTCGGATGCCTGCACGCCGAACTGCCAGCCGATGCTGCCGGCGCCGATGCCGATGAACAGCGGGTTGCTCCAGGAACCATCGGCCTGCCGCAGCAGCAGCACGCCGGTGCCGCCGCGCCCGCCGAGGAAGGCCCCGGCCTTGACCACCTCAGGCAGGATGGCGATGCCCTCGGCGCGCTGCAGCAGCCAGTCCGGAATGCCCAGGTCCGGCATCGCCTGCATGTCGGTCAGGACCGCGAGGCACTGCTCGATGGTCTGCGCTTCCCGCGCGTGGGCCGGGGTCGGCTGAGCGGCGCAGGCCGCGGCAAGCAACAGGATGAGCGCGATCTTGCGCATGACAGTGTCCTCAGGCATCGATGACGTTCGACTTCGGGACCGTCCGCAGGGCGGCAAGTTCCGTCCCCGGCAATCCGTCCCCTAGTGTACCCGCTCGTCGCGGCGCGGGTCAGAGCCTTGCGGGCGTGCCTCAGGAAAGAAAGGCGAATGGACCGAACGGGTGCCGGGCATGCGCCACGAGGACGATCCATACGACGGTCAGCAGCGCGGCGACGCTCGCGATGACGCGCGTACGCAGCGTGCGGCCGCGCCGCAATGCAATGCTGCCGAGCACGATGTAGACGACGACGGCCAGCAGCTTGACGGTCAGCCACGCGCTGGTGAACGGATACTGGCGGGTCAGCGTCATGAGCCACACGCCGCTGGCGAGCAGGGCCGTATCCACCACGTGCGGCAGGACCCGTACCGCGCGCATCTGCAACCACGGGGAACCGGCCACCATCCAGGCGCAGCGCAGGCCGAACAGGCACACCGAGAGCGTGACGGTCGCCAGGTGGGTGACCAGCGCAGCCGGGTAGTCCACGTCAGCCGGGCTTGCCGTCCACGCGCGGCGCAAGGTACATGCGGCCATGGCGCAGGGCCCAGGGCCACAGGCCGGCCACCCAGAACGCGATGCTCGCCAGCAGCAGCGGCACGAACAGCGCCGGCCAGCGCATCTGGGCCAGTTCGCTGGCAACACGCAGCACGGCGGCGGACTGGACCGCGAGGAAACACAGCACGGTAAAGCGGTCCATCCACAGCCTGCGGCCCGAATGTCCAAGGGTCACCCGGGTCACCATGGCGAGCAGCATGCTCGACATGAACCCGATGCCGAGCGCATGCACGGGCGCCCGCCCCACCAGCCAGCCGCCGGTCACCGCATAGCTGAGGTCACCGACCAGTTGCAGCAGCAGGCCCGCGGGCAGCCAGAAATAGGCGACATACAGGGTCCACAGCAGCGGATTCCCGCGACTGGTCAGCGGCCGCCAGCGCAGGCCGGCCGCCAGGGTCAGCACGAACAGCAGGCCATCCGGCAGCCACAACCAGCCATACAGGCTGGCGAGCGCCAGCGCCTGATGCAACAGGAACAGCGCCGTGGCCAGGACCAGCCACCACAACGGCCGGCAGGCCTGGTAACCGGGCACGGCCGACTGCGTGAAGAACGGCACCATGCGATGGCACACGGCGAAGAACAGCGGCAGCAATGCAGCCCACAGGGCAAGTCGCAGCACCATGTGCAGCAGGATCACGTCGCCGCCGTACACGCCGACCGCAAACATGAATTGCGCGGCCGTGCCGAGGCCGATGGCAATGGCCGCGACGACTGCATGGGCGACGACATTCTGGGCCGCGAGCATCACGCGCAGCAGTGCGAGCCAGCTGCCGAGCCAGGCGAAGGCCCCCAGCACGACGCCGATGAAGAACCACAGTGAATTGAACAAGAGGCCGGCGATCGCGGCGGTGAGCGAGGCCGCAAACAGAGCGAAAACAGATACATACGCGCCGCGAGGCACCTCCGGTCCCGACTGCCAGCGCGGGAAGGTCGTGAACAGGAAGCCCATGATGAAGGGGCCGAACAGGCCGAACAGCATCAGCCAGCTGTGCGCCCACAATGGCGCCACCGCTGCCGGCGGCGCCAGCGCCGGCAGTGTCCGCCCGGCCAGTTCGAGCAGCCACCACAATCCGGAGGCGGCCGCGGACAGCATGCCGGCAAAGAACATCATGCGGTGCGGGGCCGCCGGCAACGCGCGCATCCCGGTCAGGCCCCCGTCGTACGCGCGGCGTCGGGCTGCAGCAGGTCGGCGCGTTTCCGCGGCGGCACGAACAGCCGCAGCACGAACAGCGCGAACAGCAAGGCGCCGACCGAGAAGACCACGTCACCCGGCACGCGCAGCCACACCAGCGTCTGCATCAGGCCGGACTGCAGGAACTCCGGCGAGCGCGCGTACCAGAAGCCGTGCTCGACGGCCGCGATCACCTGCATGATGCCGACCGGGGCAAGCGACATCAGGGCCATGGCCGCGAGGCCGCCGTTGAGTGTCCAGAACGCCCCCGTCAGCAGTCGCTCGTCCCACACGGCGCGGGCCGGCAGCAGCCGCAGGCAGAACAGCATCAGGCCGATGCCGAGCATGCCGTACACGCCGAACAGCGCGGTGTGCCCGTGCAGCGGCGTGGTGTTCAGACCCTGCATGTAGTACAGGGCCAGCGGCGGATTGATCAGGAATCCGAACAGGCCGGCCCCGACCAGGTTCCAGAAGGCGACCGCGACAAAGAACAGGATCGGCCAGCGATACGTGGCGACCCACGGCTTGCTGTTGACGTGGGAATACGTCTGGTAGGCCTCGAAGCCGATGACGGCCAGCGGCACGACCTCCAGCGCCGAGAACACGGCGCCGAAAGCCAGGACGGCCGTGGGAGTACCGGTCCAGTAAAGGTGATGGAAAGTCCCGAGTATGCCGCCGCCCAGGAAGATCGTCGTCGCCAGCAGCACGCCGTTGACGGCCGTCGTGGTGCGCACCAGGCCGAGTCGCGCGAACAGCAGCGCGATGACCGCGGTGGCGAAGACCTCAAAGAAACCCTCGACCCACAGGTGCACGACCCACCAGCGCCAGTACTCGACGATGGACAGGTGCGTGCTGTGGCCCCACATCAGCCCGGCGCCGTAGAACAGCCCGATCGCCACGACCGACAGGAACAGCAGCGTCACCAGCGGCTTGGCCTCACCCGGTTGCCGCAGGGCGGGCCACAGGCCACGGCCCATCAGGGTCAGCCACAGCAGCAGGCCGATGAACAGGAAGGCCTGCCAGAAGCGGCCCAGATCGACATACTCCCAACCCTGGTGCCCGAACCAGAAGTTCGTCTCCAGGCTCATGCTCTGGCGCATGACGCTGAGCCACTGCCCGGCAAATGCGCCGACCACGATCACCAGCAGGGCGACAAACAGGAAATTGACCCCGAATCGCTGCCACGCAGGTTCGCGCCCGGACAGGGCGGGCGCAATGAACAGGCCGGTGCCCAGCCAAGCCGTGGCGATCCACAGCACGCCGAGTTGCGTGTGCCAGGTCCTGGCCAGCGTGTAGGGGAGGTATTCCGCCAGCGGAATCCCATAGAAACCCTGACCCTCGACAGCGTAGTGGGCCGTGATGCCGCCCAGCAGGACCTGCGCCAGGAACAGCGCGATCGCCAGCAGGAAGAACTTGACCGAGGCCCGCATCGACGGCGTCAATGCCAGCCCGCTGAGCGGGTCCTGTTCCGGCACCTGCGGCGGCGCCTCGCGCCCGGCGGTGGCCGCGTGGTACCAGACCAGCGCGGCGACGCCGGCAATCAGGAAGAAGATGCTGGCAAAGGTCCAGATGTAGGTCGTTGACGTCGGTACGTTGCCGACCAGCGGCTCGGCCGGCCAGTTGCTCGTATAGCTGATTTCCTGGCCGGGCCGGCTGGTCACGGCGGACCAGGCCGACCAGAAGACGAATGCGGCCAGCGCCTCGCGGCGACCGGCGTCGGGCACCGGGTTGTCGCGCATCGCGTACTGCTCGCGCAGGCGGGCGGTCTCGGGCGCGCCCGAGAACACCGACCGATAGTGAGCGGCGACGAACTGAATCGCCGCAGCCCGGTCCTGCGACACGGTGACGATGCCGGACTCGGAATTGTGCGTATTGCGGCGCATGTCCAGCCGCACCCGGGTCTCCAGGGCGGCGCGCCGGGCCGCGTCCAGCGATGCGTAGCCCTGCCCGTACTCGGCCAGCGCGTGGCCGTCGAGCAGCGCGAGCGCCTCGCGATGCAACCAGTCCGCCGTCCAGTCGGGCGCGACATAGCTGCCGTGGCCCCAGATGGAGCCGAGTTGGTGTCCGCCGATCGACTGCCAGACCTGCTGGCCCTTCATGATGTCGGCGGCGGTGAACAGGACTTCGCCGGACTCGGCGCGGAATTGCGCGGGAATGGGCGGAGCCTGCCGGTACACTTCCCGGCCGAGCAGGCCGAGAATGGTGAACGAGACGATCGTGACCAGGGCCAGGATGGCCCACAGCCTCTTGGTGGTACGCATTGGGAGTCCTTCCTGGTACGCGTTGGTGGCGGATGCCATGGGCGGTTGTTGGCGCGAATTATCGGACGCGCGCACGGCAGGCTAATTGACCGCGGTCAAGCCCAGTCTTGTGGCTTTCCACGACCCGGTGACGGGCGGCCGCAGCGCCGGCCGGCTTTCGTTGTGAAATCGGGCCTGACTGCCTATCCTTGCCGCGATGCTGACGCGTACCGAAAACCGGGAAATGCTCCGCTCGCACGCGCTGTTCCTGGCGTTCGACGACGAGCGTTTCGAGCGCCTGGCCGCGGCCGCACGGGTCGTGCGCCTGGAGGCCGGCGGGATCCTGTTCCAGCAGGGCGAAGCGGCCAACGCCTTCTTTATCGTATTGAGCGGCCAGATCAAGCTGTTCCTCGAATCGCGGTCGGGCGGCGAGAAGATCCTCGCGCTGTTGCACGCCGGTCACAGCTTCGCGGAAGCCATCATGTTCATGCAGGGGCCCGTGTATCCGGTCTCCGCCGGGGCCACGGAACCGACCGAGCTGGTCGCCATGCCGAGTCGCGACTACGTGCAGGCGCTCCGGGAGGACACCAACACCTGCCTGAGGCTGCTCGGCGTGCTGAGCCAGCGGCTGCACGCGCGCGTGCAGGAAATCGAGGAACTGACGCTGGAAAGCGCCGGCAGCCGCCTCATCAGCCATTTGCTGCGGCGCGCCGAGTCGCGGGAAGACGGGACCATGAGCGTGCATTTCGACGAGACCCGGCAGATGCTGGCGTCCCAGCTGTCGATCAAGCCCGAGACCCTGTCCAGGCTGACGCGTTCGCTGTCCGAGGCCGGGCTGATCCGGCTCGACGGACGCGACATCGTGATCCCGGACCTGGAGCGGCTCCGTGCGCACCGCATGTGAAAGGCCGCCACGCCGTCATTTGACCGAGATCAATGCGTGGCGGCGACCCGGACTCATAGATTCAGTATCAAGCGGGCCGCCAGGCCCCGGTTTCGCGCACCCAAAAAGGAAAGCCATGTCGAGCCATCCATTCGCGCTCGCCGGTCTGCTGGCCGGCCCGATCCTCCTGCTCGCGTCGGCCTCGACGCATGCGCAGGACCCGCTGCAGGTGCACAAGGCGGAAGTGGCGATGGCCGCCGCCCCGGTGTCGGCGGCCCAGAGCAAGGCCGGGCAAGCCGTGTTCGATGCAGCCTGCGGCGTCTGCCACCAGCCGGACGGCAAGGGCCTGGCGGGCGCGTTCCCGCCGCTCGCGGACTCCGACTACCTCGCCGCCGACAAGGCGCGCGCCATCAAGGTCGTCCTGCACGGCCTCACCGGTGCGATCGTCGTCAACGGCAAGGACTACGATTCCGTGATGCCGCCGATGGGGCAGCTGTCGGACGCCGAGGTCGCCGACGTGCTGACCTACGCGATGAACGCCTGGGGCAACACCTACGGCAGCGTCAGCGCGGCGGACGTCGCCGCAGTGCGCGCAGGTCCGGCGCCGCGGCAGGCGGCCGAGTCGGCGACCGAGCACCCTGGGGCGAGTGTCGCTGAGATGAAGTACCAGGGCGCGCCCAGCGCCATGGCGGCCGACACGGGCAACATCGAGATGGTGATGTCGCCAGGCGCGCCGGACATGACCCGCGCTGAATTCGACCGCGCGACCCAGGTGTACTTTGAACGCTGCGCCGGCTGTCATGGCGTGCTGCGCAAGGGCGCCACCGGCAAGCCGCTGACGCCCGACATCACGCAGAAACGCGGCACCGAGTTCCTGAAGGTGTTCATCAACTACGGCTCGCCGGCCGGCATGCCGAACTGGGGCAGTTCGGGCGACCTGACGCCGCAGGAAGTGGACATCATGGCCCGCTTCGTCCAGCACACGCCGCCGACGCCGCCCGAGTTCGGCATGAAGGAGATGAAGGCGAGCTGGAAGGTGCTGGTTCCCCCGGCGGATCGGCCGACCACCAAGATGAATGCCTACCACACCGGCAACATCTTCGCCGTGACCCTGCGGGATTCGGGCGAAGTCGCGCTGATCGACGGCGACACGAAGCAGATCATCAGCATCCTGAAGACCGGCTACGCCGTGCACATTTCGCGGACGTCGCATTCCGGCCGCTACGTGTTCACGATCGGCCGCGACGGCAAGGTCGACCTGATCGACCTGTGGATGGAAAAGCCGGCGATCGTCGCGGAGATCAAGGTCGGCCTGGAGGCGCGCTCGGTCGAGACCTCCAAGTACAAGGGCTACGAGGACCGCTACGCGATTGCGGGCGCCTACTGGCCGCCGCAGTACGTCATCATGAACGGCGATACCCTGGAGCCGCTGAAGATCATGTCGACGCGGGGCATGACGGTGGACACCCAGGAATACCATCCGGAACCCCGCGTCGCGGCCATCGTCGCCTCGCACGAGCACCCGGAGTGGATCGTCAACGTCAAGGAAACCGGGCAGATCCTGCTCGTGAACTACCAGGACATCGACAACCTCAAGGTGACGACGATCGGCGCGGCGCGCTTCCTGCACGACGGCGGCTGGGACGCCAGCAAGCGCTATTTCCTGACCGCGGCCAACCAGTCGGACAAGATCGCGGTCGTGGATTCCAGGGACCAGAAACTCGCGGCGTTGATCGACGTGGACAAGATCCCGCACCCGGGCCGCGGCGCCAACCTCCTCGACCCGCAGTTCGGACCGGTGTGGGTGACCAGCGCGCTGGGCAACGACAAGATCACGTTCATCGGCACCGACCCCGGCAGCCATGCGGAGCATGCCTGGAAGGTGGTCCGCGTACTGAAGGGGCAGGGTGGCGGCTCGCTGTTCGTCAAGAGCCACCCGACATCGCACCACCTGTACGTGGACACGCCGCTCAATCCGGATCCCGCCATCAGCCAGAGCGTGGCGGTGTTCGACGTCGCCAACCTGGACGCGGGATTCAAGGTGTTGCCGATCGCGGAGTGGGCGAATCTCGGCGACGGCCCGAAGCGGGTCGTGCAACCCGAGTTCAACCAGGCCGGCGACGAGGTGTGGTTCTCCGTGTGGAACGGCAAGGAGCAGCGCTCGGCGATCGTGGTCGTGGACGACCGGACCCTGGCGCTGAAGCATGTCATCGACGACCCGCGGATCGTGACGCCGACCGGCAAGTTCAACGTCTACAACACGGTTCACGACGTCTACTGACGCCACGGCCAACGCGGCAGTCCGGCCGGCGCAGCGCGCCGGCGGGCACCGCCGTGTCCGGCCGCGCGCGTTGCGTTACCATGCGGGCCGTTTTCCCAGCCGGTCGGAGTAGGTCATGAAAGTCGCGGGCCAGAAGGTCGTCGCCATCCGCTACACGCTCAAGGGCGACGGGGGTGAGGTGCTCGACGCGTCCGTCGATGGCGAGCCGCTCGTCTACCTGCACGGCTTCGGCAACATCATTCCGGGACTGGAAGCCGCCCTGGAGGGCAAGTCCGCCGGCGACAAGGTGTCGGTGACGGTGGCGCCGGAGCAGGGCTACGGTCTGCGCGACGAGCGCCTGGTCCAATCGGTTGCGCGCAGCGCCTTCCAGGGCGTCGATGGACTGGCGCCCGGCATGCGCTTCCAGGCCGGCGGTCCGCAAGGCACGCGCATGGTGGTGATCACCCAGGTCACGAAGGACCTGGTCACCGTCGACGCGAACCACCCGCTGGCGGGCCAGACACTGCACTTCGAGGTGGAACTCGCCACGGTGCGCGATGCCACGCGCGAGGAACTCGAGCACGGTCACGTGCATGGCGCCGGCGGGCACCACCACCACTGATCGGCGGGGCCGAAACGGTCCGGCCCGCCGCGCGCATCGCGGGGATACAGGACCAATTGGCTGCCGGACGTCGCCGCGTGCGTCGAGATGGTCAGAATTCTGCGGTCAGCGACACCGACCAGTGGCGGCCTGGCCGGCGGTAGTATTCAAGCAGCGGATCCGTGGCGTCGCGGCCATGCACGTCGGCCCACTCGAAGTACGACGCATCGGTCAGGTTGAAAAGCGCCGGCATTGATGCGCCAGGTGCCGGTGACCGTCCAGCGCGCGGTGGCGTCCATCGTGAGGAAGCCGCCGGGCCTGAACAGGACGGCCCGCGGATCGTCGATGCGCCGCTTCGAGGCTGCCCCACGCGCCGACAGCTCGAGGCCGAGCCGGCCGGCCGGGTCTTCGTAACGCACGGCGGCCGAGGCGTGCAGCGGTCCGATCGAGTTGATCGGCACCTCCCGCACCGTGTCATCGCCTCGCGCGTAGCCGGCGGCAACGCGCGCCGACCAGCCGGCCAGCGCCGGGCTCAGGGACCCGAGCTGCCACGCCAGCGTCGCTTCCGCGCCGCGGATCACGGCACGCGCCACGTTGCGTGACTGGAACAGGACCGTCCCGGTCGCCGGATCGGGACCGAGGTTCACCCTTGACTCGATGAAGTCGCGGTAGCGGCTGTAGAACACGCTGAGGGTGCCGGCCAGGTCCGCGTGCGACAGGCGCACGCCTGCTTCCAGGCTGTTGCTGCGCTCGGGGCGCAGGTCCGGGTTGGGGATGGCCCGCACGTTGAACAGCGGCAGGTCCAGCCCGATGTTGACGTCCTCGAAAGGCTGCGCCCGGAAGCCTTGTGCGTACTGCAGGAACAAGACCGTGTCGTCGCGCAGTTCGAACGACAGCCCCAGCTTGGGCGACAGGGACAGTTGCTCGACCGGGACGGCCACCTGGACGGGGTTGTCTTCCCGGTAGATGGCGTCCGGGCGCGGGGTCAGGCCATACCAGTCCAGCCGCAGCGCTGGAGTCAGGCTGAGCCGCCCGTCACCCGGACGGAATTCGTCCTGCAGGTACAGGCCGGCCTCGATGACCTGCGATGTTGGAAAATCGCGGACCGGCATCGATTCACCTAGCAGGACCGGTGTCACGGCGCCCGTGTCGAGGTTGGTCTGCAGCCCGTCGCGCAGTTCCTCCATGCGTGACACGGAGAATGCCGCTCCGGCCGTCAGCCTGTGCGGCCCGGCGGCCGCGGCCACCGGCAGCAGCACGGTCAATTCGCCGCCAGCGACGCGCTCCCGGAAACGGAAATCGCGCCCGATGGCCAGTCGCGGCGTGCGCGGCGGTATGGCGCGGCGTTCCTCGTCGGTCAGCTGCAGGACCTTGCTCTGCTGCCAGTAGAGGCGCCACTGCAGGCGCTCGAAAGCCGCGCTGCCGGGCAGGTCCTGGTCGACCAGGACACGCATCGACTCGTCGCGATCGTCGGCGGCCATGAACACCGTGCTGGCAAACCTGCCAGGCGACAGTTCCAGCGAATCGACCTGCGTGATGCGCGCGCCGCGCTCCCAGCCGGCCGTCACGCGCAGCGGGTGGCCAAGTCCGTGCGTGACGGCCCGCCACAGGACCGCATCGCTCGATGCGTCGACCGGGTTGGGTCGCACGGCCCCGGAGGCAATGTGCTGCGCATGGCCGCTGCGCCGGCCCCAGGCCAGCATCCAGTCGGTCGCGCTGGTCCGCGCCGCGCCGGTCAGGCCGGTGAACCAGCTGTCGTCATCGCTCGAATAACCGGTGCGGACGCGCGCCGCCAGCTGCCGGTCGCCCTGCAGCAGGTCGGCCGGGTCGATGGTCTGCGTTGCGACGACGCCCGCGATCGCATCGCTGCCGTAGAGACTGGACGCGGGACCGCGCAGGATCTCGACGCGGCGGATCAGCTCGAGCTCGGTGAAGTGGCGGCCGGCGTTGCCGTAACTGCCGATCGCAAATCCCGATGGCGCGGGCACACCGTCGGTTTCGAGCAGCACGCGGTTGCCGCCCAGGCCGCGGATGGCGAGTGCGCCGAGCCCGAAGCGGCTCGGGTCCGCGCCGATCGCCAGGCCGGGCTCGAGGCGTACCAGGTCCCGCAGGTCGCCCGACAACGATCGCGCGATGTCGTCGGCCGTGATGACCGATACCGTGGCCGCCGTCCCGGCCAGCGGCTGTTCGGCCTTGCCGACGACGGTGACCGTCTCGAGCGGCGTCGCGGGCGCGGCGCCGGCCAGGCACGGCCAGGCCAGCAGCGCGAGGCCGCAGGCCGGCCATGATGATGGTAGTCGTTGCATGGATCGCTCGGCGGTAGTCTGCCAGATGGTGGCGGCCGGGGGCGCCGGTTGCGTTGACCACGGTCAATGCGGGCCGTCGGTCGGCCGGTCGGCTACCATACCGGCGCGCAGGCCCTTCGAGCCGGCGCAACGCGAGGACGGATGACGACGCTCAGCCACCTGCAACGGCTCGAGGCCGAGAGCATTCACATCATGCGCGAGGTGGCGGCCGCCTGCGACAGGCCGGTGATGCTTTACTCGATCGGCAAGGACAGTGCGGCCATGCTGCACCTGGCCATGAAGGCGTTCCACCCGGCGCTGCCGCCGTTCCCGCTGCTGCACGTGGACACGACCTGGAAGTTCCGCGAGATGATCGCGTTTCGCGACCGTATCGTCGCGCAGCTCGGGCTGCGGCTGCTGGTGCACGTCAACCGCGAGGGCCTGGCGCAGGGCGTCGGCCCGTTCACGCACGGTTCCGCCGTGCACACGGACGTCATGAAGACGCAGGCACTGCGGCAGGCGCTCGAGGCTCACGGATTCGACGCCGCTTTCGGCGGCGCGCGGCGCGACGAGGAGCGGTCGCGGGCCAAGGAACGGGTTTTCTCGTTCCGCTCGGCGCAGCACCGCTGGGACCCGCGGCGCCAGCGCCCGGAACTCTGGCGCCTGTACAACGCGCGCAAGCACAAGGGCGAGAGCATCCGCGTGTTCCCGATGTCGAACTGGACCGAGCTCGACGTGTGGGAGTACATCCACCAGGAGCAGGTCCCCGTCGTGCCGCTGTATTTCGCCGCCGAACGGCCGGTGGTCGAGCGCGACGGCATGCTGATCATGGTCGACGACGAGCGCATGCCGCTGGCGCCCGGCGAGCGGCCGGTCCTGCGGCGGGTGCGCTTCCGCACGCTGGGCTGCTATCCGCTCACCGGCGCGATCGAGAGCGACGCCGCCACGCTGCCGGCGATCATCGAGGAAATGCGGCTCACGACGAAGTCGGAGCGTCAGGGCCGCGTGATCGATCACGACGCGGCGGCGTCCATGGAGCGCAAGAAACAGGAGGGGTACTTCTGATGGCCGGCCGGCTGGAATCCGTGGCGGGGGGCAGCGCGGGCGATGCCGGCGCAGGCGGCCAGAAGAGCCTGCTGCGCTTCATCACCTGCGGCAGCGTGGACGACGGCAAGAGCACGCTGATCGGGCGCCTGCTGTACGAGTCGAAACTGATCTGCGACGACCAGCTGGCGGCGGTCGAGGCCGATTCGAAGACGGTCGGAACACAGGGCGGCGAGCTGGACCTGGCGCTGCTCGTCGACGGGCTCGAGGCGGAGCGCGAGCAGGGCATCACCATCGACGTCGCCTACCGGTATTTCTCGACCGGCACGCGGAAGTTCATCGTGGCCGACACGCCTGGGCACGAGCAGTACACCCGCAACATGGCGACGGGGGCCTCGACAGCCGACGCGGCGATCATTCTGGTCGACGCCCGCAAGGGCGTGCTGACGCAGACCCGCCGCCACTCCTACATCGTCTCGCTGCTCGGCATCCGCCACGTCATCCTGGCCGTCAACAAGATGGATGCGGTCAACTACGACCGCGGCATGTTCGATTCGATCGTTGCCGACTACCGTGAATTCGCCGCCCACATCGGCATTGCGGAACTTGTCGCGATTCCGCTGTCGGCATTGCGCGGTGACAACGTCACCCAGCCAAGCGCGAACATGCCCTGGCATGACGGCCCGACGCTGGTGGCCGCGCTGGAGTCGATCGAGGTCGAGGACCTGCTGCAACACAAGCCGTTCCGCTTCCCGGTGCAGTGGGTCAACCGCCCGGACCAGAATTTCCGCGGCTTGGCCGGGACCGTCGCCAGCGGGCGCGTGCGCCCCGGAGACCCGGTACGTGTCGCCCCCTCGGGGCGCCAGAGCCGTGTCGCCCGCATCGTCACGCGTGACGCAGACCTGCCGGAGGCCATCGCCGGCCAGTCGGTCACGCTGACGCTGACCGACGAGCTGGACGTCGGCCGGGGCGACATGCTGGCCGGCGCCCAGGACCCGCCCGGCATCGCCGACCAGTTCCAGGTGACGCTGATCTGGATGAGCGATGAGCCGATGCTGCCGGGGCGGCCGTACGTCATGAAGATCGGCCCGGCCACGCTGACCGCCAGCGTCACGGCGGTGCGGCACAAGGTCAACGTCAACACGCTGGAGCACACCGCCGCCAGGCAACTCGAGCTGAACGAGATCGGCCTGTGCAACCTCACGACTGACCGGCCGATACCGTTCGACGCCTATGTGGACAATCGCGACACGGGCGGCTTCGTGCTGATCGACAAGCTCACCAACGATACGGTCGGCGCCGGACTGATCAACTTCGCGCTGCGCCGGTCCGCCAACGTGCACTGGCAGGCGCTCGACGTCGGCAAGCGCGCACGCGCCGCGCTCAAGGGCCAGCGTTCCTGCATCGTGTGGTTCACGGGGCTGTCGGGAGCGGGCAAATCGACCATCGCCAACCTGGTGGAGAAGCGGCTGCTGTCAATGGGGCGCCACACCTACACGCTGGATGGCGACAACGTGCGGCACGGGCTCAACCGCGACCTCGGCTTCACCGAGGCCGACCGGGTCGAGAACATACGGCGGGTGGCGGAGGTCTCGAAGCTGATGGTCGACGCGGGATTGATCGTCCTGGTGTCCTTCATCTCGCCGTTCCGTTCGGAGCGCCGCATGGCCCGCGAGATGTTCGAGGCCGGCGAATTCCTGGAGGCGTACGTGGACACCACGCTCGACGAGGCCGAGCGGCGCGACACGAAGGGCCTGTACCGAAAGGCCCGGCTCGGCCAGATCAGGAATTTCACCGGTATCGATTCGCCCTACGAACCGCCCGAGCAGCCCGAACTCAGGCTCGACACGACCCGGCTGTCCGCGGAGCAGGCCGCGGACATCGTCGTCACCCGGCTTGTGCAGGACGGCCTGCTCGACGGCTGACGCCTCAGACGAGCTGGCAGGCGTCGTCGAAGGACAGGCGCGGACTGCGCGGAAACAACTCCTCGGTCGTGCCGTGCCCCAGCGCACACAGAAAATTCGACTTGACGCTGGTGCCGGCGAAGAATTCGGCATCCACCTTGGCGTGGTCGAAGCCGGACATCGGGCCGCAGTCCAGCCCGAGCGTGCGCGCTGCCAGCATCAGGTACGCGCCCTGCAGGGTCGAGTTGCGAAAGGCCGTCGCCTGGCGGACCGCAGGATCCATGAACCAGTCGCGGGCGCCAGGGTTGTGCGGGAACAGTTGCGGGAGCCGGTCGTGGAAATTCCCGTCCATGCCAATGATGGCCGTCACCGGCGCCTGCCGCACCTTCACGGCGTTGCCGGCGGACACGCACGTGACCAGCCGTTCCCGGCCCGCGGCGCTCGTGACAAAGACGAAGCGTGCCGGCGAGCAGTTGGCTGACGTGGGGCCCATCTTCAGCAGGTCGTACAGGGCGCGCAGCGTGGCCGCGGGCACCGCAACGCCGGACCAGCGATTGTAGGACCGCGCCTCGCGGAACAGCAGGTCGAGGGCGGTGTCGTCGAGAGTGATCGTCATCCATGGTCTCCTGTCTGGGGCGGGTCCCGGGGCGGGGCGCCGCGACGGGCCGCGGGCTTGCGGCGGCCCGCGTCACTGGGGATCCTGCAGTATACCGGAGGGGCTGCCGCGGCATTCCTCGCGGCGACACGCCGGCGCGCGGGGCGCACCGCGCCGATCCGGCGCTTTGCTATGATTGCTGCTCGCAAACCGCGCACCTTCGCGGCGTGGACGTCCAGTGAGCGAAAGACAGAAAATCAATTTCCCCGCCAAGGACTCCGCGCTGCGTGACGACGTGCGCACGCTGGGCAGTCTGGTCGGCGAGGTGCTGCGCGACCAGGGTGGCGAGCGTCTGCTGGACACCGTCGAGGGAGACCGCGTCGCGGCGATCCGCCGCCGCGAAGGCGAACCGGAGGCGGCGGTCGAGATGGTGGTCCGCACCAGCGACCGCCCGCCCGAAGAGGCGCGCGATCTCGTGCGTGCATTCTCGACCTGGTTCCAGGTGGTCAACCTGGCCGACAAGGTGCACCGCGTGCGGCGCCGGCGGTCCTACGATATCCGCAGCGACCGGCCGCAGCCGGGCGGGATCGGCGATTGCCTGTACCGGCTCAAGGCGGCGGGCGTGACGGCCGACGCCGTGCTCGAACTGCTCGGCGGTCTCACCATCTACCCGGTCTTCACCGCGCACCCGACCGAGTCCACGCGGCGCACCACCCTGCGCAACCAGCAGCGCATCGCCGAACTGCTGCTGGAACGTCTCGACCCGACGATGACGCCGACCGAGCGGCGCGTGCTGATGGAGCGCATCCGTTTCGAGGTGACGACCGGCTGGCAGACGCAGGAGTACCTGCGTGAAAAGCTGACCGTCGCCGACGAGCGCGAACACGTGTTGTTCTACCTGGCGGAGGTCATCTACCGCATCGTGCCCGTGTTCTACGAGGAGATCGAGGTCTGGCTCGAGCGCGTCTACGGCATGGAACGCGCGGCGCGCCCGCTGCCGGGCGTGTTGCGGTTTGGCAGCTGGGTGGGCGGCGACATGGACGGCAACCCGGACGTGCACGCGAAGACCATCCGCGAGACGCTGCACCGCCATCAGCGCGTGATCATCTCGACCTATTACGACGAGTGCCTGGAACTGGCCAACAAGCTGTCGCAGAGCGCCGGCCGCGTGGGCATGGCCGCCGAACTGGACCGGAAGATCGACGAGTACTCGCTGGTCGTCGCGGCCGCCCATGCAATCACGCCGGCGCGCCACGACCGCATGCCCTACCGCGTGTTCCTGACGCAGGTGGCCGCGCGGCTGCGCGCGACGTATGACGACCAGCCGAACGGTTACGACGACGCGGCGGGATTCGTGCGGGACCTGGAACTGGTGGCCAACAGCCTGCGCGACAACAAGGGCATGCATGCAGGCCTGTTCCCGGTCAAGCGACTGCTGCGGCGGGCGCGCACCTTCGGCTTTCACATCGCGACGCTCGACGTGCGCCAGCACGTGGATATCCACGACCATGTCATCGGCCAGGGACTGGGGGACGAGTCGTGGACGGCGCGCCCGGGCGCCGACCGCGTGCGGATCCTGGCCGAGGCGATCGCCCGCGATCGAGGGCCCGTTACCGCGCTCGATGCCGTTGGGCGGCGCTCGCTCGCGGTCTTCGCGGCAATGCTGCACGGTCGCGCGAAATATGGAGAGCAAGCGGTAGGAGACTACATCGTCAGCGGCGTGCGCGGCCCGGAGGACCTGTTGTCCGCGCTGCTGCTGGCGCGCTGGGCGAACGTGACGGACAAGGACACCGGCCAGGTGCCGCTCGACCTGGTGCCGCAGTTCGAGGGGCACGAGGCCCTGCAGCGCTCCGGCGACATCCTGCGCGAAGCCTGCGCGCAGTCCATGTACTCGGCGCACCTGGACTCGCGCGGCCGCCGGCAGACGGCCCTGATCGGCTACTCGGACTGCAACAAGGAATGCGGGATCGCGGCCTCGCGCTTTGCCGTGTACCGGTCGCAGGCAGCGCTGGTCGCGGCGGCCGAACATGCCAACGTCGAACTCGACATCCTGCACGGCCGTGGCGGCACGGCCAGCCGCGGCGGCGGGCCGATCGAGATGCTCGTGCAGAGCGCGCCGCCGGGCGCCATCCGCGGCACCTTGCGCGCGACCGAGCAGGGCGAGGTCGTCAACAAGAACTACGGCCTGCACTGGATCGCCTTGCGCACCTTCGAGCAGGCGCTGCACGCCGTCCTGCGCGCGACCGCGGGGCGCCGGGACGCGCCGGTGGACGTCGCCGCGCACCTCGAGGTGATGACGCGGATCGCCGAGGCGAGCCGCGACCGTTACCGGGCGCTGGTGTACGGCGAGCCGGGCTTCGAGGAGTTCTTCCGCGCGGTCACGCCGGTGGACGTGATCGAGCGCATGCAGATCGGGTCACGGCCTGCATCGCGGCCCGGCATGACCGGCATCGAGGCACTGCGGCCGGTGCCCTGGGTGTTTGCGTGGACCCAGAGCCGCCACACCCTGCCGGGCTGGTACGGCATCGGCAGCGGCCTCGAAAAGGCCGCGGCCGAACTCGGCCCTGGACGGCTCACGCAGGCGTGGTCTGCGTGGCCGTTCTTCAGTCACTTCATCAATGACGTGGAAGTGCAGTTGCTGCGCACCGACTTCGAGATTGCAGCGCTGTACGACGACCTGGCGCCGGCCGCGCTGGCGCCGCTGGCAGCGGAGATCCGCCGCGAATACGAGTTGTCCTGCCGCTGGGTGGTCTGGCTGAAGGGCGAGGTGGACCTGCTGGATGACGAGCCACGCATGCAGCGCGCGGTGCTGTTGCGTTCGCCGTACCTGGACCCGATGCACTACATGCAGGTCGACCTGCTGCAGCGCTGGCGCGAGGCCGATCGCAAGGACCCGGCGTTGTTCGATGCCCTGCTCGCGAGCATTTCCGGCATTGCGCAGGGACTGCAGGCGACCGGTTGAGTGGCGACGAAGCAGGGCGGTCCCTTGCGGCTCGCCGTGCTGGCGATGGCGGCACTGGCGGCGGCTGGCGGCGCCCGCGCCGAGGTTCTGCCCGCTGGTCTGTCCATTGAAGCCGGCTACATCGGCGACCTGTTTCACGTCGCGCGGGGCGGGCTCGGCACCGGCACCCGATACCTGGACGACGCCTGCGTCACGTTGGCCGCCCGCGATGCCTTTGGCCGCGACGGCTTGACCCTGTTCGCGCACGCGCTGTACAACAACGGCGCGGCGGTCAGCGGCGATCTGGCCGGCGATGCGCAGGGCATCAGCAATATCGAGGCGGTGCGCGCGGCGCGGCTGTTCGAGGCCTGGGCGGATTACGCGTTCGCGCCCGGTCATTCCGTCAGGGCCGGCCTGTACGACCTGAGCACCGAGTTCGATGTGGGCGACGCCAGGAGCCTGTTCCTGCACGGTTCGCACGGCATGGGACCGGAACTGTCCCAGACCGGTGCGGCCACCTTCCCGGTCACGGCGCTGGCCGCGCGCTACCGGCGTGCAGCCGGTCGCTGGTACGCGCAGGCGGCCGTGCTGGAGGGCACACCCGGCGATCCGGCCAACCTGCGCAGCAACGCCGTGAAGTTTCAGGACGGCGAGGGCGTGCTGCTGGT
This sequence comes from uncultured Gammaproteobacteria bacterium, assembly GCA_963695085.1. GTDB lineage: Bacteria > Pseudomonadota > Gammaproteobacteria > Steroidobacterales > Steroidobacteraceae > SG8-30. The sequence goes on along the minus strand of CAVOFV010000003.1, from coordinate 151,441 downwards.
GGCTGAGGCTGGCCTCGCCGGCGGTCCGCTGCACAAGCTGGCTCTTGGGGCCTGGCGCTATACGGCTCGGTTCGAAGACCTCGAGCGCCGCGACGCAGGCGGGGCGCCGTTGCGCCGTAGCGGCAACCAGGGCGCCTACCTGATGCTGGAGGCGGGGCCTGGCCGCAAGGCCGCCGCCGAGGGCGGCAGGTGGCGGGCCTTCCTGCGCTACGGCATTGCCGAAGCCGACTTCAATGAATTCGAGAACTCCCTTGGCGCGGGGCTGGTGCGCCGTGGCGTCTGGCCGCGCGGCGACGGGCAGATCGGGCTGGCGCTGGCCCGCGTGGGCACCTCAGCGCCATTCCGCCATGCCGCGCGAGCCGCGGGCACGCCCGCCGCCGGGCACGAAACCAGCCTGGAACTGACCTGGCAGATTCCGGTCAATGAGTGGCTCACGCTGCAACCGGACCTGCAGTACGTCGTGAATCCGGGCGCCGACCCGCTGTTGCAGGATGCGCTGGTCGTTGGCCTGCGATTTCAGTTTGCCTGGGCCGCGGCCGGCGGCTGAAGAGGACCGGCCGGCCCGGCGCCACCGCGACCGCTACAATGAGCAGGATGTACGACGTCCCGGCACTGAATTCCTGGCGCAAGCACTGGGCGCACCGCTTCGGCATCGCGCCGTTCCTGCCCATGACCCGTGCCGAGATGGACCAGCTCGGCTGGGACAGCTGCGACGTGATCATCGTCAGCGGCGACGCCTACGTTGACCATCCGAGTTTCGGCATGGCCATCATCGGCCGCCTGCTCGAAGCGCAGGGATTCCGGGTCGGTTTGATCGCGCAGCCGGACTGGAAGAGCCCGGACGCGTTCGGCGCGCTGGGTCCGCCCAACCTGTTCTTCGGCGTCACGGCCGGCAACATGGACTCGATGGTGAACCGTTACACGTCGGATCGGCGGGTCCGCAGCGATGACGCGTACACGCCCGGTGGCCAGGGCGGAAGCCGGCCGGACCGCGCGGTAATCGTGTATGCACAGCGTGTGCGCGAGGCCTTTGCCGGTGTGCCGGTCGTGGTCGGCGGCATCGAGGCGTCGCTGCGCCGCATCGCCCACTTCGACTACTGGTCCGGCGAGGTGCGGCGCTCGGTGCTGCTGGATTCGCGTGCCGACCTTCTGGTCTACGGCAACGCGGATCGCGCCATCTGCGAAATCGCCCACCGGCTCGCCGGCGGGGAGCGTATCGACGAGTTGACCGACATCCGGGGCACGGCGTTCAGCCGGCGCGCCGTGCCTGACGGCTGGATCGAGATCGACTCGACGCATCTCGACGAGCCCGGGCCGCTGAATCCGCCGCTCGACCCGTACGCCGCCGAGCCTGCCAGTCCGGCGGCTGCCTGCGGCGTCAAGGGGGCGAAGCCCGGCGTCAAGGTCGTGCGCTTCGCGCGGCGCGTGAAGAACGTGGATCGCGCGCGCAGTGTCGTGCGGCTGCCGTCCTGGCAACAGGTGCGCGACGATCCCGTGCTGTACGCGCACGCGTCGCGGATCCTGCATACCGAGGCCAACCCCGGCAATGCGCGGGCGCTGGTGCAACGGCACGGCGCGGTCGAGGTGTGGCTGAACCCGCCGCCGGTGCCGCTGTCGACGGCCGAGATGGACTGGGTGTACGAGCTGCCCTACAGGCGCACGCCGCATCCCGCCTATGGCGACGCCAGCATTCCCGCCTACAAGATGATCCGGTTTTCGGTGGCGATCCAGCGCGGTTGCTTTGGCGGCTGCACGTTCTGCTCGATCACGGAGCACGAGGGCCGCATCATCCAGAGCCGCTCGGAAGATTCGGTCATCCGCGAGATCGAGACCGTGCGCGACACGGTGCCGGGATTCACAGGCATCATCTCCGACCTGGGCGGACCGACGGCGAACATGTACCGGCTGGCCTGCCGCGATCCGAAGATCGAGGCCGCCTGCCGACTGCCATCCTGCGTGTACCCGCAGGTCTGTCCCAACCTCAATACCGATCACGCCCCACTCATCAGGCTGTACCGCAGGGCGCGGGAACTGCCCGGCGTCCGCAAGGTGCTGATCGCCTCGGGCGTGCGCTACGACCTGGCCATCAAGTCGCCGGAGTACGTCAAGGAGCTGGCGCAGCACCATGTCGGCGGCTACCTGAAGATCGCGCCGGAAGCCATCGCCGACGGTCCGCTGTCGAAGATGATGAAACCCGGCGTGGGGGCCTACGACCGTTTCAAGGAACTGTTCGACCGCTATTCGCAGGAGGCCGGCAAGGAGCAGTACCTGATCCCGTACTTCATCGCAGCGCATCCGGGCACCACCGACGAGGACATGCTGGAGCTGGCCTTGTGGCTGAAGCAGAACGGCTTCCGCACCGACCAGGTGCAGGCATTCCTGCCCGCGCCGATGGCGACGGCCACGGCCATGTGGCACACCGGCAAGAACCCGCTGCACAAGGTGACGCCGGGCAGCGAGGTCGTGTACGTGCCGAAGAGCCTGAAGCAGCGCCGGTTGCACAAGGCGTTCCTGCGCTATCACGACGCCAACAACTGGCCGCTGCTGCGCGAGGCGCTCAGGCGGATGGGGCGCGTGGACCTGATCGGGAGCGGCAAGCGCCACTTGGTGCCGGCCTGGCAGCCCAAGGGCACCGGCCGGGACGCCGAGGGCGGCCGGCGGCCCGCCGCGCGAGGACCGCAGAAGTTCCTGACCCAGCACACGGGCCTGCCGCCGCCGGCGAGAGAACCGCGACGCGGCAGGCGCCAGGACCGTTGAGGCGACACCGCAGCGCCACGCTGGAAGACCCGAGCGGCCACAGCGCGGCAGCGCAGGTGCCGGCCCGCTCCGGGAACCGCCCCATTGACCTGCGGCCAATCCCCGCTATCGTGCAACACCTCCGTGACCCGAGGACCTGACGCCGTGCAGCCAACCGCGCAAGTGACCCATCCGATGCATACGGTGTGCGTGTATTGCGCATCGAGCCGTGTCTGCGACCCCCTGTACCACGATGTTGCGCGACGCCTCGGCGGCCTGCTCGCGCGGTCCGGCTGCGCGATCGTCTATGGCGGCGGCGGCACGGGCTCGATGGGGGCGCTCGCCGAGGGTGCGCTGGCCGAGGGCGGCCGCATCGTCGGCGTGATCCCGCAGTTCATGCAGGAGCTGGAGTGGGGCCACGCGGGCCTCAGCGAACTGCACGTGGTCGAGGACATGCGCACGCGCAAGCACGAGATGCTGGCGCGCGCTTCGGCGGTGGTGGCGCTGGCCGGCGGCTGCGGCACCTTCGAGGAACTGATGGAGGCCACCACGCTGAAGCGGCTGGGGCTGTTCCTGGGTCCGATCGTGATCGTCAATACGGCCGGCTACTACGACCCGCTGATCGCCCAGCTCGAACGCGCCATCGAGCAACGCTTCATGAACGGCGCGCACGGGCAGATGTGGCGGGTGGTCGCCGAGCCGGACGAGGTGCTCGAGGCGATCAGGACGTCGCCGGGCTGGGACGCGGGCCAGATTTCCAACGCCGTCGCGCGCTAGTTCCTGCGACGCGGCTCAGATGCCGGCCTTGGCGAGGGCGTCCACCAGCTGGCGGGCGACGGCCGACAGGGCCGGATGGTCGGTGTCAAAGCGCACGGCGAGCTTCTCCAGCGCGGGGACGTGGTCACCGGCCGCTGCGGAACTGGCCGCCAGCGCCTCGATGTCGCGCGCGACGACCGCGAGCAGCTTGCGCGATTCGTCATCGAGCGCTTCGCTCCAGCCCAGCTCCTCGTGCAGTCTGCGCAGCAAGTCGGGCAGGGTGCTGTCGGTCATGGCCCGTGATCCTCCGTGGCTGTCGCCATTGTAGCGGCCGCCAGAGCAGGGCGGATCTGCATTTCCCAAGGCCGCCGTGCCATTCCCTCGCAGGAAGGGTAAAGTGCCCGGCTTCCGCAGCTGCGAACGGGAAGCGACACGCCGATGAGCAAGGATCAAGCGCAGGAACCCGGCATGGACGACAAGGGTCTGTACCGGGAGGATATCTTTTCGGACCAGAAGGTCGGCGCGATCCGTCGCCTCACGCCGGTGACCGCGGACGGGCAGGACGATGCGGCGCGGGCCGTGATCTACATCGGTCAGGCGACCGTCATGACGCCGATGGGGTCGCTGCCGCTGAGCTTCGAGCTGCAGGCGACGACGCTGGCCGAGGCAGTCGGCGCATTCGGCCGCGGCGCACAGGCGGCGGTGGAAGAGGCCGCCCGGGAGATTCAGGAAATGCGTCGCCAGGCATCGTCCTCGATCGTCATACCCGATGCGGGCGCTGCGACGCTGAAAGGCATGGGCGGCAAGGGCGGCGGCGGCATCCAGCTGCCCTGACCCGGCTGCTGCCCCGGGGGCGGCGCTCTCTAGCGCGGCTTCTTTCGCGCCAGCTTCTTCGCGGCGGACGGGCGCCGGGCAGGGCGGCCCCGGGCCATGTCCTGCAGGATCGTCAGCAGGGCGTCGCGGCGCTTCGCGTCGAGCCGCTCCCAGCGCCGCAGCAGCTGCTGCGTGTCCTTGTCGAAACCGGTCAGCGGTTGCAACGCGTTGTCCGTGAACGTGCGCAGCGAGTCGTAGTCGACACCCAGCTGGCGTGCCAGCTTGCGCACCTCGGCCGGTCGCGTCGGCACGGCGCGAATGAGCTGGGCAACGGTGGCCGGCGTCGTCCCAAGCAGCTTGGCCAGCTCCATTTGCGAGTAGCCGAGGTCGATGGCATTCTTCAGCCAATCGGGGAACCAGTTCATGCCGTTTGGCTGGGCCATGGCGATCCTCCGGGTTCGTTCGCGTACTGGCCGATGCTAACCGTTGCAGTCGTGCGCTGTCACAGTCGTCAGCCCGGCGTTCGCAGGTCGTCAAAACGCTGGCGAATGTAGGAGCGGCCCGCCAGCGCGGCGGCCAGCGGTGCATCGCGCCCGTAGACATCGCGCTTGAACACCACGCGCCCCTGGTCGTCCTCGTCGACAGTCCAGTAGATCAGCAGCACCGGGACCGGCCGTGCCGGCCGGATCGTGTGGGTCTGCCCGGCGTCGATCGCGGACTGCAGCGTCGCCACGGTCCAGGCCGGGTCGCCCAGCAACCGCTCGACCAGTTCGAGCGGGCGCTCGACGCGGATGCAGCCGGAGCTGAAGGCGCGATCGTCGCGCGCAAACAGGGCACGGCTCGGCGTGTCGTGCAGATACACGAGGTGCTGGTTGGGGAACATGATCTTGACCCGCCCGAGCGCATTGTCGGCACCGGGCGATTGCCGGAACAGGTACGGGACGGACGAACCACTATAACGGCTCCAGTCCACCGAGGACGCGTCCACGCGGCGGCCGCTGAGGTCGAATACCTCGAGACCGCGGCGGGCGAGGTAGCCGGGATCGCGGCGCACGGCCGGCAGGACGTCCTTCTGCAGGATTCCCGGCGGCACGGTCCAGGCCGGATTGAGCACGATGTGCTCGATACTGGCCTTGAAGATCGGCGTCTGACGATACGCCTGCCCGACCTGCACGCGCGAGGTCCAGACCGTCTTGCGGTCGTGCAGGTAACGCAATTCGAAGCCGGCGATGTCCACGACGACCAGGTCGCCGTCGCCGATTTCGTGCAGCACGTGGCGGCCGCGTTCGAGGTTGACGCGAATCTGGCCGATCCTGGATTCGACCGGCACGTTGAGTTCGGCCAGGGTCGCGGCGCCCACCACGCCGTCCGCGGCAAGCCGGTGCCGCTCCTGGAAGTTGCGTACGGCCGCTTCCAGCGGCGGGTCGAACGACCGGGCGTCCAGGCCGCCATCGCGCAGGTCGCCGCTTGCCACGAGCCTGCGGCGCAGGGCGGGGATGCGGGCGTCGGTCATGCCCGGTTTGAGGGTCTCGCCCGGCGGCAGCGCGGGCCAGCCGCCGCGCGCCGCGATCTCGCGGTACGCGCGCAGCACCTCGCGGCCGCGCTGGTACATCCAGTGCGCAGGCCGCACCGCTTCGATCGCCACCCGCAGCCGGTTGCCGCGAATGGCATCCACCACGAATTCGACGGCCTGCTGGCCGGTGATGCTGCGGGTCGAGAAGTTCCAGGTCGGCTCCAGCGAGACCGGGTCGGTCTTGCCGAAATAGGTGTGGAACAGCAGCAGCATGTAGGCGTCCGTCGCCAGGATGTCGAAGTCGGCGACGTTGTCTCTCGTCGGGTTCGTCTGCACGACCGGCCAGGCCCGCGCGAGCGCGGTCAGGTGGTAATCGACCGGCGACAGCCCGTCATCGTAGCTTTCCTGCACGAGCGCCATGAGTTCGCGCACCCTGGCAGGGTCGCGCCATAGCGGCCGGAAATCGACGTCCCCGTACAGCATCGGCAGTGCCGGCGTACCCACGATCTCGGCGCCGGAGATCCTGAGCGCGCCGGTTTCACGCTCGAACTCGATGCGCTCGCGCAGCGCCTCCTGCACCGGATCGGCGGCGACCGGCGTGGCTGCAATGAACAGCGCGAGCGCCGCAAACGCGACGCCGCCGCCGGCGCCGCGTCGCGGCGGCGGATGGCAGCCTGCGGGCATCACTGCAGGTAACGGCCCAGCCAGTCGTGCACCTCGGAATAGAAGTAGCGGCTGTTCTCGCCCTTCAGGATCCAGTGATTCTCGTCCGGAAACAGCAGCAGCCGGCTCGGCACATCCTGCCGCTTCAGCGCCAGCCAGAACTCCAGGCCGTTGTTCAGCGGCACGCGGAAGTCCTGCTCGCCGAAGGTCACCAGGATGGGCGCCTTGAGCCGGGTGGAGCGGTAGAAGGGACTCTGGTCGCGCCATACGCGCAGGCTGGCGTCCCAGGCCGGACCGTCCAGGTTGCGCTCGCGATTGAACGCCACGTCGCTGGTCGTCCATTGGGTCTTCAGGTCGTACAGGCCGGCGTGGCTGACCAGCGCCTTGTAGCGCGTCGTGGACACCGCCTGCCAGTTTGCGAGGTGCCCGCCGTAGCTGGCGCCGGCCGCCGCCTGGCGCGACGCGTCGATGAACGGGAAACGTCTGATGGCTTCGTCCGCGGCCTCGTTGATCTCACGTGCCGGGCCCTCTAGGGGGTCGCCCTGGATGGCGCGCGCAAAGGCCTCGCCGAAGCCGGTCGAACCCGTGTAGTTGGTGGCCAGCACGACGTAGCCCGGCCGGCCCAGCAGGTGGTAGTTCCAGCGGGTGATGAATTCGTCGCCCATCGCTGAATGGGGGCCGCCGTGCATCAGCACCAGCAGCGGGTACTTCGCGGCGGGATCAAACCCCGGCGGCAGGGTCAGCACGTTGTGGATGCGGCGCCCACGGCTCGAGGTGAACCAGAATTGCCGGACCGGCTGCCAGTCGATTGCCGCGACGCGTTCCGCGTTGAGGGACGTCAGCGCGGACCAGCGGCCGCTTGCGGGATCGATACGCCCGACTTCCTGCGGGCTGACCGCACTCTCCCACCTGGCCGTGATGACCGGCTCGGTGCTGCCGGCAACCCGTAGCGCCGACAGCGTCCCGGCTTCCAGCCGGCCGGGTTCGTGAACCGCGCCGTTCGGCAGGCTGATCGAGAACAGCCGGGTGGCGCCTTCGTCGTCGGCGAGCAGGTAGGCAGTCTTGCCGTCCGGCGCGATCCCGTAGTCGGCCACGGAGCGGTCGAAGGAGGCGGTCAGTACTTGTGGCTTGCCGGGGCCCGGCCAGCCGAAGGCGACCAGCCGGCTCAGGTTGTAGACATGGCGCGTGTCGGCCGTGAACTTCGCGTACAGGCGGGCGCCGTCCGGCGCAAACTCCGGATCCGAATAGCTGCCCTCCTTGCCCGTCAGGCGGCGCGGCTCGCCGCCATCGGCCGCGACCTGCCACAGCGCCACCACGACCTCCGCCCGCGCGGCCTCGTGGCGATTCTCGGTCGCCGCGAAGACGACCGCTGTGCCATCGGGTGTCCACGTCGCCGCAATCGACTCGCCGTCGTTGCCGAGGTTGCCGCCGAACCCGCGGGCCGCAAACAACTGGCTGCCGGCCAGCAGGTAACGCGGCTGCGCGCCCGGTGCCAGCGGCTGCACCACCAGCATGGCGCGGCGTTCATCCAGCCAGCGGTCCCAGTGCCGGATCGGAAATTCTTCGTAGACGCGCGCGTTGTACTTGCGCGCCTTGCGGTCCGCGATCGCCTTGCTGTTGCCGTCCTCGTCTGCAACGCCCGGATACACCAGCGTGTTGACGAGCAGGGCGCCGCCGTCGGGGCGCCAGACCGGGTGGTCGGCGCCGGCCGCGAGCGAGGTGACGCGCTGGGACTCGCCGCCGCCGACGATGTCGAGGACATAGACCTGCTTCGCATCGTCACCCTCGCGCTTGGCGGCGAAGGCCAGCGCGGCCGAGTCCGGGCGCCATGCAAGGTCGCTCTCGCCGGCCCTGGTGGCGGTCAGCCGGCGCGGCGGTGCGCTGCCATCCGTCGGCGCCAGCCACAGGTCGCTCGACTTCTTGTCGTCGTCATAGGCGGGCTCCGACACCGAAAAGACGACCCAGCGGCCGTCCGGACTGGGTGCGGGCGTGCCTGGACGCTTCATCAGCCAGACGTCCTCGTGCGTGATCGGGTGCCGGGTCGCGGGTTCCGCGGGTTCGGCCGCCGCGACCGGGGCGGCCAGGGCGAGTAGCGACAGGCAGGGCAGGGCGAACAGCGTCCGTTTCATTGGGGCTCCAGCGGGCTCGTACAGTGCCGTCGATTATAGGGGTCGCGGACGCGGGCCGGCCGATTGCACCGGCGGCGGGCCTGCGACATGCGTTGCGGGATGCCGAGGACGGCCGAATGCGCTAATCTCCGCGCGGGGGGTCCCGGGCACGACGTTCCGGGCGGGGGGCGACGCACGCGCATGTCGGCGATCTACTTCACGCTGACCGGCATCATTCTCTACCTGTTGGCGGACTGGTTGCTGCGGCAGATGGAGCAACGCGCCGGGCGCAGCTTCGAGCACCGTACGCTGATTTTCTTCGGTCTGCTGCTGGGCCTGGCACTGGCGTCGTTCGGCGCGATCCGCCGGTTTTCAGGCGAATAGCGGCACCCGGAATGAATTGATCTAGGTCAATGCGGGGCCCACGGTGTCCTGCGGTGATACGGAGACTGACGGCGCCGGTGACCGCGCTCACGGCTGGCCGGACGGAATCGCGCGGAGCGGGATGGCGCCGGACAAGGGGGGGGATATGACCGACAACGACTCGGGAAAAGACCGGGAACGCATTCCTTTCATGCAACGGGTGCTGGACAACCCGTTCCTGCTGCTGTTCCTGGGGGTGGTCATACCGACCGTCCTCTACATCATCTGGGGAGTCATGGAATTGTCCCAGATTCCCGTGGCCCCATAGACGCACAGCGGGGGACGACAAATGGCTATCAGTTCACCGAGCGAACGGCTCTGGTACAAGACGCCCATCCACCGCGTCGAGCTGGTGTGGATCATCGTGGCCTTCCTGTGGGGCCTCGTGATGTTCTTCATGATGATTTACTGGCATGCCTTCGGCCAGCAGAACCTCGCGAACGAGAGCTACCGCACGACCCCGAACGCGTTCTATGCCAAGACCGAGGAATCGATCCGGCAGTGGCAGGTGCGAGAGGTCAACGGCGTGCCCGTGGTCAAGCCGCCGGCCGGCGCCGATGTGTACATGATCGGGCGCATGTGGCTGTGGTATCCGGCGCTGGAACTGGAGAAGGACCAGACCTACCGGCTGCACCTCTCGGCACTCGACCTGCAGCACGGGTTTTCGCTGCAGCCGGTCAACATCAACGTGCAGGTTCACCCCGGCTATGAGCACGTGCTGACACTGACGCCGAACCAGTCGGGCGAGTTCTCGATCGTCTGCAACGAGTTCTGCGGACTCGGGCATCACACGATGCTCGGCAAGATCTACGTGGTCGACCGGCAGTGAGGACCTGACATGACTACCGGACTATTCCGTACCTGCCCCACGACCGGGCTCAAGGTCGATCTGAACGCGCAGGCGCTGATCAAGGCCAACGCGGTCGCGGCGGTCGTCTTCCTGGCGCTGGGCGGCCTGTTCGGCCTCGGCGTCGCGCTGACCCGCTGGCCGGCCGTGCACCTGCTGCCGGCGGACTGGTTCTACCTGGCCCTGACGGCGCACGGCCTGGACGTGCTGCTGTTGTGGATCATCTTCTTCGAGATGGCGATCCTGTACTTTGCGTCCGCCGTATTGCTGAACTCGAGGGTGGCGGCGCCAAAGCTGGGCTGGGTCGCGTTCGGCCTGATGGTGGGCGGCGGCCTGCTTACCAACGTCTCGGTGCTGCAGGGCGAGTCGAGCGTGATGTTCACGTCGTACCCGCCGATGATGGCCGCGCAGCACTTCTACCTGGGCCTGATCCTGTTCGCGGTCGGCGCACTGATGGTCTGCGGGATCTTCTTCGGCACGCTGGTGATTGCCCGTGAGGAAAAGACCTACCAGGGCTCGATCCCGCTCGTGACCTTCGGCGCGATGACCGCCGCGATCATTGCGGTGTTCACGCTGGCCTCGGGCGCGATCATCCTGATCCCGACCTGGCTGTGGTCGCTGGGGCTCATCAGCACCATCGATCCGCTGATGTACAAGCTGGTCTGGTGGGCGATGGGTCATTCCTCGCAGCAGATCAACGTCTCGGCGCACGTGGCGGTGTGGTACGCGATCGCGGCGATGGTGTTCGGCGCGCAGCCGCTCTCCGAGAAGGTCAGCCGGCTGGCGTTCCTGATGTACATCCTGTTCCTGCAGCTGGCCAGTGCGCACCACCTGCTGGTCGAGCCGGGCCTGAGCTCCGAGTGGAAGATCTTCAACACCAGCTATGCGATGTACCTGGCGGTGCTCGGCAGCATGATCCACGGCCTGTCGGTGCCGGGCGCGATCGAGGCGGCGCAGCGCAAGCGAGGCTTCAACAAGGGCATGTTCGAGTGGCTGCGCAAGGCGCCCTGGGGCAACCCGGCTTTCTCCGGCATGTTCATGTCGCTGGTCATGTTCGGCTTCCTGGGCGGCATTTCCGGGGTGGTGATGGGGGCCGAGCAGATCAACATCATCATCCACAACACGCTGTACGTGCCGGGACACTTCCACGGCACCGTGGTGGCGGGAACGACACTGGCCTTCATGGCCATGACGTACCTGCTCATCCCGTTGATATTCCAGAGGGAAATCCGCTTCCCGACCATGGCGAAGCTGCAGCCCTACGTGTTCGGGCTCGGCGTGGCGGGCATTTCGCTGTTCATGATGGGCGCGGGCACGCTCGGTGTCGCCAGACGGCACTGGGACATCACTTTTGCCGACGCGCCGTTCGACTTCAGCTACCCGCCTGCGGCGTTCCTGATGCTGGCCCTCAACGGCCTGTCCGCGATTGCCGCGGCCCTTGGTGGCCTCATGTATATTGTCGTCGTCGTGGCCTCGGTGTTCTTCGGCAAGCGCGTAACCGGCAAGATCGAGCTGGCTGCGCCGGCCGGCGGCTCGGCGGTCGCGACCTACGGCAATGCGGGCACCTGGCGCGTGCCGGGCACGCTGGTGCTGGTCGCGGTATTCTTCACCGCGTTCGTGCTGTACTACTTCGTCAACTGGAAGTATCTCTCCGAGATCTGGCCGATGAGATGAGGGCGCCTTGGGACTGGAAACGTCGGTACGCAATGACGGTGGCGGTGGCATGAGCCTGCAGAAGGTGCGTACCGTCGCGTCCGTCTTCAAGCTGCGCATCGGCGCCGAGATCGCGCTGGCCATGATTGCCGGCGCGGCCGTCACGCCCGGGACCGGGCTGCCGGCCTGGCAGCTGGCGCTGCTCGCGCTGGCCGTACTCATGTCCTCGGCCAGTGCCGGCGCGTTCAACCAGTACGCAGAGCGCGACCTCGATGCGGGCATGCTGCGCACCCGGCAGCGACCGTTCGTGACCGGGGAATTGACGCCGGGCGTGCACTGGCTGGCCATCATCGTGCTGTTGCTGCTGTCCTCGGTGGCGCTGGCCGCCTGGGCAACGAATCTCGCGGCGGCATCGCAGGTGCTGCTCGGCGCGCTGACCTACGGCGTCGTCTACACGCTGTGGCTCAAGCGCCGCACCTGGCTCAACATCGTGTTTGGCGGCTTCGCCGGCACGTTTGCGCTGCTGGCGGGCGCCATGGCCGTGGATCCGGCGCTGGCGCTCGAGCCGGCGCTGCTGGCCATCGCGATGTTCTTCTGGACGCCACCGCATTTCTGGAGCCTGGCGCTCTACAACCGCAGCGACTACGTGGCGGCCGGCGTGCCGATGCTGCCCGCGGTGACCTCGTTGCAGACGACGGCGTGGGTGATCCTGGCGCACACCAGCGTGCTGGTGGCGCTGACGATCGTGCCGGCATTCACCGGCCTCGGCCCGGTATACGGCGTGTGCGCCGGCGCAGGCGGTGCGTACTTCCTGTACCGCAGCGTGCTGCTGGTCCGTCGCCCGAACCGCGACATGGCGATAGCCAACTTCAGGGCCTCGCTGGTGCAACTCAGCCTGCTGCTGATCGGAGCGATCGCCGACGGCGCACTGAGCGGCCGGCTGATCGCATGAACCGCCGGGCGGGGTGGCTGGCCGCGCCACTGTGCGTGGCGGCCGCCATCGCATCGGCGGCGCAGCCGGCCGACGCAGACATCCAGCCGGCGGCGTTCGAGGCGGGCACCGCGCTGGCGGCCAGCCAGGCCGCCATCGGCCGGCCGTTGCCGGCGCTGCGCTTCACCGACCAGCACGGCCAGCCGTTGTCACTGGCCGACTTCCGCGGCCGGCCGCTGGTCATCAGCCCGATCTACACCAGTTGCTACCACATCTGCCCGACCACGACGACCTGGCTCAAGAGCGTCAGCGAAGTCGCATCCGTGGTGGTGGGGGAAGCGGCGTTTGCGGTGCTGACGGTCGGGTTCGATACCGCCAACGATACGCCCGAGCGGATGCGGGCCTATGCTCGGCAGCGCGGCATCGACACGCCGCAGTGGGTGTTCGCCAGTGGCGATGCCGCGACGATGGCACGGCTGCTGGCGGTGATCGGATTCAGTCATGCGCCGGCCGTGGGCGGTTTCGATCACATGATCCAGGCGACGATCGTCGACCGCGACGGGCGCGTGTACCGGCAGGTCTACGGCCAGCAGTTCGACACGCCGCTGCTGGTGGACCCCCTCAAGAAACTGGTCCTGGGGCAGCGGTTCGAGGAGGACACGTTCGGCTCGGTCGTCGAACAGGTGCGGCTGTTCTGCACGGTCTTCGACGCCAAGAGCGGGCGATACCGGTTCGACTATTCGATCTTCCTCAGTTTCGCCATCGGCGTGTTCTGCCTTGGCGGCGTTGCCGTGTTCATCTGGCGTTCCTGGCGGGCACAGGCGCGCGGACCGCACGCTTCGTGACGCCGAAGCGGGTGCTGCGAAAGGCCTTTGCGGCGCTGGAGGCACTCTGCGCTCGAGTGTTCCCGGCGGCCTGGAATCCGCTGCAGCAGCTCGGGGCCCTGGGCTGGTTCCTGTTCTGGATCATCGCGGTCAGCGGCATCTACCTGTACGTGTTCTTCGACACCGGCGTAACGCGCGCCTACGAGTCGCTCGAGGCGATCACCCACGGCCAATGGTGGGCAGGCGGAGTGATGCGCAGCCTGCACCGCTATGCGTCGGACGCGCTGGTGATCGTGGCCGTCGTGCACCTGCTGCGCGAGTATTCGCTCGACCGCATGCGCGGCAACCGCTGGTTCGCATGGGTCACCGGCCTGCTGCTGCTGCTGTTCATCTACGTCTGCGGCATCACCGGCTACTGGCTGGTGTGGGACGTGCTGGCGCAATACGTGGCGGTGGTGTCCAGCGAGTGGCTGGACGCGCTACCTGTATTCGGTCAGTCACTGGCCAGGAACTTCCTCAATGCTCCCGCGTTGTCCAGCCGCTTCTTCACGTTGATGGCTTACGTGCACATCGCCGCGCCGTTGCTGATGCTGCTGTTCATGTGGGTCCATATCCAGCGCCACGCGCGGGCCCAGCTGAACCCCGCCCGCGGACTCGGCGTGATGGTGCTGACGGCGCTGACGGTGCTGTCGCTCGCGTGGCCGGCGCTGAGCCAGGCGCCGGCGGACCTGGACCGGGTGCCGGCCACCGTGGGCCTCGACTGGTACTACCTGGCCGCGTACCCGGTCATCCAGCGTCTTGGCGCGGCCGAGGTATGGATCACCGGCGCGGTGCTGTTGCTGTTGCTGGTGCTGTTGCCGTGGCTGCCGCCCAGGAAGACGCCGGCGGCGGCCGTCGTTGACCTGGAGAACTGCAACGGCTGCGGCCGCTGCTTCGCCGATTGCCCTTTCGGCGCGATCACGCTGGTGCGCCGCAGCGATGGCCGGGCCTACGACCAGCAGGCCGCCGTGGATCCGGCCCAGTGCATGGCCTGCGGCCTGTGCGTCGGTGCCTGCCCGACCGCCACCCCGTTTAGGCGCGCATCGTCGTTCGTGGCCGGCATCGAGTTGCCTGGCCGGCGCCTGGACGCGCTGCGCAGCGAGATCGAAGCGGCGACCAGGGGCCTCGACGGCGATCGCCGCGTACTGGCGTTCAGTTGCGGGCACGGCGCGCCAATCGGAGCTGCCGCCGACGGGACCGCCACGATCTCAGTGCCTTGCGTCGGCATGATCCCGCCGTCGTTCGTCGACTGGGCGCTGACGCGCAAACTGGTGGATGGCGTCGTCTTCGCGGGCTGTGCCGAAAGGAACTGCTACGAGCGGCTGGGCGACCAATGGGTCGAGCAGCGAATCGCCGGCGAGCGCGATCCCTGGCTGCGCGAGCGCGTGCCCCGCGGGCGCGTCGCGGTATCCTGGCGTGGTGGCGGCGAAGCGGGGGCGCGTGCGGCGGACCTGGAGGGCTTCCGCCGGCAGCTGGAACGGCTGCCACCGCTCGCCGGGGGGCGGTCCCCCGGCAAGGGCCGCGCCTGGCGACGGACCGGTGGCGGATGGCCGGCGCCGCTGCGCTGGCTGGCGCAGGGCGTTGCCGGTGTCGCCGTCTGCATTCCGATTGCGGCGTTTGCCACCTACCCGTCATGGCGCCAGCTGGAGCCGGCGACGGCCGTCGTGCGCCTGTCCTTCAGTCATGCCGCGCCAAAAGTCGTGGCCTGCAAGAAACTGACGCCGGCGGAACTCGCGACGCTCAAGCCGAACATGCGGCGCGAGGTGGGCTGCCCGCGCGCACGCTGGCCCGTCTACCTCGAACTCGAGCGCAATGGTCAGATCGAGTATCGGGGCACGCACGAGGCGGCAGGGCTGTGGAAGGATGGGCCGGTGGCCTTCTACGAGCGTTTCGACGTGCCGGCCGGACCGCAAAGCATCACGGTTCGCATGCGCGACACGGGCGCGCCGGCGGGCTTCGACTACGTGGCGACGCGCGATGTCCAGCTCGTCCCGGAGCAGAGTCTGGTGATCGATTTCAAGCAGCGCACCGGATTCACGTTTCGCTGAGCGATTCCTGGCGAACAACGGAGCCCGACATGAGCCTGATGGAATGGCGCGACGATTTCCGCATCGGCATCGCCGAAGTGGACCATGAGCACCGCGCGATGATCGTGCTGATCAACGCGCTGCATGAGGAAGCGCTGCAGGGAGACAGCGTCGAGGTCATCGCGGCCGCGCTCGGTGAGATCAACGCGCGGATCGGCGCTCACTTCGCGCTGGAGGAAAAGAACATGGCGCAGCTCAGGTACGCCGGCTACGCGGCCCACAAGGCCGATCACGAGCAGCTGCTGGACGAAATTGCCGGGATCCTGGACGAACTGTACGAAACCGGCCGCTACGAGGCGGCCGCGCTGTCGGCGCGCATGTCAGCGTGGTTCGGCGAGCACTTCCGGACCCACGATGCGTGGCTGCACCGCTGGCTCGTCGAACAGGGGAAGGCGGCGGGCGACCATTGATCTGCGGCCAGCGAGGGCCGCCAACGCAGCCTTCATGCCTTCCACTGCCGGGCGCGGATGTTCTTCAGCTGCCACGGATGGTCCGTGTCGAGGCCCTCGTCGTAGAGCTGCCCGCGGCCCTGCAGCGGCGTCCAGTCGGTGAATGCGCCCACCAGCGACCCGAGGTAGGGACTCGCCACGGCCAGGCATTCCTCGAAATCGAGGTCGTCCGGCTCCAGGATGCCCCGCCGCGGGTGGCGGATCGCCCACACGGCGGCGGCCAGTCGCGCCGGCGGCGACCTGGATGCTGGTGGCGTTGGCATGCGGCACGTGCCGGCGCGCCTCCTCGATCGACAACTGCGATCCGTACCAGTAGGCATTGCGGGCGTGGCCCGCGACCAGCACGCCGAGTTCGTCCATGCCGTCGACGATTTCGCGGGTGAGGACCCGTCGCGCCGGCGGCATCTGCCACCCGCGACCCTCGAGTTCGATCGCCGACAGCAGCGCGTCGTCGCAGGGGTGGTAGACGAACATGACGGACGGCCGGTAATCGAAACCGCGCGGGCCCTTCAGCGACAGGTGGTCGGCAATGGAGAACACCTCGTCGTGCGTCATCAGCAGTCCCTGATAGCCGCCGAGTGAGGGCAGCCAGCTGCGCGCATAGGTGGCACCTCCCGGGCGGCGCAGGTAGACGGTTCCGGAACCGCGGCGGTGCCAGTGCGAACCGGGCGGTCGCCTCGGCTCGGCGGTGCCGAGCGACAGTTCGGCGGGCTGCATCAGTTCGTCGACGAAGCCGTCGATCGACCAGGTGTTGACGAACTCGCCCGGCCGTTTCGGGCGTCGCGCCACCTGCGTGTCCCGCTCGGAGATCTGCACGACCTTGACGCCCAGGTCGCGCGCCAGCGTTGCCCAGTCCTCGGCCCGGGCCGGACGGCGGCTCTGCGGTCGCAGCTTGGCGCGCAGGTCCAGCAGGGCCTGCTTCAGGAAATGCGAGACGAGGCCCGGATTGGCGCCATGGTCGACGATCGCGGTCGGCGCATCGGGCCCGAGCTTCCGGCCCAGTCGCAGCATCCTGTCGCGCGCAAGGTAATTGGTGCGGTCGCGGATCGACAGCATCGGGTTGTCGAACACGCCGGGCCACGGCTCGATCGAGGTGTCGACGTACAGCACGCCGTGGCCGGCACACCACTCGACCAGGTCGACGCTGCTCACGTCCACCGAGAGGTTGAGCAGCAGGTCGCCCGCGGCGAGGTAACGTGCCAGCTGCTGGTGGCAGGAGGCGGGTTTCAGGTGGCAGTGGACGAAACGGCCGCCATGCGTTTCGGCGAGACGGCGGCCGCGCTCGTCGGAAGACAGCACAGTGAGTCCGTCTTCGGCGAAGGCGACATGGTTGCGCAACAGCGGCAGCGCCGCCTGGCCGATGCTGCCGCAGCCGAGCATGACGACGCGGCCGCGGTGGCGCGCGGCCCTGATCTTCGGCGAGCCCATGCGGGAACCGTAACAGAGCACCGCCCGGTGTGCAGCAATACCGGGTCGTACGCCGCGCCGGTCCGCGTCATGCGGCGCAAGCGCCGAGTTATAATCAACAATTACCCATGCGGCGGGCTGGTGCGGAACCGCGCAGCCGCACCGCAGCACAGGAGCGCACAGACCCATGAACGGCAGCTTCAGGATTCCGGTCCCGCACAATGAACCCATCCTCGAATACGCCCCGGGCAGTCCGGAACGCGCCGCACTCAAGGCAGCGGTTGCGGCTGCGGGCCAGACCGTGGCCGACATCCCGGTGCTGATCGGCGCGCAGCAAGTGCGGGTCGGCAAGCCCGTGCCGGTCACGATGCCGCACCGGCACCGGCACGTGATTGCGCACACGCACCGCGTGGATGCGGCCGGCCTGGAGCGCGCCGTGCAGTCCGCGGTCGAAGCGCAGCGCGACTGGGCCCGCTGGCGCTTCGAGGATCGGGCCGCGGTGTTCCTCAAGGCGGCCGACTTGCTGGCCGGCCCGTGGCGCGCGCGGATCAACGCCGCCACGATGCTGGGGCAGAGCAAGACCGCATTCCAGTCCGAGATCGACGCGGCCTGCGAGCTGATCGACTTCCTGCGATTCAACGTGCATTTCGCGGAGCGGCTGTACGCGGAGCAACCGGTCTCCGCTCCCGGCATCTGGAACAGGCTCGACCACCGGCCGCTGGAAGGATTCGTCTACGCCATCTCGCCGTTCAACTTCACGTCCATCGGCGGCAACCTGCCGACCGCGCCCGCACTGATGGGCAACGCGGTGCTGTGGAAGCCGGCGACGACGGCGGCGCTGAGCAACTGGCTGTTCATGGACCTGCTGCGCGAAGCGGGCCTGCCGCCAGGCGTCATCAACTTCGTGCCCGGCGAGTCGTCCATGGTGACCGCGCGCCTGCTGGACGATCCGCACCTCGCAGGCATTCACTTCACCGGGTCCACCGCGGTCTTCCAGCAGTTGTGGCGCGGTGTCGCCGAGCGCATCGATCGCTATCGCGGCTATCCGCGCCTGGTCGGTGAGACGGGCGGCAAGGACTTCATCGTTGCGCATGCCAGCGCCGACCTGGACGCGCTGGCGGTCGCGATGGTGCGCGGCGCCTACGAGTACCAGGGGCAGAAGTGCAGCGCGGCATCGCGCGCGTACGTGCCTGCTTCGCTGTGGCCGGCGCTGCAGGAGCGCGTCGTCGCCATGCTTGGCGAGATCCGCATGGGCGACCCGGCCGACTTCCGCAACTTCGTCGGGGCGGTCATCGACAAGAAGGCCTTCAAGCGCATCGAAAGCCATGTCGTGCCGGCCCGCAAGGACCCGCAGGCCAGGGTGATCGCCGGCGGTGGCTGCGACGACAGCGAGGGCTGGTTCATCGAGCCGACGCTGGTCGAGGTGCAGGACCCGAAGCACGTCCTGATGCGCGAGGAACTGTTCGGGCCCGTGCTGGCGGTGTACGTGTACCAGGACAAGGACTGGTCGGCGACGCTGGACCTCGTCGACAGCACCAGCCCCTATGCGCTCACGGGCGGCGTGTTCGCGCAGGATCGCGCGCGGCTCGTGGAGGCCACCGTCGCACTGCGTAACGCGGCCGGAAATTTCTACCTCAACGACAAGCCGACCGGCGCCGTCGTGGGACAGCAGCCGTTCGGTGGGGCGCGTGCCAGTGGCACCAACGACAAGGCCGGCTCGGTGCTCAACCTGGTGCGGTGGGTGTCGCCGCGCACCATCAAGGAGACGTTCGTGCCGCCCACGGACTACCGCTATCCTTTCATGGCGGCGGAGTAGGCGCCGCCGGCACCGGCCTAACGGGGGGCAGCCTCGGCCTCGGCGGTGATGACAATCTGCCCGTCCAGGGCCATTGCGCGCAGCTGGGTCGTCGCCATGACCGCGGCGAGCGCCTGATCGGGAGCCAGCCCCGCCACGGAGCCGCTCAACACGACCGCTGCCGCCTCCGCTGCGATAGTGGGTGAGCGGTAGGCGACCCGCTGGCCGAGTTCGCGGCCGGCCCAGTCCAGGAACTCGACGAGCGACCGGCCCTCCAGCTCGAAACCCGGCGCCGTCGCGGCGACCCAGGCCCAACTCGCGCCGTATGTGTCGGTCGCGCTGCGCGTGACAGCGCCCGAGCGGCCGACGGACAGCTGCTCCCCTGCCCGGCCCTCGGCGATCGACGCGCCCTGGTGCTGCAGCTGGACCCGGCCCTCGCGCACCCGGATGCTCACGACCGGACCGTCCAGCCGCACCTCGTACTGGGTGCCGAGATGACGCACCGCGCCGGCCGGCGTGCCGATCTCGAACTGCCGGGACCCGGCCGCTTCGGCGCCAGCGTCGACATACACCGACCCCTTCCCGATGTCGACACGATCGGCACTGCGCATGGCAATCCGCGTGCCGTGGTCCAGGCGCAGCGACAGGCCGCTCGGCAGCAGCAACGCACCGCGATCGTCGGATCCCGTCATCAGTTGCTGGCCCGCCCTGATGGCCTCGCCGTCGGCGACCTGGCGCCAGCGGCCGGCCCAGCCGTTGGCGACCCTCAATTCGCCGTGCGTCAGCACGACGTTGGCCAGCACGACGTCGGACTGTTGCATGCGGGGCGCCACCAGCCACGCGCCAACGGCCGCGAACACCACGCCGGCCGCCAGCGCCAGACCGACCCGCCGCCGGCGCATCAGGCGCTCCGTGGCGACGACCGCAAGCCATTCGGCGCGCACGCCTGCGCGCACCTGCCGCTCGACCTCGGCAGGCGGCTGCGGCCGGGCACCGCTGCCCCGCAGCACGCGCTCGATGTCCCGTTCGTCGTCCGGCAAGAGTCCGTTGGGTTCAGTCATATTGGCTCCTCACGAGCCCAGACGGCCCGCGATGTCGCCGGCCTCGGCACCAAAGACCTGCTCGAGGGCGGCGCGAAATGCGGTGCGGGCGCGGGCCAGCAGCGACTGTGCCGCAGCAGGCCCGAGTCCGAGCCGATCGCCGATTTCCACGACCGAGCGGCCTTCCATGTACTTCCATTCGAGGGCATCGCCGTAGCGGGAAGGCAGGCGATCGAGCACGGACTGCACGAGGCGGCCGAGTTCGGCCTGGCTGCACGATTCCAGCGGGTCGTATTCCTCGGTGGCCGCGATGGCCTCGACGGCCAGTCTCAGGCCTGGCCGGTCGTCGATCAGCACCACGTTGTCCGCATGGCGCCGGTTGGCCCGGATATGATCCACGACCTCGCGCCGGCAAATCTGGCAGATCCAGGTGAACAGCGCGGCGTCCCCGCGATAGTCCCGGAGCTTGCGCATCGCCTTGGTCAGCGTCGCCAGCACGACCTCCCGCGCGGCCTCCACGTCGCCATTCAGCCGCGGCAGGGCGAAGCGGTACAGGCGCGCGAAGTGCGCATCGAAGAACGCGTCGAATGCCCGCTCGTCGCCAGCCAGCATCCGCTGAATCGTTTCTCGTTCGTCTTTCAAGGCACCATCCAGGTCCGGTCGCCCGGCAGTCGGGCAGGGGAGCCGCGTCGAAAGACCCGGTCCGGGCCGCTGCGGCGACCCGCCATCTTACCCTCGTCACCGCTGAAGCCCGCACGAGGTCCGGCGCCAGGGCGGATGTCTCGATCATGACGAGGCCGGCCATCGGCATCAGAAACTGCGCTCGGTCCGCACCAGGAATTGCAGGTTGCTGATGGACCGGTCGCCGTCCAGCGGAACGGCGATGTCCAGGTGCAGGACGTTGCCGAGCGCCGAGCGGGTGTTGCCGAGCCGCAGACCGACCCCGAAGTCCTTCAGCAGCCCTGACTGGGCCAGCGGCGCGATCGCGGAGTCGCCCCAGGTTCGCCCGGCGTCGAAGAACACCGCGCCGCCGACGTCCATCAGGCCAAAAAGGTTGTAGTGGGTGTAGACCCTCTCCTCGAGGGTCAGCCAGGCGCGGGCACTGCCGTTCTGGTAGCGCAACGGATAGCCGCGCAGCCCGCTGTCGCCGCCGAGGGTCAGCGTGTGGTCCGCATCCAGCTTGTGCCCGACCTCGCCATTCAGGGCGACGACGAACTTGGTGCCCGGGCTGGTGCGCCAGTAGTAGCGCATGCTGCCCGTCAGCAAGCCGTCCTTGACGGCGCTGCCCTCGAAGCGGTTGGCCAATGCACCGCCGAGAAACAGCGACTGGTCCGCCGCCAGCCGGAAGCCGCGACTGGCCTCGGCGCGCAGGATTCCGGCCGAGCGATCCGCGCCGAAGGCCGGTGCCGC
Source organism: uncultured Gammaproteobacteria bacterium (assembly GCA_963695085.1). GTDB lineage: Bacteria > Pseudomonadota > Gammaproteobacteria > Steroidobacterales > Steroidobacteraceae > SG8-30. Next base: position 129,947 of record CAVOFV010000003.1, on the reverse strand, counting down.
GATGCCCAGCTCGAGCAGGTATCGTGTCCCGAACTCCAGATCCTCCGTGCGCGCGATCTGGTCGAGATTGCGGGTCGTCGCGAAGTCATCCTGAATCGCCTCGTACCGCAGGTACGGGTAGGCCAGTCGCCGGTCGGCGGGCGTCGCCACCGTCGGGTCGGCATCCGCCACGCTCGCAAACATGGCCTGGTCGCGGCGCAACCCCGCGGTCCAGCGCGTGGCCCATCCGTCCCGCAACCCGGGTGACCAGCCCACGTGCAGGTCGAGCGTCTGCTGGTCCCGTCCATACGCGCCGACGTTCTGCCCCAGCGAGTAGACCTTGTCGAGGCCCCGGCTGCGCCCGGCCGAGGCGCCTAGCGCCCAGCGGGTATCGAGGGAATAGAAGGGCCTCTCCACGGCGACGTCGTAGCCACTGCCATCGTCGCTGTCGGTCACCGACAGATCGCTCTGCCAGCGGCTGCCGAGCAGGTTCGGGTCGCGCCAGTGCAGCGTGTAGGAGCTGCGATCCACGTCATCGTGGTAGTCGAGAGCGACCTGCTTGCCCAGGCCGAGGAGGTCCAGTTCCTCGAATGAAAAACCCGTGCTGCTCGACCCTCCCGCGCGTCCGAACGACAGGCCCGGATTGGTCGTCCAGACATCGCGCGATACCACTTCCAGGTCGACGACGCCGTCGTGATACGCGACCGGACGGATGTGCGGCTCGCGCACGAAGCGCAAGTCGCGCAGGTTGCGTTCGGTCTCGGCCAGCTTGCCCGGCGAGTACAGGTCTCCCGGCCCGATCAGCAGTTGCGCGCGGATCGTGGACTCGCGGGTGTCGACGTGCAGGCGATCCGCGAGCCTGAACAACGAACCACCCTCGTCCGCGTCGAAGATCGGCAGGACCCGGATGTCGATGCTGCCAATGCGTGCGCCCTGGGCCACGAGCGACTCGTCGTTCGGCAGCTCATCGGCGCTCCAGGCCGCGGTCTGGGGCGCCAGCAGCCAGGCCATGCACAACAACCACATCAGGTTCCGGATCATGCCGTGTCTCCCGCCGTGTCAGCCGATTGGAGGACTGGTTTGGCCCGGCTGCCTGGCGGCCGTTCGGGCAGGCACGCTCGCGGGCTTGTAACGCTGCTGCTGGTACAACTCGTAGGCGGTCTGGTAATACGCGATGCCAAGGCGCTCCAGCCCGCTGTCCGATGCGCTCGGCGAGAAGCTGTCGGTCGCCCGGTCGTAGTGGTAGCTCTGGACGCTCTTCTTCAGCCCCAGCACTGACAGTTCTCCGCCACGATAAATCGCGACGTCATGATTGTGGTTGAAGAAGGCGAGCCGCTCCGCATCCGGCGTCGACAGCACGTCCTGGCCGAAGAAGGGCGCCTCGTAGGGCAGGCCCAGCAAGCCGAGCACGGTCGGCGCCACGTCGATCTGGGTCATCAGCGTGTCGACGCGGCGCGGCGCGACGTGGCCCGGCGCGTAGATCATCAGCGGAATTTCATAGGTTTTCAGCGGAATCTGCGCCTTGCCGTAGACCCTCGCGCCATGGTCCGCGACGACGACGAAGATCGTGTCGTCGAACCAGTCGTGCCGGCGCGCCGCCGTGAGGAACCGCCCCAGCGCATAGTCGGCGTAACGGACCCCGGCGGCGCGGCCGCCGCCCGCTTCCGGAATCCCGAGATGTTCGAGGCCGGCGCGAAACGTGTAGGGCTTGTGGTTCGAGGTCGTCATGACGATCGAGAAGAACGGCTGCCCGCTGGCGTGCAGTTCGTCGAAGTGCTGCAACGACCGGTCGAACAGGTCCTCGTCGCTGACGCCCCAGATGTTCTCGAAGCGCACGTCCTCGATCTGGTTGCGGTCCAGCACCTCGAAGCCATTCTGTGAATAGAAGTAGTTCATGTTGTCGAAGTAGCCGTAGCCGCCGTACAGGAAGCTGGTGCGGTAACCGAGCTGCTGCATCACCGCGCCCCAGGTGGCGATGCGCTCGTTGGCCGGTCGCCGCAGGATCGACACCGTCGGTATCGGCGGAATCGAACTGGTCAGCGCTTCGAGGCCGCGCACCGTGCGGGTCCCCGACGCGTAGGTGTGTGCGAACCACAGGCCCTGCTGCGCAAACCTGTCGAAGTTCGGCGTGAGATCCTGGTCGGATCCATAGAGGCGGCTGAATTCCGCACCGAAGGACTCGCTCGAGACCAGCACGACGTTCAGCCTGCCGAGGCCATCGGCGCGCCCCGGAAACCGCCGGTCGAGGCGCCCGTCGGCGAGGCGCGTAAAAGTGCCGCCGCCGCGCAGCAGGTGTTCTTCGACCAGGCGCAGGTTCTCGCCCACATCGCGGCTGGCGTAGTTCGCGTGGAAATCGATTTCACTGGTCAGCGCGGCGCGAAAGAAACTGCTGATGCCGTTCTGCGCCAGTTCATTGGTCACCCGGTTGGCACTCAGGGACAGCGTGTCCGTCGGGTAGAAGAAAGCCGCCAGCAGCAGCAGCACGGCATGCGACGCAAGCCAGGGAAACCGGCGTCGGAACGGCAGCGCGGCGTCAGGCGCGGCCTGTCCCTGGCGCCGCAACCACCACGCGCCCGCCACCGCGAAGGCGGCCGAGGCGAGGGCCACGAGCGGGACCGGATACTCCTGCCAGATGTCGCCGGCCACCTCGGTCGGGTACATGAGGTAGTCGAACGCCACGATGCTGAAGCGCGCATTGAATTCCTCGAAGAAGAAGAACTCCGCGAAGGTGGTGAAGGCGAATACCCCGAGCGTCAGCGTCGCGCCGGCCAGCAGCAACCGGCGGGCGGCCATTGAGCGGTACCAGGCATCTGGCAGCAGGGCGATCCACAGCGAGATTGGCGCCAGCAGGTACAGGCACTCGACTGCGTCGTTGACCAGCCCGCTGCCGAGGATCGCTGGCAGGTCGGCGGCGGCGACATCGACCTGCAGGCCGAACCGCCACCACAGGATCAGTCGCAGTACAGCCCCCAGCAGCAGGCTGGCGCCACCTAGCCACCACACGACGCGAAACCTCGACAGGACGGCGGACTCAAACAGCATGAACGTGCCCTCGCAACAGGCCGGGGCACGAACTGGTCGGGCGCACCGCGCGGCAGGGAACCGCCACGGTCGGCGGTCGACTGCCTGCTTAGACGGCGCGGCAGGGGAGAATCAGTCGCGCGGCGTCAGAATTCCCACAGCACGCTGACGGAGGGCACCAGCGGCAGCCAGGACCGGTTGCTGGCGCCGAGCATCGGTTGGCCATCCGGCCCCTCGACGATCGTCAGGTCGGAACAACAAATGTTGTTCCTGTTCAGGGAGTTAGTGACGTCCGCGGCCAGCGTCAGGCGGCCGAGCGCCAGTGGACGGTGATACTCGGCACGCAGATCCACACTGGCGTAATAGGGCAGGCGCGCCGCATTGCGGGCCCCCACGGCGCCGCCCTGCAGCCGCGTCGTCGGCCAGCCGGTATGACCCGCCGCAATCGCGCTGAAGCGCCATGCGCCCCGGGTCCAGTCGACCCCGGTGCTGAAGGCCCAGGCCTGGTCCCAGCTGCGCGCGGTGTCGACGTTCCCGAGCGTGTCCACCGAGCTGGACCAGCTGAGCGATGCCCACTGCCGCGCGTGCGGGCCCTCAAAGCTCGCGGTCAGTTCGACACCGGCAATTTCGGCTTCGTCGGGCGCGAGCAGCACACGGTCGGGGGCCAGGTCCGGAACGATGGACAGTCTGGTCAGCACGTTCTCGAAACGGGGGCGTGGCGCAGATTGTCTCTTGCGGAATCCTTCGATGCGCAGGGACATGCCGTTGGTGAACCAGTGCTCGAGCCCGGCAATCAGGTGGTCGGCACGCTGGGCGCTGGGAAATGACGTCAGGCCGTCCTCGACCTTCAGCTCATGCACCTCGTCCGTCTGGTGAAAGCGGCCCCAATGCAGCCTGACCTCGGTTGCGGGACCCAGTTGCCAGCGCAGATTCACGCGCGGGTCGTAAAGCCACTCATTGTCGAGGCCCGGCGTGACCGTCCGTTGGATCCGCAGCCCCAGTTCCGACACCAGCGCCGGGGTGAGCTGCCAGCGGTGCGAGACAAAGGCGGCCACGCGATCCCGTGACCGCACGAGGTCCAGGTCCCGCATCACAGTGGGCTGGCGGCCGAACTGGTCCGCGACCGGATCGGGAAATGTCACCTGCGACAGGTAGAGGTAGTCAGCGCTCTCGCCGGTCCACTCGAGGCCGGTTTCAAGACGGTGGCGATCGCCGGACTGCCAGCTGAGCTCGGCGCGTACATCCCAGAACTCGGAGGACCGGTCATCCGCGACCGAGCCGACTGAAATCGCTGGCTGGTCAGTGCGGCCGACGCGGATGCTGTCGATGCGGCTGTTGCCCGCCCACAGCGAGGCCTCGAAGCCCGTATCCCAGTGCCGATCGGCGCGCAACCACAGGTAGCGGGTGCGGCCCTCGATGGTTGCCCGTTCGCCGGTTTGCTCACGCGCGATTTCCAGTTCGTCGCGCGTCCACAGGACGTTGCCGCTGATCCGCAGGCTGTCTGGATTGCCATGCTCGAAGCGTGCGTAGGCATCGCTGAACGTCGGGTCGCCCGCCGACGGCGCCAGGGCCTGCAGCACGGGCCGCAGGACGCCGACGCGTGCGCCAGCCAGCCAGCGGCCGTCAAAGTTGTCGAAGCTCCCGCTGTGGCGCGCCGTGGCGTTGAACAGGCTCAGGCCGAGGGCGCGGCGCGGCTCGACGTCCGGGTCGATCGTGCGCAGGTCGAACACGCCGGCCAGGCGATTGCCGTAGCGGGTGGGGAATCCCCCCGTGAATACTTCGGCCTCGCGGATCAGGCCCGGGTCCAGCACGCCGAAGGGACTCTGGAAGCCGGGCAGGTGAAAGGCCTCGCGCAGCGCGAAGCCGTCCAGCAGGATCAATACGTCGCCGGCCTCGCCGCCGCGGACATTGGATTGCGCGGACAGGCCGGACTGGGCGATGCCGGGCAGACGGGCCAGCGAGCGGATCGCGTCCTCGCCGAGGCCGGCCTGCGCGGAGATGTCGGAGCCCCGCAGCAGCACCGAGGAAGACGGCTCATCGATGAGCGCGTAGCGGCTGGTCGCGACGACGATTTCGTCCAGCGCGACCGGCGCAGCTGCCAGGCGCACTTCCAGCGACTGGGGCGCCTGGCGCGAGACGGTGCGGCCCAGGTCCTGGGTCCCGTAACCGGGAGCATGGATCCGCAGCACGTATTGTCCCGCCGGTACGGCTTCCACGGAAAACGCCCCGTCGTCGCCGGACCACCGGACCGAGCCGATCGGCCGCAATTCGACCCGCGCGCCGGGTATGGGCCGGCCAGTGCCTGCATCGAGGACGCGCCCGGCAACGTTTCCGAGTTCGGCCGGCTGCCGCAACCTCGTCACGGCATAGAGTCCCGGGCGGACCGCGGCGAGGCCCAGTTCATGCGGCTCAAGTATTTCCGCAGCCAGCGCGAGCCGGTCGCGCGACCGCGGTTCCGTCAGTACGGGCAGCGCCGGCGGCAGCAGTTCGGAACTGAAGATGAACTCGAGACCGGGGCCGCGCAACTCGCGCAGCACCTCGACCACCGGACGTCCGGAGTATCCTGTGGCGGCGGTCCAGCCCGCGGTCGAGAAGAGCAGAGCCAGGACGGCCAGACCGTGCTGCAATCCTGGGCGGTACCGCTCACAACGCATCAGCGCATTGTAGCGGAGCCCGGGCATCGATCGCAGTGTCGGGAGCCTGGCCCGCGACGCCCGTGTACCGAACGTACCGACGCGGCCTACCCTGATGTGCTGCGCGGCAAGCGGCGCCGGTCTGCCTGGCGCCGTGCCGCATCAGTCGTTGGCGGCAAGCGCCTGCTGTACGTCCCGCTGGCGCCGTTTTTCCTGCCGTTGCATGTAGACGCCGGCCGTGACGATGCCGATCGTCACGATCAGCACGAGGATGGTCGCCAGCGCATTGATGTCCGGGCTGACGCCGAGCCGCACCTTCGAGAAGATCACGATCGGCAGTGTGCTGGAGCCCGGGCCCGCCACGAAGCTCGAGATCACGAGATCGTCCCAGGACAGCGTGAACGCCAGCAGCCATCCCGCCAGGATCGCCGGCATCACGATGGGCAGCGTGATCAGGAAGAACACCTTGGCCGGCCGCGCGCCGAGGTCCATCGCCGCCTCCTCGAGCGATTCGTCGAGGGTCGCGAGTCGCGACTGCACGACCACGGCGACATAGGCCATGGAGAAGGTGATGTGCGCGATGGCGATGGTGGTAGCGCCGCGCCCGGCCGGCCAGCCGATGGCCTGCTCCAGCGCGACGAACAGCAGCAGCAGCGACAGGCCGGTGATCACCTCGGGCATCACCAGCGGCGCGGTCGCCATGCCGGTCAGCAGCGCGCGCCCGCGGAAACGACCGAACCGCGCCAGCGCGAGGCCCACGAGCGTACCGAGGACCGTCGCTACGGTGGCGTTGATCGCAGCGATCTCGAACGACAATCTTGCCGCGTCGATCACCTGCTGGTTCTGGAACAGCTCGACGTACCACTTCGTCGAAAAGCCAGCCCAGACGGTCACGAGGCGCGACTCGTTGAACGAGTACACGATCAACGACAGGATCGGGATGTACAGAAAGGCGAAGCCGAACGCCATCATCGTCAGGACGAAGAAAGAACGCCGGCCGTTCATCGCCGTACCGCCACCTGACGGCCCTGCACGTGCTGGAACACCATGATCGGCACGACCAGCAGCATCAGCATCGCGATCGCTACCGCGCTGGCGACGGGCCAGTCACGATTGTTGAAGAATTCGTCCCACAGTACGCGGCCGATCATCAGCGTGTCGGGCCCGCCCAGCAGGGCCGGTATCACGAACTCGCCGACTGCCGGGATGAACACGAGCATGCTGCCGGCAATGATGCCGCCCAGCGTGAGCGGCAGCGTGATGGTGAGGAACGCGTGGACCGGCCGGCAGCCAAGGTCAGCCGCGGCCTCGAGCAGCGACAGGTCGAGCTTCTCGATCGCCGTGTACAGCGGCAGCACCATGAACGGCAGGTAGGAATACACGATGCCAATGTAGACGGCGAAGTCTGTCTGCAGCATGACGATGGGCTGGTCGATGATGCCGAGCGCCATCAGCGTGTTGTTGATCAGGCCGTTGTTCTTGAGGATGCCGATCCATGCGTAGACGCGCAGCAGGAACGAGGTCCAGAACGGCAGCATCACCATCAGCAGCAGCAGGTTGCGCCAGGACGGATGGCTGCGCGCGATGCCGTACGCCAGCGGATAGCCGAGCAGCAGGCAAAGAACCGTCGACACGCTGGCGATCCAGATCGAGTTGAGGTACGCATTGCGGTACAGCGCGTCCTCCCACAGAAAGGCGTAATTGGCGAAGTTGACCTTGAATTCCACGACCATCGCCGAGGTCCACGTGAACAGCGGCTCGTACGGCGGCATGCCGAGGCGCATCTCCGAAATGGAAATCTTGAACACGATCAGGAACGGCACGACGAAGAACAGCAGCAGCCACACGTAGGGAACCGACGTGACTACCGCGCGCCCGGTCACGCCCCAGTCCCGCAGCCGGTTGCTGGTCCAGCGGTATGGGCCGAGGGTACGCAGCCAGGCCATCAGTGCCGCCAGCACGAACGGCATGCTGCGGTCCGTGCCTTTCGCCGGGCGGCTCGTCACTGCGTGACCACGACGGGACTCAACGAGTCCCAGGTCAGCCAGACCCGATCGTCCCAGGTGATGCGGCCTGTGGCGGACTGGCGAACCCGGTTCGGCCGCGTGACCCGCACCTGGCGACCGGTCGCGAGCCGCACGAGGTACACGGACTGGTCGCCGAGATAGGCAATCTCGGTCACGACGCCGGCGATCTGGTTGTCGCCGCCAGCCTTTGGCGGCTCGGTCGAGATCTGGATCTTTTCCGGCCGCAGCGCCACCCAGACCGTCGCATCAGGTGCGGCGCTCACGCCATGGCCTACATGAAATACGCCGCCGAGCTCGGCGGAGGCGACCCGCACATAATCCGGCTCATCCTCGACCAGGCGGCCCTCGAACATGTTGACCGAACCGATGAAGTCCGCGACGAACCGCGAGATCGGATACTCGTAGATGTCAGTCGGCGTGCCTACCTGCACGATCTCGCCGTGGTTCATCACGCCGATCCTGGAAGCCAGCGTCATCGCCTCTTCCTGGTCGTGCGTCACGACGACGAAGGTGACATCCAGGGTCTCCTGAATGTTGATGAGCTCGAACTGCGTCTGCTGGCGCAGCTTCTTGTCGAGCGCGGCCAGCGGTTCGTCGAGCAGCAGCAATTTGGGCCGCTTCACCAGCGAGCGCGCCAGCGCCACCCGCTGGCGCTGTCCGCCGGACAACTGGTGCGGCTTGCGTGCCGCGAACTGGCTCATCTTGACCAGGCCCAGCATCTGCGCCACGCGTTCCCTGATCTCTGCACGGGGTACGCCGTCCTGGCGCAGTCCAAACGCGACGTTCTGCTCGACCGTCATGTGCGGGAACAGCGCGTAGGACTGGAACATCATGTTGACCGGGCGTTCGTACGGCGGCAGAGCCGTCACGTCCACGCCGTCGATCCAGATCGAGCCGACGGTCGGCTCCTCGAATCCGGCCAGCATGCGCAGCAAGGTGGTCTTGCCGCAGCCCGATCCGCCCAGCAGACAGAAGATCTCGCTGCGGTAGATCTTGAGCGTGACGTCGTCGACGGCGACGAAGTCGCCGAACTTCTTCGTGACCCTGTCGAGCCGGACGTACGGCTCCGCCGTCGCGTCCTTCCAGGGCTCCGCCGACTGATCCGGGCGCGCGTTCGCCACCTGCGGCATCCCCCCCGTTAAGCGGCCCCGGCGGCGCGGCGGCCGCCGGGGTCCGGTTCAATCCACGCTCACTGCCCGGTACGAATCCGCGTCCAGCTCCTGTTCAGAAGCCGGCTGAATTCCTGGGATTCGGCCAGGTGCGGGAACAGCTTCTGGGCGACTTCGGCGCTTGGGTAGATCGAGGGATCGCCCTTGACGTCCTCGCTCACCAGCGGCAGCGAAGCGGCATTGCCGTTCGCGTAGGACACATAGTCGCTGACCTGCGCAATGACCGCGGGGTCCATCAGGTAATTGATGAACTCATGGGCGTTGCCCGGATGTGGCGCATCCGCGGGAATCGCCAGCATGTCGAACCACATGATCGCGCCTTCCTTCGGGATCGAGAAAGCGACGTTGACAGGCGTGGCGGCCTCGGCGCCGCGGTCACGGGCCTGCAGCACGTCGCCGCTCCAGCCCAGCGCCACGCAGATCTCGCCGGTGGCGAGATCATTGATGTACTGCGCGGACTGGAAGTAACGCACATGCGGGCGGACCTTCATGACGAGTTCTTCGGCCGCCGCGAGGTCTTCCGGCGCTTCGCTGTTCGGGTCGCGGCCGAGGTAGATCAACGCGGAGTCGATGACCTCGCCGGGCGCGTCGAGCATCACCAGCCCGCACTTGGCGAGCTTGGCCGCAATCGCCGGGTCGAAGATCGCGGACCAGCTGTCGATCGTGTCGGTGCCGAGCGCCGCCTTGACCTTGTCGGGGTTGTAGCCGATGCCCGTCGTGCCCCACAGGTACGGCACGGAATGCTCATTGCCCGGGTCGTGCCGTGCGACGCGCGCCATGATTTCCTTGTCCATGTTGACGAAGTTGGGCAGCTTCGAGCGGTCGAGCTTCATGAATACGCCGGCCTGGATCTGGCGCTCGAGGAATGAAGCCGATGGCACGACCACGTCATAGCCGGTATTGCCGGCCAGCAACTTTGTTTCCAGCACCTCGTTCGAGTCGAACACGTCGTAGGTGACCTTGATGCCGGTCTTCGCCTCGAAGCCCGGAATCGTCTCCTCGGCGATGTAATCGGACCAGTTGTAGACGAACAGTTCCTTCGCCTCCGGGGCGGTCGCGGCGCCCTGGTCCCCGGTTTCCTTCTTGCCGCCGCAGGCGGCCAGCACGACGATGGCTGCGGTCAGCAGCCCGTAGCGGAATTCGCAACGCATGGTCTTCCTCCCTCGCCGGGCGTGGCCCGGATCCCTTTGGTCGTTGTCGCCCCGGCGCCTCTGGCCGGCGCTCGAAGTCCTAATATAGCAGCAGCGGACCGGGCCACGGCACCCCTAGCCGACCCCGAGGTCGGCCGCCGTCAGATCGAGGCAGCGGTGGGCCTTTTCGACCAGCTCGTCGACCTGTTCGCGTTCGATGACCAGCGGTGGCGCGATGATCATCGTGTCCCGAACGGCACGCATGACCAGCCCGTTGCCGAAGCAATGGTCCCGGCAGAGGGTTCCTGCCGCGCCGCGGTCGGGGAAGAAGGCCCGGCGGCCCTTGTCGGCGACCAGTTCCAGTGCCCCGATCAAGCCCACGCCGCGCACTTCGCCGACCAGCGGGTGGTCGGCCAGCTCCCGCCAGCGCTGCTGCAGGTAGGGGCCGATGTCTTCCCGGACCCTCCCGACGATGTTCTCGCGCCGCAGGATTCCCAGGTTCTCGATCGCGACGGCGCAGGCTACGGGATGCCCGGCCCAGGTGTAACCGTGGTGAAACTCGCCGCCCTTGTCGATCAGCACGTCGGCCACGCGGTCGGCGACCATGACGCCGCCCAGCGGCTGGTAGCCCGAGGTCAGGCCCTTGGCGATGGTCATGAAATCGGGTTCGAAGCCGAAATGCTCGCAGCCGAACCAGCGACCAATGCGCCCGAACCCGCAGATCACTTCATCCGCGATCAGCAGGATCCCGTATTCGCGGCAGATCCTCTGGATTTCCGGCCAGTAGGTGTCGGGCGGGATGATCACCCCTCCGGCGCCCTGGATCGGCTCGCCGATGAAGGCGGCCACGCGCTGCGGCCCGATTTCCTCGATCTTCCCGGCCAGCCAGCGTGCGGCGCGCAGCCCGAACTCAGCCGGAGTCGTATCGGTGCCGTACTCGTACCAGTAGGGCTGCTCGATGTGCACGATACCCGGTATCGGCAGGCCGCCCTGTGCGTGCATCGCGTCCATGCCGCCCAGGCTCGCACCCGCCATCGTGCTGCCGTGGTAGGCGTTCCTGCGGCTGATGATGACGCTGCGCCCGGGCTCGCCGAGCAGGTCCCAGTACCGGCGCGCCATGCGCACGATCGTGTCGTTGGCCTCGGACCCGGAATTCGTGAAGAACACACGGTTGAACTGTTTCGGCGTCAGCTGCGCCAGCAGCCGCGCCAGTTCAATGGCCGGCGGATTGCTGCACTTGAAAAAGCTGTTGTAGTAGGGCAGTTCGCGCATCTGGCGCGCCGCCGCATCCACCAGCTCGCCGCGGCCGTAACCGACGTTGACGCACCATAGACCCGACATGCCGTCGAGGATGCGCTGACCGTCGGAGTCGTAGAGATAGACGCCCTCGGCGCGAGTGATGACCCGCGAGCCCTCTTGCGCGAGCGCCTTGAAGTCCGTGAACGGGTGCAGGTGATGGCGGCTGTCGAGTTCCTGCCAGTCGTGGGTCGTGCGTTCCATTCTCGTCGCCAGCGTCGTTTATCGGGATCGTTTCGCGGCACGCTCGTGGACGGACTCGCCGAAGGCCGCGAACAGGGAGCGCGACAACGGATTGTCCATGACTCTCCACTCCGGATGCCACTGCACGGCCAGCGCAAAAGAGCGCGCGCCGGCGATCCGGAACGCCTCGATCACGCCGTCATCGGATGTCGCCTCGGTGACGAGCGATGCGCCGAGCCGGTCGACACCCTGCGAGTGCAGCGAATTCACCATGACCCTTGGCCGTCCCGCGAGCCGGCGCAGCAAGCCGCCGTCGGCGAGCTCGACTTCGTGTGCCGGTCCGTACTGCGTCTCGAGCGGCTGGTCCTTGTCCTCGCGGTGATCGAGCCGGCCCGGCTGTTCCTGGAGTTTCTCCACCAGCGTGCCGCCGAAGGCGACGTTCATCTCCTGGAAGCCGCGGCAGATGCCGAACACCGGCAGGCCGGCCTCGACCGCGCGCGGAATCATGGGCAGCGTCGTCGCGTCGCGCGCAGGGTCGTGCAGCGTGCCGGGCGACGCCGGCTGGCCCTGGTAGTGATGCGGCTCGACGTTCGACGGGCTGCCCGTAAACAGGATGCCGTCGAAATTCTCGAGCCAGTCCCGCAGGTTCTGCTCGCCCAGCGCGGGCACCAGCACGGGGACCGCGTGGGCAGCCCGCGTGATCGCGTCGATGTACTTCTCGCCGACGCAGTGGAACCAGTGCGGCCCCAGCAGCCGGCGATCGGCGGGTATCCCGATGACGGGCTTACGCATTGGCATGTGTCAGTTGTCTTGAATGGGCGCCGGTCCGCGCGCCGTTTCAGCGGCTGTCATTTGAGCATAAAGCGCGGGCGTGCGCCTGCCGATCCATGACCTGGGAAGGCGGATGCTCGGCCTGTGTCCGCTGTCGCCGGTGCTCATGTTGCAGCGCATGATCCTTGCTCCGGGCGTGGGGCGCTGATTATCCTGCCGGACGGCCCCGACGGGACCGCGCGCCAGAATCTCCGACCCAGGGTGTCATATGGTCCTGCTCCGGGACGACTTCTCGAATGCCGGGACTTTCCTTGCTGTCCAGCCGGCCGTGAAAGTCGTGGACCTGCTGCTGCCGGACCTGTGCGGATTCCTGCGCGGCAAACGCGTCGAGGTCGCCGACCTGGCGACGGTCTACGAGCAGGGCATGTACCTGCCCGGGTCGATGTTCGCGCTCGACGTGCTGGGCGGGACGCTGGAGGCGACCGGCCTCGGCTTTGCCGACGGGGACGCGGACCGGCCCTGCGTGCCCGTGCCTGGCTCCCTGTTCGCCTCGCCCTGGTTAGGGCCAGACGTCGCCCAGCTGCAGGTGCAGATGCTCGATCACGACGGCCAGCCCTTCTGGGGCGATCCGCGTCACGTGCTTTCGAACGTGCTGGAACGATTTGCGGCGAAGGGATGGACGCCCGTCGTCGCGCTCGAGCTCGAGTTCTACTTTGTCGACCCGCAACGGACCGCGGACGGCCACGCGCAGCCACCGGTTTCACGACTGACGGGCAGACGCGAACGCCGCACCCAGATCAATTCGATGGCGGACCTCGACTCAGTGTCGGACATCCTCTCGGAGATTGCCGCGACCTGTGAGGCGCAAGGCGTCCCGACCGGCACCACGCTCGCCGAATACGGGCCTAGCCAGTGGGAAGTCAATCTGCGCCACGTGGCCGATGCGCGGCTGGCCTGCGACCACGTGATCCGCTTCAAGCGCATCGTCAAGGGCGTCGCCCTGCGCCACGGCATGGAGGCGACCTTCATGGCCAAGCCCTATGCGGACATGGCGGGCAGCGGCATGCACCTCCACGTCAGCGTGGTGGATTCCGCCGGACAGAACCTGTTCGCCTCGGCTGATCCGGTCGGCAACGAGCAGCTGCGACGGGCGGCCGCCGGATTGCTCGCGACCATGGTCGACGGCATGGCCGTGTTCGCGCCCAATGCCAATTCCTACCGGCGGATGCAGCCCGGGGCCTACGTGCCGACGCACGCGACCTGGGGCTACAACAACCGCGGCGTGGCGGTGCGCGTGCCGGTGTCCGACGCGGAGAACCGCCGCCTGGAACACCGTGTCGCCGGTGCCGACGCGAATCCCTACCTGCTCACCGCCGTGGTCCTGGCCGGCATGCTGCACGGCATGGAACAGCGGCTCGTACCGCCGGCGCCGCTGACCGGCAACGCGTACCAGCAGAAGACCGCGGCCCCGCGGCTGCCGACCGACTGGCCGACCGCGCTCGCGTGCTTCGGGGAGAGTTCGATCCTCGGGGACTGCCTCGGCGCGCGCTTCGTCAGGCTCTACGAGATCGCGCGCCGCGGCGAAATGCAGGAATTCGCCGCGCGCTTGTCGGCGCTCGACTTCGCCTGGTACCTGGTACCCGTGTGAGTGCCGCGCACGACTTCCCGGGCGGCGGGGCATGACCCCACGGGGTCCGGGAAACGACCGGTTGCCGGCGGTCGCATGCGTTCAGGTAGCCGGTGACCTGGCGCTCAGGTGAATTTCCTGAACAGTCTTGCCTGGTCGAACATCTCTTCCAGGTCATCCATTCGCGTCCTGGCCTCTTTCCAGCTTGCGTCCTGTACGGCAGCGATCAGTGACTCGAGGATGAACAGCGTGACGACCGACGAATCCCATGCCGACGGCGCTTCGATCCGTGAATGAATGCTGTGGGTGGCGAGCTTGGCCGCCGGTGAACCCCATTGGTCCGTAAACAGTACCAGCTTCGCGCCCTTTGCCGTGGCCATCTCGGCCAGGCGCTGGATGTCGCGCTCGTAACGACGGATGTCGAAGGCGACGAGCACGTCGCCGGCCCGCATGTTCAGTACGTATTGCGGCCAGGTGCTCGAGTTCGACGGGATCAGGGTCATGCCGCTGCGCATGACCTGCATGTGCGTGAAGAGGTACTCGGCGAAGGCGTGCGTGATGCGCCCACCGACGACATGCACGGCACGCTGAGGCTCGCAGAGCAGGCCGACCACCGCGTCAAAGGTCTCCGGGTTGAGGTGCCGGAGCGTCTGGCGCAGGTTTTCCAGGACCGCATCGGCGAAGCGGTTGAGAATGTGCGTGTCCGGCGCCTTCTCCGCCCAATGATCGTGCTTGGTGATGGGACTCGAGACGATCGCTTCGAGTTCGGAGCGCAGCGCCGCCTGCAGGTCCGGAAAGCCCTCGAATCCAAGCTTGCGCGCCGTGCGCACGACGGTCGCTGTCGAGACGCCGGATGTCTGGGCGATGGCGGTGATGCTGCCGAGGCCTGAGACCGGGTAGTTCTCACTGATCACGTTGGCGAGCTGCCGTTCGGCGCGGGTCAGTTCCCCGAAATTGGCGCGTATACGCTCGGCAACCGTCAGGTCTGGAGTTGTTTCCATGTCACCCCGGCGCGCTTGCCCAGAGCCTGCGGCTGAATGGCTGCACGGGCCCATGTTAGCGGAAGGACCATCACTTGGTAAATAACTTGACATTTGCAAAGTGACTGAAGAAATATAGACATTCAGGGGGGGCGTGAGGGGACGTGCCTGGCATGCATGTTCAGCGGTCACCGGCGACGAACACAGTCAATCGGGTGATTGACGTGATCAACCCGCAAGGGGAGGGCGGATTCGTCATGGTCTGCGAGCACGCCTCTCATTTCATCCCGCCGGAACTGGGCGACCTGGGCCTTACCGGCGACATGCTGCGGAGCCACATCGTCTGGGATCCCGGTGCCGCGGCGGTGGCACAGGCGCTGTCAGCGCGACTCGACGCGCCACTGGTCATGCCACGCATTTCGCGCCTGGTCTACGACTGCAATCGCCCCCCGCAGGCGCCAGACGCCATGGCGGAAGAGAGCGAATCCCACCGGGTTCCCGGCAATGCCGGGTTGTCAGCCGCGGCGCGTCAACGGCGAATCGAGCAGGTCTATCTGCCATTCTGCGACACGCTGGCCGCCATCCTGCAGCACAAGATGGAAACGGGCCCGGCCCCCACCTTCGTGTCCGTCCATTCGTTCACGCCGGTCTTCCGGGGGCGTACCCGTGAGCTCGAGATCGGCATCCTGCACGATGCGGATACCCGGCTGGCCGACGAACTGATTGAGCTCATCACGGCCGAGGGCACGTTGCGCATCGGCCGCAACGAGCCGTACGGACCTGCGGACGGCGTGACCCATACCCTGGTGAAGCACGCCATTCCACTCGGCCTGCCCAATGTGATGATCGAGATTCGCAACGACCTGATCGCGGATGCCGCCGGGCAGTCGGCCATGGCGGTGCGCCTTGCGCGGCATCTGGTCGGGGCGCGTGCGGCGCTGGTGGGCGACTGACAGCCTCGGGTCGTGCCCGAACCGCTCAGCAATGACGACGGGAAGCAAGATATGCCGAGAGCAATAAGACTCTACGTGCGCTATGTCGAAGCCGTGAACCGCGTCGTCGGCAGGGCGACCATGTACCTGGTGTTCGTCATGATCGGGGTGCTGCTCACTTCGTCGATCGCCCGGTCTATCCTCGATCTCCAGCTGCTCTGGGTCGTCGAGGTGGCGCAAATGACCATGGCCGCCTACTACCTGCTGGGCGGGGCGTATTCGATGCAGATCGACGGCCACGTCAGGATGGACCTTCTGTACTCCCGGTGGACGCCCAAACGAATGGCCTTCGTGGATACGATCACCTCGGCCGGTCTCCTCTTCTACGTCGTGGTCCTGTTCTACGGCGCCATTTCCAGCACGCAGTACGCGCTCAAGTACGACCAGGTGAACTACTCGGCCTGGGCCCCGCCCATGGCGCCGATCAAGATCATCATGACGATCGGCATCGGCCTGATGCTGATGCAGGTGATCGCCACCTTCTTCAGGGACCTGGCAGCGGCGAGAGGAGAGCAGCTGTGATGACGCACGAGGCGATCGCGTTGCTGATGTTCTCCTCCATGATGCTCCTGCTGCTGACCGGCCAGAGGGTCTTCGGCGCGATCGGCTTTGTCGCCGCGGCCAGCTCCCTGGCGATGTGGGGAGTGGGCGGCGTCGAGATGCCGTTCCATGCCGCGTTCACCCTGTTCAACTGGTATCCGCTGCTGACGTTGCCGCTGTTCATCTACATGGGGTACATGCTCTCCGAGTCGGGCATCGCCAGCGACCTCTATCGCGCCTTTCACGTCTGGTTCGGACCGCTGCCCGGCGGACTTGCGCTGGGCACCATCGGCCTGATGGTCATCATCTCGGCCATGAACGGCCTCAGCGTGGCGGGCATGGCGATCGGTGCCAGTATCGCGCTGCCGGAAATGCTGCGGCGCGGCTACGACAAGGTGATGATTACGGGCGTCATACAGGCAGGCAGCTCGCTCGGCATCCTGATACCGCCCAGCGTCGTGCTGGTGCTGTACGGCATGATCGCCAGGCAGCCGGTCGGGCAGTTGTGGCTGGCGGGCGTCTTTCCAGGTCTGCTGATGGCGTCCCTGTTCATGCTCTACATCCTGATCCGCTGCCGGATTCAGCCACATCTGGGACCGACTCTGGCCAAGGAGGAATGGCAGATACCGTGGTCGGAGAAGCTGAAGCTGCTCAGGAGCGGGATACTGCCCATCCTGATCTTTTTCTCCATGACCGGGCTGTTCGTCATGGGGGTCACCAGCCTGGTGGAAAGCTCGGCGTTCGGCGCCACGGCCGCCACCGTCGCGGCCCTCGTCAAGCGGCGTCTGACACGGACGGTGATGGAGGAGACGCTGCGCAAGTCGCTGAGCGTGAGCTGCATGTTCATGTGGGTGATACTGGCGGCGATGTGTTTCAGTGCCGTCTTCGACGGCCTTGGCGCGGTGAATGCCATCGAGTCACTGCTCATCGAGCGCTGGAATCTCAGTCCCTGGACCATAATAATCATGATGCAGGTCTCCTATCTCTTCATGGGGACGTTCCTGGATGACACCGCCATGCTCGTCATCGTGGCGCCGCTGTACGTGCCGCTGGTCATCGCGCTCGGGTTCAATCCGGTCTGGTACGGTGTGCTCTACACGATCACCTGCCAGGTCGCGTACATGACGCCGCCGTTCGGCTACAACCTGTTCCTGATGCGGGCGATGGCTCCACCGGAGATATCGCTGGCGGATATCTACCGCTCGATCATCCCCTTCGTGCTGGTGATGATCGTCGCCCTGGTCCTGGTGATGGTGTTCCCGCAAATCGCCATGTGGTTGCCGAACAAGGTCTATGGAAATTGAGGCCATCGTTTGTTGATCGCGAGAGCAAGTATTTCGGAACAGGAAGAACCAAAATCCGGCGGGGTTACACGACAGGTCCACGCTAGTCCGCCGTTGTCTGGTTCGGGGCCGGGAACGTCCCGGGATGCAGGCGAAACAAAGTGGATCGACGTTCAGGGAGTCCTCATCACGAGGAGGAGGTTGGAAAGGTGAAAAACAGACGCGAATTTCTACAGAAGGCAGGGCTCGGGGCGGTCGCGGCCGCGGCTGCGGCCTGCAGCCCCGCACCCGACGTGCAGACCCAGAAGAAGACGACCATCAAGTGGCGGCTGCAGACCTATGCCGGCCCGGCCCTGGCCGAGCATGTCATCAAGCCGTCGATCGACGCCTTCAACAAGATCGCCAACGGCGAAATGGTGATCGAACTGTACTTCGCCGACCAGCTGGTGCCGACCGGCGAACTGTTCAGGGCCATGCAGGCGGGCACCATCGATGCGGTGCAGAGCGACGACGACTCGATCGCAGCGCCAACTGATGTCGCGGTCTTCGGCGGCTACTTCCCGTTCGGGTGCCGCTACAGCCTGGACGTGCCGGTGCTGTTCAACCAGTACGGCTTGCGCGAGATCTGGGAGGAGGCCTACAGCGAAGTCGAGGGGGTTACCTGGCTGAGCGCCGGATCCTGGGACCCGTGCCATTTCAACACAAAGACCCCAATCAACAGTCTGGCGGACCTCAAAGGCAAGCGCGTATTCACCTTCCCGACCGCGGGCAGGTTCCTGGCCCGGTTCGGGGTGGTGCCGGTCACGCTGCCCTGGGAAGACATTGAGGTCGCGGTGCAGACCGGCGAACTGGACGGCGTTGCGTGGTCCGGGATCACGGAGGACTACACGGTCGGCTGGGCCGACGTGACCAACTACTTCCTGACCAACAACATCTCCGGCGCCTGGATCGGCTCCTACTTTGCCAACACGAAGGCCTGGGAGGCAGTTCCCGCGCACCTGCAGGAGCTGTTCCGCGTCTGCATGGACAGTTCGCACTACTACCGGCAGCACTGGTATTGGGGCGGCGAGGCGCATCTGCGGGTCAAGGGCACCAAGATGAAGCTCACCACGATCCCCGACGCGGAATGGAAGACGGTCGAAGACGAGGCACACAAGTTCTGGGACGAGATCGCCGCGAAAAGTCCGAGGGCGGCCAAGGTGGTCCAGATCCTCAAGGAGTACAACGAGCTCATGTCCAAGGCCGGACCTCCGTATCGCTATTGATGGCGAGAGCGTCGGAGGCCGGCAGCTCGCCGGCAAGTGTTCGCCGCCAGGGGCAAGAATGCCCCTGGTGGCGAAGGCGCCGGGCGGGCGGCGATGAATCGCCGTAGCAATGGCGATTGGTTCCGGAAATCCTGAAACTCTGCAACCGAGACGGGCGAACCAGATGGCGGGCAAACTCTCATTCGAAGAACTGAAGCAGGCGGTCGCCGGGGGCGGGATCGACACGGTGCTCGTCGCGCAGGTCGACATGCAAGGCCGCCTGATGGGCAAGCGATTCCAGGCGGAGTACTTCGTCGAAGGCGGGTGGCGGGAGAGTCATAGCTGCAACTACCTGCTGGCCACCGACATGGAGATGGAGACGGTTGACGGCTACAGGTCGACCGGCTGGGGGGCGGGATACGGCGACTACGTGATGAAGCCCGATCTCGCCACGCTGCGCCAGGTTCCGTGGCTGGCCGGGACTGCATTGGTGATCTGCGATGTGCTGGATCACCATACCCGTGCGGAGGTGCCTCATTCACCCCGCGCGATTCTCAAGAAGCAGGTCGCGCGGCTGGAATCGATGGGCATGCGGGCCATGATGGCCACGGAGCTGGAATTCTTCCTGTTCAAGGAAAGCTACGAGGCGGCGCAGGCGGGCGGTTACCGCAACCTCACGCCCATCAGTGCCTACAACGAGGACTATCACATCTTCCAGACCACCAAGGAGGAAGAGGTGATGCGCGCCATCCGCAATGGACTGAATGGCGCCGACGTCCCGGTGGAGTGCTCCAAGGGCGAGGCCAGCGCGGGCCAGGAGGAGATCAACGTCTGTTATGCCGATGCGCTCACCATGGCCGACCGGCACGTGATCGTGAAGAACGCCTGCAAGGAAATTGCCTGGGCCAAGGGTCATGCGGTCAGCTTCATGGCCAAGTGGAACTACAAGTCCGCCGGCAGTTCCTCGCATGTCCATCAGTCGCTGTGGAGCCAGGATGGCCGGTCGCTGTTCCACGACGCCAAGAGCGAACACGGCATGTCGGCGCTGATGCGCCAGTATCTGGCCGGACTGCTGGAACATGCCAGCGAGATCACCTATTTCCTGGCGCCGTCCATCAACTCCTACAAGCGCTTCGCGGCGGGCACCTTCGCGCCGACCAAGGCGCTGTGGTCCATGGACAATCGCACTGCCGGCTACCGCATCTGCGGCGCCGACACGCCCGCGGTACGGGTCGAGTGCCGCGTCGGCGGCGCCGACCTCAACCCGTACCTGGCCATGGCGGCGCTGCTGGCGGCCGGCATCGACGGGATCGAGCAGCGGCGCGAGCTGGAGCCCGTTTTTGTCGGCAACGCCTATCAGGAAAAGGGCGCGCGCGAGATCCCCACGACATTGCGCGCTGCGACCGTGGCGCTCGATGAGTCGGCCATGCTGCGCTCCGCCCTGGGCGACACGGTGGTGGACCACTATGTCCACGCCGCGCGCTGGGAGCAGTTCGAATACGACCGGCGTGTCACCGATTGGGAAGTGGCCCGCGGGTTCGAGAGGGCATGACGATGTGCGCACAGAGGGTCCTGCAGTGCATTTCACCCGTCGACGGCTCGGTCTATTCCGAGCGCCCGGTCGTCGAGACCGCGGAAGCGGTTCGCCTCATTGCCACGGCGCGTGCCCGGCAGCGCGAATGGGCCGCGCGTCCGCTGGCGGAGCGTGTCGCGCTGGTGCGGGCCGGCGTGGCGCGCCTCGGCGCGATGAACGAAGAGACGGTGCCGGAGCTGGCCTGGATGATGGGACGGCCGGTGCGCTACGGCGGCGAGTTCAGGGGGGTCGACGAACGCACCGTCTACATGGGCGACATCGCCGCGCAGGCGCTGGCGCCGATCGTGGTCGAGTCTTCCGAACGCTTCGAGCGGCGCATCGTGCGCGAACCCCACGGCGTCGTGTTCGTGGTGGCGCCGTGGAACTACCCGTATCTCACCGCCATCAACAGCGTCGTCCCGGCGCTGATGGCTGGCAACGCGGTGCTGCTGAAGCACGCCACCCAGACCCAGCTGGCAGGGCAGCGCATGGTGCGTGCCTTCGAGGAAGCCGGGCTGCCGCGCGGCTTGTTCGTCGACCTCGTGCTCGATCACGCGACGACGGAACAGCTGATCGCGGCCGGCAGCTTCGGTTTCATCAATTTCACCGGATCGGTCGAAGGTGGCCGCTCCATCGAACGGGCCGCGGCAGGCACGTTCACCGGCCTCGGCCTCGAACTGGGCGGCAAGGACCCCGGCTACGTCATGGAGGACGCCGACCTGGATGCGGCGGTCGAGACGCTGATCGACGGCGCCATGTACAACTCGGGGCAGTGCTGTTGCGGCATCGAGCGCATCTACGTCACGGCGGCGCTGTACGACGCCTTCGTCGAAAAGGCGGTGGCGATCGTGTCTGGCTACGAACTGGGCAATCCGCTGGACCAGGCGACCACGCTGGGCCCCATGGCGCACCGGAGATTTGCCGCCGAGGTGCGCGCGCAGACCGCCGAGGCGATTGCGGCCGGCGCGACGCCGCTCATCGACCCGGCGCTGTTTCCCCAGGATGACGGCGGCACCTACCTGATGCCGCAAGTGCTGGTCGACGTGGACCACAGCATGCGGGTGATGCGTGACGAGAGCTTCGGGCCCGTGGTGGGCATCATGAAGGTGGCCGGCGACGAAGAGGCGCTGGCCCTGATGAACGACAGCGACTTCGGACTGACCGCCTCGCTGTGGACCAACGACCCGCAACGCGCCGCGGCGCTCGGGGCGCGCATCGAGACCGGAACGGTCTTCATGAACCGGGCGGACTACCTCGACCCCGGCCTGTGCTGGACGGGCTGCAAGGCGACCGGACGTGGCGGCGCGCTCTCCGAGATCGGCTATCACAACCTGACGCGCCCCAAGTCCTATCACCTCAAGAAGATCATCCGATGACAAGGAAACACGTGTGAACGCCATTGCAGCCCTGAAAGGCAACTGGAACTACCCGACGGCGATCCGTTTCGGCGTGGGGCGGATCGGCGAGCTGGCCGGGGCCTGCCGCAGCCTGGGCATGCAGCGGCCGCTGCTGGTGACCGATCCGGGCCTGGCGGCGCTGCCGATGGTCCGGCAGGCGCTGGCGGCGTGCCGCAAGGAAGGACTGGGCTGTGACGTGTTTTCCGACGTGCGCGGCAACCCGGTGGCCAGGAACGTGACGGACGGCGTCGAGGCCTATCGCCGCGGCAAGCATGACGGCGTGATCGCGTTCGGCGGTGGCAGCGCGCTCGATGCGGGCAAGGCGGTGGCGCTGATGGTGGGGCAGACGCGCCCGTTGTGGGACTTCGAAGACCGCGAGGATTGGTATACGCGCGTCAATGTCGAAGGGATGGCGCCGGTGGTGGCGGTGCCGACCACCGCGGGGACCGGCTCGGAAGTGGGGCGAGCCTCGGTCATCACGGATGACCGCGACCACACGAAGAAGATCATCTTCCATCCGCGCATGCTGCCGGCACTGGTGATCGCCGATCCGGAGCTGACCGTGGGATTGCCGCCGGCGATGACTGCGGCCGTCGGGATGGACGCGCTGTCCCACAACCTGGAAGCCTACTGCAGCCCTTTCTATCACCCGATGGCGCAGGGTATCGCGCTGGAGGGAATGCGGCTGATCAAGGAGTGGCTGCCGGTCGCCTGTGCCGAGGGCACGAATCTCGAGGCGCGCGCGCACATGATGATCGCCTCGTCCATGGGGGCGGCGGCGTTTCAGAAGGGTCTCGGGGCGATGCACAGCATGAGCCACCCCTGCGGCGCGACCCTGGATACGCATCACGGCCTGACGAACGCGGTGGTGATGCCCTACGTGCTGGCATTCAACCGCCCGGCCATCGAGCAGAAACTGTCGGCGCTGGCGCGCTACCTCGATCTCCCCGGTTCAGGTTTCGATGCGGTGCTGGCGTGGGTGCTGGGGCTGCGCGAACAGATCGGCATTCCCCACACACTGGCGTCGCTGGGGGTCACGGCCACACACGTGCCGGCCCTGGCGGCGATGGCCGCGGTGGATCCGTCCTGCGGGGGCAATCCGGTGCCGCTGACGGTCGAGAATCTCTCCGGGCTGTTCACCCAGGCCATCGAGGGTAGGCTGGCGCCCGTGCGGAGGTCGGCGTGAGCGCACACCGGCCCGTCACCAGCGCAGTCAGGGGCACCTGCCAGCCACGGTTGCGGGTGCCAGCCGGGTGCGTTGGTGCCGTGGCGGTGACACCGCCGATGTGTTCCTTGCGGCGAGTGAGGGATTCGGGTTTGTTCGCTACGTTCGTTGTCATGCCGTGATACGCCAAGAGCCTGTTACAACCAAGGAGAACCGATGAAATACCCAACCAGTCTGATTGCGGGCAGCTTGCTCCTGCTGGCTGCGACCGCCAGTGCGGGCGAATTTTCCGGTACGGTCACCGCGATTTCCGATTACGACTTCCGCGGCGTCTCATTGAGCGCCAAGGACCCGGCGCTGCAGGGCAGCATCGACTATGCCCATGACAGTGGCTTCTACGCGGGTGCCTGGGCCAGCAACATCGATTACGGCAGCGATGTCGACGGTGACCTCGAGCTGGACCTGTACCTGGGATTTGGTGGCGAGACCAGCGGTGGCCTGGGCTGGGATACCGGTATCGTCTATTACACGTATCCGGGCAGTTCCGACATCGTTGATTATCCGGAAATCTGGGCCGGCATCAGCTACGGACCGGTGACATTCAAGCAGTGGTACACGCATGACTACGGCGGCTCGGACCTGGATGCCCTGTACAGCGAAATCAACGCCAGCTTCGAACTGCCGGCCGGCTTCGCGCTGAACCTGCACGCTGGCTACAACTACGGCCAGATCTTCAGCGGCTACGAGTACTTCGACTATTCGGTCGGTGTCGGTTACACCGCCGGCCACTTCGACATGGAACTCAAGTTCGGAGGCACGGACCTGAGCGGTGCCGACAAGATCACCGACGACGTGTTCAACACGGAGCCGCGGCTCATGTTCAAGGTCTCCACCACGTTCCCCTGGAGCGCGGGCGAATAGTTGAGGCCAAGGCGCGTGCCATTGCCGGTTTGACAAGGCCGGGCCGCCGCACGGCGGCCCGGCCTTGCTGGGACCGGCTGGAACGGCACTTCAGGTGGCTCACCGGGATTGCCCTGGACATGCCGATCCAGGCGCAAAGGGCGCCGCTGGTCGACGAGTGTGTCAGCCGCTGATCGAATTGGTCGGGGTGACAGGATTTGAACCTGCGACTCCTACGTCCCGAACGTAGTGCTCTACCAGGCTGAGCTACACCCCGAATTGGCAGGAAACGGCCCCGGTCACGAAGTCCGCGACAGCGCGAATTCCGCCAGGGCCGCGAGCGCATCGCGATGGGCCGACTTCGGAACGTCGGCCAGCGCCCGGATGGCCAGATCCGACTCGCCCTTGGCGAGTCGCGCAGTGTAATCGAGCCCCCCGGTGCTTTCAATCGCAGCCCGGATCGGCCCGAACTCGCGGGTGCCGCCTTCCTCTATCGCGCGGCGGATCAGGGCGGCCTGTGCGGCGGTTCCGGTTCGGATGGCGTAGATCAGCGGCAGCGTCGGCTTGCCCTCGGCCAGGTCGTCGCCGAGGTTCTTGCCCAGTTCGGCTGCGTCGCCGCGGTAGTCGAGGGCGTCGTCCACCAGCTGGAAGGCGATGCCGAGGTGTCTGCCGTAGTCACCCAGCGCGGTCTCGACGGCCGGCGGGGCGCCCGCGACGAGGGCCGCGACCCGGGTGCCTGCCTCGAACAGCCGCGCCGTCTTGCGCAGGATCACTTCCAGATAGCGATCCTCGCTGGTGTCTGCATCGCCGGCATTCATCAGTTGCAGCACCTCGCCCTCGGCGATCGCGTTGGTCGCGTCGGCCATGACCTGCATGATCCGCATCGAGTCGAGGCCCACCATCATCTGGAACGAGCGCGAGTACAGGAAGTCGCCGACCAGCACGCTGGCCGCATTGCCGAACAGGTCATTCGCCGTGTCGTGGCCGCGCCGCTTGTGTGATTCGTCCACCACGTCGTCGTGCAGCAGCGTCGCGGTGTGGATGAACTCGATGACCGCGGCCGCCGTGATGCGGCCCGGCTTCGTGCCGCCGCCCGCGGCGTGCGTGGCCAGCAGCACGGTCAGCGGCCGCAGCCGCTTGCCGCCGCCGGCGACGATGTGACTGCCCACCTCGTTGACGAGCGCGACATCGCTGCCCAGCTGGCGGCGGATCTCGGCGTCCAGCGCTTGCAGGTCGGCGGCGACAATTGAGCGTATGTCTTTGAGTTGCATGCAATACTGGGGTCTGGCCCGGCCCGCGCATCGTACCGGCAAACCGGTCGTGGGGGAATTGACCCGGGGCAACCGCGAGGTTTGACCGGGGGGGCTGCGGCCACTACAATTACCGGCTCTTTTCCGACCGGTTCCAACCGGCGCGCTGGAGTCCAGACCGTCATGTACGCTGTGATCGCAACCGGTGGCAAGCAGTACCGGGTCAACGAGGGGACGGTGGTCCGCGTCGAGAAACTCGATGCGGAGGCCGGTGCGTCCGTCGAATTCGACAAGGTCCTGGTCGTGGGCGAGGGGGTCGACGTTGCCGTGGGCGCGCCCTACGTGACCGGCGCCAGGGTGACCGCCACCGTGCAGGCGCACGGCAAGGCCGACAAGGTCGGCATCGTGAAGTTTCGCCGGCGCAAGCATTACCTGCGCCAGAAGGGTCACCGCCAGCTGTACACGGAAATCAAGGTGACCGGCATCTCGGCGGCCTGAGGCGCCGGGCCAAAGTTCGAGGGAATAGGCAATGGCACACAAGAAGGCAGGCGGCAGCACCAAGAACGGCCGCGAATCGCAGAGCAAGCGGCTCGGCGTGAAGAAGTTCGGCGGCGAAGCCGTGCTGGCAGGCAACATCCTGGTGCGGCAGCGCGGCACGCCGTACAAGGCGGGCACCAACGTCGGCGTGGGCACCGACCACACGCTGTTTGCGCTGGTCAACGGCAAGGTCAAGTTTCAGAAGAAAGGCGCCGGCAAGCGCACTTTCGTGAATGTGCTGCCGGAGTAGACTCCGCGACGGCCGCCGCTCGACGACAAACCCCGGCCTGGCCGGGGTTTTCATTTATCAGGGTCCGCGCCGACGCCGGCCCCGCCGCAAGGGCAAGGCATGAGATTCGTAGACGAAGCGCGCATCAAGATCGTCGCCGGCCACGGGGGTCGTGGCGCGGTCAGCTTCCGTCGCGAGAAATTCGTGCCCTACGGCGGTCCGGACGGCGGTGACGGCGGGGCGGGCGGCAGCGTGTGGTTGCGCGCCAGGGAAGGCATCAACACGCTTGCGGACTTCCGCATCGCGCGCACCTTTCGCGCCCAGAACGGCCAGCCCGGCGGCGGCGCCGAGTGCACGGGCCGCAGCGGCGAGGACCTGACCATCGTGGTGCCGGTCGGCACGGTCGTGCTGGACCAGGACACCGGCGAGACACTCGGCGACCTCACGGCCGACGCTCAGGAACTGCTGGTCGCCAAGGGAGGCAAGGGCGGCTGGGGCAACCAGCGCTTCAAGAGTTCGGTGAACCGCACCCCGCGGCAGGCCATGCCGGGCCTGGCCGGCGAGGCGCGCACGCTGGGCCTGGAGTTGAAGCTGCTGGCGGACGTGGGGTTGCTGGGGCTGCCCAATGCCGGCAAGTCCACGCTGATCCGCGCCGTGTCGGCGGCGCGTCCGAAGGTGGGAGACTATCCGTTTACGACCCTGCATCCACAGCTGGGCGTCGTCAGCGTGGGGCCGGAGAAGAGCTTCGTGATGGCCGACATTCCCGGTCTGATCGAGGGCGCGGCCGAGGGCCTGGGGCTGGGCATGCGATTCCTGCGGCACCTGCAACGGACCCGGCTGCTGCTGCACATCGTGGACATCGCCCCGCTCGATCCGGACGAGGATCCGGTGGACGGCGCGCGCACGATCGTGCGCGAACTGAAGAAATTCAGCGCCGAGCTGGCTCGCCGCGAGCGCTGGCTGGTGCTCAACAAGATGGACCTGTTGCCGGCCGACGAGGCGGACGAGCGCTGCCGGGACATCGTGCGAAGGCTGCGCTTCAAGGGCACCGTGCTCAGGATTTCTGGCGCCACCGGCCAGGGCACGAAAGAGCTGTGCCAGGCGGTCATGAACAGTCTGGACCAGCGCCGCGCCGAGCAGGAAGCGGTGGGCTGACGCGGGGGGCCGGGCCATCGACCAAAGAAAAAGGCCGGTCCTGGGGACCGGCCTTTGTCGTTCGGGGTGCGCCGGCTCAGTTGCCGGCGAGCGCCTTGGCCTTGCGCGCCAGGCGGCTCTTGTGCCGCGCCGCCTTGTTGCGATGGATGATGCCCTTGCGCGCCATCGCATCGATGATCGGGGTCGCTTCCTTGAGGGCGGCCGTCGCCTTGACCTTGTCGCCGGCCTCGATCGATGTCGTGACCTTCTTGATGGCGGTGCGGACCTTCGAGCGCTGCGTGACGTTGCGCGCGCGGGCGGCGTCGGCCTGGCGGGCGCGTTTTTCTGCTGACTTCGAGTTGGCCAAGGGATCGCTCCAGTCGTAGGGCTTGCCCATTCGCAGGGCCTGCAAACAGCCGCGCATTGTCCGGGCGGGGAGCCGGGTTGTCAACGGCGGGGGGTCTGGCCCCTCTGGGCGTGCCGCAAACGGTATAGTTCCCCGCGCATGAAGCTGCCTGACGCGCCCACAAGGTCTCCACGGGCCATGCCCGCTGCACGCCCATGACCCGCGCGTTCCTCAAGAGCACCGGCGTCGTCGGCGCCATGACGCTGCTGTCGCGCGTCACCGGGCTGGTGCGAGACATGGTCTATTCGCAGGCCTTCGGTGCCGGCCCGCTGATGGACGCGTTCCTGGTCGCGTTCAAGATCCCGAATTTCCTGCGGCGGCTGACCGCCGAGGGGGCGTTCTCGCAGGCCTTCGTGCCGGTCGTGTCCGAGTTCCGCGTGCGCCGCTCGCCGGACGAAGTGCGGGAACTCGTGGCGGGCGTGTCGGGTACGTTCGGCGTGGCGCTGTTCGTGATCACCCTGATCGGCGTCATCGCCGCGCCGGTGCTGGTGTTCATGTTCGCGCCGGGCTTCCGCGCCGACGGGGGGCGCTTCGACCTCACGGTCGACATGCTGCGGCTGACCTTCCCGTACCTGTTCTTCATTTCGCTGGTGGCGCTGAGCGGCGGCGTGCTCAACAGCTACGGCCGCTTCGGCGTGCCGGCCTTCACGCCGACGCTGCTCAATGTCGTGATGATCGTCTTTGCCAGCCTGGTCGCGCCGCACACCGCACGGCCGGGACTGGCGCTCGCGGCGGGCGTGTTCATCGCCGGGCTCGTGCAGTTGCTGGTGCAGCTGCCGGCGCTGCGCGCGATCGGCCTGCTGCCGCGGCCGCGCTGGGGCTGGGCCATGGAGGGCGTGCGGCGCATCGGGCGGCTGATGCTGCCGGGCATCTTCGGCTCGTCCGTGGCGCAGGTCTCGCTGTTGCTGGACACCCTGATCGCATCGTTCCTGGTCACCGGCAGCATCGCCTGGATGTACTACGCGGACCGCCTGATCGAGTTCCCGCTGGGCGTGTTCTCGATTGCGCTGGCGACGGTCATCCTGCCCGGCCTGTCCTCGCACCACGCCAGCGAGTCGCGCGAGCAGTTCTCGGCGACGCTCGACTGGGCGCTGCGCCTCACCGTGCTGATCGTTGCGCCGGCCGCGGTCGGCTTGCTGATGCTGGCCGGCCCGCTCACCTCCACCATCTTCGGTTATGGCGAATTCGGGGCGCGCGACGTCGAGATGGCCGGTTACGCGCTGATGGCGTATTCGCTCGGGCTGCTGGGATTCTCCACCGTCAAGGTGCTGGCGCCCGGCTATTTCGCGCGGCAGGACACGCGCACGCCGGTCAGGGTCGGCATCATCTCGCTGGCGACCAATATCGGCTTCAACATCGTGGTGGTCGTGCCGGCCTACCTCGCGGGATTCCCGGCCCCGCATGCGCTGCTGGCCTTCTCGACCGGCATGTCGGCGGTGGTCAACAGCACGCTGCTGTACCGGGGGCTGCGCCGCACGGGCGTGTACCGGCCCTCGGACCGCTGGCGGCGGCTGGGGCTGCAGGTGATCGTCGCCAATGCGGCGATGGCTGCGTTCCTGTGGTGGGGGTCCGGCGACTGGGCCGGCTGGCAGGACATGGCTGCGGGCGGGCGAGTCTCGCGCATGCTGGGCTGCGTGGGCGGCGGCGGTGCGGTGTATTTCCTCGCGTTGTGGCTGCTCGGCGCGCGGCCGGCGGATTTCCGCGGCCACTGAACCGGACCGGGCTGCGGCCATCGAATTCGGGAAACTTCCCGGGCAACCACTATACTTTTGGGCTTTAACCCTCACCACGGGGCATTTCCCGGCAGGCTCATGAGAATCGTGCGCGGCCTCATCAACGCCCGTCCCGCCGACCGCGGCTGCGCGGTGGCGATCGGCACCTTCGACGGGATGCATCTCGGTCACCAGGCGATCTTCGCCCGGCTGACCGGTCGTGCCCGCGAGTTCGGCGTGCCGCCGGCCGTGCTGACCTTCGAGCCGAGCCCGCGCGAGTACCTCGATCCGGACAACGCGCCGCCGCGCCTGATGCGGCTGCGCGACAAGGCCAGCACGCTCGGCCGCTATGGCATCGACCATGTGCTGCTGCTGCGCTTCGACCAGCGGCTGCGATCCTGGGACGGCGCGGAGTTCATCGAGCGCGTCCTGCACGGCGGGCTCGACGTGCGGCACGTCGTGGTCGGGGCGGGCTTCACATTCGGCAGCCGCCGATCCGGCGACGTCGCGATGTTGCGGCGGTCCGGCGTGACGCACGGTTTTGGCGTCGACGTCGTCGAGCCGCTCGAGCTCGATGGCGAGCGGGTCAGCTCGACGCGCGTCAGGGCAGCGCTGGTCGCAGGCCAGATGGACCGGGTGCGGCGCTTGCTGGGCCGTGACTTCCGCATGAGCGGTCGTGTCATGAGCGGCCGCAAGCTGGGTCGCACGCTCGGTTATGCGACCGCCAACATGCGCCTGCACCGGCGCGTCTCGCCGGTCTCTGGCGTGTTCGCGGTAAGGGTCTGCGGCGCCGGGCCGGGGTCGCTGCCCGGCGTGGCCTCGGTCGGCGTCCGGCCCACCCTCGGTGGCGGCGAACCGCTGCTCGAGGTGCACCTGTTCGATTTCGGCGGCGACCTGTACGGCCGCTACCTCGAGGTGGATTTCGTCGAGAAGCTGCGCGACGAGGTGCACTTTCCCAGCGTGGACGCGATGATCCGGCGCATCGACGCGGATGCCAGCGCTGCCCGGCAGATACTGATGGCCGGCTGAACCGGCGACGGCACGGCGGCGTGCCCAGGAGCGTAAGTGGACTACAAGAAGACCCTGAACCTGCCGAGCACCGAGTTCCCCATGAAGGCGGACCTCGCGCGGCGCGAGCTGGCGATGGTGGAGGCGTGGCAGGCCAGGGACACCTACGGCAAGCTGCGCACCCGCGCGGCCGGAAGGCCGAAGTTCGTGCTGCTCGACGGTCCGCCCTACGCCAACGGCGCGATCCACATCGGCCACGCGGTCAACAAGATCCTCAAGGACATCATCGTCAAGTCCCACACGCTCGACGGCTGCGACTCGCCCTACGTGCCGGGCTGGGACTGCCACGGCCTGCCCATCGAACAGCAGGTGGAGAAGATACAGGGCCGCGTCGGCCACAAGCTCGACGCCAAGGCCTTCCGCCAGGCCTGCCGCGAGTTCGCGTCCAGCCAGGTCGTCGGGCAACGCGAGGACTTCAAGCGGCTCGGCGTGCTCGGCGACTGGGACCGGCCGTACCTGACGATGCTGCCGAAGTACGAGGCGGAACAGTTGCGCGCCTTCGCCGCCATCATCCGCAACGGCCACCTGGTGCGCGGCTTCAAGCCGGTGCACTGGTGCCTGGACTGCCGCTCGTCGCTGGCCGAGGCGGAGGTCG
This sequence comes from uncultured Gammaproteobacteria bacterium, assembly GCA_963695085.1. Classification (GTDB taxonomy): domain Bacteria; phylum Pseudomonadota; class Gammaproteobacteria; order Steroidobacterales; family Steroidobacteraceae; genus SG8-30. The sequence goes on along the minus strand of CAVOFV010000003.1, from coordinate 99,106 downwards.
AGTACGAGGAGCGCACCTCGCCCTCGATCGACGTGCGCTTCGCGGTGGCGAACCCGGCCGATCTTGCCGCGCGCTTCAAGGTGGATGCCGCGAAGGCCACCGAGGCATCCGTGCCGATCTGGACGACCACGCCGTGGACGCTGCCCGCCAACCAGGCGGTCTGCCTGCACCCGGAACTGGACTACGTGCTGGTGGAGGCCGACGCCGGCGCCGGGCGCGAGCATTTCGTGATCGCCGCCGCGCTGCTGGAATCCGTCGCCAAGCGCGTCGGCCTGGGCCACCTGCGCAACGTCGCGCACGCGACGGGCGCCGCGCTCGAGGGGCTCGAACTGCATCATCCGTTCTACGACCGCATCGTGCCGGTGACACTGGGCGAGCACGTCACCATCGATTCCGGCACGGGCGCGGTGCATACGGCGCCGGGCCACGGTGTCGAGGATTACGTCGTCGGACGCCGCTACGGCCTGCCGGTCGACAACCCGGTCGGCCCTGACGGCAGGTTCATCGCCGGCACGCCGCTGTTCGCGGGGCAGCAGGTGTTTGCCGCCAACGACGCGGTCGTCGCCACGCTCGGGCAGCACGGACGGCTGCTCAGGCACGAACCGTTCCGGCACAGCTACCCGCACTGCTGGCGGCACAAGACGCCGGTGATCTTCCGCGCCACGCCGCAGTGGTTCATCAGCATGGAGCAGGGCGGGCTGCGGACCAGGGCGCTGCAGGAAATCCGCAAGGTGCGCTGGGTGCCCGGCTGGGGCGAGCAACGCATCGCCGGCATGGTCGAGACGCGACCCGACTGGTGCATCTCGCGGCAGCGCGCGTGGGGCGTGCCGCTGGCCTTGTTCGTGCACAAGGCGACCGGCGAGGCACACCCGCGCACGGCGGAACTGCTGGAGCAGGTGGCGGAGCGCGTCGACGCGGCGGGCATCGAGGCCTGGTTCGACCTCGATCCGCGCGAGCTGCTCGGCGACGAGGTCGCCGAGTACGAGAAGACCGACGACGTGATGGACGTGTGGCTCGATTCCGGGGTCGTGCACCATTGCCTGCCGCAATTGCGGCCCGACGCGATTCCGTTCCCCGTCGACGTGTACCTCGAAGGCTCGGACCAGCACCGCGGCTGGTTCCAGAGCTCGCTGCTGGCGGCGGTCGCCGGCAAGGGCGCGGCGCCGTACCGCGAGGTCGTGACGCACGGCTTCACGGTGGACGACAAGGGCCGCAAGATGTCCAAGTCGCTCGGCAACGTGATTGCGCCGCAGAAAGTCGTCAGCACGCTCGGCGCGGACGTGCTGCGGCTGTGGGTGGCGGCCACGGACTACAGCGCCGAGATGAACGTCTCCGACGAGATTCTCAGGCGCATGGCCGACTCGTACCGCAGGATCCGCAACACGGTGCGCTTCCTGCTGGGCAATCTCGCCGATTTCGACCCGTCGCGCGATGCGCTGCCGGCCGCGGAGCTGATCGCACTGGACCGCTGGGCGATCGAGCGCGCCCGCGAGCTGCAGCAAGAGGTGATCGAGGCCTACCGCGATTACGAGTACCACCTCATCTACCAGCGCGTGCACAACTTCTGCGTGGTGGATCTCGGCGGGTTCTGGCTCGACATCATCAAGGACCGCCTGTACACGACGCCAGCGGGCGGCAAGCCGCGGCGCTCGGCGCAGACCGCGATGTTCCACGTGGCCGAGGCCATGGTGCGCTGGCTGGCGCCGATCCTGTCGTTCACGGCCGAGGAGATCTGGCAGCACCTGCCGGGCCAGCGCGACGAGTCGGTGTTCTTCGCCGGCTGGTGGGAATTGCCCGACGTGCACCCGAGCCCGGGCATTGACTGGGAGGCCGTGCTGAGCCTCAAGGACGACGTGTCCCGCGAACTCGAACAGCTGCGTGCCGCGGGCAAGATCGGCGCGCCGCTCGAAGCCGAGGTGGACGTGTATCTCGACGCGGCACAGCGCGCACGCCTGCAAGGCCTCGGCGAGGAACTGCGGTTCGTGCTGATCACGTCCGAGGCACGCACCTTCGATGCCGCGGAACGGCCCGCCGACGCGGTCGCCGCGACCTCGGTCGCGCCGGACGGTGCGTGGATCGCGGTGCGGCCGCTCGGGCACGAGAAATGCGCGCGCTGCTGGCACAGGCGCCCCGATGTGGGGCACGATGAGCGCCAGCCCGGGTTGTGCCGCCGTTGCGTGTCCAACCTGGAAGGTCCGGGCGAGACGAGGAGCTTCGCGTGACCGTGAACGAAGGCGGGCGGCAGGGCGCACTGCGCTGGCTGTGGCTGGCGGCGGCCGTGATCGTGGCCGACCAGCTGACCAAGGCGCTGGTGGTGCGCGAGTTCCTCCAGTACGAGGTGCTGGACGTGCTGCCGGTGCTGGAGCTCACGCGGCTGCACAACACCGGCGCCGCCTTCAGCCTGCTGGCGCAGGCCTCCGGCTGGCAACGCTGGTTCTTCATCGTGCTGGCGGTCGGCATCAGCACCGGCATCGTGGTGTGGCTGAAGGGCCTGTCCGGGCGCGGCGCGACCTGGCTGGCCATCGCGCTGTCGCTGGTGATGGGCGGCGCGCTGGGCAACGTCATCGACCGCGTCTGGCACGGTCACGTGATCGACTTCATCCACTTCCACTGGGAGCGCTGGTATTACCCGGCCTTCAACGTCGCCGACATGGCCATCACGGCCGGCGCCATCATGCTGGTGATCGACGCGCTGCTGTCCAGCCGCCGCGCCAGGCAGGCGGCGCAGCCGTGAAGATCCTGCTGGCCAATCCGCGCGGCTTCTGCGCCGGCGTGGACCGCGCCATCGACATCGTCGAACGCGCGCTCGGCCTGCTCGGCGCGCCCATCTACGTGCGCCACGAGGTCGTGCACAACCGCTTCGTCGTCGACCGGCTGCGCTCGCTGGGCGCCGTGTTCGTGGACGAGCTGGACGAGGTGCCGGACGGCGCGACCGTCATCTTCAGCGCGCACGGCGTGTCGCGGGTAGTGCAGGACGAAGCCAGGCAACGCGGCCTCAAGGTGTTCGACGCGACCTGCCCGCTGGTGACCAAGGTGCACATGGAAGTCACGCGCTACGCGGCCGACGGCCTCGACGTCGTGTTGATCGGCCACGCCGGCCACCCGGAAGTGGAAGGAACGATGGGCCAGTTCAATGGCGCCAGCGCGGCGCGCATCCAGCTGGTCGAGTCGGTCGCGGACGTGGCGGCGCTCCAGGTGCGCGACCCGTCGCGGGTCGCGCTGGTCACGCAGACGACGCTGTCGGTGGACGACACGGCGCGTATCGTCGAAGCGCTCAGGACGCGCTTCCCGGCGCTGCTGTCGCCGCGCCGCGAGGACATCTGCTACGCGACGCAGAACCGCCAGGATGCGGTCAAGACGCTGACCGCGTCCTGCGACGTGCTGCTGGTCGTGGGCTCGCCCAACAGCTCCAATTCCAACCGGTTGCGCGAGATCGCCTCGGCGCGCGGCATCCCCGGCTACCTCGTCGAGGGCCCGGACGACCTGAAGCGCGAGTGGTTTGCCTCGGCCGCCGTGGTCGGCGTGACCGCCGGCGCCTCGGCGCCCGAGCTGCTCGTGGCGCAGGTCATCGAGCGGCTGCAGCAATGGGGCGGAACGCAGGCGGTCGAAGTGGTCGGCCGCGAGGAGAGCGTCACCTTCGGCCGGCCGCCCGAACTGCGGAATGCGCCGCGGGCGGAGGCGCTGCTGCGCAAGGGTTGAACCGCGGCGCAGCCGTCATCGGCTTCAACGCCAGCATTCGCGGGTCGTGTCGCGGCCTGCGGCATCGGTGGCGGTGCGCTGGCCGCTGGCGCGAACGACAAAGCGGGCGCAGCGCTGGTCCATGGCCTGCGACCCGGCCGGCATCGGCGTGGCCACGGCCACGTAGCTGACCGGGCCGGCTTCCTCGAGATCCAGCCGGTACCGGCCGGTCGGCGTGACTGGCTCGACCGCAAGGCCGGCGTCATCAGCCGCGCGAAAGTACCCTGCGTAATGCCCGTGTGCGAGGTGGTGTCGTTCCTGCTCCGCCGCGACGGTGAGCAGCGACTCGATGGCCTCGGTGCGATGCGCGCGAAGCAGGTGCTGCCGGTATGACGGGTAGGCCATCGCCGCCAGCAACGCCGCGATCGCGAGCGCGATCAGCAACTCTAGCAGCGTCACTGCGGCGTCGGTTCGAGTCGGCGCCATGACGTCTTCACGGGGTCGTTGCGGAAGCCCAGGTCCAGCGAGCGGCCGCCGATGAACCCGAATGGGGCAGCGCTGCAGCCGCCGGCGCCGCAGCCTTCGCGCGCAACCCGTTGCGGAAAGGCGACGCGCAGGTCCGGCGGCAAACCCTGCAGGGGTAGGTCCTCCGCCGGCACGGGCTGGTCACCCACCCAGTTGAGGGGCCGCCCGCTGCGTACGTCCAGGGTGTACAGCCTGCTGCGGCCAGCGGGGGGCCCGCAGGGCCGTTCCGGTTCCGCGGCGACCGGCTGGTACGTGGCAAAGCGCAGGCGATGATCGAAAGTCAGCGACGATCCGGCGGTTTTCTCGCCCCGGCCGTGCGACGTGAGCCGCAGCAGCCAGCCGCGGGCGTCGGCCGGCGCCGTATGCGGCGGCGACGTCACGTCAAACAGGTCGCGGTCGTGCAGGGCGGCGCCGGCCCCGGGCGCGCCAACCGGCCAGGCCCCATCCGGAAAGTCGTAGACGGCGTAGAAGCGGTCTTCGATCGACGTGTCGCGCGGCCGGGCCAGCCAGCCCGAACCGAAGGAGATGATGAAGCGTGGGCGGCCGCTGCCCGCGTCGTAGCTGACGTCCGGCGTCGAATAGAAGCGGCGCGGCGGGCGATCCGGGTCGTCCGCTGTCCCGAACCATCCGAGCAACTTCGCGGTCGCCCGCACCGGGATGGCGGCACTCGACGGGAAGCCGATGCGCCACAGGTGGCCGGCGATGCCCAGCACGTACAGGGTGTCGGCGAAGCCATCGCCGTCCGCGTCGAGCACGCGGGGCGCCGAAGGCAGGCTGGCCGACAGGCCCGCGAGCGTCAGGTCCGCGCCATCTTCATCGGGACCGGCTGCCTGCCACAGCACCTCGCCGGACTCCGCGTCGAGGATTAGCAGCCGCGCGCCGCGCGCGTCATGAGCACGCGGCCAGGCGGACTGCGCCGGATCGTGGCCGCCTGCGAGCACCACCACCAGCCGGTGCGGGCTCTGGCGCCGGTCATCGAGCCGCATGCGGACCACGACGGCAGCGGGCCACGCCTCGCCCAGCGCGGAGGCCGCTGCGCCGCCCAGCGACCAGAGCAGCCTCGGACGGTCGGGGTCGATGACGTCCAGTGCGTAGTAGCCGGGCCCGCCGCGCCCCAGTCCGACAAACAGCCATGCCCGGTCGCCGGAGCCGGGCCTGAGGCGGCCATCGCCATCGGCGTCCAGCAGGTATCGGGTGACGGGCCCGTCGAGCCCGTGGTGGCGGACGGTCGTGGTGACCGCGGCGGACAGGCCGGCCAGCCTCTGCAGCAATGCTCGTGGCATGAATGCCCACCGTTCACTGCCATCCGCCTCATTGAATGCGTGCAGCACGCCATCGTTGGTCGCGGCAAATACCAGCGCAGGGTCGTCGGGCCCGCCGTAGCTGATCACGAGCGGCGGCGACAGCCCGGGATCTCCGATGCCGGGCCGCGGCTCGTCGCGCAGGACGTCACCGTCGGCGTCGAACGCATCGGTGCCGAGCGCCCAGGCAATCAGCTCGGCGCCCGCACGCGGATCGCGCGGCACCAGCCCGAGGGCCTCGCGCGTCAGGGCTGGATTCGCAGCGTCAATGCGATTGCCCGGATCGGTGAGCACATTCGAAGTGATGTCGGCGTACAGGCGCCGCGCAGCCGGCGGCGGCAACGCCGCGGCGGCACCGCCGAGGAGCGCATCCGCGCCATCCGGGCCTGTGGACCAGGCGCTGCGGGATTCCGGACGCAACACGAATCCGGAATCATCGAAAGCCGGGTCCCCGTCCCGGTCGACGACCGTGGGGCCGGCGAGCGGTGTCGCGGCGGGCCGCCACTGGTACTTCCGCACATTGCCGGCCCAGCGCGGGGCCGCCGCGGGGACCGACAGGCTGAAGTACATCGCCGGCTCGCGCCTGCCGGCCGCCGCCGTGGGGAATCCGGCCGCGGACAGCCGTGCAGCGGGTGCCGCCGCCGCATCGTGCTGGAGCGCGTGCGCGATCATCATGATCAGTGCCAGCGGGTCGGCGAAGTCGAGGACCGGCGTCCTGGCAGCGGCCGCCGCGTCTCGCAGGGCCGCAGCCAGCGGTTGGGGCGCAGCAATGAACAAGGGAGCGAGTTGCTCACCCGGTAGCGCTGGCAGGAGGTCCGTGTGCCGCAACCATCCTGCAAGCACAGCCAGACAGTCGGCGCCGCAGGCGAGGGCGGCCCGCGAGAACCCGGAAAGCTGCGCCGCGGCCGCGCCCGCCCCGCCATCCGCGGAGGGCAGGCCGGCCGTGACCAGGCCGATCGAAACCGGCCGGCAGGCGTTCGTGAACGGGGTCAGGTACGTGCCGGGTCGCTGCGGATCACGCACGCCGGCGGCGCTTGGCAGCGGCACGCCGGGCGCCGCATGCGAGTCGTCGCCAAAGTGGACCGGGTCGCCGGACAGCCACGCGGCAACCTCGACCATGGATTCCGCGAGCGGCGCGGGCCCCGCCGGCGACCCGCCCGCGAGTTCGCCGCCAACGGCTGCGGCCGCGCCGGGCAGCGTCGCGGGCGCCAGCACGACCATGCCGCCGCGGCCCGCGTCGTCACCGGGCATTCCATCGTGACTGAGCCTGACGACGGCCAGTTCCAGTTCATCGACGGACGCCGCGGCGCTTTCAATCAGCGAGGCCATCCACGTGTAGCGGCTTGCCGTCTGCCTGGCCGGGCCGGCAAGGTAGTTGAGATAATTGCCGGCCAGGAACACGTAGCTGTCAGACAGCGGCGGCGCATCCCACAGCGGTTCGTTGTCGCTGTCGCGGCTCCACGGCCCGGCGGCGCCATGCGCTGCGTACCAGGGACCATCGCCTGCGCCATGCGCGCCGCGATCGGCCCGGCACTCTACGGCGCCGTCATTGCCTGGCAGCAGTTCGCGCCAGTAGCCGCCCGCTGCACCGGGATTCCACTGCGCGGCACGGGAGGCCACGTAGGTGCCTGAGCGCGCGAGCGCGTGGCGCCCGGCCTGGCAGCGGAACCCGATGGGCGCAGCGGCGGAATCGAGCGGCAGCGATGCGCTGCCGCGGCAGTCGGGCGCGGGACCGGGGCCGCGCCGCCAGTACACGCGCGCGGGATCGCAGGGCGCGGCCACTTCCGCGGCGTAGTCATGGCTGGGATCGTAAGGGGCGTGGGTGGCGATGAGTTCCGCCATCTCGGCCGAGGTGTCCACGACCAGCGCGAGCAGGGGCCGGGTCCCGGCCGGCATCGGAGCCCTCGCCACCCACGGTTCGTCGCTCTGAGCGTGCGCCGCGGGGCCCGCCCAGTGCAGCAGCGCTGCCAGTGCGAGGTGCGCCATCGATGGGCACATGCGCAGCGCATTCATGGTGCCGGCTCGATGACGACGAAGCCCTGCTCGATGCGAGCGGCCGTGTGACGCGCGCCGCGTGCCTCGGCGACGACCGTGTAGTGGCGGCTCGCGAAGGTCCCATCGCCGTTGCCGATGCTGAAGCCGTCGGGCCAGGCTCCCGGCTGCCCGGGAAGGTCGGCCGAGACGTTTCGCAGGATGGTCACTTCCGGCCACGTTTCTGGCCAGACTTCCACGGGCGCTGCGTCCGCAGTGGCTCCCAAGGCATGCCAGGATCGCAGCGTGCGGGACACGCCGGCCTCGGCCGCCTCAAAGGTCCGCGCGGCATGCTGCTCGAGTCCGGCAATGGCCAGCGCGGCAACGGCGGCGCTGTGGCCGGCGAGCGCCAGCAAGGCAAGGCCCAGCAACAGCAGCAGCACGATGCCCAGCGCCATGCCGCGTTGCCGCACCTGCTTCATGATGACGGACCCGCGTTGCGAAGTTCGAAGGAACGGGACGCAAGCAGGCGGCGGTAGCGCGACGACTCGGGCGGCAGGTCGCGATTGGCGTAAGCGAGCGCCGGCAGCTGCGACGGGCGCAGGATCCGCGACATCGCTGCGCACGAGTACCCAGACCCGTAGTGCGCGCGGGCGCGCGTCCGCGCCAATGTGGTCGAGCGAGAAATAGCGGACTGCGGCACCGCTCGCGTCGTCGGGCTGCAGCGCCGCCTCGACCTGCAGGTCCTCGATGCCCGCGACCAGTTCCTCGTCCTGGAATGACGGCGCGACGCCCCCGACCAGCCGCTTGCGCCGCAGCGACGGCCGGCCGGTCAGTCCGGTCGAGTCGGCGCTGACATAGAACGCGCCGGTCTCGACGTCGTGCACGCGCGCCGCGGACTCGAGGATCGTCGTGCCGTCGGCCAGGAACCGCGCGCTACGACGCGTCGACTCGATCTGCAGTCGGCCGGCCTCGGGACGTGCGGCCGCGGCCGATGCATGGCGCAGGACCAGCGTGTCGGTACCGGCGACCGAACGGCCCTGCGGCGACGCACGGCAGCCGAGCGGCACGCCCTGCGACGCGGCCAGTGTCCCGTCGGCGCCGGCGACGGGAGCGGCGAAGTCCAGGGCGAGGGACGCGACGCAACCGCCGTTGGCGCCAAGGCCCGCGGGAGCGTCGGTGCCGACCGCTGTGCTGCCGGCGACTGGCGTACCGGGCGGCGCAAGTCCAAGGTAACCGGCCATGTGGATCTCGGCACCGAGCAGGTCGAGTGCGGCCCTGGCCGTTTCCTCCATGCGGGCCTGCGATTCCACGCTGCGATAGGTTCCGCGTCCGCGCGCGACGACGCCTGCGGCGCTGGCAACCGCAAGGACCGCCAGCAGCGTGGCGACCATGACCTCGACCAGCGTGAACCCGGCCAGCCGCATCAGGCCTCCACGATCAGCTGCAGGACCGATTCGGCAGACGGGTCCGCCGACGGCCAGCCGATGCGGATGCGATAGGCCGGCACGTCCGGGTCGGGCACCGCGACGGATCCCGTTGCGCCCGCCGGCGCATGCAGCGCCAGCGCGGCGCGCCAGGTCACCATGACGTTCGCTGCGGCGGACTCGGCGGCGCAACTGCCGGGGCGCTGGTCACACGCCGTCTCGGCCGGCACGCCGGTCACGGCGAGCAGGGCCCGGCCGTCTGGCGGGCGCAGTGTGCGCAGTTCCTCGCCGAGCGATGACGCCAGCCGCAGCGTCGCGGATCTGGCCGCGGCTTCCCGCTCGTGACGCAGGCACTGCACGAGGATCGCAACGGTCGAGGCCAGGCCCAGCGCCAGCAGCGTCAAGGCGACCAGCGACTCGGCCAGTGCAAAGCCGTGCATCCGCGCCGATGCCCGGGCGCTCATGGGCAGGCCAGCAGCCGTCCGCTGGCGTCGCGGTCGCTGATCCGCGGCCGGCCGGTGCGGCTGACGATGAGTGCGCGTGCGGAGCGTGCGCCGCGATCGTCGCAAACGGTGACCGTGGCAGTCGTCGCGTACGGCGACAGCGGGTCGAGTTCTATGGCGTTGCGGTTGGAGCGCACCGTCTGCCGGGTGCGGCCCGCATCGAGTCGCAGCACACGCACCGGCGCCGGGGACGCGGCCGCAGCGCGCGGCGGGTCCGGCAGCACCAGCACGGCATCGCTCCAGTCGTTGCTTTGCGAACAGGACGTGCCATCGGACGTCCCGCACAGCGTCGCGCGCACGCCCAGGGCGGCGGCCGCGGCGCGGGCCGTGTGCACGGCGTGGGCCAGCAGGTTGAGCGTGGCGGAGCGCCGGCAGTCGCGTAGGTATTCTCCGAGGCCCGGTGTTGCGGCCAGCACGGCGATGGCCAGCACGCCGCTGGCCACGAGGACTTCAACGAGCGTAAAACCCCGGGAATTGCGCGGCTTTCGTGATTTCGTCGCCATGCCGGCAGGATGCGGCAACGGCACCCCGCGCGGTCAGCCAATAACGCGCGGGGATGCGCAGATTCTGCGTGCCGGATTCGGTGGAAGGCCCTGTTGCTGGTTGCTATAGTGCCCTTGATGAAGGAGGAGCCGGCCATGGACAAGGCAGACACCCAGACGCGCGAGCGGGTCAAGTCTATGTTGCGCTCGCATGGCATCACGCCGACCGCGCAGCGCGTGCGCGTGGGCCAGCTCCTGTTCGCCTGCGACCAGCACATGACGGCCGACCAGATCCTCTCGCAGTTGCGCGAGGACGGCGCGCGCGTGTCGAAGGCGACCGTGTACAACACCCTCAACCTGTTCTCGTCGAAGAAGATGCTGCGCCACCTGAACGTCGAGTCGAGCCACAGCTCGTTCGATTCCAACACGACGCCGCACTTTCACTTCCACGTCGAGAACACGGGTGAGTTGATCGACGTGCCGCCGGGCGAGATCGAATTCGCGCGGCTGCCGGAACTGCCCTCGGGCACCGAATCGGCGGGCATCGAAGTCGTCATCCGCCTGCGCCGGCGGGACTGAGCCGGGCGGCATTGCCGCGCCGGCTGCCCTTGCCTATACTTCGCGCCCCCATGCCGGTGTAGCTCAGCTGGTAGAGCAATCGCTTCGTAAGTGAAAGGTCGGGGGTTCGATTCCCTCCACCGGCACCAAACACCTGTCCAGCAACGTCCAGACCAGATAGATTCGACTTACCGTGCCCCGCCGATGCACCGCTACGGTACATCCAGTAGGACATGTGTCAGGACATGCCTCGCCAGGGTCACGGGCGATAGATCGGTAGATGGCTCGAATCGGGGTATCCAGCAGCCACGGAGACCATTCCGGGTAGCGTCCAAGAAAGACCCGGCACGGGGCCGGGTCTTTCAGTCGTTGTTGTTATCGATTCAGTTCAGCTTGCGCCGCCTCGCGAAGCCGAGGCCCAGGAGGCCGAGGCCGAGCAGAGCAAGGGTGCCGGGTTCGGGGACGGACGTCTGAGACAGTTGGTATGTCCAATAGGTAGGAGGTACCGCAAGCTGGTATTCCTGTGCGTCGCTGAAACACCAATAATTGTCCGCGAAGAAACAACTGCCCCCGGCATTGGCAATACCGGCAATTGTCGGAACGCGATCCAGGATCGTATAGAACCTATCCGCGCCCACGACGTTCACATCGATCCCCGAGAAGAAGGTCACCTCCGCGAGGTCGAGCAATCCGTCGCCGGTATCGTCAAACAATATGTAGAAATCGCTCACGTTCATAGCGGCACCAGATATTGCGTCAAGGCGCATGGGCACCGCACTGGCCACCATCGGCCCGGCCAGCATCGCGAGCGCGATTACTGCCAGTAGTTTGTTCTTCATCAGGTGCTCCCGATCCCCCGGGTGTTTCGAGGGTCACAACTCCTGAAGCAACGACCGTGCCAGACTGAGCGACTGCCATCTGGATCAAGGGAGTGCGAGCAATCCTATTTTCAGTCTAGATTTCGACCTGCGCTGTTTGTAAGGTTCTCCGACTACGTATGACTGCGTACACGCCAATACGCAGGCGCTTGCCGAGCAAGCGGAGTTCGCATGGCCAGGTATGACTCGCGCATGCCGGAAAGTCAGTCTTTCCAGAACCCCTTGAACCGATCCGGTGCCATCTCCGTGTAACGAACGGTGTGGGTGATGTTCTTGTGTCCCAGGTAGTGCTGCAGCGCCCGGGTGTCTTGCCCGTCGTTGGCGAGATTGCAGCCAAAGAAATGTCTGAGTATGTGCGCGTGAACAGGGAGCCTTGACTTCGCGGTCTCCCCAGCCATGGCCATCGGTCGGGTCTGGTCACGGCCACCGTGACCGTCTGCAGTCCCCACGGCAGCGATCACGCGCTTGACCTCGTCCGGGGTCAGTTACGTCCTGGAGCGGACCTTGTGATTGGGTCGGCGCCGAGGAGGCGCCATTCCCGCACCAGGTGGGGCTTGCGACCCGGATGCATTCCATGCCGAGTTCTCTGAACCGGATCACGGCACCGGCCGTTGCAGCATCGCTGACGGTACTCGAACTTACGGGTTCTCGATCGCGCCGATGTCGCTGGGCGCGTTCGCGGGCCGCGCCACCCCGCGCTGATCGACGCTGATGCGCTGGACCGACAGCCGCGGATCGGTGCGTACTGAGATGCGCATACGCGGGTTCTCGGCGAGGTAGCCGGACGAGAACATCGCCCGCCACGCCGCGTCCCCGAGCAGTTCCGGCCCCATGCCCGGGATGGCCCGGGTCTCCAGTGCGACGTCCAGGCGATGCCAGAACTCGATGTACGGGTGATTCTCCAGTTCCCTCGGCCAGGTCTGGGCCGGGCCGAAGAAGCGCGTGTCAGCCAGCGTCAGTATGGGATTGCCGGCCGGGTCCTCGTAGGGCTGGACCCCGGGGGTCGCCGGGTCGGAATCCACGCTCTGCAGGAAGGCTTCGAAATCGGCGGTGAACGCGCCGGCGAAGCCGGGCAATGCGTAGTGACTCTGGATCCGGCCGAGCATGATCGACAGGAAGTTGTCGGTCCCGCCCGCGTCGATGACGTACTCGGCCAGTGTTTCCGAAACGCTGTAGGAGTTGGCCGGAACCTGGCCGAGGGCGCTGCCGGCCGGCTGGTAGTGAAGCACTGCGGGATCGCCCGCGCCGACGCCGGCGGACAATATGCCAGTCGCATGACTGATGCCGTTCGCCAGGTCGAGGACGCTGGCGGCTTCGACCCCGTCGACGTCGCCCGCCTGCGGATAGTGCTTGCGACTGAGCGATGCCCAGCCCGATACGCCGACCGGCACCAGGATCTGACGGAAGTCGAGCACGCCGATGCGGTTGTACCCGGCGCTGCGAAAGTAGAAGAGCGAGCCGGTGAAGAGGTCATGCGCGTAGCGGCTGCCGCCGATCTCCTGGACCGTGTTGCCGGCCACGATCGAGTGACCGAGGATCAGGTGCTCGGTCGCGTGCGCATTGCCGACCGTCGCCGCGATGCCGCCGGCCAGGTTGTTCCTGCCGAGGCTGTCGGTGCGCGCCCTGCCGTACACCTCGTTCTGTGTCACGGTGCAGCTCTCGATCTCCAGGAAGCCGTTCGACATGTAGATGCCGCCGCCGCGCCAGTAACCCATCGCGAGCAGGAATGGCGGCAGACCGGGCGCGGGCTCGGCGAGGTTGCGTGCGACGGTGCTGCTGCTGATGCGCATCGTCTTGCTCACGCCGATCCCGCCGCCATCGGAGTACACGCCGCCGCCGTAGACGAACAGCCCGCTGATGCGGTTGCCGCTGATGGACGACCTGTCGATGGTCGAAACCGACCTGGAATTCTCGGCCCCGCCGACCGCGTAGACGCCGCCGCCGGCCGCCCCGCCGCCGAGCACGGAATTGCCGCTGATGACGCAGTTCCGGATGTCCACGATGTCCGCGTAGACGGCCCCGCCGAACGCGCCGCGGTCCCGCGACGAATCGAAATCGCCCTGCACGCGGTTGTCGTAGAGCCTGCAATTCTCGAGCCGCGCGACGCCCCAGACCGCCACGGCGCCGCCACGCGCCAGGGTCCAGGGTTGCGGGTACTGACCGGTCGGCGTAATGGCCTCGGTCACGCTGCGCCCGCCCGTGATCGAGACGTTGATCAGCGTCAGGTCTCCACTGACGGCCAGCACGCGGGCACCCGGCTGGGCGGCACCGGCCCAGGCGACGGTGATGCCGGAGGGCAGCGCCGAGGCGTCGATGACGACGTTCTTGCGAGCCACCAGCGCCGAGCGCCCATAATCACGGTCAAACCAGCCGACCAGGTAGGACACGGGGCCGCTGGGCTCGTCGCGGATGCCCATGACCTCGCCCTTCAACAGGGTGTGTTCCTCGGCGACGATCGACAGGTTGATGGTGCCCCGGTCGAGGCCCGGATCGAAGGTGACGCGCTGGCCCGACGCGGCCGTCGCGAGGGCCGAGCGCAGCGTGATCGTTCCCGCCGGCGGACTGGCCGAATCCGCCAGGCTGTTGACGACGATCGCGGGTGCCGGCGAACCGCCGCCACCGCCCGCGCTGCCGCCGCCGCTGCAGCCGGCGACCAGCAACGCCGACATCAAGGCAAGTGCTCTTACCAGATGCATCATGTAAGCGTGTTCCTGGGCCATCTCTGCCAAAGGCTAATGGGCGTGCGGACAGTATGCGTGAGGGGAGTCCGCGAGCGGTGGCACTGCGCCGCACATTGCAGCTTGATGGCGCCAGCGCGAGCAGCCAGCCGATGATCGACCCCGAATCCTGGACCACACGGTCCTTACAGGCTCGAGATTCCGGGCACGCGCGTACGCCGTGTTGCGTAGGTCAGGGGCGCTGCTCGCCCTGCTTGACAGGTCAAAGAATGAACGTTTATTCTCCCGCGCTTCCATGCCCGGTCGTTGGCCACCCAGTCACTGGCGAGAAACCCATGTCGTTCAGATTTTCTAATTATTTATCAATAGGTTGTGCTGTATTCCTGGCTGCAATCCTGTCTGCCTGTTCAGGCGCAAACGACACGGGGCCGGGCGGTCCGCCGCCGGCCGAGGTCGGCGTGGTGGTCCTCGAGTCGCAGTCCGTCACGCTCACGCGCGAGCTGGCCGGTCGCACCAGCCCGTTCCTCGTCGCAGAAGTGCGGCCGCAGGTGACCGGCATCGTGAAGCAGCGCCTGTTCACGGAAGGCGGTGTGGTCAAGGCCGGGCAGCCGCTATACCAGCTCGACGACGCGGTCTATCGGGCCGACGCGGCCAGCGCGCAGGCCGGACTGGCGCGCGCCGAGGCGGCGCTCAACGTTGCAAATCTGCGGGCGAAGCGCACGGAGGAACTGCTGGGCATCAAGGCGGTGAGCCAGCAGGACTACGACGGCGTGGTCGCGGCCTTGCAGCAGGCGGAGGCGGACGTCGCGGCGGCGAAAGCCGCCGCCGGGCGCGCCGCGGTCGTGCTTGGGTATGCGCGCATCAGCTCACCGATCATGGGTCGCATCGGCAAGTCGTCGGTCACGCCCGGCGCGCTGGTGACGGCAAACCAGGCTGATGCGCTGGCGACCGTGCAGCAGCTCGATCCCATCTACGTGGACGTTACGCAGTCCAGCAGCGATCTGCTCGAGTTGCGCAGGCAGCTGGCGGCGGGCCGGCTCGAGGCGGCCAACGACGTGCCCGTCGAGATCCTGCTCGAGGACGGCAGCCGTTACGAGCACGTAGGCAAGCTCGCGTTCTCCGAGGTCACGGTCGACCCGGGCACGGGCAGCTACACACTGCGGGTGGTCGTGCCCAATCCCGAGCAGCTGTTGCTGCCGGGCATCTACGTGCGCGCCATCGTCGGCACCGGCGTGCGGCAGGACGGGATCCTGGCGCCGCAGCGTGGCATCCTGCGCGGCGCAAAGGGCGAAACGACGGCGATGGTGCTCGGCGCGGATGACATGGTGGCAGTGCGCGTCGTGCGGGTCAGCCAGACGATCGGCGACCAGTGGCTGGTGGAGGAAGGGCTGGCGGCCGGCGACCGCGTGATCATCGAGGGCCTGCAGAAGATCGGCCCGGGCATGCCGGCGCGGGTGGCGGAAGCGCCACCGGCCGGGGCGCCTGCCGCGGCGCCGCAGCAGTAGGCGGGGCGGGCCATGGCACGCTTCTTCATCGACCGGCCCATCTTCGCGTGGGTCATCGCCATCATCATCATGGTGGCCGGCGCCCTCGCGATCACGCGGCTGCCCATCTCGCGCTACCCGGACATCGCGCCGCCGACCGTGTCGATCTTCGCCAACTACTCGGGCGCGTCGGCCAAGGCGGTCGAGGACTCGGTGACGCAGGTCATCGAACAGAGCATGACGGGTCTCGACGGTCTCCTGTACATGGCCTCGACCAGCGAGTCGAACGGCAGCGCGTCGGTGACGCTCACCTTCGACAGCGAAACGGATCCTGACACCGCGCAGGTGCAGGTGCAGAACAAGCTGCAGCTGGCCACGTCGTTGCTGCCGTCGATCGTGCAGCAGCAGGGGCTTCGGGTCAGCAAGGCGAATCCGGGTTTCCTGATGGTGCTGGGCTTCGTCTCGGCAGACGGCAGCATGGACCAGCGCGATATCGCCGATTACGCGCGGGCGAACCTGGTCGACCCCATCAGTCGGGTCGACGGCGTCGGCAACGTGCAGGTCTTCGGCGCGCGTTACGCGATGCGCATCTGGCTCGACCCGGGCAAGCTGGAGACGTTCCGCCTGATGCCGGCCGACGTGATTGCCGCGATCCGGGCGCAGAACCAGCAGGTCGCCGTCGGGCAGCTGGGCGGTATGCCGGCGATCCCGGGGCAGCAGCTCAACGCAACCGTTACCGGGCAGGGGCGCCTGCAGACCGCCGACCAGTTTCGCGCGATCATCGTGCGCAGCCGTGCGGACGGATCCGCGCTGACGCTGGGCGACGTGGCGCGCGTTGAGCTGGGCGCCGAGGACTACAGTGTCGTCGCGCGCTACAACGGCCAACCGGCCACCGGCGTCGCAATCTCGCTGGCGACCGGCGCCAACTCGCTGGCGACCGCGCAGCGCCTCGAGGTGCTGCTCAAGCAGCTCGAGGCGACGTTCCCGGCCGGGCTCAAGGCGGTCATCCCATTCGACACCACGCCGTTCGTGACTGCCTCTATCAGGGAGGTGGTGACGACGCTGCTGGAAGCCATCGCGCTGGTGTTCCTGGTGATGTACCTGTTCCTGCAGAACTTCCGTGCGACGCTGATTCCCACGATCGCGGTGCCGGTCGTGCTGCTCGGCACGTTCGGCGTGCTGGCGACGCTGGGCTTCTCGGTCAACATGCTGACCATGTTCGCGATGGTGCTGGCCATCGGCCTGCTGGTGGACGACGCGATCGTCGTCGTCGAGAACGTCGAGCGCTTGATGAGCGAGGAGGGGCTGACGCCGCTCGAGGCGACGCGCAAGTCCATGGACCAGATCACGGGTGCGCTGGTCGGCATCGGCCTGGTGCTGTCGGCCGTGTTCGTGCCGATGGCCTTCCTGGGAGGCTCCACGGGCGTCATCTACCGGCAGTTCTCGGCGACCATCGTCTCGGCCATCGCGCTGTCGGTGCTGGTGGCGATCGTGCTGACGCCTGCGCTGTGCGCGACCATGCTGAAGCGCATCGAGAAGGGCCACCACGCCTCGGATACGGGCTTCTTCGGCTGGTTCAACAATTTCTTTGACCGCGGCAACCGCCACTACCAGGGTGTCGTGCGCGGCATGCTCTCGCGCAGCAGGCGCTACCTGGCGGTGTTCGCGGCCATGGTCGCGGTGATGGCCGTGCTATTCCTGCGCCTGCCCACGGCGTTCCTGCCGGCCGAGGACCAGGGGATCCTGCTCACGCAGGTGCAGGGCCCGGTGGGCGCGACCCAGGAACGCATGACGGCGGTCATCAAGCAGATCGAGCATCATTTCCTGGAGAACGAGAAGGACACCGTCAACTCGCTCTTCACCGTGCAGGGCTTCAGCTTCGGCGGCACTGGCCAGAACACCGGGATTGCCTTCGTCAGCCTCAAGGACTGGTCTGAGCGGGACACGCCCGAGCGCTCGGCCAACGCCGTGGCCGGGCGTGCGATGGCCAGATTCAGCCAGATACGCGATGCCTTCGTATTTGCCTTTGCTCCTCCCGCGGTCCCGGAGCTGGGCCGGTCTGGCGGCTATGCGTTCTACCTCGAGGACACGGCCGGTCTCGGCCACGATGCGCTGACGCAGGCGCGCAACCAGTTCCTCGGCATGGCCGCGCAGAACACGCTGCTGACCAACGTACGCCCCAACGGCCAGGAAGACGCGCCGCAATTCCGCATCGAGGTGGACACGGCGAAGGCCGGCGCCCTCGGCCTGTCCCTGGCCGAGGTCAACGCGACGCTTTCCACGGCGTGGGGCAGCCAGTACATCGACGACTTCATCGACCGCGGGCGTGTCAAACGCGTGATCGTGCAGGCTGACGCGCCGTACCGCATGGTGCCCGAGGACTTCAACCGCTGGTCCGTGCGCAACGACCAGGGCGAGATGGTGCCGTTCCGTGCCTTCGCCACGTCGTACTGGGACTACGGATCGCCGCGACTGGAGCGGTACAACGGCCTGGCCGCCATGCAGATCAACGGCGAGGCGGCGCCGGGTGTGAGCTCGGGCGACGCCATGGCCGAGGTCGAAAGACTGGTCGCACAGCTACCTGCCGGCATCGGCCTGGAGTGGACCGGCGTCTCCTACCAGGAGCGCGCGGCGGGCGCACAGACGCCGTTGCTGTACACGCTGTCGCTGCTGGTCGTGTTCCTGTGCCTGGCGGCGCTGTACGAAAGCTGGACGGTCCCGACCGCAGTGCTGCTGGTGGTGCCGCTGGGCATCCTCGGTGCGGCTCTCGCGACCTGGCTGCGCGGCATGGAGCGCGACGTGTATTTCCAGGTCGCGATGCTGGCGACCGTTGGCCTGTCCAGCAAGAACGCCATCCTCATCATCGCCTTCGCCAAGGCGAACCTCGAGCACGGCATGGAACTGGTCGAGGCGACGCTGGCCGCCGCGCGCGACCGGCTGCGGCCGATCCTGATGACCTCCATCGCCTTCGGCTTCGGCGTGCTGCCGCTGGCGATCGCCACCGGGCGCCGGCTCCGGCGCGCAGCGCGCGATCGGCACCGGCGTGGTGGGCGGCATGCTGGTCGGCACGTTCCTCGGCATCCTGTTCGTGCCGTTGTTCTACGTCGGCGTTCAGCGCTTGTTCGCGCGCGGCACTGCCGTCGCGGGCACGCCGGCGGCCGGAGGGCAAACCGATGACCAGTAATGCAACGAGCGCACGGCCACCGTCATCGCAGGCCGAGGCGCAGCGCGAGCGCATCCTGGATGCCGCGCAGAAGTGCTTCATCGAGCGCGGCTTCCATGCGGCCAGCATCGCCAGCATCGCCGAGACGGCGGGCATGAGCGCCGGCCTGATGTACCGCTATTTCGAGAACAAGAACGCCATCGTCAAGGCGATCATCGAGCGGGAACTGCAAGGCAAGCGCGCCAAGGTCGAGCAGCTCTACACCTCCGGGCAGTTCCTCGCGAGGATCCTGGGCACGGTGCGGCAGTGGCAGGCGGCGGATCCCGCGGCGATGAACGCTGCGCTGTTCCTCGAAATGAGCGCGGGGGCTTCGCGCGAGCCGGAGATCGCGCAGGCAATCCTCGAGTCCGATTCGCTGATGCGTGAAGACTTCGAGCGCTGGCTGGGCCGCAGCAGGGACCGGGGCGGCCTGGGCCTGTCGAAAGACGTCGCGCACCGGCGCGCCGTGCTCCTGCAGTGCCTGATCGAAGGACTCGCGGTGCGGGCCGTCCGCGAGCCCGACCTCGACCTGGAGGTCCTGGAGCGCGCGCTCGAGCCGCTATTGAATTACCTGGGACTTGCGCCACCAGACGACACCGGTGCCGGTCGCAAGGACGTCACCCGCCAAAGAGGGCGCAGAGAGGCGTAGCAGCCCACCGCGGCGGTCCGCGCCGCCGGGCCATGGGACGCCGGAACCGCGGCGCCGATGCAGTTTCCGGATCGCCGAGCGAGCCACGGGACGAGCGCGAGTTTGCCCGGACCGGGTATCCTAGTGCGCGGCTGACGGCGGTCCGGCGCAAACGATGGGGTCGGGGGGCACGATCTTGAGCAACGGCGAGGGTTCGAGCATTCGCGCGGATTTCCGCGGCATTCCGCTGCTGGTCGGCGTCGTGGGCCACCGCGACCTGGTGCCGGGCGAGGTGCCGGCCATTCGCGAGGCGATCGGGAAGTTGCTGCGGTCGCTGCAGCAGGCCCAGCCCGACGTGCGGATCAGGCTGCTGACTGCGCAGGCCGAAGGCGCGGACCTGCTGGTGGCCGACGTGGCGCACGGGCTCGGCATCGAGATTACCGCTGTGCTGCCTTTCTCCGCCGCCAAGTGCCGTGCGGAGCTGACCAGCGACGCGGCGCGCGCGGTGTTCGACCGCACGATGACCGGCGCCCAGAAACTCGAGATGGCGCCCGCCGCCGGCAACGACGCTGGCAGTCCGCTGCAACCGGACGAGGCGCGCGACCGGCAGTTCGAGCGTGCCGGGGAACTGATCGCACGCTACAGCTCGCTCATGATCGCGGTCTGGGACGGCCAGGACACCGACCACCGCGCCGGCACGGCCCGGTCCATCGAGCGCCGGCGCGGCCGGATCGGACCCGTCGAGGACGACGACCGCCGCGCCGCGCCACACACCTGGTTGTTCGCCGCGGACAATGACCTGATCTACGAGATCCGCTGCTCGCGCCTCACGGTTGCGCCTGCGGCGGGAGACGTCGCGGCCGGCATCCAGGTCATCGGCTTCGTGACCGGGGACACGGCGCCGCGGCGCCTCGAACAGGGGCTCCCGTCCGGATTGGCGACACTGCTCGCGAAGACCGCCGAATTCAACCGCGACGTCGCCGAGTACGGCCCCCGGATCTCCGAACTCGGCCGGCCGCTGGCGGCGGATATTGCGGGTCCGATTCCCGATGCCATGCAGTACATCGACCGCCTGTTCATTCCCGCGGACTGGCTCGCCGTCCATTTCCGGCGCTGCTTCACGCGCGCGCTGGCGGCCCGCTTCGGCCTGTGGGCGCTGATGGCCTACCTGCTGGTCGCGTTCAAGCACACGCCGGACGGCCTGCACGGCTTCGTCAACATCGTGGCGGTGCTGGCGGTCTTCGGCCTCGGCTGGCTGTTGGCTTTCTGGGCGCGGCGGCGCAGCTGGGATCGCCGTTACCTCGATTACCGCGCGCTCGCGGAAGGCCTGCGCGTCGACTTCTACTGGGAACTGTCGGGCGTGCGTGCGCATTTCGACGACGCCTTCGCGCACGAGAGCTTCCTGCAGAAGCAGGACACGCAGATCGAGTGGATACGGGCCGCGATGCGGGCCGTGACCCTGCGCTGCGCCCTGTGCCCGCCGGCCACCCTGCCGAACGGCTTCGAGGAAGCGCTCGCGGCCTGGGTCGGCGACGCCGACCCGGCGCAAGGTTCAGGCCAGCTCGCGTACTACCGGCAGCGCGCCGTCCGGCTCGAACGGCGCGTCGCCGGCGCTGAACGCATTGCCCACGCGATGCTGATCGGCGGCCTGGTCCTGGCCGCGGTGCTCGTGGTCAACGTCACGCTGCCGCTGCTGGGCCGGGCGCCACTGCTGGAAGCCGAAACGCGCGACCTCATGCTCATGGCGCTGTTCCTGCTGACGGCGTATACGGGGATCTTCGAGGTCTATCTCTCGGAGAAAGAGGACCGTTCGCTGATTCGCCAGTTCCACCACATGGAATCGCTGTTCGATTTCGCCGCCCACGAACTGCGCTCGGCGCGCTCGGCGCCGGAGAAACTCGGCATCCTGAGTACGCTCGGCCATGCGTGCCTGACCGAGCACGCGCAGTGGATCCTGGCGCATCGCGACAAGCGCATCGACGGCATGCGCTGGTAACCGGGGCGGCGTCCGCACGGGCCGCCCGCTCCGGTCTTCGCCGGATCATGCCCGGCTGCCGCAGCGCTCAGTGAACGTAGATTCGCGGGTCGAGACCACAATCGCTGGTGTGGACGCCGTACTTGTATTCGTAATCGGCCTTGGCGTTCTTGGCGATCTTGCACTCGAGGACACCGGACTTTGAGTCCTTGCACTTGCCGCCAAACTTCCCTTTGGTTGGGTCATCGTCCGGAACTTTGAACCTGATCTCGAACTCGGGCAGTGCCCGGTCACGGAAATAGGGTGGCAAGTCCCCGTTCACCGCGACCCAATTGATCGTCTTGTCCTTCCCGCGGCAGACGAGGTCCTTTCCGGGCAGGACGGTCGTCGGAAGCGGTCCGCAGCTTTCGACCATCTGGATCACTTCCTGCGGGCACCACTGTCCTTGCGGGTTCTGCGCGAATCGCACCAGCAGCGGCATCTCCTCCACGTTGCCGGCACCGGTTGCAGTCATCGTCTGCTCGCAGCCGCTGGCCAGCAGCGCCAGGGCCAGCAAGGGAATGATGCGCGGCAGCGCGATCATTGGGATTCCCGTGTACATGGTTCTCGCCTCCCCTTGATTTGAGTCACCGGGTAATCAGGGAGAACCGCTCCAGGGCGCGCAGCGATTCAAATTGCGGATCTGCTGCGACGAGGTGGCGCGGATATCCCCCTGCGGTCGCGATCGCCAGCGCGTCGAGCGCGTCGTCCTGCATGCGCAGGCGCGTGTAGGCGACCGCGGCATCATAGTACAGATACGGATCGCCGGCAGGTTCGTCCAGCGACTCGGCGAGCGTCTGCCTGGCCAGGTCCTCCCGGCCAAGCCGGGCGTCGTAGGCGGCCAGTTGCACGCGCGTCTCGACGTCGTCGGCGTCGACGCTGAGGTTCTGGCGGGCGAGGTCCGCCGCCATTTCGTACGCGGCCCTGGCCGAATCGTGCTGGCCCAGCAACTCGCGCGCGTCGCCGAGATGTCCCCAGTAGCGATGGTCTTTGGGCTCCAGGTTCACGGCCCGTTCGTACATGCGCGCGGAGGCCGCCATCCGGCCGAGGAAGAAGTAGGCGGTGCCGACGTTGGAGAATTCAAGCGCACTGGGTCCAAGGGACAACGCCTTCTGCCACGCAGCCAACGCACCGTCGAAATCCCCCTGCATGTAGCGTGCCGAGCCTAGACCACCCCAGGCATCGCGATGCGCGGGGTCGACCTCGGTAAGCCGCTCGTACACCGAGGCCGCTTCATCGAATCGGGCCTGCGCGAACAGGAAGCGGCCCAGCGATGCGTACGTCTTCCAGTAGTTTGGCTCAAGTGCAATCGCGCGACGGTAGTCGCCCTCTGCATCGACGACACGACCGCGGCGGTCGGCGACTTCGGCGAGGCCGATGACTGCCTCGGCGTTGCGCGATGACAGCCGTTCCGCCATTCGGTACTGGGATTCGGCATCGTCGAGGTGACCGGAAGCGAGATACAGGTCGCCCAGCGCCTGGTGGGGGTCAGCCTGCAACTCGTTCAGGGACAATGTGCGCCGACACGACGACTCGGCCGCGCTGAACTCCTGCACGTCGTGACCGCGTTGGTAGCGGATCAGGTGCACTCGGCAGAGGCCGCCGTAGGGCATCGCAAATTCCGGATCAAGCCTGACGGCCTCCAGGAATGAAGCCTCTGCCGAAGATAGAGTGGAGGTGTCGATGGGCGCCCGCAGCCACTCGTTGCCCTGCAGGTAGTGGTCAAGCGCCCCGGGGTTCTTGGTGGGTGCGGTTTGCAGCTGCTGCAGGGACTCGTCCGACAACTGGACATTCAGCGACGTGACCACCCGCCGCGCAATCGCGATGGGCACCTCGAACATGGCCTCGGTGCTGCCATCGAAGGTCTCGGACCACAACCGGTAGCCGGTCTCGGTGTCGACGAGCTGCGCCTCCACGGCAATCCCGTCGCCGCTCTGTCGATAGCTGCCTTCGATGAAGTAACGGACAGCGAGCCGCTTCCTGATGTCGGCAGCATCGCCCTCGAGCGTGAAGCTCGAGACCCGCGAAGCGACGAGCAGTTCCCGCATCCGTGTCAGCAGGTTGAGCAGCTCGAGTGACAGGCCCACGCTGCGGTAATCGTCGGTCGGCGAACCCAGGTTGACGAAACGCAATACCGCCAGGGAATTGGCCGGCACGTCCGCCGGCCGATCCTGCCGGGTCGTCCAGGTCCACCACGCGGCAGCGATAGCCAGCAGCGCGAGCGCGACCAAGGCCGCAACGACGCGCGGCCGCCACCAGGACGCCCGGGCGCCGGCAGCGGACGGCCTGGCGGCGTCGCCCGGGTCAATCACCCGGCCCGCCAGGACTCCTTCGATTCCCGTGACCAGGCGTCGGTACTCGGGGTGATCGCGCTCGCCGTCCCAGCCGAAAAGCTGCGCCGTGTCCTTGTGCCGAAACGCCAGGGGCAACCGGACAGGCTCGAGCATCAATGGCACGAGGACGCGGCGTTCGAGTCCCTCGAGCGCCTCGGCGTGCACCCAGTCGGAGGTCAGCGCGGTCGCGGTCCAGACAACGACGACGCAACGCGCCTGGCCTATGGCGTCTTCGATTCGCGCTTCGAAGCTCGAGCCGGGCACGATCTCGCGATCCCACCACACGGACCATCCCTGGGCCTTGAGTGCGTCCACGAGCGGTCGCACTCGATCCCGGTCCTGGCTTGCATAGCTTACGAAGACGTCGATCGACATCGACATCGTGCCCCGCGTTGTTGTAGTTGTGCGGCTACGTTAAGCCACTCCGACGGCACGCGCCATATCTATCGCCGGTCACCGGGCCGATGGTCGTCATCGACGCGGGTTGCGACGGCCAGGCCCCGTACGGCCGGCCGGTCAAGGCCGTGCCGCGACCGTGACGGAGCCGTCGGTCGGTGCTTGACCCGCCGTGACGGCCGGAGCTTGTCGTGCACAGCAAGAAGCGCGTTGGGCGCTTGCTTCGGGCCGCGCGGTGGAAATCGAGGCCGATGTCGCGTATATCAACCCGACCGGTTTTCTTCCTGACAACCGGATCAAGAGGGGGATTCATATGGGCTACGCAACCTGCACGGTGACGGAGAACAACAACGGCATGCAATGCAATCCGGATCCGATTCCGGTGAGCCGGGCGAGACAGGACGGCGTCACCTGGACGCTTGCCAACGCCGGCTACACGTTCACCGGCGTCGAGATCGACGGAACGCGGGCGCCGACCGGCGATTTCGGCACACCGGTCATCAGCACCAACAACGCCGGCCGCTCGGTCATGAGCGTCAGCGACACGGTGGCCGACCTCGGCAACTACTCGTATACACTGCTGTATACGGACCCGCAGGGTCGTGAGGGTCGTTTCGACCCGACGATCAGAAACAATCCGTAACGGCGCGCGCAGCCGACCGGCTCGACGCAAGACCTGATTCGTTCAGCAGCGCGAGACTCAGCGCGCA
The DNA here is from genome assembly GCA_963695085.1 of uncultured Gammaproteobacteria bacterium. Lineage (GTDB taxonomy): Bacteria > Pseudomonadota > Gammaproteobacteria > Steroidobacterales > Steroidobacteraceae > SG8-30. The sequence goes on along the minus strand of CAVOFV010000003.1, from coordinate 74,338 downwards.
GCGCTGGCGGTCTTTGCCTGCTGCATGAAGGCCGGCTCCGCATAGCCCTGGGCCGACAGCCGGGCGTGAATCTCCTGCGCTTCCTGGCTGCGGCCCAGCGCGAGCAGCAACAGGACCTGGACGGCCCGATAGTCCGGGTCGGAACGGGGCGGCTCCAACAGGGCCAGCCCCAGCTCCCATTGCTGGCGGGCCAGGTCGCGCTGCCCGCCCAGCGCCCGGGCACGCCCCGCGAGATAGCGGCTCGTCGCGAGCGCGCTGGCGCGCGAAACGAAATCGACCCGCTGTTGATCCGGAGCCGCCGCCTGCGCCAGCAGCTCTTCGAGCAACTCGCGCGATTCCCGCGCCCGCCCGGATTCCAGCAGGCAGGCCGCTTTTTCGTTCAGCAACGCCAGCTGCGTGCGCTGCCCGACATCCATCTCGGCGGCCCTCGCTTCCAGGGCAGCGCTGATCCTGAGCCCCGCCTCTGCGACCGGCAGTGCCGCATCGCAGCGCCCGCTCGACCGCAGCACCCGCGCCTCGTGCTCCATGACGCTGGCCAGTTGCCGCTGCCACATGGCGTTGGAGGGATCGAGTTCGACCAGCGAACGCATGCGGGCCACCGCATCGCTCGTGACCGTCCTCGCTTCATCCAGTTCACCGATCAGCAACAGCGCGTTGCCGTACAACTTTCGCCGCAGGACCTCTTCCTCCCACAGGCGCCGGTCGTCGGGCCGCAGGGTCAGCAGGTCGCGCGTCAGCTGCAGCGTCCTGGCGTGCAAGTCACGCGCGAGGTGCAGCTCGCCACGGCCTTCGCGAATGGATGCCAGCCAGGAGTAGTCCTCGATCCGGGTGCGCAGCAGCTCGACGTCGGCAGGCGCGCCTTCGAGCAGCCTTTCGACCGCACTCACCGCGGCTTCGTAGCGCCGGATCGCCTCCTCGCTGTCGCCGCGGGCGAACGCCAGGCCGCCGAGGTTGCCGAGCGCATAGCTCTGTTCCAGCTGCCATTTCGGGTTGCCCGGATCCAGTTGCACCAGTCGTTCAGCCGCATTGAGATACAGGGTCATCGGCGCGACGGCGGCTTCCAGGTCGCCCTGCTGCCAATGCACGTTGCCGATCCAGAACCAGGCGTTGCCCAGCGCGAACAGCCAGTCCTGGTTGTACGGAAAACGCCTGCTGAGTTCCTGGCTCAGCGCCAGTGATTCCTGGAAGGCCGATAACGCGGGCCCGAAGTCGCCCAGCGACAGCCGCACGTCGCCGATCTGTCGCAGCGCTTCCGCCCGGCGCAGCAGGGACTCGTTCGTGATGTCGCGGTCCTGCAGCGTAGAGAAATACTCCATGGCCTTGTCGCCCACGTCCTTCAGCACGTCGAGCTTGCCGATAGGCTCCAGCTGCTGGCGAAGGTCGCCGAGCATGAAGCCGATGAGGTCTTCGGCCCGGTCACGGTTGCGCTCGGCATCCTGGCGGGCGATCCAGGCGGTGACAGCCAGCACGCCGGTGATCAGCATGCCGACCACCGCCGCCCCGGTGATGACCAGCAGGCGCTTCTGCTGCCTGCGGCTGTCGCGCTGCTTGATCTGGTCGAAGCCGGTTCCCAGCAGGCCCGCGATCAGCTTCAGCTTGGCATTGGTCTTGCCGTCCTTGCCTGGGCGGGCATCCGCCGCGATGGGTTCGGCGGGCCGTTCGGAGAGGCTGCCGTCGGCATCGACATGGAAACGCAGCGACTCGACGAAACACTCCTGATGTTCTTCGCCCGGCTTGCTGCTGGCATTCGGTTCGCCGTCGATGATCAGGGTCAGGATGCGGTCGGCCCGGCCCAGGCGCTTGAAGACACGCACTTCCTCGTCCACCCACCTGGACCGTGCCGCGGCAGGCGAACAGATGACGATGAGGTAGCGTGAGGCTTCGAGCGCCGCCGTCACCTTGCTGCCCAGGTCTGCCGCGCCCGCCAGTTCATCGCGGTCACGAAACACCGGCGTCAGGCGGGCGGGGATGGGGCCGTGTGCGGTCGCGCGTCCCACCAACCGCTTCGGCACCCGGTAGGTCTCGAGTGCGCGGTGCAGCCAGCGGCTCCAGCGCTCGTCGGCGTGGCTGTAGCTGATGAACGCAAAGTACCTGTGCTCGCCCATAGGCGTCTGCGGAACGGCGCCTGCGAATCACGGTGCAACGGGCCGCCGTGAATGCCGCAGCGCCACCGACCCCCTCCGTCCTCACCGCGCTTGCCAAGCACAGTAGCAGCCGCATTGCGCGCATGTCACGGGCGCGGTGCCGTCCGGCGCAGCCGGCGTCACTGTAACGACCGACGGCGGCGGCAGTGGATTGCCTTTCGGCCGACGCTATCCGTGGAGTCTGTCGTCCTCTGGTAGAGTCGTCGGCACTCGATCGATGACAGCAGGGGGAGGAGGCGGGCATGAAACAGTTGGCCATCCTGCTCCTGTGCTGCGCGCTGTCGGCAGCGGTCCTGGCCGCCGCCGTGAGCGAATCGCGCAGCCAAGGCGAGGCGCAGATGCGCGCCGGGGACCTCGACGGCGCGGCCGCGAGCCTGGAACGGGCCGTCAGCGAAGCGCCGGGGGACGCGTCGGCGCACCACCTGCTGGGTGCGGTCTATGGGCTGCAGGCCAATCGCGGCAGCATGTTTGCGAAGATGCGTCTGGCCGGCAAGATGCGTGAGCATTTCGAGCGGGCCGTCGAACTGGCGCCGGACGAACTGGAATACCGCGAGTCGCTGCTGCAGTACTACGCGCAGGCGCCGGCGGTCGCCGGCGGCGGTGCGGACAAGGCGCGCGCGCAGGCCGCGGAAATCTCGCGGCGCGACCCGGTGCGCGGCCTGCTGGCGCAGGCGGCCGTGCTGCGCGTCGAGGACCAGCCCGAGCAGGCGATAGCGGCCTATCGGCAGGCGTATGAGGCGCGGCCGGAGGATGGGCGCGCCGGCCTGGGCCTCGCGATCTACCTGCAGGAGCTGAAGCGCTATGACGAGGCGTTCACTCACCTGCGCCAGGTCGTGCAACGCGCGCCCGCGCTGCTGGGTGCGTGGTACCAGATCGGGCGTACTGCGGTGCTCGCCAACGCAAATCACGCCGAGGGTGAGGCGGCCTTCCGGCGTTTTCTCGCCGGCACGCCGGGCGCCAACGACCCGCCGATCGCGGCCGCCTACTGGCGGCTCGGCATGCTGTACGAGCAGTCGGGCCGCAAGCACGAGGCACGCAGCGCCTATCAGGAAGCGCTGCGCCTCGACCCGAAGAACGCGGAAGCCAGCGCGGCGCTCAAGAAGCTCCAGTGAGGCCCCCTGCGCCGGCCGCCTCCTGGAAGCAACCGCGCCGCGTGACGCGGCCGACCCGTCGCCTGTTCAGGACGGCGGGAACGCGTAGTCCGCGAACTGCTGCCTGAGTTCGAGCTTCGAGATCTTGCCGGTCGCGGTCAGCGGGATCGCCTCGACGAATACGACATCGTCGGGGATCCACCATTTCGCGACCTTGCCTTCGAGCCAGCCCAGCAGTTCGTCGCGGGTCGGTGACTCGCCGGGGCGTGCTGCGACGATCAGCAGCGGCCGCTCGTCCCATTTCGGGTGCGGGATGCCGATGACCGCGGCCTGCAGCACCTTGGGGTGGCCGGCGGCCAGGTTCTCGAGGTCGATGGAGCTGATCCACTCGCCGCCGGACTTGATCACGTCCTTGGCGCGGTCGGTGATCTGGATGACGCCATCGGCGGCGATCGCCGCCACGTCGCCGGTCGCGAACCAGCCGTCCGCCAGGTGCGACTCGCTCGGCGTGCCGAGCGCATAGTAATCGCTGCAGACCCACGGCCCGCGCACCAGCAGCAGGCCCGTCGTCTTGCCGTCCCACGGCAACTCCGTGCCGGCATCGTCCACGATCTTCAGTTCGACGCCGAAAACGGCGCGGCCCTGCTTCATGCGCAGCGCATCCTGCTCGGGCTTGGGCAGGGCCTGGTAATCGGCGGGCAGCACGTTGGCCGTTCCCAGCGGGCTCATTTCGGTCATGCCCCAGGCGTGGACGGTGTGCACCCCGTGCGTCTCGCGAAACTCGTCCATGATGGAAACGGGGCAAGCGGAACCGCCGACCAGCACGCTCTTCAGCGGCGACAGTTTGATGCCGGCCTGCCGAGCGTGGTTCAGCAGCAGCTGCCACACGGTAGGCACGCCGGCGGCCAGCGTGATGCGCTCGCCGGTGATGAGCGCCGCCAGCGCCGCGCCGTCGCCCATCTTCGGCCCGGGGAAGACCAGCCGGCAGCCGACCATCGCGCCGGAATAGGGCAGGCCCCAGGCGTTGGCATGGAACATCGGCACGACGGCCAGCACGGTGTCGTGGTGGCCGATGCCGAGCGTGTCCTTGAGCGCCGATGCGTACGCATGCAGCACCGTCGAGCGGTGGTTGAACAGCACGCCCTTGGGGTTGCCGGTCGTGCCGGACGTGTAACACAGGCTGCTCGCCGTGCGTTCATCCAGTTCCGGCCAGTCGAATGCCTCGCTGCCGGATTCGATGAACGACTCGTACGACGTCAGGGTGCCCTGCGCGGTATCCGGCAGGTGCGCGTCGTCGGTCAGCACGATCACCTGCTCGACGGCCTTGAGGGCCGGCCGCAGTTTCTCGATGAGCGGCAGCACGAGCGGGTCCACGAACAGCAGCCGGTCGGCGGCGTGGTTGATGATGTAGGCGACCTGCTGCGGGAACAGCCGCGGATTGACGGTATGCAGCACGGCGCCCATGCAGGACACCGCGTAATACAGCTCGAGGTGCCGGTAGTCGTTCCAGGCCAGCGTGCCGATGCGGTCGCCCGGCTTGATGCCGGCGAGCCTGAGCGCGTCGGCCAGCTTCGCGGCGCGCCTGAACACCTCGCCGAAGGTGCTGCGGTGCAGCGGGTTGTCCACGGTGACCGAAAGGATTTCCCGCCGCGCGAAGTTGCGCTGCGCGTGCCGCATGATCGACGTGATCGTCAGCGGCGTGTCCATCATCAGGCCGAGCATGGTCGTCTCCCCCGGTGCCTGGCTTCTTGTGGCCAGGGCGTTTGGTCCAGCGACCCGCGAGCGGCGGGCGCGCCACGACGGTGAGAGGAAGATAACAGGGGATGGCGCCGGCGCGTAAGTCCGGCGGCGCGGGCCGGCCTGTGACGCGACCCCGCCGGACAATCTGCGGCGCGCGTCTGCGCCGGGGCGTTTCGATCCCCGACGCAGGTCGCGCGGTGCCAATCGCTGTATTACGCGGCCTTTCCCCGCCCCGGCACCGGGTGGAAAGTCGCACCCGCCGCAACCCGCTTCTTCAGCCAGCGCGACGGCTTGAAACGCGGGCCAAAGCGCTTGGCGAAGCGCGTGCAGGTCTTGACGAAGGCCTCGAGGCCGACCGTGTCGATGTACGACAGCGCGCCACCCGTCCAGGCAGGGTAGCCGATGCCGAAGACCGAGCCGATGTCTGCGTCGGCGGCCTCGGTGATCACGCCTTCCTCGACGCAGCGCGCGCTTTCCAGCGCCTCGATCACCAGGAACCGCTCGCTAAGCTCCGCGACCGGCGGCTGTTCTGCGGTCGCCGGCCAGTGCTTGCGCAGATCCGGCCACAGGCGTTTCGGCCCGTCCGCCGGGTAGTCGTAGTAGCCGCCGCCCTGGCGGCGCCCGAGGCGCCCGAGCTCGACCATCTTCTTCATGACGTCGTAGCCGACCGGCTTGACGAACTTGCGGCCCAGGTCCTGCTCGGCCTGCCGCGTGATCTTCCACTGCAACTCGATGGTGACCTCGTCCGAGACCACCAGCGGGCCGACCGGCATGCCGGCCAGCTTCGCCGCGTTCTCGATCAGCGCCGGGTCGACGCCCTCGGCCAGCATCGCCTGCGCCTCGTTGACGAAGGTGCCGATGACGCGGCTGGTATAGAAGCCGCGGCTGTCGTTGACGACGATCGGCGTCTTCTTCAGCTGGCCGGCAAAGTCGAGCGACCTGGCCAGCGTCTCCTGCGAGGTCTTCTTGCCCATGATGATCTCGAGCAGCGGCATCTTGTCCACCGGCGAGAAGAAGTGCAGGCCGATGAACTGCGCCGGCCGCTTGGAAGCCTGCGCCAGCCCGGTGATCGGCAGCGTCGAGGTATTGCTGGCGAATACCGCGGACTTCGGCAGCACCGCCTCGGCCCTGGCGGTCACCTCGGCCTTGATCTCGCGCTTCTCGAACACCGCCTCGACCACGAGGTCGCAGCCCCCGAGGTCCTCGTAGTCGGCGGTCGGGTGGATCAGCGACAGCAGCTTGTCCGCCTGCTCCTGCGTCACCTTGCCGCGCTCCATGCCCTTCTTGAGCAGCTTGCGCGAGTAGTCCTTGCCCTTGTCCGCCGCGTCCGGCGTCATGTCGAGCAGCACGACCTCGATGCCGGCCTGCGCCGACACATAGGCGATGCCGGCGCCCATCATGCCCGCGCCCAACAGGCCGAGCTTGCGGACCTGGCTCGGCGGCACGTCCTTGGGCCGGCGGGCGAGGCCGTCGGCGAGGGTCTTGTTGACGAACAGCGTGCGCATCATGTTGCGCGCGACCGGGCCCGACAGCAGCTTGCCGAAATACTTGGACTCGACCGCGAGTGCGCGATCGAACGGCAGTTGCGAGCCCTCGTACACCGCGGACAGGATCGCCAGCGGCGCCGGATAGTTGCGCCAGCTGGCCTTGGCGACCAGTGCGCTGCCCACCATGAAGGTCTGCGCGACGCCGGGATTCTGCATGCCCGCGCCGCCCGGCACCTTGAAGCCCTTCCGGTCCCAGGGCTGCACCGGTTCGGGCGAGGAGGCGAGCCACCTGCGCGCGCGTTCGACGATCTGGTCGGGCGGCGCGACCTCATGGACCATGCCGAGCTTGAGCGCCTCGGCCGCCTTGACACGCTTGCCCTCGGCCATCAGCGGCAGCGCCGCCGTGACGCCGATCAACCGCGGCAGGCGCTGCGTGCCGCCGGCGCCCGGCAGCAGGCCGACCTGCACTTCCGGCAGGCCGATCACGACCTTGGGCGCGTCGGCCATAACGCGGTAATGGCAGGCGAGGGCGAGTTCGAGGCCGCCACCGAGGGCCAGCCCGTTGATGGCCGCGGCTACCGGCTTGCCGCAGGTCTCGAGCCTGCGGTAGACGCGGTTCAGCGCGGCGCTGAAGCCCGCGGCCTCGGCGGCGGACAGGCCGCGATCGTAGGCCGTGACCAGGTCCTTGAGGTCGGCGCCTGCCATGAAGTCGCGCTTGGCGGACGTGATCAGCACGCCCTTGACGGCTGCGTCGGTGGCGACGCGCTCAATGGCCTGTTCGAGGTCCGCCGTGAACTCCGGCGTGACCAGGTTGACCGGCTTGCCGGGGTTGTCGAGGGTCAGCGTGGCGATGCCGCCGGCGTCCACGTCGATGCGGATGGTGTTGCTCATGATGTCTGTCCTTCCTGCCGAGCGGCGCTCAGACGCGCTCGATGATGGTGGCGGTGCCCATGCCGGCGCCAATGCACAGCGTGACGAGCGCGGTGTTGAGGTCGCGGCGTTCCATCTCGTCGAGCGCTATCCCCAGCACGATGGCGCCCGTCGCGCCGAGCGGATGGCCCATGGCAATGGCGCCGCCGGCCACGTTGACCTTGCCGTGCGGCAGCTTCATGTCGCGCATGTAGCGCAGCACGACCGCGGCGAACGCCTCGTTGATCTCCCACAGGTCAATGTCATCCGGCGACATCCTGGCGAGCTTGAGCACCTTGCGGCTGGCAGCCGCGGGGCCCGTCAGCATGATGGTCGGCTCGCTGCCGATCGAGGCGAAGGCGCGGATCCGCGCGCGCGGCTTCAGTTTCAGCTTGCGCGCCATGCGCTTGCTGCCGACCAGCACGGCGGCCGAGCCGTCGACGATGCCGCTCGAGTTGCCGGCGGTGTGCACGTGCCGGATGGTTTCGACCTGCGGGTACTTCTGGATGGCCACGGTGTCAAAGCCGCCCTGTTCGCCGGGTACCACGAACGCCGGCTTGAGCGTGGCGAGGTCGGCCAGCGTCGTGCCGGGACGCATGTACTCGTCACGGTCCAGCACCACCTGGCCGATGACGTCCCTGATCGGCACGATCGAGCGCGAGAACCAGCCGTGCTGCCAGGCCTCGGCGGCGCGACGCTGGCTCTCGACCGCGTAGGCGTCGAGCTGCTCGCGGCTGTAGCCGTCGAGCGTCGCGATCAGGTCCGCGCTGATGCCCTGCGGCACGAAGTGGGTGGGGAAGGACACGGCCGGGTCGATCGGCCAGGCGCCGCCGTCCGAGCCCATCGGGATTCTCGACATGGACTCGACGCCGCCGCCGATCGCGAGCTGGGACTGGCCCGACATGACCTGCGCGGCGGCCGTATTGACTGCCTCGAGGCCGGAGGCGCAGAAGCGGTTGATCTGCTTGCCCGGGACCGTCTCGGCGTAACCTGCGGCCAGCACCGCGGTGCGCGCGATGTTGGCACCCTGTTCGCCAAGCGGCGCGACGCAACCGAGCACGACATCGTCCAGCAGCGCCGTGTCCAGCCCGCTGCGGTCCCGCAGCGCGGCCAGCGCCTGGCTGGCCAGCGAGATCGGCGTGATCTCGTGCAGCGCGCCGTCGGCGCGCCCCTTGCCGCGGGGCGAGCGCACATGGTCGTAGATGAATGCGTCGGTCATGGGATGAGCCTCATGTGGATGTCGTCAGGAAACCGTCGTGGACCGGCGCCGGGCGCCGGCGGGTGCCAGCCTGGCCTCGAGGGCAGCGCGCATTTCCGCGCTGGCCGCGGCGACGGGAAACTTCGGGTTGACCAGCCAGTGGAACACGATACCGGCCGCCGCCGCGCAGAAATTCTCCGCCACCCGGCGCGGATCGGCATCCGGGTCGACCGTGCCGCGGGCCTGTCCGTCGGCGATCCAGCCGGCGACCGCCTCGCGCTGCTGGCGGTGGACCTGTGCCACGTTCGGCCGGTACTCGGCGCCGGGATCGATGCTCTGGAACCACAGCAGGTACATGGCGCGCACGTCGTTCGGCGCCTCGCGCATGAAGGCCACTTGCGTGTCGAGCACGCCCTCGAGCGCTTCGAGCCCGGCCTTGCGGCCGACCGCGGCGTCGAGGCGCCGCAACCACTCGCGCGAGACGCGCTTCAGCACGTGCCGCAACAGCCCGTCCTTGGAGCCGAAACGCTGCGTGGCCAGGCCGCGGCTGTAGCCGGCGGCCTGGCCGATGGCCGCCAGCGTCGTGCCCGCCACGCCGTGCCGGGCGATCAGCTCGATGGCGGCCTCGGTCATGCGGGTATCCGACAGCGCGCTGCGCTGCGCCTGGGTGCGGCGGGGGGCGGGTCGCCCGGTCGGCAGCCGGCTCGGCAATGGACTGTGTCTCAAGTTACTTGCTGATGACAAGCAAGTTAACACAGGGTGCGGCGGCGCTCAATCCGGTTGCGGCGGCAGCTCAGGCGGGCCGCGGCCCCGGACCGGCCCGCGTGCGGCGGCCGGCCAGCCGCCGGCCATGGTCCAGCATGCGCTGCAGCCGGTGCATGAATGGCCAGAAGTCCACCTGCATCGTGTGGCGCGGCGAGCGGCGATAGCGGCGCTCCAGCGCGCGCCGCTCGACGGCCATGTCCCGGCGCATCGTCGCCACCTCGGGGAAGCCGATGTTGCCGAGCAGGTATTCCCCGATGATGCGGCCCTGCAATTCCGCTGGCTGCATGATCGAACCCAGCGGCTGGTACAGCCCGACGAAGAACAGGTCGGGCACGCCGGGCAGCAGCGTGCGATTCCACAGTGGCACCGAGTTGCCGGCCACGGGCAGAAAGTCCCGGTCGAAGAACGGGAAGTGCACGCGATAACCGGTGCACCAGATGATGGCGTCGGCCCGTTCCTCGCTGCCGTCCTCGAAGGCGACCGACGCGCCGCGCAACGCGCGGATCGCCGGCTTGACGATGACATCGCCGTGGCCGATCCGTGACAGCAGGTCCTGGCTGACGGTGGGATGGGACTGCAGCGGTTCGTGGTCCGGCATCGGCAGGCCGTAGTCGGTCGGCAGGCCGGACTGCAGCCGTATGAGCCACTTCATGATGACGGAGTTGGCCCGCCACGGAATCCAGGGGAACCGCCGCTGCAGGTCGGGCAGCCGCGTGATCGGCGTGCCGGCCACCCACTTCGGCAGGATCCACGCGCCGCGCCGCGCGACCAGCCAGACGCGTGCGGCCAGCGCACGGCTGCCGAGTTCGGTGGCGATGTCCACCGCGCTGTTGCCGAGGCCGACCACGACCACGCGCTTGCCACGCAGGTCGTGCGGTTCGGTGGGGCTGCGGTAGTCATGGGAATGGAACTGCAGGCCATCGAAACCGCCCGGTGGCACGGGGTCGGGGCCGCATGGGTCCCAGTGGTGGCCGTTCGCCACGACCAGCATGTCGAAACGCTCACGCCCGCCGTCTGCGAGCGTGACGTCCCAGCCGCCATCTCTCAGCCGGCGGCAGTGCGCGACCCCGCTGCCGAAGCGAATGTGCTGAGCCAGGCTGAATTGCGCGACATAGGCCTCGAAATAACGGTGGATCTGGGCGTGGCCGGGGTAGGCGGGCAGGTCCGCAGGCATCGGGAAGTCCCGGTACTCCATCATCCGCGTGTCGGTGTTGATGTGCAGCGATTCATACGCTGCGCTGGCGCCGTGCCGCTTGTTGTCGATGCACCAGAGACCGCCGATGTTCGGCGTGCGCTCGAAGCAGACGACGGGCAGGCCGCGCTCGGCGAGCGCCTTGACCACCGGCAGGCCGCTCGCGCCGGCACCGATGACGCAGGTGCGGGGCAGCGCGTGCTCGCTGACGGCGGTACCCATGGACGCGGATTCTGGCACAGGCTGCGCGTCGCGCAGCCATTCGGGTAAGCTTTGACGTTCATGGACCCCGAGCGAGCTGGCAATTCTGCGGACGCGCCTCGGCGCAGCAAGCAGCCGCCGCGAATTCCGCTGTGGGCGTCGCTGTTGTCCCGTATTCCGCTGCCGGCCTGGTACGCCCTGGCGTCGCTGCTGGCGTGGCTGGGCGAGTACGTCGTGCCTTATCGCCGCCCGGTGATCAATGGCCAGCTCCGCCAGTGCTTTCCCGAGATGGACGACGCGGCCATCACCCGCATCCGGCGCGACTTCTACCGCAATTTCGCGGCCGTGATGGTGGAGATCGTCAAGGCGCTGACCATGAAACCGGCGCAGTTCCGGGCGCGCGTGCAGCTGATCGGAGCGGAGGCCGTCCGCGCGCATGTCCGTGCCGGGCGCTCGGTGGTGCTCATGGGGTCGCACCGCTGCAATTGGGAGTGGACGCTGCAGATACTGGCGCTCGACCTGGGCTGCCCACTGGTGATCCCCTACAAGCCGATGCGCGATGCGTGGGCCGACCGATTGCTGCTGTCGATGCGCTCGCGATTCGGCGCCACAATGATCGCGGCCAGGCACCTGCCGATCCACGTCATGCGGCGGCGCAAGGAGCCAATGGCCATAGCGGTTGCCGCTGACCAGGATCCGGGAACCGCGGGGGCGCGCCAATTCGCCACCTTCTTTGGCCAGGAAACGGCGTTCTACCAGGGGCCCGAGGCGATCGCCCGTTCAGTCGGAGCGCCGATGTTCTTCATGGTGCAACGCCGCACCGCGCGTGGCTGCTACGAGGTCGTCCTCGAGCCGCTGGTGGGGCATGACGAGCAGCTCGCGGACGGCGCCTGGACAGAGCGTTACGTGCGGCGCGTCGAGCAGCAGATCCGCGCCAATCCGCCGGACTGGCTGTGGTCGTACCGGCGCTGGAAGCTGCGTCGCGACGCCGACGGCCACGTGTCGGTGCAGCAGCAGGACTGACCCGCATGCAGGAACAATCTCCGCCAGACGCCGATCTCCCGGCCGGGCGCCGGCATGTGCCGCGGCGCCTGACGTGGTGGCGGCTCGCGTTGTACCGGCTCGCTGCGCCGATTGCGCTCGGCATCGTCTACCTGTGGTGGTGGATGATTCCGCGCGGGCGAGTGCTGGGCCGCGAGCGGCTCGAAACGGCGCTCGCGCAACACAAGGCGGTCATCCCGGTGTTCTGGCACGGCCAGCAGCTCTTGCCGCTCCGGGAACTGGTGTGGCGCAAGCCGCCGGGACTGAAGCTGGGGCTGCTGATCAGCCCCTCCGTGGACGGTGAAGGCCCGACGATCATGGCGCGCGGCCTGGGCGTGACGGTCATACGCGGGTCGGCGAGCCGCACGGGTGCGCAGGCGCTGCGCGCCCTGTACAGGGCGATCGTCAGGGAGGACGTATCACCCATCGTCACGCCCGACGGCTCGCACGGGCCGCGTCGCGTCTTCAAGGCCGGCGCACTGCTGCTGTCACAGTTGTCGGGCCGGCCGATGCTGCCGATCGCCTACGCCGCGCGCCGCGCGTGGCTGTTCCGGACCTGGGACCGATTTGTGTTGCCGTGGCCGGGCACGCGCGTCGTGATGATCATCGGCGAGCCGCGGATCGTGCCGAAGGGACTCGACGCCGAGGCGCTCGAACTCGTCAGGTCGGAGATGGGCGCCGAACTGGACCGGCTCTACGAACAGGCGCGCGCCGCCGTCCAGGGCTGAGGGGCGTCACTCGGGATCGTGGCAGACGCCGCGTTCTATCTGGATCGTCGAATGGGTGATGCGCCAGCGCGTTTCGAGCACGCGCTTGATTGCCGCGAGCGCCTCGTCCGGATCCTGGACCGGCCCGATCCTGGCATGCAGGGTCACCAGCACTTCGCGCGAGTCCAGCGACCAGGCATGCACGTGGTGCACGTCCTGGGCTTCGCGCACGGCCGCCGTCAGTTCGCGCGCCAGCTTGTCCGGCTCGAGTCCCTCCGGGGCGCCTTCCAGCAGGATGTGCGAAGAGCGGCGCAGCAGCCGGATTGCAACCCGTGCGATCAGCGCCGCGATCAGCAACGAGAGCAACGGGTCGGCGCGCGTCCAGCCGGTCGACAGGATGACGACCGCGGCGAGCGCCGCCGCCACCGAACCGCCGAGGTCCGACAGCACGTGCAGGTAGGCCGCGCCGAGGTTGAGGTCCTCGTCGTGTCCCGCGCGCAGCAGCAGGGCAACCCCGATGTTGACCATCGCGCCAACCAGTGCGATCACCAGCATCAGCCTTGCGTGTACCGGCTGCGGGTCCATCAGCCGCTGCACGGCCTCGCTTGCCAGCCACAGCACCAGCGCCAGCAGCGCCAGCGAGTTGACCAGCGCGGCGAGCACGCGCAGGCGCTCGTAACCATAGGAGCGCCGCCCGTCGGCGGGACGGTTGGCGAGCCTGGCGGCGCCGAACGCCATCGCGAGGGCCGCGGTGTCGGTGAGCATGTGACCGGCATCGGCGAGCAGGGCCAGCGAACCGGCGAAATAGCCGCCGATCGCCTCGGCGAACATGAAAGTGCCCGTGACCAGGGCCGCGATGCCCAGGCGGCGCGTGCTGGAGTCCGTGCTGGGCGGGTCGTCGAGCATGGCGGCATTGTGGGAAGTCGGCCGGGCGGGCGCAATGCACGTTTGCCGGCGCCCGGCAGGCGGGCGCGATTCCGTATAATCTCGCGCCTCACGGTCGAGGTCGCACGGGCCTTCGGCGCGCCTGCGGTGAGCCACTCCGGGGAGTGATCGCGCATGACATCGGTTCCCGAGCACGTCTCGGTCGTCATCCCCGTTTGCAACGAGGCCGACAACGTCGTGGCGCTGGCGCGCGAGATCCAGGCCGCGCTCGGCTTTCGTGGCGCGCCCGAGATCATCTTTGTCGATGACGGCAGCACCGACGGCACCGCGGCGGCCGTGCAGGCCGCGCGCGCCGAGATGCCCGGTGTGCGGTTGCTGCGCCATTCGCGCCGCAGTGGCCAGAGCGCCGCACTGTGCAGCGGCGTGCGCGCAGCGCGCAACGAGTGGGTCGCCACGCTCGACGGTGACGGCCAGAACGACCCGGCTGACTTTCCCGCGATGATCGCCGCGCTGCAGGAAGCGGTTCGCGCGGGCCAGGACGTACGGCTGGTGATGGGCAGCCGCGTGACCCGGCGCGATACCTGGCTGCGCCGCATCTCGTCGCGGATCGCCAACGGCGTGCGCGCCAGGCTGCTCGACGACGGCACGCCCGATACCGGCTGCGGCATCAAGCTCATGCACCGCGAAACCTTCCTCGAGCTGCCGGCGTTCGACCACATGCATCGCTTCCTGCCGGCGCTGTACCAGCGCCATGGCGCGGCCGTCATGTCGGTGCCGGTCAACCACCGGCAGCGCACCCGCGGCACCTCCAAGTACGGGTTGCACGACCGGTTGTGGGTCGGGATCGTGGACCTGATCGGCGTGAGGTGGCTGCGGGCGCGCTACCGCGCCGGACTGGTCGTCACCGAGGAATGACCGGATCGCCGAGTACTCCAGCAAATACAAGTTGTTATCTTGCATTCCTAGAAGTTTCTGACACAATGCGGCGTAACTGACTGCCGGGCCCGGCTATGGAACTGATGACTGGTTCCTGAGGGTGCGGGCGGTCCGGCTGAGAAACTGCCCCCGGCCAGGGGAAGCCGATCCAGGTGCCGACGTTGCAAAGCGAAGAGCTACCGGATTTCACCGCATCCGACATCCTGTCGGCGAAATTGTGGCAGCCGCAATCCAGGCGGCCGCCGCTCGGCATCGACATCACCTGCACCAAGGTGGCCGTCGACTTCCAGAACCTGACGGCCGAAAACGCCGACGCGGTCATCCGCCAGAACCTGGACATCCTGCGCGAAGCGACCGGCACCGACGTCGTGTTCCTGGCGCTGCTGGACGGTGCCGGCGAGCACATCGATTCGATCGTTTCCTCGCGCAACATGTTTGCGCGTTGCCGGCCCGAGGTGCTGAAAGGCGAGTCGCTCGACTCGTTGCCGTGGATCAAGTCCCGCCTCGAGCATGTGCGCATCCTCGAGTTCCGCGACTCCGCAGCGTTGCGCAGCGAACAAGCGGCCGACGGCGAACGGCTGGCCGGCCTCGACATCCGCTCACTGCTGCTGATCGCCTTTGGCGTGCAGGGCGTCGTGCGCGGCTTCCTGGCCTTCGCGGCGGCCGAACCGGGCGAAGGCTGGGACGTCAACCTGCACCTGCTGTTGAAACTGGTCGGCACGAGCCTCGCCAGCGGACTCGAACGCATCGCGCTGGCGGATCGGCTGGCCGGCGTGCAGGAGCGCCAGGCGCTGTCGCTGCCGTGCGCCAATGACGGCTTGTGGGACTACGACGCGATCAACAACCGCACGTGGTTCTCGCCGCGCTGGAAGGCGATGCTGGGCTACGACAAAGACGACGTCATCCCGTCGCCGGACTGGACGCGGCTGGTGCACCCCGAGGACCTGCCACGGGTCTCGGCGATGATGCGCGACCACCTGGCCGGCAAGACCGAGATGTTCGACAGCGTCCACCGGCTGCGGCACTGCGATGGCGAGTGGCGCTGGGTCATCGGTCGCGCCCGTGCGCGGGTCGACGAGCAGGGACGGCTGCGCCGGCTGATCGGCGTCGAGCTGGACATCACGGAGCGGCGGCTCTACGAGGAGGCGCTGTTCCGCGAGAAGGAACGCGCGCAGATCACGCTGCAGTCGATCGGCGATGGCGTGATCACCTCGGATGCGCACGGGCGCGTCGAGTACCTGAACCCCGTGGCAGAAGAACTGACCGGCTGGCGGCTGGAGGACGGGCTCGGCAAGAGCATCGACGAGATCTTCCGTTCCTTCCACGAGGAGACCTGCGAGCCGCTCGAGAACCCGATGACCGTCGCCATTCGCCGCGCGCGCTCCATCAAGTCGGTACGGCCGATGCTGCTCATCCGCCGCGACGGCAACGAGTTGTACGCCGAGAGCACCGCATCGCCGATCCGCGACGGTACCGGCGCGGTGACCGGCGGCGTGCTGGTCTTCCACGACGTGTCCGAGTCCCGCGAACTGAACCGGCGGCTCAGCTACCATGCCAGCCACGACGTGCTGACCGGGCTGGTGAACCGGCGCGAGTTCGAGACCCGCGTCGAACGCGCGCTGAAGAGCGCGCGGGCCCGCGAGACCTCCTACGCGCTGTGCTACATCGATCTCGACCAGTTCAAGATCGTCAACGACACCTGCGGCCACAGCGCGGGCGACGCGTTGCTCGGGCAGGTCGGCGCGCTGCTGAAGTCGAATGTCCGCTGGCGCGACACGCTGGCCAGGCTCGGCGGCGACGAGTTCGGCGTGCTGCTCGAGAGTTGTTCGCTGGAGGAGGCGCTGCGCTCCGCCGAGGGCCTGCGCGAGGCGATCCGCAATTTCCGCTATACGTTCGAAGACCGCACTTTCCGCCTCGGCGCCTCGATCGGCGTGGTGCCGATTTCGGCCGAGAATGAAGACGTGCCGGCCATTCTCTCCGCCGCCGACAGCGCCTGCGCCGCAGCCAAGGAGGCGGGCCGCAACCGGGTGCACTGTTTCGAGGAAAACGACATCGACCTGATGCGCCGGCGCCGCGAGATGCAGTGGGCGGCGCGCATCAACAACGCCCTCGAGGAGTCGCGTTTCGAGCTGTTCCGCATGACCATCCTGCCGCTGCAGGGCGTCGAGCACGGAGAGCACTACGAACTGCTGCTGCGCATGCGCGATGAGACCGGCAAGATCGTCGCGCCGGACCAGTTCATCGCGGCCGCGGAACGGTATGGCATCACGCCGTCGATTGACCGCTGGGTGATCGACTCGGCGTTCCGCTGGCTGGTGTCGGAGGCGGACGAGCGCGAGCGGCTCGGCATGTGCTCGATCAACCTGTCCGGCCAGAGCCTGTGCGACGAGAAGTTCCTGCCGTTCGTCATCGAGCAGTTCCACCGCAGCGGACTGGAAGGCAGCAAGATCTGTTTCGAGATCACCGAGACCGCCGCCATCGCGAACTTCTCGCAAGCCAGCCGATTCATCCAGGCGCTGCGCGAGATTGGCTGCAAGTTCGCGCTCGACGATTTCGGCACGGGCCTGTCGTCGTTCGGCTACCTGAAGCACTTCCCGGTGGATTTCCTGAAGATCGACGGCAGCTTCGTCAAGGGCCTGCTGCACGACCCGATCGATCGCGAGATGGTCCGCTCGATCAACGAGATAGGCCACCTCACCGGCAAGCAGACCATCGCCGAGTGGGCCGAGAACGAGGAAATCGTGGCGGTGCTGCGTGGCCTAGGCGTGGACTACGCCCAGGGCTACGGCGTGTCGCAGCCACAGCGCCTGGCACGCACCGCAATCGCCTGACGACGCGGCCCTGGTCGCTCCACGGCGGGTTTGAAGTCAGGGCGGCGCGCCCCCATAATCCGACACAGTTGCCGTACCCTGGGGCCCGCGCGTATTGCGCGACGCTCCTTCGCCTGCCAGGCCTGCGCGCCCCGGCCCTGTTGGCCGCGGCGCGCCCTGGCGGTCGCCTTACAGTGAAACCAGGAGCCAGCCATGACCGATTCGCCCGCCGTCACGCGCATCAAGGACCATATCGCCTCGGCGCCGGTCGTGCTGTTCATGAAAGGCACGCCGGACTTCCCGCAATGCGGCTTCTCCGCACAATCCGTCGCGACCCTGAAGTCCTGCAATGCGCGGTTCAACCACGTGAACATCTTCGAGGATCCGGAGCTGCGCGAGGCGCTGAAGAGCTACTCGAACTGGCCGACTTTCCCGCAGCTGTACGTCAACGGCGAACTGGTCGGCGGATGCGACATCGTCGTCGAGATGTTCCGCTCCGGCGAACTCAAGCCGCTGCTGGAAGAGGCCGGCGCAACGGGTTGAGGCGGGACTCAGCCCGCGCCGGGCTCCTCGGCCTCGGGCTCGACCATGGGGTTCGGGTCCGCCTCCGCCGCCGCTCCGGCCGCCAGGCGTTCCAGCCCTGAGACGTACAGCGGCTGGAATTCGTTGCAGATCGCGCAGAACAGGTCCGCCGTCCGCTCGGCATCGTAGGCCGCCGAGTGGGCGGCCGCCGCGTCCCATTCCATGCCGGCGGCGACCACGGCCCGCGACAACACCGTCTGGCCGTAGGCCACGCCCGCCAGCGTCGCCGTGTCAAAACTGGAGAACGGGTGGAAGGGGTTGCGCTTGATGCCGGCCCGCGTTGCCGCCGCATTGACGAAAGCCAGGTCGAAGGCCGAGTTGTGGCCGACCAGGATCGCGCGCGTGCAGTCCTGCTCGCGCACGCTGCTGCGCACCTCGCGGAAGATCCTGGCGAGCGCGTCGTGCTCCGGAATCGCCGGCCGCAGCGGGTGCCACGGATCGATGCCGTTGACCGCAAGCGACGCCGCGTCGATGCGCGCCCCCTCGAATGGCTGCACGTGGTGCCACAGCGTACGGCCGCGCTGCAGCCGGCCGTCCGCCGAAAACTCGATCAGCACCGCCGCCACTTCCAGCAGGGCATTGGCCACGGCGTCGAAACCCCCTGTTTCGACGTCCACGACGACCGGCAGGAAGCCGCGGAAGCGGTTGCCGATGTGCGGCGTGCCCATGTTCATCGCTCAGTCTCGCCGCCGGCCAGCCGCCACGCGACGGTCTCGCCGGCGCGCCAGGGCACGAGTTCACCGTCACCGAAGCCGTAGGCCGCCGGCACCTGCCACGGCTCGCGCCGCAGCGCGATCGTGTCGCGGTTGCGCGGCAGGCCGTAATAGTCCGCGCCGAAGTGACTGGCAAAACCCTCGAGCCGGTCGAGCGCGCCGGCGCCCTCGAAGGCCTCGGCGTACAGTTCGAGTCCGGCGTGGGCCGAAAACACCCCAGCGCAGCCGCAGTCCGTCTCCTTGGCGCTGCGCGCGTGCGGTGCGCTGTCGCTGCCGAGAAAGAAGCGTGGGTTGCCGCTGGTGGCCGCCGCCAGCAGGGCTGCGCGGTCCCGTTCCCGCTTGAGCACCGGCAGGCAGTAGAGATGCGGCCGGATGCGGCCGGCCAGCAGCGCGTTGCGGTTCAGCAGCAGGTGCTGCGGCGTCAGCGTGGCGGCGACCTGCGATCCCTGTGCTTCCACGAAATGCACGCCGACCTCGGTCGTGACGTGCTCGAGCACGATTCGCAGGCTTGGAAAGCGTTGCACGACCTCCGCCAGCTGGCGCTCGATGAACACCGCCTCGCGGTCGAACACGTCCACGTCCGGGTCGGTGACCTCGCCGTGCACCTGCAGCACCACGCCCAGCTTCTGCATGCGCTCGAGCACCGGATACACGCGCTCGAGTCGCCCGACCCCGGCCTCGGCGTTGGTGGTCGCCCCGGCCGGATAGAACTTGAAGCCGCAGACCGCAGGATTGCGCCGCGCGCGGTCGACCTCGTCCGGCGGCGTCCGCTCGGTCAGGTACAGGCTCATCAACGGCTCGAAGCGGCTGCCGGCCGGCAGCGCGTCCAGCACCCGCTGCCGGTAGGCAACCGCCTGCTCGACGGTCGTCACCGGCGGCTGGAGGTTCGGCATGACCACGGCACGGCCGAAGCGGGCGGCAGTGAAGCCGGCGACCGCGCGCAGCGCGGCGCCATCGCGCAGGTGCACGTGCCAGTCGTCGGGGCGGGTCAGCGTCAGCGTTCTCAAGAATCAACCTTGACCGCTCGTGGCGGGAAACCGATGATAACCCGACATACCCGGCAGAATCGCAGGTTCCTCGCATCGGCCGGTGGGCCGGGACGGCGATGTCGTCGCAGGATCGTGTGGGCGCAGTGGGCGGCAGCGCGGCCTGCGCGCCGGCGGCCGACAAGTACAACGGAGTTGCCGAGATGGCTGATCGCGCCACACCAGACGACGTCGACCCGACCGAGACCCAGGAATGGCTGGAGTCCATCGATTCCGTGCTCAAGGCGCATGGCGCCGAGCGCGCACACTTCCTGCTGGACCGGCTCATTGACCACTCACGTCGTGCAGGCGCCTATCTGCCGTTCAAGGCCAATACCGCCTACCTGAACACGATCGGTCTCGCCCAGGAACGGCCGTATCCGGGCAACCGCTCGCTGGAGCGGCGCATCGAGGCCTACATTCGCTGGAATGCGATGGCCATGGTGGTGAGCGCCAACCGCATCAACCCGGAGTTCGGCGGCCACATCGCGACCTATGCATCGTCGGCGACGCTGTATGAGGTGGGGTTCAACCACTTCTGGCGCGCGCCCGGGCCGAACCACCCGGGCGACATGATCTTCGTGCAGGGCCACTCGAGTCCGGGGATCTACGCGCGCGCCTACCTCGAGGGTCGCCTCACGGAGGAGCAGTTGCGGCACTTCCGCCAGGAGGTGTCCGGCAAGGGGCTGTCGTCGTACCCGCACCCGTGGCTGATGCCGGACTTCTGGCAGTTCCCGACCGTGTCGATGGGGCTCGGGCCGATGCAGGCCATCATGCAGGCGCGCTTCACGCGTTACCTCGAGCACCGCGGCATCGTGCCGGCGGCCGACCAGAAAGTGTGGTGTTTCCTCGGCGACGGCGAGATGGACGAACCCGAGTCCATGGGGGCGCTGACGCTGCCGGTCCGCGAGAAGCTCGACAACCTGGTGTTCGTCATCAACTGCAACCTGCAGCGGCTCGACGGCCCGGTGCGCGGCAACGGCAAGATCATCCAGGAACTGGAAGCGGCCTTCCTCGGCGCCGGCTGGAACGTCGTGAAGGTGCTGTGGGGCAGCCGCTGGGATCCGCTGTTCGCGCGCGACACCGACGGGCTGCTGCGGCGGCGCATGGAGGAGGCGGTCGACGGCGAGTACCAGAACTTCAAGGCCAAGGGCGGCGCCTACACGCGCGAGCATTTCTTCGGCCGCGAGCCGCAGCTGGCGGCGATGGTCGCCAACATGTCGGACGAGGACATCTGGCGGCTCAAGCGCGGCGGCCACGACTCGCGCAAGGTCTGGAACGCCTATGCGGCCGCCATGGCGCACCGGGGCCGGCCGACGGTGATCCTCGCCAAGACCGTCAAGGGCTACGGCATGGGCAGCGCCGGCGAGGCGCAGAACATCACCCACCAGCGCAAGAAACTGGACGAAGAGGCGCTGAAGGCGTTCCGCGACCGCTTCAATATCCCGGTCTCGGACGCCGACATCGAGAAGGTGCCGTTCTGCAGGCTGCCGGCGGACAGCGCCGAGATGCGCTACCTGCAGGAACGGCGCAAGACGCTCGGCGGCTACCTGCCGGTGCGGCATGCCAGGGCGCCGGCCTTGTCGGTGCCGCCGCTCTCGGTCTTCAAGAACATGCTCGAAGGCACCGGGGATCGCGAGATCTCCACGACCATGGCCTTCGTGCGCGTGCTGACGACCCTGCTCAAGGACAAGAACATCGGCCAGCACATCGTGCCGATCGTGCCGGACGAGGCCCGCACGTTCGGCATGGAAGGACTGTTCCGCCAGGTCGGCATCTACTCGTCGAGCGGGCAGCTGTACACGCCGCAGGACGCGGACCAGCTCATGTATTACCGCGAGGACCGCAAGGGCCAGATCCTGCAGGAAGGCATCAACGAGGCGGGCGCCTTCTGCTCGTGGATGGCGGCCGGCTCGGCCTATGCCAATCACGGGATCAACATGATTCCGTTCTACATCTTCTACTCGATGTTCGGCTTCCAGAGGATCGGCGACTTCGCCTGGGCAGCGGGCGACCTGCAGGCGCGCGGCTTCCTGATGGGTGCCACGGCGGGCCGCACGACGCTGGCCGGCGAGGGCCTGCAGCACCAGGACGGGCACAGCCACCTGCAGGCATCGACGATCCCGAACTGCGTGGCCTACGACCCGTGTTTCGCCTACGAACTGACCGTGATCATGCAGGACGGATTGCGCCGCATGTACGCCGAGCAGCAGGGGATCTTCTACTACATCACCTGCATGAACGAGAACTACGCCCACCCGGCGATGCCGCACGGCGTGGAGCAGGGCATCCTGAACGGCATGTACCTGCTGCATATTGGCGGCCGCGGCATGGTGCGCGTGACGCTGTTCGGCTCCGGCGCGATCCTGCGCGAGGTGCTGGCCGCCGCCGAGCTGCTGGAGCGGGAGTTCGGCGTGCCGGCCGACGTCTACAGCGTGACCAGCTACAGCGAATTGCGGCGCGACGCGCTCGACTGCGAGCGCGCCAACCTGCTGCATCCGGATGCGCCGCCGCGCGTGCCCTATGTGCGCCAGTGCCTGGGCGACAGGAAGGGCCCGTTCATCGCCGCGTCGGACTACATGAAGATCGTGGCCGACCAGGTCCGCCAGTGGGTGCCCGGTGAGTTCCGCGTGCTCGGCACCGACGGCTTCGGACGCAGCGACGGCCGCGAAGCGCTGCGCGGATTCTTCGAGGTCGACCGACGCTGGATCGCCCTGGCGGCGCTCAAGGCGCTCGCGGACGACGGCAAGCTGGATGCCGGTGCGGTCACCCGGGCCCTGGGAACATTCGGCCTTGACCCCGACAAACCGAACCCACTGTCGTGCTGAGGAGCGAGCTGTGACCGAGAGCATCGTCATCAAGGTGCCGCAGCTCGGCGACTTCAAGGACGTCGAGGTCATCGACGTGCTGGTCAAGCCGGGCGATGCGGTCGAGCTGGAGTCGCCGCTCATCACGCTCGAGACCGACAAGGCGACGATGGACGTACCGTCCACCGCGCAGGGCAAGGTCACCGCCGTGCACGTCGAGCGCGGTGCGCGCGTCAACGTGGGCGACCGCGTCGCGACGGTGGACGGAGCCGCCATGGCGGCGACCAGGGCGACCACGGCGCCGGTCGCGGCCGTCCCGTCTGCCGGGGCTGCGCCCGCCCCGCCGCCGACGGCGGCCGCGCAGCCGGCACCCGCGCCAGCCGCGGCACCGACGGCTTCGTCGGGGAGCGCGGGCGGCGCGACCCCGGTCGAGGAATCCGGCTTCTCGCTGGCGCACGCCTCGCCGTCGGTGCGGCGCTTCGCGCGCGAGCTGGGCGTGGACCTGCTACGGGTGCGCGGCACCGGCCTCAAGGGGCGGGTCACGCGCGAGGACGTCAAGGCCTGGGTCAAGAGCGTGCTGGCAGTCGCGCCGTCCGTCCCGGGCGCCGCGTGGCCGGCCGTGCCGGCAGTGGACTTCGCGGCATTTGGCCCGGTCGAGGTTCGTCCGCTCGGCCGCATCCAGAAGATCGCCGGTCCGCGCCTGCACGCCAGCTGGATCAACGTGCCGCATGTCACCCAGCACGACGAGGCGGACATCACCGAGCTGGAGGAACTGCGCGCCGGGTTGAAGGAGCGCACCGCCAAGGCCGGCATCAAGGTGACGCCGCTGGCATTCATCGTGCGGGCCTGCGCGCGCGCGCTGGCGCGCTTCCCGGATTTCGGCGCCTCGCTCGATGCGACGGGCCAGAACCTGATCGTCAAGAAGTACGTTCACATCGGCTTCGCCGCCGATACCCCGGGCGGGTTGATGGTCCCGGTGATCCGCGATGCCGACCGCAAGGACCTGTACGAGGTTGCGCGCGACCTGCAGGAGCTGTCGGAGAAGGCGCGCGCGGGCCGGCTGGCCTCGGCGGACATGCAGGGCGGCTGTTTCACCATTTCGAGCCTGGGGGGCATCGGCGGCACGGCCTTTACGCCGATCATCAACGCGCCGGAAGTGGCCATCCTGGGCGTGTCGCGCGCACGCAAGGTCCCGGTCTGGACCAGCGGGCACTTCATCGCCCGCACGATGCTGCCGCTGTCGCTGTCCTACGACCACCGCGTCATCGACGGCGCGGCGGCGGTGCGCTTCACGACGGCCCTGGGCGAACTCCTCGCCCAGCCGCGCACGCTGCTCGAGGCCGTGCCGTGAGCGCGCCGGTCGAGGAGCGAGTCCCCGATCTCGGCGAGTTCAAGGACGTCGAGGTGATCGACGTCATGGTCAAGGCCGGCGACGTGGTCGAGGCCGAGACGCCGCTGATGACCCTCGAGACCGACAAGGCCACGATGGATGTGCCGGCGACCATGGCCGGGACCGTCGCCGAGGTGGCGGTCAAGGTCGGGGACCGGGTGTCGAAGGGCGCACTGATCCTGCGCCTGAGCGGCGAGGCGGGCGGCGACACGGTGCGCGTCGAGGCGGTGGCGTCGCCGGCCGAGGGTGCGCCGACAGCCGCCGACACCATGCGCATCGAGACCATGTTGCCGGCGGATGCGGAGCCGTCATCCGGCGATACGGTGCGCATCAAGGTTGCATCGCCGGCGGCTGCCGCGCCGTCACCCGGCGACACGGTTCGCATCCAGACGGTGCCGCCGGTGGACAGCTTGCAGGCCGGCGAGCCCGCCGCGGGCGTGACGGCGCAGCTGGTCGTGCTGGGCGCCGGGCCGGGTGGCTACACGGCGGCATTTCGTGCGGCGGACCTGGGCCTCGACGTGGTGCTGGTGGACCGCTGGCCGCAACTCGGCGGCGTATGCCTCAATGTGGGCTGCATCCCTTCCAAGGCCCTGCTGCACGCCGCACGCGTCATCGAGGACGTCGAGTCGATGGCCGGGCACGGCCTGCAATTCGGCGACCCGAGCATCGACGTGGACAAGCTGCGTCACTGGAAGAACCGCATCGTCGGCAAGCTGACGGCTGGCCTGGCGATCCTCGCCAAGCAGCGCAAGGTGCGGGTCATGCGCGGCTTCGGCCGTTTCGCCTCGCCGCATCGGCTCGAGGTGCACGCACCCGACGGGCAGGTCAGCATCGTCGGCTTCGAACAGTGCATCGTCGCCGTCGGCTCCGAGGCCGCGGCCCTGGCGGGTCTGCCGGACGACCCGCGGGTCATCGATTCGACCGGGGCACTGGAACTGAAGGACCTGCCGGGCCGCATGCTGGTGGTGGGCGGTGGCATCATCGGCCTGGAGATGGCCTGCGTCTACGACGCGCTCGGCAGCAGGGTCAGCGTCGTCGAACTCACGCCCGACCTCATGCCGGGCTGCGATCGCGACCTGGTCAGGCCGCTGCAGAAGCGGATCGCCGCGCGCTACGAGCGGATCATGACCGGCACGCGGGTGGCGTCCGTGACGGCTGCAGAGGATGGCCTGCACGTCTCGTTCGAGGGCGCGACGGCATCCGCGCCCGCCGTGTTCGACCGCGTGCTCGTGTCGGTAGGGCGCGTGCCGAACGGCCGGCTGATCGCCGCCGAAATGGCCGGCGTCAAGGTCGACGAGCACGGCTTCATCGCGGTCGACCGACAGATGCGGACCAGCGCCGCGCATGTCTTTGCGATCGGCGACGTCACCGGCCAGCCGATGCTGGCGCACAAGGCCACGCACGAGGGCAAGGTGGCGGCGGAGGTTGCGGCCGGCCAGAAGCGCGCATTCGACGCGCGCGCGGTTCCTTCGGTGGCCTACACGGACCCTGAAATCGCCTGGGTCGGCGTCACCGAGACCGAGGCCAGGGCAGCGGGCCGCACGCTCGGCAAGGGACTGTTCCCGTGGATGGCGAGCGGCCGCTCGCTGGCGATCAACCGCGATGAGGGCTTCACGAAACTGCTGTTCGACCCGGATACGCACCGGGTCGTGGGCGGCGGCATCGTCGGCACGAATGCGGGCGACCTGATCTCGGAAGTCGCACTGGCCGTGGAGATGGGCGCCGATGCGGCCGACATCGGGCTGACCATCCACCCGCACCCGACCCTGTCTGAAACGGTGGCATTCGCCGCCGAGGCATTCGAGGGGACCCTGACCGACCTGTACGCGCCCAGGAAGTGACGGCCCGGTCGACGGGCGTCAACGACGCTCGACGTAGCGGCGAATCAGGTGGTCGAGGCTCGCCTTGCCGGCGCCGCTCCACAGCAGTGGCATGAGCATCACGAGCAGGATCAGCGGCAGCTTGTAGTTGCCGGAGCCCTTGTCGGTGATCGCGTAGCCCTGCCAGAGTTCGCCCAGCGTGTGCCACTCGGCCGGCCAGTGCACACCCGCGATGGCCACGACGGTCAGGATCACGAGCCCGGCCGACCAGAATCGCGTGGCCAGCCCCAGCCAGATGCCGACGCCTCCCAGCAGTTCGGTCCAGGTCGCCAGGAACCAGCTCAGGTCGACCGGCAGCACACTGAACGGATACGGAAAATTACCCTGGACTGCGGCAAACCAGTTGTCGCCCCCGAGCTTGGCCAGGCCCGCCTCGAAGAATTCCCAGCCGACGATGGCTCGCAAGGCAAGCTGCGGCAGCCAGCTGCCGACCCGGTCCAGCAACGCGTGCGTGCTGAGCGTGAAACCGGTCAATGCCTTCATGATTCCCCCTCGCGCCAGGTTCCCACGACGGTGCCAAGGATGGCACCGCGTTTCCGCAACAGCGCCAGCACCTGCGCGCCGCGCACCAGCAGGTCATCAGGGTCCGTCCCCGCCACTTCCCGAGCAATCTGCCCGAGCATGGCGCGGCCGCTGGCATCGCCGCCTTCACCGATCCGCTGCAGCAGCCGCATTGTCAGGGCGTCCACTTGCAGGAAGCCGACCTGACCGTCGCCGGTCCGGTGCACGACGATGAAGGTCGGCTCGGCCGGTGGTTCGGCCGGCTGGTAATCCTGCGACAGCCGGTGCACGGGCCAGCGGTAGGCGAGCGGCCAGGCCAGCGGCGACAGCACCGGCCGGCCGTCCAGCAGGTCGCCGGCGGGATCGATGCCCGCCGGGTCCGGCTCGGTCTCCGCGATACTGAGCGCCAGTTCGACCCATTCGTAGTGCGCCAGCTCATCCAGAAAGGGTGGCTCGCCGGCGGCACGCTCGCGCCGCGCTGCGAGCCATTCCACGAACTCGCGCGGCAGCTCGGCGAAATACGGCGTCTGCGCCCTGTGCCCGGCGTAGAACTGCCGCACCAGTGCCGACCACGCATCCTCGCCCAGGACCCTGCGGGCGACCGGGAAGGTCCTGGCCAGCAGGCCGGTCACGTTGTTGATGAACAGCTGCCGGTACACCTCCATGCGCCGCGGCTCGACGTCCGCTGGCGCCGGGACGTTGTCCGGGTCGCGCAGGTGGGCTGCGAACTCCAGTTGCCGGCGCTTGAAGTCCATCCCCTAGCCGCCGGCCGCGCGCGCATCGGGCGTGCCGTGGCGCGCCTGGATCTCGTGGATCTGCCTGATTTCGCCGAGCAGCTCGTCGAGCGGCGGGAAGTTGAAGTCGCGCTCCAGCAGCGTGGGGATCGGGCCGCACAGCCGGTAGGCGGACTCCAGCAGCGACCAGACGTCGTTGCATACCTCGCTGCCATGCGTATCCACACGCAGGTCGGCCGCCTCTGCGTGGTGCCCGGCAGTGTGGATATACCAGACGCGATCGAGCGGCAGCGCCTTGAGGAACGTCAGCGGGTCGTAACCGTGGTTCACGGCATTGACGAAGATATTGTTGACGTCGAGCAACAGTCCGCAATCCGCTTCCTCGAGTACCGCTGTCACGAACTCGATTTCCGGCATCTCCGCGCCCGGGGCCGCGTAGTAGGACACATTCTCGATCGCAATCGGCCGCTCGAGGATCTGCTGGGCGCGACGGATGCGGTCCGCAACGTGGTGCACGGCCTCGACCGTGAACGGAATGGGCATCAGGTCGTACAGGTGGCCGTCGTCGGTGCAGTAGCTCAGGTGTTCGGTGTAGGCGCGGATGTCGTGTTCATCGAGAAACTGCCGCACCCTGGCGAGCAGCGCCTCGTCGAGCGGCTGCGGGCCGCCGAGCGACAGCGACAGGCCGTGGGCGACGAACGGATGGCGCTCGGTGAACAGGCGCAGGTCCCTGCCCATCGCACCGCCCACGCCGATCCAGTTCTCCGGCGCCAGTTCGAAGAAATCGATCCCGGCCGTGCCGTGCTCGAGCAGCTCGGGAATCAGCCCGCGGCGCAGGCCGAGCCCGGCCCCGCTGACGGGATAACGGTGGGCACTGCGCGTCGGGGGTTGCTGCATGGGGGACATCACTCGATAAGACCGGACGTCGCCCCGGCATATTACGCCTTCGGCGCCTTGCGTCGTGTTTTCGCGCGCGGCGCGACCGGCTGCGGTTCGAAGGCGGTCTTGGCGGCGTACCCGCAAAGATCGGCGATGCCGCAGGCGGGGCAGTCGGGTCGCCGCGCCTTGCAAACATACCGGCCGTGCAGGATCAGCCAGTGATGCGCGTGGCGGCGGAACTCGGGCGGCACAACCTCGAGCAGGCGATCCTCGACCTGGCGCACGTTGTCACCCGGCGCGAGGCCGGTGCGGTTGGCGACCCTGAAGATATGCGTATCGACCGCGATGGTGGGCTCGCCGAACGCCGTGTTGAGCACGACGTTGGCGGTCTTGCGGCCGACACCCGGCAGCGCCTCGAGATGCTCGCGGCGCCGCGGCACCTCGCCGCCGTGACGTTCCACCAGCATCCGCGCGGTCGCAGCGACGTTGCGCGCCTTGGTGGCCCACAGTCCGATCGAGCGCAGGTAGGGCGCCAGGCCCTGCTCGCCGAGCGCCGCGATGTCCGCCGGGGTGCGCGCCACCTTGAACAGGCGCGCGGTCGCCTGGTTGACGCTCTTGTCGGTGGCCTGAGCGGAGAGGATCACGGACACCAGCAATTCGAACGGCGTCGCGTACTCGAGCTCCGTGGTGGGCTGCGGAATACCGGCGCGCAGTCGCTCGAACAGGATCCTGCAGCGGCGTGCGTTCACGACGGCGCGTCTCCGGCCGGCGACAGGCCGCGTGACAGGGCCGCTGCAAGCGACTCGCGCCTGCGCTGCTCGACGCGCTGCAGCCGCGACTGGCGCGCCGCGTAGAGCCCGCCGAAATGCCGTGCGCGTCGCGCGATGGCCGCACCGTCGAGGACCGCCGGTGCAAGGCCCGGCGCCGGGACGGGCAGGATGCAGTCGACCGGGCAGACCGGCAGGCACAGGTCGCAGCCGGAGCAGTCGGCGGCGATGACCGTGTGCATCCATTTCCGCGCGCCCGTGATGGCGTCGGTCGGGCAGACGTCGATGCACTTGGCGCAGCCGATGCAGGCCGGCTCGTCGATGACCACGACACGCGGCGCGGCCTCGGTCCCGTACTGCGGATCCAGCGGCAAGGCCGGGACGCCGAGCAGCGCCGCCAGCGCCGCGATCACCGGTCTGCCGCCGGGCGGGCAGCGGTTGATGTCGGCGGCGCCACTGGCCAGCGCCTCGGCATAGGGCCGGCAGCCATCGAAGCCGCAGCGTGTGCATTGCGTCTGCGGCAGCAGTGCATCGATGCGCTCGGCGGGCGTGGTCATGGCCGCCGTGTCGGGCGCAGCGCCGTCACCTGACGGGCATGCCGGACGCGGCGCCCTCGTCAGGCGACACGAGGAACAGCTCGGCGCCGCCGGGTCCCGCGCACAGCACCATCCCCTCGGAGAGGCCGAAACGCATCTTGCGCGGCTGCAGGTTGGCCACGACGACGACATGCCGCCCGACCAGCGTCTGCGGTTCGTAGGCCTGGCGGATGCCGGCAAACACGGTCCGTGGCTGGCCGTCGACGTCCAGTGCCAGCTTCAGCAGCTTGTCGGCGCCGTCCACCAGTTCGGCGGACACGACGCGCGCCACGCGCAGGTCGATCTTTGCAAAGTCCTCGATCGTGATCATGTCGTCCGTCTCCGCAAGCGCCGCTGGCGCGGCCGCCGGGGCATCGACCAGTCCCGCCACGACCTTGGGGTCGAGCCGCGTCGCCAGCGGTTCGTAGGGCTGTACGCGGGCGGCCAGCAGCGGCTCGCGAACCGAATCCCAGTCAGCGGCGGCTGCGCCGAGGAACGCCTCGGCGCGGCCGGCCATGACCGGCATGACCGGCTTCAGATAGGTCATCAGCACGCGGAACAGGTTCAGCGCCTGCGTGCAGACGTCCTGCACCTGTGCTGCGCGCGCCGGGTCCCTGGCCAGCAGCCAGGGCTTGTGCTGGTCTATGTACTGGTTGGCGCGGTCGGCGAGCGCCATGATGTCGCGGATCGCGGCGGCGTACTCGCGCGCCTCGTACAGGCCGGCGATCCGCTCGCCGGCGTCCACGAACTCGGCGTACAGGCCCGGGTCGGGCAGCGCGGCAGACAGCATCGCGTCGTGGCCGCGAACGATGAAGCCGGCGCAGCGGCTGGCGATGTTCACGAGCTTGCCGACGATCTCGGCGTTGATCCGGGCCGCGAACTCCTCGAGATTCATGTCGATGTCGTCGATGCCTGGACCGAGCTTCGCCGCGAGGAAGTAACGGAAGTACTCGGCCGGCAGCAGGTCCAGGTAGCGGCGCGCAGTGATAAAGGTGCCGCGCGACTTGGACATCTTCTCGCCGTTCAGGGTCAGGAAACCGTGCACGAACACGCCGCTCGGCCGGCGGAACCCCGCGCCGTGCAGCGTGGCCGGCCAGAACAGCGAGTGGAAGTACAGGATGTCCTTGCCGATGAAGTGGTAGAGCTCGGTGCCGCCGCCCGGCTTCCAGTAGGCATCGAAGTCGAGCCCGGTACGGGCGCACAGGTTGTCGAAGCTGGCCATGTAGCCGATCGGCGCATCCAGCCAGACGTAGAAGTACTTGCCCGGCGCCCCGGGGATCTCGAAGCCGAAATAGGGCGCATCGCGCGACACGTCCCAGTCGCGGAGCCCCGCGTCGAACCACTCGTCGAGTTTGTTGGCCACCGCATCCTGCAAGGCGCCCGAGCGCGTCCATTCGCGCAGCATCGGCTCGAAGTCGCCGAGCCGGAAGAACAGGTGCTCGGACTCCCGCTTGACCGGCGGCGTGCCGCTGAGCACGGACACCGCGTCCTTCAGGTCGCCCGGCGCGTAGGTGGCGCCGCACGCCTCGCAGCTGTCGCCGTACTGGTCCGCCGTGCCGCAGCGTGGGCAGGTGCCCTTGACGTAGCGGTCGGGCAGGAACATCCCGGCCTGCTCGTCGTAGGCCTGACTGACCGTCTTGCGCACGATATGCCCGGCCCGGTCGAGCGCCGTGAACACGAGTTCGGTGTAGCGCTTGTTCTCGGCGGAATGCGTCGTGTAGTAATTGTCGAAGCCAATCAGGAAGTCGGCGAACACCTGGCGCCGTTCGGCGCCGACCTGCTCGATCAGCTGCTCCGGGCTGATGCCGTCGGC
Organism: uncultured Gammaproteobacteria bacterium; assembly: GCA_963695085.1. GTDB lineage: Bacteria > Pseudomonadota > Gammaproteobacteria > Steroidobacterales > Steroidobacteraceae > SG8-30. The sequence continues at coordinate 43,566 of CAVOFV010000003.1, read as the reverse complement.
GCGGGCCTTGAGCATGACGGGCGTGCCGTGCGTGTCGTCGGCGCAGACGTACAGGCAATCGTGGCCGCGCAGCCGCTGAAACCGCACCCAGATGTCGGTCTGCACGGTCTCGGTGATGTGCCCGAGGTGCGTGGCGCCGTTGGCATAGGGCAGGGCGCTGGTGACGAGTATCTTGCGTGGCATGGCCGGGTCCGGATTGGAACGCCGGATTATGCCATCGCAGGCGGGATCAGGCCGCACTCCGTCGCAGGACGGGGCGCGGGTCAGGCAGCCTGGTCCTTGAATTGCTCGAACTTGGACTTGTTGATGGCCTTCTCGTAGGCCGACCGGCCGTTGATGGCGCCGCCGTCCAGCAGGGCCTGGATCGCCGTGTCCATGGTGCTCATGCCATGGGCGGCGCCCGACTGCATGGTGCTTTCCAGCTGGTCGATCTTGCCCTGCCGGATCAGGTTGGAGACCGCCGGCGTGTTGATCAGGATCTCCAGCGCGCAGACGCGCCCGCCGCCGCCCTTCTTGACGATCAGCTGTTGGGAGATCACGCCGCGCAGCGAGGTCGACAGCATGGTGCGCACGTGGCCCTGCTTGTCGGCCGGGAAGGCGTTAACCATGCGGTCGACGGCGGCTGCGGCGCCGTTGGTGTGCAGCGTCGCCATCACCATGATGCCCATTTCCGAAGCGGTGATCGCGGTGCTCATGGTCTCCAGATCGCGCAGTTCGCCGACCAGGATCACGTCCGGATCCTCGCGCAGGGCCGACAGCAGCGCGGAAGAAAATGTCGCCGCGTGCACGCCGATCTCACGCTGGCTGATCAGGCAGTTCTTGCGAGCATGCACGAATTCGATCGGGTCCTCGATCGTGAGGATGTGTCCCTTCAGCCGCGAGTTCAGGTCGTCGATCATGGCGGCCAGCGTCGTGGATTTCCCGGAACCGGTCTTGCCCGTGACCAGCACCAGGCCGCTCTTGGCCTTGCACAGGTTCCGGACGGCGTCCGGCATGTTCAACTGGTCGAGGCTGAGGGCCTTGGAGGGGATGGCGCGGAATGTCGCGCCAACACCATTCAGGTGACGCAGCACGTTGACACGGAAGCGCCCCTGGTTGCCCAACTTGTAGGCGAAATCGGCTCCGTCCCTGGCCTCGAACCGCTCGATCGCCTGCCGCGGCATGATCTCGTAGAGGGCCTCCTTGACGACCTCAGGATTCAGCACTTCCTCGCGCAACTTCATGAGTGAACCGTACTGGCGGATCCGCGGCGGATGACCGGCCATGAAGTGCAGGTCCGAACCGTTGCGCTTCAGGATCTCCTCGAGATAGTCGTCAACGCGTGCCACGCTGCGGCCTCCGTTCAACCGCCGTCGAACCGCGGCAACAGGCTGCGGTCGATGACGAACTTGGACAGGACCCGCTTGTCCATCGCGAACCGGTAGGCATCGTCTGGATCGACTTCCTTGGCGGTAACCGCGGCCAGCAGCGCCTGGTCCATGAGGTGCATGCCGAGGTCCTTGCCGGTCTGGATCAGCGACGGGATCTGGTGGGTCTGGTCCGTCTGGATGAGCTTGGCGATGGCGCGGTTCATGATCATGACTTCGCAGACCGCCCGGCGGCCGCGCCCTTCCGGCTTCCTGACCAGCACCTGGGTGACGACCGCCAGCAGGCTCTGCGCCAGGAAGCTCTTGGTCTGTTCGCGTTCCTCGACGGGCAGCGCGTCGATGACGCGGTCGATGGTCTTCACCGCGCTGGTCGTGTGCAGCGTGCCGAGCACCAGGTGCCCGGTTTCCGCGGCGGTCATCGCCATCGAGATCGTCGCGGCGTCGCGCAGTTCGCCGACCAGGATGACGTCCGGGTCCTCGCGCATGGCCGCGCGCACGCCCTCCGCGAACGACGGCAGGTGGCTGCCGAGCTCGCGCTGGATGACCTGGCTCTGCTTGCTGCGATGCACGAACTCGATCGGGTCCTCGAGGCTGATGATGTTGAGCGTGCGCGTGGAGTTCAGCCGGTCGGTCATCGCGGCCAGCGTCGTGGACTTGCCGGTGCCAGTCGAGCCGGTGACGAGCACCATGCCCTGATGGTAATCGCACAGTTTCGCCACCACCGGCGGCAGGTTGAGGCTCTCGAGGGACGGGATGTCGGTCGGGATCGCGCGGAAGACGGCACCGACTCCCGTGTCCTTGCGGAACACGTTGACGCGGAAGCGGCCGCCCTCGGCCGACACGTAGGAAAAGTCGAGGTCCTCGCCGCCGCGGAAGCGTTCCTGCTGCCCGCGGGTCAGGATCTCCATGACGTAGCTTTCCAGCTCCGGACCGCCGACGTCGCGGAAGCGGATCGGGGTCAGCTCGCCGCTCATGCGCAGCATGGGCGGCACCCCGACGGCGAGGTGCACATCGGAGCAGCTTTGCGACGTTCCCAGCTTGAGAAAGGCGTCAATGCGTGGCATTGACGCCGGAGTGAATCACAAGAACGGCTCGAGCGCCAGCCTAAACTCGTCCATGGTCCCGTAGCGCTTGTTCTTGTCCACCGCCATGGCCTTGCTGACGATGTCCGAAAGCTCCTTCGGCACCTCCGGATTGCACTCCGCCGGCGGGCGGGCGCGGCCCTGCACGTGCTGGTACATGACCGACATGTGATCGCCGCGATGGTAGGGTGGCGCGCCGGTCAGCATCTCGTAGAGAATGATGCCGAGCGAATAAATGTCGGCGCGCATGTCCACTTTCTTGCCGAGGATCTGCTCCGGGGCCATGTACTTGGGCGAGCCGATGACGTAGCCGGTCTTGGTCAGCTGCGTGTCGCCCTCGCGCTGCGCCGCGGCGACGCCGAAGTCCACGATCTTGAGCAGGCCCTCGTCGTTGATCAGCACGTTGGCCGGCTTGAGGTCCCGGTGCACGATGCCCTGCTGGTGCGCGACCGCCATGCCGGTCGCGATGTCCATGCCGAACCTGACGGCCCGCTTCACGGGCAGCGGTTTGCCGTTGACCTCGCCGCCGATCGTGTGCGACGGGAAGTACTCCATGGAAATGGCATAGCGGCCACGAATCTGCAGGAAATCGTAGATGCGGATGACGTTGGGGTGGGTGATCTTGCGGCTGTAACGAAGTTCATGCACGAACCGCTGCATGATCTCCTCGTCCTGCGCAACACTCGGGTTCAGGAACTTGAGGATCAGCTGTTCCTCGACCACCGTGTCCTCGAACAGCAGCACGGTGCCGAAAGCGCCCTTGCCGATGCGCTCGATGTACTTGTAGCGGCCCTCGAGCAGGTCGCCGGGCTTGAGCGCCGCGATGTCCAGTTCGGCCTGCGCCTGGGCCGCCTTCATGATCGCGGCCACGTCCGCCGACTCGATCAGCAGCGTCTTGGCCGCGTCCACCTGCGCCGGCCCGGTCCAGGTCGAACCGGAGGCCTGCGTCGCCGCGGTCAGTCCGGCCATCGCCGCTGACGGACCGAAGCGCGCGTCCAGCTCCGACAGGCTGCGCCGCGCGGCGGCCGCGACGGACGGCTCCGTCGAGGCGGTCAGCGGCTGCATATGTATCTGCACGGCCTCGCAGGTCTTGTCGTCGGCCAGCTTGACGAGCGCGCCCAGCGCCTCGATGACGATGTCGGTTTCCTTCCTGGCCAGCCCCTTCATGACCGGCTCGAGCGCGCTCGGGTCGCCGATGTTGCCGAGCGCGCGGACCACCGTCGCGACCGACTTGGGATTGGCCTTGAGCATCTCGAGCAGCCGCGGCACGGCCTTGCGGCTCGCCATCGCGCCCAGCGCGTCCACCGCCCGCTCGCTCGTCCACCAGTCGGTGTCCTTGGTCGCCTCGATAAGGTGGCTGGCGGCGCGCTCGTCCTTCGTATGATTGAGGATCTCGATGACGGTCCGGCGCACTTCTTCGTTGCGGTCGCCGACCAGCGACAGCGCCGCACTGATCACGCGCGGACCGCCGATCTTGCCGAGCGCATCCGCCGTGCGGCTGCGCACCCACCAGTCGTCGTCCTTGATGCGCTCCAGCAGGTGCTTTACCGAGCTCTCGTCGCCGACCTCGTTGAGCACCTCGACCGCCGCGCGCCGTGCGAATTCCGACTCATCCTTGAGGACGTCCACGAGGTGATGGACCGTCTCGGGGTGCTTCGCCTTGCACAGGATCTCGACGGCGAGATTCTGCACGTCCATCTCGTCGTCCCGCAGCAGCGGCACGATCTGGCCGGGGTCGATCGTGCCCTCCATGTCGGCCATCGCCCGCAGCGCGGCCGCGCGCACCAGCTTGTTGGAATCCCTGAGGGTTTCCTGCAGCGCCTTGAGGACGCGCGGTTCCTTGAAGCGGGCGAGGATCGAGATGACGTGCATGCGGGCGACCGGGTCCTTGCCCTCGACCCGGGCCAGCAGCTCGTCGAGCGAACTGTCGTCCGCGACCTCGGCGACGATCTTGAACAAGGCGGTCTTCTCGCCCGGCTCCTGCTGGTAGGCGGCGTTGAGCAGGTCGCGCACCGCGAACCGGCCGCGATGCGCGCCGATGACGCCGAGCACGGCTTGCCGTGAAACGCCGGGCCGGCGCAGCAGTTCCAGCAGCAGCATCGGCGAATAACCGTGGGACGAGGACAAGGCCCACGCGACGGCGGACAGCGCCCGTGGATTGTCTTCCGACAGCGCCTCGGCGAAAACCGGGAACGACTTGTTGTCCACCAGCGACGCCAGCACATCGACGAAGGCGGCCGTCTCGCGCCGGTCGGTGCCGCCCAGCGCTTCGACGATCGGTGCGACCGCCGCCGTGCCCATGCCCTTGAGCTTGGCCAGCGCCGCGCGCGCCTTCGGGCTGTCGGGATCCCCGGACTCGCGGACTTCCGCGACCAGGCGGTCGGCACGATATGAGCTGAACAATGCCATGCGGGTCATGTGCTGGCGCCGGTCCGCACGACGCACGCGGCGGGCACCAACTGCTCTCCTTCTGCTCACGGTCGAACGGCGCCGCCCCGGCAGAGGGCTCCGGTCCTGCGGCAACGCGCGGGTGTGAGTATGCCACAGGCGTGGCTGCCGACTTGCCAACCGCAGCCCCGGGTTACAATGGCCGGTCACGAACCGGAGACCCCGCATGCAGCCACCCACGGAAGCCGCCGTCCGCGCGGCGATCGAGCGCTTCGTCGAACCGGCGCTGGGCGTGCCGCTGGGCGAGGCCGGCGCCGTGCGCGCCGTCACGCTGCGGGACGGCAGCGTGAGCGTCGAGCTGGCACTGGGCTTCCCCGTCGGAGGTTACGAGCCGGAACTTGGCGAGGCGCTGAAGAGCTACCTCGGCACCCAGGGATTCGAACTCGAGCTCGGGCTGACGCTGACGGCCGAGATTCCGTCGCTGTCCGCCAATCCCTCGGTCAAGCCGCTGCCCGGCGTGGCCAATGTCGTGGCCGTCGCGTCGGGCAAGGGCGGGGTCGGCAAGTCCACGGTCGCTGCCAACCTGGCGCTGGCACTGGCGCGACAAGGCGCCAGGGTCGGGCTGCTCGACGCCGACGTGTACGGCCCGAGCCAGCCGCGCATGATGGGCCTCAGCGGTACGCGGCCGACCACGCCGGACGGCCGCACCTTCGATCCGCCGCAGAGCCACGGGGTCAAGGTCATGTCCATCGGACTCCTCATCGACGAGGAGCAACCGATGGTATGGCGCGGGCCGATGGTGACCCAGGCCCTGACACAGTTGCTCAACGGCACGCGCTGGGGGGAACTCGATTACCTGATCGTCGACATGCCGCCCGGCACCGGCGACACCCAGCTGACCATGGCCCAGAACGTGCCGCTCAGCGGCGCCGTGATCGTCACGACGCCACAGGAGATCGCCCTGCTGGATGCGCGCAAAGGGCTGATGATGTTCCGCAAGGTCGGCGTGCCCGTGCTCGGCATCGTCGAGAACATGAGCGCGTTCACCTGTCCTTCCTGCGGCCATGCAGCGCACGTGTTCGGGCAGGGCGGTGGTCGTGGCATGGCCGAGCGCTACGACGTGGCGCTGCTGGGCGAACTGCCACTCGACCTGTCGGTGCGCGAGCAGGGCGACGCTGGCACGCCGGCGGTGGCCGCGGCGCCGGAATCGCCCGCCGCGCGGGCCTGCCTGAGGCTGGCACGCCGCGCTGCGGCGCAGCTTGCGCTGGCCGCCGCGCGCGGCGCCGGCAACTTTCCGACGATCACCATCGAGGACGATGAATGAGCATCAAGTCGGACCGGTGGATCCGCGAGATGGCGCTGCAGCAGCGCATGATTGAGCCGTTTGCGCCGCAGCAGGTGCGCGTCACGGACGGCCGGCGGATCGTGTCCTACGGCACCTCCAGCTACGGCTACGACGTGCGCTGCGCGAACGAGTTCAAGATCTTCACCAACATCAACTCGACAATCGTGGACCCGAAGCATTTCGACGTGAACAGCTTCGTGGACCAGACGTCGGACGTCTGCATCATCCCGCCGAATTCGTTCGCGCTGGCGCGCACCGTGGAGTACTTCCGCATCCCGCGCAATGTCATGGTCGTGTGCCTGGGCAAGAGCACCTACGCGCGCTGCGGGATCATCGTCAACGTCACGCCGCTGGAGCCGGAGTGGGAGGGACACGTGACGCTGGAGTTTTCGAACACCACGACGCTGCCGGCCAAGATCTACGCGCACGAGGGCGTCGCGCAGCTGCTGTTCTTCGAGTCGGACGAGGTCTGCGAGGCGTCCTACCGCGATCGCGGCGGCAAGTACCAGGGCCAGACCGGGGTGACCCTGCCGCGCACCTGATCAGGTGCCGGGGGTGTAGCGCTTCAGGTACATCGCGATCAGCCGCCGGCCCTTGCGCTGTTGTTCGATACGCACCGCAAGGTAACCGAGCGACGGGGCCAGCCACAATTGCGTCTCGCGATCGCTGCCGGCGCGCGCGCTGCGATACACCAGCGTGTCGTAGGTCCCGGCGCGGGTCTCGATTCGCTCAGCGCGTTCGAAGGTGTAGACATAACGCTTGATCTCCGGACCTTCGATGAGCGGGATCTCTCCCGGCTGGCCACCGCCCATGAGCGCGACCATCGTCGCCATCTGGATGGACACCGGGTCCTGCGCATTCGGTACCAGCGGCAGGTCCACCGGCTCGCCCTTGGCGACGCCGGTGACGCGGCCGGCGGCCCAGTCGAATTCCAGCGACGCGTCCTCCTTGCTCCGTTCCATGCCATCGTCGAAGCTGAAACTGAGCGGCCGCACGACGCCATCGATGACGATGAACCGCGACCGCTGCAGCACGGTGCCGCTGGCGACCAGCCTGGCCAGTCCACTGGCATCTGCCCGCGATTCGACCGTCCAGTGCCCGGACTCGGTGTCACGCCGCAATTCGAGCCGGCTGTCGCCGACGTTGAACGACGAGTACTTGACGGCGTACTCGGCGGCGAACGGCACGAGTGCCGGCCTGGCATCGGCGGCGTGTGCCGCGCCGGCCAGGCAGCCCGCCAGGAGCACGACCGCAACTGTCACCTTCATGCTTCACCCCTCGCCACCGGTTCGTCCAGCCGGCGGCCGTCGAGCCATGCGAACCCGTCGCGCAGGATCAGCCGGCCTGCGCCGAACCAGCCGACGGCCTCAGGATAGATGATGTGTTCCCAGCGCTGAACGCGGGCTGAAAGGGACTGCTCGTCGTCGCCCGCCTGCACGGCAATGCGCGCCTGTACGATGCGTGGCCCGGCGTCGAGCTGCTCGGTCACGAAGTGCACGGTGCAGCCGTGCACGCCGTCACCGGCCTCGAGCACGCGGCGGTGGGTGTGCAGGCCGGGCAGGCGGGGCAGCAGCGAAGGGTGGACGTTCAGCATGCGGCCCTCCCAGGCCTGCACCAGTGCGGCGTCCAGGATCCGCATGAAACCGGCCAGCACGACCAGGGCGGGTGCATGGCTGGCGAGCAGTGCGCCCAGTGCCGCCCCGTAGGCCAGCCGGTCCTCGCCGGGCCGGGCCGGCAGCACTTCGGTACGGATGCCCAGCGCGCGGGCCGCGGCGAGGCCCGCCGCATCGGCCCGGTCGCTGATGACGGCCGCGACCCGCGCCGGGATGCTGCCGTCAAGGCCGGCGCGCGCGATCGCCTCCATGTTCGAGCCGCGGCCCGAAATGAGGACCGCCACCGGCAGCGGCGCGGCGCTCATCCGAACACGACGCCATGGTCACCCGAGCCGACCTCGCCGATGACCGCGGCGTCCTCACCCGCAGCCGCCAGCAGGTCCAGCGCACGCGCGGCGTGGGTCGCCGGCAACTGCACGGTCATGCCGATGCCGCAATTGAAGGTGCGGTGCATCTCGGCATCCTCGACATTGCCCGTGTCCTGGATCCACCGCCACACGGGTCCGCGGGTCCAGGCGCCGGGGTCGAGGCGGGCCTCGAGTCCGGCGGGCAGGACGCGCGGGATGTTGCCGACCAGTCCGCCCCCCGTGATGTGCGCGATGCCGTGCACTTGCACCGCGCCCAGCAGGCCGAGCACCGCCCGGGCGTAAATGCGCGTCGGTGCCATCAGCAGGTCCAGCAACGGCAGGCCGTCCAGCCGGGTGTCGGGTCCTGCGCCCGCCACCTGGAGCAGGCGCCTGATCAGCGAGTACCCGTTTGAGTGGGGGCCCGACGAAGCCAGCCCGATGACCGCGTCCCCTGCCCGGGTGGCCGAGCCGTCGAGGATGCGGTCCTTTTCCACGATGCCGACGCAGAAGCCGGCCAGGTCGAGGTCGTCGCCACGATACATGCCAGGCATCTCGGCCGTCTCGCCCCCCACCAGCGCGCAGCCAGCCTGCAGGCATCCGTCGGCGATGCCGGCGATGACGCGCTCGGCGATGTCCACGTCGAGCCGTCCGGTGGCGAAATAGTCCAGGAAGAACAGCGGCTCGGCACCCTGCACGATCACGTCGTTGGCGCACATCGCGACCAGGTCGACGCCGATCGTCGAGTAGCGGCGCGTATCGATGGCCAGCTTGAGCTTGGTGCCCACGCCATCGGTGCCGGCGACCAGCACCGGGTGCCGCCAGCGCCCGGGCGGCAATTCGAACAGCGCGCCGAAGCCCCCCAGTCCGCCCAGGACTTCCGGCCGCAGCGTGCGGCGCACGTGCGGCTTGATGCGCTCGACGAGGGCCTCGCCGGCGTCGATGTCTACCCCCGCATCGCGGTAGGTCAGGGAAGGCCTGTCGTTCATGGCGGGTTTCTGCGGCGGCGCGCGGGCGGATCAGGGGCCCGGCTGAGGTACTATTGTAGCGCGGACCCGGAGATCGGCCGGGTGATCCGGTGCGGCGGGGAGTCAGCATGGCGAGCAAGGGAAGTCCCTCATGAACAGGTTGGCCGGCGCGTTGGGCGCCATGCTGATGCTGGCGGCCGTTGCGACGGCAGACGCCGTGACGCTCGACGACCTGTTCGAGGTGACCGTCCAGGCCGCGGGAGGGTCCGAGTCGCAGGCTTTCCGGGCCGGCATGTCCGACGTTCTGGTGCGGGTCACGGGGCGCCGTGACGCGGCAACGATGCCCGGGCTGGCGGGGTTGATCGATGACGCCGGGCGCTACGTGACATCCTACCGGCGCGTCGCCGGCGGTGGACTCGCCATCGCGTTCGACGGCGATGCGATCGCCGCGGCGGTAGCGACCTCGGGCCTGCCCTACTGGGGCGCGGACCGGCCGCTGACGCTGGTGTGGCTGGCCGTCGACCGGGGTGGCGGCCAGCGCGGGCTGGTCACGGCCAGCGCGGCCAGCGGCGAGCGGCAGGCCGTCGAGCGCGCCGCCGCCCAGCGCGGCTTGCCGCTGGTCTGGCCGTCGCTGGCGGCGGGCCTGGATCCACTGCAGCGCTACGAGCAGGTGCGCGCCGGGGACATCGGCGCTCTGGCGGCGGCCGCCGGCGGATACGGCGCGCAGGGCGTGCTGGTTGGACACGCCAGCGTGGTCGGGGCACGCAGCTACGCCGTGGACTGGACCTTCGTCGGGGCCGGCGACAGCCGGCAAGGCTCGGGCGGGCTGGAGGACGGCGTCAATCTCGCCGCCGACCGCTACGCAAGCCTGTACGCTTCAGCCGCCGCGGCCCGGTCGGGTGAAGTGGACGTGACCGTCGTGGGGATCGACACAGGGTCGCGCTACGCGCAGGTCGTGCGCCACCTCGAGTCGCTGGCGGTGGTGCGCTCGGTCGGCGTTCGCGAGGTGAGCGACGATGCGGTTTCCTTCCGGCTGGCGATCCGCGGCGACCTCGGCGTGCTGACGCGCGCGGTGAACTCGGGCGGCCTGCTGGAACAGGCGGCGACCGCGACCGGCGAGCCGGTCTTCAGGCCGCGCCGGTGAGTCTCGCCAGCCTGCCCAACCTGATCTGCGTGATGCGCATGTTGCTGGCGATCCCGATCGTGTGGGCGCTGCTGGAGGGATACTACGGCTGGACGCTCGGGCTGTTTGTCGTCGCCGCGGTGTCCGACGCGCTGGACGGTTTCCTCGCCAAGCAATTCGGCTGGACCAGCGAGCTGGGCAAGGTGCTCGATCCGGTCGCCGACAAGCTGCTGCTGGTCAGCGTCATCATCACGCTGACGCTGGTCGGCATGGTGCCGCTGTGGCTGACCATCGTGGTGGTCGCGCGCGACGTGGTGATCGGCGCCGGCGCCGGCGTGTACAAGTGGTTGTTTGGCCCGGTCGAGGGCCAGCCCACGGTGGCCAGCAAGGTCAACACGTTCTTCCAGCTGACGTACGTGATCGGCGTCGTGGCAAGTGCCGCTGCGCCGATCGTGCCGCAGGCGTGGGTCATGCTGCTCGGCGCCACCGTGCTGGTCACGACGGTCGTCAGCGGCGTCGACTACACCGCGACGTACGTCAGGAAGGCCGTCGCCGTATCGCGGGCGCGGCGCATGGCAGCCTGAGGCCGCATGCAGCAGCTGCCACTGGGCGTGCAGATCGAGGTGTCGTCGCGCTTCGAGACCTTCCGCGCCGGCCGCAATCTGGCGGCCGTCGCGGAATTGTGTGCGCTGCGGCGGCAGCCGGGGCAGCCGGCGCTGTGGTTGTGCGGCCCTGCCGGCTGCGGCAAGACCCACCTGCTGCAGGCAACCTGCGTGCGCGTCAGCGAACGCGGCGGCACTGCGGCGTACGTGCCGCTGGCGCGGGCCGGCGACATCGGGCCCGGATTGCTGAGCGGCTTCGAGCAGCTGGACGCGGTATTGCTTGACGACCTGGACCTGGCGGCGGGCGATGCGGCCTGGGAGCGGGCACTGTTCCACCTGTACAACGAGCTGCAGGAACAAGGCGGCCGCCTGATCGTCTCGGCACAGCGGCCGCCGGCCCGCTCGCGCTTCAGCCTGCCCGACCTGGCATCGCGTTTCGGCGCAGCCAGCGTGCACGTCCTCAGGCCGCTCCCTGAAGAGGAACAGTCCGAGGCCTTGCTGGCGCGAGCGGCGGCGCGCGGTCTGGAAATCCCGACCGAAACGCTCACGTACCTGTTGCGCCGCGCGCCGCGCGACTTCGGCGCCCTGTGTCGCCTGCTCGACGAGCTGGACAGCGCCTCGCTGGCGAGCCGACGGCGGCTGACCGTGCCGCTGGCTCGCGAGGTGCTCGACCGTAGCCGGGAGCCGACCGGCTAGTCCTGCCGCGGGGTGACGCGCAGCGCGGCCACCAGCGCTGCGAGCGACAGCACCGCAAGCAGCGCTGCCGTGGCTGCCGGCCACCGCACGGCGGGGTTGGCCACGAGTTCGGTGAGGGACCACGCCAGCGCCGGTGCCAGCGTGAGGGCCGCCCAGCGATAGGTGCGGGGATCGCCCTGCAGCAGTCCCGGCAGAGGTAACAGCAAAGGCCCGGTCGTGAACAGCACGGCCACGGCGGCCGCCGTCACGCCCAGGCGTTGCACCTGCCAGGCAACCAGCGCCACCGACAGCGACAGCCACAGCAACAGGACTGCGGCGCGCGCGCGCCGCGCCCGCGCCAGGCTCATGCGTGGCGCTCGGCGGCCGCCAGCACAACCGCGAGCGTGGCGACCCGTCGGCCCAGCGCGAAGGCGATGACGCGCTCGTCCTCCGACAGCACGGGCCGCGCTTCGGAGCCCGCGACGTGGCTGGCGCCATAGGGCGTGCCGCCGGTGCGGGTCGTGTTCAGCGACTTTTCCGTGAAGGGCACGCCGACCAGGAACATGCCGTGATGCAACAGCGGCAACAGCATCGACAGCAGGTTCGATTCCTGGCCGCCATGCGCCGACTGGCCGGAGGTAAAGGCGCCCGCCGGTTTGCCGGCCAGGCCACCCGACATCCATAGCGCACCGGTCGTGTCGAGAAAGGCCTTGAGCGGCGCCGCCATGTTGCCGAAGCGGACCGGGCTGCCCAGCAGCAGGCCCGCGCACCGCTCCAGGTCCTCCAGCTGCGCGTAGGGCGCCCCCGATTCGGGCACCGGTGGGCTGGCCGTTTCGGTGACTGGCGCCACCGGCGGCACAGTCCGCAGGCGGGCGCTGGCGCCGGTCACGCTCTCGACGCCCCGGGCCACCTGGCGGGCCAGTTCGGCCGTGGCACCGTAGCGTGAATAAAACAGCACCAGGATCTCTGTCACGTGTGCAAATCTCCAATGGCCGCCAGCGCTTGCGGCGGCCCGCACGTCCGGCGCCAAGCATACGCGGCAACGGCGCCACGCGGGGCCGCGCGCAGCGCTTGACGCCCGCGTTGCGCCGCTGCTACGTTGCTGACGTTTTCCCCGGCTGTTCAAGCGGTTACATGAGAAAGACCGTCGCTATCGGGTTGTTGTGCCTGGCTGGTTGCGTCGCTGCACCGGTGCAGGAAATGAGCGACGCACGTCAGGCTGTTCGCGCCGCGCAGGCCGAGGGCGCGGCCGAGCGCGCGCCGCAGGAATTTGGCGCGGCACTCGAATTCGTCATCCAGGCCGAGGGCTACCTCGAACGACGGGCATACCGGCCGGCCAGGGACTCGGCGATCGAGGCACGGCGCATGGCCATTCGCGCTCTCGAGATTGCCCGCGCCAGCCGGGGCGACGGGACGCCCTGAGCGTGGCCGCGCCGGGCGGTACGGCCGGCACCGTCACGCGCCGCATCATGGTCAGTGGTCGCGTGCAGGGCGTGTGGTTCCGCGGCGCCACGGCCCAGCAGGCCCGCGCACTCGGCATCAGCGGCCATGCACGGAACCTGGACGACGGAACCGTGGAGGTGCTGGCTGCCGGTCCGGTCGGCGCCGTCGAGGCGCTCGTCGAGTGGCTGTGGCAGGGGCCGCCGCTCGCGCAGGTCACTGCGGTGCGGGTCCAGGACGTCGAACCCGCTGCGCAGCCGCGAATGACGGGCTTCACGACCGACTGAGCGGCTCAGCGCTGCCAGCGCGACTCCAGTCGCCCCAGCACCAGGTCCGAGTACGTGCGCCGGCCGAGGCTGCCGTTGTAGCGGGCCAGCGCGCGGCGGTACTCGCCCTTCTCGCGTTCGAGGTAGTAGGCGAGGATGCTGGTGCCCATGCGGATGTTCATTTCGACATCCAGCAGGTCGCGCGTCTCGAGCCCGAGCTGGTTCGGCCAGAAGGGCATGACCTGCATCAGGCCGACCGCGCCGGCATAGGACACCGCGAACGGATCGAAAGCGCTCTCGACGTCGATGACCGCCAGCACGAGGTGCGGGCGGTCGCGCAGCATGGCGTGCTTGCGCGCCTCGCAATGCACTGCGCGCAGGATGCGCCGCGCCGCCGCGTCCAGGTCGTCGCCCAGCCGCAGGTCGCGCCGCTGCTGGTGCAGCCGTTTCGCCACGCGCGGCTGCATCACCGAATACCAGACCACGTCGTCGTATTTCTCCTCGAAGCATGGCTGCGCACGGATCGCCGCCTCGATCACCTGTCGCAGGCCCGGATCCTGCTGCCGGTCGGCGGCCGCGGGCGGCGCGAGCGCGAGCGCGCCGGCGAGCAACAGCAGGAGGCGTAGTGCATGCGTCATGGCAGTGCTTCCGTCGTCCCCTGCTCAGCCGTGCTGCTGCAGCCGCGCCCGCACGGCCTCGGCCGCGCCCTCGAGAGGCAGGTCCTCGTTGCCGTCCGCCCGGCGGTGACGGTATTCGAGCTTGCCGGCGTCCAGCCCGCGCTCGGCAATCACGACCCGGTGCGGAATGCCGACGAGTTCAGCGTCGGCGAACTTGACGCCGGGCCGTGCGTCGCGGTCGTCGAGCAGCACCTCGACGCCGGCCTTCGAGAGCGATGCATAGAGCTGCTCCGCGGTGTCCCGCACGCGTTGCGACTTCGCCCAGTTGAGCGGCACCAGCACCACCTGGAACGGGGCGATGGGCTCCGGCCAGATGATGCCGCGCTCATCGTTGTTCTGCTCGATCGCCGCCGCCACGACCCGTGTCACACCGATGCCATAACAGCCCATTTGCAGCGTTACGCTGTTGCCGTGCTCATCCAGCACCGATGCACCGAAGGCCTCGCTGTACTTGCTGCCGAGCTGGAAGATATGCCCGACTTCAATGCCGCGGGCAATCTTGAGGCAGCCGCGGCCGGTCGGGCTCGGGTCGCCCTCGACGGCGTTGCGCAGGTCCACGGCTTCCGGTTCCGGCAGGTCGCGGCCCCAGTTGACGCCCGTGAGGTGAGCGTCGTGACGGTTGGCGCCGCACGCGAAATCGGCCGCGGCGGCCGCAGCGTAATCCGCGTAGATGCGGCAGGTCAGGCCCACGGGTCCGAGGAATCCCGGTTCGCAGCCCGTCGACTCGACGACCCGGTCCGCTTCGGCCATGCGCAGCGGGCTCGCCACGCCCGGCAGCTTCTGCGCCTTCACGGCATTGAGCTCGTGGTCGCCGCGCACGACCAGCGCAACCAGGCCGCCGTCGTCCCCCTCGACCATGAGGGTCTTGGCGAAGCGTTCGGCCGGCAGGGCGAGACAGGCGCTGACTTCGGCAATCGTGCGCGCGCCTGGCGTCGCGGCTTCGCGCATCGTCTCGGCCGGCGCGGCGCGCGGCACGGATGGCGCGACGGTGGCGGCCATCTCGAGGTTGGCCGCGTAGTCGTCGCCGTCGGAGAAGGCGATGGCATCCTCGCCTGAGGAAGCCAGCACGTGGAATTCCTGCGAGGCGCTGCCGCCGATCGCGCCCGTGTCGGCCAGCACCGCGCGGAAGTCGAGTTGCATGCGCGAGAAGATCGCCGTGTAGGCGTCGTACATGCGCCGGTAGCCTTCCTCGAGGGAGGCGTGGTCCGCGTGAAAGCTGTAGGCGTCCTTCATCAGGAACTCGCGTGCGCGCATCACGCCGAAGCGCGGGCGGATCTCGTCGCGGAACTTGGTCTGGATCTGGTAGAAATTGACGGGCAGCTGCCGGTACGACTTCAATTCGCGGCGCGCCAGGTCGGTGATGACTTCCTCATGGGTCGGCGCCAGCACCATGTCCCGCGCGTGGCGGTCCCTGAAACGCAGCAGTTCCGGCCCGAACTGGTCCCAGCGGCCGGACTCGACCCATAACTCGCCCGGCTGCGCGACCGGCATCGAAAGCTCGAGCGCGCCGGCGCGATCCATCTCCTCGCGCACGATCCGCTCGACCTTGCGCAGGACCCGCAATCCCATCGGCAGCCAGGTATAGAGCCCGCCGGCGAGCCGGCGTATCAGGCCCGCGCGCAGCATGAGCCGGTGGCTGACGACCTCCGCTTCGGCTGGCACTTCCTTGAGATTCTGGATCGGATAGCCCGATAACCGCATGCTGCTCCCCGCTGCGGAACCCGGTGTCCGCCCCTAAAGGGGGTATCTTAGAAGGCGGTGCGGGATACCGCCATGCTGCGGGTCACGCGTTGTGACGTTGCCGCCGTACCCCTATGATCGTGCGGCCCGCCCCGGAGCCCCGCAATCATGCCAGTCGAACCGCCGCCGACACCGCTGCGCAAGGGCATCTACCTGCTGCCCAACCTGCTCACGACGGGCTGCCTGTTCTTCGGCTTCTACTCCGTGATTGCGGCCATCGATGGCAATTTCGATCGCGCCGCGATGGCCGTCTTCGCGGCCATGTTCTTCGACGGGCTCGACGGCCGCGTCGCGCGCCTGACCCGTACCGAGACCTTGTTCGGCAAGGAGTTCGACAGCCTCGCCGACATGGTGGCCTTCGGCGTCGCGCCGGCGATCGTCTGCTACCAGTGGGGCATCGAACGAATCGCCGAGTACGGCACGGCCTGGTTCAGGTTTGGCTGGGTCGCCGCGTTCTTCTACGCCGCGGCCACGGCCATGCGGCTGGCGCGCTTCAATGCGCGCTCGGCGTCCAGCGACAAGCGCTACTTCGAAGGCCTGCCGAGCCCGTCCGCCGCGGCCGCCGTCGCGGCCTTCGTGTGGCTGGCCCACAAGTACGACATCGTCGGCCTGCCCGGGCTCGTGCTGGCGTTCGCGGTGACCTTCCTGGCCGGCGCATTGATGGTCAGCGGCTTCTCGTATCGCAGCTTCAAGGACCTGGCGATGGCCGAGCGGGTGCGTTACTCGGGGCTGTTGGTCGTGCCGCTGATCTTTGCGCTGATCGCGCTCGACCCGCCGCTGGTGTTGTTCGTGATGGCGGGCAGCTTTGCCGCGTCCGGCCCCCTGGTCTGGCTGTGGCGCAAGCTGCGGCGCAAGCCGCGCGCGCCGGTCCAGGACTGATGCCGTCGTGACGGGTTCGCTGCGGCTCGAGTACCTGGATGCGCTGGGGGTCACGGTCTACCGCGACCGCCGTACGGCGTCGGTGGGCACGGGCACCGCGCCGCGGCACGCCGAATCCGGCACGCCCGACTGGGATGCGCTGTGCGCGGCCGTCACGGCCTGCACGCGCTGTGGGCTGAGCGCGACGCGGACGCAGACCGTCTTCGGCACCGGCGACCGTGGCGCACGGCTGATGGTGATCGGCGAGGCGCCGGGGTTCGAGGAAGACAGGCAAGGCGAGCCGTTCGTCGGGCGTGCGGGACAATTGCTGAACTCCATGCTGAGGGCGGCGGGCTTCGACCGCGGTGAGGTGTTCATCGCGAACATCCTCAAGTGCCGGCCGCCCAACAACCGCGATCCGCAGCCGGCCGAGACGGCCGAGTGCCTGCCGTACCTGCGGCGGCAGATCGAGCTGGTGGCACCGCAGGCCATCCTGTGCGTCGGTCGCATCGCGGCGCAGAACCTGCTCGCGACCGCATCGCCCCTCGGCAAGCTGCGCGGCACCGTGCACCGGCATGACAGCGGCGTGCCGGTGATCGTGACCTATCACCCGGCCTACCTGCTGCGGTCGCCGGGCGAGAAGCGCAAGGCCTGGGAGGACCTCAAGTCGGTGGCGAGGCTGCTTCGCGATGGCGATCGCGGCTGACCAGGCAGGCGGGCTTGCGCCCCGCTTCCGGCGCATGGGCAGCGGGGACCTGCCGGCCGTCGTGGCGCTCGAGCAGCAGGCCTACGAGTTCCCGTGGACCGAGCAGGTATTTCGCGACTGCCTGCGCGTCGGCTACGAATGCTGGGCGGTGGAGGTGGACGGCGCGGTCGCGGGCTATGGGATCATGTCTGCGGGCGCGGGCGAGTGCCACATACTGAACCTGTGCCTGGCGCCGGCGCTGCGACGGCGCGGCACCGGCAGACGGCTGCTGTTCATGCTGCTGGGCAGCGCCCGGCGCGCCGGCATGCTGCATGCCTTTCTCGAGGTGCGGCCGTCCAACCATGCGGCGATTGCGCTGTATACGGCGGCGGGCTTCGAGCGCATCGGCCTGCGGAGCGGCTATTACCAGGCCTATGCGGGGCGCGAGGATGCGGTGGTGTACCGGCTCGCGCTCGACGGGCTGCCGGCCGGCTGAGCCGATTCGGTTAGAATCCGCCCCCTGCCGGGCCAGCCCATGGCCGCCGGCGCTTCCACGTCCAGCCCGGTACCTGACGCAATGAACCCGCTCGCGCAACACATCGCACGCCGCCGCACCTTCGCCATCATCTCGCACCCGGACGCGGGCAAGACCACCTTGACCGAAAAGCTGCTGCTGTTCGGCGGCGCCATTCAGATGGCCGGCGCCGTCAAGGGCCGCAAGGCGGCGCGCCACGCCACTTCGGACTGGATGCGCCTCGAGCAGCAGCGCGGCATCTCCGTGACGTCGTCGGTCATGCAGTTCCCGTACCGTGACTGCATCGTCAACCTGCTCGACACGCCCGGACACGAGGATTTCTCCGAGGACACTTACCGCACCCTCACGGCGGTGGATTCGGCACTGATGGTCATCGACTGCGCCAAGGGCGTCGAGGAACGCACCGTCAAGCTGATGGAGGTGTGCCGGCTGCGCGACACGCCGATCATGACCTTCGTCAACAAGCTGGACCGCGAGGGCCGCGAGCCGGTCGAACTGCTCGACGAGATCGAGCGCGTGCTCGGCATCAGCTGCGCGCCCGTGACCTGGCCGATCGGCATGGGACGCGCGCTCAAGGGCATTTACCACATTGGCGAGGACCGGATCTACGCCTACGACGCCGCACGAGGCGGGCGCGTCGGGCGCAACCGGATCATCGACGGGATCGACTCCGCCGCGGCGGGCGAGTTCCTCGGCGCGGACGCCGCGGCAGTCCGCAGCGAGGTCGAACTGCTGCGCGGTGCGGCGCCGGGCTTCGACCGGCAGGCCTATCTCGAGGCGCGCCAGACGCCGGTGTTCTTCGGCTCTGCCATCAACAACTTCGGCGTCGAGGAACTGCTATCGCAATTCGTCAAACACGCGCCGCCACCGCGGCCACGGCCCACCACGACCCGCGAGGTGGCCGCCGCCGAGCCCGCGCTCTCGGGATTCGTGTTCAAGATCCAGGCCAACATGGACCCTGGCCATCGTGACCGCATTGCGTTCCTGCGCATCTGCAGCGGACGCTACCAGCGCGGCATGCGCCTGAAGCACGTGCGGCTGGGCAAGGAGGTGCGGGTCGCCGACGCGCTGACATTCATGGCAGCCGACCGGTCGCAGGCCGACGAGGCGTTTGCCGGCGACATCATCGGCTTGCATAACCACGGCACCATCAACATCGGCGACACGTTCACCGAGGGCGAGGCGCTGGTGTTCACGGGCATCCCGAATTTCGCGCCGGAGATCTTCCGGCGCGCCGTGCTCAAGGATCCGCTGCGCATGAAGGCGCTGGGCAAGGGACTCGACCAGCTGTGCGAGGAGGGCGCCACGCAGTTGTTCAGGCCGCTCAAGAACAACGAGCTGGTGCTGGGGGCGGTCGGCCAGCTGCAGTTCGACGTCGTGGCCTTCCGGCTGCAGGATGAATACAAGGTGCAATGCGAGTTTGACAGCGTGAGTGTCGCGACCGTGCGCTGGGTGGCCGGCGACGATGCCAGGAAGCTCGAGGAGTTCCGCAGCCGCGCCTACGAGCACCTCGCACTCGACCACTTCGGCGACCTCGTCTACATGGCGCCGTCGAGGATCAACCTCGAGCTGACCATCGAGCGTTTTCCGGGGCTGCGCTTCACCGAGACGCGCGAGCATCTCGCGGCGTAGGAGGGGGCGGGCCCGTCCGGATTGCGGCCGATGGCATCGCGCGGAGCGGGCGCGCGGGATCCGGTCGGGTCGGGGGCATCCATGACGCGTGTCGTCGCGGCCGGCCCGGGGTCACTCGCTCAGTCGATCTTTATTCGCTCGCCGCCCCCGGCCCGCCCGCGCCTGGCATGTTTGATGGTGCTGCCACGCTTCAGGGCGGGCGCGCGAGGTGGTCGCGGTCCCCTAAGCGGCGAGTTTGCCTTCTTCTTCCGAGCGAGCGTGGGGACCCGACCGGATCCCGTGCGCCCGCCCAAGGCGCTGCCGGTCCCGCATGTTTACGCGTGGCGACACGACGGTGCCACGGCCGCTGTATCCTCTGCGGCATGAGGCCCGCCCCTTGAACCCCGCGCTGACCCGCCGCCCCGTCGTCGCCTGGGCGCTGTACGACTGGGCCAACTCGGCGTTCGCCACGACCGTCATGGCGGGCTTCTTCCCGGTCTTCTTCAAGCAGTTCTGGAGCGCCGGCGCCGAGGTGACGGTCAGTACCTTCCGGCTGGGACTCGCCAACGGTGTGGCCAGCTTCGCGATCGCGCTCCTGGCGCCGCTGCTCGGCGCCATCGCGGACCGCGGCGGGGCACGGGTCCGCACGCTGGCCCTGTTCACGGTGCTGGGAGCGGCGATGACCGGCGCGCTCTACTGGCTGGGCCGGGGCGAATGGGAGGCGGCCGTCGTGCTGTATGCACTGGCCTCGTTCGGCTTCGCCGGGGGCATCGTCTTCTACGACTCGCTGCTGCTGGACGTGGCACGGCACGACGAGCTGGACCTGGTCTCGGCCTACGGCTATGCACTGGGCTACCTCGGCGGTGGCCTGCTGTTCACCGTCAATGTCGCGATGACCTTGCGGCCCGCCTGGTTCGGGCTGGCCGATGCGGCCGAGGCCGTGCGCCTGTCGTTCGTGACCGTTGCCGCCTGGTGGCTGCTGTTCTCGGTACCGGCGCTGCTGTTCGTCAGCGAGTCGCGGCCGGCGCGCCCGGCCGGACTGGTCGACGCCGCCCGCGCTGGTTTCCGCGAGCTGCGCACGACGCTCGGCGAGATCCGCAAGTACCGCCCGCTGGCCTGGTTCCTGCTCGCCTACTGGCTGTACATCGACGGCGTCAACACCGTCATCAAGATGGCGGTGGACTACGGCCTGTCGCTGGGCTTCCCGCAGCAGAGCCTGATTGCCGCGCTGCTTCTCACGCAGTTCATCGCCTTCCCGGCCGCCATGGCGTTCGGCTGGCTGGGCGGGCGCATCGGCGCGCGCAACGGCATCTTCGTCGCCATCGCCGTCTATGTGGTGGCCACGCTGGGCGCGTACCGGCTGGATTCGGTCGGCGAGTTCTACGCACTGGCCTGCCTGATCGGCCTCGTGCAGGGCGGCATCCAGTCGCTGTCGCGCTCCTACTTTGGCGCGCTCGTCCCCGCCGGCAAGCAGGGCGAGTTCTTCGGCTTCTACAACATGATGGGCAAGTTCGCCGCGGTGCTCGGGCCGATGCTGGTGGGGGTGACGGCCCTGGCAACCGGCAGCCCGCGGGCCGGCATCCTGTCGATCGTCATCTTGTTCGTGGGCGGCGCCGCGGTGTTGTGGAAGGCCGGCAACGCCGCGGCGGCGGCGCGCTGAAGCCATGCGGCCGCCGCATTGCTGCGGCACAATGACGGCTCGCAGGCCGGCCAGCGCCGGCCGCCCCCGGGGAATCTCGAGGAACGACTGATGACGACTGCACGAGACGCCCTGCAGAGGCTGCGGGAAGGCAACGCCAGGTTTGCGGCCAATATCCAGAGCCTGGACGCGCGCATGAGCCTCGTGAAGCGGGCCGACCTCGCCCAGTCGCAGGAGCCATTTGCGATCATCCTGGGTTGCTCCGACTCGCGCGTGCCGGCCGAGATCGTCTTCGACCAGGGGCTGGGCGACCTGTTCGTGATTCGCGTCGCCGGCAACATCGTCGCGCCGTCACAGGTCGGCAGCGTCGAGTTCGCGGCGGCGCAGTTCGGGACGCGGCTGGTGGTGGTGCTGGGGCACACCGGCTGCGGCGCCGTCATCGCGACCATCGAGGAGCTGCGGCGACCGGCGGACGTGCAGTCGCCCAATCTGCGTTCGATCGTGGACCGCATCCGCCCGACCATCGAGGGCCTGCTCGAGGACGACGATCAGCTGGCCGGGGACAAGCTGCTGCGGCGCAGCGTGCGCGCCAATGTGCGCGCTTCCGCCAACCAGCTGCGGCACGGCTCGCAGATCCTCGAGGACCTGATCCGCGACGAGGGACTCATGGTGGTCGGCGCCGAGTACTCGCTCGAGACCGGCGTCGTGGAGTTCTTCGACCCGCCCTTGGCCCGGCCCTGAGGCGTCCGCGTCGGCCGTTCCGGCTCAGCCGGCCTGGCGCCGGACCACCAGGGTGGTCGCGATCTTGTCGTGCCAGCCCTGCTTGCGATCGTCGAAGCCGATCCAGATGAAGCCGATCAGCAGCACGATCGCCGACAGCACGTAGCCCAGGTAGCGCAGCAGCCATTGCGACAGGGCCGGCTTGCCCAGGGTGCCGGCGTCGACGATCTCGAGGCGCAACAGCATCTTGCCCGGCGTGGCCGACTTCCAGTTCCAGAAGGCGATGATGGCCACCGCCGGCGCCAGGAAATTCAGGAGCCCACCCTCGGTCAGCGTGGGCCCCTTGCCGGTCAGCGCCATCGTCAGCGGCCCGAGCAGCGCCGCGATCAGCACCAGGTCGATCAGCGCCGCCACCAGGCGAATCCAGAAACCGGCGTATTCGGGTCGGGGTTGGTCTTGGTTCATGATCCTGGCCCTCCACTTCGCTGGCACGAGTCTAGCGCATGCCTGGTCGCCGCCGTCAGTACCAGGCAGCCGGGTCGAGCCGGTAGAAGGCGCGCAACTCGCCGTACAGGGCCGGATGTGCGGCGGCCAGTTCGCGCGGCGTCTCGAAGAACGCCTCACTGGTCACGGCGAAGAACTCGGCCTCATCGTGCCCTGCATACGGGTCGAGAAAGGTCGGTTCCTCACGCGCCAGCGCGTGGCGCAGCGCCTGGAACTCGCGCCCGAATACCTGGGCCCAGCGCCGGTGGCGGGCCCGGTCGTCCAGTACGGGCGCGCCGGACAGCCCACCGCCGTCGTGGTCGAGATAGTGCGCGAACTCGTGGACGACCACGTTGTAGGCCTGCTCGCCCTGGCCGCCGGCACGCACGTCCTCCCAGGACAGGATGATGCGGCTCGAGTCCCACGCCTGCCCGGACAGCACGCTCTCCTGCTCGGTGACGACGCCGTGCTCGTCGTGCCACTGCTCCCGCACGACGAACTGCGCGGGGTAGACGAGGATCGAGCGCAGGTCATCGTAGACATGCTCGTCGCGGCCGGCCACCAGCAGGCAGGCCTGCGCGGCAATCACCAGCTTCATGTACGGCGTGACCTCGAGCCCCTGGCAGCCGGTGAACTGCTTCTCCTCGAGGAAGGCGCGGATCAGGCCGTCGAGCCGCGCGCGGATATCCGCCGGGACGACGTTGTAGACCGGCACCCGCCGGCGCAGCGTCATGCGATCGGCCTCGTCCAGCGACTGCGCGCGATGCCGGGTCCGCCGCCAGCGGGCGAGCAGGGGCGTGCCGACGATCCAGGCGATCACCAGCGCCACGACGACGGCGACGACGAGCGGACCGCGGTTCACGGCCGGAAGTGTCGCACCAGCAGCCTGAGCCGGTCGAGGTCGGTCGGGTCGGGCGCTGGCGCATAGCGCAGGCGCAGGTACAGCTCGGTGATCGCAGCGGCCTGCCGGCCGAGGTCCGGTCGGAAGCGCAGCACGCGCCTCAGGAAGTCGCGCGGGGTTTCGTGGACCGGGCGCTCGATGCCGCGGCGCGCCAGCCGCGCCGTGAAGCGGCGGTAGCTGCGGGTCGCCGCGTCCGCCGGCGGCGGCCGGAATTCCCAGGCCAGCCACGCCGACAGCAGCACGAAGGAGGCCGCCAGGCCGGCCCCCAGCAGCATCGCGAGGTGCTTCCAGTCCGTCGCCCCGAAGCCGAGACCCTCGAGCATGCGCGCCTGCCGTTCCTCGGAGAACTTGACGACCCAGTCGTTCCAGTGCGCGTTGACGTTGTCCCACACGAAGCGCGCCTGCCACAGGAAGCCGGAGCGGCGCAGCAGGCGACCGGGCACCGGCTCGCCCTCGGGCAGCGCCGCGTCGAGGCCGCGCTCGACCCGTTCCGGGGCCACCGCGGCGGTCGGGTCAACGCGCATCCAGCCGCGGTCCTCGAGCCACACCTCGGACCACGCATGGGCGTGCGACTGGCGCACGATCAGGTAGCCGCCGACCGGGTTCCAGTCGCCCCCCTGGTAGCCACCCACCACGCGCGCCGGGATACCGGCGGCCCGCATCAGCATGGTGAACGACGACGCGTAGTGGCCGCAGAAGCCATGACGGGTGTTGAACAGGAAGTCGTCCACCGAGTCGCGTTCGAGGCGCGGCGGCGTCAGCGTGTAGAAGAATTCCTGCTCGCGAAACATCTGCAGCACGGCGCGCACGTAGTCGAGATCGGTCGCGGCCTTGTGGCGCATCGATTCGGCGAGCGCGCGCGCGCGCGGATTGCGGTCCTCGGGCAGTCGCAGGTGCGGCCGGCGCATGGCCGCCGTCAGTTGCGGTCCCGCGCGGTATTCGGGATAGGAGCGGGCCGTGTACTGCATGACGGCGTTGATCGGCAGGCGGGTCAGCAACTGGTAGTCGCCACTCTGGCGCGCCAGGCGCTCGGGCCAGGATTCCACCATGTCGAGCGCGAACAGCATGCGCTGCCCGGTCGGCTCGAGCGTCACGCTGTAGGAGACGGGCTCGCCGAGGAACTCGACCGGCGGCTTGAAATAGGCCGGCGCCCGTGGCCGCGACCAGGTGAAGCCGTCGAATTCCGTCAGCACCGGACCGCGCCAGTAACGCGTGCGGTGCGGCGGCACGGGTCCGTCGAACCGGACCCGGAAGGCGACGGTGTCGCTGATGGACAGCTCGGAGAAGTCTCCCGGCGACATTTCCTCGCTGAGGCCGGTGATGGAGCGCTCCGCGGACGGCACGCCCCAGAAGTGGCCGGCAATGCGCGGGAAGAACAGGAACAGCACGAGCGCCAGCGGCGCCGCCTTCAACAGCATCGCACCCGTCGTCCGGAACGGCCGCAGCGGTGGCCCGTCGCTGGCGGTCCTGGACACGTTGAGCAGCGAGGCGGCGAGCAGCCATGCCGCCGGCACGACCATGGCGGCGGTGACCAGGTCCTGTGCGTACAGGAAAGTGGCCAGGCACAGGAACCAGCCGATGAAGACCAGCACGACGTGGTCGCGCGGGGTGCGCGTCTCGAGCAGCTTCAGCGCGGCCATCAGGGTCAGCAGGGCGGTGCCCGCGTCGAGCCCGGTCACGCCGCGGTAGCCGAGCAGGATCATGGCCGTTGCGGCGAGCGCGATGAGCGAGCGCAGCAGCCGGCCGGGCAAGCGCCAGCCGCGCCGCTCCGCGAGCATGCGCCACGCGCACACGGACAACGCCAGGGCGGTGACCCAGCCCTGCAGGTGCAGCGCGTGCGGGGCCATCGCCGCGAGCAGGCCCGCGACGGTCCAACCCAGCCGGCGCTGGCTGCCGACCGGGTCAGTCATCCGGTGTCTCCGGCAGGCTGAACTCGGCGAGTGCGGCCAGGCAGCGATCGCGCTGCGCATCGCCGGGCTGCGCATCGAACTCCGTGCCGGGCAGGCGCAGGCCGAAGGCGTGGCCGGCGCCATGCGCGTCCACGATCCAGCGGGTCAGCACGCTGAGCCGCGCTTCCAGGCCGGCGCCGGGCGCGCTGTCGAGGTCGAAGACGAACTCGGGCGCAGCCGCCCCCGAGAATTCCTTGACCAGCAGTCCGCCGCCGCGCGCGTAGGCCTTCCAGGCGATGCGCCTGGGCGGGTCGCCGGCGTGGTAATCCTTGAGGCCCGCGAAATCGTCCTCGCCGCGGCGGTCGCCGCCGCCCGCCGCGCCCGGTGCCGGCGGCGGCGGCGGGGCGGCCGCTGCGGGCGCCGGATAGACGAGGCAATCGGCCGGCGCATGCAACACCGCCCACGCTCGAAACAGGCCGAACGGGTAGCGGGTCGCCAGCTCACAGCGATCCAGGGCGATCCGGCCGCGCCGGCGGGTCGGTACCTTGAGCCGCAGCCGTGCGTCGTCGCGCGGCGGGACGGTCACCGACTGCGGTGCGCCGGCGTCGTGACTGGCCTCGATGTCGAAGCGCGCGACCGCGCTGGGATTGGTCAGCCCGAGGCGGAAGCCGGCATCCTGACCCGCGAAGGACGGCTCGGTGCCGGCGCTGCCGACGCGCAGCCCGGCGAGGTTGCGGTGGCAGGCGTGCATCGTCACCAGCCCCAGTGCGGCGAGCAGGAAGGTAAACGCCATGCCGAGGTTGTTCGCGTAGTTGAGCGAACCCAGCAGCATCGCCACGACCATGACCGCGAACGCGAGGCCGAGGCGGGTCGGCAGGATGTAGATGCGCCCCTTGTGCAGGGTCACGGTGCCGCGGTCCGGCCCCTGGCGGCGCCTGATCCAGCGGCGGGCGAGCGTGCGAAAGAAGCTGCGCGGCGACACGGACCTGCGGGCCGCTACGGGATCGGTACGGCCTCGACCAGCACGCGCGCGAGCTCGACCGGGCCGCGCCGGTCGGTCGTATCGCGCGAGCGCAGCCGATGGCCAACGACCGCCGGCAGCACGCTCTGCAGGTCCTCCGGCAGCACGCCCGGGTGGTCGTGCAGAAAGGCCCAGGCCTGCGCCGCCCGCAGCAGAGAGATCGTCGCACGGGTCGACAGGCCCGCCTGGAACTGGCTGCCGTCCCGCGACGCGCGCGCCAGCGCCTGCACGTAGTCGAGCAATGCGTCGCTGGCGTGGACACCGGCGATGCGTCGCTGCAGCGAGCGGATGAGATCCGGGTCCAGCACCGATTCCAGTTCCAGCAGCAGGTCGCGGCGGTCGCGGCCGCGCAGCAGCGCGCGTTCGTGGAGGGCCGCCGGAAAGCCGAGTTCGATGCGCATCAGGAACCGGTCGAGCTGCGATTCCGGCAACGGAAATGTCCCGACCTGGTAGGAGGGATTCTGCGTGGCGACGACGAAGAACGGATCCGGCAGCGCGTGCGACTGGCCGTCCACCGTCACCTGCCGCTCCTCCATGGCTTCCAGCAGCGCGCTCTGCGCCTTCGGCGTGGCCCGGTTGACCTCGTCCGCCAGCACCAGCTGCGCGAACACCGGTCCGTGGCGGAACTGGAAGGCGCCGGTGCCACGATCGTAGATCGACACGCCGATGATGTCGGCGGGCAGCAGGTCGCTCGTGAACTGCACGCGCTGGTAGGTCAGGCCCAGCACCTGCGCCAGTGCATGCGCGAGGATGGTCTTGCCGACGCCGGGGATGTCCTCGATCAGCAGGTGGCCTCGCGCCAGCAGGCAGGCGATGCACAGGCGGATCTCGCGATCCTTGCCCAGCACGACCTCGTTGAGCCGCCCGATCGCGTCTTCCAGCAGCTGGCGTTCACGGCCCGCGGTTTCGCGCACGGCGTTCATCTCAGCGAGGCTACCCGTTCGAGCTGCGCGACGAGTTGCGCCAGTTCACGCTTGAACTCGGCGACCCGGGCCCGCTCCTGTTCGACGATCTCGGCCGGGGCGTTGTCCATGAACCGGCTGTTGCCCAGCTTGGCCTCGGCGCGCGCAATTTCCTGGCCGACCTTGTCGCGACGCTTGCCGAGCCGGGCCAGTTCTGCCTCGACGTCGATCAGGCCAGCCATCGGCACCAGCACTTTCATGTCGCCGAGCAGCGCCGTGGCGGCCTGCGGCGGCGACTCGCCCGGCGCCAGCGGGCGGGCACTGACGACATTCGCAAGGCGCTCGACATACGGTGCGTGACGCGACCACCGTTCGAGGTCGAGCGGCGCGGCGTCCTGCAACAACACGTCGAAGCGCACCGACGGCGCGATGTCCATCTCGCCGCGGATCTGGCGGATGCCGAGGATGAAGTCCATGACCCAGCGTATTTCGGCCGCGACCGCCGGGTCCGCCGCAACGGCGGTCGGCTGCGGGTAGGGCTGGATCATGATGGTGTCGCCGGTGCGGCCGGCGCGGGGCCCGACCCGCTGCCAGATCTCCTCGGTGATGAACGGCATCAGCGGGTGCAGCAGCCGCAGCAGCGCCTCGAGCGTGTGCGACAGGGTGCGCCGGGTGGCGCGCCGCTGCGCGACGGTGGCCGTGTCGGACTGCAGCACGGCCTTCGACAGTTCCAGGTACCAGTCGCAGAAGTCGTACCACGTGAACTCGTAGGCGGCCTGCGCGGCGAGGTCGAAGCGGTAGTCGCGGAAGCCATCGCGGACCGCGGCGGTCGCCGCGTCGAACCGTTCCTCGATCCAGCGGTCGGCCAGCGACGGTTCCCCGGGACCCGCGCCCTCGTCCTGCGCAGTCGCCATCATCACGTAGCGCGACGCATTCCACAGCTTGTTGCAGAAATTCCGGTAGCCCTCGACGCGGCCGAGGTCGAAGCGCAGGTCGCGCGACTGCGTCGCCAGCGACGCAAAGGTGAAGCGCAGTGCGTCCGTGCCGAATGCGGCGATGCCCTGCGGGAACTGCTTGCGGGTCGACTTCTCGATCACCGGGGCGAGGTGCGGCTGCATGAGGCCCGCGGTGCGCTTGCTGACCAGCGCCTCCAGGTCGATGCCCTCGACGACGTCCAGCGGGTCGAGCACGTTGCCCTTGGACTTCGACATCTTCTGGCCTTCGTGGTCGCGGATCAGGCCGTGCACGTAGACCTCGCGGAACGGCACTTCGTCCATGAACTTGCCGCCCATCATGATCATGCGCGCGACCCAGAAGAAGATGATGTCGAAGCCGGTGACCAGCACCGAGGTGGGGTAGAACTTCTTCAGTTCGGGCGTCTGGTCCGGCCAGCCGAGTGTCGAGAACGGCCACAGCGCCGAGGAAAACCAGGTATCCAGCACGTCCTCGTCCTGGTTCAGCACGACCGTGTCGGACAGGCCGTTGCGCGCGCGCGTCTCGGCTTCGTCGCGCCCGACATACACACGGCCGTCCGGGTCGTACCAGGCGGGAATGCGATGGCCCCACCACAGCTGGCGACTGATGCACCAGTCCTTGATGTTGCGCATCCACTCGTAATAGGTGCGGTCCCAGTTGGCGGGCACGAAGCGGATGCGGCCGTCCTCGACGGCGCGGATTGCCGGGCCAGCCAGCGACTCGATGGCGACGTACCACTGGTCCGTCAGCCACGGCTCGATGACCGCGCCGCTGCGGTCGCCGCGCGGGACCATCAGCTTGTGCGGCTCGATCTTGTCGAGCAGCCCGGCGGCTTCGAGGTCCGCCACGACACGCTTGCGCGCCTCGAACCGGTCCAGGCCGCGGTAGGCGACCGGTGCACCGTCGCCCAGCGTACCGTCGCCGTTCAGCACGTTGACCAGTGGCAGGCCATGTCGCTGGCCGATCTCGTAGTCGTTGAAATCGTGTGCGGGCGTGATCTTCACGCAGCCGGAACCAAAGGCGGGATCGACGTACTCATCGGCAATCACCGGGATCTCGCGGTCCGCAAGCGGCAGTCGCACGCGGGCGCCGATGAGCCGGCGGTAACGATCGTCGTCGGGGTGCACGGCCACGGCGGTGTCGCCGAGCATGGTCTCCGGCCGGGTGGTGGCCACGGTCAGGTGGCCGCTGCCGTCGGCCAGCGGGTAGCGCAGGTGCCACAGGCTGCCCGGTTCCTCCTCGGACAGCACCTCGAGGTCCGACAGCGCCGTCTTGAGTACCGGGTCCCAGTTGACCAGCCGCTTGCCGCGGTAGATCAGTCCCTCGTCGTACAGCCGCACGAACGCCTCGATGACGGCGCGCGACAGGCCCTCGTCCATCGTAAAGCGATCGCGGCTCCAGTCCAGCGATGCGCCCATGCGCCGCAACTGCCGCGAAATGGTCCCACCGGATTCTTCTTTCCAGGCCCACACGCGCTCGAGGAACCTGTCGCGGCCAAGTTCATGGCGGGTCAGGCCTTCCGCGTTGAGTTGGCGTTCCACCACCATCTGGGTGGCGATGCCGGCATGATCGGTGCCGGGCTGCCACAGCGTGTCGCAGCCGGTCATGCGGTGGTAGCGGGTGAGCGCGTCCATGATCGTGTCCTGGAACGCGTGCCCCATGTGCAGCGTGCCGGTCACGTTGGGCGGCGGTATCACTATGCAGTAAGCGGGGCCATGGCCGCCGGGAGCGAAGTAGCCGCCGCGCTCCCAGCGCGCATAGGCGCGCTGCTCGATATCCTGCGGCGAATAGGTCTTTTCCATGCGCGGGCGGCGGCGAGAGGGGCGACGCGGCAGTATACAAGAGGCCGGTTGCGCGGCTTTCCCGGCATTGGGCCGTGGTGGGCGGCCGGCAGGAGCCGGGTCCCTGCGGGGTCGGAACGCGCGCTAGCCGTCGCGCGGGTTCAGGTGCTCCTGCAGCGCCTGGGCGACGATTTCCGGCAGCGTCGCGCGCAGCCGGTCGAGGACGCGCTCGAACAGCAGCCCCTCCATCTCGCGGGACGCGCTTTGCAGCAGCTCGTCGGTGACCTTCAGCGTGCGTCCGACCACGTCTGCCTGCAGCGACGCGAGTTCCTCGGCGCTGTGGATCCCGCTGCCTTCCTCGGCCGGTACGGCCAGCGCCCGGTGCGCGCCGGTGGCGCCGGCTGCTGCCCGCAGCTCGACGACGTCGGTCAGGATCGGCAGTTCCTTGTCGTTATTTTCACGCTTGCTCATGGTGCGTCGCCGACGTCGCGGGTCTGCGGCTCGATGCCCTCGGCGCGATAGAAGCGGAACCGTTCGCGGCCGGCGCGCCGGCGCGCCACGTCGCCGTCGAGGACCTCCTCGATGCGCGCGAACTGCCGGTACCAGGCCGGCACGTCACTTGCGAGGTTGACCAGCACAGCCGCCGCAGCCGGCGGCTCGCCGTGCGGCCACAGCACGACCGGCGCTTCTTCGCAGGCGGCGCCTGGCGCAGCGATCTCGTGCGGCACGAAGCTGTTGTCCGAGAACCGCCACAACAGCTCGTCAAACGACTGCGCCTGTTCGGCCGAGTCGCACCGGACCAGGACCCGGTGGCCGTCCAGGTAGGCCGTTTCCACGACCTTGCAGGCAAACGCCTGCCATGCGCCGTCGTCCGCTGCCGGCATGACGACGAACCGTACCTGCGGCGCGCCCATCTGGCTCCTCAGCTATGACCCAGCAGCCAGTCGACGAGCAGCGGCACCGGCCGCCCGGTGCTGCCCTTGCTGGCGCCGGTCAGGTAGGCGGAACCGGCGATGTCGAGATGCGCCCACCGCAGACCATCGGTGAACTTCGACAGGAAGCATGCGGCTGTGATGGCCCCGCCCTCACGGCCGGCCACGTTGGCCAGGTCGGCAAAGTTGCTCTTCAGCTGCTCGGTGTATTCCTCGGCCATCGGCATGTGCCAGGCGCCGTCGTCGGCGCGCCGGCCGGCCGCGCCAAGCTCGTCGGCGAGACCGTCGTCATTGGAGAACAGGCCGCTGTAGTGCGCGCCAAGCGCGATGACGCAGGCGCCGGTCAGCGTCGCGATGTCGACCACGGCCTTGGGCTTGAACTTGCGCGAGTAGGTCAGTGCGTCGCACAGGATCAACCGGCCTTCGGCGTCGGTGTTCAGGACCTCGATGGTCTGGCCGGACATCGACTTGACGATGTCGCCCGGCTTGGTCGCCCGCCCGCTCGGCATGTTCTCGCAGGACGGCACGATGCCGACGACATTCAGCTTCGGGCCGATGGTCGCGATGGCCTCGAGCGAGCCGAACACGCTGGCCGCGCCGGTCATGTCGAACTTCATCTCGTCCATGCCGGGCGGCTGCTTCAGCGAGATGCCGCCGGTATCGAAGGTGATGCCCTTGCCGACCAGCGCGATCGGCGCCCTGGATGACGGAGCCCCGCGGTACTCGATGACGATGAACCGCGGCGGCTGCTCCGAACCGCGCGTCACTGACAGGAACGAGCCCATCTTCAGGCGCTTGATCTCGGTTTCCGTCAGTACCTTGACGCGTACCGCCTTGTGGTCCCGCGCCATCTGCCGCGCGCGGCTGGCGAGGTAGCTGGGCGTGCAGACATTGGCCGGCAGGTTTGCCAGGTCGCGGCACAGGGCCATGCCCGCGAACACGCCCAGGCCGTCCTTGATGCCGCGCCGGGCGGCTGTCAGCTGGCCGCGGTCCGCGACTGCCAGCCCGAGGCGCGCAATCTTCGGCTTCGGCGGCTTCTTGCCACTCTTCAGGTCCGGGATGCGGTACAGCACCAGCGACGCCGATTCGACCGCAAAACGGGCCGCATAGTAGTCGTCGACCCCCGGCACCGGCTCCTGCGCCAGGAACAGCACTGCATCCCGTGCGCCGCTCTTGGCGAGCCATTGCACCGCGGCGGTCACTGCCTTGCGGTACGGCTTGCGGCCGAAGCCCTTGCGGCTGCCGAGTCCGACCAGCAGGGCACGACCGGCCGGCGCGCCTGGCAATTCGGTGATCGGCAGCACTTCGCCGGGCTTGCCGTCGAAGTCGCCGCGCCGCACGACGCGGGCGATGACGCCACCGCACTTGCCGTCGAGTGCCCGCGCCGCGGCCGACAGCTGGCCCTTTTCGTAGATGCCGACGACGGCACAGGCGGTGCGCTGGGAGGCGGCCGAAGATCGGGTAGCATGGAACTGCATGATGGTCACATCCCCTGATGGTGCTGCGCCGCCTGTAACATGTCCGCGCATTGAGGCCACGGCGGCACTCGTTTAACGTACTGGCGGCAGCGGCGCGACCCGGCGGCCGGCGGTGCGCCCCAGTCGCCGCTAGTTTAGACGAAAACGGCCGCAGCGACCCGGAGCGAACTTGTTCCAGACCTTCGACCGCTATGTCCTGCGTGAAGTCGCCCTGGCATGGCTGGCCGTGACCGGCGTGCTGCTGGTGGTCCTGGTCAGCAACCAGCTGGCGCGCATCCTCGGCCTCGCCGCGGCCAACGGCTTTCCGCAACAGGTCGTGTTCTCGCTGATCGGGCTGTCCACCGTGCAGAACCTGACCGTCCTGGTGCCGATCGGCACGCTGCTGGCGGTGATCCTGGCGCTCGGCCGGCTGTACCACGAGAGCGAGATGGCCGCGGTCCGTGCCTGTGGCAGCGGACCGGAGCGCCTCTACCTGCCGGTCATGACATTGGCGCTGGCGGCTGCCGCCGGCGTGGCGTGGTTGTCGTTCAACGTGGCGCCCGCGGTGCGCACGGCCGCCGAGGCGCTGCGCCAGGAGGCGTTCCGGAATGCGCAGTTCGGCCAGCTTGAAGCGGGCAAGTTCCGCAGCTTCGCCAGTGGCGCGGCGGTGTTCTACGCCGAGCGGGCGGACGCTGACGGGGTGCTGTACAACGTGTTCCTCGAAAGCCGGCGGGGCGAAGGAATAGAACTGGCGGTCGCGGCGCGCGCCGTGCACCGCATCGAGGACGAGGGCCGGCTGCACGTGGTCGTGCTGTATGACGGCGAGCGCTACGAGGGCGTACCGGGCCAGGCCGGTTTCCGCCGCGTGCGCTTTGCCGAACATGGGATCCCGGTGCGGATCCCGGACCGCGGCGCGGGCAAGATCAGCCGGCAGCAGAAGCCGACCGCCGAATTGCTGCGCTCGAGCGACCCGGGCGACGTGTCCGAGCTGCAGTGGCGCATTGCGCTGCCAGTCATGGTGCTGGTGCTGGCGCTGCTGGCCGTGCCGCTGTCCGCATTGAGGCCGCGCGAGGGGCGCTATGCGCGGGTGGCCCTGGCCATCGTGGCGTACTTCCTGTACTCGAACCTGATCTCGGTCTCCAGGGTATGGATCGAGAAGGAGCAGATCGATCCGCGAATCGGCCTGTGGTGGGTGCACGCGCTGGTGGTCCTGGTCGGCATCTACCTGCTGCACCGGCAGAGTCCGCTCGACGCGATGTTCCGGAGGACGGCGTGAAGATCCTGGACCGCCACATCGTGCGCACCATTCTGCTGCACACGCTGATGGTGGCCGCCGTGCTGCTGGCGCTGACCATGATGTTCACGTTTCTTGGCGAGCAGGACGATATCGGCGTCGGCACCTACGATGTCGGCGACGCGCTCGTCTTCACGTTGTTGTCGGTGCCGCAACAGTTGTTCGAGGGGCTGCCCATCGCGGCGCTGATCGGCGCGATCCTGGGCCTGGGCGGCCTGGCGCGGGACAGCGAATTGACGGTCATCCGTGCCGCCGGCGTGTCGGTGGCCCGCATCGCCGGCAGCGCGGCGCTGGCCGGACTCGTGCTGCTGGCGGGGCTGTGGGTCATGGGCGAGTACATCGCGCCGCCGTCGGACCAGTATGCGCGCCAACTCAAGATCTTCAGCAAGTACTCCGAGTACACGGCGGCGGGCGGTCGCAGTTCCTGGGTCAAGGACGGCCGCCGTTTCGTCAACATCCAGCAGCAGACCGCGCAGAACATGTTTGGCGGCGTGTACCTGTTCGAGTTTGCGCCGGACCGCTCGCTGGCGCGGGTCGGCCGGGCCGATACGGCGTCCCACGAGAGCGGCCTGACCTGGCGGTTCCGCAACTACGCCGAGACCCGCTTCCAGGACGGCGGCACGAGCACCACGCGCAGCCCGACCCTCGACGTGGAGGTGGACATCAACCAGGAGTTCCTTGGCCTCGCGGTCGTGGATCCGGCCGCGCTGCCGGTCCGCAGCCTGTATACGTATGCGGCGCACCTGCGCGCCAACAACCTGGAGTCGACGGCCTACGAGACTGCGCTGTGGTCGCGGATCGCGCGCACCGTGTCCATCATCCTCGTCTGCGTGCTGGCCGTGCCGTTCGCCTTCGGGCCGATGCGTGCGTCCGGCAACGGCGCCCGCATGGTCGTCGGTATCCTGGCGGGAGCGCTTTACTTCCTGGCCAACCGTACGCTCGAGAACAGCGCGCAGGTGTACGGACTGGACCCGTTGCTCGCTGCCTGGGTCCCGGCGGCAGCGCTGGCGCTGCTGGCCGTGGTCGCGATCCGCCGCGTCAGCTGAGCGGCCGCCCGGGTCAGGGCAGGCGCACGACGCGGCAGCGCGTGCAGCGGTCGAGCAGCGTGCGCGCGCCAGGATCGGCGTACATGACCAGGTAGTTGCCGACCGCCGGCAGCAGCAGGGCGATGCCCAGCGCGGCCGATACAGCCGTCGTCGCCCCGCGCAGTACCCACAGGCCGGACAGCGCGGCGACGGTAGCGGCGCAGCCAAGCGCGAACCGCAGCACGGCGTCGCGGCCGTGCGGCAGGCCGCCGCCGTCACGCTGCAGGAGGATCTTCCAGGACATCATGCCGAGCGTCTGGCCGCGGCGGATCCACGATCCGCAGAAGTAACCGAGCGCGAGCAGCACGAGCCACGCGCGGTAGGCGATTTCCCACGGGCCCGATGCCTGTGGCGTGATGGCCTCGCCGCCGGTGAACGGCAGCAGCACGAGCGTGCCGAGAAACAGCACGGCCGTGACCAGCAGGCCGTCGTAGAACAGCGCGGCGAGGCGCCGGCCGAGTCCCGCGGCAGTCGCTTGGGGTGCAGGCATGGCGCGGCGATTCTTCCCCGCGACCGGGGTGCGGCGCAAGTTGATCGTGGGCGCTGGTGCCCGCTGCCGGGTTCCCGGTTCGCGGCGGGTGCCGGCGGCGACCGTGACCGAAGGCTGCTCAGGGGCGGGCTAGTCCTTGTCGAGCCCCGCGTCCACTTTCTGCTCGATATCGTCGCGCGCCAGCTTCAGGATCTTGCGGACGACCGTCGCGTTTGGCCGGTCCGCCATCCGCTCGATCGCTTCCGGCAGTTCGTGCCAGGCCTTGCCCCACGACAGCAGCCTGACGGCGTCTTCGGTCACCACGTCCTCGTCAGTCATGGGCTCTTGGGCCGGCTCGGTCGTGTCTTGTTTGGCGCGCACCGCCGTACTTGCCTGCCTGGCACGCTTCTTCGCGGCCGGCCTGGCCGCCTCGGCAGCAGGCCCGGCTGTAGCGGCGGCGGGCTTGGCCTTGTCGGCGGCGGGCTTGGCCTTGCCGGCGGCAGGCTTGGCCGCGTCGGCGGCGGGCTTGGCCGCGTCGGCGGCGGGCGTGACGGACTTGGCAGTCGTCTTGTCCTCGGCCTGCGGGATGTGACGTTCGAGGTGCTCGGACCCGACCAGGTTGCTGAGGAATGCCATGAGTTCGAGCGCTTCGGACAATGACGGGTCACCGGCGGAGATCCGCGTTTGCACGATGCGCTGCAGCGCTTCCAGGCGCTGCCTGGCGAGTTCCACGATCCAGCGGTTCGGCCTCTCGTGCTCCGGCCAGGCCTGCACCTGCCAGTACTCGTCGTCCGGCAACTTCGTGTAGCGCAGATGCAGGTCGAGGCTCGTCTGCCACTTGGCCAGCATCTGCGCGATGCGCTCGTCGGCAGGCGTCATCGGCCGGACCCCGTGTTGGCTACCATGTGCTCAAAGTACTGCAACGCGGACACCGGTTCCACCGTCTACCGGCACTTGTCGACCCTTGTCACAGTCTGCCCGGCGGCGGCGGCTGTGATACAAGGTCGCCGGGCAGGACAGGCCGGAGGTGGGGCATGGCTGGATGGCTCGAGCGGGCCGGGGTCCTGGTGGCCACCACGGCGGTTCTCGTCGTCAACGCGCTGGCCAGCGGCGGCTGGATCAACGGGCTCACCCCCGGCACGGTATCGGCCCGCCATGAACTGCCGTTCACGCCTGCCGGCTGGGTCTTTTCCATCTGGGGGCTGATCTACCTGGGTATCGTCGCCTTCACGGTTTACCAACTGGCCGGGACTGGCGCGCGCGCCGCGCGCCTGCGGCCGCTGCGCGGCGCGTACCTGGTCAGCTGTGTGGCCAACGTCACGTGGCTGCTGCTGTGGCACTACGAGGCGATCGTGGCATCGCTGGCGGCGATGGTGCTCCTGCTGGCCGCGCTCGCCACGGTCCGCCGCGGGCTGGCGGCGGCGCCGCCATCCGGCCGGCGCGAGGCCTGGTGCGTGGATGTGCCGTTCAGCCTGTACCTTGGCTGGATCTGCGTCGCGACCCTGGCCAACCTCGGGGTAGCCGTCATGTACACGGGGTTGCTGCCAGCCGCGGTGGATGGCGTGTCGTGGTCGCAGGCGATGCTCGGCGGCGCGCTGGCGATCGCGGCTCTCGGTTTCTTCAGGCTGCGCGACCCGGTGTTCCTGGCGGCCATAGCGTGGGCGGCGATCGGCATCGCCCACAAGGCGGATCAGCCCCCGTCGCTGGCGCTGCCGGCCATGGCCGTGGCGGGACTGTGCGGCCTCGCCATGATCTCGCTGCTGTGGAGCAGCGCGGGGCCAAGCGGCCGGCGTCAGTCGACGAGCGGGTAGCCGGTACTCCGGACGAGCGCGGCGTACAGGTCCGAGAGCCGGCGCGTCACCGGCCACTCGCCGGTCGTGCCGATCTGCCGACCGTCGATGCGCGCCACTGGCGCGAGTTCGCCCATCGTGCCCGTGCAGAACACCTCGTCGGCCCGGTAAAACTCGGTCAGTGACACGTCGCGGACCGCGTGCGGGATCTGCTGCGCGGCGCACAACTCCAGCACCGCCGCTCGCGTAATGCCCTCCGGGCAGGCCGCCGTGGTCGGCGTGACGACCGCGCCGCGTTCGACCAGGAACAGGTGGGTGGCGTTGGTCTCGGCCACGAACCCGCGCGGGTCGAGCATGACCGCGTCGTCGGCGCCTGCCACATTGGCGTGGATCTTCGCCAGGATGGATTGCAGCAGGTTGGCATGATGGACCTTCGGGTCGAGGCAGTCCGGCGGAAAGCGCCGCACCGCGCTGGTGATGAGGCTGAGGCCGTCCTGCGAATAGACGGGCGCCTTGTGCTCGGCGAGCACGATCAGCGTCGGGCCCGCCGTATTGAGCCTGGGATCCATGCCCGATGTGAGCTTGATGCCGCGCGTCAGCGTCAGGCGGATGTGCACGCCGTCGCGCATGCCGTTGGCGGCGAGCGTGCGGCGGATCTCCGCGATGATCGTCTCGTGCGACGGGATCGCGGCGAAGGCCAGCGCCTGCGCCGAGGAGCGTAGCCGGTCGAGGTGCTCGGTCAGCCTGAAGATGCGTCCGTCGTACAGCCTGAGGCCTTCCCATACCGCGTCGCCGCCCTGCACGACGCTGTCGAAGGGGCTGACCCGTGCCTCGTCGCGGTGCGTGAGACGGCCACCGACGTTGACGATGAGGTCGCGATTTCGCTCGTCGTAGTGCTGCAGCATGGCGCCTCGGTTCAGGTGCTCAGCCGGTGCGCGGCCAGGCGCTCATAGTAGGGCATGCACAGGTCGCAGAGCGGCCGCAGCGCGGCCGCCAGCGACCGCTGGCCGCCACCTGGCGCCTGGAAGCCTGTCGAGGCGTTGACCGAGTCGTACCAGTGCCTTGCCCAGACCCCGTCCGTGTCGCGCGGGCCGGCCGGCCAGCGCAGCATGGCCTCGTCGTAAGGAATCCCGAGCGCGGCGCACAACGCGTTCAGTACGCGCGGCGGGTCGGCCAGCACGTCGCGCGAGTCGATGACCGGCGGCGCGCGACCGAGTCGTTGCGCCACGCGCTCGAACAACTCGACCTGCTGCGGCAGGCCGGTGTCGGCCAGGCCGGCATCCGGCGTCACCCGCGCCAGGGAGGCGATCATCTCGGCGGGATCGCGCACCAGGAACGCGTGGGTGAGCGGATCCAGCCACTGGCGGCCGATATCGGGCAGCAGGTGATGCGCCATGTGCTTCTGGTAGTAGATGGGCCGGCCGCCGGGCACCGGCCCTGTGAGCCGCGCCGCGACCTGGCGCCAGCCGGTCTCGTGCGCGGCGATCACCTCGTCACGACCGGGATGCGGGGCGCCGGTAACGAGCAGGTAGTGCGCATACAGCGGCTCGTCGCACACGGCCGTGTCGGACCGCGCGCCGAAGGACCGCATCAGCGCCGTGGAGATATTGCGCGGTCCGGACCACATGGCAATGCGGATCGTTCGTGGCTCGCTGTCTCTCACGATGGGCGCTTCCTGTCGCTGGGCCCGGCACCGAACGGGCGCCGTGCGGCGGTGTTTCGCAGTCTACGCGCCGGCCGTGGACGCTCGGGTCGTTCACACGGGGCCTCAGAATCAAACACTTAGGCTCTTCTGACCGTCGGAATTATTTACATGTGGGGTAATGAACAACGCAGGCGCCCGCAACAGCGACTTCCGCTGAAATGGATTGAGTCTAGGAAATGAGTGGTATCGGTCAAGGCCGGCGCCGAATGGCACGATCCTTGCTTCCGTTCAGTGCAGAACCCCTGCGCTGTGCAGGGTCGTGGGCCCTGAACGATGAAGAACAAACTCCTGACGGTTCTTGCGGTGGGATTGCTGGCCGGGCCGATGACGGCCAATGCGGTACTGATCCAGTCCAGCAGCAGCGTGTACGTGACGTTCCGCGATTGCACGACCACCGCCCCGATACCCGGCGCGACTGCCTGCGACGGGATCTCGGGCATCGTGACGGGGACTTTTGCCGGCGACCCGGGCGACCTGGCCGCGGCGGCGAGCCAGACAGACCCTGCGTACGGCACGGCCAGCGGCAGCGTGGCGCTCTCGGGCGTGGCCGGCGCTCCGGTCCTCAGCGCGCACGCGGACAGCCTGGGTGGGACGGTGGATGCCCCGGGCACGCGTAACAGCACCAACAGCGTTGCGCTGCAGCGTTACACCTACACGGGCGCCAGCACGGTCACGCGGACCTTCGGCGGCAGCTTCGGGTATGAGCAGTACGTTCCCGCCGAGAACGCGGCCTTCCCCTTTGCCGCGGGGACGGGATCCGGCGTGTTCGCGAGCCTGGAGATCTTCACGTTGTCGGGCGACTTCTTCGATGTCGGCACCACCGCCGCGGACAATTTCTTCGCCTTGCTTGGCGGCTACGCGAGTGCGCCAGGCTACGCGAGTCTCGGTACTGACAGTTACCAGGACAATCTCACGAACGCGGCCGGAACGGGTTCACTTGGCGTCACGTTGACGCTCAACCCGAACGACAGCTTCTGGATCGTGACCTGGTTGCAAACGCCGGCTGCCAACGGGGCCTGGGTCAACGTCAACAGCTTTGCCGCCGGTTGGGACGACAGCAACGGCATCACGCCCGCCAACAGCGTGCCGGAGCCAGGCACGCTCGCCCTGCTGGGCCTCGGCCTGGTCGGGCTGGGCTTCGGCCGGCGGCGCAAGCACGCCTGAACGCACAACAACAAGTGAAAGACCCGGCCTCGTGCCGGGTTTTTCTTTGGTCCGCCCGATGCCATCCGGGGCGAATCCTGGCGTACGGATTCCGTATGCGGGATTGATCCGGTCGATGCGCGCTGCAGGAAATGGCGCTCCCAGAGGGATTGCTCGGGCCCTCGGCCCTCGTCCCTCGCCGGGCGGCTCGGGACCCGCGCCGCGCCAGGCGCGTCGCGGTCCTTCGCGAGCGCTGTCGCACCCGCTCGTCGAACCCTCTGCGAGGGTTCTCATCCCGCACGGCCGTGGCAGAGGAAATGGCGCTCCCAGAGGGATTCGAACCCTCGTACCAGCCTTGAGAGGGCGACATTGGAGTTTCGTCGCGTATTCCGGCATCCTCTCAGAAGGTCTATAAAATAGCTGATTTGTCTACCATCGTCCATGACTGTCTGGCAGAATCTGGCCCCGTATATTGGACACTGTTGGACACCGAAGCTTTCTCATGCCCCGTTCGGTCCGATCACAAAATCTTGACACGCGCGCGGCGCGATTGCGCCTGCAGCCGCGCAAGAAGCCCTATTGGACGCCGACCGGCAAGGCCGGCGTGCATCTGGGGTACCGCCGTCGAAAGCCGCGCACAGGCGCCGCCAATGGTTCCTGGCTCGTGCGCCGCTATACAGGCAAGGGTTACGAGACCGAAGTCTTCGCCGAAGCGGACGATTACAGCGAGTCGGACAACGCCGGCATTCTGAGTTACTTCCAGGCGTCCGCACGACTCGGCGGGGAGCTCTCCGAGGTCCAGCGTTCTAGGCAGTACACGGTTGTTCAGGCAGTCGAGGACTATCTCGCGTGGGCGAAACTTCACACGAAGAGTGCTCGCGACGCGGAATGGAAACTGCGTGCGTATCTCGTGCCGTTTTTCGATGGCCGAGATGTTGCGACCCTCAAGCCTGGAGACTTTGATCGCTGGCTGACCTGGGCGGAGAAGCAACGCCCGAAAGGACGACGCAAGAAGGCGGGCAGGGGAAGCTCCGTGAGCGCGGACCCGGCGGACCAGAAGCGACGCCGGAAGGCCACATTGAATCGAATCATCAATGTGGTGAAAGCCTGCCTGAACAAAGCCTACCGGGATGGTCGGGTCGCTGCGGACGACGGCTGGCGGAATCTGCGTCGATTCAAGGGGGCGGATTCGGCTCGGGTGCAATGGCTGACGGTCGCGGAATGCGGTCGGTTGTTGAACGCCTGCCAGCCCGACTTTCGGCGCGCGGCGGAAACGGCGCTATTGACTGGCGCCCGCTGGGGCGAGTTGCGGGCACTAAGGGTCGGCGACTTCGATTCACGCTCCGGTTATCTGCTGATCGCCGAGAGCAAAAGCGGAAAACCAAGGCGCGTTCCGCTGACCGATGAGGGGCGAGCTGCCTTGGATGCCATGACGGCAGGGAGGGAGCCGAGCGAACTGTTGCTGACCCGCCCCGATGGGCAGGCCTGGGGACAACAAGATCAAAAACGGCCGATGACCGAAGCCTGTGCGGCGGCCAGGATCAAGCCACCCATCGGGTTCCACGCGCTACGACACACCTACGCAAGCTTGCTCGTGCAGCACGGAACTCCGCTGGCGATCGTCGCCGAGGCGCTTGGACACTCCGATACGCGAATGGTCGATCGGCACTATGCCCATCTGGCGCCTTCTCACGTCGCGGACGCGATCAGGGCGAATCTCCCGACGATTGGCGCACAGGTCGAATCAAAGGTGCGACGACTGCGGAAATGAGTGTGCGCACGAATACTCCCGCGCCTTCGCCCAAGGCGAATCGCCCCGATTCCGTTGGCCCCATCTGTATCTAGTGCCGCGACCTGGCCAATGGTCTCACCTGAACGGGAGATTCTTCCGCCGGAGATTTTTCCGCCGTTGACTTTTGCGCAGCGACGGCGTTAATTACCGCAAGCCCGGTCATTCGGGCTTCAGGGGGCCAGGGATGGGGATCCGTAATAACACCACCCCGCTCGCCGCCAGCTCTCGCCACCGGGCGACGCGAACCGGGGAGAAGCGACTCTTCCGTGCGTGCCTGCTGACCCTGCTCTTGGCTGCCGTCTGCGGCAGCGCGCCGGCCGACACCGTCAACTATGAGTACGACGCACTCGGGCGACTCGAGAGAGTCACGTACGCTGACGGCAGC
The DNA here is from genome assembly GCA_963695085.1 of uncultured Gammaproteobacteria bacterium. Lineage (GTDB taxonomy): Bacteria > Pseudomonadota > Gammaproteobacteria > Steroidobacterales > Steroidobacteraceae > SG8-30. Next base: position 1,884 of record CAVOFV010000003.1, on the reverse strand, counting down.
TTCGTCAGCTATACGCTCGATCCAGCCGGCAATCGGACGGAGGTCGCATCGGGAACGCCGCCCGGGATCCCGTCCTCGATCACCGTGCCGTCGAGCAGCAGCACCGGCAGCTACACGATCAGCTGGGGCGTGGCGAGCGGAACGCTCAGCGCCTACGAGCTCTACGAGGCGACCAATGCGGGTTTCAGCGGCCAGGTGCAGGTCTACAGCGGAACGGGCACCAGCAAGCAGATCTCGGGCAAGGGCAACGGTACCTACTATTACCGCGTCCGCGCCTGCTATGCATCGATGTGCAGCGGCTATCGCACCGGGGCGAATCCGACCGTGGTGACCCTCGCGGTGCCTGCAGCGCCAGCGAGCATCACCGGCCCCTCTATGAACACGACCGGCAACTACACGATCTCGTGGAGTACCTCGAGTGGCGCGACCCGATACGAGCTTTGGGAAAGCGTCTTCTGGGGCCCGTTCTCGAAAGTGCACGACGGGACGGCCACGTTCAAGAGCTTCAGCAACAAGCCGAACGGCGAGTACCAATATAAGGCTAAAGCGTGCAATGCGGCCGGTTGCAGCGGCTTCTCCCCTACGAAATTCGTCCAGGTCTGCCGCGGAGGGTGCTCCTTCGCCGCTCCGCCTCCAGGCGAGTAACGTGATGTCGACGCGCCCGGTCAACGCCGAAACATCCCCTATCCAGCGCCCGGGCATCCTCCAGGGCGTGCTCGCGATGTTCCTGTTGGCTGGAAGCCTGAACGCCCGCGCACAACAGGAGGTCCCCGAGGTCATCTCGCCGCTGCGGGTCGAAACCGATCACAACGGGGTGAACCTGGTCAGCGGCAAGATCCAGCTGCGGGTGCCCGTGCTTGCGGTGCCGGGCGCGCCGAATCTACGGTTCGACTGGGTGCAGAATGCCGCGCCTTACGTCAGCGGGCAACAGTGGGGAGAGGCCGGTCAATCCGTTCAGAGTGCTTACTCGGTTCATACCGGCACGGGATCGTCGGAGTCCTTCCGCTGTACCGACTTTGATTGCCAAAGCATCATTGGTACAGGATCCGTCTTCACGCCGAATGTGAATATCTACAACCGGGGCGGATCCGCCGAGAGTTATCGGTTCAACCTGAAGCACGTGGAGACCACTGGAACCAATCCGATCTCGATGCAGTATTACGCTTCCGCGGTGAGCTATCCGAACGGCGAGACCCTTTCCTATACGTATGACACGGCGACTCTCGCCGGCGATCCCTTCAACCGCACCTTCTATCGCCCGACGAGAATTACCAGCAATCTGGGGTTCTTCATCACCATCGTCTATCACCCCGGCGAGCTCGGCACGCAGGGATGGAATGCGCCGGCGGAGGCGGCGATCTACAACAGCTCCGCTCCCACCACGCCGCTCGGACGACTGACGTATAGCGCGGACGGCACCACGATCACGGATCTCGGCGGGCGAATCTACACCTGTCAAGCTTGTGGGAACGTCCTCGGCGTAGCGCTCGAACGGTCGTTCGGAACGCTGCAACTGCCCGGCGAAGCGTCCCCGACCTTTCAAGTCGCGGCGCTGCCCGATTACCCGCTCGTCAGCTCGGTGACGCAGGACGGCGTGCAGTGGACCTATGCCTACACGAACCTGCGGCCCGGCGCCCAGGCCAACACCCATTGGTACGACCGGCTGACCGTCACCGGGCCGAACGGCTACAACACCGCGTACGACCTGCGGATCGTAGACCAGCGCAACGTGCTCACGCGCATCACCGATTCGATCGGGCGGGCGACGTAGGTCGATTTCGACGCCGCCTATCGGCCGACGCGCGTCGTTTATCCGGAAGGCAATGAAGGCAGTGTCGTTTACGACGACTTCGGGAACATCGTCTCGCGGACGACGCAGCCCAA
>CAVOFV010000002.1:0-169382 GCA_963695085.1 uncultured Gammaproteobacteria bacterium | reverse complement strand
CGCCGGCCGCTCAGCTGGTCGTGCAGCACCGCGTGACGGTGGAAGAAGGTGCCGCGTGCGCTGTCCTGGCCGGTCAGCCGCACGCCATAACCATCCTTGAGCAGGGTCGCATAGGCGAGCAGTTCGGCCGCGCCCCAGTCCAGCGGCCGCTCGCCGGCGAACATCAGCTTGCGATCTTCGACGATCTTCGCCACACGCGGATGCAGCGTGAAATCGGCCGGGGTGGCGGTCAGCAGGCGGCCCAGCGCCTGCAGGTCTTCGACCGGTACGCCCGTCGCCACCGACTCCGACCAGTCCGCCGCCTGGAATTTCTTCCAGTCGGGACCGGCGCCGCGCGAGCCGGCGGCGGCCAGCGCACGCACCTGCGGCTTGCCCTCGTCCAGGCCGTCCCGGTACTGCGAGGCCAGGCGGGCCGCATCGCCCTCCTCGATGGCCCCCTCGCGCTGCAACCGCTCCGCATACAGCTGGCGCACCGGCTTGTGCCGGCGGATGACCTGGTACATGAGCGGCTGGGTCGCGGCCGGTTCGTCCGCCTCATTGTGGCCGTGGCGCCGGTAGCAGACCAGGTCGATGACGACGTCCTTGTGGAAGTGCTGGCGGTACTCGAGCGCCAGGCGCGCGACGAACACGACGGCCTCCGGGTCGTCCGCATTCACGTGCAGGATGGGCGCCTCGATCATCTTGGCGACGTCGCTGCAGTACAGGGTCGAGCGCGCGTCGCGCGCCTCGCTGGTCGTGAATCCGACCTGGTTGTTGACGATGACGTGCACGGTGCCGCCGGTCGCGAAGCCACGCGCCTGCGACAGTTGCAGCGTCTCCATCACCACGCCCTGGCCCGCGAACGCGGCGTCGCCGTGAATCAGCACCGGCATGACCTGCTCGCCCGCCGCATCGCCGCGCCGCTCCTGGCGGGCACGGACCGAACCCTGCACCACGGCGTTGACCACCTCGAGGTGCGACGGGTTGAAGGCCAGCGCGACGTGCACGGTGCCGCCGGGCGTGGCGAGGTCGGCGGAATAGCCCTTGTGGTACTTGACGTCGCCCGAGCCCTTGAGCCGGGCCGGGTCGTAGCTGCCCTCGAACTCGGAAAACAGTGCGGCAGGCGCCTTGCCGATGACATTGACCAGCACGTTGAGCCGGCCCCGGTGCGCCATGCCAATGACGATTTCCTGCACGCCTCGCGTGCCACCCTGCTGGATCAGGTCGTCCAGCAGCGGAATCAGCGCGTCGCCGCCCTCGAGCGAAAAGCGCTTCTGCCCGACGTACTTGGTGTGCAGGTAGCGCTCGAGACCCTCGGCCGCTGACAGTTGCCACAGCAGGTCGCGCTTCTCCTGCACGGACAGCCGCTGGTGCAGCATCAGGTTCTGGAAGCGATCCTGCAGCCACAGGCGCTCCTCCGCCTCCGAGACATGCGCGAACTCGGCGCCCACGTGCCCGGTGTAGATGAGGCGCAGGTGTTCGATCAGCGCCGCAAGCGTCATGCGCTGCGGCACGCCCGGCACACGGCTGCCCGTCGAGAATTCCAGCGCGAGGTCCGCATCCGACAGGCCGAAATAGTCCAGTTCCATGACCCGCGGCGTGGGCCGCTGCATCATGCCCAGCGGATCGATCTGCGCCACCAGGTGACCACGCGCCGCGTACACCTGGATCAGGCGTGACACCAGACCCTGCTTTTCGGACAGCGCGGTGGCCGGACCCGCAATGGGCGCTGCGGCCAGGCGCGCGCTGGCGCGCTGCAGAATCCCGTCGATGACGGGACCGTGGGCCACCTCATGCCTGCCGCGCTCGCCGAGTGCGTCGAAGTAGCCGCGCCACGGCGCGTCGACCGACCCTGGATCGTCGATGTACCGCTCATAGAGCGCCTCCACATAGGGCGCGTTGGCGCCATGCAGGGGGCTCGATTCGTACAACTCGCGCAGCGGTCGGCTCATGGCCTGCTCAGACGCTCCCATCACGGCATGCCGGCGCGCATGTCGCAGAATTGTCCCGATGATACCGGAACGGTTTTTCCTTAGAAAACGAGGCGCTGCGCCCGTCTCGGCCGCCGCAACGTTACAGGTCCGGCTGGTGCCCCGGATAGGAGTCGAACCTATGACCTGCCGCTTAGGAGGCGGCCGCTCTATCCACTGAGCTACCGGGGCGCCGCGTCAATGGTACCCCAGGCCGGAACGGCCCGCGGCAGCACCGCGGCGACCGCCGCCGTGCCGCCGGCGGACTGCTCCTGTGACACGGCTCGCAGTTCCGCGTCGCCGATGCGCCTCATTCGCACGGGGCGACCGCCGACTATGCATAATCCGCGGAACTTAATGAGGCCGATTCCCCCTATGCACGCGGTGCGCAGTCACCCCCCGGCGGCCAGCCCCGACCGACAGGAGACGCTCATCCTGATCGTTGACGCGATTGCGGCGGATGCGGACGACCTGTCCCGCATCCTGTCGCACCGCGGCTATGTCGTGCAGGTTGCACACAACGGTCCCGACGCGCTCGCCGCGATCCACGAGGCCAAGCCGCAGCTCATGTTCGTGGCCACCGACCTGGCGGGGATTACCGGCGGGGAACTGCATGCCGCGCTGGCGATTGACAAGCACACCAGCGACATCCCGGTCGTGATGATCCGTGCCCGGGGCGAGTCAGGACAGGCGCCCGTCAGCCGCGACGCGCCAGTCCCTGAACTCATCTGCAAACCGTTCGAAGCCGATGAAGTGCTGGCGCGCGTTGCCACCCAGCTCGAGCTCGCCGGCCTGCGGGCCAGGCACACCGAGCAGACGCGCATTCTGACCGTGGCGATGCAACGCCTGACCGACGCCGTCAGGAAGGACGGCGAGCAGTCGCGACTGCTGCGGGCCAGCAAGGGACGAATCAAGACCCTGATCGACAACCTGCCGGGGCTGGCGTATCGGTGCAGGAACGACGCCGACTGGACCATGGAATTCCTGAGCGACGGCTGCGCCGGCGTCACGGGTCATCCGCCCGCCGACCTGCTGATGAACAGCGTCGTGCCCTACGCAGAGCTGATCCACCCGGAAGACCGGCAGCTGGTCAGGAACGCCGTCGACACGGCCCTCGCACAGCAAGGACCGTACGAGATGGAGTACCGGATCCGGCACCAGGACGGGTCCGAGCGCTGGGTGTGGGAACGCGGCCGCGGCATCTTCGGCCGGCACGGTGAACTCGTCTGCCTGGACGGCCTGATCATCGATATCACGGAACGCAAGCTGGCACGGGAGCAGCTGGCGCAGCAGATGCGCCAGCTGGAGTCCACGCAGTTCGAGACGGTCAAGGCCATCGCCAACATGACGGAGCTGCGCGACCCGTACACGGCGGGCCACGAGCGTCAGGTGGCGGCGGTGGCGCGCGCTATCGGCGCGGAACTCGGCCTGGCGAGGGAGCGCTGTCACGGGCTCGAGGTGATCGGCCTGATGCACGATATCGGGAAGGTCGCCATCCCGGCGCAGATCCTCTCCAAGCCCAGCGCACTCACCGACCTGGAATTCGAGATGATCAAGACCCACCCGCAGACCGGGTCCGACATCCTCAAGGGACTCGAGTTTCCCTGGCCCGTGGCGGAGACCATCCTGCAGCACCACGAGCGGCTCGACGGCAGCGGCTACCCCCGTGGCCTGAAGGATGGAGAGATCCTGCTCGAGGCGCGCATCATCGCGGTCGCCGACGTGGTGGCGGCGATGTCCTCGCACCGCCCGTACCGGCCTACCCTCGGCGTGGCGGCCGCGCTCGAGGAAATCACCAGCCATGGCCGTGCCAAGTACGACCAGCAGGTCGCGCGCGCCTGCGTGCGGCTGTTCCGTGAGAAGGGTTTCCGGTTGACGAAATAGCCCGACCCCGGCGGCACACGCCGGCGCGCTCGCAGCCCTCCGGCGGATGCCGGAGAGCCTGGGTCAGAACTGGTGGAGCGGAAGGGGATCGAACCCTCGACCTTCGCATTGCGAACGCGACGCTCTCCCAGCTGAGCTACCGCCCCACGAAGGCGCAGGATTGTAATGACGTGCCCGCTTCCGGGCAAGCGACCATTCCGGTCGCCCATGCGGGTGCAGACGCCTCCCTCGCCACGCATTATCATTGACCGGGTCCCCGTGCTGGACAGGCAGACGCATGGATTTCACGGTTCGCGATGCGACCCCGGACGACCTGGAGTTCATCATCCAGGCGAATGCGGAACTGGCGAGGGAGTCGGAGGATGTGGGCCTCGACCTTGCGCTGCTGCGCCCGGGCGTCGCCGCCGTTCTCGCAGACCGGTCGCTGGGCCGCTACTTCATTGCCGAGCATGACGGCCGCGCGATCGGGCAGATGATGCTGACCTACGAATGGAGCGACTGGCGCAACGGGGTGTTCTGGTGGATCCAGTCGGTGTTTGTCGAGCGGGCGCTGCGCGGCCGGGGCATCTTCTCGATGCTGTACCGGCACGTGGCGGGACTGGCGCGTGGATCGGCCGGCGTCTGCGGCCTGCGGCTCTACGTGGACAGGACCAATAACTCCGCGCAGCGGATCTACGAGCACCTCGGCCTGCACGCGTCCAACTACGAAGTGATGGAAGCGGTATTCCGGGGTCCCGCGTCCCACCGGCAGCCGTGAGGGCGGGCCGGGCCGACTGGAGAGCACGATGCTGGCAGCAGGCAAGAAAGCCCCGGATTTCACGCTGCCGGACCAGGACGGCGTCGAACGCAGCCTGGCCGGCCTGCTCGACGCCGATGCGCTGATCCTCTATTTCTACCCGGCCGATTTCACGCCGGGCTGCACCAGCGAAGCCTGTGACCTGCGGGACCTGCACACGCAGATACTCGGTGCGGGCCTGCGCGTCGTGGGTGTCAGCCCGCAGTCGCCGGCCAGCCATCGGCAATTCCGCAAGAAGTACCAGCTGCCCTTCACGCTGCTGTCCGACGAACGCAAAGCGGTCATACGCGCCTTCGGCGTCGACGGCCCGCTTGGCATCGGCGTTCGCCGCGCCACATTCCTGATCGACGGGATGGGCGTGGTGCGCGACGCGGTGCTCGCCGACCTGCGCGTGGCGCGACACAAGCAGTTCGTCGAAAACGCGATTGCCGCGCGCCGCGGCTGACCGCGCGCGCGCTCAGGGCAGGCGCAGCACCGCGACGGACGAGCGGCTGAAGCGCGGACGACTGGCCACATAGAGCGTGGCGTAGTCGGTCTCCGCCAGTTCCGGCACGCGCTCACCGGCAATTTCCCGGACGATGACCGGAACCGTGTTCGAGTGACCGATCATCAGCACGCGTTGACCCGCGTACTCGTCCAGCGCGCGACGCGCAGCAGCCGCCGACTCGGCGGCTGGCACGACAAGCACCGGGATGCCCAGCGCGTTGGCCAGCGGCCGCGCCGTTTCCTGCGTGCGGCGCAATTCCGTGACGAAGATCGCCTGCAGGCCATGGCGGGATCCGCCCGAACCGAACACTTCTGCCAGCCGTTCGGCGCGCAACTGTCCAGCCACCGACAGCGGCGGGTCGGGGTCCGCGCCGGCGGCCTTCTCGGCATGCCGGACTACGAATACCGTCGTGGTCGAGGCCGACAGGACCAGCCAGACCACCACCGCCAGGGCGATGACCGTCGCGATCGCCGACAGCCACACCGGCGTGAGGAAGGGCCGCCGCCGCAGACCTGCGAGATCCTTGTGCATGGGCGCATCATAGCCCTGTGCCCGGCGCGCTTGCACGACCCGGCGCGGTACCCCGTTGGCCCGCCGCGCCATCCGTCTGCGCCAAGATGGCAGCGCTCAAATGCTGCGCTGCAAAGCACGCGGTCGTCCGGAACCGCGCCTTGCGGTGTAGGATGGATATGGCACACAGCGGGTCAGCGAGGGGATGGCCCGCACGTTCAAGCGACGTGGGGAGTACCACATGAAGTCACTGGTAGCGCTCGTCTTGCTGGCAACGGCCATCGTCACCCCGGCCTGCGCGCCCGCCCCTGCACCCGCACAGAAAGTCACCGCGCCCGACACGACCGCCGCGGACCTGAAGGCGATCCGCGCGGCCGGCGCGCTCGGCTTCGCTGCTCTGCAGGCTGGCGACGCCGCGAGCGTCGCCGCGTTCTACTCGGAAGACGCCATGCTGATGCCCGCGAACAGCCCCTATGTCGTGGGCCGGATGGCGATCAGGGAGCAGTTCGCAAGGGAATTCGCGGCGAACAAGACAGCCGGCATCAAGCTGGACCTGGACGAGACCGATGTCGGCGTGTCCGGCACACTCGGCTGGCGGTCCGGGACCTTCCTGGGTACCGGCCCGGACGGCAAGTCGCTGGACAGCGGCAAGTTCCTGCAGGTCTGGGAAAAGCAGGCGGACGGCCTGTGGCAGATTACGCACGGCATGTTCAATTTCGATGCGCCACGCGGCGAGCCGCCGCGACGCTGAACGGGAAGCCCTGAAAAGATCCGCGCGACGCTGCGCGGTCGACGCTGGCCGGCGCCTGCGGGCCCTCTTTCCGTGCGACAAGCCCGATCCGGTCAGTCCTTGACCGTGTCGAACAGGCTCTTCAGCGCCACGATCAGGATGGCCGGCGCCATGAACGCGATGATGTAGCCCAGGAAAGACGTCAGCATCTCGCCGATCAAGGGCACATTGTCGACGGACGAACCGACCATCAACAGGCCGATGCCGGCCAGCAGGAAGGTCTTCGACTCGGTGCCTGTCACGTTCATCAAGCCCACGACCAGGCCGAGTACGGCCAGCAGCCACCCGAACCACGGCTGCGTGAAGTTGAAGAACCCGGCCACGATCGCGATCACGATGCCGACGACCACGGCGATCTTTCCGATCTTGTCCATCACGTTTCCCTCGTTTGTTGCCCCCTGTTCTGGGCGGCTTCCGTGTCAACGCGGGCGCCATGCCATCACAGCCCACGCGGGACTGGCAAGCGCCGGCGGAGAGCGGCAATCGGGTGTAGACGCCGACAGCACCGGGTTGACGGGCACTGTCAACCGGTTTCGGTGATATATTTCACTTATAATCAATTCTTTATAGTATATTTTTAATCCGATTTATATATACCTTTGAACCGGCTGGAAGTGGTACCGGCATCGCACTGCTTGCGGGTCGAAACCAGAATGCTGGTCTGCCGCCACGGGCGCACGCCAGAATAGCGGTATGACAGCTATTTCCGGTCAGGACGAAGCCATGAACCAACCGCATGGAGCGCCACGGCTGGCTGCGGATCAGCGGCGCCGCATAGCGCTGATCGGCGCACCCACCGACGCAGGCACCAGCCAGCCTGGTGCCGCAATGGGGCCGGCTGCGCTGCGCATCGCCGGCATTGCCGAGGCGCTGGCGGCGCTTGGCCACCAGGTGCGCGATCACGGCGACGTCGCGCCCTGGGCGGGCCGCGCCCAACCGCAGCGGCCGGACAGGGGCGCGACCGTGGCCGCCTGGGCCGGCTCGCTGGCCCGCGCCGGCTATGAGGCCTTGCAGGCCGAGGAGACGCCGGTCTTTCTGGGCGGCGATCACAGCCTGTCCATGGGTTCCGTGGCCGGGGTGGCGCGGCATTGCCGCGAAGCGGGACTCGAACTGTTCGTGCTGTGGCTGGACGCGCACGCGGACTTCAATACTCCGCTCACCTCGCCCTCCGGCAGCCTGCACGGCATGCCGGTCGCCGCCTTCTGTGGCGAAGCCGGCTTCGGGGCAGTGCGCGAGGCGGCGGGCGATGCGGTCGTTCCCTACTCGCACGTGTACGAGTTCGGCATCCGCTCGATCGACCGCGACGAGCGCGCCCTGCTGCAGGCGCGCGGCATCAACGTCGTGGACATGCGCAGCATCGACGAATTCGGCGTGGTCGCCACACTGCGGCGGATCATCGAATCGGTGCAGGGACGCGGCGGCGTGCTGCACGTCAGCCTGGATGTCGACTTCCTCGATCCGGAGATTGCGCCCGGGGTCGCGACGACGGTGCCGGGCGGTGCGACCTACCGCGAGGCGCACTTCATCATGGAGATGCTGTACGACTCGGGCCTGCTGCTGTCCTTCGACATCGCCGAACTCAACCCCTTCCTGGACGAGCGTGGCCGCAGTGCGCGGCTGCTCGTGGAACTCGCTGCCAGCCTCTTCGGCCGGCAGATCATCGAGCGTGCCATGCCGGCACGCAGTGAGGATGAACATGAACAGTCTAGCCAGCAACCTCATCGCAACCGAGTCGCGGCTGGGGGCGCATAACTACGAGCCACTCGACGTCGTGCTCTGCCGCGGCGAGGGAGTCTGGGTCTGGGACATCGAGGGCAAGCGCTACCTTGATTGCCTGTCGGCGTATTCCGCCGTCAACCAGGGCCATTGCCACCCAAAGATCCTCGCGGCCATGGTCGAGCAGGCCGGCAAGCTCACGCTCACGTCGCGCGCGTTCCGCAACGACCAGCTGCCATTGTTCTACGAGGAGATCGCCGCGCTGACCGGCTCGCACAAGGTGCTGCCCATGAATTCGGGCGCCGAGGCGGTCGAAAGCGCGATCAAGGCGGTCCGCAAGTGGGGCTACGAAGTCAAGGGCGTGCCGGACGGGCAGGCCGAGGTCATCGTCTGCGCCAACAACTTCCATGGCCGCACCATCAGCATCGTCGGGTTCTCGACGGACCCGGATGCGCGCGGCGGCTTCGGGCCGTTCGCGCCCGGCTTCCGGGTCGTGCCATTCGGTGACGCCGAGGCCTTCGCGAAGGCGATCACTCCCAACACCGTCGCCTTCCTGGTCGAGCCGATCCAGGGCGAGGCCGGCGTCATCATTCCGCCGCCCGGTTACTTCCAGCGCGTGCGCGAACTGTGCACCGCCCATCGCGTCACGCTGGTGCTGGACGAGATCCAGACGGGGCTGGGCCGCACTGGCAAGCTGCTGGCAGAGGCCCACGAGGGCATCGAGGCCGATGTCACGCTCGTCGGCAAGGCGCTGTCCGGCGGCTTCTACCCGGTTTCCGCCGTGCTCTCCAACTCCGAGGTGCTGGGCGTGCTGCAGCCCGGTCAGCACGGCTCGACCTTTGGCGGCAACTCGCTGGCTTGCGCGGTCGCGCGCGCCGCGCTCAGGGTGCTGACCGAGGAAGGCATGATCGAGAATTCCGCCCTGCAGGGTGCCTACTTCACCGAGCAGCTGCGCTCGATCCGCTCCGCCGCCATCAAGGAAGTGCGGGGCCGCGGCTTGATGATGGCCGTCGAACTGCACCCCGAGGCCGGCGAGGCCAAGCGCTTCAGCCGCGCGTTGAAGGAGCGTGGCGTGCTCACCAAGGACACGCACGGGCACTCGCTGCGCATCGCGCCGCCGCTGGTGATCAAGCGCGACCAGGTGGACTGGGCGCTCGAGCAGTTCCATGCGGTGTTCCGGGAACTGAGTGGCGAAGGGGCGCCGACCCTGCGACGGTCCTCGGCAGCCTGAGGCGGGCGCTGCACGGCGGTCCACCCGCGCCGCGCTCGTCTTCGTCTCGTCCGAAACCGAGGGGCCGCCTGGGCTCCTCTGTCAAGGAGCTGGCGGAGAGGGGGAGATTCGAACTCCCGAAACCCTTGCGGGTTTGCCGGTTTTCAAGACCGGTGCATTCAACCGCTCTGCCACCTCTCCGGTACCGCGGCCACGGTAGGATTGTCGTGCCCTCGCACGGTGCTAGCAAGGCCGGCCGGACTCACCCGTCCCGCGGCTGCAGCTTCTGCAGCCCACCCATGAAAGGCCGCAGGACGTCCGGCACGCGCACGCAGCCGTCGGTCTGCTGGTAGTTCTCCAGCACGGCGATCAGCGCGCGACCTATCGCGACCCCTGATCCATTCAGCGTGTGCACCGGTTCCGGCTTGCCGGTCCCGGGATTGCGCCAGCGTGCCTGCATGCGGCGCGCCTGGAAAGCCTCGTAATTGCTGCACGAGGAAATTTCGCGGTACCTGCCCTGCCCCGGCAGCCACACCTCCAGGTCATACGTCTTGGCGCTGCCGAAGCCAATGTCGCCACCGCACAGCGCCACGACGCGATACGGCAGCCCGAGCAGCTCGAGCACGCGGCAGGCATGACCGGTCAGTTCCTCGAGCGCCGCGTAGGACGCCTCCGGCCGCGTTACCTGCACGAGCTCGACCTTGTCAAACTGGTGCTGACGGATCATGCCGCGCGTGTCCTTGCCGTAGGAGCCTGCCTCGGAACGGAAGCAGGGCGTGTGCGCGACGAACTTCAGCGGCAGGTCCGCGGCGCTGATGACTTGATCCCGCACCAGGTTCGTGAGTGGCACTTCAGCGGTCGGGATCAGGAACAGGTCCTGCATGCGCTCACCGGCCGACAACTCGTCGCGGCCCCGCAATGCGAACAGCTCCGTCTCGAATTTCGGCAGCTGCCCGGTGCCGGTCAGTGTCTGGCGCGTGACCAGATAAGGCACGTACGCCTCGACGTAGCCATGCTCGCGGGTGTGCAGGTCCAGCATGAACTGCCCGAGCGCGCGGTGCAGTCTTGCGACGGTACCGGTCATGACCGCGAAGCGCGCACCGGAGATGCGGCCCGCCGCTTCGAAGTCCAGCCCGTCCAGCGCGGCGCCGAGTGCGACATGATCGAGTGGTGTGAAGTCCATCCTGGCCGGCTCGCCGTGACGGCGCACTTCGACGTTGTCCTGCTCCTGGCGACCGTCGGGCACGCTGTCGTGCAGCAGGTTCGGCACCTCGAGCAGCATCGCATCGAGCTCGGCCTGCAGCGCAGCCAGTCCCGCGTCGGCACGCCCCAGGTCATCGCCCAGTGATTCAACTTCCTTGAGCAGCGGCGTCAGGTCCTCGCCCCGCGCCTTGGCCTGGCCGATGTGCTTCGAGCGCGTGTTGCGTTCGTTGCGCAGCCGGTCCACCTCGATCTGCAGCACCTTGCGCTGCTCCTCGATGGACGCGAAGCGGCGGCCGTCGAAGGTGTAGCCGCGCCGTGCGAGGTTGCGCACCACGCTGTCGAGATCGGTCCGCAGCAGCCTTGTGTCCAGCACGATGTCCCTCCGTCCTGCCCGTGTCAGGCCGACCAGTGCCGCGCCACGCCCAGGCCGGCCCAGGCCCCGGCAAGGCACAGGCTGCTGCTGGCCAGCACGTAGGCCGCCGCCCGGCCATAGGCCTGTTGCTCGATCAGCAGCAGCGTCTCCAGCGAGAAGCTCGAGAATGTCGTGAAGCCGCCCAGCAGCCCGATGAAGACGAAAGCGCGCAGCGCTTCCCCGCTCTCCCCCCGGGCGGCCAGCGACGTCCACAGCAGGCCGATTGCGGCGCTGCCGATCACGTTGACTGCGAGCGTGCCCCATGGAAACGTCCTCGCCACGACCGCATGCACCGCCAGGCCGGCCAGGTAGCGGGACACGCCACCCAGTGCGCCGCCCAGCGCAATCGCGATGATCGTCTGCGTCATGCCTGGTCCGTCCCTGCGCCCCGGCGCGGCCGGATGCGATCGAGGGCCTCGCGGATGCGGATTTCCAGCCCGCGTGGCACGGGATGATAGTAGATCCTCGGTTCCATCGTGTCCGGGAAATAGGTCTGTCCGGGCGAGTGCGCGTCCGGCTCGTCGTGCGCGTAGCGATAGCCCGTGCCGTAGCCGAGTTCTTTCATCAGCCGCGTCGGCGCATTGCGCAGGTGCAGCGGCACGTCCAGTGATCCCAGCGACCGCGCGTCCTCCATGGCCGCGCCGAAGGCCTTGTAGACGGCGTTGCTCTTGGCCGCGCAGGCCATGAACACGACTGCCTCCGCGAGCGCCAGGTCGCCCTCCGGGCTGCCGAGGCGCTCGTACGCCTGCCACGCGTCCAGCGTCAGCGTCAGTGCGCGCGGATCCGCAGTGCCGATGTCCTCGACAGCCATGCGCAGGATCCTGCGCGCCAGGTAGGCCGGATCGCAGCCGCCGTCCAGCATCCGGCACAGCCAGTACAGCGCCGCATCCGGGTCGCTGCCGCGCACGGACTTGTGCAAGGCCGAAATCTGGTCGTAGAACTGCTCGCCACGCTTGTCGAAGCGGCGGTGGCCGCCGGCTACCACGTCGAGCGCCGACTCGCGCGTGACCCACGGTCGTCCGTCGCGGTCCACCGCGAGGTCCGCGGCCACCTCGAGGAAGTTGAGCGCACGGCGCGCATCGCCGTCGGCGGCCGCGGCCAGCAGCTCCAGTACGCCGTCGTCGAGTCCAAGTCGCGACGCGCCAAGCCCGCGTTCCGCATCGGCGACGGCGCGCCGCAGGAGTGTCAGCAGGTCCGTCTCGTCCAGCGGCTTGAGCACGTAGACGCGCGCGCGTGACAGCAGCGCGGAATTGACCTCGAAGGACGGGTTCTCCGTGGTGGCCCCGATGAAGACCAGCGTGCCGTCCTCGACGAACGGCAGGAAAGTGTCCTGCTGCGACTTGTTGAAGCGGTGCACCTCGTCCAGGAACAGCACCGTCGGCCGGCCGCTCATGGAGCGGGCGTGCCGCGCGGCCTCGACGATCTGGCGGATGTCCTTGACGCCCGCCAGCACGGCCGACAGCGATTCGAAGCGCGCCGCGCAGGTGCCCGCGACCAGCCGCGCGAGCGTCGTCTTGCCCGTGCCAGGCGGCCCCCACAGGATCATGGAGTGCGGCGTGCCGGTCTCGATCAGGCGCCGCAGCGGCTTGCCGGGCGCCAGCAGGTGTGGCTGGCCGACCAGGTCGTCGAGCGTGTCGGGACGTATGCGGTCGGACAGCGGGCGCCAGTGCTCGCGGCCCTGGTCCGGCAACAGCGATTCCTGTGGGGGCGTCACCAGCGCATTGTAGACGGCGGCCGGCCGGCGCAGTTCAGCGTCATCGCCAGCCGAGCCAGGCCTCGGCGCGCAACGCCCAGCCGCCGACGCCCAGCCGAGCCAGGATGAGCGCCGTGCCGGCGCCGAGCGCATTGGCCGCCACGTCGGCCCATTCCGGCTCGCGTGTGGCGGTCATTGCGCCCTGGGCCATTTCGAGCAGGGCACCGAACAGCAATGCCGCGAGCGCCGCGCCCGGGTAGTGACGCCGCTCGACCATGCCGGCCAGCCACAGGGCGAGCAGCAGATAGGCGACCAGGTGCTCCAGCTTGTCGAAGCCGCTCACCGCCGCGACCAGCGGCCCCGGCAGCAGGCTGCCCAGCGCGATGGCCAGCGCGATGGCGGCGGCGCCCGCCAGCCACAGGCCCGGTTTCGCGAGTGGCAGCATGCGGTCAGCGCGCGGCCGGGGCGCCGACCACGTCCACGCCAGGCGGCGGCGCGAAGCTGAACAGCGCCTGCGGCAGGCGCGGGTTGCGCTCGATGCGCGAAAACGTGATGCGGGTGGACTGGCCGAGCCGGTCCTGCAGGTCCAGGCGCTCGAGGTCCTGGCCACGGAATCCTAGCCGCACGTCGGAGAAATCGGCCTCGGCGAGGCGCGGCGTCAACACGACCCATTGCAGCCCGCCGGCGCTGCCGCCATCGCGCGCATGGAATGTCTCGGCCGCCCCGCCCTTGCCGGCCAGCAGCATGGCGGGCGTATGCGCCAGCGAGTCGCCGACCGGCCGCACCGTGACCTGCTGGAGATCCGCGTCGTACAACCACACGCTGCGGCCATCGCTGACCAGCAGTTGCTGCGCGGGCTGCCGGTAGTCCCAGCGGAAGCGGCCCGGCCTGGACAGCGCCAGCGAGCCGCGCGATTCGTCACGCACCTCGCCATCCTGGTCCACCAGCTGCTGCACGAATTCGGCACGCAGCGTGTCGAGCCGGTCCAGATACCTCTCGACGCGAGCGCCGGCCGCACGGTCCTGCGGGGAGTCCTCGGCCTGCGCGCCGGGCAACCCGAGCAGGGCCAGGGTGACGGCGACGACGGAGGCCAGTGACTTCATGACGCCATCAGTCCTGCGGCGGCGCCGGGGCCAGCACTTCACGGCTGCCGTTGGGCTGCAACGCGCCGACCAGTCCCGCGGCCTCCATGCTCTCGACGATGCGCGCGGCGCGGTTGTAGCCGACCCGCAGGCGGCGCTGCACGCCCGACACCGACGCCTTGCGCGTCTCGAGCACGACCCGCACGGCCTCGTCGTACAGTGGATCCTGCTCGCCGTCATCGGCAACCGACTCGCCGCCCTCGCCGTTTTCGTCCGGGAAGCCCGGCACGGGTCCGGACGGCCCGGTCAGGACCTCGTCGACATAGGCCGGCTCCTCGGACAGGCGCAGCGACTTCACGACGCGGTGGACTTCCTGGTCCGACACGAACGCCCCGTGCACGCGCATCGGCAGCGCCGTGCCGGGCGGCATGTACAGCATGTCGCCGTGGCCGAGCAGCGACTCCGCCCCGCTGCGGTCGAGAATGGTCCGTGAATCCACTTTCGCGGAGACCTGGAACGCAATGCGCGCCGGGATGTTCGCCTTGATCAGGCCGGTGATGACGTCCACGGACGGGCGCTGCGTGGCCAGCACGAGGTGGATGCCGGAAGCGCGCGCCTTTTGCGCCAGGCGCGCGATCAGTTCCTCGACCTTCTTGCCGACCACCATCATGAGGTCGGCCAGTTCGTCGACGATGACGACGATCAGCGGCACGGGTTGCAGGCACGGGATCTCGCCCTGGTACTTGCCGGACCGGAACAGCGCGTCGACCAGCGGATCGGCCAGCGGCTTGCCGGCGGCCTCGGCGTCGCGGATCTTGCGGTTCAGGCCGCCGAGGTTGCGGACGCCCAGCGCGGCCATCAGCTGGTACCGCCGTTCCATCTCCGCGACGCACCACCGCAGCGCGTTGGCGGCCTGGCGCATGTCGGTCACGACCGGCGCCAGCAGGTGCGGTATGCCTTCGTAGACAGACAACTCGAGCATCTTCGGGTCCACCATGATCAGGCGTACCTGCTCGGCCGTGCTCTTGTACAACAGCGACAACACCATCGCGTTGATGGCCACCGACTTGCCCGACCCGGTCGTGCCGGCGATCAGCAGGTGCGGCATGCGCGCCAGGTCCACGACGACCGGCGCGCCGCCGATGTCCTTGCCGAGCGCCAGCGTCAGCGGCGCGCTCACCTCGTCGTACGCCTTGGACCGCAGGATCTCGCCCAGGGTCACCAGCTCGCGCGACTCGTTGGGAATCTCCAGACCGACGACGGACTTGCCGGGAATCACCTCCACGACCCGTACGCTGATGGCGGACAGCGCGCGCGCCAGGTCCTTGGCCAGTCCGCTGATCTGGCTCACCTTGACGCCCGGCGCGGGCTTCAGCTCGAAGCGCGTCACCACCGGGCCGGGCTGCACGGCCACCACCTCGACGTCCACGCCGAAGTCCTTGAGCTTGAGCTCGACCAGTCGCGACATCGCCTCGAGCGCTTCCGGCGAATACACCGGTTCACGCGGCGGCGGCTCGTCGAACAGGTTGAGCGCCGGCAGGTCCTTGGCCGCCGGCCGGGCGAACAGCGGCACCTGCCTTTCCTTCTCGACGCGGTCGCTCTTTTCCGGCACGGTCGGCGCCGCGGCCTCGATGCGCGGCGGCGTGCGCGCCGACGCCTTGCGCTTGCCCTCGCGGACCACGGCTTCGCGCTGCTCGCGCATGTCCCGTCCCGCCGCCTGGTCGCGCGCGCTGCTGACCCGTTCGGTGACGAAGCGCATCGCGCGCAGCCACCAGCGGCCGAGGAAATCCATGACCGTCAGCCACGACACGCCGGTGAACAACTGCACGCCGGCGAACCAGAAGGCCAGCAGGATCAGCGTGGCGCCCAGCGGCAGCGCGGCCGCCGCAAGGTTCACGCCGACCAGGCTGCCCAGCACGCCGCCCGCCGTCGATTGCAGCCGGCCGGGCGCGAAGTGCAGGGTCGCCAGTCCGCAACTCGTGACGAGCGCCAGCACCAGGCCGACCGCGCGCAACGCGACAGTGCTGCGCAGCATCCCCTGCCCGTCCACGCGCTTGAAAGCGAGCCAGCCGGCGTAGGCGATCGCCATCGGGAAGATGTAGGCGGGCAGGCCGAACAGCATGAACAGGATGTCCGCGCTCCATGCGCCGAACGGACCGATCAGGTTGCCCACGCGCCCGGGTTCGCCCGTGTAGCTGAAGCTGCGGTCAAACGGATCGAAACTCGACAGCGCCAGCAGCAGCACCAGCGCGGCGGCGGCCAGCACCCAGAACGCCGCCTCGCGCACGCCGCGCGCGACCGACGGTTCCAGCGTGTCGGGCGGTGTTCGTTCCGAGCGTCTGAGGTCTGCCACGTTCGTTAACCTGTTTCTCAAGTACGGTCTGTAACGTATTGATTATACGAGGTTGATTGGAGCCCCTGCAAGGCGGGCCAGGGGTCCGGCGGCCGGTCGGGCCGACGCTGCCCCGGGACGCTTTATCCGCGCCCCCGCGTCCCATAGCATGGCCGGTCTCACGACGGCCGGGCCGGTGCCCGAATCCAGCCCGATCAAACGCGGAGAACTATACATGAGCGACCCCCGGCATTCGCGACTCGTCATCATCGGCTCCGGGCCGGCCGGGTATACGGCGGCCATCTATGCGGCACGCGCCAACCGGGCGCCGTTGTTGATCACCGGCCTCGAGCCAGGCGGCCAGCTCATGACGACGACCGAGGTCGACAACTGGCCGGGCGACGTCGAGGGCCTGCTCGGCCCCGCGCTGATGGACCGCATGCGCCTCCATGCCGAGCGATTTGGCGTCGAGCTGGTCGCAGACCACATCGCGGCCGTCGACCTGACGAAACGCCGGTTTGGCCTGCAGGGCGAATCGGGCGCCTACACCTGCGATGCGCTGATCATCGCGACCGGCGCCTCGGCCAAGTATCTGGGACTCGACTCGGAGACGAAGTTTCGTGGCCGCGGCGTGTCCGCCTGCGCGACCTGCGACGGGTTCTTCTACCGTGACCAGGCGGTGGTCGTGGTCGGCGGGGGCAATACGGCCGTTGAGGAAGCGTTGTACCTCGCCAATATCACCTCGCACGTCACGCTGATCCACCGGCGCGACAAGCTGCGCGCGGAGGCGATCCTGCAGGATCGCCTGTTCGCGCTGCAGAAGGCCGGCAAGGTCACGCTGTTGTGGGACCACGTGGTCGAGGAGGTCCTGGGCGACGAGTCGGGTGCGACCGGCGTGCGCGCCAGGCATGTGCGCGACGGTTCGCCGCGCGAGGTCATGGCGCCCGGCGTCTTCATCGCCGTCGGTCATTCCCCCAATACGCAGCTGTTCGAAGGGCAACTCGAAATGAGCGGCGGCTACATCATGGTCAGGACCGGTCTCAAGGGCGACGCCACGGCCACCAGCGTGCCCGGTGTGTTCGCCGCCGGCGACGTGTCCGATCACGTCTACCGCCAGGCCGTCACCTCGGCCGGCACGGGTTGCATGGCGGCGCTGGACGCCGACCGCTGGCTCGAGCGGCTCGACGCCGGCGATTGAGCCCATGCTGCGCACGCGCACCCTGACCACCGTCGCCGACGCGCCCGCAGACCAATGGAACGCCCTCGACCTGCAGGGGCGGCCGTTCCTGCGTCACGAGTTCCTGCTGGCGCTGGAGCGCAGCGGTTCCGCCGCGGCCGCGACCGGCTGGGAGCCCGCGCACATCGTCGCCGAAGCCGGCGGGCGGCTCGCCGGCGCGGTGCCGCTGTACCTCAAGCATCACTCGTGGGGCGAGTTTGTCTTCGACTTCGCCTGGGCCCATGCCTACCAGCAGCATGGCCTCGCCTATTACCCCAAGCTCGTGGCAGCAACGCCCTTTACGCCGGCCGCAGGGCCGCGTTTCCTGGTCGCCGCCGGCGAAGATCCGGCCGCGGTCCGCGAGACGCTCCTCGAGGCCGCACGCCAGCTGCAGCGGGAGCGTGGCGCCAGTTCCCTGCACGCGCTGTTCGTCAGCGAGGAAGAGCGCGGCTGGTTCGAGCAGCGCGGCCTGCTGGCGCGTCTCGATTGCCAGTTTCACTGGCAGAACCGGGGTTACTCAGACTTCGAGGATTTTCTCGGGACCTTTACTGCCGTCAAGCGCAAGAAGGTCCGGCGCGAGCGGCGCCGGGTCGCGGAGGCTGGCGTCTGCTTCCAGGAACTGCACGGCGACGGTCTCGACGAGGCGCTGCTCGACGCCATATATGCGCTGCACGCGCGCACCTTCGCGGAACGGGGCAACCCGCCCTACCTGACACCGGGCTTCTTCCACGAGATCGCGCGCACCATGCCGCAGGCACTGATGGTCAAGCTGGCGCTGCAGCGCGGCCAGCCGGTGGCCTGCGCCATATTCCTGCGCGGTGCAGACACCCTGTACGGCCGCTACTGGGGAGCGGCGGGCGAGTTCCACAGCCTGCATTTCGAGGCGTGCTATCACCAGGGCATCGAGTACTGCATCCGCGAGGGACTGGCCCGCTTCGAGCCTGGCACGCAGGGTGAGCACAAGCTGGCACGGGGCTTCGAACCCGAACCGGTGTGGTCGGTGCACGAACTGGCGCACCCGGCATTCCACGGCGCCGTCGCCGAGTACCTGGGACAGGAACGCGCTCACCTGCGGGCCTACATGGACGCGGTGCGCGGCCACGTACCCTTCCGGCGGGCGGGTCCGGCGGTTACTCTCGGTGTCGATGTCCGGAATCACCTGGATCAGCGCGACTGACCCGCCCGAAGCCCTGCCGCCAACCCGGGTAGCGCTCATCGAGCCCAACGGCCTGCTGGCCGTCGGCGGCGCCCTGACACCCGAGTGGCTGGTGCACGCGTACCAGCGCGGCGTCTTCCCGTGGTACTCGGATGGGCAACCGATCCTGTGGTGGGCGCCCGACCCGCGATTCGTGCTCTTTCCCGAGGAGTTCCACCTCTCGCGCAGCCTCGCCAAGACCCTGCGCAACGCCGGCTACGAGACCCGCACCGACAGCGCGTTCGCGGCAGTGGTAGCGGGCTGTGCGGCGCCGCGGCAGGGCGAGTCCGGCACCTGGATCACGCCCGCCATGTACGACTCGTACGTGGAACTGCACCGCCGCGGGCTGGCGCACTCCATCGAGACCTGGCGCGCTGGCCGGCTGGTTGGTGGGCTGTACGGCGTGGCGCTCGGCGACGTGTTCTTCGCCGAGTCCATGTACCACACCGAACGGGACGCCTCCAAGGTGGCCATCGCGCGGCTGGTCGATGCATGCCGCGAGCGGGGCATCGTCCTGATCGACTGCCAGATGGCGACCCGGCACCTGCAGTCGCTAGGCGCGCGCCAACTGCCCCGCCTCGAATTCGAGGCGCTGCTGGCCCGGCACGCCCGTCCCGTGCCCCAGCTGTGGCGTACGTGAGACAGGGAATTGCGCAGGCCGCGCCCGTCGTGCACAATCCGCGCGCAAATTAGCGACAACGGCGAGGCTGGATGTCCAAGGAAGACGCAATTCAGATGGAGGGCGAGGTCGTCGAGACGCTCCCGAACACCACGTTCCGGGTCAAGCTGACCAATGGCCACATCGTCATGGCGCACATCTCCGGCAAGATGCGCAAGCACTACATCCGCATCCTGACGGGTGATGCCGTCACCGTGGAGGTGACCCCCTACGACCTCAGCAAGGGCCGCATCGTCTACCGCGCCCGCTGAGCACCGCCGCGAACCTGGCGACCCCTGCGCTGCCATGCAACGCAGGGGTCTTTGCTGTCCGGGAGCGGCTCAGTCGATCAGTTCCGGTTCCCTCGCCGCTCGGCAAACCAGGGCCAGGCCCTTGCCGTCCCCGGCCAGCATGACCCGCGCCGTGCCGCCGCCGTCGGACAGCTTGCCAAACAGCAGGTCCTCCGCGAGGGGACGCTTGATGTGCTCCTGGATGACGCGCGCCATGGGCCGCGCGCCCATCTTCGGGTCGTAGCCTTCCACGGCGATCCAGGCGCGCGCGTCGTCGTCGACGCTCAGCGCAACGCCCTTCTGCTCGAGCTGGGCTTCCACCTCGAGCAGCAGCTTGTCCACGACTCGCGCGATCGTCGTGGGGTCGAGGCTCCGGAACTGGATGATGGCGTCCAGGCGATTGCGGAACTCCGGCGAGAACGTCCTGCGCACCGCTTCCATGCCGTCGGGCGTGTTGTCCTGCTCGGTAAAGCCGATGCTGGGCCGGCTCATTTCCTGCGCGCCGGCGTTGGTCGTCATGACGAGGATGACGTGACGGAAATCGGCCTTGCGGCCGTTGTTGTCCGTCAGCGTGCCATGGTCCATGACCTGCAGCAGCAGGTTGAACACGTCCGGATGGGCCTTCTCGATTTCGTCGAGCAGCAGCACGCTGTGCGGATTCTTGATGATGGACTCGGTCAGCAGCCCGCCCTGGTCGAACCCGACGTAGCCCGGCGGCGCGCCAATCAGACGCGAGACCGTGTGCCGCTCCATGTATTCGGACATGTCGAAGCGCACGAATTCGACGCCCAGCGCGAGCGCCAGCTGGCGCGTCACCTCGGTCTTGCCGACCCCGGTCGGCCCGGCAAACAGCAGCGATCCCACCGGGTGCCGCTCGGTGCCGAGTCCGGCGCGCGCCATGCGGATGGCGGAGCACAACTGCCCGACGGCCGGGTCCTGCCCGAAGATGACCAGCTTGAGGTTGCGCTCCAGGTTCTTCAGCACCTCACGGTCCGACGACGATACGCTGGCGGGCGGGATCCGCGCCATGCGCGCCACCACTGCCTCGACCTGCTCGACGGCCACGATGCGCCGCTGTTCGGTCGTGGGCTTCAGGCGCATGGCCGCCCCGGCCTCGTCCACCACGTCGATGGCCTTGTCCGGCAGGTGCCGGTCACCGATATGCCGGTCCGCCAACTCCGCCGCCACGCGCAGCGCATCGTCCGTGTACTCGACGCCATGGTGCAATTCGAATCCCGCGCGCAGCCCCTTGAGGATCTCGATGGTCTCGGCCACCGTCGGCTCGACGATGTCGATCTTCTGGAACCGGCGCGCCAGCGCATGGTCCTTCTCGAAGATGCCGCGGTATTCCTTGTAGGTGGTCGAGCCGATGCAACGCAATTGCCCGCTGGCCAGCACCGGCTTGATCAGGTTCGACGCATCCATCACGCCGCCCGACGCCGCGCCCGCGCCGATGACGGTGTGGATCTCGTCGATGAACAGGATGGCGCCGGGCAGCTTTCGCAACTCACTGACGACCGCCTTGAGCCGCTTCTCGAAGTCGCCGCGGTACTTGGTACCGGCGATCAGGCCGCCCATGTCGAGCGAGTAGATCGAACTGTCGGCCAGCACCTCGGGGACCTTGCCCTCGACAATCAGCCGCGCCAGGCCCTCGGCGATGGCGGTCTTGCCGACCCCGGCCTCGCCGACGTACAGCGGGTTGTTCTTGCGGCGCCGGCACAGGATCTCGATGGTGCGCTCGATTTCCAGCTGCCGTCCGATCAGCGGATCGATGCGTCCCTCCGCGGCGAGCTGGTTGAGGTTCGTGCAGTACTTCTCGAGCGCGTTGCCGCCAGCTTCCGGCTCGCTGCCCGCCGCCGCGGCCTCGTCGGCGCCCGGCTCCTGCGCCTCGCCCTGGCCCAGCCCGTGGGAGATGTAGTTCACGACATCGAGCCGCGTGATGTCCTGCGCCGACAACAGGTAGGCGGCCTGCGACTGTTTCTCGCTGAAGATGGCCACCAGGATGTTGGCGACCGTCACCTCGCGCTTGCCGCTCGACTGCACATGGAATACGGCGCGTTGCAGCACGCGCTGGAAGCCGAGCGTCGGTTGCACCTCGCCATCGTCCTCGTCCGGCAGCCGCGGCGTCGTTTCCTCGATGAACTTGTCCAGCTCACGGCCCAGCACCTGCAGGTCGCCGCCGCAGGACCGGATGATCTCCCTGACCTTGGGCGCCGCGAGGATTCCGCGCAGCAGGTGCTCGACCGTCATGTATTCGTGGCGCCGTTCACGGGCCTTCTGGAACGCCTCGTTCAGGCAGAACTCTAGTTCACTGGACAGCACTCAGGTCTCCTCCATCGTGCACAGCAGCGGATGCTGGTGCTGCCGCGCGTAGCTGGTGACCTGGGCCACCTTGGTCTCCGCAATCTCGAATGTATAGACGCCGCAGGTCCCCTTGCCGCGCGTATGCACCTCCAGCATGACACGCGTCGCATTCTGCCGGTCGTGGCCGAAGACGCGCTCGAGTACGTCGACGACAAACTCCATGGGCGTGAAATCGTCGTTGACGAGGAACACGCGAAACAGCGGCGGCTTCTTCAGCCGCGGCTTGGCCTCCTCGACGACCAGGCTGTGTCCCGTCTGGTCCGGCGTCTTGTCCAGTTCCGTTCCCAAACCCGCCTCGCGCGTGGCTGGCGCGGCGAGGGCCGCACCCTTGACCCATTTATAGGGCCGGACCCGGCCCGGTTCAAGGCAGCGGGCTGCATTCCCGGCGCAAGCTGCGGGAGGCCACCTGCCGCAACCTCTGCGGCGACGCAACAGGGGCCGCTAGTCCCTCGATTTCCCTCGAAATACCGCCTTGTGGCCGCCACGCGGCTGCCCGTATCATGGCGGGCCGGTTGCATCGGCCGGGCGAACGCGGAAGGCGGCCCCATTAGGCATGCGGTTTCTGAGCAAGCTGTCGTCCATCGGAGCAGGGTCCGGCGAAGGCTGGGCGGCCCGCGCGCTGGCGTGGGCCCCGACCGCGGTCGCCATCGTGCTGGTGGTGGCGCTGGCCGCGCAGCTCGCGGCGCTGGCCTGGCGCGTGCTGGCGCCGGCGCCAGCCGACCAGGCGGCAGGCGTCGTCGCGGTCGCTCCGCCCGCGGGCGCCAGCGTCGCCGCGATCGTCAACGCTCACCTGTTTGGCACCTCGGCGGTGGTGGCCACCGGCGATGCTTCATCCGCGCCCACCACCAACCTGCAGTTGACACTGGCGGGCACGCTCGCCGAATCCGACCCGGCGCAGGGCTGGGCCATCATCGGCGAGACTTCGCAGACGGCTCGAGTCTATGCGATCGGCGCCACGGTGCCGGGCGGCGCGCGGTTGCACGAGGTGTACGCGGACCGCGTGATCCTCGAGCGGAGTGGCCGGCTGGAGTCCCTGCCGCTGCCGCGGATCGGCGGCGGCGGCGCGCCGACGCCGATCGTCTACACGCAAGGCATGCAGGTCAATCCGCAACCGGAATCGCTGGTGGAAAGCGTCCGGCAGCTGGTCGCCCAGGACCCGTCCGCCATGTCCGATTTCATACGGCCGCAACCCGTGTTTGCGGGCGGCCAGCAGAAAGGCTACCGGGTCTATCCGGGCCGCAACCGCAGCCAGTTTGCCGCCCTGGGATTGATGCCCGGCGATCTGGTGACCGCCGTGAACGGCGCGCCGCTCGACGACCCCAACCGGGGACTCGAGACCCTGCGCGGCATGGGCGCCGGGTCACCCGTGATCCTGACCGTCGAGCGCAACGGCCAGATGCAGCAGGTCACCGTGGACACGACCGCCATTCCCGTCGCGCCGCCCGGCGTGAGCCAATCACAACAAGTGCCCGGCCCGGATGAACCCGAGTAGGACCGACGCAAGGACCAACAAGATGACTGCCCGACGTTTTTCCGCCCTGACCCTGGCTGCCGTGCTCATCGCCGCATCGGCGGCGCATGCCCAGCAGGGCCAGATGATCACCCCGAACTACAAGGACGCCGACCTGGGCCAGGTCATCGAGGCCGTCAGCCAGGTGACCGGGCGCAATTTCATCGTCGACCCGCGGGTCCGCGCGCAGGTCACGATGCTGTCCTCGACGCCGATGAGTCCCGGGGCCTTCTACGAGGCGTTCCTGGCGATCCTGCAGGTGCACGGCTTCGTCGCCGTGCCATCCGGCGACGTGATCAAGATCCTGCCCGACGCGAATGCCCGGCAGCTGCCGGCCAACGACCTTCCGGACCGCGTCAGTTCCACCTCCGACGAGATCGTCACGCAGGTCATCCAGGTGCGCAACGTGTCCGCGGCACAACTCGTGCCGATCCTGCGGCCGCTGATTCCGCAGTACGGCCACCTCGCAGCCTACCCGTCGTCGAACATGCTGATCATTTCCGACCGGGCGGCGAACGTGAACCGCATGATTCGCATCATCCAGCGCATCGACCAGGGCGGCGACGCCGACATCGACATCATCCGCCTCGAGCACGCCTCGGCCGCGGACATCGTGCGGGTCGTCAACTCACTGACCGCCGCGCAGGGGGCCGAGGCCGCCACCGGCGCCAAGGTCGTGGCCGATGACCGCACCAACAGCGTGCTGCTGTCGGGCGAGGCTGCGCAACGGCTGCGCATGCGCGCGCTGATCACGCATCTCGACACGCCGCTCGAATCCGGCGGCGACACGCAGGTGCGCTACCTGCGCTACGCGGACGCGGAGAAGCTCGCGGCCAAGCTCAAGGAACAGGCGCAGGGCACGGCCGCGGCCAGCGCGGCGCCGGGCGCCGCCGTCGCAGCCACCGACCGCTCCGTGACGATCTGGGCCGAGCCGGAGACCAACGCCCTGATCATCACCGCGCCGCCCAAGATCATGCGCTCGCTGATGCAGGTCGTGGACCGCCTCGACATCCGCCGCGCCCAGGTGCTGCTCGAGGCGATGATCGTGGACGTGTCCCGCGATGCGACCCGCGACCTCGGCGTCAACTGGATCGTCGACGGTTCGGGTGACAACTTCCTGGTCGGCCTGTTCAACCAGCCGATCAGCAGCGTGAGCCTGGTGGACATCGCGCGCGGGGTCGACGACCCGTCCTCGGTGACCGCCGCGCCCGGCGGGCTGACCGTGGGCGCGGGCCGCCAGCGGGACACCGGCACCAACTTCGCGGCCATCCTGCGCGCGCTGGCGGGCGACGGCGACACCAACCTCATCTCGATGCCGTCGATCATCACCCTCGACAACGAGGAAGCGCAGATCAAGGTCACCCAGGAGGTCCCGTTCATCACCGGCCAGTTCACCAACACCGGCGCCAACAACAGTGCCGTCAACCCGTTCCAGACCATCCAGCGCGAGGAAGTCGGCAACATCCTCAAGATCACGCCGCAGATCACGGACGACAACACGATCATGGTCAAGATCGAGCAGGAAGCGTCGAGCCTCGCCGCCGACTCGCGCGGCGCCGTCGACCTGATCACGAACAAGCGCACGATCACGACGCGCGTACTGGTCGACGACGGCGGCATGATCGTGCTGGGCGGGCTGATCCAGGACAACCTGACCGAGAGCGAGCAGCGCGTACCGTTGCTCGGCAGCATCCCGCTGATCGGCGAGTTGTTCCGCGTGCGCAGCACGCGCATGCAGAAGACGAACCTGATGGTGTTCATCCGGCCGCGCGTCATCCGCGACGCCGAGCAGGCCGCGATCGAGACCAACTCGAAGTACAATTTCATGCGGGGACTGCAGCAGGACCGCAACGACGGGCGCGTCAAGCTGATGCCGGGCGTCCGGCAGCCGACCCTGCCGCCGGTCGAAGGCCCGACCGCACCGCCGCAGCCGGTCCCCGGGCTGAATGCCGCCGAGCCGCCCGACAAGGGGAACTGAGCCGATGAGCGCCGCCGACCCGGTCCGTCCGCTGCACGTGCCGCGCCTGCCGTTCGCCTTTGCGAAGCGTCATGGCGTCTTCGTCCGGGCCGTGATCGATGGCAAGGTGCACGTCATCTACCGGGAAGGCGCGGCGCCCACTGCCGTGGCCGAGATCCAGCGGCATGTCGGGCTGCCCGTGACCATCGAACGCGCCACGGCCGCGGCGTTTGACGACCTGCTCGCCAAGGCCTACGAAGGCGGCGGCGGCGAGGCCGGGCAGATCGTCGAGGGGATCGAGGGCGAGACCGACCTCGCCGGACTCGCCGAAGGCCTGCCAGAGCCGTCGGACCTCCTCGAAAGCGAGGACGACGCGCCGGTCATCCGGCTCATCAATGCGGTGCTCACGCAGGCCATCAAGGAAAGTGCCTCCGACATCCACGTCGAGCCTTTCGAGAACCGGCTGGTCGTGCGCTTCCGCGTGGACGGCGTGTTGCGCGAAGTGCTGCAGACCAAGCGCGCCGTCGCGCCGCTGCTGGTGTCGCGCATCAAGGTCATGTCGCGCCTCGACATCGCCGAGAAGCGGCTGCCCCAGGACGGCCGGATCAGCCTGCGCATCGCGGGACGCGCCGTGGACGTGCGCGTCTCGACGATACCGTCGGGCCACGGCGAGCGCGTCGTCATGCGACTGCTCGACAAGCAGGCCGGTCGCCTCAACCTCGGCTCGCTGGGCATGGAGCCGCGCGTGCAGGCCATGGTGGACGAACTGATCCACAAGCCGCACGGCATCATCCTGGTGACCGGGCCGACCGGTTCCGGCAAGACCACGACCCTGTATGCCGCGCTGGAGCGCATCAACGACCACTCCCGCAACATCATGACGGTCGAGGACCCGATCGAGTACTACATCGACGGCATCGGCCAGACGCAGGTCAACACCAAGGTGGAGATGACCTTTGCGCGCGGGCTGCGCGCCATCCTGCGGCAGGACCCCGACGTCGTGATGGTCGGTGAAATCCGTGACACGGAGACCGCGCACATCGCGGTGCAGGCCTCCCTGACCGGCCACCTGGTGCTGTCCACCCTGCACACGAACACGGCGGTCGGCGCGGTCACGCGGCTGCGTGACATGGGCATCGAGCCGTTCCTGCTGTCGTCCACGCTGATCGGCGTCGTCGCGCAGCGGCTCGTGCGCAAGCTCAACCCCGACACGCGCGTGCGTTACGAGGCGGGCGAGTACGAACGGCGGCTGCTGAACGTGCCCGCGGAGGATCCGGCCCCCGCCCTCTACCGCGTTCCCAGCGATCTCTCCACGGGCTATCGCGGCCGCACCGGCATCTACGAACTGGTGGTCCTCGACGACGCGTTCCGGTCGCTGATTCACGACGGCGCCGGCGAGATGGACATGGAAAAGCACGCCCGTCGCAGCACCCCGGGGATCCGCGACGACGGCCGCCGCAAGGTGCTGGCCGGCGTGACCTCGCTCGAAGAAGTGTTGCGGGTCACGCGGGAGGACTGATGGCGGCCTACGAGTATACGGCGCTCGACCCGTCGGGCCGCGAGCGCCACGGCGTGCTGGAAGGCGACGCCGCCCGCCAGGTGCGGGCCATGTTGCGTGAACAGGGCTTGATGCCGGTGTCGGTCACCGAAGTAGCCGATGCCCGGCCCAGCCGCCTCGGGCGGTTCTCGATGGGCCACCGGGTCGGCGCCGCCGACCTCGCGCTGCTGACCCGCCAGCTCGCCACGCTGGTGCGTTCCGGCCTGCCGCTCGAGGAGGCGCTGATGGCGGTGTCGCAGCAGAGCGAGAAGATGCGGGTGCGCAACGTGCTCGCGGGCGTCCGCTCGCGCGTGGTCGAGGGCCGCACGCTGGCCGAGGGACTTGGCGCATTCCCGCAGGTCTTCCCGGAGCTGTACCGTGCGACGGTCTCCGCCGGTGAGCAATCCGGACACCTCGATGCGGTGCTCGAACGCCTCGCCGACTACACCGAGAAGCGCGAGATCCTGCAACAGCGCATCCGCAACGCACTGGTGTACCCGGTTCTGCTGACGGTCGTCTGCCTCGGCATCGTCGCCCTGCTGCTCGGCTACGTGGTGCCGGAGGTGGTCCGGGTGTTCGAGGCCGGCGAGCGCGAGTTGCCGATCCTGACCCGGCTGTTGATCGCGCTGTCCGACTTCGTGCGCAGCTGGTGGTGGCTCATCATCGGCGGCACGTTCGCCGCCGTCGCCGGCCTGCGCCGCTGGCTGCGCAATGTCGATGCGCGCCGCGACTACGACCGTCTCAAGTTGCGCCTGCCGCTGGTCGGGCGCATCACGCGGGGCAACAACGCCGCACGCTTCTCGCGGACTTTCGCCATCCTCACGGCCAGCGCGGTCCCGGTCCTCGAGGCGCTGCGGATCTCGGGCCAGGTCGTCACCAACCTGCCCATGAAGGAGGCGGTGATGGACGCCGCGGTGCGGGTCCGCGAGGGCGCGCCAATCGCGCGCTCGCTGGGGTCGCGCAAGCTGTTCCCGCCCATGCTGATCCACCTGGTGGCGAGCGGCGAGACCAGCGGCGCGCTGGAAGCGATGCTGGAACGGGCGGCCGACAACCAGGAGCGCGAACTGGACGGCCTGGTGAACACGGCGGTCGGCGTGCTGGGCCCGCTGATGATCCTGCTGATGGGCGGCTTCGTATTCGTGATCGTGCTCGCACTTCTGCTGCCCATTTTCGAGCTGAACCAGCTCGTTCGCTGACCCCCCCCCTTGCGCGGCGCCGCGCATTTTCTTATAAGGGCGCCGCAGCAGTAGGACTGCACGGGCATCACTCTCAGCTTCCTTGCGCGTTGCGACCAGGACATGAGCGAGAAGCCGGAAGAAGAGTTCGAGGAAGAGGATGACGATGACATCGTCGAAGGCGACGACGACGTTGTCCTGGACGAGATCATCCGCGACCTCGACTCGACCAAGAAGCGTCGCGCCCCACGCGGCGCGAACGAGCCTGCGTGGCGCAAGCTGGAGCGCTTCCTCGAGGAACGCCGTACGGCGGGCCTGCTGACCGACTTCGACGACTACGACGTCGGCGACGACAAGCCGGCGCCCAGAAAGAAGTTCAGGTAGGGAGGCCGGCGGCTACCGGAAATTCCTGGATCTCGCCGCGAGTTCGCCCAGCAGCGGCGAGTGGTCTTCAAGGCGGCGCGCAACGATGTGCAGCACGTCGCCCTGGCGCTGAACCGTGCCGCTCACGCCCAGCAACCGCGCTCCCAGCAGCACCTGCCGCTGGCGCTCGCCGAGCGCCTTCCACACGATCAGGTTGGCGTGCCCGGTCTCGTCCTCGATCGTCACGAACGTCACGCCGGAGGCCGAACCGGGCCGCTGCCGCGTCAAGACGATGCCACCGGTGCGCACGCGCTCGCCCGATCCCCGCTCCCACAGCTGCGCAGCCGTCAGCCAGCCCGCAGCCGGCAGCCGGTCGCGCAACAGCGCCAGCGGGTGCCGCCCCAGCGTCAGTCCGAAGGCGCGGTAGTCCGCAACGATGTCCTCCCCCTCTGCCGGCCTGCGCAGCATGGGAAGTGCCTCGGCAGCCGCCGGTCCGGGCGCGAGCGGCAACGCGGGTTCGACCCCGGCGACCTGCCAGACCGCGCGATGGCGGTGCCCGGTGAGGCCGGCCAGGGCCGCGGCGGCGGCCAGCGCCCCAAGGTCGCCGCGGTCGAGCTCAGCACGCACGGCCAGCTCCTGCACGGAGCGGTACGGTCCCTGTGCGCGCGCTTCCACGAGCCGCAACGCACCCGCCCGCGACAGGCCATGCACCAGCGCCAGGCCCAGGCGCACGGCCGGCTGTCCCTCCTCGTCCGGCGCGAGCTGCGCCTCCCAGCCGCTCTCATTCACGTCGATGGCGCGCACCTGCACGCCATGTGCGCGCGCATCGCGCACCAGCTGCGCGGGCGCGTAGAAGCCCATCGGCTGGCTGTTCAGCAAGGCGCAGCAGAATGCGGCCGGGTGGTGACGCTTGAGCCAGGCCGACACGTACACCAGCAGGGCGAAGCTCGCCGAGTGGGACTCCGGAAAGCCGTACTCGCCAAAGCCGAGGATCTGCTGGAACACCTGCCTGGCGAAGCGCTCCTCGTAGCCGCGCTCCCGCATGCCATCCACGAGGCGCTGCTCGAAAGGACCCAGCGAGCCCTTGCGGCGCCAGGCGGCCATGGCCCGGCGCAGCCGGTCGGCCTCGCCCGGCGTGAAGCCGGCGGCCACCACCGCCAGCTGCATCACCTGCTCCTGGAAGATCGGCACGCCGAGCGTGCGTTCCAGCACGCCCTGCACTTCCGCCCCCGGGTAAACGACCGGCTCGACGCCGCTGCGCCGGCGCAGGTAGGGATGCACCATCTGGCCCTGGATGGGACCGGGGCGCACGATCGCGACCTCGATCACGAGATCGTAGTAGCTGCGCGGCCTGAGCCGCGGCAGCATCGCCATTTGCGCGCGCGACTCGATCTGGAACACGCCGACGGTGTCGGCCCGGCACAGCATGTCGTAGACCTGCGGGTCCTCCGGCGGAATGTCCTCGATGCCGAGCCGCGCGCCGCCGAACTCCGACACGAGGTCCAGCGCCCGGCGGATGGCCGTGAGCATGCCCAGCCCCAGCACGTCCACCTTGAGCAGGCCGAGTTCGTCGAGGTCGTCCTTGTCCCACTGGATCACCGTGCGGTCCGGCATTGCGGCGTTCTCGATCGGCACCAGTTCCTCGAGCGGGCCGCGCGAGATCACGAACCCGCCCGTGTGCTGCGACAGGTGCCGCGGAAAGCCGATCAGCTCGCGCGTCAGGCCGAGCAGGCGCACCATCGCCGGGCTGGCCGGGTCGAAACCCGCTTCCCGCACTCGCCCGGCGTCCACTTCGCGCCCGTCCCACCACTGCACCGCCCGCGCCAGCCGGTCCACCTGCAGTGCATCGAGGCCGAGCGCCTTGCCCACGTCGCGCACCGCGCTGCGCGGGCGGTAGCGGATCACGGTGGCGGTCAACGCCGCGCGGTGCCGGCCGTACTTTGCGTACAGGTACTGGATGACCTCCTCGCGGCGTTCGTGCTCGAAGTCCACGTCGATGTCCGGCGGCTCGTTGCGCTCGCGCGAGATGAAGCGCTCGAACAGCAGCGACATGCGCGACGGGTCCACCTCGGTGATGCCGAGCGCGTAGCAGGCCGCGGAATTGGCCGCCGAGCCCCGCCCCTGGCACAGGATGCCGCGCCCGCGTGCGAACGAGACGAGGTCGTGCACGGTCAGGAAGTAACGCTCGTAGCCGAGCTCGGCGATCAGCCGCAGTTCCCGATCGACGAGCTCCGCCACCTGCGGCGGCACGCCCTGCGGCCAGCGGCGTTGCAGGCCCCGCACGGTCAGCTCGCGCAGATGGCCCGCGGCGGTTGCACCCGGCGGCACGATTTCCTGCGGATACTCGTAGCTGAGTTCGTCCAGCGAGAACGTGCAGCGCGCAGCGACTTCCAGCGTCGCCTCCAGCAGGGCGCGCGGGTACTTCCGTGCCAGCGACCGCAGGCTGTGCAGGTGGCGCTCGCCGTTCGGCTCGAGGGCGCGGCCCGCGGCGGCAAGCGGCACACCGAGGCGGATCGCGGTCAGCGTGTCCTGCAGGGCGCGGCGACGACGCACGTGCATGTGCACGTTGCCGGCGGCGACGGCCGGCAATCCGGCCTGCCGGGCGAGCGCGGTCAGGCGCGCGAGCTGCAGCCGGTCCAGACCGTCGCTCGCAAGTTCCACGGCCAGCCACAACCGTCCGTCAAAACGGTCCTTCAGCCATGCCCCCTCGGCCGGGTCCGGCGGGCAGCCCGGCAACCACAGCACGAGGCACCCGTCTAGGCCAGTCTCGAGGTCCGCCCGCCCGAGCGCGTAACTTCCCTTGGGCGCGGCCCGGCGGCCGCGCGTGATCAGCCGGCACAGCGCGCCGTAGCCGGCCCGCGTGACGGCCAGGCAGACGATGCGGGGGCCGTCGTGCAGCGCGAGTTCGCTGCCGATGAGCAGGCGCAGGCCGGCCTCGCGTGCCGCGACGTGCGCGCGCACTGCGCCCGCCACCGAGCATTCGTCGGTGATCGCCAGCGCCGCGTAACCGAGCCCGGCCGCGCGCGCGACGAGTTCCTCGGGATGTGATGCGCCGCGCAGGAAGGTGAAGTTGCTGCGGCAGTGCAGCTCGGCGTACGGCATCAGCCAAACACCCCGTGCAGCCACCAGCCACCGTCCCGGCCGCGCTCGCGGTACACCCACAGGCGCACGCCGCTGCGAGTGCGCGCGGCGTAGTAGTCGCGGCGCACGTCGCGGCCGTCCCACCAGCCGGTCTCGATGCGCTCGGGGCCGCCGGCGAGTTCGAGCGACTGGTTGTCGTGCAGCGGCGCGCCGTCATGCTCGCGCAGCTGCTGCGGCTCCGTCAGCATCCACAGCGGGCGTGGTGAGCGGCATCTGGCTTGCGGCGGTGTTTGCGGCGGCGAGCGGGATCCGGCCGGGTCCCGCTGCGCTCGCTCAACTGAAATTCGCTCGCCCCGGGGACCACGGCTGCCTCGCTCGCCGCCGCGAACGGCCGGCGGCATCCCCCTGCCCTCACCGCATGAAATTCGCTCGCTCCGGGGACCACGGCCACCTCGCTCGCCGTAGACAATTTCCGGCTCGGCGACGCGCCAGGCCGACTCCGGGCGGTGCTCAGGCACGAGGCAGACGCTGAACACGGCGTCGCTGCCGAGCCGCGCGCGCAGGCGCTCGACCAGGCGCGCGGCATCTTCCGGGTCCGTGTCCTGCTGCACCCGGTCGAGCAGCGGCCTGTCCTGCAGCGGCAGCGGCAAGGCGACCGTGGAGCGCATGCGCAGCGAGCGCGTCGGCGCCGGCAGCGACGTGCGCCCGAGCCGTTCGCGCAGCAACGTGAACAGGTGATCGCCGTCGCCGCTCGGCCGCGCCAGCCCGAGCCTGAACCGGGTAGCAGGCGCCGCGCGGTGCCTGAACTCGACTGCCAGTCCACTGACCCCGGCCGCCCGGGCGCGCAGGAAGTCCTGCAGGCGGCCAAGCAGGGCAGCGAGCGCGATCTCGATGAGACCGAGCGAACCGCTCTCCATGGGCAGTTCGAGGCACTCGTCGAAACGTTCCGGCATGACCGCCCGCCGGCGCGGCGCGTGGCGGCGCCCGAATCCCTCGTCGAGTTCGTCCAGCAGCGCGGGGCCGAAGCGCCGCGCAAAACCGTCGCGCGGCAGGCGGGCGAGATCGGCAAGCGTGCGCACCCCCAGGCTGGCGAGCGTCCGGGTCGACGCTTCCGGCCAGCCCAGGCACCCAAGTGGCAGGCGCGACGCGAGCGACGGCAGCCCGTCCGCGGATTTCACGCACAGGCCGAGGCCGGCGCGCACCAGCCACAGCGCGGCGCGTGGTGTCGGCGCAATGGCCGTGACCGCGTGCAATCCGAACCCGTGCAACTCGCGCCCGGCGCACCGGCGCAGCGCCTCGGCGCCACCGAACAGCCCGAGGCTGCCGCGCACTTCGGCCAGCAAGGCGTCGGGCGGTTCCAGGCTCACCACCGGCGTGAATTGCGTGGCCCAGCGGGCCAGGCGATCGAGCAGCGCCGCCTCGGCAGCCGGCCGGCGCTCGCGCACCACGAGGCCGGGCACCAGCGCCAGCGCCGCGTTGAGGCCGGTGCCGGGCACCACGCCGCGGCGCCTGGCAGCCTCGCTTGCCGCGACGACCGCCTGCCTCGCGCCGCCGCCTTCAACCGCGCAGGCCACCTCGTGTCCGGCAGGGCCGCCACCCGCATCGAGCGCTTCGAGCGGCAGGTGCGGCAGGTACGCGCACAACCACAGTTCGCGGGCCACCGGCCGCAGCGCGCCGGGCGGCTCTGCGGGCACCAGCGCGAGCACCGGCGAGGCCGGCGCCGGCGCAAGCGGCTCGAACAGGTCATCGGTGCGGGCAGGCATGGCAGGGCGATCAGCGGTCAGCGGTCAGCGATTCCGTCACGTCCTCCACTCTCCCCGGCGTGCCGCCCTGGCTCTTCAGGATCACGACGTCGAGCACCCGGCCGCGGGCCTCCAGCAGCAGCCTGAGCGAGGCTGGCGAGGGTTCTTGCGCGCGTCGCGGGGGCCTGAGCAGCACACCGAGGCTGCCGCTCTCTTCGGCGGCGAGTTTCAGGCGCCGCAGCATGCGAATGTCTGCCGCATCCACCCAGCCGAGCGCGGCCGCGCATGCACGCGCGCGCAGCGCCTGCTCCATGGCCCACAGCGTCGGGCATGCGGTGGCGCCCGCAGGTGCCGGGCGCCGGCGCGGCTGCCTGGGCTGCACGATCAGCATGCGGCCGGGCTCGAGTCCGGCGCTGGCCAGCGCCGGCGCATAAGGAAGGTAGGGCGGTCCGAGCCAGGCAATCCAGCGACGCGGACCCGGTTCGCCGGCGCCCAGCCCGCGCAGCGCGGGAACGAGCAACTCGAGTTCGCCCATGCCGTGGGAGGGCACGAGCAACTCGATCAGGGTGCCAGGCGGCCACCCTCCTCCGGGCAGGCGCTCATCCAGCCGGCGAAAGCCGGTGGGGATGGCCTGCGGCATGCCCTCCGCGGCAGCGGCACGCCAGATGGCCGGATGCCGCAGCAACGCCTCGAGCCGAGCGCCGTCCATTGCACGGTTCCGGACGCGCCCGTCTACTGCACCGTGTCCACGTTCTTGCCGCGGCGCAGCACGCCGACCACCACGCCCTCGATGACCATCGACTGCTCGCGCAGGTCGACCCGGATCGGCTCGAAGTCGGGGTTCTCCGGCAACAACCAGACCACGCTGCCTTCCTGCCGGTAGCGCTTCACCGTCACCTCGTCCTCGAGGCGCGCGACGATGATCTGGCGATTGCGTACGTCGGTGGAACGGTGCACGGCGACCAGGTCGCCGTCGAGGATGCCGGCATTGCGCATGCTCATGCCGCTGACGCGCAGCAGGTAGTGCGGGCGCGGGCTGAACAGGTCCGGGTCGATCTGGTAGCGGGCCTCGACGTGTTCCTCGGCCAGGATCGGGCGGCCGGCGGCGACGTGGCCGATCAGCGGCAGGCCGAACTGCTCGCGCAGCGCATCCTTGAGCACGATGCCGCGCGAGGCGCCCGGCATGAGATCGAGTACGCCCTTGCGCTGCAGGGCGCGCAGGTGCTCCTCGGCCGCATTGGCCGAACGGAAACCCAGCGCGTCGGCGATCTCGGCCCGCGTCGGCGGCAGGCTGTTTTTCGCGACGCATTGCTGGATGAACTCGAGGACCTGGCGCTGGCGGGGAGTGAGTTCCGACATGGCGTTACCTGTATGAATGAACAGTTACTGTTGATTTATACAGTCAGGCGAAGGGGAAGGCAAGAGGGAACGCGCCGGCCGCCGGAATACCCTGTTTCTCACGGCTTACAGCTCACGACCTGGTCTCCGCTACCCTCCACCCCGGCTTCCGTAACCCGCTCGTCAGCTACACCGTCAGCCTCCAGCACCCGGACGTGATCCGTGGCATTTGGCTGCACGAGCACGGCCTGCGCATCCTCGAGCGCGTGGCCAGTATGCTGCGCGAACTGGCAGTCGTGACGCCGCCCAATGCGGGCGACGGACTCGCCGAGCTGCCGAAGCTGCTGCGGTTGTCGCGCACGTGGCTGTCGATGTCGCTCGCCGAGCAGCGCGATACCCATGAACTGTTCACGCGCAGCGCCGGCGAGCTGCTCGACACGTGGTTCGAATCCGACGCCCTGCAGGGCGCCTACGGCTTCGACGCCGTGGTCGGCAACCATGCCGGCCCCTACGCCGCCGGCAGTGCCTACGTGCTGCTGAACCGCTGCTGGGGCGAAGTCAACGGCCGCCGGGGCCTGTGGGGTCACCCGGCCGGCGGCATGGGCAGCATCACGCAGGCCATGGCGCGCGAAGCCGCGCGCCGTGGCGTCGAGATCCGCTGCGAAGCGCAGGTGCGGCGCATTCTGGTTCGACCCGATGTTCTTCGCCCGGCTGCCACCCGACCATGCCGACTACCGCGGACCGCTGCGCGGGCTGTATCTGTGCGGCGCAGGGTCGCATCCGGGTGGCGGCGTGACTGGGTTGCCCGGACGCAACGCCGCGCACGAGCTGGTGCGGGGTCCGGGGCGCCGTGCTGCATGGCAACGAGGCCCGTGCCCCAGGCGGACTTGTGCTTTCGTTTAACAGGTATTTCGGCTACAATAAGCCCGCTTTAAGCCGTGCAATCGGAACGGAACACCGGTGCCGGCGCGCCCTCTTGGGCGGCTCGTAACGTTCCAATTTGCCTCAAGAGGAAGAGAAGTTATGTCGAATATCCTGAAGGTAGGCGTCGTCGCCGCCGCACTGGTTCTGGCCGCGGGTTGCACCGACCTCAAGCCGATGCAGGCTGATATTGACTCGCTGAAGTCACAGGTTTCCAAGGTACAGGGCGACGTGGATTCCGCCAAGATGGCAGCTGACGGCGCGAGCCGCGCCGCCGCGTCGGCATCGGAAGCCGCCAAGGCTGCACAGAGCACCGCCAACCAGGCGATGTCCGCTGCGCAGGCGAGCCAGTCCTGCTGCGACGCGAACAGCGAGAAGATCGATCGCATGTTCAAGAAGTCGATGTCCAAGTAACCGACCTCGGTTAGATCAAGGAAAGGCCC
The DNA here is from genome assembly GCA_963695085.1 of uncultured Gammaproteobacteria bacterium. Classification (GTDB taxonomy): domain Bacteria; phylum Pseudomonadota; class Gammaproteobacteria; order Steroidobacterales; family Steroidobacteraceae; genus SG8-30. The sequence continues at coordinate 133,528 of CAVOFV010000002.1, read as the reverse complement.
CGCGGCGCTTACGTCGCGGGGCCTTTTTCTTTGCCCCAGGTTCCGGTGTACCCAGCGCGGACGCTAGCGCGCGGCGAAGGACTCGCCGTCCAGCGACACCCGCACCGGCATGCCGCGCGCCTCGCCGAAGGCGCGCTGCACCAGTGTCCAGTCCACCGGCACGAGCCGGTCGCGCATCGCCTGCACGACCAGCCGGGTCAGGTCGGTCAGCGTCGGCGGGTCGACGGTGTCTTCCTTGAGCGCCGGGTGCACCTCGATCCAGAGTTGCCCCGCATGCCAGCCGATCTTGAAGGGCTGGTTGACGATGCTGACCGGCGTATCGACGGACACCGCGCCAAATAATTCCTCGATGTCTTCGGGGTACAGCCGCATGCAGCCATGCGTGACCTGCATGCCCACGCCGGCCGGACGGTTGGTGCCGTGGATCAGGTACGCGCCGCCCGGAATGCCGAGGCGCATCGCGAACAGCCCCAGCGGATTGTCCGGCCCGGCCGGCACCATCGCCGGCAGCACGTCGCCGCGCTTCGCGTGCTCGTCACGCACCGATTTCGGCGGATACCACGGCGGGTTCCTCACCTTCTGCACGATGCGCGTCGAACCGAGCGGCGTGTTCCAGTCCATCTTGCCGATGCTGACCGGATAACTGCGCACCTCCGCAGCAGTGCCCGGCCGGGCCGGCGGAAAATAATACAGGCGGTGCTCTGGCAGGTTGATGACGATGCCGCTGCGCGCCGCCATCGGCAGCAGCCGTCGCTTGGGCAGACCGATCTCTACGCCGGCACCCGGCAGCCATGGGTCGACGCCCGGATTGGCATTGACGATTTCCTCGTAGCCGAGACCGTGGCGACGGGCGATGTCGATCAGCGTGTCTTCGTGGCGCGCTGCCACCGCGCGCGGTTCACCGACCAGATCGCTGCCGGCGGGCGGCAGCGCCAGGGTCTCGGCCGCGGCGCCGAGTCCGCTCGCCAGCGAGACCAGCGCGCAGCAAGCCAGGATCGTCCTTCGCACGTCGATTCCCCATCGGCGGCGGGCCGCCGCCGTACTCACATGGACCCGGCCGATGGCCCGCGGGTTCCCGGTCAGAACCGCACCAGCGCCGAGCCCCACGTGAATCCCCCGCCGAAAGTCTCCAGCAACAGCAGGTGCCCGCGGCGGATCCGTCCGTCGCGCACGGCGGTATCCAGCGCCAGCGGGATCGACGCCGTCGAAGTATTGCCGTGCTCCTGTACGGTCAGCACGACCTTGTCCATCGGCATGTCCAGCTTGGCGGCCGCCGCCTGGATGATGCGCAGGTTGGCCTGGTGCGGCACCAGCCAGTCGATTTCGTGGCGGTCGACGCCATTCTTGGCCAGCGTCTCGTCGACCAGCCGCGACAGGGTACGGACGGCAACCTTGAAGACATCGTTGCCGCGCATCGTGACGCCGCCGGGCGCGCCCGCGCGCAGCTTGTCGAAGCCCGACGACACGCCATAGGGAAAGTACAGTAGGTCCTTGTAGCGACCGTCCGAGTGCAGGTGGGTATTGATGACGCCCGCCTCGACCGACGGCGTCAGGACGACCGCTCCGGCACCGTCGCCGAACAGCACGCAGGTGTTGCGATCACTCCAGTCCGTGATGCGCGACAGGAGTTCCACGCCGACCACCAGCGCGCACTTGCTTTCGCCGGAGCGCACGAACTTGTCCGCGACCGACAGCGCGTAGACGAAGCCGCTGCAGGCGGCCTCCAGCGCAAACGAAGGACAGCCGTGGATGCCGAGGCGCTGCTGCAGCAGCGTCCCCGTATTGGGAAAGATCAGGTCCGGAGTGGTCGTGCCGACGACGATGAAATCGACGTCGCCGGTCGTGAGTCCCGCGGCACGCAGCGCACGGCGCGCGGCGTGCTCGCCCATCGAGGAACTGGTCTCCTCGGCCGCGGCGATGTGGCGCCGCTCGATGCCGGTACGGGTGCGGATCCACTCGTCCGTGGTATCGACCATCTTCTCGAGGTCGGCGTTGGTCAATACCTTGTCCGGCAGGTAGCCACCCGTACCGGCGATGCGTGAATACATGATCCCACCCTCCCCTTCGGGGCAACGGCCGGCCCAGGACCGGGCTGTCAGCGGGCGCCCGCCCGCCGGGACGCCGCGGACCTCAGTCCTGCGTTTCCTCGGCTGGCTTCTCGATCACCTGCTTGCCGCGATAGTAACCGTCACGGCTGATGCGGTGACGCGCGTGCGTCTCGCCGGTGGTGGGGTCCTTCGACAGGGCGGGCTTCTTGAGACGATCATGCGCGCGGCGCATGCCGCGGGTGGAAGGCGTCTTACGGCTTTTCTGAACGGGCATTTCGGGTCTCCAGTCTCAACGCTTCAACAGTTCCTTCAATCCGGCGAACGGCCTGCGCAGATCCGTTCCCGGGCGGGCCTCGGGCGTCGCGCCTCGCGCGCACGCGGTGCCGTCGCCGTGTTTCGCCACGAGCGGCAAGGACAGCAGCAACTCGTCCTCGACCAGCTCGCGCAGGCTGATCCGCCCCGCAGGCACGGCCAGCTCCTCGTATCCTGCCGGCACCGGGCCGGTCTGCTGCCCCTCGAACACGAACGCCAGCCGCGTCGACGACTGCAGCGTCTCGACGAACACCTCGAGGCATCGCTCGCAGCGCAAGGTCGCGGCCGCCTTCACGTCCAGCTCGCAGCCGCCGGTGTCCGCCGCGAGCTGCACGAAGCGGAACCGCGCCTCGGCTTCCCCGCCGGTGCCGGCGAGTACGTCGGCCAGCCGGGGAAATTCGCCGAGCCCGTACCGGCGCGCCGCGGTGGCGCCCGCGGCAGCCAGGGCCGAGACGTCGACTCGATCGTCCGGGGGTGCTGACATGGGCGCGGTATCATAGTGACCGCACCTGCCCGTGTCAAAATAACCTGCGTCGCAAACCCTTGTTTTTCCACGCGCTATGACGTCCACGCCATCGCTGATCCTCGCCTCCACGTCCACCTACCGGGCCGAGCTGCTGGCGCGGCTGGGCGTGCCGTTTTCCACCGCAGCGCCGGGCACCGACGAGCAGGCCCGGGACGGAGAAGCTCCGCCGGCCCTCGCGGCGCGCCTCGCGCATGCGAAGGCTGCCGCGGTCGCGCGGCGCCACCCCAACGCCTGGGTCCTCGGCGCGGACCAGGTGGCCACGCGCGACGGGGCGGTGCTCGGCAAGCCGCTGGATGCGCCGCGCTGCGAAGCGCAACTGCAGGGCTCCAGCGGGCGCCAGGTCGAATTCTTCACCGCGGTCTGCCTGCTGCGCACCGGCGACCCACGCGTGCTGCAACACGTGGACGAGACGCGGGTGTTGTTCCGGCACCTGGACCCGCAGCGGATCCGCCACTACGTCGGCCGCGAACGCCCGCTGGACTGCGCCGGCGGCTTCAAGAGCGAAGGCCTTGGCATCGCGCTGCTGGAGCGCATCGACAGCCTGGACCCGACCGCGCTCGTGGGCCTGCCGCTGATCTGGGTCGCCGCGGCGCTGAGCCAGGTAGGTCTGGATCCGCTCGGTCGGGCGGACAGCGGTTAGCCGACCTCCGCCATCCTCTCGAGCACCGACTCCAGGTCCGCCGGCAACGGCGCGACCACCTTGCAGTGCTGACCGGAATCCGGCCACGTGAATGCGATCGAGCGCGCATGCAGGAACATGCGGCGCAGGCCGAGCGGTTTCATCTCCCGGTTGAAGTCCCGATCGCCGTACTTTTCGTCGCCCGCGATCGGGTGGCCCGCGAAGGCGGCATGCACGCGGATCTGATGCGTGCGCCCGGTGTGCAGGCCCACCTCGACGAGCGTCGCGCGCGCGCCGAAACGCCGCCCCGGCTCGAAGGTGCTCGCGGCCTGCTTGCCGTCCTCGTGCACCTTGACGACGCGCTCGCCGCCCTGCCGCAGGTTGGTCTTGAGCGGGGCAGTCACTTTCTTGCGGCCGAGGGTCCAGCGGCCCTTGAGCAGCGCGAGGTAGCGCTTGTCGACCTTGCCCTCACGCAGCAGTGCGTGCAGTGCGCGCAGCGATGCGCGGTCACGGGTCACCAGCAGCACGCCGCTGGTGTCGCGGTCCAGCCGGTGAGCCAGTTCGAGGTCCTCGTCCGGATACAAGGCACGCAGCGCCTCGATCGCGCCGAAGGCCAGGCCCGAGCCGCCGTGCGCCGCCAGTCCGGTGGGCTTGTCGAGCGCCAGTATCCGCCGGTCCTCATAGAGGACGGCGTCGCGCAACGCCTGGCGCGACGCGGCGGACACCGTCCCCGGCGCCGCCGGCAAGGCCGTGCGCACGGGTGGCAGCCTGACCGTGTCCCCCGCGAGCAGTCGCTGCTGGGCTCGGGCGCGCTTGCCGTTGATCCGCACCTCGCCGCGCCTGAGCAGACGGTAGACGTGGCTGCGCGGCACGCCCTTGAGTTCGCGCAGCAGGAAATTGTCGATTCTCTGGCCTTCCTCGCCGGCACCCACGTCGACATGGCGCACTGATTGGGGGGAATTTGCGGCGCGAGGCATGTTTGTTTCCTAAGGTATTGATTTTCCGTAGGCTTAACGCTACTGTTTCGCCCCGTCAGTCTGGCTGGCGCAGACCGCATACGCTGCGGAAGCGCCGCCGATGATTGCGCGGCCATCCCCGTGAGCACACCCCGCCAACGCGGCCGGTGTCCATTCCGGGCAGGCGCCGCATGTTAGTTGGTCCTGGTCAACCAGGCCATCGCCCGGCCGAAAGCTTGGACGCGTGCCCAGATGGGCGCAGTCCGCGGAAGATCAAGAGAATCCCAGGCATGTCCGCAGCGACGTGGCATGAAGTGAGGGTCAGTCAGCGCGCCGCAGGGCGCGCCGGCCCCGTCTGCCAGGCACCTGCACACCCGGTGATGAACCTGCTCCGCAAGCGTGCTGCAACGCGCACCCCAGGCTTCCCGGCCCCCCGTACCTCGGAAGGGGCACATGAAGAGAATGCTCATCAATGCAACTCAGCAAGAGGAGTTGCGCGTAGCACTGGTTGACGGCCAGAAGCTTTACGACCTGTCCATCGAGCTGCCGTCCCGCGAACAGAAGAAGGCGAACGTCTACAAGGGGCGCATCACGCGCGTCGAGCCCAGCCTCGAGGCGGCATTTGTCGACTACGGTTCGCAGCGCCAGGGCTTCCTGCCGCTGAAGGAAGTGGCCCGCGAGTACTACCGGTTCCAGCCGGCCCCCGGGGCCCGCTACGGAATCCGCGACGTATTGCAGGAGGGCCAGGAGCTGGTCGTGCAGGTCGAGAAGGAGGAACGCGGCAACAAGGGTGCCGCGCTCACGACCTACATCAGCCTGGCCGGGCGCTTCCTCGTGCTGATGCCGAACAATCCGCATGCCGGTGGTGTCTCCCGACGGATCGAGGGCGAGGACCGCGACGCGACCCGCGATGCGTTGCAGCAGCTGCACATCCCGGACGGCATGGGCAGCATCGTGCGCACCGCCGGCGTCGGACGCTCGGCGGAAGAACTGCAGTGGGACCTCGACAATCTGCGTGCCAACTGGGACGCGATCATCGATGCGGGCGGCCGGCGCAGCGCGCCATTCCTCGTCTACCAGGAAAGCGACCCGCTGACGCGGGCGCTGCGCGATTACCTGACCGACGACATCGGCGAAGTGCTGATCGACGACCCCGGCGCCTATCAGCGCGCATTCGAATACGTGCAGCGGTTCCTGCCGCCGGATGCACAGCGCATGCTGAAGCAGTACACGGACGATGTGCCGCTGTTCACCCGCTACCAGATCGAGAGCCAGATCGAGTCCGCGTACGGTCACACCGTGCACTTGCCGTCGGGCGGCAGCATCGTCATCGACTACTCCGAAGCGCTGGTCTCGATCGACATCAACTCGGCCCGCGCGACGCGCGCCGCCGACATCGAGACGACGGCGACCAACACCAACCTGGAGGCCGCGGACGAAATCGCCCGCCAGCTGCGCATCCGCGACATCGGCGGACTGATCGTCATCGATTTCATCGACATGGAGTCGAAGAAGAACCAGCAGATGGTCGAGGACCGGCTGCGCGAGGCGGTCCGCATGGACCGCGCGCGAATCCAGCTCGGCCGCATCTCGCGCTTCGGACTGATGGAGATGTCGCGCCAGCGGCTGCGCCCGTCGCTGGGCGAGGCGACCCACACGATGTGCCCGCGCTGCAGCGGTCAGGGCACGATCCGCAGCGTCGAGTCCATGGCGCTGGCATTGTTGCGCCTGCTCGACGAGGAAGCGCGCAAGGAGCGCACTGCACGGGTCGTGGCACAGCTGCCGGTGGATGTCGCGACCTTCCTCATCAACGAGAAGCGCACATGGCTGAACGAGGTCGAGAACCGCAGCGAGACCGACATCATCCTGGTGCCGAACCCGAACATCGAGACGCCCAACTACTTCATCAAGCGCGTCAGGGACGATGAGGCCGGCCTGCCGGAGAATGCCGCCGCCAGCTACCAGATGGCCGACAAGGCACCGACCGAGATCGACTTCAAGACGGAGGCCGAGAAGAAGCCACTGGCTGCAGGCCCCGCCGTGCAGACCATCGTGCCGACCGGCCCCGCGCCGGTCACGGCGCCGCGCGCCGCGCCGGCAGGACCAGGGCTGCTGGCACGGCTGGTCACGTGGCTGAAGGGCCTGGGCGCAGCCACTCCGCAGGCGCCCGCAGCCCCTGCTCCGCGGCCGCAGCGCGGCAAGCGCCGCCATGACGAGCATCGCCGGCGGCGGCGTGCAGAACCGGCCGGAACCGCCACACGTGGCAAGCCCGGTGACGGCCAGGACGAGGGCGCCGAACAGCCGGCACGCGGCGCGCGGCGCAGCAAGCGGGGCCGTGGTCGGCATCGCGCGCAGGAAGGGCAGGAAGGCGGCGGGGCGGCACGCACCGAACGGCCACCCCGGCGGGCACACGGCAGTGAAACCGCGAGCGTTGCGGCGCCCGCGGGCACGGCGACGCCGCGCGCACCGTCCACGGACAACGGCGAACCGCCGCCTGACGGCGAACGCAAACGCAGGCGACGGCGGCGACGCGGGCGCGGGCGCAGCCGGACGGAAGACGCTGCAGCTGGTCCGGCGGTCGCAACGGCGGCCGCAACGCCCGCTGAACGGCATCCGCCACGCAGCGACGAGTCCGCGGCGGCGATGCCCGCCAGCGTGGCCGCTGAGCCGGGAACCGCCGAAGTCGGCGGCGCAAGGGCTCCCACCGCCGCCCCCGACGGCGACGCGGTGCCGGTCCACGGCGGCGACGGTGCCGCCACGCCTGAGACCGCTTCCGCGGTGCCGCGCGAACGTGCCGTGGTGGCGGTCGAGCCGGCCGCTGCGAAGGCCAAGGTGCCGGAACAGCTTGCGTTTGCCACGGCCGACGCCGAGCCGGCCGGGCCCGCGTCCGTTGCAGAGGAAGTCATTGAGCCCGAGGCGCCGGCGACCACCCCCGCCTCGCAGCAGGATGGCGGCGCACCGGCAGAGACGGTTGCGAAACCGGTGATCGACGTCGATCCGATACCGGAACCGACCGCACCGCAAGAGCCTCCCCCAAGGCCAAGACCTGCGACCAGCACCTACACGGTATGGTCATCGTCGCCGGCCGGCGGCCATCATTTTGACCCGAAGGACCCCGACTGATTCACGTTGCCACCAGGCATCGCCCCCATGCGGGGCGTTGCCTGGCGGCATTTCAGCGCAGCGCCGCCAGCAGTCCGCGGGCGGCCTCCTCGACCAGGTCGAGCACGTCCTCGAAGCCGGTTTCGCCACCGTAGTACGGATCCGGCACCTCGCGCCGCCCGGCCCCGGGTGCGTAGTCCAGGAACAGCTGGATGCGCGCGTGGCACTCCGGTGGCGCCATGCGCCGCAGTTCCGCCAGGTTGTCCTCGTCCATCGCCAGCACGAAGTCGAATGCCGTGAAGTCCTCACGGCGCACCCGCCGCCCGCGCAGGTCGTCCATGACAATTCCGCGGCGGCGCGCCGCGGCCATTGCCCGATCGTCCGGCGGGTCGCCGACGTGATAGGCATGCGTGCCAGCGGAGTCCGCCACGACATCGAGGTCCGGCGCCTCGTTCCGCAGCAGGTGCCGGAACACCGCCTCCGCGGTCGGCGAGCGGCAGATGTTGCCCAGACAGACGAACAGGACGCGGCGGGACATCATGCGCTCCCGTCAGCCCTTACGCAGCCATGTGCCGAAGCGTTGCAGCGCCTCGCGTGTTTCCGCAGGTGAGACGGCGAACGAGATCCGCAAGGTCCGGTGTCCCCGCCCGGGGTCGAAATCGAGGCCCGTGTTGAACGCGACCCCCGTGTCTTCCAGCAGGCGCTTGCAGAAGTCGAGCGAATCGTCGGTCAGGTGGCCAATGTCCGCATACACGTAGAACGCGCCGTCCGCCGGCGCCAGGTCGGTGATGCCGAGCCGACGCAAGCCGACCATCAGCGCCTCGCGGTTCTCCGCGTAGGTGACGAGATGCCCTGACAGCTCCTCGTCGGCGTCCATCGCCGCCAGCGCCGCGTGCTGCGACAGGGCCGATGGCGTCAGGAAGATGTTGCCGGAGTAGCTGTTCATCGCATCCACCATCTCCGGCGGCGCGATCAGCCAGCCCAGGCGCCAGCCGGTCATGCACCAGTACTTCGAGAAGCTGCTGATGACGATGGGCTGCGCATCGACCTCCAGCGCCGAGACGGCGCGCTGTCCGTAGGTGATGCCGTGGTAAATCTCGTCAGATAGCAGCGCAATGCGACGCCGGCGGCATACATCGGCCAGCGCCGCAAGTTCGTCGCGATCGAGCATCGTGCCGGTCGGGTTGGCCGGGCTTGCCACGATCAGCGCCGCCGGCGCCGGATCGATCGCCTCGATCATCGCCGCGGTCGGCTGGAAGCGCGTGTCGGCCCCGCACGGCAGCTCGAGGGGCTGCATGCCGAGTGCGCGCAGCACGTTGCGATACGCCGGATAGCCCGGGCGACCCATCGCGACGCGATCCCCTGCGTCCAGCAGCACCGTGAAGGCCAGCAGCAGCGCCCCCGAGGCGCCGGGCGTCAGCACCACGCGCTCCGGCGCCACGTCAACGCCGTACCAGTCGCGGTAATGCCTCGCGATCCGCTCCCGCAGCGCGCCACTCTCCCAATAGCCGAGCTTTTCCGTGCGCAACGCGCGCCCGGCGGCCTCCAGCGCCAGGCGCGGCGCGCCGGCGGATGGCTGGCCGACTTCCATGTGGATGACGTCCAGGCCGCGGCGCGCGCGTGCATGGGCGAGGCGGTTGATCGCCACGGCATGGAATGGCTCGACGCCGCTTTGGCGCGCGCTCATGACCGCCCGGCGAACCCGGCCCGAACCCGCGCGAGGTCCGCGGGAGTGTCCACGCCTGGACCGGGCCGCGCGAGGGCCTCTCCTACCGCGATGGCCATGCCGAGCTGCAGCGCGCGCAGCTGCTCGAGCTGCTCGGCGATTTCGAGCGGCGCCGGCGGCGCTGCGGCGAGCCGCTCCAGGGCGCCGACGCGGTATGCATACAGACCCAGGTGCCGCCAGGAATCGCTGAAGTCCCGCTGCGAGGCGAGGCCGGTGGCCGCCCCGTCGCGCTGCCAGGGGATCGGCGCGCGACTGAAATACAGCGCCCGCCCATCGGCGCGGCACACCACCTTGACGACCGCGGTGTCGAGCAACTCCTCGAGCGACTCGATCGGCGTGGCGAGCGTGGCGAGGTCCGCGCCCGAGTCCGATTCGAGCAGCGCCGCGACCTGCCTCACCAGCGACGGCGGCAGCAGCGGTTCGTCGCCCTGCACATTGACGACGATGTCGGTGTCGCGCCAGCCGCGCCGCACCGCGACCTCCGCCAGCCGGTCGGTGCCAGACCGGTGCGCCGCAGAGGTCATCAGCACGTCGGCGCCGAAGGCGGCGCAGGCTGCGACAATGCGCTCGTCATCCGTTGCGACAACGACCTCGGCGGCACCCGATGCCGCCACCTGTTCGTGCACGTGCTGGATCATCGGCCGGCCGCCGATGTCCGCCAGCGGCTTGCCCGGCAGGCGGGTGGACGCGAATCGCGCCGGAATGACCGCGCGGAACATGGCCTCAGCGCGCCATCAACGGGTCGTCGGAGGACAACTGTCGTGCTTCGTCCTCCAGCATCACCGGGATGCCGTCGCGGATCGGGTAGGCGAGCCGGTCCGCCCGGCAGACGAGCACCTGCGCCTCGCGCGCATGCTGCAACGGGCCCTTGCACACAGGGCAGGCCAGAATATCCAGGAGTTTCGTGTCCACGGGGGGTCCTCAGTTGTTGCGGCGCAAGGCCGCCTCGACGATCGACGACAGCCGCGATGCGTCGTCCGGCCCGATGTCCGCCGCGATCTCCAGGTACCAGTGCTGCGGACCGGCCGTCCCGCCGCATTTTACGGCATCCTTCTCCGTCATCAGGACCGGAATGTCATCGCCCAGCGCCGCCAGCGCTTGCGCCGTGTCTGCGTGATCCGGCAGCGGATGCCGTTCCACCACTGCGCCGAGCCCTTCGAGCAGCCCGAAGAAGCGCTCGGGATGACCGGTGGCCGCGACCGCCCTGACCCGCTGCCCGCGGAAAGCGCCTGGCGGCCGCCGTTCGCCGCTCGCGATGCAAACGAACTGCACGGCTGCCACGCCCATGCGCAGCGCGCCCGGCCATTCGAGACCCGGGCCGTTGACCACGACCGCATCGACCCGCCGCAGGCGCTGGCGGGATTCGCGCAACGGCCCGGCCGGCAGCAGCCAGCCATTGCCGAAGCCGCGCGCGCCGTCCACGACGACGATCTCCGCGTCGCGCTGCAGCGCATAGTGCTGCAGGCCATCGTCGCACAGCACGATGTCGCAGGACGCCTCGAGCAGCCGCACGGCGGCAGCACGCTCGGCGCCGGTCGCGACCGTGGCAATGCCGCGCCGCGCCAGCAGCAGCGGCTCGTCCCCGACCGCCCGTGCGTCGTCGTGCGGACGCACGATGCGCGCTCCGGACTGGCGGCCGCCGTAGCCGCGGCTGACGATGCCGACCCGGTGCCCGGCGGCACGCAGCCGCTGCGCCAGCCACAGCACGAGCGGCGTCTTGCCGGTGCCGCCGACCGTCACGTTGCCGACGATCACCACCGGGCATGACGAGCGGTAGGCCGGCAGCCAGCCGCGCCGGTAGGCAGCGCGCCGCAGCGCTGCCGCTGCGCCGAACAACCACGCGCAGGGCAGCAGCCAGCGACCGCGGCGCGTGCCTCCGTACCACGTCTCGAGCAACCAGTCGTGCATGCGGCGCAACCTGTCAGACGTTGAACTGCATCCTGTGCAGGGCCGCGTAAACGCCACCGTGCGCCAGCAGCTCGGCGTGCGTGCCACTCTCCACCAGCCGCCCGTCGTCCAGCACGAGGATGCGGTCGGCCTTCTCGATCGTGGACAAGCGGTGCGCGATCACCAGCGTCGTGCGGTCCTTCATCAGGCCGGCGAGGGCCTCCTGCACGACCCGTTCTGACTCGGTGTCGAGCGCCGACGTCGCCTCGTCCAGGATCAGCACCGGCGCGTCCTTGAGCATCGCCCGGGCAATCGCTACGCGCTGGCGCTGGCCGCCGGACAGCAGCATGCCGCGTTCGCCGACGCGGGTGTCGAGCCCGTCGGGGAACGTCTTCACGAACTCCAGCACGTGCGCGGACCGCGCCGCATCCTCGACCGCCTGGGCGCTGGCCGACGGCACGCTGAACGCGATGTTGTTGCGCACGCTGTCGTCCAGCAGCACCACGTCCTGGCTCACCAGGCTGAACTGGTTGCGCAGGTCCTTGAGCCGGTACTCCCTGACATCGATGCCATCCAGCTTCGCCTGGCCTGCGCTGACGTCGTAGAAGCGCGGCAGCAGACTCACCAGCGTGGACTTGCCGCTGCCGGAGCGGCCGACAATCGCGATCGACTCGCCCGGGCGGGCCACGAAAGTGACGCCGCGCAACACCTGGCCCTTGTCCCGGGTGTACTCGAAACACACGTCGTTGAACTCGACCTCGCCGCGTGCGCGCGCGAGCGGCCGCGGGCCGCCCTCCCCTTCACCCGGCGTGTCGAGGATCTCGAACACGCTGGCGCCGGCCGCGATGCCCTGCTGCAGTGGGCCGACCACGCTGACCAGCCGCCTGAGCGGCGCGGTGATGAGCAGCAGGGCAGTCAGAAACGAGGTGAATTCGCCGATCGAGACCCCCTGCTGCAGCACCTGGCGGATCGCCACGTACATGACGGCGGCCAGACCGAGCGCCGCGATGATCTGCACCACCGGGCCGGAAACGGCCTTGACCGTGACCAGTTTCATGAAGCTGGCGCGGTTGCTCTCGTTGACCGACTCGAACAGGCCGAGCTCCTGATCCTGCGCGTTGAACACCTTGATCATGCGGTGCCCCTCGAGCGCCTCCTTCGCCACCCGCGTGACGTCGCCCATCGAGTTCTGGATACGCTGGCTGTAACGGCGGAACAGGCGGCTCGTCACGCGCATCAGGCCGATGATCAGCGGCGCGACGCCGAGCGCAAACAGCGTCAGGCGCCAGTTCATGTAGACCAGCCAGCCGAGCAGCCCAGTGATGGTCAGCGTGTCGCGGATCATCGAGGTGATGGCCGTCGTCGCGGCCTCGGCCACCAGCTCGATGTTGTAGGTCAGCCTCGACAGCAACTGGGCAACCCCGGTGCCGTCGTAGAAGGATGCCGGCAGGTGCAGGTACTGCCGGAAGACGTCAGCGCGCAGGCTCTTGATGACCTGTCGGCCGACCCAGCCCGGCGCGAACACCGACAGGTAGTCGCCGATGCCACGCGCCGTGAACAGCGCGATGATCCCCGCCGGCACCATCAGCAGCACGGCGCTGTCGCGCTCGACGAAGGCGCCGTCCAGGAATCTCTTGACCAGCCACGCCAGCCCGGTGTCGGTGGCCGCAAACAACGTCATGCCGAGAACGCCCAGCGTGAACATCGGCCAGTGCGGCCGCGCATAGGCGAGCAGCCTCATGTAGATGCTCATGCCGCTGGCCTCGGCCGGCGGCGGCGACGGACCTGCCCTAGGATTGCTCACTGATGGTCGCTATGTTGACCTGCGTGAAGCCGAGTCGCGCGGCGATGTCCATGACGGTCACGACCGTCTGGTGGGTGGCCCGCGCGTCGGCACGGATCGTCAGCGGCCGGTCGCGCTCGCCCGCCGACTCGCGCACCAGCGCGGCGCGCAGCGTTTCCGGCGCGTTGTTGACCAGTCCCTGCTCGTTGACACGGTAGCTGCCCTGGGCCGTGACGGTCACCACGATCGGATCCTGCGGCCTGGCGACCGGCACCTCGCTGGCGGTCGGCAGCTCGATCCGCAGGCGGCCTTCCTCGACGAAGGTCGTCGAGACCATGAAGAAGATCACCAGCAGCAGGACGACGTCGATCAACGACGTGAGGTTGAGTTCGGGGTCTTCGCGACGGCGCGGACTGAGCTTCATGGCTCGGCCGCTGGCGCGGCCTCGGTCGCTGCTCCCAGCCGGTCGAAGGCCCGCACCAGCTTGATGGCTTCCTTCTCCATCTCGATGACCAGCGCATCGACGCGGCCCCGCAGGTAGCGATAGCCGATCAGCGCGGGAATCGCGACGATCAAGCCGGCCGCCGTGGTGAGCAGCGCCTCGCCGATGCCACCCGACAGCACGCGTGCATCACCGACACCCTGGGACGTGATCGCGTCGAATGCCGACACCATGCCGGTCACCGTGCCGAGCAGGCCCAGCAGCGGCGAAATCGCAGCGATCGTACCCAGCGCATTCAGGAAGCGCTCCAGCTCGTGAACGACGTGCCGGCCGGTGTCCTCGATGACTTCCTTCATGATCTCGCGGCCGCGGTCGCGATTCATGAGGCCCGACGCCAGCACGCGGCCAAGCGGCGAGTTGTGCTCGAGTGCCGTGATATGCCGATCGGTCAGCGTGCGCGTCTCGACCAGCTTCCAGACCTTGTCGGTGAGCGAGCGCGGGATGACCCGCTTCTCCTGCAGGGTCCACAGCCGCTCGAGAATGATGGCGGCTGCCCCGATCGAGCAGACGATGATCGGCCACATCACCGGGCCGCCGGCCTTGATAATTTCCCACATGCGACGCGCATGATAGCGTGCGAGCGCCCATCCGGCACCCGTTCAGCGCTGCCACCAGCGCCGGACGGCCAAACGGTGCGCCCGGACCGGTCCGGGTCCGGCGCCGGGCACGAAGTCGACGCGCAGGGCGCCGCCGGATGCCGTCGTCTCGACCCGTGCGCCAGCCGCGCGCCAGCGCGCAACGACGTCATCGCGCGGCAGGCCCCAGCGATTGCCGTGGCCGGCGGACACCAGCGCGCTGCGCGCACCGACCGCCGCGACCAAGTCCGTGGATGACGAGGACGCGCTGCCGTGGTGCGGCACGATGACGACGTCGGCGGCGATGCGCTGCGACAGCATCGCGCGCTCGGCGCGCCGTTCGGGGTCCGCGAGCAGCAGCGCGGCACCGCCCGCGCCCGCGATCCGCAGCGCGCAGGAACCGTCGTTGCCGTGCCAGGATCCGGCGCGCGGCGGGTGCACGACCGTGAAGTCCACGCCGTCCCAGGACCAGCGCTGGCCGGCCGCACAGCCCGGCCAGCTCCACCGCGAACCCGCATCGCCGATCGCCCGTTGCACAGGCACGCTACGCAACAGGTCCTCGACGCCTCCCGCATGGTCGTTGTCAGCGTGGCTGACCAAGAGCAGGTCGAGCCGGCGCACGCCGAGCCGGCGCAGGTAAGGGATCAGGCTGACGCGCGCCGCGCTGCCACCGCCCTGCCAGCGCGGACCGGTGTCAAAGACCAGCACGTGCGTGGCGGTGCGCACGACGCTTGCGAGACCGTGCCCCACGTCGAGCACCGTCAGCTCGAATCCGCCGTTGGCGGGCGCCGGCGCCGGGCGCCACAGCGATGTGCAGAGCAGCACGGCGGCGAGCGCCCGCAGGCCGCGCGCCGGCAGCACGACGGCGGCCAGCGCCGCCGCCAGTGTCAGGAGCAGCAGCCAGCCCGGCGCCGCGGGCGGCGACAGCGCGGCGTACTCGCCCTGCCCGGCCGCCAGCAGCCACGGCCACAGCCGGTCCAGGAGCCGCCCGAACCCCAGCCACAGCGCATCGGCCAGCCCGCCCGGCAAGGGCATGAGCGCGATGCCACCCAGCGTCAGCGGCAGCAGCACGCAGGAGAACAGGGGAATGGCGACGGCGTTGACGAACGGTCCGACCAGGGACACCACGCCGAACGCGCCCAGCAACACCGGCGCCAGCACCACGGTCACGGCCGCCTGGGCACGAACGAAGGCGCGCGCCCAGGCCAGCGGCGCCGCCCGCAACTCGAGCAGACCGAGCAGCGCGGCAACGGCAGCGAAAGACAGCCAGAAACCGGCTGACGTCACGGCCAGCGGGTCGAGTGCGACCAGCAGCACTGCGGCGCCACACAGCACGTCCGCCACCGGCACCCGGCGGCGCGCGGCGCGCAGCGCCAGGGCGACCGTCACCATCGCCACGGTGCGCACGGTCGGCAGCGAGGCGCCGGCCAGCAGTCCGTAGGCCGCGGTCATCGCCAGGACGGCGAGCGCCTGCGCCGCCGGCCAGTGCCTGCTCCATGCTGCCCGTCCGTGCAGGCGGTAGCCGAGCCGCAGCAGCAGGTGGGCCGCGATGGCGAAGGCCGTCACGTGCATCCCTGAGATCGCGATCAGGTGCGCGGTACCCGTCGCGACGAAGGCATCGTTCAGTTCCGGCGCGATGTTGCCACGCAGGCCCACCGCCAGGCCCTGCAGTACGCCGACCGACCGGGTGCCGGCGGCCGCCTCGGCAATCCGTCCGCCGATCCGGTCGCGCAACCATGCGACCGGCGCGGCCAGCGGTCCGCCGCCCAGGCGTCGTGGCGACGCACCGGCGACGTAGCCGGTCGCGCCGAGCCCGCTGCGCAGCAGCGACAACTCGCGGTCCGATCCGCCTGGATTGGCCAGGCCGCTGCGGCAGCGCAGACGCGCTTCAAACCGCCAGCGCTCGCCCGGCACCGGCAATTCGTCCGGCTCGTACCAGGACAGCCGCAGCCGCGGCGGCACCCCGCGCCGCCGCGCCGCGCGGTCGGTCGCGACATCGAAATCCGCGCGACCCGGTCGCCATTCCGGCGGCGAGACCACGCGGCCCTCGAATTGCAGCTGCTCCCGGTCACGCGCACAGGGCCAGTCCCGGGCCAGCGCCAGGTGGCCGTGGCCGGCCGCCAGCACGAAACCGGCGATGGCACAGGCCACGGGGCGCCCGTCGAGGCACCACGTGGCCGCCACGACCGACGACAGCAGCGCGAGCGCCGGCCAGCCCGGCAGGCGTTCCAGGCCGAACACGCACGCGGCGCCGGCCAGGAAGGCCAGGGCCAGGAGTGGCATCGCGGCGGATGGCGGGCCGGACCGGTCCGAGCCTAGCCCGCGTCGACGGGCGGGCGGTCGCGCTCAGCCCGCGCGTTCGCGCAGATTGCCGTCGGTCAGGGTGACGACACGGTCCAGGCGGGCCGCGAGACGCTCGTCGTGGGTGACGATCACCAGGCTCGTGCCGGATTCCCGGTTCAGCTCAAGCATCAGTTCGAAGACCTGGGCCGCATTGGCCCCGTCGAGGTTGCCGGTCGGCTCGTCGGCCAGCACGACCTGCGGTGCAGTCACCAGCGCCCGCGCCACGGCGGTGCGCTGCCGCTCGCCCCCCGACAGTTCGGCCGGCCGGTGCTCGAGCCGCGCGCCGAGCCCGACCCGCTCGAGCAGGTGACGCGCGCGGTCGGCGGCCGCCCGGCGCCGATCGCCACGCACCAGCAACGGCATTGCCACGTTCTCGAGCGCCGTGAACTCCGGCAGCAGGTGGTGGAACTGGTAGACAAAACCGATGGTGCGGTTGCGGAGCCTGCCGCGCGCGGTCTCGTCCAGCGCCGTCAGCGCCTGCCCACCAACCGCCACCGTGCCCGCGGTGGGTTCGTCGAGTCCGCCGAGCAGCTGAAGCAGCGTGGTCTTGCCGGAACCCGAGGCGCCGACGACGGCCACACGTTCCCCCGCGCGCACCTCGAAATCGAGGTCCTTGAGCACCGTCAGGGTGACCGGACCCTGGCGGAATTCCTTGCGCAATCCGCGGCAGCCGAGCACGACACTTGCAGACATCTTGTGATCCTCAGACTTCGTGGCGCAGGGCGTCGGCCGGCGCGGTGCCCGCGGCGCGCCACGCAGGGTACAGGGTGGACAGCAGGCCCAGCGACAGGGCCGTGACGGACACGGTCAGCACGTCGGACAGGCGCACGTCGGCTGGCAGGTCGGCGATGAAATACACGCGCGCGTCCACCAGCGTCGTCCCCAGCAGCGCTTCCAGCCCGTGCACGATCGAAGTGAGGTTGAAGGCGATCGCCAGGCCCAGGCCGAGTCCTGCCATGGTTCCGACCACGCCGATCGCGGCGCCCTGCACCAGGAACACGCCGAGTATCTCGCGCGGGCTGGAGCCGAGCGTGCGCAGGATGGCGATGTCGCCCTGCTTTTCCTTTACGACCATTACCAGCGTCGAGACGATGTTGAACGCCGCCACGCCGACGACCAGCAGCAGCACCACGAACATGATTGAGCGCGTGACCTGGATCGAGCGGAAGAAATTGCCGTGGCGCCGCGTCCAGTCGCTGATGAAGAAGCCGCCGCCCAGGTCCACCGCGAGTTCGCGGCTGGCGGCCGGGGCCGCATACGGATCGCGCAGCGCGTAGCGCAGCCCGGAGACGTCCGCGC
Organism: uncultured Gammaproteobacteria bacterium; assembly: GCA_963695085.1. Classification (GTDB taxonomy): domain Bacteria; phylum Pseudomonadota; class Gammaproteobacteria; order Steroidobacterales; family Steroidobacteraceae; genus SG8-30. The sequence goes on along the minus strand of CAVOFV010000002.1, from coordinate 115,850 downwards.
CCAGCCGGAACAGCCTGCCGGCGTCCTCGAGATGCAGCAGCGCCAGGCCGCTGTCGAACTCGTACATGCCCGCGTCGAAGATGCCCGTCACTGTGAAACGGCGCATGCGAGGCACCACGCCCGCCGGCGTGACGACGCCCTGCGCTATCACCACCAGCACGCGGTCGCCGCGCTTGACGCCCAGCTCCCCGGCCAGCACGCGGCCCAGGACGATGCGATAGGCGCCGGCCTCCAGTTCGGCCAGCGTGCCGTCCTGGACCATCCGCGCCAGTGCCGAGACTCCGCCTTCCGCCTGCGGCAGCACGCCACGCAGTTCCACGCCGGCCGAGTGTGGCCCGCTCACCAGCATGGCGCGACCCCCGATGAATGGCGCCACGGCGACCACCTCAGGCCGCTGCGCGATCTGCGCCTCGAGCGTGCGCCAGTCGGCCAGCCGGCCGTCGAGACCCTCGAGTGTCGCGTGTCCGGTGACGTCGAGAATCCGCTCGCGCAATTCCCGCTCGAAGCCATTCATCACGGACAGCACGACGAGCAGCACGGCCACGCCGATCGCGATGCCCGCCATGCTGATCGCGGAGATGAAGCCAACGAAGCGATCGTCGTGCCGCAGCCTCAGGTAGCGCGCACCGATCCACAGCGGATAGGGCCAGCGCAGTTCATTCATAGCGCAGCGCCTCCGCCGGTCGCGTGCCCGCAGCCCGGAAGGCAGGATAGAGCGTGGCCAGCAGCGTCAGCACGAAGGCCGACCCGCCGACCAGCGCGACGTCTGCCGGCCGCACTTCGGACGGAATCGTGCTGATGTAGTAGACGTCCGCGTCGAACACCTGGAAGCCAAGCAGGTGCTCCAGCACCGGCGTGATCTCGCCCACGTTGCCGGCCAGCGCCAGACCCAGCGCGATGCCGGCGGCCGTGCCGAGCCAGCCGATCAGCGTGCCCTGCGTGACGAAGATCCCGACCACCGTCGCGCGGTCCATGCCGAGCGTACGCAGGATTGCGATGTCGGTGCGCTTGTCGCTGACCACCATCACCAGGCTGGCGATGATGTTGAACGCCGCGACCGCGACGATCAGCATCAGGATGACGGCCATCATGATCTTCTCGAGGCGGATCGCATGAAAATACGCGGCGTGATCCTGCGTCCAGTCGCGCGCCTCCACCGCGCCGCCGAGCGCGGCGGCCGTCGCGCGCGCCAGCCGTGGCGCGGCCAGCACATCGTCGAACTTGAGCCGCACTCCTGCCGGCGCGGCGCCACCCGTCAGTTGCATGAGATCGGCGAGTGGCACGATCGCCAGCGTGGCATCGTGGTCGGCGAGCCCCACTTCGAACACGCCGGCGACGGTGAACGCACCGATCTCGGGCACGAGACCGCCGCTCTCGTCAGTGCGCGGCAGCAGCACCGTCACCGCGTCGCCGTCACGCACCGCAAGTTCCGCTGCCAGCACCCGGCCCAGGATCATTCGCCGCGAGCCCGCCACCAGATCACCCGGTCCGCCCACCAGCATCGATTGACCGAGTTCACCCACCGCCGACTCGGCATCCGGGTCGATCCCGCGGACGATCGCCGCGGACAGTTGCGCGCCGGTGGACAGCAGGCCCTGCACCTCCACGAATGGCGCAGCACCTTCGACGCCGGGCAAGGACCGTGCCCGGCCGGCCAGCGCCGCCAGCTCTCCGGCCGTCGCGCCGGGTAGCCGCAGCGTGGCGTGTGCCGACAGCGCCAGCAGGCGGCTGCGCAATTCGCCCTCGAACCCGTTCATGACCGAGAGCACGGTGATCAGCGCGGCAACGCCCAGGCAGACGCCCAGCACCGACACCCAGGTGATGAACGAGACGAAGAACGAGCGCCGGCGCGAGCGCACATAGCGCAGGCCGATGCCAAGCGGGAGGGGCGTGAGCATGGGCCCCTATTGAACCACAGGCGGGACCGAAATCGGGATGTCGATCAAGGATTTATCGGGTGATTCTCGACACGTTCCCGGCGAGTGCTACACTCCATCATCGGGAGGAAACGACATGAAACTGGTCCGACTACTGGTTCCGGCCCTGGCATTCGCGGCCACCCTGGCCTCGGCGCAGAACCTCGACATGGCGGTGGGCGAACCCGCCGCAGCCATTGCTGAACGCCCGGCCCGGGGCTCGAACATGTCGTCGGTCGAGGCGCGCTTCGGTGCCCCGATCACCCGACACGCCGCGGTCGGCGACCCCCCCATCACCCGCTGGGACTACGCCCGGTTCTCGGTGTTCTTCGAGCACGACACGGTCCTGCACGCCGTCCTGGTCCGCGCCGGCTCCTGACGCGGCGGGTTGCCTTCAGCCACCGTCCGGCTATCCTGCCCGCTCCCTGAGCGGACGCGGAACGTGGTTCCACGCCGTGCGTGGACGAGCAGCCTGCCGTGCCAATGACCAACACCAGCCCGTTCGAGGCGCCGCTGCCCGTTGCCGGTCATGCAGCGCGCTGGGGCGAACTGTACGGATCGAGCCTGGCCCTCGCTGCGGTGCACGTCGCCGGGCGTGCGACCGCACCGCTGCTCGTCATCGCGGCCGGCGGCCGCGAGGCGGCCCAGCTGCAGACCGAACTCGCGTTCTTCGCCGGCACCGACCTGCCCGTGCGCAGCATGCCCGGCCACGAGACGTTGCCCTACGATCCTTTCTCCCCGCACCCCGATGCGGTCTCCGAACGCCTCGAGACACTGTCGGCGCTGCCCGGACTGGCGCGCGGCATCGTGGTGGTCGCGGTCGACACCTTGCTGCAGCGACTGCCGCCGCGCCGTTACGTGGCCGCCCACACGTTTGCCATGCGCCGCGGCGAGCGGCTCGACCTGGAGGCGTTTCGCGCACGCCTGGCCGGGGCCGGCTACGTGCACGTAGGCCAGGTGATGGTGCACGGCGAATTCGCGGTGCGTGGCTCGATCGTGGATGTCTTCCCGATGGGCTCCGCCGCGCCCTTCCGCATCGACCTGTTCGACAATGACATCGACAGCATCCGCAGCTTCGATCCCGATACCCAGCGTTCCAGCGAACCGCTCCAGCAGATCCGCCTGCTGCCGGCACGCGAGTTCCCGACGACGCCCGACGCGGTGCAGGGCTTTCGCCAGCGCTGGCGCGCACGGTTCGAGGGCGATCCGATGCGCTCGCCGGTCTATCGCTTCGTCAGCGAGGGCGTCGCACCCGCCGGCATCGAGTACTGGCTGCCGCTGTTCTTCGACGCCACCGAGGTGCTGTTCGACTACCTGCCGCCGGGGACCCTGCTGCTGGACACGGCCGGACTCGCGGAGGCAGCTGCCGGAGCCTGGCGGGAAATCGAGGACCGCTACGAGCAGCGCCGTCACGACCACGAACGACCGGTGCTGCCCCCGGCGACTTTGTACCTGCCGCCAGGCGAGCTGCCCGCGGCCTGCGGCCGCCATCCCCTGATCGCGGCGACGGCCGTCAAGGTGGAACCCGGCGCACAGGCGGGACCGGCCCGCAACTTCAGGACCGACCAGCCGCCAGCGCTGCGGATCGACGCCCGCGCTGATGACCCGACGGCGGCGTTGAAGTCTTTCCTGGCAGGCTTCGCAGGCCGCGTACTGCTGACCGCCGACTCGCCCGGCCGCCGCGAGGTGCTGTTCGAACTGCTGCAAGGCAACGCACTGGCGCCCGTGCAGGTGGCCGGCTGGGGCGAGTTCCTCGCCAGCGACAGCGACCTGTGTGTCACGGTGGCGCCGGACGTGCGCGGCCTGCTGCTGCCCGGTGCCCGCCTTGCGCTGATCGCCGAGGAACAGCTGTTTGGTGCCCGTGCGCGGCAGCAACGACGCCGGCGCGCGGAACGCGACCCCGAAACGATCCTGCAGGAACTGACCGGGCTGGCGCCCGGTGCGCCGGTCGTTCACGAGGAGTACGGCGTCGGCCGCTACCTAGGCCTGCGCGTCATGGACGTGGACGGCCATCCCGGCGAATTCCTGGCGCTCGAGTACGCGGGCGGAGACAAGTTGTACATTCCCGTGCACGCGCTCGATCGCGTCAGCCGCTACACCGGCGCACCGGCCGATTCCGCACCGCTGCACAGGCTCGGCAGCGAGCAGTGGGCACGCGCGCGCCGCAAGGCGGCGCAGCGGATCCGCGATGTCGCGGCCGAATTGCTGGACCTGTACGCTCGCCGCGCCGCCCGCGCCGGCATCGCCACCGATCTCGACTGGGCCGACGGCCAGGCCTTCGCAGACGCATTCCCGTTCGAGGAGACGCCGGACCAGGCCGAGGCGATCCGGCAGGTGCTCGACGACATGAAGAGCGGCCGCCCGATGGACCGCGTCATCTGCGGCGACGTCGGCTTCGGCAAGACGGAGGTCGCCCTGCGCGCCGCCTTCGCGGCGGTCCAGGCAGGCCGGCAGGTGGCACTGCTCGTGCCGACCACGCTGCTCGCGCAACAGCATGCGCAGACCTTCGCCGACCGCTTCGCCGACTGGCCGGTCAGGATCGAGAACCTGTCCCGGTTCCGCACCAGGGCCGAGCAGAAGCAGGTCATCGAGGGACTCGGCGCGGGGACCGTTGACATCGTCATCGGCACCCAGCGGCTGTTGCAGCGCGATGTGCGCTTCCGCAGCCTGGGACTGGCGATCATCGACGAAGAACATCGTTTCGGCGTGCGCGACAAGGAACGGCTCAGGCAGCTGCGCAGCGACGTCGACACGCTGACGCTGACGGCCACGCCGATCCCGCGAACCCTCAACATGGCACTCGGCGGGCTGCGCGAACTGTCCCTGATCACGACCGCGCCCGACGACCGCCTGGCCATCGAGACTTTCGTCTGCGAATGGAGCGATGCGCTGATCCGCGAGGCCTGCCTGCGCGAGATCCGCCGCGGCGGACAGGTGTTCTTTGTCCACAACCACATCGACACTATCGCGCGAACCGCGCAGCGCGTCGCCAGGCTGGTGCCCGAAGCCAGCGTTCGCTTCGCGCACGGCCAGTTGCGGGAGCGGGAACTCGAAGGACTGATGCTGGATTTCTATCACCGCCGGTTCAACCTGCTGGTGTGTACGACCATCATCGAGTCGGGCATCGACGTGCCGACCGCGAATACCATCCTGATCGACCGCGCCGACCGGCTCGGGCTGGCGCAGCTGCACCAGCTGCGCGGCCGCGTCGGTCGCTCCCATCACCGCGCGTTCGCCTACCTGCTGGCGCCGCCGCGGGCGGTGCTCACGGCGGAAGCCGCCAAGCGACTGGAGGCGATCGAGTCGCTCGACGAACTGGGCGCCGGATTCACGCTCGCCACGCACGACCTGGAGATTCGCGGCGCCGGTGAACTGCTGGGCGAGGACCAGAGCGGGCAGATCCAGGAGATCGGCTTCAGCCTGTACATGGAGCTGCTGGAACGGGCGGTCGCCGCGCTGCGCTCGGGACGCGAGCCGGAGCTGGAGCGACCGCTGCATGCGGGTCCGGAGGTCAACCTGCAGCTGCCTGCGCTGCTGCCCGACGACTACCTGCCGGACGTGTCGCAACGATTGCGCCTGTACAAGCGCATCGCCAGCGCCGCCGACGCCACCGCGCTCGCCGACCTGCAATCCGAGGTGGTGGACCGTTTCGGCCCGTTGCCCGGGCCGGCCCGAACGCTGTTCCGGATCGCCGCGCTGCGGCTGCGCGCTGCGCCGCTCGGCATCCGGCGCCTCGAAGCGGGACCCCTGCGCGGCCTCGTGGAGTTCGGCGAGGACCACCGCGTGGACCCGGCACGCGTCATCCGCCTGGTGCAGCGCGACCCGCAGCGCTACCGCCTGGACGGCTCGCACCGCATCCGCTTCACTATCCAGTCGGACGACGAGACCAGCCGGCTCGGAGTGGCCCAGGTCCTGCTGGACGAGCTGGGCGCGGCGGGCTGATCCTCGCTTACGGCAGCGCGGGCCGCGGCGCCACGAGCCCCGGCGGGACGCCCGCCCGGGCCTCGCCGAGGGACGCCAGCGCCCGGTCGACCGATTCGGCCAGCGCGGCCCCGTCGCCGGCCGGTGCAATCGTCATGGCGACCGATACGCTGACGAATTTTCCGAAACGCGAGTGCGGGTGATGGATGCCGAGGTCCCGCACCCTGGTGCGCAGCGATTCGGCGTGTTGCTGGGCCCGCGCCTCCTCCATGCCGTTCGTGGCGGCCGCGAAGGTGCCGCCTTCCCAGCGCGCCAGAACATCGCTCGAGCGCCGGAAGGCGGCGCCCAGCGCCGCGCCCACGCGCTTCAGCATGGCATCGCCTGCGGCCCTGCCGAACGTGTCGTTGTAGCCCGCGAGGTCATCGACGTCCATCACGAACACGGCGACCGCGGGGCCCTCACGACCGGCCGGCCGTGCGGGCGGCTGCCGCAGCAGCGCTTCGAACCCGGCCCGCGATACCAGCCCGGTCAGCGCATCCCGGCGTCCGAACCGACGCGGCGCCAGTGGCCGGTCAAGGGTCGCCTCGCCGGACTCTGCCGCGGCACGGGTCTCTGACGGGCGGAACACGGACGCCCAGTGAGTGATGCTGCCGCCCGCGTCACGAACCGGTGCGACACGCACGTCGAGCAGCAGCGGGCGGCCGTCGCGGTGCAGGCAGCGTACGACCGCGCGCGTCTCCACGCCCGCCCGCATCCCGTCGCGGACCCGGTGCAGACCATTCGTTTCGCGCTGCTGGTCGTCGAATATCGGCAGGCTGCGCCCGACGAGTTGCGCCGCCGGATATCCGGTCAGGCGCTCGAATGCGCGGTTCGCATACAGGACATTGCAATGTGGCGTTGCGGCATCGCTGAGCACGGCGCCGTCCGGCAGGGCTTCGATCAGCACGCGGCAGGGTTCGTCGGATTGCCGGTCGGTCACGCGTCGAGTCTCAATTGTGGTACATCGAGGCAATGCTGTGCGGCGGCCACGCCCGAGCGCCACCGCTCGCCGGCCTGCAACTCGGCGCGGCCCGGGCCGGTCCGCCCGCGCAGCCGCACCAGCCGCACCTGTCGCAGAGGGTCGGGCCCGGCCGGCAGCCTGTCCAGCAACTGCATCACAGATGCGCGGTTATTGCATACCGGCAGCATGTCACAGCCCGCCGCCAGCGCGAACCGGGCCCGCTCGATGATCGAGCCCGTCGCGGCGGCCGCCGACATGTTCAGGTCGTCGGTGAACACGGCGCCCCGAAAACCGAGCCGCTCGCGCAGTTCGCCGCCGATCCAGCGCCGCGACAGGCTCGCCGGCAGGCGGTCGACGGCCGGGAACACGACGTGCGCGGCCATCACCGACAGCAGCCCATTGGCGATCATGCGCCGGTAGGGGGTCAGGTCCGGTTCGAGGTCCGCCAGCTCGCGCCGGTCCACCGGCAGCGCAACGTGGGAATCGGCGGCCACGGCGCCGTGCCCGGGAAAGTGCTTGGCGGTCGCCGCCATGCCGGCGTCGCGCATGCCGAGCATCCAGGCGACGGCCAGCGTTGCGACCGTGTCGGCGGAGGCATCGAATGCCCGGTCGCCGATCACCTCGCTGAGGCCAAGGTCGAGATCCACGCACGGCGCAAAGGACAGGTCGACGCCAACGGCGCGCAGTTCGGCAGCCATCAGCCAGCTGAGCTGCCGGGCCAGGCCGGCGGCGGCGGCTTGGTCAGTCCGCCACAGGCGCCCGATGGCGCGCAGCGGCGGCAGGCAGGTGAAACCGTCGCGGAAGCGCTGCACGCGCCCGCCTTCCTGGTCCACCGCGACCAGCAGCGCCGGCGTGCGCACCGCATGGATGTCCGCCACCAGCCGCTCGAGCTGTCCCGGGCTTTCGTAGTTGCGGGCAAACAGGATGACGCCGCCGACCAGCGGATGGGCGAGCAGCTCGCGCTCCTCCGGTTCGACGGCCACGCCGCCGAGGTCCAGCATCACCGGTCCCAGGGTCACGCCCGCCGCCCTCCCGTCGCGCCGCCGTCCCCGTGCGGCGCCGTCATTGTAGTGGCCGGCCGTACCGGCGGTCAGCCCGGCTCGAAAATGGCCACCGACTCGACGTGTGCCGTGTGCGGGAACATGTCCATCACGCCGGCCGCGACCAGGCGGTAGCCATGCTCGTGGACCAGCATCCCCGCGTCACGCGCCAGGGTGCCCGGGTGACAGGACACATAGACGATCCGCGACGGCCGCCGGACGGTGACCGCCGGCAGGACCGCCGCCGCGCCGGCGCGCGGCGGGTCCAGCAACACCTTGTTCCAGGCCTCGCTGGCCCAGGCGGCCTGCGGCGCCGTCGACAGGTCCGCGACATGGAAGAACGCGTTGTCGAGACCATTCCTCGCGGCATTGGCGCGGGCCCGCGCGACCAGCCCCGCATCGCCCTCGACGCCTGCCACCCGGCCGGCGCGACGCGCCAGCGGCAGCGTGAAATTACCCAGCCCGCAGAACAGGTCGAGGATGGTGTCGGCCGGCTGCGGGTCGAGCAGCGACACGGTCTGCGCGACGGTGCGCTCGTTCAGCTCGCCGTTCACCTGTATGAAATCGGCCGGCCGGAACTCGATGGTCAGGTCGAAGGCCGGCAACCGGTAGTGCAGCGGCGCCGCGACCGGTCCGAGCGGGGCGATCGTGTCCAGACCGCCCGGCTGCAAATAGATGTCCACGCCGTGCGTCGCGGCAAATGCGCGCAGCCTCTCGAGGTCGGCGGGCGCGGGCGCATCGAGCACGCGCATCACGAGCGCGGTCGCGCCTTCGCCGACCGCCACCTCGATCTGCGGCAGCCGCGCGCGAATGCCCAGTTCGCCGATCATGGCAGCCAGCGCCTCGATCAGCTCGCCGGCCGGGTGCGCCAGCACATGGCACTTCCTGAGGTCGGTGACGAAGGGGGCGGCACGCTCGCGGAAGCCCACCAGCACCCTGCCCTTCTTGTGCACGTACTTGACGCCGAGGCGGGCGCGGCGGCGGTAGTGCCAGACCGGACCGGTCAGCGGCTCCAGCCAGGCCTGCGGTGCGACGCGGCCAAGCCGCGACAGCTGCTCGGCGACATGTCCCTGCTTGGCCGCCAGTTGCAGCGCCGGGTCAAGGTGCTGCAGTGAACATCCCCCGCAGACCCCGTAGTGCTCGCAGCGCGGTTCGACGCGGCCGGCAGCCGCTGCCAGCACCTCGACGGTCACGGCCTCGTCGTAGCGCCGGTGGCTGCGGGTGCGCCGCAGCACCACCCGCTCGCCCGGCAGCGCACCGTCGACGAACACGGTCTTGCCGTCGACGTGCGCGACGCCGCGGCCGTCATGGGTCAGCGACTCGATCTGCGCAGTCTGCGGCTCGCCGTCGGGCCTCAAGGCGCGCCCCGGCGCATGAGCACGGCCACCGCAAACACCAGCCCGGCCTCGTCGCTCAGGCTGACGTGACCGTCACCGACCCCGAAACCGTCCGCGACCTTGCGCCCCCGCGCCGAAAAGCGCACCTGCGGGCGGCCACGCCGGTCAGCCATGAAGCCGACGTCGCGGATCCAGATGCCGTGGGCGAAGCCGGTGCCCAGCGCCTTGGCGATGGCCTCCTTGGCCGCAAAGCGCATCGCCAGGAAGCGCGCCGGCCGCTTGTGGCCGTCGAACAGCGCCAGTTCCTCGGGCATCAGCAGCCGCTCGGCGAAGCGCTGTCCGTAACGTTCGTAGACCTGCGCGACGCGATCGATCTGCACCACGTCCGTGCCGATGCCGAAGATCATGTGCCGCGCGCCTGGAGCATCAATCGCTTCATCTCGGCGACCGCGGAGCCCAGTCCCGTGAACACCGCCCGCGCGACGATCGAGTGACCGATGTTGAGTTCCACGATCTCCGGCAGCGCCGCGACCGGCTGCACGTTGCCATAGTCGAGCCCGTGTCCGGCATTGACGACCAGGCCCGCGGCCGCGGCGGCACGAGCCGCCTGCGCCAGCCGCTGCAGCTCGGTGCCGCGGCCCTCGGCCGCGGCACCGGCGTAAGCACCCGTGTGCAGTTCGACGGCCGGCGCGCCCACGGCAACGGCGGCATCGACCTGCGCCGCATCCGGATCGATGAACAGCGACACCCGGATGCCCGCGGCCGCGAGCTGCGCGCACACGGCGCGGATGTGCGGCACCTGGCCGGCCACGTTCAGCCCGCCCTCCGTCGTCAGTTCAGCGCGGTGTTCGGGCACCAGGCAGACGTCGGCCGGGCGGATGCGGCACGCGATGCCCACCATCTCGTCGGTCGCGGCCATCTCCAGGTTCATGCGGGTCCGGAGCGCGGCGCGCATTGCGGCGACGTCGCGGTCCTGGATGTGGCGCCGGTCCTCGCGCAGGTGCAGCGTGATGCTGTCTGCGCCCGACTGTTCGGCCAGCAGCGCCGCCTGCAGCGGGTCCGGGACGGCGGCGCGGCGCGCCTGCCGCAGCGTTGCGACGTGATCGATGTTGACGCCCAGGGCAATCGCCAAGGAACTCACTTGTCGGCCTCCCGCCGGCGCAGCGCCAGCATCACGTCGCGGCTCTTCAGGCCCCTGCCCTCCAGGCAGTGCTCCAGCGACTCGCGCAGCAGCCGCCGGGCCGCACGCAGCGTCGCCGGCGACTCGAGCCGGTCCGCCGCGAGCGCCAGCAGGTCCGCACCGCGGAAGGCACCCTCGGCGGCGACTTCCCCGGCCGCCATGAACCCGCTGCCTGCACGGAAATGATAGTACCGTTCGGCGGCGAGCGGTTCGTCGCTACCGGCCTCGGTGGCCAGGTCGAGGCCGTAGCCGAGGCAGCCCAGCAGCGCCTTCTCGAATCGCCGCAACGCGGGCTGCTCGGTGTCGCCGTGGCGCAGGCCGTCAAGCGCCATGGCGTAGGCTTGGAAGACGTCCGGCATCGCGTCCTCGTGCCGGGTGAGGCGCAGCAGCAATTCGTTGAGATAGAACCCGGACATGAGCCGGGCTGGCGGCAGGGGCGCGACGCGTCCTGCCGGCTCCACGCCGGTCAGCTGGCCGCCGTCGCCGCTGCCGGACCACGAGACGAGCAGCGGCACGAAGGGCTGCAGCGCAGGGCGCAGTGGCGACTTCGGGCGCCGTGCCCCGCGCGCGAACAGCGTGACCCGGCCATTGTCGCGGGTCATGAAGTCGAGGATGCGGCTGCTGTCGCTCCAGTCTCGATGGTGCAGCAGGAAGGCCGGCTCGAGTGCGACTCTGCGGGACCGGCTCATGCCGGGTCGTAGCCGAAATTCCGCAGCGCGGCCTCGTTGTCGGCCCAGTTCTCCCGGACCTTGACCCACATTTCGAGGTGCACGCGGCGGTCCAGCAGGCGATTGATGTCCAGGCGCGCGGCACCGCCAACCTCCTTGAGCAGCTGGCCGCCCTCGCCAATGACGATGCGCCGCTGCCCTTCGCGCTCGACCCAGATGACCGTCCCGATCGTCAGTCGGCCGTCTTCCTCCTGCCACCGCTCGATCTCGACGGTCAGCCCGTACGGCAATTCCTCCCGCAGCACCTGCGTGAGCTTTTCGCGCACGATTTCAGCGACCATGAATCGCTCGCTGCGGTCGGTGACCTGGTCGTCGGGGTACAGCGGCCCGGCGTGCGGCAGCCGCGCCGGCAGCAGCGCCACCAGCCGTTCGAGGTTCTCGCCGCTCAACGCGGACAACGGCACGATCTCGACGAAGGGATGCAGTGCGGCCAGTCGCTCGATCTGCGGCAGCAGCAGCTGCCGCGGACGGATCCGGTCCGCCTTGTTCAGGACCAGTACGGTCGGCGTGCCCGAATCCCGCACCCGTGCCAGCACGGTGTCATCCTCGTCCGTCCAGCGTGTCGCATCCACCACCATGCACAGCAGGTCGGCCTCGGCCAGCGAGCCCAGCGCCGCGCGGTTCATCGCACGATTCAGCCCGGACGCCTTGCGCGAGTTGAGGCCCGGTGTATCGAGGAACACGGCCTGCCAGCCGGGGCGCGACAGGATGCCCGCGATGCGGTGGCGCGTCGTCTGCGGCTTCGGCGACACGATGCTGACCTTCTGTCCGACCAGCGCGTTGAGCAAGGTCGACTTGCCGACGTTCGGCCGGCCCACCAGCGCGACGAAACCGCAGCGGAAGGCGGGATCGTTCATGGCAGGTTCGCGGCCTCGCACTGCTGCAGCACCAGCGCGGCGGCTTCCTGCTCGGCACGCCGCCGGCTGGAGCCGCGCGCCAGCGCGCGCAGGCCCAGCCCGGACAGCTCGCAACTGACCTCGAACTCCTGGTCGTGAGGCTCGCCGCTCACCGCGACAACCTCGTACCGGGGCAGGTCCAGTCCCTTGCCCTGCATCCGCTCCTGCAAGCGGGTCTTCGGGTCCTTGAGCGCGGCGGCCGTCGGCAACCGCCGCAGCCGCGGCCCGAGCAATCGTTGCACCGCGCTGCGCGCTTCATCCAGCCCGCGGTCCAGGAACAGCGCGCCGATCAGCGCTTCCAGCGCATCGGCCAGGATCGAGGTGCGGCGGTAACCCCCCGACTTGAGTTCGCCCTCGCCGAGCCGCAGGTGCTCGCCGAGACCGATGGCCGCGGCAACCTCGCCGAGGGTCTCGCCGCTCACCAGGCTGGCGCGGTAGCGCGACAGCTCGCCTTCCGACGCGCCGTCGAACTCCCGATACAGCAGTTCGGCCACCACGAAGTTGAGGACTGCGTCGCCCAGGTACTCGAGCCGCTCGTTGTTGCGCGAGCCGTGGCTGCGGTGGGTGAGCGCATCCTCGAGCAGCGCCTCGCTGCCCAGGCGGGAACCGAGCGCGGCCTCGGCCCAGGACATCGGCGAACCCATCCCGCTTCGCTCCTGCGCTGCGGTTTCAGCGCGCCTGGATCTCAACGGTCTTTTCGAACGTCACGAGGAAGAAGACATTGAAGGCAAAAGGAACGGTTTCCTCGTAGTCCGCCGTCACCAGGTACATGCCACTCTCGCGCTTGATGCCGATGTCCCTTGGCGTCAGCACCGTCACCGATTCGATGTCGAAATGGCGCTCGATGGCCTTGCGCAGCATGGGCTCTGAAGTCTCAGGGCTGGCATCGTACTCGTCATGCACTTTTTCCAGCGTGCTGGCGACCTTCATGTATTCGAGGTACACCGGCGTCAGCCTCATTGCGGCGTACACCCAGGTGCCGACGACCAGGATCAGCACCAGCACCCCGAGGAATGTCATCCCCGATTGTCTGCTTCGCATGTCTTTCACTCCCTACTCTATCCGTGCGCCCATCCGGTCCCACAGCAGCCACGCGCCGGGGTCCGGGTTGAAGGACAGCCATATTGCCACCGCCTTGCCTATCAGGTTCCCCTGCGGGACGAACCCGACTTCCGGGAAGCGGCTGTCGCGGCTGTTGTTGCGGTTATCCCCCATCATGAAGTAATGACCCTCCGGCACCACCCACTCGCCCTGGCTGCTCGGCCGCGCCGGGTCGAACATGAGGGTGTGCACGGCCCCGCCCAGCCGCTCGAGTCCTACCACCGTGAACGGATACTGGTCCTCCTTCGTTCCCCGGTAGAAGTCTCCCGGCTCCAGCGGCACCGGCTCGCCGTTCAGGTACAACTGCGTCGCGGTGACCCGGATGCGGTCGCCCGGCAGACCGACCAGCCGCTTGATGAACACCACGGACGGTTCGGTCGGCTTGCGGAACACTACCACGTCGCCACGGACCGGATCACCGGTCTCCATCACCTTCCAGTTGAGCACCGGCAGGCGCAGGCCGTAACCCCACTTGTTCACGAATATGAAGTCGCCCTGCACGAGGGTCGGCATCATCGAGTCCGACGGGATGCGGAACGGTTCGTACAGGAAGGAGCGCAGCACCAGCACGATCAGGATGACCGGGAAGAACGAGCGCGCGTAGTCGACGAGCACCGGTTCGCGGCCGGCCGGAACGCGCGCCGCGCGCCGCGGCCTGAGGACCCAGCGATCGAGCGCCGCGACCGACCCGGTGACGAGCGCCAGCACGACCAGCACGAACGAAAAATCGACGATCATCATGTCTCCCTCGTGCATGGGCGGTCGCGAACGGCGACGCCCCTATTTCTTGCCCACCTGCAGGACGGCCAGGAAAGCCTCCTGCGGGATCTCGACCGTGCCGAACTGTTTCATGCGCTTCTTGCCGGCCTTCTGCTTTTCCAGCAGCTTGCGCTTGCGCGTGATGTCGCCGCCATAGCACTTGGCCAGCACGTTCTTGCGCAACGCCTTGACCGAGGCCCGGGCGACGACCTGGCCGCCGATCGCGGCCTGGATCGCGACCTCGAACATCTGCCGCGGAATCAGCTCCTGCATCTTGTCCACCAGCTCGCGTCCGCGCTGATAGGCCACGTCGCGATGCACGATATTCGACAGCGCATCCACGCGGTCGCCGTTGATCAGCACGTCCAGCCTGACCAGCGGCGCCTTCTGGAAATGGCTGAACTCGTAGTCGAAGGAGGCGTAGCCCCGGCTCGTCGACTTGAGGCGGTCGAAGAAGTCCAGCACGACCTCGGCCAGCGGCAGTTCGTACTGCAACGACATCTGGCTGCCCAGCTGCAGCATCCTCTTCTGCGTGCCGCGCTTGTCCTGGCACAGCTTCAGAACGCCGCCGACGTGCTCGGGCGGCACCAGGATGTTGGCGATGATGATCGGTTCGCGCAGCTCGACGATCGTGCCGGCCGCCGGCAATCGCGCGGGATTGTCCACGTACTCGGCCGTGCCATCGGCCTTCAGCACCTCGTACACGACCGTCGGCGCGCTGGTGACCAGTTCCAGGCCGTACTCGCGCTCGAGCCGCTCCTGCACGATCTCCATGTGCAACAGCCCGAGGAACCCGCAGCGGAAGCCGAAGCCGAGCGCCGTCGAGGCCTCCGGCTCGTAGTTGAGCGACGAGTCGTTGAGCCGCAGCTTCTGCAGCGCGTCGCGGAACGACTCGTAGTCCTCGGAGCGCACCGGGAAGAGCCCGGCAAACACGCGCGGCTGCACGCGCTTGAAGCCCGGCAGCTGCAGCGCGCAGGGTTTCGACTCGTGGGTAATGGTGTCGCCGACCGGCGCGCCGTCGATGTCCTTGATGCCCGCCGTCAGCCAGCCCACCTCGCCGGCGCCCAGTAACCCGGCCTCGACGCGCTTGGGCGTGAAGTGCCCGACCCGGTCGACCTCCCAGGACCGGCCGGTGGACATGATGCGGATCCGGTCGCCGCGCTTCAGCACGCCGTTCACGACCCTGACCAGCGACACCACGCCGACGTAGTTGTCGAACCACGAGTCAACGATCAGCGCCTGCAGCGGCGCCGCGGGATCGCCGCCGGGCGGGGGGATGCGCTTCACCAGCGCCTCGAGCAGTTCCGGCACGTTCTCGCCGGTCTTGGCGCTGACGCGCACGGCGCTGGCCGCCTCGATGCCGATGATGTCCTCGATCTCGCGCACCACGCGGTCCGGGTCCGCCGACGGCAGGTCGATCTTGTTGATGACCGGGACGACTTCGAGTCCCTGCTCGAGCGCGGTGTAGCAGTTCGCGACGCTCTGCGCCTCGACACCCTGCGCCGCGTCCACCACCAGCAGCGCGCCCTCGCACGCCGCCAGCGAGCGCGACACCTCGTAGGAGAAGTCGACGTGACCGGGCGTGTCGATGAAGTTCAGCTGGTAGGTGGCGCCGTCCTCGGCGCGATACCTGAGCATGACCGACTGCGCCTTGATCGTGATGCCGCGCTCGCGTTCCAGGTCCATGGTGTCGAGGACCTGCTCCTGCATCTCGCGGTTGGACAGGCCCCCACAGATCTGGATGAGGCGGTCCGCCAGCGTGGACTTGCCGTGGTCCACGTGGGCGATGATGGAAAAGTTGCGGATATGCTGCATCGAGGGTCGCGCCGGGCCCGGTTCATGGCGGTTGCGGGGAGAGGTGCCGAGAAGCCGGGCATTATAGCAGCCGGCCGTGGCTGCTCAGGCCTCGCGCAGCCGGTCCTCCAGCCGCGCGGCCTCGAACCGGCCATGGCACACCAGCCGGCCGTCGAGCGTCAGTACCGGGATCTTCATGCCGAAGCGCGCGCGGATCGCCGGATCCGCGTCCACATCGCGCACCACGACCGCCAGGCCGCGCCCCGCCAGCCATTCATTCAACTCGGCAATCATCTGCCCGCACAGGCTGCAATCGTCGCGTGAATAGACGACCAGCCGCGCCGCCACGTCAGCGCCTGTCACCCGGTCCCTGGTGCACGACGCCCGAGACGATCGCCTTGAGCGTGCCGGGGGGCACCTCGCCGACCGCGGTGACCTGGTGCCCCTCGACGACGGCGGAGAAGCTCGAGGACGTGCCCGCGCGGCTCGACCCGGTGGCCGGCGTCTGGCCGGGGGCCGTGGCATGAATGAACACTGACACCGACGCCAGCCCGTCCGACAGCACGAGCTGGTCCACGGGTGTCGGCACGCCGATCATCTCCTGCACCGCGCTGGCCAGCACCCGGAACCCGGCCGGCGGCTGCGGCACGCTCCAGGCCGGCGCCTGCGCCGGCGCGCGCGATGCCTGCCGCACCCAGCGAAAGTCGCGACGGTCCACGCCCGGCTGCAACTCGGCGTCCGGTATGTCGCGGCGCAGTTCCAGGCGGGTGAACCTGAGCCGTTCTATGACCTGCCCGGCGGCGTCCGTGATCTCGGCCCGCACCGGCATGGCCGTCCCTTCGTCCACCCAGATCCGGTGCCCGTAGCGCAGGTTGTCGCGCGGCCGCACCTGGATGATGGCGGCAGGCCGGGCATTCAGTACGGGGACGCGGCCCTCGTGCCGGACTTCGTACCACTGCTCGAGGCCCACGCCGGATTGCGGCAGCTTGCCGAGCAGGCCGCCCCGGTCCGGGCGCCGCTCGATGATGGCGACTTGCCGGTCGGGCAGGTACGCGGTCACCTCGTCGCCGTCCCGGATCAGCTCGCGACGGTTGCCGGACAGCGACACCAGTCGTTCGCAGACCCGGCCATCGCGGACCCGATGCACGATCTGCATGCGCTCCGAGTAGCCCTGCCCTTCGAGACGGAATTCCCCGGAATAACTGGCGGTTGCCAGCGTCTCGCTCATGCGCTCGAGCCACGCGCGACCGTCGTCGGCTGCGCCGGCCGCAGACGCCGCGGTGGCCAGCACGAAGAGTGCCAGCGCGGCCCTGGCGGTCATGGCGCTGCGCTGTCCCGGCCGGCGTCCGGCCCAGCCTCCAGCCGCGCCCCGGCCGTGCCCGTCACCACGCTGCGCCGGGCCAGCGGATCCGTGTATTCACCGTGCGCCAGCAGGTAGGACGCCAGTTGCGCGGCTGACAGCGCATTGCCGGAGCCGGCCGGAACCGGCGGCGTCGTGTAGGTCTGCGGCGCCTCGTCCGACTCATCCGTGGCGGCCACGACCGGCACGAACTCGGCCATCGCCGGCGCCGCCGGCACCACCGCAACGCGTTCCGGCACCTCGCCGGAATCGCGCTGCACACCGGGCAGCACCAGGACCGCGGCCGCCGCCACCCCGGCAGCCAGCGCCAGCCCGGCGACCGGCCGCAACCAGCGCTCACGCGGCCCGCGCGGGGCGTCACGCAGCGTCGGTTCGCGCGAAACCACCGCGCGCACGCGCGCAGCGACGTGGCGCGCGGCCGGCACGTCACCTTCGGCGCGCAGCACCGCGCCGATCAGCGAATAACGCGACAGCGTGCCCTTCAGCTCTTCGTCCCTTTCCAGCCGCTTCAGCAGCAACGTCGTCTCGGCCTCCGGCAGTTCACCGTCGAGGAAGCACGAAAGCTGTTCATTGAGTGTTTCGGTCATCAGTCGTCTCCGGAGCGTCCGAGACCGCCCTCGAACACCACCTTGAGGTGGCGGTCGATGGCCTCGCGGGCGCGAAATATCCTCGAGCGCACGGTCCCGACCGGGCACTCCATCGTGGTGGCGATCTCCTCGTAGCTGAAGCCCTCCAGTTCCCGCAGCACGATCGCCGTGCGCAGGTCGTCGGGCAGCGTGTCAATCGCGCGATTGACCGTGCTGCGGATCTCCTCGGTCAGCAGCAGGCGCTCCGGCGTGTCGGTGTCCCTGAGGCGCGAACGGAACTCGGCGCCGGCCGCGTCCTGGGCCTCGAGATCGAACGTGAGCGGACGCCGCCCCGCCGCGACCAGCGAGTTCTTCGCCGTGTTGATCGCGATGCGGTACATCCACGTATAGAACGCGCTGTCGCCGCGAAACGCCGGCAGCGCCCGGTAGGCCTTGATGAACGCGTCCTGCACCACGTCCTCCGCCTCGGCATGGTCGCGCACATAGCGCTGCACCAGCTTGAGGATCTTGTGCTGGTACTTGAGCACGAGCGCGTCGAAAGCCGACTTGTCGCCCTTCTGGACGCGACGCACGAGTGCGAGATCGCTGGTATCGGGCCCTGTGGGCAAAACTGTCTGCAGGGCGCCTGTCGTGTCCACGGTTGGATTGACCGCCGGGGCCGCGATTAGTTCGCGATCCGGCGTCTGCGGCGGGCGCGCCAGCCTCCTGGTGGCTGCTAAGGCCCGATTCTATCAAGTCCGCCAGGCGCACCCGTCCGCAGCGCCACTTTGAGGCGGCGGAACTCGGTGGCCGGCAGCGCGCCGCGCGGCACCCACCACTCGCGACGGCGGCCTTCGACCCTGAGCCCGCAGACCACCAGACCCGGCAGCACGCGGGTCGCGGCAGTGACCTGCACCGGCACCCAGCGGCCGTCCGGCCGGCGCGCACGCCAGCCCGCCGGCAGGCGCCGCAGCCCCTGCACGCGGCAGTGCGGTCCGGGCAGGCCGGACAGCACCCATGGCAGGGCTGCCAGGCACACCGCGGACAGGACGCACGCCAGCCAGGTCGCACAGCCGGCCAGCCAGGGCGTGGCCGCGGCCAGGCAATGGACCGCCCACAGCAGCCGCGCCAGCGCCCGGCAGGGGCGTGGTTCAGCGGCGAACTGCCAGGATGGCATCGACGATTGCGCGCAGCGCCGGGTCGGCCGGCCGCCCGGGGCCGAGCAGCCAGCGCGCCAGTTCAGGATCCGCTGCGTCGAGCAGGCGTTCCAGCGCCGGCAGGCTGGACTCGTCGGCGCCGGGACAGCCGGCCTCCAGCCAGCGTTCCAGCACGACATCGAGTTCCTTCATGCCGCGCCGGCAGCGCCACCTGAGCCGGCCGCTCGCAGCCCAGGCCGTCATGGCGCAGGCTCAGAACTGGCGCTCGGCCATCATCTTCTTGATCTCGGCGATGGCGCGGGCCGGGTTGAGATCCTTCGGGCAGGCCTCGGTGCAGTTCATGATCGTGTGGCAGCGGTAAAGCCGGAACGGGTCCTCGAGCTCGTCGAGGCGCTGGCCGGTCGCCTCGTCGCGGGAATCCACGATCCAGCGGTACGCCGCCAGCAGTGCGGCGGGGCCGAGGTACCGGTCGGCGTTCCACCAGTAGCTCGGACAGCTGGTCGAGCAGCAGGCGCACAGGATGCAGGCGCTCGGCTTGTGGATCTGCTCCTGCTCGTGCGGCGACTGCAGCCGCTCGCGATCGGTGGCGACCGGCGTGCGGGTCTGCAGCCAGGGCCTGACCGAGGCGTACTGGGCATAGAAGTTGCTGAGGTCCGGTACCAGGTCCTTGACCACCGGCAGGTGCGGCAGCGGGAAGACCCGCACGTCGCCGTTGATGTCCTCGATGGCGGTCGTGCAGGCCAGCGTATTGACGCCGTCCAGGTTCATCGCGCACGAGCCGCAGATCCCCTCGCGGCAGGAACGCCGGAAAGTCAGCGTGGCATCGACCGAGTTCTTGATGAGGATCAGTGCGTCGAGGACCATCGGCCCGCAGCGCTCCATGTCCACTTCATAGCTGTCCACGCGCGGCTTCTCGCCGCGGTCCGGATCCCAGCGGTAGATGCGGAAGGTGCGCACATCGGTGGCGCCCGCCGGCGCCTTGTGCACATGCCCCGGCACCTCGGTGTAGCGGGAATTGGCGGGCAGTCTGAATTCGGCCATAGGATGGGACCAGCGGTTGGCGGTTAGCGGTTAGTGATCAGTAGGTGCGGGTCTTCGGCGGGATGGACTCGACCTCGTCGGTCAGCGTCGCGAGCTGCACCGGCCGGTGACCGGTGCGCACGCGCCCCGGGCCCTCCACCCACGCCAGGCTGTGCTTCAGCCAGTCGGCGTCGTCGCGCCCGGGGAAGTCCTCGCGCGCGTGCGCGCCGCGGCTCTCCTCGCGCTGTTCCGCCGAGTGGATGGTCGCCGCCGCCTGCATCAGCAGGTTCTCCAGCTCGAGCGTCTCGATGAGGTCGGTGTTGAAGATCAGCGAGCGGTCGCTGACGCGCAGGTCCGCGAGCGCCCCGTAAGTCTGCGCGAGCTTCTCGCAGCCCTCCCTGAGCGTCGCGCCGGTGCGGAACACGGCCGCGTAGTCCTGCATGATGCGCTGCATCTCGACCCGCAGTTCCGCGGTCGGCCGCGAGCCGGCGGCATTGCGATAGCGGTCGAGGCGCGCGACGGCCAGCTGGCCGGCGTCCTTGCGCAGCGGGCGGTGGGTCGCGCCCGGGGTGACCGTCCGCGCGCAATGCCGGGCGGCCGCCCTGCCAAAGACGACCAGGTCCAGCAGCGAGTTGGAACCGAGCCGGTTGGCGCCATGCACCGACACGCAGGCCGCCTCGCCGATGGCCATCAGCCCCGCGACGACCGCGTTCGGGTCGTCGCCGCGGCGGGTCAGCACCGCGCCGTCGACGTTGCAGGGAATGCCGCCCATGTTGTAGTGCGCGGTCGGCAGCACCGGGATCGGCTCGCGCGCCACGTCGACGCCCGCGAAGATGCGTGCCGTCTCGGCGATGCCCGGCAGCCGCTTGTCGATGACCTCGGCGCCGAGGTGCTCGAGGTGCAGGAAGATGTGGTCCTTGTGCGGCCCGACGCCGCGCCCCTCGCGAATCTCGATGGTCATCGAGCGGCTCACCACGTCGCGCGACGCGAGGTCCTTGGCATTCGGCGCGTAACGCTCCATGAAGCGCTCGCCGTCGGCATTGCGCAACACGCCGCCCTCGCCGCGCACGCCCTCGGTGATCAGGCAGCCGGCACCGTAGATGCCGGTCGGGTGGAACTGCACGAATTCCATGTCCTGCAGCGGCAGTCCCGCGCGCAGCGCCATGCCGCCGCCGTCGCCGGTGCAGGTGTGCGCCGAGGTGCACGAGAAATAGGTGCGGCCATAACCGCCGGTGGCGAGCACCGTCATGTGCGCGCGGAAGCGGTGCAGCGTGCCCGTCTCCAGGTCCAGCGCCACCACGCCGCGGCACTCGCCATCCTCCATGATCAGGTCGAGCGCGAAATACTCGATGAAGAAGTTGACGCGGTGCTTGAGCGCCTGCTGGTACAGCGTGTGCAGCATCGCGTGGCCCGTGCGGTCGGCCGCCGCGCAGGTGCGCTGCGCAATGCCCTCGCCGTAGTGGGTGGTCATGCCGCCGAACGGGCGCTGGTAGATGCGCCCGTCCTCGGTGCGCGAGAACGGCACGCCGTAATGCTCGAGCTCGAGCACCGCGCCGGGCGCTTCCCGGCACATGTAGGCCACCGCATCCTGGTCGCCGAGCCAGTCCGAGCCCTTGATGGTGTCGTAGAAATGAAAGCGCCAGTCGTCGGTGCCCATGTTGCCCAGCGCCGCGCTGATGCCGCCCTGCGCCGCCACCGTGTGGCTGCGGGTCGGAAACACCTTGCTCAGGCAGGCCGTCGACAGTCCCGCCTCGGCCAGCCCCACCGCCGCGCGCAGCCCCGCGCCGCCGGCGCCGATGACCACCACGTCGCTGCTGTGGTCGATGAACTCGTAGGCCGTCATGCGTGTCCCCCGAGCGCCAGCTTCAGCACCGCGAACACGGCGGCCGCCCCTGCCAGCACGTGCGCGAACCGCAGCAGCACGAGCGCCAGCACGCGGGCGCCCTTGCCGCGCACGTAGTCCTCGACCACGACCTGCAGGCCGAGCGCAGAGTGCCAGGTGGTGACGGCGACGAACAGCAGCAGCAGCACCGCGTTGACGGGCCGCGCGATCCAGGCGGTCACGCTCGACCAGCCCAGGTCCGGCAGCGTCAGGACCGCGATCACGAACCACACACCGAGCACGGCCAGCGCCGCGGAGGTCGTGCGCAGCTGCCACCAGTGATGGACGCCCTCGCGTGCCGAGCCGTGGCCCAGCACGTCGCCGACCCGCGCGCCGCGGTTCATGGCTGGCCTCCCAGGTGGCGCCACGCCAGCGCCAGCGTGAACACCGAGGCGAGCACCGTCAGCAGCACGACGAATTCTCCGCTGCGCCGCGCAACCTGCTTGTCGAACCCGTAGCCGGCATCCCACACCAGGTGTCGCAGGCCGGCGAAGAGGTGATACCAGAAAGCCACGATCCACGCCGCCATCAGCACGCGCGCCAGCGGGTGCGAGAGGAAGCGGGTCGCCGCCTCGTAAGCGGCGGCGCCGCTGGCCGCGGCCATCAGCCAACCCACCAGCAGCAGCAGGCCGACCGACTGGAATACGCCGCTGACCCGGTGCGCCATCGACAGCACCATCGTGTACATCGGGCGGTACACCTGCAGGTGTGGCGACAGGGGCCGGTCCGGCGTCGGCATCAGCGTTTCTCCACCGTCATCGCAGCCCGCTCAGAAGTCGATGCATCGGCCGCCCTTTTCCCAGTCGCCGTAGCGCGTCGGCTCCGGCCCCGGGGGCCCGCCTGTCTCGGCCGGGCGAGCCGGCGCCGGGGTCGGGGCCGGGCTGTCCGCGTCCTGCCTGCCGGGGCCGGGCCCGGCCGGCTGCAGGATGTTGACGATCGGCTTGCGCATTGCGGCGATTCTGCCAGATCGACCGCGACAATCCCAAGGCAATATCTGCCGTGAGCACGCAGATCCAGGACCGCATGACGGGGCGCGCCCCGCATGGCGCGGTGCGGTTACCATGTCGCGCATGCCGCTGGCACCTACCCAATTGCCCAGACAAGGCGTCCTGTTGCTCGACGGGACGGAGGCCCTTGCCTTCCTGCACGGCCAGGTGAGCGCGGACATCCTCGGTCTCGCACCCGGACAGGCCAAGCTCGCGGCGCTTTGCTCGGCCCAAGGCCGCGTCATCTCCACCGTCCGCATCGGCCGCCTGGCGCGCGGGGTCGCCGTCGTGCTGCCGCGCGAACTCGCCGGGCCGGTCGCGGAGCGCCTGCGGCGGTTCGTATTGCGGGCCAGGGTCACCGTGCACGATGCCAGCAATGAGTTGCTCGTCGCCGGCCTGAGCGCCGGCGATGGCGCGTGGAGCGCGCCGGCGGGAGGTTGGGAGGCATTGCAGGTCGATCGCACGCGGACCCTGGTGATCGGTCCGGCGGACTCATGGCCTGCGTCGCAGGCTGGCGCCGGCCAGCCAGGACCATGGGACGCCCTGTGCGTCGCCCTGGGCGAGCCGGAGGTGTACGCCGCGACCAGCGAGGCCTGGGTGCCGCAGATGCTGAACCTCGACCTGCTCGATGCCGTGAGCCTCAGGAAAGGCTGCTACACCGGTCAGGAAGTCGTGGCCCGCGTTCAGTATCTCGGTCGCCTCAAGCGCCGCATGTTCCGTTACCGCTTTGCGGGCGCCGGCGATCTCGCCGCGGGTGCCGCCCTGTGCCATGCCGGGACCGAGGTGGGCAAGGTCGTGCGGCTGGCGGGCGGTCCAGCGGAAGGCGAACTGCTCGCGGTGGTCGGCATCGAATCCGCCGGACTGGCGTTGACCGACGCCGCCGGCCGGGTGACCTGCACGCCGTTGTCCCTGCCCTACGCGGTGCCGGAGGCGGCAGCCGACCGCTAGGCGCGTCGCGCCGTCACGCCACGATCGTCACAGGTCAATCAGCTCGACCTCGTTTGGCGCGATCGGTGCGCCGGAAAACACCGCACCGACCGCCGCAAACCG
Organism: uncultured Gammaproteobacteria bacterium; assembly: GCA_963695085.1. GTDB lineage: Bacteria > Pseudomonadota > Gammaproteobacteria > Steroidobacterales > Steroidobacteraceae > SG8-30. Next base: position 92,157 of record CAVOFV010000002.1, on the reverse strand, counting down.
TTCTGGCCCGTCGGTCGCCAGCAGCCGCACGCGGCCGGTACCGCCCGGCCTGGCCAGGCCCGCCAGCGCGAGCTGCCGCGCCACGGCCGCGGCTGCCGTGTCGGCCGAGTCGATGACGGCCACCCCATCGCCCACCGCGCGGCGGATCGGTCCGTCCAGCACGGGGAAATGCGTGCAGCCCAGCAACAGCGTGTCCGGCGCGTCCGGTCCCGCGAACAGCGGCTCGAGGTAGCGCCCGGCGATCGCCTGTGCGACCGGCCCATCGGTCCAGCCCTCCTCGGCCAGCGCCACGAACAGCGGGCAGGCGCGCTGGGTCACCGTGGCCGCCGGCGCCAGGCCGGCAATGGCCCGCGGGTAGGCGCCGCCGCGCACCGTTCCCTCGGTGGCGATCACGGCAATGCGCTGTCGTGGCGAGGCCCGCACGGCCGCCACGGCGCCGGGCTCCAGCACGCCGATCACGGGCAGCCGCCCGAAGCGCTCGCGCAACGCGTCGAGCGCCACCGAGGACGCAGTGTTGCAGGCGACCACCAGGCACTTGACGCCGCGCTCGACGAGCGCCTGCGAGGCGCGCAGCGAATAGCGCACGACCGTGTCCGCGCTCTTGGTCCCGTACGGCAGCCGCGCCGTGTCGCCCAGGTAGATGAAGTCCTCGGCCGGCAGCGCCGCGCGCAGCGCGCGCAGCACCGTCAGGCCGCCGACGCCGGAGTCGAATACGCCGACCGGGAGGTTTGCATTGCCGGTCATCGATGGCTTGCGGAGGCGCCAGACCCTGCCAGGGTCAGATCTCGCCTCATGCTTCCGGCCGCATGTGCGGGAACAGCAGCACGTCGCGGATGCTGGGCGAATCGGTCAGCAGCATCACCAGCCGGTCCACGCCCACGCCCAGGCCCGCCGCCGGCGGCAGGCCGTACTCGAGCGCGCGGATGTAGTCCGCGTCGAAGGACATCGCCTCCTGGTCGCCGGCCGTCTTGCGCTCGACCTGCGCCTGGAAACGCGCGGCCTGGTCCTCGGCGTCGTTCAACTCGGAGAAGCCGTTGGCGAGCTCGCGGCCGGTGACGAAGAACTCGAAGCGATCGGTCACGAACGGATCGGCGTCGTTGCGCCGCGCCAGCGGCGACACCTCGGCCGGGTAGGCACAGACGAAGGTCGGCTGCTCGAGTGCGTGCTCGCAGGTCTTCTCGAACAGCTCGATCTGCAGCTTGCCGGCGCCGTCGCGCGGACCGGTCTCGATGCCCAGGCGGCCGGCGGCCTCCCGCAGGTAGCCGACTTCGCGCAGCAGCGCCGGCTCGAGCGCGGGATTGCGCTCGAGCAGCAACTGCTCGACCGTGATGCGCCGGAATGGCGCGGCGAAGTCCAGCTCCTTGCCCTGCCAGACGATGCGGCGCGTGCCGAGAAGGGTGTCCGCGAGGCCCTGCATCATGCGCTCCACCAGCTCCATGAGGTCGCGGTAGTCCGCGTAGGCCTGGTACAGCTCGAGCATCGTGAACTCGGGGTTGTGCTGCGTGGACAGACCCTCGTTGCGGAAATTCCGGTTGATCTCGTAGACACGCTCGAAGCCGCCCACCAGCAGCCGCTTCAGGTACAGCTCCGGTGCGATCCGCAGGTACATGTCCATGTCCAGCGCGTGGTGCCGGGTCACGAATGGTCGGGCGACCGCGCCGCCCGGGATCGGTTGCATCATCGGTGTCTCGACTTCCATGAACCCCTGCGCGTCGAGGAAGGCCCGCAGGTAGCGCACCGCCTCGGTGCGTGTCGTGAACACCCTGCGGCTCGGCTCGCTGACGATCAGGTCCACGTAGCGCTGCCGGTAACGCGTTTCGGTGTCGGTCAGGCCGTGCCACTTGTCGGGCAGCGGCCGCAGCGACTTGGTCAGCAACCGCAGCTCCTCGGCCCGCACCGACAGCTCGCCGGCACGCGTGCGCATCAGCGTGCCCACGACGCCGACGATGTCGCCGACGTCCCAGCCCTTGAATTCCTCGTAGGCCTCGCCGAGGACGTTGGACTGCAGGTAGACCTGGAGCTGCCCCGAGGCATCCTGCAATTTCGCGAATGACGCCTTGCCCATCACCCGCTTGAACATCATGCGGCCGGCGACCCGCACGCGCGTCGGGTGCGCTTCCAGCGACTCGCTGCCATGGCCGCTGAAGGTGGCGTGCAGGTCCGCCGCCAGCGCGTCGCGCCGGAAATCGTTGGGAAAGGCCACGCCCTGCCCGCGCAGCCTGGCCAGCTTGGCGCGCCGCTCGGTCATCAGCTGGTTCTCGTCGCGTTCCGCGGCCGGCTTGTCGTCGCTCATTGCATCCCCGCTACAGGCCCTTCTTCAGGCTTGCTTCCAGAAACTGGTCCAGGTCGCCGTCCAGCACCGACTGCGTGTCGCCCACCTCGACGGCGGTCCTCAGGTCCTTGATCCGCGACTGGTCGAGCACGTAGGAGCGGATCTGGTGGCCCCAGCCGACGTCCGTCTTCTGGTCCTCGAGCACGCGTGCCGCCGCATTGCGCTTGTTGACCTCGAGTTCGTACAGCTTGGCCTTGAGCATCTTCATGGCGGTCGAGCGGTTCTTGTGCTGGCTGCGCTGGCTCTGGCAGGCGACCACGATCCCCGACGGCAGATGCCGCAGCCGCACCGCGGAATCAGTCTTGTTGACGTGCTGTCCGCCAGCGCCGCTCGCGCGGTAGGTGTCCGTCTCGATATCGGCCGGGTTGACCTCGATGTTGATGTCGTCGTCCACCTCGGGCGAGACGAACACCGACGCGAAGGACGTGTGCCGGCGGTTGCCCGAGTCGAAGGGCGACTTGCGCACCAGCCGGTGCACGCCCGTCTCGGTACGCAGCCAGCCGTAGGCGTACTCGCCATCCACCTTCAGCGTTGCGCTCTTGATGCCCGCGACCTCGCCCGGGCTCTCCTCGACGACCTCCACGGCGAAGCCGCGCGCATCGGCCCAGCGCAGGTACATGCGCATCAGCATCTGCGCCCAGTCCTGGGCCTCGGTGCCGCCGGCGCCGGACTGGATGTCGAGGAAGGCGCTGTGCGGGTCCATCTCGCCCGGGAACATGCGCATGAACTCCAGGCGCGCCACCCGCTCATCCAGCGCGGCGACGTCACGCTCGAGCTCGGCGAGCGCCGCGGCATCCTCCTCGGCCGCCACGAGGTCGAGCATGTCGATGGCGTCGACCCGTCCCTTGCCGAGCGCATCGAGCTCGCCGACCGCGGACTCCAGGCGGGCGCGCTCGCGGCCGAATTCCTGGGCGCGTTCGGGATTGTCCCAGATCTTCGGATTCTCCAGCTCGCGGCCTATTTCTTCGAGTCGCTCGCGCTTGCGGTCGTACTCAAAGATACCCCCTCAGCGCGGCCACGCGCTGATCGAGTTCCTTGAGGGTGCGGCGCAGCGTTGCAGTTTCCATCGAGACGCTTCTGGGGGAAAAAACAGGCGCGAATGGTAACAGATCAGCCGCCGCCGAGCGGCTCGACCAGATCGAACTTGAGCTCCGGGCGCAGCGTCCCGCCGAAGTCGGTCGTGTCGAGCCGGTAGGCGGCGCGCACCCGGGTGCCGGCTGCCATGGGCGGCACGCCGGCCTCGCCGTAGTAGCCGAAGGCGATGCCCTCGAGCGGCCGCGCCGCCGGGTCGGGGCGCGCCCAGACCTTGAGGTGACTGCCGCCGACCGTGCGCGCCTCGACGATCTCGAACTCGCCGTCGAACAGCGGCTCCGGAAAGCCCTGGCCCCACGGCCCGCCGTCGCGCAACGCCACCGCCGTCTCGAGCACCAGTTCGCCGGGAGTGAGCTCGCCGTCGCTCTCGATCACGCCGCGCATCTGTTGCGGCGACAGGCGGCGCCCCACCTGCGCTGCGAACGCGTCGGCAAAGCGCTGGTAGCGCGACGCGTCGAGCGACAACCCGGCCGCCATGGCGTGACCGCCGAAGCGCAGTATCAGGCCGGGCTCCTCGACGTCGATGGCCTCGAGCACGTCCCGCACGTGCACGCCGGCCACGGAACGCGCCGAGCCGCGCAGTTCACCGGGTCCGGCCGGCGCGAACGCCACCACCGGCCGGTGCACGCGGTCCTTGATGCGCGAGGCGATCAGTCCCACCACGCCCTGGTGCCAGGCCGCGTCGAACAGCGCCACCCCGGCGGGCAGGCCGCCCTCCTCGATGCGGATCGTGCGCAGCAGCTCGGCCGCCTCGCCGCGCATGCGCGCCTCCAGGTCGCGCCGCTCGCCGTTGAGGCGGTCGAGCTCGCAGGCGAGCTGCATGGCTTCGCGGGGATCGTCGCTCAGCAGGCAGCGGATGCCGATCGTCATGTCGTCGATGCGCCCGGCCGCATTGAGCCGCGGGCCGATCGTAAACCCCAGGTCGCGCTCGGTGAGCGAGGCGACGGCGCGCCGGCCCACTTCCGCCAGCGCGCGCAGTCCCGCCACGCCGCGCCCCGCGCGGGCGCGCCGCAGGCCGTCGCTGACCAGGATGCGGTTGTTGCGATCGAGCGGCACGACATCCGCGACCGTGCCGAGCGCGACCAGGTCCAGCAGGTCCGTCACGGGCGGCTGCGCCGCGCCGCGCGCCAGCTCCAGCTGGCGCGTCAGCGCCGCCATCAGGTAGAACGCCACGCCGACGCCCGCCAGCGCCGGGCTGCCGAAGGTCGCACCGGGCAGGTTCGGATTGACCATCGCCGCGCAGTCCGGCAGCCCCGCGCCCGGCAAATGGTGATCGGTCACCAGCACCTCGATGCCGAGGCGATTCGCGGCGGCCACGCCGCCGTGCGCGGCGACGCCGTTGTCCACGGTGATGATCAGCGCCGGTTCGGCCGGGGCCATTTCCGCGACCAGCGCCGCGGTCAGCCCGTAGCCGTGGCGCACCCGGTCCGGCGTGCGGTAGCCCACGTCCGGGAAGCCGAGGCGGCGCAATTGCCGCACCACCAGCGCGGTGCTGGTCGCGCCGTCTGCGTCGTAGTCGCCGACGACGAGGATGCGCGAGCGTCGCCCGAGGTGGCTCACCAGCAGTTCGGCAGCGGCCTCGACGCCATCCAGCGACGAGACCGGCAGCAGGTTCCTGATCCCGAGCTCGAGCTCGCCGGCCGCGGTCACGCCGCGCGCCGCGTAGACGCGGCGCAGCACCGGGTGCAGCGACGACGGCAATTCGATGCCTGCGGGCACGGCGCGGCGCTGAATCCGGCGCCCGCTCACGCGCGCGCCCCGCGGCGGCAGGAAACTGGCGTCTTCAAGATGTCGTCATGATAGCGGCCCCGCGTCCGGCATGAGCGGCTATAGTCCTGGTGCGAGGACCGGCAGCATGCAGTTCACCCACGAGCGCGACGCCGCCCCCAACTCGATCGTCTCCTACGCGCCGGGCGAGGTGCGCACCGGCGCGCGGGTCATCCGCTCCAGCGTCATCCTGGCGCCGACCGGCGAGCCGCGCGGCTGGCCGGTCCGCGACGCCGCCAGCTTGAACGCACTGGACGTGGCGCCGCTGCTCGAGCTCGCGCCCGACCTGGTCCTGCTCGGCACCGGTGAGCGGCAGGTGTTTCCCGCAGGACGTGTCCTGGCGGGCTTCGCCGCGCGCGCGATCGGCTTCGAGGTCATGGACAACGGTGCCGCGTGCCGCACCTTCAACCTGCTGTTGCAGGAAGGCCGGGACGTCGTGCTGGCGCTGATCATGGAGACCGGGACCGACCCGGCAGCGGTCTGAGCCCGCCGCACCAGCCACGGCGGTGCCCGGCGGCCGTCTTTGTCGGAGCCTGCCCGCCGCTCACCGCCGCGGCAACTGGCTCAGGGGATCCACCGGCTTGCCGTCGATGCGCACTTCGAAGTACAGCATCGGCTGCTGTGCGGCGCCGAGTCCCATGGTCGCGATGCGCTGGCCGGCCCGCACCTGCTCGTCTTCCGCCACCAGCACGCTCGAATTGTGGCCGTACGCGGACAGCCAGCCGCGCGCGTGACTCACGATCACGAGCTGGCCGTAGCCGCGCAGTCCGCTGCCCGTGTACACGACCTTGCCGTCCGCGGCCGCCATCACCGGCTGGCCCAGCGCGCCGTCGATCCTCAGGCCGACGCCGCCCGACGGCTGGCGCAGTGCGCCGACGACGCGCCCGCCCGCCACCGGCCATACCCAGTCCGGCGGCTCCGGCAGCACGGCCGGCAACCCGGCACCGCGGCCGGCCGCGGGTGGCGCCGCAGCGCCACGGCGTGTCGCCACGGCGCCGGGCGGCAGGCGCAATTCGAGGCGCTGACCCACGTCAATACGGTAGTCGCGGCCGATGCCGTTCCAGCGCGCAATGTCCTTGTAGTCGAGACCGTAGCGCCAGCCGATCGAGTACAGCGTGTCGCCGGAGCGCACGGTGTAGTACTGCGGCACGTCTGGTTTGCGTGAACCGCCGCCACAGGCCGCGAGCAGCGCCGCCAGCGCCAGTGCGGCGCACAGGCCGCGCGGACCACCGCGGGAGCGCGTGGCAGCGGCGTCCACCGGCGCTATGACAGGCCGCCAATGAGCGGCACGAAACTCACCAGGCACAGCCGCTCGCGCTGGTACTCCTGGCCGCGCCGCGTGAACCGCAGCAGTTCCTGGGCGCCTTCGGGTCCGATCGGCGCCACCAGCCGGCCGCCGTCCCTGAGCTGCTCCAGCAGTTTCATCGGTACGGCATGCGGCGCGGCCGTCACCAGGATCGCATCGAAGGGCGCCTGCGCCTTCCAGCCGTTGGCCCCGTCCGCATGCCTGAAGCGCACGTTGCGCAGGCCGAGTTCCTTGCAGCGCTTGCGCGCCCGGTCGAGCAGCGGCTCGATGCGTTCGATGCTGTACAGCCGCTTCACCAGCGGCGCGAGCACTGCCGTCTGGTAGCCGCAGCCGGTGCCGATCTCCAGCACCTGGTCCGGCGTGCCGCCCACCGTCACTGCCTCGGTCATGCGCGCCACGATGTAGGGCTGCGAAATCGTCTGGCCATGCCCGATCGGCAGCGCGGTGTCCTCGTAGGCGCGGCTGGCGATCGCCTCGTCCATGAACAGGTGCCGCGGGACGCTGCGGATGCGGTCCAGCACGCGTTCGTCGCGAATGCCCTGGTCGCGCAGCCGCTGGATCAGGCGCTCGCGCGTGCGCGCCGAGGTCATGCCGATGCCGGCCGTTCCGGGGCCGCCGGTCACCCCGCCGGCCCCGTCAGCCATTCACGCAATCCGTCGATGCCGCCGTGCCGGGTCAGGTCCACCTGCAACGGCGTGACCGAGACATAGCCGCTGGCGACGGCGTGGAAGTCCGTGCCTGGGCCGGCGTCCTGCCCGGGGCCCGCCGCGCCGATCCAGTAGATCGTGCGGCCGCGCGGGTCCGTCGCCTTGACCACGCCCTCCGCGCGGTGCCGGTAACCGAGCCGCGTCGCCTGCATGCCCTGGATGTCCGCCAGCGGCCGGTCCGGCACGTTGACGTTGAGGATGGTCGACTGGTGCAGCGGCGCGGCCAGCAAGCGCTCGACCAGTTGCCGCGCGACCTGCGCCGCGGTCTCGAAATGCCGGTTGCGGCCGTTCTGCGGTACCAGCGACACGGCGATGGTCGGCAGGCCGAGGAAGCGCCCCTCGATGGCGGCCGCAACCGTGCCCGAATACAGCACGTCGTCGCCGAGGTTGGCGCCGTCGTTGACCCCGGAGACCACCATGTCGAACTCGTCGTCGAACAGCCCGGTGATGGCGAGGTGCACGCAATCGGTCGGTGTGCCGTTGATCACGTACCAGGTGTCGTCCGCGGCGCGCTTGACGCGCAGCGGCATGTCGAGCGTCAGCGAATTGCTGGCGCCGCTGCGGTTGCGGTCGGGGGCGACGACGGTCAGCGGTGCAATACCGGTCAACGCTTCTTTCAGGCAGCGCAGCCCGGTCGCGCGGTATCCGTCGTCATTGGCCAGCAGGATCTTCACGGCCTTCGGCTCGATGCAATGCCCGGGTCGTGCGGCGGGCGACGGGGCAATATACTCGAAACTGGCGTGGCCGGAGTGGCCAGACCCGGTACGAAACGACATGAGCGACGAGCAAGACGACAAGCGGTTGTTCCGCGACGCCGTGGCGGGCACGAAGAAGCTCAGGCAGCAGCCGCCAGCGCCTGAGCGGCCGCGCCCGCCGGCGCGCGCGAGCTTCCGCCACGCCGACGAACGCGCCGCGCTGCAGGAGACGCTGATCCACGATGCGGCGGCTCTCGGGGTCGAGAGCGGCGACGAGATTGCATTCCGGCGCGACCACGTGGCCGATGCCGTGCTGCGCAAGCTGCGGCGCGGCGGCTACGCGCTGAGCGACGAACTCGACCTGCATGGCCTGACGAGCGCCGAGGCGCGCGACGCGGTGCGCGACTTCCTGGGCGAGTCGGCGCGACGCGGGCTGTCCTGCGTGCGGGTGGTGCACGGCAAGGGACGCGGTTCGGGGCCGCGCGGGCCGGTGCTCAAGAACTCCGTGAACCGCTGGCTGCGCAAGCACGATGCCGTGCTCGCCTTCTGCTCGGCCGTGCCCGCGCACGGCGGCACCGGCGCCATCTACGTGCTGCTGGCGCGGCCGGGCAAGGCCAGACCCTAGACAGGGCCGGACCCCGTTGCCGGGCCGGGGCCCGGCCCCCCGCGGCCCCTCGCCGCCGCCGCCTCATTCCCGTGCACTGCCGGCAGCGCCACGATTTCCCGCAACACCATCGTCGCGTATGCGCCGCGCGGCAACAGGAAGGCCAGCGCCAGGTCGGTGCCCTGCCACGTCCATTCGAATTCCCACGGTATCACGCGCAGGGCGCGTCGCTCGGCATCGACGCCGGCTGCCGCCAGCGCCTCGACCACGCCCGCGTAGGGCGCCAGCGCCGCAGCCTCCACTTGCGCCGCGCTGGCTGCCGGCGTCATGCCGCCGCGGCCCGGCAGGGGACCCGTCGGATGCAGGTCGCCGCGCGCGACGCGCGCCGCGAGCGCCTCGCTGCCGTCCGCCAGGAACACCGAGCCCGAGCCATCGAGGTTCAGGATGTCCCCCTCCTGCAGCCGGTTCCAGCTCTGCGCCCGCACGCGCGCTCCGAGCACCGCATTGAAGGCCAGCGAACGGGCCGCGGACAGCGTGAACGAGCGCTGGTCGCGCCTGCCGGGCAGCCGGCCGCTGTCCAGCCAGTGCGCGACGCGCACGAGGTTCGAGCCGCCGCCGCCAAAGCGCTGCGGACCGAAGTAGTTGGGAACGCCGGTGGCCGCCACCGCGGCGAGCCTCGCCGCCAGGTCCGCGGCCGCACCGGCCAGTCCCGTGACCCTGATGCGGAAGCGATTGCCGGCCAGCGCGCCGCGCCGCAGCTTGCGCGAATGTGGATGCGCCGCCAGCACCGTGTATCCCGCACCCTGCAGGCCCGGCCAGTCCGGATTGCGCTGCGACGCCGGCACCGAGAACCACTGCGTCGCGACCGCCTGGCGATCCTTCAGGCCCGCGAATCCCACGTCCATGACGCGCGCGCCGGCATGCCGCGCCAGCGCGCGCGCCACGTCGAGTGTGTTGGCCGAGGTCTTCTGCACCCGCAACAACACGTGCGCCGGCCCGCCGTCCGGCTCGAAACCGAGGTGCTCCTCGACGAGGAAGTCAGCCGGCGCGTCCTTGATGGCGCCGCGCGCCGCCGGCACGCCCAGCGCATGCGGTGGTTCGAGCGCAGCGTCCCGCCAGCCGTCGGGCAGCGCGTCGCAGGCCGCCGTCACTGCGCCGGCACGGGGCGCGGCTCCAGCAGCACGACGGCCAGCGCCGCGATGCCTTCGCCGCGGCCAATGAATCCCAACCGTTCATTGGTGCTCGCCTTGACGCTGACGAGCGCCGGCTCCAGGCCGAGGTCGCTCGCGATGTTGGCGCGCATCGCATCGCGGTGCGGCCCGATGCGCGGCGTCTCGGCCAGCACGGTGACGTCGCAATTGACGACGCGGTAGCCGGCAGCCGCGACCAGCGCCGCAACCTGGCGCAGCAGCGCGCGGCTGTCGGCGTTGCGCCACACCGGGTCCGTGTCCGGAAAGTGCTGGCCTATGTCGCCAGCCGCGATCGCGCCCAGCATCGCGTCCGCCAGCGCGTGCAGCACGGCGTCGCCGTCCGAGTGCGCGACGAGCCCGGCCGGGTGCGGGATGCGCACGCCGCCGAGCACCACGTGATCGCCGGGCCCAAAGGCATGCACGTCGTAGCCGCTGCCGATTCTCATGCCGTCCCTCCCGCACGCGCCTCGAGCACCAGGGCCGCAAACTCCAGGTCCGCGGGATGCGTGACCTTGATGTTGATGGGCGAGCCCTCGACGAGGCGCGGCTGCAGGCCGAGCCGCTCGATCGCCGTGGCCTCGTCGTCCGGCGCATGGCCCGAGGCGATGGCCGCGTCGAGCGCCTTCGCCAGCGTACCGTAGCGGAACATCTGCGGGGTCATCGCTCGCCACAGGCCGTCGCGCGGCGCCGTGCCGCCGACGCGCGAGTCCGGGGCAGCATGCTTCAGCGTGTCCGCCACCGGCACGGCCAGCAGGCCGCCGACCGGGTCATCGATGCAAGCCGCGACCAGCCGCGCGAGGTCCTCGGGCGGCAGGCACGGGCGGGCCGCGTCGTGCACCAGCACCCAGTCGTCGGTCGCCGCCTCGGTCAGCGCCGCCAGGCCGGCCCGCACGGAATGGCAGCGCTCGTGGCCGCCCGTGGCGACGACCAGCCGCCGGCGCATCGCCGCGGGCAGCCGGCTGAAGGCCTCGTCGCCATTCGCCAGCACGACGGCGCCGCCGGCGACCGACGGGTGCGCCAGCAGCGGCACCAGCGCGTGCTCGAGCAGGGTGCGCCCGGCGATCTCGATGTGTTGCTTGGGCACGTGCCTGGCCAGTCGGCGCGACCCGCCGGCCGCGGGCACGACGATCCAGATGCGCTGGCGCACGCCGGCCTACTGCCTGGCCGCCTGCGTCGTGGAGGCTTCGAGCTGGAGGTGGACCGCGGCGACGTCCTGCGGGTCCACCACGTGATAGAAAGTCTCGTGTGCGCCGACCATGCCGAGGTCGTGGCGTGCGCGCTCCTCGAGCGCGACGAGTCCCTGTTTCAGATCCTGGACCTCGGCCTTGAGCTGGCCGTTGCGCTGGCGCAGCACCTCGTTGTCCGCGCGCTGGCCGGCCACGGCATCGCCGAGCTGCCAGACTTCCCTGGCGCCCTCGTCGGAAATCCATAGCCGGTATTGCAGCAGCAGCAGCACGGCGATGAGGACGGTGGCGAGAACCCTCATGGGATCAGGAGATTACCACGTTTTGTTAAAGAGGGGTCAGACCCGTCCTGGCACTTGACCGGGAATGCATTCCTGCCCGCGTAGCGGGCCCGCGAGCCGAGTTCCGCCTCGATGCGCAGCAACTGGTTGTACTTCGCAATCCGGTCGGAGCGCGACAGCGACCCGGTCTTGATCTGCGTCGCCGCGGTCGCGACCGCAAGGTCGGCGATCGTGCTGTCCTCGGTCTCGCCGGAGCGGTGTGAGATCACCGACGCGTAGCCCGCCTGCGTGGCCATGTCGATGGCCGCCAAGGTCTCGGTCAGCGTGCCGATCTGGTTCGGCTTGATGAGGATGGCGTTCGCCACCTGCTTCCTGATGCCTTCGGCCAGGATCGCGGTGTTGGTCACGAACACGTCGTCGCCCACGATCTGCACCCGCTTGCCGAGCTTGGCCGTGAGGCCGACCCAACCGTCCCAGTCGCCCTCGGCCATGCCGTCCTCGACCGAGATCACCGGATAGCGCGCCACCAGGTCGGCCAGGTAGTCGGCGAATTGCGCACTCGTGAATTCGCGCCCTTCCGATGCCAGCACGTAGCGCCCGTCGTTGTAGAACTCGCTGCACGCCACGTCGAGGCCCAGCCAGACCTCCCGGCCGGCCCGGTAACCCGCCCGGTCGATCGCCTCGAGGATGGTCGTCAGCGCCGCCTCGTTGGACGGCAGGTCCGGTGCGAAGCCTCCCTCGTCGCCGACCGCCGTGCTGAGACCGCGTTCGTGCAGCAGTTTCTTCAGGCTGTGGAAGACCTCGGCGCCGCAGCGCAGCGCTTCCGAGAAGCTCGGCGCGCCGACCGGCAGCACCATGAACTCCTGGATGTCGAGGTTGTTGTCAGCGTGCGCGCCGCCATTGATGATGTTCATCATCGGCACCGGCATGCCGGTCGCCGCTTCCCCGCCCAGCAGACGGTACAGGCCGATGCCGCGCTCGTTCGCCAGCGCACGGGCGTTCGCCAGCGACACGGCCAGGATCGCATTGGCGCCGAGCCGCGCCTTGTTGTCCGTGCCGTCAAGGTCCCGCATGCGGCCGTCCAGCCTGGCCTGGTCCGCGGCGTCGCGGCCCAGCAGCGCCTTGCGCAACTCGCCGTTGACGTGCGCGACGGCCTGCAGAACTCCCTTGCCCAGGTAACGCGACTTGTCGCCGTCGCGCAGCTCGACCGCCTCGCGCGTCCCGGTCGATGCGCCGGACGGCACCGCGGCGCGGCCGACCGCCCCCGAGTCGAGCACGACGTCGGCCTCGACGGTCGGGTTGCCGCGCGAATCGATGATCTCGCGGCCCTTGATGTCGGCGATCCGGCTCACAGGCGATCCTCTTCGAAGGGGCGTGACTTCACGCTGCGGTCGAGCTCGACGAGCGTCTCGAGCAGCGCGGGCATGCGGTCCAGCGGCCATGCGTTGGGCCCGTCGGACAGCGCCTGCGCGGGTTCGGGATGCGTTTCCATGAACACGCCGGCCACGCCGGCGGCCACCGCCGCACGCGCCAGCACCGGTATGAACTCGCGCTGCCCGCCGGAGGCCGAGCCCTTGCCGCCCGGCAACTGCACCGAGTGGGTCGCGTCGAACACCACCGGCGCGCCGAAGCCGCGCATGACGGCCAGCGAGCGCATGTCCGACACCAGGTTGTTGTAGCCGAAGCTGAAGCCCCGCTCGCACAGCAGTAACTGCTGGTTGCCGGTGGAGCGCGCCTTGTCCAGCACGTTCTGCATTTCCCACGGGCTCAGGAACTGGCCCTTCTTGATGTTGACCGGCCGGCCCTGCGAGCAGGCGTTGACGATGAAGTTGGTCTGCCGGCACAGGAACGCCGGCGTCTGCAACACGTCGACCGCTGCGGCCACTTCATCGAGCGGCGAGTCTTCGTGCACGTCGGTCAGCACCGGCACACCCAGCTGGCGCTTCACGCCGGCCAGGATGCGCAGCCCCGCCTCGATGCCCGGGCCGCGATACGAGGCGGCCGAGGAGCGGTTGGCCTTGTCGTAGGAGGCCTTGAAGATGAATGGCACGCCGAGGCTCGCGGTCAGGTCGCGCAGCCGGCCGGCGATCTCGACCGTCAACGCTTCGCTCTCGACGACACAGGGCCCGGCAATCAGGAACAGCGGCCGGTCGGCGCCGGCCTCGAAGCCGCACAGCTTCATGCGCTGGCCGCCTTCGGCAGGGTGCCGGCAGCGTGCCGGCGTGCCGCGTTGATGAACCCCGTGAACAGCGGGTGACCGTCGCGCGGGTTCGAGGTGAACTCGGGATGAAACTGTACGGCGACGAACCACGGGTGCGCCGGCAGCTCGACGACCTCGACGAGCCCGTCGCCGGACAGGCCCGAGAAGACCATGCCGGCCTGCCGCATGCGGTCCATGTAGTTGTTGTTGAACTCATAGCGGTGGCGGTGGCGCTCGTACACCGAGCCCTTGCCGTACGCATTGCGCGCCAGGGTCCCCTCGCCCAGCAGCGCTTCCTGCGCGCCGAGCCGCATCGTGCCGCCGAGGTCCGACGCTTCGCTGCGCCGCTCGGTGCTGCCGCTGCGGTCGCGCCACTCGGTGATCAGCGCGATCACGGGGTCCGTCGCGACGCGCCGGAACTCGGTGGAATGGGCGCCTTCGAGTCCCATCACGTTGCGGGCGAACTCGATGACGGCGACCTGCATGCCGAGGCAGATGCCCAGGTAGGGCACGCCGTGCTCGCGCGCGTAGCGCACCGCGGCGATCTTGCCCTCGATGCCGCGTTCGCCGAAGCCGCCCGGCACCAGGATCGCGTCCATCCCGGCCAGGCCGCCGCTGCCCTTGCTCTCGATGTCCGTGGATTCGAGGTGATGCACCCGCACGCGGCTGCCGGTCTTCAGGCCCGCGTGTTGCAGCGCCTCGTTGAGCGAGATGTACGAATCGCGGATCTGCACGTACTTGCCGACCATCGCGACGTCGACCGTCGCGTCGCATTCGCCGCGGGCCGCCACCACCTGCTGCCATTCCTCGAGCCGCGCCGGCGGCGCATCGATGCGCAGCTTGTCGCAGACGATGTCGTCGAGCTTCTGCTCATGCAGCAGCAGCGGGATCCCGTAGATGTCGTCGGCGTCGACGGCCGAGATGACCGCCCGCTCCTCGACATTGGTGAACAGCGCGATCTTGCGGCGCTGCTCGTCCGGCAGCGGATCCTTGCAGCGGCACAGCAGGATGTCGGGCTGGATGCCGATGCCGCGCAGCTCCTTGACCGAGTGCTGCGTGGGCTTGGTCTTGATCTCGCCCGAACCGCCGACGATCGGCACCAGCGTCAGGTGCATGTACACGACGTTGTGGCGGCCGAGTTCGACGCCCATCTGGCGGATCGCCTCCAGGAACGGCAGCGACTCGATGTCGCCGACCGTGCCGCCGATCTCGACCATGCACACGTCGGCGTCGCCCGCGCCCAGCTTCACGCAGCGGCGGATCTCGTCGGTGATGTGCGGGATGACCTGCACGGTCGCGCCGAGGTAGTCGCCGTGCCGTTCCCTGGCGATCACGCTCTCGTAGATGCGGCCGGTCGTGTAGTTGCTGTTGCGCCCGGTCGTGGTGCGCACGAACCGCTCGTAGTGGCCCAGGTCGAGGTCGGTCTCGGTGCCGTCGGCGGTGACGAACACCTCGCCGTGCTGGAACGGGCTCATGGTCCCCGGGTCCACGTTGATGTAGGGGTCGAGCTTCACCATGCTGACCTTCAGCCCGCGCGCCTCGAGGATGGCACCGAGCGAGGCCGCCGCAATGCCCTTGCCCAGCGAGGACACCACGCCACCGGTCACGAATACAAAACGGGTCATCCAGGAACTCCCGCCGCCTGCTGGGGACCAAACGCGAGGCATCCGGCCGGGCCGGCCGCGTGCGCATCACGACGGGAGTTCAGTCTAGCGGAGAGCCGCGCACGGCACCATCGAAAATGTGAAGTGCGTCACAAAGAGATTGACATAAAGGACTGATCGGGAACCGTTTTTTGCCGCTCGTCGCCACCCGCGCCGCGCCCGTCGGATGGCCCTTTGCAGCGCCGCCCGCACGCCTATAGTTCACCTCCATGAACACCCGCACACGAGGTTTCACGTTGCTCGAGCTGATGGTCGTGCTGACCGTCGCGGGCCTGCTGCTCGGCATCGGCGTGCCGGCCATGGGCGACTTCATCCGCAACGCGCGCATCACCGGAGCGGCGAACGACGTCATGGTCGCGCTGCACTTTGCCCGCTCGGAGGCCATCAAGCGCCGCCAGCCGGTGTCGGTGTGCACCAGCGCCGACGCGCTGGCTGCCAACCCGGGCTGTGCGGCCTCCGCGCAGTTGCTGGGCTGGATCGCCTTCGTGGACGCCAACCAGAACGGCCAGCGCGATGCGGGCGACGCGGTGCTGCTGCAGCGCGAACCGCTGCCGGCAACGGTCAGCGCGCGGGCCTCCGCGAACCCGCTCAGCATCACCTATCTCGACAACGGCTTTGCGTTGAATCCCGCCGCGTCGCAGCTGGTGATCTGCGACCAGCGCGGCAATGTCCCCTCGGTCGGCGAGTTGTCGGCCGCGCGCGGCATCCTGATCTCCGCGACCGGGCGCGCCGGCGTGACCCGCGACCGGAACGAGATCCAGACCCTGGTCGCCGCGATCGGCGGCGCGATTGGCGGATGCAGTTGAACATGGACACGAACATGAAAAGGCAGTCGGGCTTCACGATGGTCGAGGCGCTGGTCGCGCTGGTGGTGCTGGCGATCGGCCTGCTCGGCATCGCGGCGCTCTACCTGGACACCCTGCGCGCCGGCCGCACCGCGATCTATCGCACGCAGGCGGTCGCGCTGGCCGCCGACCTGGCCGACCGGATCCGCTCCAACCGCGCGGCGGTCGCCGCCTACAACAGCGCGTTTGCGGACGCCCACGCCGAGGTCAACGCCTGCTTCACGACCGCCGGCTGCACGGCGGCGCAACTCGCGGCCTCCGACCTGAGCCGCTGGAAGAACGCGCTGGCGCTGCAACTGCCGAACGGCCAGGGCCAGGTCGCGGCGGTCGCGCCGGTCGCGGCCGGCCAGCCCGCGACTTACCTGATCACCGTGCAATGGGCCGAGGTCGGCGAGATCGCGCCGGTCCAGTTCCAGGTGGGGATCTCCACATGAACGCGCACCTGTCCATGGGCCGGCGCGAGCGGGGCCTGAGCCTGGTCGAGCTGATGGTCGCCATGGCGATCGGCACCTTCCTGCTGGCGGGTGCGGTCAGCGTGTTCGCCAAGACCCGCGACCTGTACCGCACCAACGACGCGGCCGCGCGCCTGCAGGAAACGGCGCGCTACGCGATGAGCACGATCGAGGCAGACCTGCGCATGGCGAATTTCTGGGGCCTGCACAGCCGCGCCGACCTGGTCGACAACGGCCCGGCGCTGGATCCCGCGGCCATCCCGGCGGTGGATCCGGGCTACGCGCTGCCGGCGGACCTGAATCCCTATGCCGTGACGATCAACTCCTGCGGCGCCATGTGGGCGGTCAAGCTGCCGGCCTACATCGAAGGCAACAACAACGCCTACGGGCTGACTTGCGCAGCCTTCGGCGCGGCCATGGCCGGCGCCGACCAGCTGACCATCCGGCGCGCCTCGGTGCAGGCCATGACGGCCGGGCAGCTGGCCGCCAGCAACGGGCAGATCAAGCTGCAGACCAGCAGGATCCAGGGCCAGCTGTTCGCCGGCAATGCCGTGCCGGCCGGCTACTCGCCGCCGCTGTCCGAATCCAGGGCGGTGGTCGTGAACGGCTACTACATCGACACCGACTCCAACCAGCGCCCGGGCACGCCCTCGCTGCGCCGCAAGCAGCTGGGCTTCGCGGGCGGCGCGCCGGTGATCCTGGACCAGGAGATCGTCCCCGGGATCGAGGACCTGCAGGTCGAGTACGGCGTGGACAGCAATGCCGACCAGAACGCCGATTTCTTCGTGCCGCCGGGGACCGCCATCGCGGCCGGCCAGGAGATCGTGGCCACGCGCGTCTGGCTGCTGGTGCGCGCCGAGCAGCAGGAAGCCGGGTTCGTCGACGGCCGCACCTACACCTACGCCGACCGGGTCGGCGCCGCGGCCATCACGCCGAACGACGCCTTCCGGCGCGTGCTGGTCAGCAAGACGATGACACTGAGGAATACGCGGCGATGAACCGGAATACCACCCTTTACGGCGCAGTTCCCCCGCTCCGGCAGCACGGCGCGGCGCTGGTCATCGGGCTGATCCTGCTGCTGGTGCTGACGATCCTCGCGGTCTCCGGCGTGATGACCTCACGGCTGGAGCTGCGCATGGTCGGCAATACCCAGCTGCAGGAACGCGCCTTCCAGGCCGCCGAGGTCGCGGTCGAGATGGCGCTGGCCAACGCCCCGCTGAGCACCAGCGCGCCGTTCACGCAGCCGGCGGTGGCGATGCCCAACATGCCGGGCGACGAGTATTCATTCCAGGTGCAGTATGCCGGCCAGACCGCGGCCGGCCCCGGGCTGACCGGCTACAGCATCGGCAGCGGTTTTACGGCCTTTCACTTCGTGGCCAACACCAGCGGCACGGCGCCCGGCAACGCCCAGTCGCAGCACGTGCAGGGCTTCTACATCGTCGGGCCGGGCGGCAGCTGAGCCAATTCGGAGAGCAACACATGAACCATCCAGTCACCCGCACTCCCACCTGCGCGCGCGCCAGCCTGCTGGCCGTGCTGCTGGCCGGCCTGGTCGTGGCACCGGCCATGGCGCAGTCGCGGATGAAGAACATCGAGCAGTGCATCGAATCCTCCACCGAGGTGGTGCCGCTGCCCGCCGCCGCGTCCGGCGCGCTGACGGCCAGGGAATGCGCCGCCTGCAAGTCGCGGCTGCTGAGGTTCGACGCCGACACGCGCTACTACATCGGCAACGAGCCGGTGTCCTACGCCCGGCTGCGTGCTGCCGCCATCAAGAACCCGAGCCTGCTGTACGTCTTCTACCGCACCGGAACCGATACCCTGACCCGCCTGCGCCTGGATGCCGGCGCGGGCGCGGCCTCACAGTGAGTGCACCCGCCATGAACAAATCAACCTTCCGGGCCGTCCGCGTGACCGCCGCCGCTGCCCTCCTGACGCTGGCCGGCGCCGCCGCCGTCGCCGACGAGGCCGAGATCTTCCAGGGCGTGCCGAACTCGGTCTCCTCGCAGCGGCCGAACATCCTGTTCGTCTTCGACACCTCCGGCAGCATGGGCACCAATGTCGTGACCCAGACGCCCTACGACCCGTCCGTCATGTTTCCCGGCACGTGCAGCAACGGCCGGGTCTACTACGCCACGGGCAATCCGGCCGGCCCGCCGAACTGTGCGACCAGAAACTGGATCTCCATTCCGCAGTTCAGGTGCAATGCCGCCCTTGCCGGCCTGGCCGCGATCGGCTCCTACTACGCCAGCGACGCCGGCCATTGGCGCAACAACCGGTGGCGCAGTCTGTCCAATGAACTGGACGGAGCCACCGAGTGGCTCGAATGCAGGGCCGATGCGGGCGTGCATGGCGACGGCGTCGATGCCGCGAGATTGTGGGCGGCGGACGGCAACGGTGTCGGTCCGTGGACCGCCAATTCGGCGCAGGCGATCAACTGGAATTCAAACGGCATCCGTGACTACACGTTCTATTCCGCCAACTATGTGAACTGGTACCACGGCCCCAGGACCGTCACCCGGACGCGCCTGCAGATCATGCAGGACACCGCCACGCAGACCATCAACCAGCTGGCGGCGGCCGACAACGTCAACGTGGGCCTGATGCGCTTCAGCAACAACTTCAACAACAGCGCCCAGTGCGCGCCGTGGAACGGCTGCTCCGCCGAGGGCGGCATGGTGATGCGCGAAATCCTGCCGGTCGCGGCCAATGCGGCCGACATGCGGAACGACATCGCTGCGCTGAATGACGCGGGCAACACGCCGCTGTCGGAGACCATGTACGAGGCCTACCTGTACTACAGCGGCCTGCCGGTGCGCTTCGGCCTGACCTCAAAGACCGTGGCCGGGGCCGCGACGCCGATCGTGCCCAGCGTGTCTTCCTCGCGCAGGCCCACGGACCAGTCCCGATACCTGAGCCCGATCGAGATTTCCTGCCAGCGCAACTACATCGTGCTGCTGTCGGACGGCGAGCCGACCGCCGACAACAGCGCGGATGCGCAGATCCAGGGCCTGATCGGCCGGGGCTGCACCGGCGCCGGCGCCGGGCGCTGCCTCGAGGAAATCGCCGAGTACATGTACAACAACGACCTCATGGGGTCGCTCGCTGACCTGCAGAACGTGGTCACCTACACGATCGGCTTCGGCGACGACCTCGGCGTGGCCGGCACGGCTGCGCTGAGGAACACGGCCGCCCTCGGCGGCGGCGAGTTCTACCCGGCCGGCGATACCGCGAGCCTGAGCGCGGTGCTGACCACGATCGTGCGCAATATCCTCAGCTTCAACACTTCGTTCACGGCGCCCGCGGTGTCGGTCAACGCCTTCAACCGCACGCAGAACCTGAACGACCTGTACGTGTCGGTCTTCAAGCCAACCGAGACCTACGCGTGGCCGGGCAACATCAAGAAGTACCGGTTCGCCACCGACGGCACGATCCTGGACTCCGCAGGCCTGCCGGCGGTCGACATCAACACCGGCTTCTTCCGGTCGACCGCCCAGAGCTACTGGAGCGCCACCGTGGACGGCGACGTGGCGCGCCAGGGTGGCGCCGCGAGCCGGCTGCCGGCCGCGATTGCCTCGCGCAATGTCTACACGAACCTGAACAGCCTGGTGCCGATCACCAACGCGCTGAATCACATCTCGGTCGCCAACCTCACGATCACGACCGCCACGCTGGGCCTCGGCCTGCTCGAGGCGCCGGGCCGTGACGCGCTGATCAACTGGCTGCGTGGCCAGGACCTCGACGACGTGAACAACAACGGCAGCACCATCGATGCGCGCCAGGCGATGGGCGACCCGATGCAGGGCCGGCCGGCGACGGTGATCTACGGCGGCACGGTGGCCAGCCGGGACCCGAACGACGGCGTCATCTTCGCGGTGACCAACGAGGGCTTCCTGCATGCCATCGACACCATGACGGGCGACGAGCTGTGGGCCTTCATGCCGCAACAGTTGCTGTCGCGGACCCGCGACCTGTACGTGAACCCCGGCATCACGAACCGTGTCTACGGCCTGGACGGCAACGTCAAGGTCAACAAGATCGACCTGAACGACAACGGCATCGTCGAGCCGCTGCTGGGCGACCGCGTGATCATCTACGCGGGCATGCGCCGCGGCGGCAGTTCGTATTTCGCGCTCGACGTGACGGACCGCAACTCGCCGCAACTGCTGTGGCGGATCGGGCCGACGGAGGCCGGCGCCAGGCAGTTGCCCGGCGCCGGGCAGAGCTGGTCCACGCCCGTGCTCGCGCGCGTGAACATCAGCGGCGCCGCGCAGAACGCGCAGCAGCAGGTGCTGGTCATCGGCGGCGGCTACGACACTGTGCAGGACAACGGTCCGTACGCGACCGATGCCTCCGGCAACCGCATCTACATCGTGGATGCGATCAGCGGTGACCGCCTGTGGTACGCGGGTCCGGGCACCGACGCCAGCGCCAACCTGCGGCTGGCCTCGATGGTCAACTCGATCCCGTCCGACATCCGGGTCCTCGACCTCACCGGTGACGGCTTCGCCGACCGCATGTACGCCGCTGACATGGGCGGGCGCGTGTGGCGTTTCGACATCAACAACGGCCAGCCAGTGGCCTCGGTGGTGACCGGCGGCGTATTCGCCTCGCTGGGCAACGCGCACCTGGGGGTCAGGCCGGCCGCCACGACCCGCCGCTTCTACAGCGCGCCCGATGTCGCCTACCTGAACGGCGGCGGCCGCACCTGGCTCAACATCGCGCTCGGCTCCGGCTACCGCGGGCATCCGCTCGACATCCAGACGCAGGACCGCTTCTACAGCCTGCGCGATCACCGGCCGCTGGCGCGCCTGACCCAGGCGCAATACAACGCTGCCACGGTGATCACCGAGGCCGACGTGAACCTGCTGGACGTGACCAGCGACATCGCGCCGATCATCCCGGCGGGCGCCAGCGGCTGGCGCATCGACCTGCGCCGCCCGAGCGCCGCCTGGACCGGCGAGAAGTCCCTGTCCGAGGCTCGCACGGTGAACAACCTGATCCAGTTCACGACCTATGAGCCGAACTCGGCCTCGACGGTGCAGAGCGCCTCCTGTTCGCCGGGCGTAGGCGTCAACCGGCTGTACACGATCAGCGCCTTTACGGCCGCGCCGGTACTCAACCGCGACAACCCGCTGCTGCCGCCGGCCTCGGTCGACGACCGTGACTCCCGGCTCGCGCAGGGCGGCATCGCGCCGGAGGTGGTGTGGGTGTTCCCGCCCCCGGACGACGAGCTGACCTGTGTGGGCGCCGAGTGCCGCCCGCCGCCGCGCTGCCTGGTCGGCGTCGAAAGCTGCGGTGTCGGCATCAACCCGGCGCCGGTACGCACCTTCTGGCGGCAGACCGGAATCAACTGACCGGGCCCGCCCGGCCGCGCCAGCGGCCGGGCGGCCAGCCGGCAACGGCATCCAGGCAGCAATTCGCGGAACCCACATGAAACGAATGAACAGACAACGCGGCATGACCCTGATCGAACTGGTCGTCGTGATGATCATCATCGGCATCCTCACCGCCGTCGCGGTGCCCTCCTACCGCGACTACGTGATGCGCAGCCAGCGCTCGGATGCCAAGGACGCGTTGCTGGTGCTCGCGACGGCCCAGGAGAAGTTCTACCTGCAGTGCACCACCTACGCGACCGCCATCGCTGCCGCACCCGACTGCGCGGGGCTCGCGCTGCAGGGTACCGCTGCCAGCCAGAACGGCTGGTACGCCCTCGCGATCGACGCGGCCAACCAGACCAGCTACACGGTCTCGGCCGTCGCGACCGCGGGCGGCAACCAGTTCCAGGACACCGACTGCCGCACCTTCAGGATCAACGAGCGAAGCATCCGCACGGCCGCAAACGCAGCCGCCGCGGACAACACGGCCGAGTGCTGGCGCTGAAGCGTCCAGCCTAGAACGGGTCCGGGCGTCCGTCCCAGACTGGCGCGCAGGCCGCCTCGCCGGGCGCGGCGGCCAGTTCCGCGTCGACCCACAAGTCCCCGACCGCGGCGAGTCTTGACCCGACGAACAGCAGCGGCAGCCGCGACCGCATCCACGGCACGATGCCCGCCTCCTGGCACAGGTTCTTGAGCGTGTGCGCCACCGGCCCGCGACCGACCGGCCGCAGGCGCTCGCCGCCCCGCCGGAACCGCACCGACAGTGGCCCGCGCAGCGCGCCCACCGGGATGCCCTGGCCCGCCGACGGCCTCAATGACAGCGCGCCGAGCCCATTCGGCAATGGCAGCGTGCCGCCGGGCGCAATGTCGCCGTGCCACGCCGGATCGGGCTGCGGCCCCAGCGGCGCCATGGCGTACAGGCGCCCGCGGTAGCGTCGCACCTCGCCCGTTGCCCAGCTCACCCTGGGGACCGCGTCTACGCGCGCCGCCAGCACCGTATCGAGGATGGTCTCAAGCTTCGCGGCGGACGGCGCGCCGAGACCCCGCGTCGCCAGCCACCGGCGCAGCACATTGACCTGTCGCGGCCGGGGCAGTGCCAGCAACGGCGCCACGACAAGCCGGCCGCCCGCCAGCAGCGGCGCCGCATCCGCGTCGGCCAGCGCCTCGAGCAGCACCTGTGCTTCCGCGAAATGCCGGGCGCTGCGCCCGATGGTGCGCGCTGCCGACGGGAAGCGCGCGCGCAGCGCCGGCAGGATCGCGTGCCGCAGCCATGCCCGGTCGTAGCAGGAATCCTCGTTCATCGGGTCCTCGATCCACGCGAGCCCCGCGTCCGCGGCATACGCCTGCAGCCCGGCGCGCGTGACGTCGAGCAGCGGCCGGAGGTGCGTGCCGCGGCCGAGCGGCGCCGCGTCCGGCATGGCCGCGAGGCCCGCCACCCCGGCGCCGCGCAGCAGTTGCAGCAGCACCGTCTCGAACTGGTCGTCGGCATGCTGCGCGGTCAGCAGCCACTCGCCTTGCTGCAAGGCGCCGGCCAGCGCCACATAGCGCGCGCTGCGCGCCTCGGCCTCGACGCTGGCGCCCTTGCCGATCGCCAGCCGCAGGCCGATGACGGTGAGCGGCACGCCGAGCCCGGCGCAGGTCGTCGCACAGTGCGCGGCCCACGAACCGGACTGCGGCTGCAGCCCGTGGTCGACGTGCACGGCGCGCAGCGCCAGGCCCGGCTCGCGCCCGGCGAGTTCATGCGCGGCATGCAGCAACGCGACCGAGTCCAGGCCGCCGGACAGCGCGATACACAGCTGCGCGCGTGGAAACGGCGGGATCAGCGCCGCGAGCGACTGCCTGAGGAGCTCGGCGTTGAATTGCGCTGTCATCGTCTCAGGGGCGGTGCGAACCCGCACGGATCGCGGTCTTGCGCGTGCCCGGGTCTGCCGCCCTCATGCCTCGCCGAACACGCCGAAGCCGCGCAGCCGCAGTTGCCGGCGCGCGAGCAGGTCCGCGGTCGGCAGTCCCGCCATCTCCTCGAGGTGGCGTGTCAGCGCGGCCTTGAGCGACTCGGCCATCGCCTGCGGGTCGCGGTGCGCGCCGCCGAGCGGCTCGCGCAGGATCTCGTCCACCAGCCTGAGACGCCGCAGCCGCTCCGCCGTCACGCCCATGGCCTCGGCCGCCAGCTCGCGCTTGTCGGCGCTCTTCCACAGTATCGAGGCACAGCCCTCCGGCGAGATCACCGAGTAGATGCTGTACTGGAGCATCAACAGCCGGTCGCAGACGCCGATCGCCAGCGCGCCGCCCGAGCCGCCCTCGCCGATCACGCAGCTGACCACGGGCACGCCCAGCTCGGCCATCTCGAACAGGTTGCGGGCGATGGCTTCCGACTGGTTGCGTTCTTCTGAACCGATGCCCGGGTAGGCGCCCGGCGTGTCGATCAGGGTGATCACCGGCAGCCGGAAGCGCTCCGCCAGCTTCATCAGCCGAAGCGCCTTGCGGTAGCCCTCCGGCTTCGGCATGCCGTAGTTGCGCCGCACGCGTTCCTTGGTGTCGCGACCCTTCTGCTGACCGATCAGCATGACCGGGCGGCCGCCGAGCCGCGCCGTGCCGCCGACCATGGCCGAGTCGTCCGCGTACATGCGGTCGCCGTGCAGTTCGACGAACTCGGTGAACAGCATCGGGATGTAGTCGAGCGTGTACGGGCGCTGCGGGTGCCGCGCCAGCTGGGTGATCTGCCACGAGTTGAGGTTGGCGAAGATGCTGGTGGTCAGCGCCCTGCTCTTCGCCTCGAGCCGCTTCACTTCCTCGACCAGGTCGAGGGCGACGTCGGCGTCGTCACCGAGGAACTTGAGCTCCTCGATCTTCGCCTCGAGCTCGGCGATCGGTTGTTCGAAGTCCAGGAACTGCAGCGTCATCGCAGGGCACCGCCCGTGTCTCGGTTGCCGGCAGTGTAATACAAGGTGCTATCCACCATCCGCGCCCTGCTTGCCGTACACCACCCGCACCCCGTCCCGCCCGACCAGCTGGCCCAGCCGCTCGATGAGCTCGCGCGTCGGCCGCACGCGCCATTCCTCGCCCAGCGCGATGGCGGCACGGGCGTCGTCCGACGAATACTGCAGGGCGATGCCGCAGCGGCCACTGCGGTACGGCGCCAGGATGCCTTCCAGTTCGCCGATCAGCCGCGCGCCGTCGCCGTTGGCCGGCCAGCGCAGCACGATGCGCCGCGCCTCGCGCTCGCGGATGGCGTCCAGCTGGGTCAGCTTGCGCGCCTGCAGGCGCCAGTCCTCGATGAAGTCGTCGAAGCGCAGCTGGCCCTCGACCAGCAGGATCGCGTCGCGCACGATCAGCTCGCGGTACTGCTGCAGCACGTCATCGAACAGCGACACCTCGATCTGGCCGCTGCGGTCGTCGAGCAGCAGCGTCGTGCGGTTGCCGCGGCGGCGCACCTCGAGCACCAGCCCCGCGACCGTCACCGGCTTGCCGCCGCCGAAGCCGCGCGACTCGCCCACCGCGCGGCCGGCCGTCACGTCGGCGATGCGGCCGGACACCATGGCGGCCAGCTCGGCCTCGTATTCCGCGATCGGGTGGCCGGTCAGGAACAGCCCCAGCGTGTCCCGCTCGTACTGCAGGCGCAGGGACTCCGGCCAGTCCGGCTGCGGCTCGACCCTGAGCGGCGGCGGCACGCCGGCCGCGGCGTTGGGCGTGGCCAGCCCGAACAGGTCCACCTGGCGCGCCTGGCGCGCGTGCGCCCGCTGCTCGCCGAGCTGCAGCGCCGCGGGCAGGCCGTGCATCAGCGTCGCGCGATTGGACCCGAGCGCATCGAGGCTGCCGGCCTTGATCAGCGCTTCCAGGGCGCGGCGGTTGACGCGCTGCAGGTCGATGCGCGCGCACAGGTCGGCCAGGTCCCGGAACGGGCCGCCGGCTTCGCGTTCCTCGACCAGCGCCTCGATGACCGCCTGGCCCACGCCCTTCACCGCGCCCAGCCCGTAGCGGATGCGGGCCTCGCCCGCCACGGTGAAGTCGTACGCCGAGGCATTGACGTCGGGCGGCAGCACCTCGAGGCCCATGCTGGCGCACTCGTTGAAGATGGTCACGACCTTGTCGGTCTTGTCCATGTCCGACGACAGCACCGCCGCCATGAAGGCCTCCGGGTGGTGCGCCTTCAGCCAGGCGGTCTGGTAGGCCAGCATCGCGTAGGCCGCCGAGTGCGAGCGGTTGAAACCGTAGCCCGCGAATTTCTCCATCAGGTCGAAGATGTGCGCCGCCAGCGCGGCCGGCACGCCCTGCGCGGTCGCGCCGTCCACGAACACCGAGCGCTGCTTGGCCATTTCCTCGGGCTTCTTCTTGCCCATTGCGCGCCGCAGCAGGTCCGCCCCGCCGAGCGTGTAACCGGCCAGCACCTGTGCGATCTGCATGACCTGCTCCTGGTACAGGATCACGCCGTAGGTCGGCTTCAGCGCCGGCTCGAGGCGCGGGTGCAGGTAGTCGATACGGCGGCCGGTGCGGTCGTGCTTGCGGTCGATGAAGTCGTCGACCATCCCCGACTGCAGCGGGCCCGGGCGGAACAGCGCAACCAGCGCGACGATGTCCTCGAAGCAGTCGGGCTGCAGCCGGCGAACCAGGTCCTTCATGCCGCGCGACTCGAGCTGGAACACGGCGGTCGTGCGGCAGGACTTGAGCAGGCGGAAGGTCGCGGCATCGTCGAGCGGCAGCGCGCTGATGTCCAGTTCCGGTTCGCCGCGGGCGCTGCGACCGCGATTCACCAGCGCGACGGTGCGCGCAATGATGGTCAGCGTGCGCAGGCCGAGGAAGTCGAACTTGACCAGGCCGATGTGCTCGACGTCGTCCTTGTCCAGCTGGGTCAGCACCACGTCGCTGCCCTGCTCGCAGTACAGCGCCGTGAAGTCGGTCAGCTGCGACGGCGCGATCACGACGCCGCCCGCATGGGTGCCAGCGTTGCGCGCCAGCCCCTCCAGCGACCGCGCCAGGTCGATCAGGTCGCGCACGCCGTCCTCGGCCTCGTGGCGGCGCCTGAGCTCGGGCTCCTTGGCCAGCGCCTCGTCCAGCGTGATGCCCAGCTCGAACGGCACCAGCTTGGCGATGCTGTCCACGAACCCGTACGGGTGGCCCAGCACCCGCCCCACGTCGCGCACGACCGCGCGCGCCGCCATGGTGCCGAAGGTGATGATCTGCGAGACCCGTTCGCGGCCATAACTGCGCGCCACGTAGTCGATGACGCGGTCGCGGCCCTCCATGCAGAAGTCCACGTCGAAGTCCGGCATCGAGACGCGCTCCGGGTTCAGGAAGCGCTCGAACAGCAGGTCGTGCTGCAGCGGGTCGAGGTCGGTGATGCCCAGCGTCCACGCCACCAGCGAACCCGCGCCGGACCCGCGGCCCGGCCCCACCGGCACGCCGTTGTCGCGGGCCCAGCGTATGAAGTCCGCGACGATCAGGAAGTAGCCCTCGAAGCCCATCTGGCAGATGACGTCGACCTCGAGCGCGAGCCGCCGGTCGTAGTCCTGTCGCGGGATGTTCCTGGCCAGCGCCTGCGGCGCGCGCGCCGCGGCGGCCAGCCGCGCCTGCAGCCCGGCGCTCGCTTCCTTGCGCAGGAAGGCGCCGGCGGTCAGGCCCTGCGGCACCGGGAAGGCCGGCATGAACGACTCGCCCAGCGGCACCTCGACCGAGCAGCGTCGCGCGATCTCGACCGAATTCTCGAGCGCCTCCGGCAGGTCCTCGAACAGCGCGGCCATCTCGGCCGGCGTGCGCAGGTACTGCTGCGCGGTGTAGGTCCGCGGCCGCGCCGGGTCGTCGAGCAGCGCGCCCTGCTGAATGCAGACGCGCGCCTCGTGCGCCTCGAATTCGTCCGGCCCGAGGAAGCGTACGTCGTTGGTGGCGACCACCGGCGCCGGCCGGGCCTGCAGCAGCGGCAGCACGGCGTGGATGTATTCTTCCTCGCCGGGCCTTCCGGTGCGCTGCACCTCCACGTAGTAGCGGTCCGGGAACAGCGCCAGCCACTCCGCCAGCAGCCGCGCGGCCTCGTCGGCGCGCCCGGCCAGCAGCGCGCGCCCGACGTCGCCGGCATGCCCGCCCGACAGCGCGATCGTGTGCGCCGTGGCTTGCCCGTCCAGCCACGTGCGGTCCACCATCGGCACGCCGCGGCGCTGCCCGGTCCGGTAGGCGCGCGTCACCAGCCGCGCGAGGTTGCGATAGCCGTCGTAGTTCTGCGCCAGCAGGGTGAGCCGCGAGCCGTCGCCGCGCTCGTCAGCCTCGTGCAGCAGCAGGTCCACCCCGATCAGGGGCTTGACCCCGCTGGCCTGCGCCGCGCGGTAGAACTTGACCATCGCGAACAGGTTGCACTCGTCGGTCAGCGCGACCGCCGGCATGCCCGCGTCCGCCACCGCCTGCATGAGGCGCGGCACGCGCACGACGCCGTCCACGAGCGAATACTCGGTGTGGACACGCAGGTGCACGAATTCTGGCATCGACGGGCGCCGCATCAGGCCGGTGACGAGAGGAATCTTACGGGACCGAAACTGCGCCGGTGCAGCCGGCAGGGGCCGAGCCTCGCAAGTGCCTGAAGGTGCTCGGTTGTCGGGTAGCCCTTGTGGACCTCGAAACCGTAGCCGGGATAGACGCGCGCCGCCTCGCGCATCCAGGCGTCGCGGGCGGTCTTGGCCAGGATGGATGCCGCGCTGATGGCGGCGATACGGTCGTCGCCGCCCACCTCGGCGCGCCACGTGCAGGTGAAGCCGAGCAGCCCGCGCGGCGGCAGGCGGTTGCCGTCCACCTGGACCAGGGCCGGGCTCAGCGGCAGCGCCAGCAGCGCGCGCCGCATCGCCAGCCAGGTGGCGCCGAGCACGTTCAGGACGTCGACCTCCTCCGCGTCGGCGAGCCCGATGCCCCACGCCAGCGACCGGGCGCGGATCAGCAGCGCCAGCCGTTCGCGCACCGCCGGCGCGAGGCGCTTCGAGTCGCGCAGTCCCGCGAGGGGCCGCGTCGGGTCGAGGATCACCGCGGCCGCGAATACCGGGCCGGCCAGCGGGCCGCGGCCGGCTTCGTCCACGCCGGCGACCCGCTGCGCAGCGCCAGGCTTCCTGGTCTGGCTGCTGGGGGCGCCGGACTCCGGTCCACGGTCTGGCCCCGGCGGACCATGGACGAAGGCACCGCGCTTGTTCATCTGCCGGTCGCTGCGGGGGCCGGACCCTGTTCGGCCGCCAGCAACCGCAGCACCGCCCGCGCCGCGCGGTCGCTGGCGCCGCGACGCAGCACCGCGTGGATGCCGGCGAACCGCAGCGCCAGGGCCTGGCACTGCGCCGGGTGGTCGAGCCAGTGCAGCAGTTCCGCACCAAGCCGCTGCGCCGTCACCTCGGACTGGAACAGTTCCGGCACGACCTGGCTGCCGGCCAACAGGTTCGGCTGCGAGAAATACGGCGCCTTCATCATCCCGAAGGAACGGATCAGCCAGGCGCTTGCGGCGCCGAGCCGGTAGGCCACGACCATGGGCCGCTTGCACAACAGCGTCTCGAGCGTCGCGGTCCCCGAGGCGACCAGCGCCACGTCCGCCGCCGTCAGCGCCAGCTGCGAATCGCCGTCGAGGAGTTGCACCGCGACGCCCGGCGCCCGCGCCTCGAGCGCTGCCGAGAACGCGGCATGCGCGCCCGCGCCGGCCATCGGCGCGACGAAGCGCAGGCCAGGGCGCCGCTCCGCGAGCCACGCGGCCGCGCCGGCAAAGTCTCCCGCCAGCCGGGCCACCTCGCCGCGCCGGCTGCCCGGCAGCACCGCCACCACTTCGGCAGCGGCCGGCAGCCCCAGTCTCGTGCGGGCCGCGGCCCGGTCCGGCTCGATCGGCAACTGGTCGGCCAGCGGGTGGCCGACGAACTCGGCGTCCAGCCCGCGTTGGTCGTAGAAACGCTGCTCGAACGGCAGCAGGCACAGCACGAGGTCGAGGAACCCCGCCATGCGGGCCACCCGCCCCTGGCGCCAGGCCCAGACCTGCGGGCTGACGTACTGCACCGTGCGGATGCCCGCGGCGTGCAGCGCCGGCGCGAGGTTGAGGTTGAACTCCGGCGCATCGACGCCGATGAAGACATCGGGCTGCGCCGCCACCATGCGCGAGCGGATGCGGCGGCGCAGGGCCAGCAGCCGCGGCAGGTGCGTGACCACCTCGAACAGGCCCATGACGGCCAGCGCCTCGGCGGGCTCCCACTGCTCGCAGCCGGCGGCCGCCATGCGCGGCCCGGCGATTCCGAAGAACTGCGCATCGGGGCGGATTTCGCGCAGCGCGAGCATGAATGCCGCGCCGAGGTTGTCGCCGGAAGTCTCGCCGGCGACGATGCCGATGCGGAGTTCGCGGGGCGGCATGGTCATCGCCCTGGGCGGCTCACTACCTGATCACGCTGCGGGTCGCGGTCTTCAGGAACGCCACGAACGGCTCGACTTCAGGCTGGGTGCGCGCCAGCTCCTCGAGTTGCAGCGTGGCCTCCGCCAGCTTGAGCCTGGAGCGGTACAGCAGGCGGTAGGCGGCCTTGATGTTGTTGATCTGCTCGGGCGTGAAGCCCCTGCGCTTGAGCCCGTGCACGTTGACGCCCTTGGGCTCGGCCGGGATGCCGCCGATCAGCACGTACGGCGGCACGTCGCGCGTGACGGCGGCATTGTTGCCGAGGAACGCGTGCGCGCCGACCTTGCAGAACTGGTGCACGCCCGCATAGCCGGCGAGGATCACCCAGTCGCCGATCTCGACGTGGCCGGCCAGCACCGAGTAGTTGGCCAGCACGCACTGGTCGCCGACGACGCAATCGTGCGCGACGTGCGAGTACGCCATGAACAGGTTGTCGTGGCCGATGCGCGTGACGCCGTGGCCCCCGGCCGTGCCGCGATTGGCCGTGACGAATTCACGGAACACGTTACGGTCGCCGATCTCGAGACGGGTCGGCTCGCCCTTGTACTTCTTGTCCTGCGGCGCGTCGCCGATCGAGGCGAACTGGTAGATGTGGCAGTCGCGCCCGATCGAGCTCGGGCCATTGATCACCGCATGCGGCCCGACGCGGGTTCCGGCACCGATCGTGACCTGCGGCCCGATGACGCTGAACGGCCCCACCTCGACGTCGTCCGCCAGTTCGGCCTGCGGCGACACCAGCGCGCGCGGATCGATCATGGCTGCACCTCCGGTGCCACCATCATGATCGCCGATGCGACTTCCTCGCCGTCCACCTCCGCCACCGTCGAGAATTTCCAGATGCCGCGGATGGCGCGCTCCAGCGTCGCCTTGAGCACCAGCTGGTCGCCCGGCTCGACCGGCTTCCTGAAGCGCGCGCGGTCTATGCCGACGAAATAGAAACGGCTCGACTCGTCTGGCACCACCCCGGCCGTCTTGAACGCGAGGATGCCGGCCGCCTGGGCCAGGGCCTCGAGGATCATGACGCCCGGCATCACGGGCCGGTGCGGGAAGTGCCCGCTGAAGAACGGCTCGTTGACGGTCACGTTCTTGATCGCCTCGATGGACTTGCCCGGCACGCAGGCCGTGACCTTGTCCACCAGCAGGAACGGAAAGCGGTGCGGCAACTGCGCCATGACCGCCTGGATGTCCATCGAGAAGGCCTTGCTCATTCCTCAGCTTCCTTCGTCAGCCCGGCCGCCGCGGTCGCGGCGCT
This sequence comes from uncultured Gammaproteobacteria bacterium, assembly GCA_963695085.1. Taxonomy (GTDB): domain Bacteria; phylum Pseudomonadota; class Gammaproteobacteria; order Steroidobacterales; family Steroidobacteraceae; genus SG8-30. The sequence continues at coordinate 60,828 of CAVOFV010000002.1, read as the reverse complement.
CCAGCGCCGCGAGCCGGCGCTCCGTGGCCTCCAGCCGGCGCAGTCGCGCCACCGTCCTGCGCCATTCGCGGGCCGGCATGGCCGGCGTGCCGGACGAGTAGGTGCCAGGACCCGGCAGCGAATGCGTCACCATCGAGTAGCCGGTGACGGCGACCTCATCGCCGATCTCCAGGTGACCGACGATGCCGACCGCGCCGCCGATCATGCAGCGCCGGCCGATGACGGTGCTGCCGGAGATGCCGACGCAACCGGCCACCACCGTGTGCGCGCCAATGCGCACGTTGTGGCCGACCTGCACCAGGTTGTCCAGCTTGACGCCATCCTCGATGACGGTGTCCTCGATGGCGCCGCGGTCGACCGTGGTATTGGCGCCGATCTCGACGTCGTCGCCGATGCTGAGGCCCCCGATCTGCGGCACCTTGACGCAGCCGTCGCGGTCCGGCGCGAAGCCGAAGCCGTCGGCACCGAGCACCGCACCCGCGTGCAGCACGCAGCGTGCGCCGATCCGCACGCCCGGATAAACCGTGACCCGCACCACCAGCCGCGTGTCGGCGCCGATGTGCGCGCCGGCCATGACGATGCTGCCCGGCCCGACCAGCACCCGTGGCCCGATCACGGCACCCGCCTCGATGACGGCCTGCGCGCCGACCGCCGCGTCGGAGGCCACCGTCGCGCCGCGGTCGACCACCGCGGAGGCATGGATGCCGCCGGCGACGGCCGGCTGCGGATGCAGCAACTGCGCGATGCGCGCAAAGGCCGCGTAGGGATTGGCCGCGACCAGCGCCGCAACCGGGCAGTCCGGCGCGGCCTGGGCGTCCAGCACGACAGCCGCTGCGCGCGTGGCCGGCAGCAGGCGCCGGTAACGCGGGTTGGCCAGGAAGGTCAGCGTGCCGGGTCCGGCCGACGCGATCGTCGCGACCCCGCTCACCTGCGTGGCGGGGTCGCCGGCGAGTTCCAGGCCGAAGCGGACCGCCAACTCGCCCAGTGTCGTCGCCATGGCGCCTCCGGCGCTGCGCCCCGCTCAGCTATTTCGGCGCCTTGGCCTTGAGCGCCGCAACCACCTGCGCGGTCACGTCCACGCTGCTGCCCGCGTACAGCACGCCGTCGCTGACGATCAGGTCGAAACCGTTGCTCTTGGCGTAGGCCTGCACTTCCTGCAGCAGCACGCGCTGCACCTTGCCGAACTCCTCGTTGCGGCGCAGGTTGGCGTCTTCCTGCAGCTCGGTGAAGCGCCGCGCCAGGTCGCGCTGCCCGTCGCGCAGCTCGCGCTCGGCCTTGCCGCGGTCCGCCTCGGACATCACCGCGGCGTCGCGCTTCAGCTTCTCTTCCTTGTCCTGCAGCACCTTCTGCTGCCCGGCCAGCTCGCGCTGGCGCGGCAGGAACTCATTCTCCAGCACCTGCTGCGCGCCTTTCGCCTGCGGCGACTCCTCGAGCAGCTTGGCGGTATTGACGAAGCCGATCTTCGCCTGCTGGGCCGAGGCCACGGCCGGGACGAGCGCCACGGCGGCAACAACGGTTGCGAGCAGGACCTGTCTGATCATCGTTGACATGCGTTGAGATTCCTCAGAAAGCCGAACCAATGGTGAACTGGAAGCCCTCGGTCTCGTCCGGGTAGATCACGGAGTCGCCCGCCTTGCTGTTGAGCGGGAAGCCGTAGCTGAAGCGGAATATGCCTAGCGGCGCGAGCCACTGCACGGCCAGACCCACCGACTGCCTCAGTTCATTGTAATCGAACTCGTAGTCCACCGGGGTGACGCCGTCGCGGCCGACGAAATCGATGCCCATGCCCTGCGAGAACACGTTGCCGATGTCGTAGAAGGCGCTGATGCGGGTGCTGGCCCGCCACTTCTCGGGCACCGGGAACAGCAGTTCCGCACGGCCCATGACCTTCATGTTGCCGCCGTAGGGGTTGCCGAAGCTGTCCTTCGGGCCGAGCCGGCTCTCGCGGAAGGCACGTACGGTCTCCGGCCCGCCGCCGAAGAACTGCCGGAATGGCGGCAGCGCGCTGGTGTCCTTGCCGAGCGCGTCGCCATAGGCCAGCTCGGCGGCCAGCGCCACCGTCCACTGCTTGTAGACCGGCACCAGCTTCAGGAATTCATAACTGAGCACGTAGTAGTTCACTTCGCTGCCCGGGATCGTCGCCGCCAGGCTCACGGCGTGGCGGGTGCCGCGGGTGGCGAACAGGGCGCGGTTGCGGGTGTCGAAGGACCAGCCGAGGACCAGCTCGAAGGCATTGAACTTGGTGCCGTAGATGGTCGAGGTGATGTCGATGAGCTCGCCCGTGAGGGGGTCGATGCCCTGCTGCACCAGGTCGCGCGTATAGGGATTGCCGTTGTTGCGCACCCAGGACACGGCCTCGCGCGCGCTGCCGAACTCGCTGGTCAGCAGGTCCGACTGCTGCGCGACCAGGCCGAGGCGCAGGCCCTGGTACTCGGTGACCGGGTAGCCGAACTCGAGCGTGGCGGCCATCGTCTTGGTCGAGAAGTCCGATGCCGCGGAGACGAACTGCGTGATGTCCCGGTACTGCAGGCCGAAGGTGCGCCCCACGCCGTCGATGTTCGTGTACGGGTCGGTGTGCGAGAAGCTGTACACCTTGGAATAGCGCCCGCCGGCCATCTCGACCGCGAGGCGCTCGCCCGAGCCCATGAAGTTCGAATGCACGAAGCTGCCGTTCAGCATGAACGACTGCGACTCGGAGTAGCCGATGCCGCCGGTGAACTGTCCGGGCAGGCCTTCCTTGACGTCGAATTCGACGTCCACGAGGTCCGGCGTGCCGGCCACCGGGCGCGTCTCGAACTCGACCTTCTCGATGTAAGGCAACCGCTGGATGCGCTCCTTCGAGCGCTCGACCAGCGCGTTCGACAGGTAGGCGCCCTCCAGCTGCCGCAGCTCGCGGCGCAGCACCTCGTCATCGATGGCGCTGGTGTTCTCGAAGTCGACCCGCCGCACGTAGGCGCGGTTGCCCGGGTCGACGAAGAACGTGACGTCCACCGCCTGTGCGTCCGCCTTCTCCTGCTGCACCGGGTCGATCTTGGCGAAGGCGTAGCCGTCGAGACCCAGCCGCATGCCCATCAGCTCCTGCGTCTGCGTGATCAGCTTGCGCGAGTAGCTGTCGCCCGGCCGCAGCAGTATCAACTGCTTGAGCTGCTCCTCGGGCACGACCATCTTGCCGGCGACCTTGACCTCGCCGACCTTGAAGACGCCGCCCTCGCGGACATTGATCGTGATGAAGATGTCGTCCTTCTCGGGCGCGATTGCGACCTGCGTGGACTCGATGTCGAAGGACGCGTAGCCGCGGTCCTGGTAGTAGGAGTTCAGCTTCTCGAGGTCGCCCTGCAGCGTCTCGCGGGAATAGCGGTCGTCCTGCCGGTACCAGGACAGCCAGTTCGGCGTGCGCAACTCGAGCTCGTCGAGCAGCGTCTCGTCGTCGAACACCGTATTGCCGACGATGTTGATCTGGCGGATGCGCGCGCGCTTGCCCTCGACCACGTCGATGGCGACCTTGACCTTGTTGCCGGGCACTTCCTCGACGGTGGCGTCCACCTTGACGGCGTACTTGCCGCGGCTGAAGTACTGGTCGGTCAGGTAGCTCTGCACTTCCTCGAGCACCGAGCGGTCGAAGGTCCGGCCTTGTGCAAGACCCACGTTCTTCAGCGAGCGGGTCAGGTCCTCGGTCTTGATGTCCTTGTTGCCCTTGATCGTGAAGCTCTCGATGGACGGCCGCTCGAGCACGACCACGACCAGCGTCTCGCCGTCGCGGCGCAGCTCGATGTCGCGGAAGAACCCGGTCGCAAACAGTGCGCGGATCGCCTCCTGCTGGCGGCGCCCGTCGAGGCGGTCGCCGATGTTGACGGGCAGGTAGTTGTAGACCGTGCCTTCGGAGATGCGCTGCAGCCCCTCGACCTTGATGTCGCCGACGACGAAGTCGCCCGCGGCCTGGGACATGGCGGCCGCCGGCGCGTGCGCGAGCAGGATGGTGCCGATGAGCCTGCGAAGCATGGACTTGGATTCCCCCGGTTGCCGCTAGCCGATCAGGCGCGCGATGTCGTTGTAGAAAGCGAACCCCATCAGCGCGACCAGGAAGGCGATGCCCACCTTCTGGCCCAGCAGCTGCGCCTGGTCCGACAGCGGGCTGCCCTTGACGACCTCGGCCAGCTGGAAAACGATCTGGCCGCCGTCGAGAATCGGCACCGGCAGCAGGTTCAGAACGCCCAGCGAGATGCTGACCAGCGCCAGGAAGCCGAGGAAGTACTGCAGCCCGCCGAGCGCCGACAGGCCGGCGTACTGCGCGATGTTGATCGGCCCGGAGATGTTCTTGGTGGACACGTCGCCGGTGACCATGCGCCACAGGAACTTGACCGTCAGGGCCGTCTTCGACCAGGTTTCCATGGCCGCCGGGGCCAGCGCCGCGAGCGGGCCGTAGCGCTCCTCGGTGCGCATCGACTCCGGGAACGCCGCGCTGCCGCCAGGGGCCATGCCGATGCGACCGATGGTCGCGCCGTCTTCCTGCTCGGCGCGCACCTCGACGGCCACCTGTCGCAGGGCGCCGTCGCGCCGCAGCTCCATCTGCACGGTCTCGCCGGGCCGCCCGCGCACGATTTCCACGAACCGCATGAAGTCGTCGACCCGCTCGCCGTCCACGGCCGTGATCTGGTCGCCCTGCCGCAGGCCGGCGGCCTCGGCCGCCCCGCCCTCGACCAGGCTGCCGACCACGACGGGCAGGCGCGGGTACCAGAACGCAAAGCCGAGCCCGCGCAGCAGGGCACCGGGCTCGGTCAGTTCGCGGCGCTGCGGCGCAGGCACGGCCAGCATCAACTCGCGCTCACGCCGGTCCGTCCCGCGCACGGTCAGCGGCACCTCGCCGGTCGCGACCAGCGCGTCCAGCATGCCCAGCACGGCCGCCTCGCGCGTCTGCACCGCGCGGCCGGCGACCGCCACGACCGTGTCCTCGCTGAGCAATCCGGCGCGGGCCGCCGTGGATTCCGCGGTGACCGCGCCGATCACCGGCTGCAGTCCCGGCACGCCGTACATGAACAGGGCCCAGAAGGCCACCAGCGCGAAGGCGAAGTTGAAGCCGGGTCCGGCCAGCAGCACGGCGATGCGCGCCGGCACCGGGCGCTGCTGGAAGGCGCGCGCGGCGTCTTCGGGCGGGACCGGGCCCTCGCGCTCGTCGAGCATCTTCACGTAGCCGCCCAGCGGCACGGCCGCCACCACGTACTCCACGCTGTCCGGCGCCCGGCCGACACGCTTCCACAGCGGCCGCCCGAAACCGATCGAGAAGCGCAGCACCTTGAAGCCGAGGCGCCTGGCGACCCAGAAATGGCCGTACTCGTGCACGGTCACCAGCACGCCGATCGCGACCACGAAGGCCAGCAGCGGAATGAGGACGGTCTGGATCACGCGGCCGCCGCCATGGCCTCGCCGGTCGCGCGGCGCGCCCACGCGTCGGCCTCGAGGGCCGCCTCGAGGCTGGTCACGCGTTTTGCCTGATGCCGCTGCAACACCTGCTCAATGACCCTCGCAATGCCCGTAAAGTTCAGCCGCCGCCCGAGAAAAGCCGCAACCGCCGCCTCATTGGCGGCGTTCAGCACCGCCGGCGCAGTGCCGCCGGTGGTCGCCGCCTCGCGGGCCAGCCGCAGGCACGGAAACCGCTGCAGATCGGGCGCCTCGAAGGTGAGGCTGCCCAAGCCGACCAAATCCAGGGATTTTACACCGGACTGCAGCCGGTCCGGCCACCCCAGCGCGTGGGCGATGGGGGTGCGCATGTCCGGATTGCCGAGCTGCGCGAGCACCGACCCGTCATCGTACTCGACCATCGAGTGCACGATGCTCTGCGGGTGGACGACGACCTCGACCATCTCCGGCGCGACGCCGAACAGCCAGCAGGCCTCGATCAGTTCGAGGCCCTTGTTCATGAGCGTCGCCGAGTCCACCGAGATCTTCGACCCCATCTGCCAGTTCGGGTGGGCGATGGCCTGTTCGGGGGTGACCCCGTCCAGCTCCCGCGCCGGCAGCGCCCGGAACGGGCCGCCCGAGGCGGTCAACAGGATGCGGCGCACACCCGGCGGCAGCTGACCGGGCGGGCCCGGCGGCAGGCACTGGAAGACGGCGTTGTGCTCGCTGTCGATCGGCACCAGCTCGGCGCCGGAGCCGGCGACCGCCTCCATCAGCAACTGGCCGGCGCACACCAGCGCCTCCTTGTTGGCCAGCAGCAGGCGCTTGCCGGCCCGCGCCGCGGCCAGTGTCGGCGCCAGCCCGATTGCGCCCACGATTGCCGCAACGACCTGCTGCGCCTCAGGCAGCGCCGCCGCCTCGGCGAGGCCGGCCGCGCCGGCCAGCACGCGGGTCTCGAGCCCGTGCTGCCGCACCTGCCGTTGCAGCCGGGCGGCCGCCGCAGGATCGGCCAGCGCCGCCACGGCAGGCCGGAATTCGACGCATTGCTGGAACAGCCGCTCATGGCTCGCATTCGCGGCCAGCGCGACGACCCGGAAGCGCTCCGGATGGCGGCGCAACACGTCCAGCGTGCTCAGGCCGATGGAACCGGTCGAGCCGAGGATGCAGACCCCCCTCACCACAGCACCCCGAGCCAGACCAGCCCGAGCGCGTACACCGGCAGGGCCGCCGTCAGGCTGTCGATGCGATCGAGCACCCCGCCGTGACCCGGCAGCACGCCGCTGCTGTCCTTCAGGCCGACCTGGCGCTTGAACAGGCTCTCCGTGAGGTCGCCCACGACCGACACCAGGATGACGGCCACGCACAGCGGCAGGAACGCCGCCGCGTCAAAGCCGAACCAGGCCTGCCCGGCCAGTGCCACCAGCGCGCCCAGCACCAGCCCGCCGAGCACGCCCTCCCAGGTCTTGTTCGGGCTGACGCGCGGCGCGAGCCGGTAACGGCCCAGCCGCCGCCCGACGAAATACGCGCCGATGTCGGCGGCCCAGATGAGCACGAACACGAACACCACGAGCGCGGCGCCATGGCCGGAATGGTCATACAGGCGCTCAACCGCCACCCACATCGGCGCCAGCGTCGCGAGCCCGGCGGTCGCCGCCTGCGCCGGGCCGCCGTAGCCGGGCGCCAGCGTCAGCCAGACGAACGCGAGCACCCACCATGCCAGCGCCACCACCATCACCCAGGTGAAGCCGCCGGGCAGTTCCGCCAGGCGCCACAGCAGCAGCATCGCAACGGCGCAGGCCGCCGTGTAGAGCGACCTGCGCACGCCGCCCTCGATGCGCGCAAGGCCGGCCCACTCCCAGGCCCCGGCCAGCACGATCAGCGCGATGGCGATCAGCGCAGCCGCGCGCGGCAGCCACAGCAGCACCACGGACAGCACCACGAGCAGGACGACCGCCGTCAGGATCCGCTGCAGCAGCATCAGTCTCGATCCCCCAGCTGGCGCGAGGTGCGGCCGAAGCGACGTTCACGGCCGGCAAAGAACGCGATGGCCTCATCGTACTCGTCCGGACCGAAGTCCGGCCACAGCACGTCGGTGAAATACAGTTCCGTGTAGGCGACATTCCACAGCAGGAAGTTGCTGAGGCGCCGCTCGCCGCCGGTGCGGATGAACAACTCGGGATCCGGCACGCCGGCCAGCGCCAGGCGCCCGGCCACGGCCGCTTCGTCGATCGCATCGGGCCCCAGGGCGCCGCGCGCGGCGTCGGCGGCCAGCGAACGCGCCGCCTGCGCGATGTCCCAGCGGCCGCCGTAGGACACCGCCACGAACAGCTCGAGCCGCTCGTTGGCCGCCGTGCGCTGCTCCGCCTCGCGGATTCCTTCGATGAGTTGCGGCGCCAGTCGCTGCCGGTCGCCGATGACCCGCAGCCGCACGCCATTCCTGGCCAGCCCGTCGGCCTCGCGCTGCAGGGCCTCCACGAACAACTGCATCAGCAGGCCGACCTCTTCCTGCGGGCGGCGCCAGTTCTCGCTGGAGAAGGCGAACATGGTCAAGGCGCCGACGCCGCGGCGCACCGAGTGCTCGATCACGCCGCGCACGGCCTTGATGCCGGCGCGGTGCCCGGCGCTGCGCGGCAGGCCGCGGGCCTCGGCCCAACGCCCGTTGCCATCCATGATGACGGCCACGTGGCGGGGCACGCCGGTCGCCGGCGGGACGTGTGTAGCGGGATCCATGGGTGCTTGCCGCGGCCGCGGGTCCGGGCCGCCGCCGGCGGCGCCGTGCAGGCCCTCAGACCTGCAGCAGCTCCTTTTCCTTCTCGGCGAGCACGCTGTCGATCTCGCCAACGTAGTGATCCGTCAGCTTCTGCACCTCGTCCATGGCGCGGTGCTCGTCGTCCTCGGACAGCAGCTTCTCCTTGAGCATGTCCTTCAGCTCGGTCATCAGGTCGCGCCGCACCGAACGCACCGCCACGCGCGCGTTTTCCGCCTCGTGCCGCGCGACCTTGGTCAGGTCCTTGCGGCGCTCCTCGGTCATCGCCGGCAGCGGCAGCCGGATGACCGTGCCGGCCGTGTTCGGCGTCAGCCCCAGGTCCGACTTCAGGATGGCCTTCTCGATGACCGGCACCATGCTCTTGTCCCATGGCGTGATGGCCAGCGTTCGCGAGTCCTCAACCGTCACGTTGGCGACCTGCGTCAACGGCATCTCGGCGCCGTAGTACTCGACGCGCATGCCTTCCAGCAGGCCGGTGTTGGCGCGCCCGGTGCGCATGCGCTTGAAGTGCTCATTGAGGCTGACCACGCACTTGGTCATGCGCTCGTTGGCGTCTTTCCTGATTTCCTCGAACATCTCAATACTCCCGGGCGGGGCTCACAGCCCGTTGGCCACCAGTGTGCCTATGTCCTCACCATCGACGATCCGGACCAGGTCGCCGGCATTGAACAGGTTGAAGACCCGCAGCGCCAGCCCGTTGTCGCGGCACATCACCACGGCGGTCGCGTCCATCACGCCGAGCCGCTCGTCGATCAGGCGGTCGAACGACAGCCGCTTGTAGTGCTGCGCCTTCGGGTTGCGGGCCGGGTCGTCGCTGTACACGCCATCGACCTTGGTGGCCTTCAGCAGCAGGTCCGCCTGGATCTCGATGGCCCGCAGCGCCGCCGCCGTGTCGGTCGTGAAGAACGGGTTGCCGGTGCCGGCCGCCAGGATCACGCAACGGCCCTTCTCGAGGTGGCGGATGGCGCGGCGGCGGATATAGTCCTCGCAGACCTGCTGCACGCGCAGTGCCGACATGACCCGCGACTCCAGCCCGAGCCGTTCCAGTCCGTCCTGCAGCGCCAGTCCGTTCATGACGGTCGCCAGCATGCCCATGTGGTCGCCGGTGACGCGGTCCATGCCGGCCCGGGCCAGCCCGGCGCCGCGGAACAGGTTGCCGCCGCCGATCACCACGGCGACCTGCACGCCGCGCCCCATCACGTCGCGGATCTCGCCCGCGATGCGGTTGAGCACGGCCGGGTCGACCCCGTAGTCGACGGCTCCCAGCAAGGCCTCGCCGCTCAGCTTGAGGAGGATCCGTTTCGGCGGCGCGCTGGCTGTATCGGACATCCTGCCCCCTTTTGGCACATTGGGCCGATTATAAAGAACCCCGCGGGGACGCGGGGTTCCGTAGGGTCGAGGGATGCCGGTCCCGCTCAGCCGCGGCCTTCCGCCGCCTTGACCTGGGCCATGACCTCGTCGGCAAAGTTCTCCTGCCGTTTCTCGATGCCCTCGCCGACCTCGAAGCGCACGAAGCCGGTGACCTTGGCGCCCGCCGCCTTGAGCAGCTTCTCGACGGTCGTGTCCGGGTCCTTGACGAACGGCTGGCCGACCAGGCAGATCTCCGCCAGGTACTTGCGGATCCGCCCCTCGACCATCTTGGCGACGATCTCGGGCGGCTTGCCCTCCGCGGCAGCCTGCGCCGCCAGGATCTCGCGTTCCTTGTCGACCTGCGCCGCCGGCACCTCGGCGGGGACCGTGTACTGCGGGTTGGACGCCGCGATGTGCATGGCCAGGTCGTGGGCCAGGGCCTCGTCGCCGCCGTCGAGCCCGACCAGCACGCCGATGCGGGTGCCGTGCACGTACGTGCCGACGCGGGTCGGCGCAGCCAGCTCGGTGACGCGTCGCACCTCGATCTTCTCACCCAGGCGCGCGACCAGCTCACGGCGGGTCTGTTCGACGTCCTTGCCGCCCGGCAGCGGCAGTTTCAGGACCGCCGCGAGCCCGGTGGTGCCCGCCTGCAGCGCCGCCTGCGCCACCGCCACAGCGAACTGCTGGAAATCCGCCTGGCGGGCCACGAAATCCGTCTCGGAGTTGGCCTCGACGATGGCGGCCTTGCGACCGTCCGCCGCGCGCTGGACCACGACCGCGCCCTCGGCCGCGATGCGTCCGGCCTTCTTGTCGGCCTTGGCGAGCCCCGCCTTGCGCATCGTCTCCGCCGCGGCATCGAGGTCGCCGCCGGTCTCGACCAGCGCCTTCTTGCACTCCATCATCCCGGCGCCGGTGCGCTCGCGCAGGGTCTTCACGGCATCGGCCGTAATGGTCATCGGATTACCTCACTCGGTCTCGTCAGCCGACTTCGCGGCCGGCTTGCGCGGACGGCGCTTGGCAGGCTTGGCGGCGCCCGCCACCGGGTCTCCGTCATCCGTGTCGATCAGGTCGTCGTCGTCGCCGGCGACGTCGGCGGCATCGACCACGGGCTCGGCGGCCGCTTCCTTGGTGGCCTCAGCGGCCGGCGGCGGCGGCGCGGCGGCGACCGTCTTGCGCGGCGGACGGGCGGGCTTGCGGCGCGCCGCGGGCCCGCGCTTCGGGCCGGCCTTGCCGGGCGCACCACGGCGCCGCGGGTTGCCTTCCGCGTCGAGTTCGACAAACTCGTCTTCGCCGGCGGGCACGGCCGGTCCGGAGGCGCGGCCCTCGAGCGCTGCGTCCGCGATGCCGGCCGCGTACAGCTGGATCGCGCGCATCGCGTCGTCGTTGCCCGGGATCATGTAATCCACGTCGTCGGGCGCGCAGTTGGTGTCCACGATCGCCACGACCGGGATGCCGAGTTTGCGGGCCTCGTGCACCGCGATCTGCTCATGGCCGACATCCACGACGAACAGCGCGTCGGGCAGCCGGTTCATCTCCTTGATGCCGCCCAGGCTGCGGGTCAGCTTCTCCATCTCGCGGCGCATGCCCTGCGCCTCCTTCTTGCCGCGCCGCTCGAGCGCGCCGCTTGCCTGCAGCTCCTCGATTTCCTGCAGCCGGTGGATGGACTGGCGGATGGTCTTGAAATTGGTGAGCATGCCGCCCAGCCAGCGCTGGTTGACGTATGGCATGCCGCAGCGGGTCGCCTCGGCCTTGATGGCCTCGCGGGCACTGCGCTTGGTGCCGACAAACAGCACGCTGCCGCCGTCTGACACGACCGTCTTGATGAACGACGCCGCCTCCTGGTAGAGGGGCAACGACTTCTCGAGATTGATGATGTGGATCTTGTTGCGCTCGCCGAAGATGTACGGAGCCATCTTCGGGTGCCAGAAACGGGTTTGGTGGCCGAAATGCACACCCGCTTCCAGCATTTGCCTCATGGACACGCTGGCCATGCAGAATCTCCTTGTCGGGTTGGTCCTCCGCACATCCGCATGCAGCAACCGGGCATATAGCCCGGCACCCGGCCGCACGTGTCGATGCGCGTGTGGATTTGGTTGAGAAAAAACGCCGCGCTTTATACCATTGTTTGCCCGCTGAAACAATGCCTTAAGCGAGATCGGCCCTCGTTTCAACCCCGCCGCTGGGTCACAATGGGTCCTACCCGTCCGGATATGGTGCAGCCTGTGCTGATGGCCCGCGAAAACAGCGTTTCGATCAAGTCGCCCGCGGAACAGGCGCTCATGCGGGTGGCCGGGCGGCTGACCGCCGACGTCCTGGACATGATCGGCCCCGAGGTGCAGCCGGGGGTCACGACCGAGGAACTCGACCGGCTCTGCCACGACTTCATCGTCGGCCGGCAGGACGCGATCCCGGCCCCGCTCAATTACAAGGGCTTTCCGAAGTCCATCTGCACCTCGGTCAACCATGTCGTCTGCCACGGCATTCCCGGCGACCGCCGGCTCAAGGCCGGCGACATCGTCAATGTCGACGTCACCGTCATCAAGGACGGCTTCCACGGCGATTCCAGCCGCATGTTCATGGTCGGCAAGCCCGCCGTGATGGCAGAACGCCTGTGCCGGATCGCGCAGCAATCGCTGTGGGAGGGCATCCGCATCGTGCGCCCCGGCGCGCACCTGGGCGACATCGGCCACACCATCCAGCGCTTCGTCGAGGAGCAAGGCTATTCGGTGGTCCGCGAATTCTGCGGCCACGGCATCGGCCGTCGCTTCCATGAGGACCCGCAGGTGCTGCACTACGGCCAGCCTGGCACCGGCCTGGTGCTCGAGGCCGGCATGGCTTTCACGATCGAGCCGATGATCAACGCCGGCAAGCGCCACGTGCGGGTGCTGCCGGACGGCTGGACGGTGGTCACCAAAGACCATTCGCTGTCGGCCCAGTGGGAGCACACGCTGCTGGTCACGCCCGACGGGGCGGAGGTGCTGACGCTGGGCGCCGCCGAACGGGCCGACCGCTGAACATGCGCGCCGACGTTCCGCCCGAAGGGCCGGAGCTTCTCGCGGCGGAGCGCAACCCCCCGGCACCGTGGGACTACCTCGAACGACTGGGCCACCGGCTCGATGCCGCGCTGCAGCCGGTCGAGGCGTTCCGTGCGGCGCTCGCCGAAGGCGACGCGGCGCTGCGCGGGCGATTCCTGGCCGACGAGGCCGTCGAAGCGCTGGTACACGATCGCGCCCGGCTGCTCGACGTCCTGCTGACGCGCGCCTGGCAGCTGCACACCGGGACCACCGCGAACGACCTGGCGCTGCTGGCGGTCGGCGGCTACGGCCGCGGCGAACTGCTGCCGTACTCCGACATCGACATCACCGTGCTGCTGCCGAAGACCGGCACGGCACCGTGGGCGGCCGGCCTCGAGCGCTTCCTGACCTTCCTGTGGGATATCGGCCTCGAAGTCGGCCACAGCGTGCGCACCATCGACGACTGCCGCCGCGAGGCGCTGGCCGACGTCGGCGTGGCGACCACGCTGATGGAGTCGCGCATGCTGGCCGGACCGCCGCTGCTGCTCGAGGCGATGCAGCGCGCGCTGGCCCCCGACCGGGTCTGGTCCGAACGCGACTTCTTCGAGGCCAAGGTGCGCGAGCAACGCGACCGCCACCACCGCTACCACGACACGGCCTACAACCTGGAGCCGAACGTCAAGCAGAGCCCGGGCGGCCTGCGCGACATCCACACCGTGGCCTGGGTGGCCAGGCGCCATTTCGGGAACGACAGCTTCGAGGAACTCGCCGCGCACGGCTTCCTGACCCGCCGCGAGGTGGCGCAGCTGCAGGTCGCACAGTCCTACCTGTGGAAAGTGCGCTTCGCGCTGCACGTGCTGACCGGGCGCCGCGAGGACCGCCTGCTGTTCGACCACCAGATCAAGCTGGCCCGCCAGTTCGGCTACGAGGATGCGACCTATACGCTGGCGGTCGAGCAGTTCATGCAGCGCTACTACCGCACGGCGATGTTCGTCAGCCTCGCCAACGAGCTGCTGCTGCAGCACTTCCGCGAGGCCATCCTGTCCGCGGGTCACGCGCCGGCGGTGCCGCTGACGCCGCATTTCCGCGAGCGCGAGGAGTACCTCGAGGTCGCTGCGCCGGACGTGTTCCTGCGCCAGCCCGCCGCGCTGCTGGAGTTGTTCGTCGTCCTGCAGAACAACCCGCACCTGCGTGGCGTGCGCGCCGGCACGATCCGCCTGGTCACCGCGCACCTGTGGCTGATCGACGAGGAATTCCGGCAGAACCCGCGCACGCACCGCCTGTTCATGGAGATCCTGCAGGCGCCCGCCGGGGTGACCCACGAACTGCGCCGCATGAACCTGTACGGCGTGCTCGGCCGCTACATCCCGGCCTTCGGCCGGGTCGTCGGCCGCATGCAATACGACCTGTTCCACGCCTACACCGTGGACGCGCACACGCTGTTCGTCGTGTCCAACCTGCGGCGCTTCGCGCTGGAGCGCTACGACCACGAATTCCCGAAGCAGTCGCAGATCTTCCGCAACCTGCCGAAGCCGGAGGTCGCCTACCTGGCGGCGCTGTTCCACGACCTCGCCAAGGGCCGCGGCGGCGACCACTCGGAACTGGGCGCGGTGGACGCCGAGGCGTTCTGCCTGGAGCAGGGCCTGTCGCGCTACGACGCGCGCCTGGCGGCGTGGCTGGTCCGCCACCACCTGATCCTGTCGATCACCGCGCAGAAGCGCGACATCGCCGACCCGCAGGTCATCAACGAGTTCGCACGGCTGGTCGGCGACCAGGCGCACCTCGACTACCTGTACGTGCTGACCGTCGCCGACCTGCGCGGCACCAACCCGAAGTTGTGGAATTCATGGAAGGCGTCGCTGCTCGACCAGCTGTACGAGCGCACCAAGCAGGCGCTGCGGCGCGGGCTCGAGACGCCGATCGACCAGGAGCAGCTGATCGCCGAGACCCAGACGCAGGCGCGCGAGCTGGTCGCCGCCGCCGGCATCGCGGCGCCGGACGTGGAGCGCGTCTGGCGGCAACTCACCGAGACCTACTTCCTGCGCCACACGCCGGAGGAGATCGCCTGGCACACCGGCCTGCTGTGCGGGCGCGGCGGCGACCAGCACGCGCCGCTGGTGGCCGTGTCGCCGAAGCCCGGCCGCGGCGGCGCGACGGCCATCGTCGTGTACACCTACCGGCGGCGGCACAGCTTCGCGCGCGCGACCGCCGCGATCGACCAGATGGGGCTCAACATCGTGGACGCGCGCATCACGCCGACCGGCGACGGCGGCAGCCTCGACAGCTATTTCGTGCTCGATGATCACGGCGCGCCGCTGTCGGAGGCCTACCGGCTCGACGAGATCGCCGAGCGGCTGGCGCGGGTGGTCGCCGAGCGCGAAGCGCCCGCGCCGGCGGTCACGCGCCGTGCGCCGCGCCAGGTACGCATGTTCACGACCGCGACCCAGGTGTTCTTCAGCGACGACGCGCCCAACGGCCGCACCATCATGGAACTGGTCGCGGCCGACCGCCCGGGGCTGCTGTCCGAGATCGGCCAGGTGTTGTGGCGCGAGCACGTCGACCTGCACGGCGCCAAGATCGTCACCGCCGGCGAGCGCGCCGAGGACATCTTCTACCTGACCGACGAGCACGGCCGCCGGCTGGACGAGTCCCGCCACGCACCGCTCGCCGCAGCCCTGGTGCGCGCCCTGGACCGGCGCGACGACGCTGCCTGACGGCCATGAACCCGCATCTTGCCCGGCTGCAGCCCTACCCCTTCGAGCGACTCGCGCGGCTGTTGCGCGGCGTCGAGCCGCCGGCCGGCCTCGCGCCGGTGCGCATGACCATCGGCGAGCCCGCGCACCCGCCGCCGGAGTTCATCGTGCGACGGCTGGCCGCCTCGCTGGCCGGCGTCGCCGGCTACCCGCTGACCGCCGGGCTGCCGGAACTGCGTGCGGCCTGCGCCCGCTGGCTGGAGCGGCGTTTCGCGCTGGGCGCAGGCGCCGTGAACGAGGAGACCATGGTGCTGCCGGTCAACGGCACGCGCGAAGCGCTGTTTGCGTTTGCGCAGGCGATCGTGGATGCGACGCGCGGCGCGCAGGTGCTGATGCCCAACCCGTGCTACCAGATCTACGAAGGCGCGGCGCTGATGGCCGGTGCGGAACCGGTCTACCTGGCGGCCGCCGACGGGCCGCCCGACCTCGATGCGGTGCCGGCCGCCACCTGGGCGCGCTGCCGGCTGCTGTTCCTGTGTTCGCCCGGCAACCCGAACGGCGCGGTCATGGACCTCACGTACCTGTGCCGCGCCATCGAACTGGCGGACCGCCACGGTTTCGTGGTCGCCAGCGACGAGTGCTACGCGGAGATCTACGACGACGAGGCCGCGCCGCCGCCGGGACTGCTCGAGGCCAGCGCCCGCCTCGGCCGCGCCGGGTTCGAGCGCTGCGTCGTGTTCCACAGCCTGTCGAAGCGCTCCAGCGTGCCGGGCCTGCGCTCGGGATTCGTGGCCGGCGATGCGCGGCTGCTCGAGGCCTTCCACCTGTACCGCACCTACCACGGCAGCGCCGTGCCGGTGCCCACCCAGCTGGCGAGCGTGGCGGCCTGGCAGGATGAGACGCACGTGACGGCGAACCGCGCCCTGTACCGCGCCAAGTTCGACGCCGTGCTGCCGCTGCTGGCCGGGGTGCTGGACGTGCAGCGGCCGGCGGGCGCGTTCTACCTGTGGCCGAAGACGCCGGGTGACGACGAAGCCTTCACGCGGGCGCTGTACGCCGCCACCGGTGTCAGCGTGCTGCCGGGCTCGTACCTGGGGCGCGAAGTGCAGGGCGTGAACCCCGGCCGCGGCCGCGTGCGCATCTCGCTGGTCGCGCTGCCCGGCCCCTGCGCCGACGCTGCGCACCGGATAAGTGATTTTCTGACGAAAGGCTAGGGCCTGGCTATGGACCACCTGAAACTGCTGATCGAGGACGCCTACGAACGCCGCACCGAATATTCGCCCGGCAAGGTCCCGCACGACATTGCGGTGGCGCTGGACGACTGCCTGGAACTGCTGGATTCCGGGCGGGCGCGGGTCGCCGAGCCGCGCGAAGGCGGCTGGGTCGTCAACGAGTGGCTCAAGAAGGCCGTGCTGCTGCATTTCCGCACGCACGACAGCGCCGTGATCGAGGGCGGCTTCACGCGCTACTACGACAAGGTGCCGCTCAAGTACGCGGGCATGAGCCCCGACCGCTTCCGTGAAGCGGGCACGCGGATCGTGCCGCCCGCGATCGCGCGCAAGGGTTCGTACATCGCGCCGGGCGTCGTGCTGATGCCCTGCTACGTCAACATCGGCGCCTATGTCGACACCGGCACCATGGTGGACACCTGGGCGACGGTCGGCTCCTGCGCGCAGATCGGCAGGAACGTGCACCTCTCGGGCGGCGTCGGCATCGGCGGCGTGCTCGAGCCGCTGCAGGCGAACCCCACCATCATCGAGGACGACTGCTTCATCGGCGCCCGCTCCGAGGTCGTCGAGGGCGTCATCGTCGAGCAGGGCTCGGTCATCTCGATGGGCGTCTTCCTCGGCGCGAGCACGCGCATCTACGACCGCACGAGCGGCAAGATCCTGTACGGCCGAGTGCCGGCCGGCTCGGTGGTGGTGCCGGGCAACCTGCCGGCCGAAGACGGCAGCCATTCGCTGTACTGCGCCGTGATCGTCAAGCGCGTGGACGCGCAGACGCGCGCCAAGACGTCGGTGAACGAGCTGCTGCGCATGTGACGCGGGTCCCCGCCCGGGGACATGACCGTTCCGGACCAGTCGCGATGGAAGGTGGTCGCCCGGCGCGGGCGAGGTGGCCGTGGCCCGGCGAGCGAGCGACTTAATTGGAGCGAGCGACCGGGCCCGGCCGGATCCCGCCCGCGCCTGCTGCCTGCCAGGGGTCACCGCGCCAGGTCGGTCACGATCCGATCCGTCGTGACCGGCACGCAAGACCCACCGTCCAGACAGGTCAGGTCAGCCAAACCGGCCGGTAATGTAGTCTTCCGTCAGCTTGTGCCGCGGGTTCGTGAAGATGCGGTCGGTCGGGCCGACCTCGATGAGGTCGCCGAGGTGGAAGTAGGCGGTGCGCTGCGAGACGCGGCCGGCCTGCTGCATCGAGTGCGTGACGATGCAGATCGCGTAGTTCTGCTTCAGTTCGTCGATCAGGTCCTCGATGCGCGCCGTGGCGATCGGGTCCAGCGCCGAGCACGGCTCGTCCATGAGGATGACTTCCGGGTTCACCGCGATGGTGCGCGCGATGCACAAGCGCTGCTGCTGGCCGCCCGACAGCGCCGTGCCGGCCTGGCCCAGCCGGTCCTTGACCTCGTCCCACAGCCCGGCGCGCTGCAGGCTGGTCTGCACGATCTCGTCCAGCTCGCCGCGGTCGCCGGCCAGGCCGTGGATGCGCGGCCCGTAGGCGACGTTCTCGTACACCGACTTGGGGAAGGGATTCGGCTTCTGGAACACCATCCCGACGCGCGCGCGCAGCTGCACGGCGTCCTGCGCCTTGTCGTAGATGTCCTGGCCGTCGAGGGTGATGGTCCCCGAGAACCGGGCCGACGGAATCGTGTCGTTGAGGCGGTTCAGGCAGCGCAGGAACGTGCTCTTGCCGCAGCCCGACGGCCCGATCATCGCGATCACCTCGTTGTGCGCGATGTCGAGGTTCACGTCGCGGATCGCGTGCTTGTCGTCGTAGTACACGTTGACGTCGCGGCAGCTGATGACCGGGTTGGCGACGGTCGCCTCGCCCACCGTCTTGCGCACCGAGTCGCTGCGCTGCAGCGTCCCGCCGGAGGCGCCGGCCGCCGCCTTGCCGGCGCGGCCGTCGGATGTCGTCGGCATCGGGTCCTCTCCTGTGCGGCCGCTCACCAGCGTCGCTCGAATTTCTGGCGCAGCGCCACCGCCGTCGCATTCATGATCAGCAGGAACCCGAGCAGCACGATGATCGCGCCCGAGGTCCGTTCCAGGAACGCCTGCTCCGGGCTGTCCGCCCACAGGTACACCTGCACCGGCAGCACCGTCGCCGGGTCGGTGAAGCCGCCCGGCACGTCGACGATGAACGCCACCATGCCGATCATCAGCAGCGGCGCCGACTCGCCCAGCGCGCGCGCCATGCCGATGATCGCGCCGGTCAGCATGCCCGGCATCGCCAGCGGCAGCACGTGGTGCGCCACCACCTGCACCTGCGACGCGCCCATGCCCAGCGCCGCCTGGCGGATCGACGGCGGCACCGACTTGAGCGCCGCGCGACCGGCGATGATCACGGTCGGCAGGGTCATCAGCGTCAGCACCAGGCCGCCCACCAGTGGTGCGGAGCGCGGCAGCCCGAACAGCTGGATGAACACGGCCAGTCCCAGCAGGCCGAACACGATCGACGGCACCGCCGCCAGGTTGTTGATGTTCACCTCGATGAGATCGGTCAGGCGGTTCTGCGGCGCGAACTCCTCGAGGTACACGGCGGCGGCGACGCCGATCGGAAATGACAGCAGCAGCGTCACCAGCAGCGTGAAGAAGGAGCCGACCACGGCGCCGCGCACGCCGGCCTGCTCCGGCTCGCGCGAATCGCCGTTGGTGAAGAACGCGCGATTGAAGCGCTTCTTGAGCCGGCCGTCGGCCACCAGCGCGTCGACCCACGCGAGTTCCCGGTCGCCCAGCCCTCGCGTGTCCGCGGGCAGCGCGCGGTCGATGCGCCCCTTCATCAGCAGGTCCACGCGGTCGTCGGCGAGCAGCCACACGGACTGGCCGCGGCCGATCAGCGCCGGGTCGGCCATGACGCGCTCGCGCAGCTCGAACTGGCCGGCGTCGCTGGCCAGCCGGTACAGGCTGCGCAGGTCGGCGCGGCCCTCGACGTCGGGAAACCGCTCGCGCAGCGCGGACTTGATCAGCGCCGAGTAGTCGGCGGCCCCGATGTCGGCAGGGTCCCGCCCACCCGCCGGGTCGATGACCTCCGCGTCGTACCCGATGTCCAGCTGCACATAGGTCTGCTGGAAGATCGTCCAGCCGGTCGAGATGACGCTCGCGAACAGGAACGCCACGAAGCCGAGCCCGAGCGCGACCGCGACCAGGCCGTAGGCGCGGAAGCGCCGCTCGGCGCGAAAGCGGCGCCGCAGGCTCTTCTCCACCAGCGCCCGGGTGCGCGCCGTGGGCTTGGCGGCGGCGGCCGTCATGACGGGTGCATCACTCATACTGCTCCCGGTAGCGGCGCACGACCTGCAGCGCGATGATGTTGAGCGACAGCGTGACCAGGAACAGCACCAGGCCCAGCGCGAACGCCGCGAGCGTCTTCGGGCTGTCGAATTCCTGGTCGCCGACCAGCAGCGTCACGATCTGGGTCGTGACGGTCGTGACCGCCTCGAGCGGATTGGCCGTCAGGTTGGCCGCCAGGCCGGCGGCCATGACCACGATCATGGTCTCGCCGATGGCGCGCGAGACGGCCAGCAGCACGCCGCCGACGATGCCGGGCAACGCGGCCGGAAACACGACCTTGCGGATGGTCTCCGACTGCGTCGCGCCGAGCCCGAGCGAGCCATCGCGCAGCGACTGCGGCACCGCCGAGATCATGTCGTCGGCCAGCGAGGACACGAACGGGATGATCATGATGCCCATCACCAGGCCCGCCGCCAGCGCGCTTTCGGACGACACGAGGAGCCCGAGCCCTTCGCCGGAACGGCGCAACAGCGGCGCCACCACCAGCGCCGCGAAGAACCCGTACACGACGGTCGGGATCCCGGCCAGCACCTCGAGCATGGGCTTGATGACGGCGCGCACCTTGCGGTGCGCGTATTCCGCGAGGTAGATGGCCGCGAACAGCCCGACCGGCACGGACACCGCCATCGCGATGCCGGCGATCAGCAGCGTGCCGGTGAACAGCGGCACCGCGCCGAAGGCACCCGAGGAGCCGACCTGGTCCTCGCGTATGGCCAGTTGCGGCGACCATTGCGTGCCGAACAGGAACTCCGTCACCGGCACGAACTGGAAGAAGCGGATGGCTTCGAACAGCACCGAGATGACGATGCCGATGGTCGTGAGGATGGCGATCAACGAGCAGCCGATCAGCGCCCAGCGCACGACCTTCTCGACCCGGTTGCGGGCCCTGAGCGCCGGCGAGATGCGGCGCCAGGCCAGCGCGCCGGCGCCCAGCGCGACCGCGACGCACAGCACCGCCGCGGCCAGCCGCGACAGCGAATCCAGTTCCCGGTAGCGGCCGGCGGCGGCCTGCACGGCCGGCGACGCGCCCTCCGCGGGCACCGCCCCGGACAGCACGTTGTGCACGTCGTTCAGCACCAGCGACAACCGGTCCGCAGGCAGGGCGCGCACCTCGGCCGGCATCGAGTCGACGACCAGCTGGGTGACGATGCGGCCATCGAAGGAGTGCCACAACGCCAGCACGACCAGCGCCGGGATGCCGCACCACAGCGCCGTCAGCAGGCCGTAATAGCCGGGCCGCGAGTGCAGCTTGCGCCCGCCCCTGAGCCCGCCCACCAGCGCCAGCGATCGCCTGCGACCGAGGTGGTACGCGGCGGCCGAGGCCAGCAGCAGGATCAATACCAGCGTCGAGGTTTGCATCGGTAGCGGTTCCGCCTCCGCACTGCGCCCGGGTGCCCGGCCGCGCGGCTGGTCCCGCCGCGGGCGTAAGCGGGTCTTTATAGGCCCGGCATGTTACAGCTTCGTGACAGGACCGCTCCGGCGGGTGCCGACAGCGCTTGCCCGCAGCCGTGGTGGGCCGTATAAAGGTCCGCGATTTTTCCGCCGCGCCGCAGCCGGAGTCCTGTCGGGCAGATGTCAGAAACGCTCGATCTCGCCAAAGCCCTGATAGCCCGTGCCTCGGTCAGCCCGGTCGACGGCGGCTGCCAGGAACTGATCATCGCGCGTCTCGAGCCGCTCGGTTTCCAGATCGAGCGCATGCGCTTCGGCGCGGTCGACAACCTGTGGGCCATGCGGCGCGGCGGCGACGGTCCGGTGTTCTGCTTTGCCGGCCACACCGACGTCGTGCCAAGCGGGCCGCTCGAGGAGTGGCACTCGGACCCGTTCGACCCCGTGGTGCGCGACGGTTACCTGTACGGGCGCGGCGCCGCCGACATGAAGACCGGCCTCGCGGCCATGGTCATCGCGGTCGAGGAGTTCGTGCGCGCCACGCCGGCGCACCGCGGCACGATCGCGTTCCTCATCACCAGCGACGAGGAAGGTCCGTCCGTGGACGGCACGCGCCGCGTCGTCGAGGCGCTGATCGAGCGCGGCCAGCGCATCGACCTGTGCCTGATCGGCGAGCCGTCGAGCGACCGCGAATTCGGCGACACGGCCAAGATCGGCAGGCGCGGCTCGCTGTCCGGGCGGCTGACGGTGCACGGCGTGCAGGGCCACATCGCCTACCCGCAGCTGGCCGACAACCCGGTGCACGTGATCGCGCCGGCACTTGCGGAGCTGGTCGCGCGCAAGTGGGACGAGGGCAGCGAGAACTTCCAGCCGACGACCTTCCAGGTCTCCAACATCGCGGCCGGCACCGGCGCGCCGAACGTGATCCCCGGCGAGCTCAAGGCGCGCTTCAACTTCCGCTGGTCCCCGGCGCAGACGCTCGAGGGCCTGCAGCAGGCCGTCGTTGCCACGCTCGAGCGCCACGGCGTGCGCTATACGCTCGAGTGGTTCGTCTCGGGGCTGCCTTTCTACACCGCGCCGGGCCTGCTCTCGGAGGCGGTCGCAAAGGCCGTGCGCGAGGTCGCGGGCCGCGAGGTGCGGTTCACGACCGGCGGCGGCACCTCCGACGGACGCTTCATCGCGCCGATGGGCGCACAGGTCGTGGAACTGGGTGTCATCAACCAGACGATCCACAAGGTCAATGAGTGCGCCGCGGTCGCGGACATCGAGGCGCTGGCAAAGACCTACGCGCGCGTGCTGGAGCTGGTGCTGCGCGACAAGTGATCCGGGGAGGGATCAGGGCTCAGCGCAGTGCCTGCCCGCTCCGTCCCAGCCGCCAGTTCGCCCACACGCCCGCTGCGCCGACGATCACCGCAAACACCAGCACCCAGCCGGGCATGGACAGGCCGAGGAACATGAAGTCCACCTTGGCGCACTCGCCGCCGGCCTTGAACACCTTGATGATGACGTCCATCAGCGGAAACACCTCGAGCATGAAGTCGAGGTCCGCGCCGCAGCCCGGCACCGAGCCGGCCGGTTGCATCTGGATCCACACGTGGCGCCCGGCGGTGGCCGCCGTGACCGCGGCGACCAGGCCGATCAGCGTCGCATAGACGCGCGCGCCGGCCGGTGCGGGATCATGCAGCGCCGCCGCCAGGAACACGAGCCCCAGCGCCAGCACCTCGACGCGCTGGAAGATGCACAGGTGGCAGGGCGTCAGTCCCATGCCGTACTGCGCGAACAACGCGAAGCCGAGCGCGCCGGCGCAGGCCGCCACGCCCAGCAGGTTGGCGTGGCGGCGCGCCGGCGTCACGCGTTGCGCCTCGCGACGTACTCGCGGATCTGCTCCTCGGCGTCGTCCAGCGACAGGTGGCGGATGTCCTTGCCGTGCACGGCGTAGACCACGTACTCGCAGATGTTCTTGGCGTGGTCGCCGACCCGCTCCAGGGCCCGCACCAGCCACATCGTGTCGATCGCCCGCGTGATGTTGCGCGGATCCTCCATCATGTAGGTGATGTTCTGCCGCTGGATGGCCTCGTACTCGACGTCCACGTCCCGGTCACGGCGCGCACAGGCGAAGGCAGCGTCCGCATCGAGCCGCGCGAAGGCATGCAGCGCGTCGTGGACCTGCTCGATGACCAGCCTGGAAATGTGCCGCAGCTCGCGGTAGCGTTCCTGCGCGCTGTCGGCGCCCGCCAGCCGCGCCGCAATCAGCGCCACCTTTTCCACCTCGTCGCCGATGCGCTCCAGGTCGGTGATCGTCTTGATGATCGCGACGATGATGCGCAGGTCGGAGGCGGTCGGCTGGCGCATCGCGATGATGCGGCCGCACTCCTCGTCGATGGCGACCTCCATCTGGTTGACCTTGTGGTCGCCCAAAGCGACCTGCTCGCCGAGCTTGCTGTCGCCCTCGATGAGCGCCTGCACCGCCTGCTCGAGCTGCTGCTCAACGAAGCCGGCCATCTGCAGCACTTGCGTGCGCAGCCTCTCGAGGTCCTCGTTGAAGCGTCGGGAGATGTGATGGCCGAGGTCTGCAGGTTGCATGGAATCCTCCGTCGATCCTCGCCGGTTCAGGAATGATAACCGAAGCGGCGCAAGTCGCGTCTGAACGGATTGCCGGTCCGCCGCCGGCAGCCGGGGCGCCCCGGCTGCCGCACGGGGCTCTCGGTCAGAATTTGATGCTGAAGTCGAGCTGCAGGCGCTGGTAGTCGCGCTCGCTCGCCATGTCGTAGCTGCGGGTGTTGTCGAACCAGGCCAAGTTCAGTGCCACGTTCTTGACGGGCGCCCAGCCACCCTTGACCTGGATGCCCTTGCCCTGGGTCGTGCCGCCAGCAAAATCCGAGTCGACGAACCCGCCCCACTGGGCGTCGGCCTCGACATCCTGGTATAGCACCCCCACTTCCCAGCTACCCGGGTCGCTGGCCTTGCCGAGCTTCATGCCGATGTTGTAGCCAGTGTTGAGGTCGCTTGCATCCTGGTTGTCGATGTAGTCTCCCCATACCGCAAGCGGCAGCGCCCCGACCTTGGTCGAGTACTCAGCACTGACGCCGAGCAGGTTGTAGTCGTTGAGGTAGCAGCTCCTGGCACCGGTGAGCGGCGCCGGCAAGTTGCAGGAACTGTTGCCGCTGTAGGTGGAATTGCCTGCCGGGTAGTCCGCGAACGATAATGAACTGCCCTGCACGGCGCCAAAGTCGTGGTAGATGACAGCCACCGTCAGCCCGAAATCGGTCGCCCAGCCTAACTGTGCGCCGATGAGGCTGGCGTCGGAGCCAGAAGATACCTCGGACAACCATAGACCCCAGGCACTGGCGAACGGCCCGGCCTTGCCGCCCCATTTGACGGCGACGCCTTCCGGATTGACGTCGCCGTCGTAAAAGAGGCTGCCACCGGGACGATACCACGGGTACTTTTGCTTGCCGGCGGTGACCGTCGTGTCCGCAAATACCGTCCAGTCAATGTAGGCCAGGTCAAGCTGGACGCCCTTGCGCTGGTTGGAATCCGTCAGCGTTGCATTGGTCGAGCGCGGATCATCCGGTGTGCCGGTTGCGATCTGGAAGCCCGCACTCACGTTGTCCGTCACCTTGGCATCCAGGCCGACGCGAGCGCGGATACGCTGCCGGTCGCGCGTCGCCCGGCTTTCCTCGTCGATCATCTCGTGGCGGTACCGAAGATCGCCTCTCAGCTTGAGCTTGCTGGCCCAGTCCAGGCTCTTGTCCTTGGCCACGGCCTGGGCGAACTGGTCCGTCTGCCGATCGTTGGTCGTCTCGATCTCAGCAACGCGGGCTTCCAGTTGCTCGACGCGGACGGACGACTGTGGCGCCGACCCGGCAGTCACCGGTCCGCTGTTCTGGGTCTCAAGTTGCTGCACGCGGGCCAGCAATGCCTGGACCTGCTGCTTGAGATCGGCCACTTCCTGGTCGCTCACCGCGGCGTGGGCAGCGAGGGGCGCGGACAGTATTAGTCCGACCGCGCCGGCGGTAATGAAGTTGCGCATTGGTATTTCCTGTGTCCTGTGTGGTTAATCGCGACCGTGATCCTGCCGCTCAGAGCTTGAGCGTGGTCAACGCGACGGTCTCCTTGCGGACCTTCCCGCGATCTGCCTTCGGCAACGGGATCAGACCCTTGTCCGCGAGGTAGCCCTCATCGCCCATGGCCTTCTCGCTGGTGAACTCCGCGACGAACTCCCTAATGCCGGGGATTACGCCCACGTGGGCCTTCTTGACATAGAAGTACATCGAGCGCGACACCGGGTAGGAGCCGTCGGCGATGCTCTCGAACAACGGCGCTTTGCCTTCGATGAACGAGCCGTGCAGCCTGTTGAGGTTCTCCTCGAGGAAGCTGTATCCGAAGATTCCGAGCGCGAGCGGATTGGCCTCAAGCTTCTGCACGATCAGGTTATCGTTCTCGCCAGCCTCGACGTAGCCGCCATCCTCGCGCAGCTGTGTGCAGACGCGCTTGAAGCGGCTTTCGTCTACGCCCTTGAGTTCCTTCAGCCAGGCGAAACCCTCGCAGCCCTTTTCCATGACGAGTTCGTTAAAGGCGTCGCGTGTGCCGGATGTCGGCGGCGGGCCGAGCACCTCTATGCGCACAGCCGGCAGCGCCTTGTTGACCTGCCGCCAGTTCTTGTACGGGTTGTCCACCAGGCGCGTCGGGTCGGCCGGGTCCGGTACCTGTTTGGCCAGCGCCATGTAGAGCTCCTGGCGCGTCAACCGGTAGGTCGGCGCCGACTTGGCGTTGGCCAGCACAATGCCGTCGAAGCCAATTCTCACCTCGACGATCTCACCTACGCCGTTCTTCTTGCAGTCCGCGACTTCCGACGCCTTGATGCGGCGCGAGGCATTGGCAATGTCGGTGTGCTGCGGCCCGACCCCTTGGCAGAACAGTTTGAGCCCGCCACCAGTGCCCACGCTTTCCACCTTCGGCGTGCGGAAACTGCTGCCGCGGCCAAACTGCTCTGCGACGGCCGAGGAAAACGGGAATACGGTCGAGGAACCCGCTATGTTGATGTAGTCGCGCGCGGTCTGCGCCTGGGCGCCGCCCGCCAGCAGCGTGCCCACGGCGGCGGCAATCAGTATCCTTCTGAACATGGAAACCCTCCTGTAGTTTGCCTGTCGGCGCGGCGGGGGCCAGCATGCGGTCCCGTCGCGGATCGTCCAATCCGCGCCACGATAACGGCCGTTTGTTACAGGAATGCGTCAGCCGGCGCGGCGGCCTCAACCCGACTGCGCGACCGTCTCACCCGGTGCAGCGGCAATCCGGCCAGCGGGAAACTCGCACGTAAAGGTCGAACCCTGGCCCTCGGTGCTCGCGATGGCGAGCCTGGCGCCGTGGCGCTGCAGTCCGTGCTTGACGATGGCCAGGCCGAGCCCGGAACCGCCGGCATCCCGCGAACGCCCCTGGTCCACGCGGTAGAAGCGCTCGGTCAGCCGCGGCAGGTGCTGGCGCGCGATGCCGGCGCCGTTGTCGGCCACCGACAGGTGCCCGCCCCGCGCATCGGTCCACCAGCGAATTCGCACCGTGCCGTCCACGGGCGTGTACTTGACGGCATTCGACACGAGGTTGGCAACCACCGAGTGCAGTTCCTGCGCGCTTCCCAGCAGCTGCGCCTGCGACTCGATGCCCACGCTGATCGTGCGGTGGCCGACGTCGCCCGCCGCGCACTCGCTGCGCACCCGCTCGATGAGCGCGGCGACGTCCACCGGCTCGCGCGCGGCCTCCTCGCCCGACGCCTCGAGCCGCGACAGTTCCAGCAGGTCCTGGACGATCAGCCGCATGCGTTCGGCCTGGCGCTGCATCTCGGCGACCGGCGCGCACCATTCACCCGCCGCCGCGGGATCTGCGGCCAGCTGGTCGAGGTAGCCGGAGATGACGGTCAGCGGCGAGCGCAATTCGTGCGAGGCGTTGGCGACGAAGTCCTTGCGCATCGCCTCGATGCGCACTTCACGGGTGACGTCGCGCACCAGCAGCAGCTGTTGCTCGCCCGCCGCGGTCAGGTAGCAGGCCAGGAAGCGCTCGTCGGGGCGCGCCCAGCGCACCACGACCTGCGCCGCGTGCTGCCGCCTCTGCAGGTAGCGCGTGAATTCGGGCTGGCGTAGCAGGTTCTCGATGCGCATGCCGAAGTCGATCTTGCGCCTGAGCCCCAGCATGCGCGCGGCGGTGCGGTTGAACCAGATGATCTCGCGCTCGCGCGACAGCAGTATCACGCCTTCCGGCAGCGCGGCCGTCAGCCGGCGGATGTCGCGCAGCAGCAGCACGATGCGACGCTTGTGGAATTTCTTGCGCCGGTGGATGCGGCCGATCAGCGCGATCAGGTCGCCCCACACGCCGCCGATGTCCGGCGGGCTCTGCTCGTTGCGATGCCGCAGCCAGCGCTGCACGCGGTACAGGTTGACCAGTTGCAGCACCAGATACGCCGCCAGCACCGCCAGCAGCCACAGGTCGATGCGGCCGAAGACCAGCCCGCCCGCCACGGCAATACCGAGCGCGGCGAACAGCCGGCCGAGCGCGAACATCCAGGCGGGATTCACTTGCGCTACTTCCCGGCCGCCGAAAAGCGGTAGCCCGCGCCGCGCACGGTCTGGATGAAGCGGTCGTAGCCCGAGGCCTCCAGCGCCTTGCGCACGCGCCGGATATGCACGTCCACGGTGCGCTCGTCCGGGTAGGCGTTGCCACCCCACACCCGGTCCAGCAACTGGCCGCGCGACAGCACCAGGTCGGGGTGGCACATCAGGTACGCCAGCAGCCGGTACTCGGTGGGACCGAGCGCCACGGCTTGCTGGCCGGCGGTGACGCGCTGCGCGGCCGCATCCAGCGCCAGCGTCTCGAAGCGCACCAGCCCGTCGGGGCCGCCCGGCGCCATGCGCCGCAACACCGCATTGATGCGCGCCACCAGCTCGCGCGCCGAGAACGGCTTGGTCACGTAGTCGTCGGCGCCGCTTTCGAGGCCGCTGATCTTGTCGTGCTCGGCGGCCCTCGCGGTCAGCATGATGACCGGCAGCTCGCGCGTGCCGGCGTCGCGCTTCAGCTTGCGCGTCAGCTCCAGGCCGCTCATGTCCGGCAGCATCCAGTCCACGATCACGAGCGCGGGCCGGCGATCCGCGATGCGCGCCAGCGCCGTGCGGCTGTCGGCGGCCTCGTCGGTGTCGTAGCCGGCGCGCCTCAGCCCGAATGAGACCATCTCGCGGATCGGCTGCTCGTCTTCGACAATCAGGATGAGCTTGGCGGCGGACATTGGGGAATTATAGAAGGGACCTGGCCCCTCCTGGGAGCCGGCCCCTCCTCAACGCTGCCCCTTCCTGTGCGCCACCTGGTCGCGCAGGTACACCGGCACGGCCTGATCCGCCGCCACGGCCTGTCCGGCCGCGAACGCCGCGGCGCCGAGCAGCGCGATCTCGTGCGCATGCGGCAGCAGCTCCGGGTCGCAACCGGTGAGGCGCGCACCCAGCATGGAGCGCAGTGCCGGATAGCCGGCGAAGCCGTGTCCCGCACCGAACCAGCGCTCGGCACCGTCCGGCAGGCGCACCGCCTCCGGGTCCGAGACAGCCTCCTCGCCCAGCGCAATCGGCGCCGCCGGATCCGCGCAGTCGAACGGTGCCCAGTACACCTGCGCCATGCGCGCATCGAGGCAGGCGACGACGTGCCGCGCGGCATTGTGCGCCGCCGCGCGCGCGGCCAGCGCTGCGAGGTCGGAGACCGGCACGACCGGCAGCCCCGCACCGAAGGCCAGTCCCTGGGTCACGCCCGCGGCGATGCGCAGGCCGGTGAACCCGCCGGGACCGCGCCCGAAGGCAATCGCGTCCAGAGCGCCCAGCGCCACGCCGCCCTCGGCCAGCACTTCGCGCACCATCGGCAGCAGCCGCTCGGCATGGCCGCGCCCGAGCACCTCGTAGCGCTCGCAGAAGGCGCCATCCACCAGCAACGCGGCCGAGCAGGCCTCGGTCGCCGTGTCCACCGCCAGGATCTTCACGTTGCGCCTCCGGCGCGCGGTCCCAGGCCCGCCTCGGCCAGTCGCCTGGCCAGGAAGCGGGCCGCCTCGTCGCCGTCCTCGATCATGCGGGCCGGCGGCAACGATTGCACGAACAGCCGGCCGTAGGAACGCGTGCGCAGCCTGGGGTCGCAGACCGCGACGACGCCGAAGTCCTCGCGGTCGCGGATCAGCCGGCCAAAGCCCTGCTTGAGCGCCAGCACCGCCTGCGGCACCTGGTACTCGAAGAACGGGTTGCCGCCGCGGCGACGGATGCCCTCCAGTCGCGCGCGCAGCAGCGGGTCGTCGGGCGCGGCGAACGGCAGCTTGTCAATGACCACGACCGCGAGCGCCGGGCCGCGCACGTCCACGCCTTCCCAGAAACTGGAGGTGCCAAGCAGCACCGACTGGCCCGCCTCACGGAAGCGCGTCAGCAGGCTCTCGCGCGGCGCCTCGCCCTGCACCAGCAGCGTGTAGCGCTGCTCGTAGCCGTCCAGCGAGCGCAGCAGGCGCGCCGCTTCCTTGAGCGCGCGATGGCTCGTGAACAGCAGGAAGGTGCGACCGCCGGCGGCCTCGATCAGCGGCAGTGCGGTGGCCACGACCGCCGCGGTGTGCTTGCGGTCGGACGGGTCCGGCATGCCGGCGGGCAGGTACAGCAGGGCCTGGCTCTCGAAATCGAACGGACTGGCGACCCTGAGCGTGCGCGCGTCCTGTGCGCCGACCCGGCCGGTGAAATGCCCGAAGTCCTCGCCGACCGCCAGTGTCGCCGAGGTGAAGATCCACGCGCAGGCGCGCGCCTGCATCAGTTCGCGCAACCGGTCCGCCACCTCGAACGGGCTGAAGCTGGCCGTGAACGCGCGACCGGAAATCTCGACCCAGCGCACGCCGTCCTCGGCCGCGAACGCCAGCAGCCGGGACAAGGTGTCCTCGAGCGACTGTGCGCGGCGCGTGCACTGCCTGAGGCCCGCGTCGTCGCTGCCGGTGTCCTTGAAGCCGTCGGCCAGCGTCCCGAGCGCCACCTGCGCGGCGTGCAGCGCCTCGATGAATGCGTCCGGCAGCGCGTCCCATTCGACGCGCTCGGCGCCGCCCCGCACCGCGGCCAGCGCCTGCGCGAAGCCGTCCTCGACCGCTGCCAGCTGCTGCCGCAGCCCTGCCTCGGTGTGACCGGCGCGCGCCATCTCCGCCAGCGCGTCGCGCGCCAGCGCGCCCGCCTGGCGACTGCTGAGGCTCAGGCCGAAGAACTGCGCGGCCACGTCCGGCACCTGGTGGGCCTCGTCGAGGATCACGGCGTCGGTGCCCGGCAGCAGTTCGCCGAAGCCCTCCTCCTTGAGCGACAGGTCGGCCAGCAGCAGGTGGTGGTTGACCACCACGATGTCGGCGGCCTGCGCCTCGCGGCGCGCGAGCACCACATGGCAGCGCGAGTATTCGGCGCACTCGTTGCCCAGGCAGTTCTCGCGCGTCGAGGTGACCGCGGGCAGTACCGGGTCGTTGTCGCGGATGCCGGTCAGCTCGGCGACGTCGCCGGAACGCGTCACGCCCGCCCACTTGCGCACCTTCTTCAGCGCCTTCAGCGACGGCGACTCGAACCCCGGCAGCGTGCGCGTCTGTTCGGCGAGGTCCAGGCGGTGCCGGCACAGGTAGTTGGCGCGGCCCTTCAGCAGCGCCACGCGCACCGGCCGCCCGAGCGCCTTGGCCAGCATCGGCAGGTCGCGGTGGTAGAGCTGGTCCTGCAGGGTTCGCGTGCCGGTCGAGACGATCACGTGCCGGCCCGACAACAGCGCCGGAACCAGGTAGGCGAAGGTCTTGCCGATGCCGGTGCCCGCCTCGACCGCCAGCACCGAGCGATCGCTGAGCGCCTCGCCGACCCAGTCGGCCATGACCTGTTGCTCATGGCGCGTCTCGAAGTCGGGCACGGCCTGTGCGACCGGGCCATGCGGGCCGAGCAGCCGCGCGAACTCACCCACGGGCGGCGTCGGGCGCGGGGCGGCACGGAAAAAACTGAGTTTTTCGTTTATTATTCAATTAATTACATTACATACTTAACAAGATACATGCACCAATCGAGGCAGCCAAACAACGCCGCACAGCGGCAATCCGCCAGCCCGTCGCGGATCATACAAAGTCGCGGCTCACAACCCCCCAACTATAATGGTCGCCATCCAAAAGAACCCCACGGTGAACACCGGCGGCGGCTCGCTTCCCGATCGAAAGAGGTACCAGGATGACCAGCGCCCAGAGCCGCTCCCCCGCCGCCTTGACCCCACCCAAGGCCGTCGCCGACTGGGTTGCCGAAGTGGCCAAGCTGACGGCCCCACAGGCGATCCACTGGTGCGACGGCTCCGACGCCGAGTACCGGGCGCTGGTCGAACTGATGCTGGCCAACGGGACGCTCTCGAAGCTCAACGAAAAGACCCACCCCAACTGCTACCTGCACCGCTCCGATCCGTCCGACGTGGCGCGCGTCGAGCACCTGACCTTCGTCTGCACGCACCACTCCCACGATGCGGGCCCGAACAACAACTGGATGGACCCGGTGGACGCGCGCCGGCTGATGACGGTCCTGTTCAAGGGCTGCATGCGCGGCCGCACGCTGTACGTCGTGCCCTACTGCATGGGCCCGATCGATTCGCCCTACTCGCGCTGCGGCGTCGAGATCACCGACAGCGCCTACGTCGCCGCCAACATGAAGCTGATGACGCGCATGGGCCAGGCCGCGCTCGAGCGCATCGCCCGCGACGGCACGTTCGTCAAGGGCCTGCACTCGACGGGCGAGCTCGACCCGGACCGCCGTTTCATCATGCACTTCCCGGAAGACCTCAGCATCATGAGCTACGGCTCCGGCTACGGCGGCAACGCGCTGCTCGGCAAGAAATGTCACGCGCTGCGCATCGCCAGCTGGCAGGCGCGCAACGAAGGCTGGATGGCCGAGCACATGCTGATCGTCGGCATCGAGAGCCCGCAGGGCAGGACCCACTACGTCGCGGCCGCCTTCCCGTCGGCCTGCGGCAAGACCAACCTGGCCATGCTGATCCCGCCGGGGTCGATGCCGGGCTGGAAAGTCTGGACGGTCGGCGACGACATCGCCTGGCTGCATGCGGGCGACGACGGGCGGCTCTATGCCGTCAACCCCGAGGCGGGCTATTTCGGCGTGGTGCCCGGCACCAACCCGCATACCAACCTGCACGCCTACGAGATGATCTGCCACGACGCGATCTTCACCAACGTCGCAGTGACCGCGGACAATCAGCCCTGGTGGGAAGGCCTCGCCGATGGCCAGCCCGCGCTGGACTGGCGCGGCCAGCCGTATGACGCGGCCAACGGCCCGGCCGCGCATCCGAACTCGCGCTTCACGGTCTCGGCCAGCCAGAACCCGAGCTATTCGAAGATGGCCGACGCCCCCGGCGGCGTGCCGATATCGGCGATCGTGTTCGGCGGGCGGCGCAGCCTGCTGGCGCCGCTGGTGTACGAGGCGCGCAACTGGGCGCATGGCGTGCTGGTCGGCGCCTCGGTCGCTTCCGAGACCACCGCCGCCGCGACCGGCAAGGTCGGCGTGGTGCGCCGCGACCCGATGGCCATGAAGCCATTCTGCGGCTACAACTACGGCGACTACTGGGCGCACTGGCTGTCGTTCGCCGGCAAGCTCGACCAGCAACCGAAGATCTTCCACGTCAACTGGTTCCGCCGCGGCGCCGACGGCAAGTTCCTGTGGCCCGGCTTCGGCGAGAACCTGCGCGTGCTGGAGTGGATCGTCGGCCGCTGTGAAGGCACGGCCGCGGCGGTCGAGACGCCGATCGGGCGCATGCCGGGTGCCGAGGCGCTGAACTTCAAGGGCCTGGACATCGCGCCGGAGACCATTCGCGAACTGCTGGCGGTCGACCCGGAGGCCTGGCGTGTCGAGATGGACGAGGTCGGCGAGTACCTCAGTTCCTACGACGAGCGCACGCCGCACGACCTGATGGCGGAACTGGCCGACGTGGTGAAGCGGTTGTAGCGGCCGGAGGGGCCAGACCCCGATCGTCCCGCCCGCCTCATTCCTCGCAGAAGTACTCGATCGTGTGGTACGAGTCGCCTTCCGGCACGCGACCGAGCCCGATCACGCCACTGCCGCGCAGCTGCAGCGAGTCGCGCCGCACGAACGCCTCATCGCCGCTGGCCGTCCTGACGAAGGAACCGTTGGTGCTCTCGTCCACCAGCACGAAGTGGTTCTTGCCGGCCTCGACGCGCGCATGCAGACGCGACACGAGGTTGCCGCGCACCACGAGGTCGTTGTCATCGCCGCGGCCGATGGTGACCGACGGACGCTGCCGGTCGTCGAGGTGGATTTCCGTGCCGCCATAGCGCAGCCGCAGGTGAAACGGCCGGTAGTGCTCGGTGATCGTCGCGATCGCCGGCAGCATGCTGGTGACCTCCTCGCCGTGCCACAGCACCTCGTACACCGCCACCTCGCCCTGCTGCCCGCGCGGCACGGCCACGTCGAGCCTGCGCACCATCGCCTGCCAGGTGGCGGCGAGCCGGCGCTGCAGCGCGTCGGTCACGATGATCTGGCCGGCCTTGGCCTGGCTGGTCATGCGGTTGGCGGTGTGCACGGCGGCACCAAATACGTCGCGGGCCTCGACCACCACCGAGCCGTAATGCGCGCCGACGCGGATCGCGACCTGCTGGCCGTCGAGCGCGAGTGCGGGATGCGCCCGGATCTCGGTCTGCATCTGCACGGCGGCGTCCAGCGCACCGTCGCAGTCCGGGAAGGTCGACATGATCTCGTCGCCCATGGTCTTGACGACCGTGCCGCCGTGCTGCCCGGTCGCCTTGCGCATGATGCCCACGCAGACGGCCACGACGGCGCGCGCGGCCTCGTCGCCGAGTTCCTCGAACAGACGGGTGCTGCCGACCACGTCCGCGAACAGGATGACCAGTTCCTTGTCTTTCCCCATGCGCGGTCCGAGGGCCCCCTGGCAGGTTGTGCAACGACCAATCAGCCGTGACCGTCCGCTGCAAACGGGCGAACACGGGGGATTGCGGCAGTATAGCAATCAAGCGGCTGCCAGATTATGGAAAGCCGCGGCGCGGCCCACGGGGATGGAGCCGGCCGGTACAGGTCGTCCGGGCTCACCGCCTCTTCGTCGGCGGCGTTGCTCGGCCCCAGGCTTCGCGGCGGGATCAGGGACGGGTCGGACTCCTCCTATTTGAGCAAACCCGGCACTTTCGCTGCCACCACAGGCGCCGGCCGGGTGCCAACCTGCAGCCATGCCCCGCAGCCCGCGCATGGAAGCGCCCGACACGATTCACCACGTCACCGCCCGCGCGGCCAACCGCGCCAGGCTGTTTCGCGACGACGCCGATTACGCAGCCTGGATCCAGTTCCTGGGCATGAGCTGCGAGCGCTATCGGCTCAGCTGCCTCGCGTATTGCCTGATGCCCAGCCACCTGCACGCCGTGATGCTCGCGACGGACGGGCAATTGTCCGCCGCCATGCAGTACCTGGGCGCCGCCTGCGCGCGGCGCCAGCACCGACGCTACCGGTCCAACGGCCACCGGTCCCATGGCTGCTACGACTCGATGCTGGTCAACCGTGATGCCTACCTGCTCGAGGTCGTGCGCTACGTGCTGCTGAACCCGGTGCGCGCCGGCCTGTGCCAGGCGCCTACCGAGTGGCCCTGGAGCAGTGCGCGCGAGGCGCTCGGGCGCAGGGCCGCGCCAGCGTGGATGGACTTCCGCATCGTGCACGGGCTGCTCGGGCCGGCCGACGGTCGTGGCGCGGCACGGCTCGAGCGGTTCCTGTCCGCGGGCGTGCGCCGGCAGTCGTCATTCGCAGGGCTCGGATCTCAAAGGGGTCAGACCCGGCACTGAAGCCGCCGCGGTTGCGGGAGATCCAGCGTCTGACCCGTCCTGGGGTCTGGCCCCTCCCGACACTGCCCGCAGCGCCTCCGCCAGCAGTCCCGGGCCGGTCGCGCCATGGTTGAGGCCCTCGCTGATGGCGCGGCGCCAGTTCCTCGCTCCGGCGCGGCCGGCGAACAGCCCGAGCATGTGCCGGGCAATGGGACGCAGCGGCGTGCCGCCCGCGGCCTGCCGCGCGACATACGCCTGCATCCGTTCCACGACCTCCTCCGGCGACGGCGCGGTGAAGCCGTCGTCCCAGGCCGCGCGGTGCAGTTCCGCGATCACGTACGGGTTGTGATAGGCCTCGCGGCCCAGCATCACGCCATCCACGTGCCGCCACTGCTCGGTCACCTGCGGCACGGTCTTGAGCCCGCCATTGACGACGACCGTGATGCCGGGCCAGTCGCGCTTGACCTGCCACACGCGCGCGTAGTCGAGCGGCGGCACGTCGCGGTTTTCCTTCGGGCTGAGGCCGGACAGCAGCGCCTTGCGTGCATGCACGATGAGCACCTCGCAGCCCGCGCCGACCACCTGCTCGACGAAGGCGCTCAGAAACGCGTAGTCGTCGTGATCGTCGATGCCGATGCGCGTCTTGACCGTCACCGGCACCTGCACCGCGTCCTGCATCGCGCGCACGCAGTCCGCCACCAGCCGCGGCTTCGCCATCAGGCAGGCGCCGAAAGACGCGCCCTGCACGCGGTCGCTGGGACAGCCGACGTTGAGGTTGATCTCGCGATAACCGAAGCGCTCGCCGGTGGCCGCCGCCGCCGCCAGCAGCGCCGGGTCCGAGCCGCCGAGCTGCAGCGCGACGGGATGCTCCGCCTGGGTCGTGGCCGAGCAGCCGCTCGACGTCGCCGCGCGCGATGGCGTTGGCGACGATCATTTCCGTGTACAGCAATGCGCGCGGCGAGAACAGCCGCAGGAAATACCGGCAGTGCCGGTCGGTCCAGTCCATCATCGGCGCAACCGACAATCGACGATCAAGGGGTTGGACGGACATCAAGGCCTAATAGCGCATTACCAAGGGGTGGATCTGATCGACCGGTACATGGATGAACTGTACCCGGTCAGGCGCTGCGGGCGAAGCAAGTCCGACGACCTCAAGCGCCTCAGGCGCCGCCTGGGCAAGCTGCCGGTTTCCACGCTTGTGTCGAAGCGCCTCACCGACCATGCCGATGCACCGTTACGGCCCATCCGACAGCCACAGGGACCGTTCCTGGTAGCGCCCAAGAAAAACCCGGCACGAGGCCGGGTCTTTCACTTGTTGTTGTTATCCCTTCAAGCGTTCTTGCGCCGCCTCGCGAAGCCGAGTCCGATCAGGCCGAGACCGAGCAAAGCAAGGGTGCCGGGTTCGGGGACTGATGCTGGCGAAAGGGTGAACGTGAAGTAGTCGCCCCGATTGGCTGCAAGCCCTTGCATGTTCACAAGAAGGGTGCTGCCATCGAAGCTGAAGCGCGAGGCGTCCAACCCGGCGAAGTTAGTGCTCAGACTAACTGACGACCAGGGTCCACCGATGGACAGATCGCTGAATCTGTAGCCATTGAACCCAGTCGGATTCCATGAACTCGCGCCACTGGTAACGAAAAGCGAAATCGTGTCAGCACCCAGATCGATATCGGCCCCGACAACAAAACCACTGCAAAGAGCAAACGCCCCGGGACAACTAATTTCAGCGCCCGCACCCACCGTTACGGTGTCCGACGCGAATTCTGTAGCGCTATCGGGGAACAGCCAATCGACTGTCACGTTGGTGCCGATGAGCGTTGCATTCGCCGCCATTGGCCCGGCCAGCATCCCCACCGCCAGAATCGCCAGAATCTTGCTTTTCATTGTCTTGGTCCCTCGCACCCCCACGCCTCGCAGGGGTTCCATACTCAACATAAAGCAACAACCGTGCCAAGTGCTGCACGCCAGGAACCCAAACGCTTCGTATGCAGGCTCAGTCCAAGATAACTACGAAAGGGATCTCGGCAAATCTGCAACGTACGTCAGGCGAAATGTAAAGACACCCGACACTCCGTCGCGTCTAAGTGCTTGATACATGCTGGTTGGATCAGGTGGGTGTCGGCGGGACCAGCGACTCTCAGTCCCTCCAAAACCCCTTAAACCGGTCCGGCGCCATCTCCGTGTTCCGAGCGGTCATGCCCCGCCGACGCCACTTCTTGCCCCATCCAACCGTGCATGTGCCGGGGGTGGACTAGAATCGATTCCTGGGGAGGCGGGTCTGGTGGCCGCAACGACGGCGCTCCGGGCCCAGGTTCGACAGCCAGAAGGGAGGCTCAACCATGGATCTCGGAAAACTGATCGAGCGGGCCAAGAACATCCTGCTCACGCCCAAGACCGAGTGGCCCGTCATCGCCGGCGAAACCGCGACGACCGGCGGCCTGTACACAAACTACGTGCTCATTCTGGCGGCAATCCCGGCGCTGGCCAGCCTGATCGGCATGAGCGGGATGGGCTTCGGCCCCTTCCGCATTGGCATAGGCGCAGCGCTGACGGCATCGATCGTCGGCTACGTCCTGTCGCTCGTGCTCATCTACGTCTACGGTTTCGTGATCAATGCGCTGGCCCCGACTTTCGGCGGCCAGAAGGACATGATGCAGGCGCTGAAGACTGCCGTGTATGCATCGACGGCGGCCTGGGTGGCGGGGATCGGCGGGATCATCCCGGCCCTGGGCTGGCTGCTTGCGCTGGCTGGCGCCGTGTACACGATCTACCTGCTGTACCTAGGCCTGCCGACGACGATGAAATGTCCGCAGGACAAGGCTGTCGGCTACACGGCTGTGTCGGTGATCATCGGCATCGTGCTCGGGTGGCTTGCGAGCATGGTCGTCGGCGGGATCACCACGGGCGGCATGTTCGGCGGCATGATGCATGGCGCGCTTCCGACCATCAGCACGCCCGGCGGCGACACGGCCAGGATCGACCCGAACAGCCCGCTCGGCCAGCTCGAGCAGTGGAGCAAGCAGGTCGAGGCTGCCGGCGAGAAACTCGAAGCCGCCGAGAAGTCGGGCGACGCCGATGCGGCGGCCCAGGCGGTAGGCGGCGTCCTCGGTACGGTGCTCGGCGGCGGTGGTCAACCGGTCGAGTCGCTGTCCCTGGACAAGATCAAGGCCTTCCTGCCGGAGACGCTCGCGAGCCTGCCGCGCACGTCGATGTCGGCCGAGCGGAACCAGGCGATGGGCCTGCAGATCAGTACCGGCCAGGCGCAGTACGGCGCGGCGGACGGACCGGATCTGTCGCTTGAGATCACCGACATGGGCGGTGCGCGGGGAGTGATGCTGCTGGCAGGCTGGGCCGGGGTCGAGTCGGAACAGCAGACCGACACCGGCTACGAGAAGACGTACAAGCAGGGCGGACGGATCATCCACGAGGAATGGGACAACTCGAACGGTCGGGGTGAATACAGCGTCGTGGTGGGCGAACGCTTCGTTGCGAAGTTATCCGGTGGCGCGGCCAATCTCGGGGCACTCAAGTCAGCGCTCAGTGAAGTCGACCTTGGGGGTCTCGAGGCACTGAAGAACGAGGGCGTCAAGCCGAATTGACAGGTCGGTGGATGCCCCTTCTGCCGCCATCCGTCAGCCGCGGAGACCTTTCGCGGTAGCGGCCAAGAGAAACCCGGCACGGTGCCGGGTTTTTCTTTTGCGGCGAGTGTCTGAGTCCAGCTGCAGCCTGAATGCAACAGGGCGGCGCAGGATGCGCCGCCCTGCCATGTCTGCCTCACGCCGGCTTACTGGATCGTCTTGGAGGCAACCGCCGAGTAGTCGCTGACGCCACCCGCCGCGTCAAACGCGGTCGTCACGAAGTACCAGGTGGCCGGCGGCAGGTTTTCCACCATGTAGGTCGTCACGCCAGGATTGTCGATCCTGATCTGGGTCCCGTAGCTGCCCAGCGTGGTCCCGTAGTGAATCGTGTAGCCGGCCAGGTTGGTGAGCGGCGTGCCGTCGGTGCGGGTCGTCGGCGGCTGCCACGACAGCGTCGCCGTGCCCATCGATGCCTGCTGGACCTGGATGCTGAACGCCGCCAGGGACACTGTATCGGTACCGTCGCTGACGCGGATGACGATGTTCGGGTAAATGCCGACCGTACCGGTGCCGGGTGTCCCGGACAGCGCGCCCGTCGCCGTGCTGAACGTCGCCCACGCGGGCCGGTTGGTGATGCTGAAGGTCAGCGTATTGCCGTCCGGATCCGACGCGGTCGGCACGAACGAATAGGCCTGCCCCTCACGGGCGTTCGTGGTCGGCGAGCCGCTGATGGTCGGCGGCCGGTTTGTGGTGCTCACCGCGATGCTGAACGCGGGCAACGAGGCGCTGGCCGAGCCGTCGCTGACGGTGATCACGATGCCGGTGTACTGGCCGGCCGCACTGGCAGCCGGGGTTCCCGACAGCCGCCCGGTCGTCGTGCTGAAGGTCGCCCACGCGGGCCGGTTGGCGATGCTGAACGTCAGCGTGTTGCCGTCCGGGTCCGAGGCCGCGGGCTGGAACGAATAGGCCTGGCCGGTCGCTGCGGTCGTGGCCGGGCTGCCGGAGATGGTCGGTGGCCGGTTCGCGGCGTCAACGGTGATCGTGAAGGCAGACAATGATGCACTGGCGGCGCCGTCGCTGACCGTGATGACGATGCCGGCGTACGTACCCGCCGCACTCGTGGCAGGCGTACCCGACAGCCGCCCGGTCGCCGTGCTGAAAGTCGCCCACGCGGGCCGGTTGGCAATGCTGAACGTCAGCGCGTTGCCGTCCGGATCCGAGGCCGCGGGCTGGAACGAGTAGGCTTGGCCCGCCGTTACGGTGGCGGCCGGGCTGCCGGAAATGGTCGGCGGACGGTTGGCGGGGTTGACCACGATGCCGAAGGCCGGCAGCGATGCGCTAGCCGTGCCGTCGCTGACGCTGATGACGATGTTGAGATACGCGCCGATCACGCTGGCGGCCGGCGTTCCCGACAGCTCGCCGGTCGTCGCGTTGAAGGACGCCCACGCAGGACGGTTGGCGATGCCGAACATCAGCGTGTTGCCGTCCGGATCCGATGCCGAGGGCCGGAATGAATAGACCTGGCCGGCCGTCACACCCGTTGCGGGGACGCCCGAGATGACCGGTGGGTTGTTGGAGGGCGGCGGCACCGGGGTCGCGTTCCTGCCCCTGACGCGGATCCTGGTCGGCTTGCGGGACGCGGTGTTGGTGCCATCGCTGGCCGCGATCTCCACGTTGAAATCGCCGACGTCGCTGTCCGCCGGCGTCCCGGACAATCCGCCAGTGCTCGAATCGAAGGTCATGAAGGCGGGCTTGCCGCTGATGCTGAAAGTCAGCGGATCGCCGTCCGGGTCGAACACGACCGGGGCGATGGTGATCGATTCGCCCGCAGTCACCTCGACTTCGTCGGGCACGCCGCTGATGACCGGCGGCTGGTTGAACGCCGGTGGCGGGGTGACGACCGGCTCGGCGGCCGACGCTTGTTTGGATTCCCAGGGCCACTGCTCGAAGCAGGCCGTTGTGCCCATTGATACCAGGATCATCAGCGCCGCGACGCGCGCGGCCGACAGGAATGACCCGACATTCCGTGCGTTCATGTGGCAACCCCGCTGTCTCTTGAGCCGAGACCGGTGGCTTTGCGTCCCCGCCTCGCGACGGGTATGCCTTTCTCAAAGGGCTCGCGCCCTGTTCCCGCGCACGGCGCGGGTCCCGTGGCCTGCAGCCAGCGGTCTGCTTGCGGATGACGGGATGCCGGGATGCGCACGCGGGCGTGCGTCCTTCAGTGGCAACCCCGCTATCGTGGGCCCGAGGGCCGACAGACCGGAGGCTTTGCGTCCCCGCCTTTCGACGGGTTTGCCTTGATTCACTACGACTCCAACGTACTCCTGCAGCACTGCTTCCCACAAGCAGTGATGTCGCTCTACGGCGACGCTCTGCACGAAGTGCCCGCCGGTACTTATGTAATTCACCGGCAGGTTGCGCAGGTGCGCGAATGACGACAGCCCGCTGCCGAAATTTTCGAGTGCCGACAGAATGCGACAGGGCGGCGCAGGATGCGCCGCCCTGACTCATTCGACTCAAGGAGACTTACAGGATTGTCTTGGAGGCAACAGCCGAGTAGTCGCTGACGCCACCAGTCGTGTCGAATGCCGTCGTCACGAAATACCAGGTGGCGGGCGCCAGGTTTTCCACCATGTACCTCGTCAGGCCCGGGTTGTCGATCCTGATCTGGTTTCCGTAGTTGCCCTGCGTGGTCCCGTAATGAATCGTGTAGCCGGCCAGGTTGTTGAGCGGCGTCCCGTCGGTGCGGGTCGTCGGCGGCTGCCACGACAGCGTCGCCGTGCCCATCGATGCCTGCTGGACCTGGATCGCAAAAGCAGTCAGCGACGCTGTCGCAGTGCCGTCGCTGACGCGGATCATGATATTCGAGTAGGTGCCGACCGTACCGGTGCCGGGTGTTCCGGACAGCGCGCCAGTCGAGGTGTTGAAGGTCGCCCACGTGGGCCGGTTGCTGATGCTGAAGGTCAGCGCATTGCCCTCCGGATCCGAGGCCGTCGGCACGAACGAGTAGGCCTGCCCCTCCTGGGCGGCCGTCGGCGGTGAGCCGCCGATGACCGGCGGCTGGTTCGGCGCCGGCGGAGTGACGACCGGCGGTGGTACGACTGAAGACGACTGCGCCGACTCGGCAGGCGCCTTGTCGAAGCAAGCGGATGTGGCCGTCGCAATCACGATCATGACCGCCGCGACTCGCGCGGCCGACGGCAATGACCCGATATTCAGTTTGTTCATGTGGCAACCCCGCTGTCTCTCAAGCCGAGACCGGTGGCTTTGCGTCCCCGCCTCGCGACGGGTATGCCTTTCTCAAAGGGCTCGCGCCCTGTTCCCGCGCACGGCGCGGGGCCCGTGGCCTGCGGCCAGCGGTCTGCTTGCTAATGACGGGATGCCAGACTGCGCACCAGACTGTGCGCCCTGTTGTGGCAACCCCGCTATCGTGGGCCCGAGGGCCGGCAGACCGGAGGCTTTGCGTCCCCGCCTTTCGACGGGTTTGCCTTGTTTCACTACGATCCCAACCTACTCCCGCAGCGCTGCTTCCGACAAGCAGTAATGACTGCAATTTGGGCGTAGCAGTTCACGGATTTGAATGTCGCTCGGTGGCGACATAAGCGGGAAAAGACGGCGGGCCGGCGCGGCGGCTACCTGGGAAACTCTTCGATGGGCCTGGGCTTGCCGAACAGGAAACCCTGCACGTAACCGACGCCGATCTCCTTGAGCGTGTCGTACACGGCCTGCGTCTCGACGCGCTCCGCGACGGTGTAGATGCCCATCGCGCGGCCGATCTGCACGATCGCCTCCACCATGCTGCGGTCCACCGGGTCCACCGCGACGTTCTGCACGAAGTGCCCGTCGATCTTTATGTAATCCACCGGCAGGTTGCGCAGGTAGGCGAACGACGACAGCCCGCTGCCGAAATCGTCGAGCGCCACCAGGCAGCCGTGACTGGCCAGCTCGCGCATGATGTAGCTGGCGCTCGACAGGTTCGCGATCGCCGCCGTCTCGGTGATCTCGAAGCACAGCACGCCCGGCGTCGGGTCATGTTCCTCGAGCTGCTGCATGAGCGACTCGAGGAAGGACTGGTCGGACAGCGTCGTGCCGGACAGGTTGACGGCGACCGTGTACGGCGCCTCCTCCACGCCGTCGCGCCGCGACGGCACCAGCTCGCGCAGCGTGCGCTCGATGACCCAGCGGTCGAGGATCGACATGACGTTGTAGCGTTCGGCCGCCGGGATGAACTCGCTCGGCAACACCGTGCGGCCCTGTTCGTCGCGCAGGCGCAGCAACAGCTCGTAATGCGGCCGCGCCTCGCCGTTGTTGGCCGAGACCGGCACGATCTGCTGGTACACGATCTCGAGCCGGCCCTCGTCGTTGGCGCTGGTGAGCCGCGACACCCAGCGCATTTCGCGATGCCGCGCCGACGCGCTCTCCGGGTCGTAGACATGCACGCGGTTGCGGCCGCCGTCCTTGGCCGAATAGCAGGCGACGTCCGCCGCGGCCAGCAGTTCCGAGACGCTCTTCGTATCGGACGTGATCTCCACCATGCCGATCGACGCACCGATCTGCATCGCGTTGTCCAGCCAGACGAAGCGGTAGTCGCGGATCGCCTGCCTGAGGTTTTCCGCTATGCGCATGGCGATGCCGGTCGTGCAGTTCTCCAGCAGCACGCCAAACTCGTCGCCGCCGAGCCGCGCCAGCGTATCGGCGGCGCGCACCCGCGTCTGCAGCAGCGCGGTCACCTGGCGCAGCAGCTGGTCGCCGGCCGGGTGCCCGCAGGTGTCGTTGACCACCTTGAACTGGTCGAGGTCCACGTAGATCATCACGTGGCAGAGCGACGGGTCGGCGCGCGTCGTGTCGAGCGCCAGGTTCAGGCGGTGCTCGAACTCGCGGCGGTTGATCAGCCCGGTCAGGGCGTCGTGCGCCGCCTGGTAGGACAGCAGCCGCTTCATGCGACGTTCGCGCCCGACGTCATGGAACACCATCACCGCGCCGGCCACGCGGCCATCGCGGTCGCGGATCGGCGACGCGTTGGCCTGGATCGCGATTTCCTCGCCGTGCGCGCCGATCATGACGGTCTGGTCCGAGAGCGCGACCGCGGTGCAATCGCGCACCGCGCGCCCGATCGGATCCTCGATCGGCTCGTGACTGGTTTCCCTGAACGAGCGTGATGACCTCGCCGATGGGCTTGCCCACCGCCTTGGCCGCCGGCAGCCCGGTCATGATGACCGCCACCGGGTTCATGTAGTCGATGATGCCGTCGTGGTCGGTCGTGATCACCGCATCCGCGATCGACTGCAGGGTCACTTCGGCGCGTTCCTTCTCCGCAAACAGCCGCAGTTCCGCGCGTTTGCGCTGCGTCACGTCGGTAATCGTGCCCTCGTAGGCGACGGCCTTGCCCTTGGCGTCGCGATTGACCCGTGCGTTCTCGCTGACGACGATGACCGTGCCGTCCCTGCGCCGCAGCTGGTACTCGGCCTCGACCAGTTCGCCGTCGCGCCGCAGCCGCGCCAGCAACTCCTCGCGATCGGCCGGATTGGCGTACAACGCCTCCGTCGACCCGAGCGCATGCAGCTCTTCGAACGACTGGTAGCCCAGCATCTGCACCAGCGCCTGGTTGGCGGTCAGCAGTTCGCCGTCCAGCGTGACCTGGTAGACGCCC
Source organism: uncultured Gammaproteobacteria bacterium (assembly GCA_963695085.1). GTDB lineage: Bacteria > Pseudomonadota > Gammaproteobacteria > Steroidobacterales > Steroidobacteraceae > SG8-30. The sequence goes on along the minus strand of CAVOFV010000002.1, from coordinate 16,663 downwards.
TCCACGACGTTGTCGAACAGGCCGCGGTAGCGATGTTCGCTTTCGCGCAGCGCGTCAGCGGCGCTGCTGCGCTCGAGTGCGATGCGCGCCAACTGGGTCATCCTGGCCATCAGTTCCGAGTCGCGGCGCAATGGCATGCCGGTGCGCGTGCGGTAAGTCGCGAACGTGCCGAGCAGGCGGCCGTCGGAGTAGCGGATCGGGGTCGACCAGCAGGCCTTCAGTCCGACCCGCAGCGCCGCGTCGCGGCGGTACTTCCAGAATGAATCATTGCTGATGTCCGGCACGATGATCTGGCGTTGCAGTGCGACCGCCGCCGCGCAGGATCCGTAGCGGATCTCGACCGGAATCTCGTCCATCTGCACGACATATTCACGCGGCAGGTTTGGCGCCGTGCCATGCACCAGCACGTTGCGGGCGGCATCGTACAGGCGGATGCAGCAGATGGACTGCGGCGAGGCCTTCTCGATCACGCTCGTGATCGCCGTCAGCGTCTGCCCGATGTCCGCATTCGAGGCAATCATCTCGAATACCCGCCGCTCGCCTGCGGCGATCCGCTCCAGCCGCTTGCGGTCGGTGATGTCGATGATGCTGGAGCGCAACAACCTGGCCCCGGAACTCGGCAGCCGGACCAGGCGAACCTCGCAGGCGATGTCGTGGCCCTCGGCATCGCGGTGCAACCACTCGAACACCGGCGTCGCGCCGGCCAGTGCCGCGTCGATATGACCGCGCACGATGCCGAATGAATCGGTGCCGTCCTCCTGCTGCGGCGGGCTGACCTGGCGCGGCCCGATTTCCAGCAACTGCTCGCGCGACATCTTGAAGAATCGCGCCGCGTTGTCGTTGCAGTCCACGAAGCGGTTGGCGTCCACGTCGAACACCACCACCGCCTCCGGCGCGTTCTCGACCAGCACGCGATAGCGCGCCTCGCTTTCCTTGAGCGCCACTTCCGCAGCGCTGCGCTCGAGCATGTCGCGCACGCAGATGATGTAGACCGGCCTGCGACGCAGCAGCATCTTGCTGACCAGGACCTCGGCCGGCATCAGTTCGCCGCGGCGGTTCAGCGCCAGGGTCTGCTTCGCGCCGAACTCGTTGCGGGCACTGTCCTGCTCGCAGGCCATGGTCTCCAGCACGCCGGCGACGTCGCCGTCCGGCGCGAGTTCCGGCAGCAGCTTGTCGATGGCCTTGGCGAGCAGGTCGGCCTGGCGCACGCCGAAGTAACGCTCGGCCGTCCGGTTCATGCTCTCGATCTGGCCCACGGCGTCGCAGGTGATGATGCCGTCCTTGATGTGGTCGAGGATGGCCTGCAGCCGGTTGGCGGTTTCGTTCTCCAGCGCGACGGTGACGGCGTTTGCCTCGTCGGCGGCCATCTGGATGACCGCCTCGAGCGAGCTGCGGTCCGACTCGTAGGCCCCGTACTGGCGGCTGACCACCCGCACCAGTTCGCGCATCCGCAGCTTGCCGTTCTCGTCGGCCGCCTCGAGCAACTGGCGCTCGAGCAGCGGGTGGATGGGCAACGCCCGGCGCGGCGGCCTGCGGCGCTCGGTCCGCGGCTCGTTGCCGGAGACCTTGCCGGACTCCTCGCGGGACTGGGTGGCCGGTTCGCTGCCCGGCGCGGGCGCAAGCAGTGTCCCGTCCTTGCCGGACGCAGGCGGGCGCAGCCGAATCACGTTTCCTGGGTCGCCTGGCGACGGCATTGCCACCGCTCTCCCTTGCGCCGGGCGCAATAAGACAGAATGTCGCCGATGGTACGGCCGCGGTGCGCCGTCCGACGTGACGGGCATCCCGATTCGGGGGACGGCAGCGTGCAGGTTGGTGCACGACACCCGTTGCCCTATCATTTGCGATCCTATTGATCTTCGGGTGTGGAACGCAGTGACCGAGCAGGCGATGTTCCTGGAGCGGGGGACGGAGAGGCTGTTCGCCTTTCTGCATCTCCCCGATGCCGACACGAGCCGCGGGGTCGTGCTGTGCGCCCCGCTGGCCGAGGAAAAGCTCTGGTCACACCGGGTGTTCGTGAGCTTTGCGCGGGAACTGGCCGCGCGTGGTTACGCGGTCCTGCGCTTCGACTTCCGAGGCGAGGGCGACAGCGACCGGCCCTTCGAGGACACGGACCTCGACACGCGTATCGAGGACACCGCGTTCGCGATCGACTCCCTCAAGCGGCTCGTGCCGGGCATCGTCGACATGACACTCGTCGGGCTGCGGCTCGGCGCCACCATCGCGGCGGTCACGGCGGCGCGACGCAAGGACGTGCACCGCCTGGTGCTGTGGGATCCGGTCATGAACGGCGACGACTACATGCAGGCCGTGCTCAGGACCAACCTCATGTACCAGATGGCCCTGCACGGCAAGGTCATCGAGAACCGCGAGGCGCTCGCGCAGCGCCTGGCGAGTGGCGAGACGGTCAACATCGAGGGTTACGAACTCTCGGCGGCGCTGTTCCGGGACGTGTCGGCGTTGCGACTGGACAATGTGCTGCCGCATGCCGCCGGCCGCAAGCTGATCGTTGCGTTGGCGCCGCGGGAGACACCGCCAAGGGCTGATCTTGTAGAACTTGCCAACGCATGCCCAGACGGCCAGCTCGCGACCGCAATCGAGGAACCATTCTGGAGGGAGATCCGCGCTTTCTACCGGCGCGCCAGCAACCTGTCGCGCGTAACATTCGACTGGCTCGACGAGGCAGCATGACCGGTCATCGCTGCGTCAGCTTCCCCAACCACCAGGGTCACCTGCTGTACGGGATGCTGCACGAACCGCCGGCGCCCGTGGCCCGTGGCGTGTGCGTCCTGCTGCTGTCGCCTGGCATCAAGGGCCGCGTCGCCCCGCACCGTCTGCACCTCAAGATCGCCGAGCGCCTCGCGCCGCTTGGGTTTCACGTGCTGCGCTTCGATTTCTACGGTCTCGGCGACTCACAAGGCGAACTCGCCGAAGGCCTGCTCGCTGACATGTACAACACGGTCCAGGGCGGCCGCTACGTTGGGGATGCGGTGGCGGCGATGGACTGGATGCGCGACCACTGCGGCACCAAGCGATTCGTCGGCTCGGGCTTGTGCGGCGGGTCGATTACGGCACTGCTTGCGGCGCAACAGGATCCAAGGATCGTGTCGCTGCTCGGTATAGGTCTGCCGGTCACGCTGGACGGCGGCGAGGCGAACTGGGGGCGCTTCCTTACGCAGCAACAGATCGGCCAGGCACGGCAGGGGTTCTTCGAGCGCCTTGTCCGGCCCTCGTCGTGGATCAAGTTCCTTACCGGGCGCTCCAACTACCGTGTCATCTGGCGCGTGCTGGGCCAGGTGTTTCGCCCGAAGCGGGGCAACGTCGCGGATCATCCGCAGGGAGACGGGCCGGCGGTCCTGGACGATACCAACCCGTTGTTCGCGCCGGCGTTCCTGACGCTGCTGCAGGATCGCCGCCCTGTGCTGCTGGTCTACAGCGGAGGCGACCGGCTGCAGGTCCAGTTCGAGGAAAAGTTCGAGGCCCGCAACAGGTCGCGGATCGATGCGACCAGCCCTGGCTATCGCGTGCATACGATCCCGCGCGCGAACCACATCATGTCCGACCCGGCATGGACCGCGGAACTGCTCGACGTCGCGGCCAAATGGCTCGACGAGACTCACCCGCCGGCATCGGCGTTGTAGGCGAATGCCGGCGCCCACCTCGGCCTGGCTTTCGGCCGGTTAGCCCGCATGTCCTATCGTGCGTTGTTCCTTGGCCGCCATGCTGGCCGATACTTCATCAAGCTTGCTTCGTACGCGAATCGACGAACTGCACGTCGTCATCCGCCTTGTCGCGCCTGAACGCATCGCGCAGTCCGATGGCGGCACGATAGAGCAGCGCCAGCGGCGTCCTGTTGAAGACCAGGATCGACGTGTGCCAGCGCTTCTGGTCGGTCCACTGCTCCTCCCACTTGTAGGGTTCGGCCGGGAAGTCGAGCACGCGCATGCCCTCGTCGATCAGGCTCTCGACCAGGGCCGCGCGCATTACGGTCGCCGGACTGGCGCTGCGGTATTGTTCGTCGAAGCTCGTCTTGATGTAGTAGTAACGATCGAGAAGAGTAACCCCGAGGTTGAACGCGATCGGGCGATCGTCCAGGTACATCAGGGTCAGGTGCAGCCGGTCGCGGCGCAGCGCATCCTCGCAGAGCAGGCGATAGAAGGGCAGTTGCTCCGCTCGCGCGGGGATCGATGAGCCATTCGCGTGTTTCCAGCTGCGCATGTCGACGGCCAGGACGTCGGCGTAGGCATCTTCCAGGCTCAGGTCGCGGCCGGCGCGAAGCACCTGGACGCGCCCGAGGCTGTTGAGTTGACGGGTCTTCCTCTTGAGGTAGTTCCGGAACTTGCCGCTGCGCGAGCGCAGGAACTGGTCGTAGCCCTGGCCGAGACCGAGAATGAACGAAGGCTGCTCGCGGCGGATCCTGCAGGGATAGGCGGACTGACCGACGACCTCCGTCATGTGCCGTGTGAGCTCGTTGGATTCCAGCAACCGGCGCACTGCGAAGACGTCCCAGCGGCAGGGCACGGAGAAGAGGGCTGAGACGAGCGCGGCCACCGCATCCGGCCTGTCAGAAGCCCGCAGGATGTCGCTGTGCGTGTTGTGAAGCTCCGACAGGAAAGACAGTATGGCGACGTCGAACGGTCCGATGACCTTCTCACGCCTGACGATTGCCGGGACGATCGAGACGATACGATCTGCTTCGCGCAGCACCACGGCAAACACGGTATCGGTGGCCCGGACATGCGACTCGAGCAGGGCGTTGGTCCACTCCAGGGAGGTGCTGGGCTGGCTGTGACCAACCGCGTACAGGCGCTCCCACTTTTCATGCAGGGCGCCGAGTTGCCGCAAGTCCCAGATGATGTCTGCCTGGATCACTTGCAGGCTCGCCCTTCCGTGAGTCTCAGCGATCCAGTCATCGACGCCTCTCGTTGCACGAGAATACACTGAAGACCCACGACCCATGGTCTGACCGAAGGCAATACCGATGATCGACCATCTCCAGTCCATTGTACTTCCGTCGGGAATCGTGACCCTGCTGGTTCTCGTGGGCATCGCGGCCATTGCATTCCGGCCAACCCGCCGCGTGGCGGCCGTGCCACTCGTCGCCGCCGGGCTGGCCTTGCTCCTGTTCAGCAACGGCCTGGTCGCGACGCTGCTGATGAGCCCGTTGGAGTATGCATATCCGGCCATGCAGGATCCGCAACGTCACCCCGAAGCCAAGGCAATCGTGGTCCTGACAGCCTACGCCGCGGATGACGAAGACATGCCGCTCAGCAGCCGGCTCAGCTACTCGACCGCTCTCCGGGTGCTGGAGGCAGCGAACCTGTTCGCCCGTCGGCCCGATTGCCAGGTCATCGTGTCCGGCGACGCGGTGGCCGCGGGACTCATGGGCGAGCAGCTGCGGCAGCTCGGCGTGCCCGAGGACCGGCTCCTGATTGACGCCGTGGCGGACGACACGGCGGACAGCGCGGAGAATCTTCGGCCGGCCATGGCCGGCAAGCAGGTGTTCCTGGTGACCTCGGCCGGGCACATGCAGCGGGCGATGGGCGTATTCCGCAAGCGAGGCGTGCTCGCCATTGCCGCGCCGACCGACTTCCAGCTGCCGCGCAGCGCATGGCACGCCGAATGGACCTGGAGCCCGTTTCACCTGCAGGCATCGGACCTGGCCGTACACGAGTACCTCGCGCTGGCCTGGTATCGTCTGTCGGGCGAGGTCTGACCTCGCCTAACCCCGCTCGGCCCGCTTGCGATCGCCTTCACCCAGGTAGCGCTTGCGCAGCCGGATGGAGCGCGGCGTCACCTCGACCAGTTCGTCGTCGGCGATGAACTCCATCGCCTGCTCCAGCGACAGCCGGATCGGCGGCGTCAGCAACACGTTTTCGTCCTTGCCGGCGGCGCGCACGTTGGACAGCTTCTTGGCCTTCAGCGGGTTGACCACCATGTCGTCTTCGCGGCTGTTGATGCCCACGATCTGGCCTTCATAGATCGGGTCGCCCGGACCGATGAACAGGCTGGCGCGCTCCTGCAGGTTGAACAGCGCATACGGCACCGCCACCCCCTCGCCATTTGAAATCAGTACGCCCGACTGGCGCGGCGCGAGTTCCTTGTCGAGCACCGGCCCGAAGTGGTCGAACACGTGGTACATGAGCCCGGTGCCGCTGGTCAGCGTGCGAAAGTCGGTCTGGAAGCCGATCATGCCGCGCGACGGGATCATGTAATCGAGGCGCACCCGGCCCTTGCCGTCCGGCATCATGTTCTCGAGCCTGGCACCGCGCTCGCCCAGCGCCTGCATGATTGCGCCCTGCGCAAACTCCTCGACGTCCACCGCGAGCTGCTCCCACGGCTCGACCTTCCTGCCCTCCACTTCCTTGACGACGACATGCGGCCGCGACACGGCGAGCTCGTAGCCCTCGCGGCGCATGTTCTCGATCAGGATGCCCAGGTGCAGTTCGCCGCGGCCAAAGACCGTGAAGCGGTCCGGGTCATCGGTCTCCTCGACCCTGAGCGCCACGTTGTGCAGCGTCTCGCGTGCGAGCCGCTCGCGCAGCTGGCGGCTGGTGACGAACTTGCCTTCCTTGCCGAAGAACGGCGAGGTGTTGGTCTCGAACGACATGCTGATGGTCGGCTCGTCCACGACCAGCGCCGGCAGCGACTCAGGCTTGACCGGGTCGCAGACGGTGTCCGAGATCTTCGGCTCCTCGAGCCCGGAGAACGCCACGATGTCGCCGGCCCTGGCCTCGTCCACCTCGACCCGCTCCAGGCCGAGGAACCCGAACACCTGGCCGATGCGCTCGGTGCGGACCTTGCCATCGCGGTCCACGACTGCCACCGTGGCGTTGCGCCTCAGCGTGCCGCGCTTGATGCGCCCGATGGCGATGGAACCCACGTAGCTCGAGTAGTCGAGCTGGCTGATCTGCAGCTGCAGCGCCCCGTCCACGTCCACGTCCGGCGCCGGGCAGAACTGCACGATGGTCTCGAACAACGGTGTCAGGTCGGCGGCCAGGTGCGCGGTGTCGCGCCCCGACACGCCGCGGATCGCCGAGGTGTACACGACCGAGAAATCGAGCTGCGACTCGCTCGCGCCCAGGCGGTCGAACAGGTCGAAGGTCTGGTTCAGCACCCAGTCCGGGCGCGCCTCGGGGCGGTCGATCTTGTTGATGACGACGATCGGCCTGAGACCGTGCGCGAACGCCTTCTGCGTGACGAAGCGCGTCTGCGGCATCGGCCCGTCCACGGCATCGACCAGCAGCAGCACGCAGTCCACCATCGACAGCACGCGCTCGACCTCGCCGCCGAAGTCGGCGTGCCCGGGCGTGTCCACGATGTTGATGCGGTAGTCCTTCCAGCGGATCGCGGTGTTCTTGGCCAGGATGGTGATGCCGCGCTCGCGCTCCAGCGCGTTCGAGTCCATGACCCGGTCGACGACGGCCTTGCGCGAGTCGAACGTGCCGGACTGGCGCAGCAGCTGGTCGACCAGGGTCGTCTTGCCGTGGTCGACGTGGGCGATGATGGCGATGTTGCGGAGATTCTGGATCACGGGCGGGCAGGCCTGGGCGCGAAAAGGGCGCGGAGTATACGGCATCCGGCGGGGTCTGACCCCTCCTGATCACCTCGAGTGGTGGTTCGCGTAGGCGTCGAGCAGCCGCCTGATCATCCTCTGGTAGGAAGTCTTGTTCCTGGCCGCATGCGACTTGAAGAACTCGACGCTCGAGCGGCTCAGCGAGATCGTCACCTTGACGCCCTCGCTCCTGCGCGCGAGCTGCTCCGGTGGCGGCAGGAAGTCGTCAACGACCTCGATCCGGCCGATCGGCTCGTCCTTGTACTCTGGCCTGCGTTTCATAGATCTTCTTACCCTTGCGCCAATACCCGGCACCGATGATCCGGATGACGCCGCGGCGAAAAGTGAACCGAACCGTCAGCACTCCGTCAGCGCCACGGCCGAAGCAGTAGAACCGCGCCTCCGCAACACTGTGTTCGAGATCCCGTGCAATCACGCGCCGCGGATCGAAGAACGCCAGTTCGGCCTGCTCGAACGAAACGCCGTGCTTGCGCCGATTCTCGGCGTCCTTGTCCGGGTCCCAGTCGAAGCGAGCTGCCAGCATGCGGGAGCATAACCGATGATGTGGCTATATAGCCATATCGGTATATGGCTGGCGCGAAGCTGCCACGGGAACCGGTATTCCACGACGGTCACGCGCGGAGCAGACCGTGCATTACTGCCCGGAATCGGGCGATTGACAGGCGTCTGGGGCCAAGTCGGCGGAGCAGCTCCCTGCTGAAACCTACGGTCTACCGACCGTCGTTTCGGCCGGAATCGAATGGACGAGTTCACCCGTCGAGTCCTGCACCGGCGCCGCGACGGGCTTTTCAGCAGGGGCCTGCAACGTCACCGGGCCCCCGATCTCGAACGTCAGGGTTACCGGCCGGGCCTGCTGCTGCCCGCCCTTATCGAGCGTCAGGAGGGCCGACAGCCTGCCGATGCCGCCTGAGGTCGGCGTCACAGATACCTCGATTCTCACGGCTTCTGCGGCGGCCAGGGGCCCGAACGTGAACTGACCCTGCCCGACGACCGTTAATGCCGCATCACCCGCCACCTGCACCGACAACCCGTCCACGGCCACCCCGGGGCGAACCTCGAGCGTGACCTTGCCGGGCACGCCCGATTGCAGGACCGGCCTGCCCACCACGCCCGCCTCGACCGGCGCACGCGGCTTGCCGGGCGATGCCGAGGCCTCGGCCACGCTGCGGTCCAGATCCGCCTGCGGTGTCGTCGTCGCAGCGCCAGCCTCGGGCGCGACTTCCACTGCCGCCTGCGGCCCGGGGCCATCCGGCGGTCGTGCGTCCGGGGCGGCGGCCGGTTCCGGGCGCGACCCGCAACCCACAAGCGCCAGCGCCAGGCACCCGATCCACAGATACGACTTCATTGCCTGTTTCCTCATTGCGAGATCGCGGTCACGGTGATGGCGGAATTGCCGGGCGCCGGCGTGTCGCGGCAGATTGTCCCCAGGTTGCTGCAGTCGGCCACGTCCAGCACATAGGACCCGGCCGGCAGGTTCGCATAGACCGCCTCCTCCAACCCATTGGAGACGCTGTTGTCCGCGCCGTAGCACGCGCCGCTGAAGGTGGGGCACTGGTTCACACCATTCCGGTACAGCACAAAGTCCGGGTCCCGCCCCGCGCCGCCCTGCGCCGTGATGCGCAGCGTCAGAGTGGCGCCCAGGAAGATCCGCAGGTAGCGGCGCCCGCCGTGGCGGTTGTAGGACTGGAACTGCGTGTCGCCGGCATCGGCGAAGGCGTTGATGCTGGTGACGGCAAGCGGCGTGCCAAGCACCAACGGCACGTAGACGCCGTCGAAGAACGCGTCCCCCGCCACCGGTCCCTCGGCGAATGCAAAGTCGGTCACGCCCGTGATTCCCTCGGCGGCGAGCCGACTGGTGATCGCCGCAGCCTGCGCGCCGTTGCGGAACTCGAGCGCGGCGCGCATCACGTAGATGCTGGTCAGCGCCTCGGTGGTGCGCATCTCGTTGCGCATCACCGTGTGGATCGGCGCAAACCCCAGGTTGATCGCGTCGGTTCCACCCTCGCCCACGCCATCGAACACGTCCCACAGGAACTCGGCCACCGAGGCTTCGGAGAAGAACCCCTCGACCGGCGTGAACGGCGCGTGATTGGCCTCGATGTCGAAATAGAACGACTGGTTGCCGCTGGCGCCGATGGTGTCGCGATACACGGGATCGCTGAGCACGAATCCCTGGAACGCGTTGCCGAACGCCTCGGAGAACGCGATGGTCAGGTCCAGCTTCGAATTCAGCGAGTGCGGCCCGCCCATGCTGTCGGTGCGCGAGAACTTGTCCTCGTAGTAGTGCCCGAACTCGTGCGCGATGACCGACACGTCGAATTCGTCGGCATCGTCGCCGGCGTCGCCGCTGGCATCGCCCAGCACGTAGATGCCGGCAGGCACGGCAGGGCAATTGCCGCTCGCCGGCGCCGAGACGTTGAGATAGAACGTGGTGCCGATCTGTCCGGTCACCGGGTTGCCGAGCGTGTTGCACGGCGCCGGGGGATCCTCGGCCCTGTTGAGCGGCGACCAGTGGACGTCCAGCGCCGGCAGCGTCAGGCCCGGCTCCGCCTGCAGCAGCAGTTCCTTGGCCCGATACAGCATGTCGAGGATCGAGAATGGCGCCGCCGAGCGTGTGCCCGTGTAGGACGACCCGCCCCAGCCGGTCGCCGCGTTCAGGTTCACCGTGACGGTGTTCGAGCCCGGGCTGACCGCGGCGCTGTCGAGCGCATACAGCGCGTTGTTCGACGTGTTGTTGCGAACTTCGAAGTCGTAGCCGCCGGCCCCGGTGCGCAGCAACTGCGCCTTGGCGCGCACGATGAACGGCGTCGACGCGAACACCGCCGTGTAATCCCCGTTGGCGTCGGTCGTGGTGGTCGTGAGTACGGCCGAGTCCGATGCGCGCAGCACTTCAAGCGTCGCGCCGCGCACCGGCAAGCGCTGCAGGTCGCTGAAGTTGAGCGTGTTGACCGGGTTGGTGGTGCGGTAACGCGGCCGGTCGAAGGTGACCCGGCCGCTGAGCGTGATGTTGCCCGCGGGCGGTGCGCTGGTCGTGGCGCTGAGCGGCCCCGCCGCGGCTGACTGGTTGCCCGCACCGTCGTAGGCCGCCACCGTGTAGCTGTAGGCGGTCGAGGCAGCAAGGTTGCTGTCCGTGTAGGACGTGGCGGCCACGGTCGCGATGGACGTGCCGTCACGGAATACCCGGTAGCCCGCCAGCAGGGAACCGCCGGTATCCGTCGAGGCCGTCCACGACAGCGATACGGATGAAGCGGTCGTGCCGGTCACCTGCAGCGCGCCCGGCACGGTCGGCGGCGTCGTGTCCGCCGGTGGCGGCGTAAAGCCGCCGCCGTTGCCACCGCCTCCACCTCCGCACGCGGCCAGCAGCGAACCGGCTACGAGTATGACCGCCGCGCGGCCTGCGAATCGACTACGGCCCATGCATGGCCTCCGGCGGCTCGATGGGCCGCCAATGCCCGGAAACTACCACAGCAGGTGGGGTCTGACTCCTGCTAATACGACGCATCCACCGCAAAGACCTGCTCCTCCAGCTCCCCCACGTGCCGCTCCCAGTAGCGCGCCTCGCCAAACCACGGGAACGCCAGCGGGAACGCGGGGTCTTCCCAGCGCCGGGCCAGCCACGCCGTGTAGTGCATCATGCGCAGCGCCCGCAGCGGTTCGATCAGCGCCGCCTCGCGGGCGTCGAATTCCGCGAACTGCGAGTAGCCCTCGAGCAGGTCATCAAGCTGCGTCCGGATCTCCTCCTTCGAACCCGCCAGCAGCATCCACAGGTCCTGGATTGCCGGCCCCGTCATGCAGTCATCCAGGTCCACGAAATGCGGGCCCTGGTCCGTCCACAGCACGTTGTTGCGGTGGCAATCGCCGTGCAGCCGCAGGAACCGCACTGGCCCGACCGCCTCGAACCGCGCCTCGACCAGTTCGACCAGCTCGCCGGCGACCCGTTCGTAGCGGTGCGCGATGTACTCCGGGATGAAATCCGACTCCAGCAGGGACTCGGCGCTGCCCCGCCCCATCGCCTCGACCGAAAATCGTGGCCGGTGCTCGAAACTGCGCCGCGCCCCGACCATGTGGATGCGGCCCAGGAATCGCCCCATCCACTGCCGGTGCTCCTCGGTCCCCAGCTCCGGCCACTGCCCGCCGCGGCGCGGGTAGATCGCGTAGCGGAATCCGGCGTGGCGCAGCAGGGTGGAGGAGGTGTCCGACCCCTCCTGTACCACCTGTGACGGCGCAATGACCGGTATCTCCTCGCCCGCCAGCTCCAGCGCGAACGCATGCTCCTCGAGAATCGATTCGTCCGACCACCGCCCCGGCCGGTAGAACTTCACGACCACCGGCTCCGCGCCTTCGACGCCGACCTGGTAAACGCGGTTTTCGTAGCTGCCGAGCGCCAGAACCCGCCCGTCGCACAGGAAACCCGCCAGTTCGACGGCATCCACGATGACGTCCGGCGTCAGCCGGTCGTACGGATGCAGAGCGGGGTCTGCCCCCATTTCGGCGTCCGATCCCTCCTCCTGCGACCTGTCTCTCAAGTTCCCGTCTGCCCGCTTGTTATCATTCCCGCAACATAACGCGGAAGCCCCAATGAGCACCATCCTCGTCACCGGCGGCGCCGGTTACATCGGCAGTCACGTCGTGCGCCAGCTCGGCGAACGCGGCGAAGACGTCGTCACGCTCGACAACCTCTCCACCGGCTTCCGCTCCGCCGTGCTGCACGGCGACCTGGTGGTCGGCGACACCGGCGATGCCGACCTGATCAGCCGGCTCCTCAAGCAGCGCCGCGTCGATACCGTCATGCACTTCGCCGCGCACATCGTCGTGCCGGAGTCGGTCGCCGACCCGCTCAAGTACTACGGCAACAATACCGCCAACACCCGCACGCTGCTCGAGTGCAGCGCGAAGGCCGGGGTCCGGCACTTCATCTTCTCCTCGACCGCCGCGGTGTACGGCATGCCGGAAGGCGGCGTCGCGAGCGAGGACTCGCCGACCGATCCGATCAACCCGTACGGCCGCTCCAAGCTGATGAGCGAGTGGATGCTGCGCGACCTCGCCGCCGTCACCCCGCTGCGCTACGTGGCGCTGCGCTATTTCAACGTCGCGGGCGCCGATCCCGGCGGCCGGATCGGCCAGGCCACGCCCGAGGCCACGCACCTGATCAAGATCGCCTGCGAGCACGTCGTCGGCAAGCGCGACCATGTCGCCATCTTCGGCACCGACTACGACACGCCGGACGGCACCTGCGTGCGCGACTACATCCACGTCGAGGACCTCGCCGCGGCGCACCTGGGGGCGCTCGACTACCTGCGCGGCGGTGGCGCGTCCACGACGCTGAATTGCGGCTATGGGCAGGGCTTCAGCGTGCGCGAAGTGCTCGACGTCGCCGCCAAGGCGGCTGGCAGACCGCTCGACGGTCCAGGAGGGTCCGCGCCGGGCGGGCGATCCGCCGCGCCTGGTTGCCCGCGCGGAGCGAATCCGCAGCGTCCTCGGGTGGCAACCAAGGCATATGGAACTAGAGGGCATCGTCGGCGACGCCCTTGCCTGGGAACGCCGGCTGCTTGACAGGCCCATGACCTGACAGGGGTCCGGCCCCGGTACGCGTTAACATCCCCCCAATGCGCCCATTTCGAACAGGCTCGCTGACCACCCTGCTGACGATCGGGCTGCTGCTGCTGGTGCTGCCGCTCGCCGCGGCGGTGATCCAGGGGACCGTGCAGCTCGGCCGCCTGTCGCAGGAGACGAATCGCCTGGTTCGTGAAGCCGTGGACCTGACCCGCCACACGCAGTCGCTGTACCAGCAACTGACGGCCTACGAGCGCACCGTCAACCTGTACGTCCTGTTGCGCGACGAACGCCTGCTGGAAGCCAGCCACACCAACCGGACGCGCATGGTCGAGTCGATAGACCGGCTCTCCAGCTTGCCCCTCGACGAGGCCGGCCGCCAGCAACTGGCGGACCTGCGCCAAAGCACCGGCGGCGTACTGGCGCTGCTGGGGCCCACCGCCACCGAGGATCCCGGCCTCGGCCAGCGGGTCAGCGCCAGGCTGGATGAACTGGGCCGGGCGGCCGATAGCTATTCGTCCCACGCCAACGAGTTGCTGGAGGAACGTCTCGCCGACGCTCGACCGGCACAACGCCGCCACCCGTCACCGCCTGATGCTGTGGCTCGCGGCGCTGGTGCCGGCGGCCCTGCTGCTCGGCGTGATCCTGGTCATGGGCATATTGCGGCCGCTGCGGCGCGTGGACCAGGCCATCACCAGGCTGGGCCGCGGCACGTTCTCCCAGCCAGTGTCCATTGCGGGTCCCACCGACATCCGTGCCCTGGGACGGCAGCTCGAGTGGCTGCGGCTGCGGCTGCTGGGCCTGGCGCAGGAAAAGAACCGTTTCCTGCGGCACATGTCCCACGAACTGAAGACGCCGCTGGCCAACGTGCGCGAGGGAACCGACCTGCTGCTCGAGGGCGCGCTCGGCCAGGTGGCGGCAGAGCAGCGCGAGGTGCTGGACATTTTGCGTGAGAACGCGCTGCGGCTGCAGCAGCTGATCGAGAACCTGCTGAGTTACAGCGCCTGGCAATCGCAGGCGTCCGGGCTCGAGCTGTCGGCGTTCCCGCTCGCCGCCCTGATCCGGCAGAGCTTCGAAGCCCAGCGCATGGCGATCGCCGCGCGCCGCATCAGCATCCGGCTCGACCTGCAGGAGTTCGAGTTGCGGGCCGATCGCGCCAAGCTGCGACTGGTCCTCGACAACCTGCTGTCGAATTCGCTGAAGTTCACGCCGCCCGGCGGCACGATCAAGGTGCGTGCCGTGCGGCTCGAGACGCATGCCGTGGTGGATTTCTCCGACACGGGACCTGGCGTCCCCGCGTCCGAGCGTGCATGGATTTTCGATGCGTTCTACACTGGCAGCACGCCGCAGGCCGGCCCGATGCCGGGCACGGGAGTCGGTCTGTCGATTGTCGTCGAGTTCATTGCCGCGCATGGCGGCCGTGTCGAGTTGATGCAGGGTGACTTACCGGGCGCTCATTTCCGCATTCACCTGCCGCTGTCGGCGGCGCCTGCCGACCCGCGCCAGGACAAGTCCGATGAGTAAGTCACAGCGCGCCGCAGCGACCCTGGCGATCCTTGCGTGCCTCGCAGGGTGTTCGATGCTCGACCGCTTCGGCCGGGACCAGGATGACGCGTTGCCGGCCGCGCCGACGCTGACCCCGAATGCGCAAGTGGCGCTCGAGCACCTCGCCGCCCTCGAGCAATTGGCCCTGGCGAGTCCCGCCGACCAGGCCCTGATGATCGCCCGGGCACGCGCCGCGGCCGAGGCGGATCCCCGCATCGTGAACCGGCTGCGGCATGCGCTGCTGCTGTCGCTGCCAGGATCCGTCGCCAGCGACCCCGCGCTGGCCCGCGGCATGCTGCAGGCACTGCTGGCCGAGGAGCCGGCGATGCTGCTGCCGGCAGAGCTCATGCTGGCCAGGATTGCCTTGCGTCACGTCGATGCCCAGCAGGCGCTCGCGGCCGAAAACCAGCAGCTGGCCAACGCCGCCAACCGCACCGAGCGCGAGCGGACCCGGGAGTTCAACCGGCGTCTGCAGGCGCAGGCCGCGGAAAACGCGCAATTGCAGAAGGACCTCGACGAGGCGCGCGCCAAGCTGCAGGCGGTCGCGGCCCTCGAGCGCAGCCTGGCCGAGCGCAAGCCCGCGGAACCCGCGCCATGACCGCGAAGGCCGCACTCAGCCGCCGCGCACGGATCCTGCTGGTGGACGACCACCCGGGTCTGCTGCGGCTGCTGACCATCCGGCTGAAGTCCGAGGGATTCGGGGTGGCCGCCTGCGAAAGCGCCGCCCAGGCCTTGACGGCGATCCCCCGCTTCCAGCCCGACGTCGTGGTGACCGACCTGCGCATGTCCGAGATGGACGGGATCGCGCTGCTCAAGGAGTTGCAGCGCAAGTACCCCGCGCTGCCGGTCATCGTGCTGACCGCGCACGGCACGATCCCGGATGCCGTCACGGCGACCCAGAGCGGCGCCTTCGCGTTCCTCACCAAGCCGGTCGAGAAGGAGCAACTGCTCGAGCAGTTGAACAAGGCGTTGAAGGTGTCGGGGTTCGCAGCGGTCACCGAGGACTGGCGCTCCGGCATCATCACGCGCAGCCCGCTCATGGAAGCATGCCTGTCGCAGGCCCTGATGGCTGCCGGCTCGGACAGCCCGGTGCTGATCACCGGCCCGACCGGTGCCGGCAAGGCGCTGATGGCCCGCGCCGTGCACCGCGCCAGTGCACGCTGCGGCGGGCGGTTGTCGATCCTGGACTGCGCCACCGCCACGCCGGAGTCATTCGAGGCCGCTTGGCAAGGACGGCGCGAGGAGTCGGAGGCGCCGCGGCCGCCGGAGGCGCCGGTCGGCAGCCTGTTCCTGGATGAGGTCTCGGCACTGCCGCTGCCCATCCAGACGACTCTGGTCGGCCTGCTGGATGCAGGGGACAGCGCCGGCCCCGGCGTCCCGCATGAGGCGCGGATCCTCGCCGGCACTTCCAGGCCCCTGCCGGAACTCGTCGCGCAGGGTCGCTTCCGCGAGGACCTGCAGTACCGGCTCAGCGTCGTGCGCATCGACCTGCCGCCGCTCGCGCAGCGCCGCGAGGACATCCCGCTGCTCGCCGCGCACTTCCTCGACGAACATGCCGGTCAATCCGGCGTCAAGCACGTGCTCGCGCCCGAGGCCGTCGAACTGCTGATGGCCGCGGAGTGGCCGGGTAACGTCCAGCAATTGTCGAGCCTGCTGCGCCAGGTCATGGCCGTGACGACTGGTCCCGTCATCAGCGCGGAACTCATGCAGCGCTCGCTGGGCAGCAGCGCGGCGCCGCAGGTCTCGACCTACAACGAGGCGCGCGAAGAGTTCATGCGCAACTACCTGGTCCAGCTGATGCAGATGACCGGCGGCAACGTGACCCAGGCGGCGAAGCTGGCCGGCCGCAACCGCACGGACTTCTACAAGCTGCTCAACCGCCACAGCATCCAGCCCGACACCTTCAAGCAATGAACGTGCCGGACCGTCGGTTCAGACGAACCGAACGGATCCCCAGGTTCCTGGTTTCGCCGACGATGAATTTCAACTAAC
>CAVOFV010000001.1:0-434230 GCA_963695085.1 uncultured Gammaproteobacteria bacterium | reverse complement strand
CCCGGCTCGGGCCTGAGTTCCATCACCGGGACTGCCAACTACCCGACGGCGTCATGCTTCCCCTCCACTTACGATGTGCTCTGCAACCGGCCGACGTGGTATCGCGACGGCCTCGGCCGGCAGACCGACTTTCAGTACAACGCCAGCGGCCAGCTCACCGAACAGACCGACCCCGCGGACGCAAACGGCGTCCGGCGCAAGACCTATATCACCTACGAGACGAGCACCGGGCTCAGCCGTCGCAACATCGTGCGGGTCTGCGGCAACGTCTCGACCTGCGGCACGCCTGACGAGATCCGCACCGAGTATGAATACTGGGGCAGCACATTCCTTCCTTCCGTCGAGCGCCGGATCGATGCCGCGGCGGGCGTGACGCTCGCGACGTACTACACGTACGACGACGCGGGGCGGTTGCTGATCGAGGACGGTCCGCTGCCCGGCACCGGCGACGCGAAGTATTTCCGCTACGACGTGCACGGCCGTCGGAAATGGGAAATCGGCCCATTGGAGAGCAATGGCACCCGGCTCGCGCGCCAGTTCGAGTATCGGGATGCCGATGACAAGGTCGAATACGTCGACGAAGGCTCGGTGACGAATCCGACGAATCCGGCGTTCACCGCCGTCTTCCGCCGCATCGACCACGCCTACGACGCCCGGCGCAACCCGGAGCGCGAGACCGTGTCCGCGACCGGGACAGCCCACACTGTCGTTCAGCGCACGTTCGATCTGCGCAATCGGCTCGAGTGCGAGGCGCGCCGGATGAACCCGGACGCCTTCGTCGCGCTGCCGACGAGCGCCTGCACGCTGGGGACGGAAGGGAGCTTCGGCCCGGACCGCATCACGCGCAACGTCTACGATGCGGCGGGCCAGCTCCTGCAGGTGCGGCGCGCCTACGGCACCGCGCTGCAGCAGAACTATGCCACGTACACCTATACGTTGAATGGCCAGCGCCAGACGGTGAAGGACGCCAACAACAACCTGAGCACCTTCGAGTACGACGGCTTCGACCGGCTGTTCAAGCTGCGTTTTCCGGTGACCACGACCGGCGCCGGCCAGTCGAGCACGACCGATTACGAGCAGTACGGCTACGACGCCGCCGGCAACCGGATCTCGCTCCGGAAGCGCGATGGACGCACCATCGGCTACTCGTACGATGCGCTGAACCGGCTGCGGATCAAGACCGTCCCGACTTCCGCGAGCGGCGCGCCTGGCTACAGCGTGTATCACGGCTATGAGGTGCGGGGTCTCATGACCCACGCGCGCTTCAGCTCGGACAGCGGCCAGGGGGTGACCAACAGTTACGACGGCTTCGGACGGCTACTGGTGTCGAGCAGCAACATGGGCGGGGTCACCCGGACCGTGTCCTCGACCTACGACGCGCACGGCAACCGCACGCGCATCGCCCAACCGGACGGCGCCTTCTTTGAGTACGCCTACGACGGCCGCGACCGGCTCATGCATTTGGGGGAGAACGGACCCTCGACCACGCTGGCGTCGATCTTCTACGACGGACAGGGCCGGCGCGATCAGCTCGCCCGCGATGTCATGGGCGCGACCACGGGCTATGGCTACGATCCGGTCTCACGGCTCGCCGCCCTGAGCCATGATCTGGACGGCTCTGGCAGCACCAACGACGCCACCCTGGGGTTCGGCTACAACCCGGCGAGCCAGATCGTCAGCCGCACGCTCACGAACAACGCCTATGAGTATCCGGTGACGCCTGCCACCCGCACCTATGCGGTCAACGGCCGCAACCAGTACACCCAGGTCGGGGGCGCGGCCCATACCTGGGATGCCAACGGCAATCTGACCTGGGACGGCGCCACCACGTTCGGCTACGACACCGAGAACCGGCTGGTGAGCGCGAGCGGGGCCAAGAACGCCAGCCTCGCCTATGACCCGCTCGGGCGGCTCTACCAGGTGACCAGCGGCGCCAACACCACCCGGTTTCTCTATGACGGCGACCGGCTGATCGCCGAGTACGACGGCAGCGGCACCCTGCTGCGCCGCTACGTGCACGGCGCCGGGGTCGACGAGCCGCTCATCTGGTACGAAGGGGCCTCAGTCTCCTCAGCCAGCCGGCGTTACCTGCATGCCAATCATCAGGGCTCGATCGTGGCCACGAGCAATGCAGCCGGGGCCAAGCTGCAGATCCACGCCTACGACCCCTATGGCGTCACCGCGGCCGGCAACACCGGGCGGTTCCAGTACACCGGCCAGGCGGCCATCCTCGAGCTCGGGCTCCTGTACTACAAGGCGCGGTTCTACAACGCCGGTCTCGGCCGGTTCATGCAGACCGACCCGATCGGGTATGAGAATGACCTGAACATCTATGCCTATGTCGGCAATGATCCGCTGAACAGGGTAGACCCATTCGGTTTGGCGGCCTGTCCTGCCGGCGACCGCAGATGTATCGACGATTCGGCAACTGAAACTGGCTCGGAAGAGCAACCCGAACCGAATGAAGAAATCAAGAAAAAGGACGAAATTGTCGTCACTGGGCGAAAACTGAAGCGCTTCACTTCTGGAGAGCGAATTCGCTTCCCATTGACAGGGATTCTGGAGCAAGGCTTCAGAGTCAATCTCGACGGGATCTACCCAAAGCCGTTCACTGAAAGTGGCACCCAGACCTGCGAAGATGGTTCCACGCGAGCGGCCAACAGATTGAATGTTAGTGACCTTGCGGATGGAGAGAGCGCCGGTCACACACACGGTGGCGGAGAATTGAATCCTCTGCCCGGTCCGGAAGATGGGCTAATGGCTGCAGCTACGAGCCAAACCGCGTACCAAATGTCCCGGCGAGGAGCATTCGCAATCGAGTCGACGGCCGTTGGCTTTCGCGTGCGGCAACTTGCCGGAGGAGGCCTTTCCAGACCGGAACGCGCAGAAATTCAAGGCCTGATCAGCAACTGGAATCAACACAACGGCGGCTCGGGGCAGAAATGCACATTCACGCCAAACTGATAATTGTTTTCATAGCTGCATTATTGCTCAACGGCTGCGTTGCCATTCGACAGCCTCCGATGACCAACGCTGGAGTCGAATGCGTAGTCGGAGGCGATTGCGAAGCTGTGGGCAGGTTGTTTATATATCAGGGAGTTCCTGCTTCCGTCGCCGAGTTAAAGACGATTGAGGGATGTTTCGCACTCGCACTGAAGGATGACCAGTATCGGAAGCTGAAGAGATTCCAGGGTGAAAGTTTTCGTATTCGCGGAAAGGCCTACGCCCAGGTCCGAGCAGAAGGGGTGGTCTCGTATCAGCTCAACGACAGGTGGGTTGCGACCGGCATATGCTCAGCAGCGCCGATCATTTACGTCACGGAGATTGCGAAAGCGGGTTGACGCACCTCGCTCAGGAAGCGCGACGGCCGCACCATCGGCTACTCGTACGATGCGCTGAACCGCCTGCGCGTGAAGACCGTGCCGACCTCGGCGAGCGGCGCGCCGGGCTACAGCGTGTATCACGGCTATGAGGTGCGGGGTCTCATGACCCACGCGCGCTTTAGCTCCGACAGCGGCGCCGGCATCACCAACAGCTATGACGGGTTCGGACGCCTGAGGGTCTCGAGTAGCACCATGGGCGGCGTCACGCGGCAGGTCGCTTCGGACTACGACGCGCACGGCAATCGCACCCGGATTACCCATCCGGACGGGGCCTTCTTCGAGTACGCCTACGACAGCGCCGACCGCCTGATCCACCTTTCCGAGAACGGCCCCTCGACCACGCTCGCCTCAATCTTCTACGACGGACAGGGCCGGCGCGATCAGCTCGCCCGCGATGTCATGGGCGCGACCACAGGCTATGGCTACGACCCCCTCTCCCGGCTCGCCGCCCTGACCCATGACCTGGACGGCTCCGGGAGCGCCAACGACGCCACCCAGGGGTTTGGCTACAACCCGGCCAGCCAGATCGTCAGCCGCTCGCTCACCAACAATGCCTACGAGTATCCGGTCGCGCCCGCGACCCAGAGCTACGCGGTCAATGGCCGCAACCAGTACACCCAGGTCGGAGGCACCACCCACAGCTGGGATGCCAACGGCAACCTGACCGGCGACGGCGCCACGACCTTCGGCTACGACACCGAGAACCGCCTGGTGAGCGCGAGCGGGGCCGAGAACGCCAGCCTCGCCTATGACCCGCTCGGGCGGCTCTACCAGGTGACGAGCGGCGCCAACATGACCCGCTTTGTCTACGACGGGGATCGCCTGATCGCGGAGTACGACGGCAGCGGCAGCCTGCTGCGCCGCTACGTGCACGGCGCCGGGGTTGATGAGCCGCTCATCTGGTACGAGGGGGCCTCAGTCTCCTCAGCCACCCGGCGCTACCTGCATGCGAATCACCAGGGCTCGATCGTGGCGGTGTCGGCCTCATCCGGCGCCATGCAGCAGGTCCGCAGCTACGACGCCTACGGCGTCACCGCCACCGACAACACCCTGCGCTTCCAGTACACCGGCCAGGCGGCCATCCTCGAACTGGGCCTCCTGTACTACAAGGCACGGTTCTACCACCCCGGCCTCGGCCGGTTCATGCAGACCGACCCGATCGGGTATGAGGATGACTTCAACCTCTATGCGTATGTACGCAATGATCCGGTCAATCTCACGGACCCCACGGGAGAATTCGTTCCACTCCTTGTAGGATGCGCGGCGAATCCGGTCTGTCGAGGGGTGGTAGCCGGAGCCATTGGGGCGGCGGTAGGGACAGTCGCCAATGCGGCATCTCAAGCGCTCACAACAGGTCAAGTAAACATCGGAGACGCGCTGACTGCAGGCGCGGCAGCAGGTGCGGTAAGTGCAGCCATTGCCGTCAATCCAGCACTAGCCAGTAATCCAGCAGCGATTGCCGCTGTTGGCGGGACCGCTGGCGCAGCTGGCAGTGTCGCAGGGGATGTGGTCAATGGACGAGAGGTGAGCGCCTCTAAGGCGGCAGTTGCTGGCGTTGCATCTGCTATCGGCGCTCCACTCGGCGCGGCTGCCGGCAACACCCTGGAAAACGCCTTGGGCGCATCTGCAGGTTCTGTCAGTGGAGAAATTGTGGGGGCCGCATCCGGCGAAGGAGTCGCCGCTACGATTAATGCTGCTGCTCCGGGTGTTGCAGATGCTGTTCGAAACGCCGGACAGGCGATCGGTGAGGGGGCACAAAGACTTCGGGATATGAGCCGCAGGTCGTGCCTTAAAGAAGATCGGTGTTAGGTAGCCATGAACGAAAAATCACAGAGGCGTTTGGCGATGCGACGTTT
Organism: uncultured Gammaproteobacteria bacterium; assembly: GCA_963695085.1. Classification (GTDB taxonomy): domain Bacteria; phylum Pseudomonadota; class Gammaproteobacteria; order Steroidobacterales; family Steroidobacteraceae; genus SG8-30. Next base: position 428,991 of record CAVOFV010000001.1, on the reverse strand, counting down.
CATTGCCTGGTTTCTTGCGTCGGCGATTCTGTTCGGCGTAATTGCGTGGCTAGGCGGCGGTCAGCTCAATTTGCTGCAGACAGTGGGGGCGGTCATAGGAGTCGCGCTAGTGACAGCTTGTGGCGCAGTGTTGCTTGGCAGACTGATGGATAATGTCCCGCGATCTGGAAAAGACGAATAACGCATGCGGAACGACAAAAGGAACGCGCATCACGCATCCGGACGGCAAGTACTTCGAGTACACGTCGGAATCGTTCCGCTGCTTCGACTTCGACTGCACGAGCATCACGGGCACTGGCTCCACCCTCTCGCCGACCGGAACTGCCTACAACCAGGTGGCAAAGTCTTGCTCGCGGCAGTGGCTCATTACGCACTCGGCGCGGGCCTGCTGTGGGGGCATCAGCTCTTGAGCGCAAGATGATCTGCCGGTGATAGAACACCGGCCCGGTCTGCACCGGAAATCCTTCTCCGGCATCCTTGGAAATCTGTCCTCGCTGTGATCGTTCTGCGTCGTTTTGAGTGTGAGGCAGGATAGCCTCGCGCTTGCTTTTGGGTCCCAATGTGGCCCGGGGGCGGCCGTGGGCGTGACGGGTCAGCGGCGCCGTTGCTCGGGTGCCGGAGCGCGGCGGCGATGGACGAGGGTGACGATGAACACGGTCGTGCCGCGCAGCTGATAGATCACGCGCCAGGAGTGCACGGGCAGTTCGCGGATATCGGGGTCATCGAGTTCCGGCACGCGCCTGCCGACGCGTGGGGTCTGGGGCAAGGTGGCGGCTCGCGCGAGGATCTCGCGCACGACGGTCTTGGCGTTGGTGGGCGAGCCTTTGGCGATGTAGTCGTGGATCGCCTTCAGATCGGCGCGCGCGCGCGGACCAGCGCAGCACCGGGGCTACCAGGCTTCGATCTCGCGGGCGAGCTCGTCGCTGGAGACGGTGCGGCCGGCGTCGATGTCCTTCCGGCCCTGCTGGGCTTTGCTGAGCACGTAGAGCCGGTAGACGATCTCGTCGAGTGGCACATCGTCGGGGAGCCGCTCGATGGCGTGCAGGGCGTCCTGCTTTGGGGTCTGGGCATGCATGGCGAGACTCCTATCGGCCCGCCTGGGCGATGACGCCATCGAGCATCTGCAGGACGAGTTTCTGCTGCGCCTTGGGCAGGCGGGTCAAGCGTTCGATCTTCTGCTGCAGCTGCGGCGTGGGGCCGCGTTTCTTGGTGGCGGCGGCTTCCTCGCCGATGAGTTCTTCGACGGATAGGCTGAGTGCGCGCGCCAATGATGGCAACAGGGACACTGGGATGCGCCGGCGCCCAACCTCATAGGAAGCGACCATCTGCTGTGTGAGGCTCGGGCCAGACTTTTCCACGGCGGCGGTCGTCGCTTGCGACGAACGACCGACGCGGTGGCGGAGAGTCAGACGATTCTGCAGGGCTACGATGCGGCGGGGCGGGTGGATTGGGTGCCGTAGCGACGTTTGTACTGGCGATAGGCTTCTGGGCTTGCCTCGTTTCCCCTGACTCCGTCCTGAGTTGAGTCCGCGGCGTTCTCAAATTCCGCGGGACTCACGTATCCATTCGTCGAATGCCGTCATTCCCGAAAACAAATTGAGGTCGGCGGCACAGGACCTGATGCGTCCGACGGTGATGCCTACGCGCTTCGCCTCGCGATTCAACGGCCGATAGTCGCCGTACCGCGTTTCATTCTCGGTTGCAGCGGTCACCTTGGCGCCTACCTAGAGCGCCGCTGAGGAAGCTGCCTGTTCTTGTGACCAGCGCCTCCGCATTTCTGAGCAAAGCGGGCAAGAATGACCGCTGCCGCTGTTGGCAAACGGAGCGTAGAGTCCCCGGCAGCGCAAGCGAAGGGCGCACTTACGAGTCGCTGCGCGACTCAGTGCGCCTGGGGGCCGGCGTTACCGCCTTGCCCCCAGGACCCCCCGTGTGGCCCCGCCCGGTTGCGATGCATGAGTTGCCGAAGCGGCGGGGCGACGAAGGACCGGCTGCTACGGCTCGCAGCTGGCGGTCCGGGTCCCCGGTCCCGAAGAGGCGGAGCAGGACGAGGAGCGTGTGTCGTCGTGGCGATCTACCAGCTGTCCGTCAAGCCGGTATCACGCGGGGCCGGTCGCAGCGCGAACGCCGCTGCGGCGTACCGCGCGGCCGAACGGATCGGCGAATTGCTGCAGCTCCACGGGATCGATCCCCTGACCGGCGCGAATCAGACCGGCACCAGTTTGGCGATGATCGACAAGGCCTACTTCCGATTCATACCGTCGGCCATGAAGGAAAAGCTGGAGGCTGTGCGATAGGCGGGGGAGCGCAGTCACGCCGTTCGCGAATTCGCCCTGCAAATGCAGGCAACCTGGAAATGGCGTATGCTTCGGACACCGCACGACTTTGCACGAGATTGCACGATGAATACTAATTTCACGATTCGGCTGGACGACACCTTGAAGCGTACGCTCGACAAACTCGCGAAAGCGACTGGGCGGTCACGCGCATTCCTGGCGCAGGACGCTCTGCGCCAGTACCTTGAGGAACAGGCCTGGCAGGTGGCCGAGATCAAGAAAGCGGTGCAGGAAGCCGACGCCGGGGACTTTGCCACGGACACTGAAGTCGATGCGACGCTGGCGAAGTGGGGGGTGAATGCGCGTTAGCTGGCTGCGCACGGCGCTTGCCAATCTCGACGCGATCGGCAACACCATCGCCAGGGACAACCCGGTCGCGGCCCAAGAGACAGTGCAGAGAATTGTCTCCGCCATTGACGCACTTGCCGAGAATCCACAGCTCGACGTTAGTCACCCGGGCCGTGTCGCTGGCACGCGCGAGCTTGTCGTAACCCCGAACTACCTCGTGCCGTACCGGATCAGGAACGGTACGTTCGAAGTCCTGCGCGTGATGCATGCGCGCCAGCGTTGGCCGGATCGGTTGCCGTGAGAAACCGCGTCGCAAGAGGGAAGGACCAGCCGTTCGATCCGCTGGAGCCGAACGCCAGGACGATCGGCGCCATGAAAGAGGCGAGGAAGGGGAAGTTCAAGCGCTTCGATCGAGTCAAGGATCTGATGACTGAATTGAAGGCGAAGGACTGAGCGGAGCAGAACATCCAGGCGTGTCCACGTACTGATCGGTCCTGAGACCGGCGGCGGTGTCCTGCCGCGCGTTCGCCTCGGATTGCACAGCAAGCTGCTACAGCTCTACGGGATCGATCTCCTGACCGTAGCGCGTCAGGCGGAAGCGGGCACCAACTTGTCGCGGGGGCATCCTGGGAACGCTGCGGAGGAACCGAAGGGATCCGCGCGTCCCGTTGTAGCCGCCTCAGCCCCGGGGGGTGTCGGGGCGAGGTCGCAAGCCCCGAGCTCTGACCGCACGCAAACGAAGTTTGCATAAGTGCGCCCTTCCTGTGTCGGGCTCCTAAGGTAGGCACGCGGTGGCGGCACGGTGGATCATCTTCAGTAAGGCCGGAAACCGGGGGGGGGGTGAGTCTGCGATGCTTCAGCGCTCCGGTATCCAATTCAGCGCCCGTGGATCGACTGGCCAGCCTAATCGAGGATCTTGATCGCGGGCCCGAGCACGTCCAAAAATATTGGACATTTATTGGACACCGAAGCTGAAACGGCGTCTAAGTGGCTGAGAATATGGCGCTCCCAGAGGGATTCGAACCCTCGTACCAGCCTTGAGAGGGCTGTGTCCTGGGCCTCTAGACGATGGGAGCGCAGGCCGCCGCGCCCGCCGGGTGGGTCCCGGGCGGGGGCGTGTATTATAGGCGCCCTTTTTCCGACCTCAAGCGAGCCCGCTTCTTTTTGAACGAATCAGCCACACGGCCGTCACTCCCGGTCATCATTCCGCGCGCCGAGCATCCCGTCTCGCGTTCGCAGATCGCCCCCAGCGCCCTCAAGGTCCTGTACCGGCTCAAGGACGCCGGCTACCAGTCGTTCCTGGTGGGCGGCTGCGTGCGCGACATCGCGATCGGCCTGCAGCCGAAGGACTTCGACGTGGCGACCGACGCCTCGCCCGACGAGGTGCGCGCGCTGTTCCGCAACTGCCGGCTGATCGGCCGCCGCTTCCGCCTCGCGCACGTGCGCTTCGGCGCCCACATCATCGAGGTCGCGACCTTCCGCGCTGCGCACGATCCGGTCGACGCGGACGACGACCAGGACCTCGACGACGACGACCGGAATCTCGATGACAATCTCGAAGACGATGAACTCGTCGGCGACGACGAGGATGACGGCCAGGACGACCAGGCCGCCGACACGGGGGTCGAGGCGGAACGGTCCAGGGGCCCCTACGACCAACGCGTGCTCAACGAGCGCGGCCGGCTGCTGCGCGACAACGTCTACGGCAGCATCGACCAGGACGTGTGGCGCCGCGACTTCACCTGCAACGGCCTGTACTACAACATCGCGGACTTCTCGATCTGGGATTACGTGGGCGGCGTCGCCGACGTGCGCTCGCGCACGCTGCGGCTGATCGGCGATCCCGACACGCGCTACCGCGAAGACCCGGTGCGCATGCTGCGCGCCATCCGCTTCCAGGCCAAGCTCGGCTTCACGATGGACCCCGCCACGCGCGACCCGATCCCGCGGCTGGCCGGGCTGCTGGATGGGATTCCGCCGGCGCGGCTGTTCGACGAGTTCCAGAAGCTGTTCCTGACCGGCTTTGCCAGGCGCGCCTACCAGTTGCTCGTCGAGCACGGCCTGTACGAACACCTGTTTCCGGAGACCGCCGCGCACCTCGCCGCCGAACAGGACGGCATGGCCAGCCGCCTGCTGCTGGCGGGCCTGGATTCCACCGACCGGCGCGTCGCGGACGGTCGCGCCGTGACGCCGATGTTCGTGTTTGCGGTGATGCTGTTCGGGCCGGTGTCGGTGCGCGCGCAGCGCCTGTTCGAGGCCGGCATGAAGGCGCCGCAGGCGATCGCCGAAGCCTGCGACGAGGTGACCCGCAAGCAGGCGCAGCGCCTCGGCCTGCCGAAGCGCTACTCGATCCCGATGCGCGAGATGCTGGCGCTGCAGCCGCGCTTTCACCGCCGCGCCGGCCGCAGGGCGCTCGGCTTCCTGTCGCACCCGCGCTTCAGGGCCGCCTATGACTTCCTTCTGCTGCGGGTCGAGGCGGGCGCCGAGGACCCGGCCATCGGCACGTGGTGGACTGAAATCCAGGAGCTGCCGCAGGACGATCGCATCGCACGCGTGGAGGCCGTCCGCCCGGAACCGGGGCAGGGCGCCACCAGCAAGCGCCGCCGCCGCCGCGGCGGCCGCGGCCGCCGCAAGCCTGCGCCGCAGGCCTGAAGTCGCCGATGCGCTGGCGACCGGCCTACGTCGGCCTCGGCAGCAACCTCGCCGGACCCGAGCAGCGCGTGCGCCTGGCGCTCGCCGGCCTGCTGCGGCTCGATGACACGACCCTCGTCACCCACTCGCGATTGTGGCGCTCGCCGCCGATGGGCCCGGTCGCGCAACCGGACTACGTCAACGCCGTGGCGGGACTGCTGACGCATCTTGAGGCGCCGGCCCTGCTGGCCGCGCTCAAGACGCTGGAACACGAACTGGGGCGCGAGCAGCCCATCGTGCGCTGGGGCCCGCGGGTCATCGACCTGGACCTGCTGGCGCTGGGCGACGAGACGCGCGACGAACCGGGCCTGCGGCTGCCCCATCCCGGCCTGCACGAGCGGGATTTCGTGCTGTATCCTCTGGCGGAGTTCGCGCCCTCGTTGTGGATTCCCGGTCGTGGGCGCGTGGCCAGTTTGCTGAGCAAGGTTCGTGGCGGCGGGCTGTCGCCATTGCCCCAGTGAGTACCGCGTGACGGAACAAACCAAGGAGCCATGGCCGCACAGGCTGGTCGTGGTGGAAGGCCCCATCGGCGTCGGCAAGACCACGCTGGCGAGCAAGATCGCCGCGATGGTCGGGGCCGAGACCGTACTCGAGCAGGCCGACGAGAACCCGTTCATCGAGCGCTTCTACAAGGATCCGCGCGGCGCGGCGTTCCCGACCCAGTTGTTCTTCCTGTTCCAGCGCGCCCGCCAGTTGCAGGAACTGCGTCAGCAGGACCTGTTCGCGCCGGTGCGGGTTGCGGATTACCTGCTCGACAAGGACCGCCTGTTCGCCCGCATCACGCTCGACGACGAGGAATTCTCGCTGTACGAGCAGGTCTATGCCCGGCTGTCCATCGACATGCCGCGCCCCGACCTGGTCGTGTTCCTGCAGGCACCGGTGGACGTGCTCATGGAGCGTATCGCGCGCCGCGGACGCAGCTACGAGAAGAGCATGGACCCTGACTACCTGCAGAAGCTGGTGGACGCGTACACGCGCTATTTCCACCAGTACACCGCCTCGCCATTGCTGATCGTCAATTCGACGGTGATCGATCCGGTCGGCGACTCACGCGATTTCGGCGAACTGTTCGAGACCATCCGCGACACGCGACGCGGCCGGCACTTCTACAACGCGGTGCGGGAGTAGAAGGGGTCAGGCCGCGGGTCCTGTTGGTGTTGCAGCAACGCCCACCCGATGTGTTCACGCAGCACCGGATCGGGCTCGTCGCAACGCGTGCGCAGCGCGGCGACGACCTCAGGTGATGTCGGCGCATTGCCGAGCGCGATGGCCAGGTTGCGCAGCCAGCGCCGGTAGCCGAGCCGCTTCAGCGCGCTGCCCTGCGTGCGCTCCGCGTACTGCGTCTCGGTCCAGCCGAACAGTTCCGTCAGCTCAGGATCGCCGAGCCCGTGGCGGCTGCGAAAGTCGGGATCCTGCGCCGGGCTCGCGAATTTGTTCCACGGGCAGGCCAGCTGGCAGTCGTCGCAGCCGAACACCCGGTTGCCCATGGCGGCGCGGAACTCGTGCGGAATCGGGCCGTGCAATTCGATGGTCAGGTAGGAGATGCAGCGCCGCGCGTCAATCTCGTACGGCGCCGTGATCGCGTCGGTCGGGCAGGCGGGGATGCAGGCGGTGCAGCTGCCGCAATGGTCGGTGGCCGGCGCGTCGACCGGCAACGGCAGGTCCGTGAACAGCTCGCCGAGCACGAACAAGGAGCCGGCGCGCGAGTTGATGAGGTTGGTGTGCTTGCCGATCCAGCCGAGTCCTGCGTTGCGCGCCAGCGGCTTCTCGAGAACCGGCGCCGAGTCCGCGAAGGCGCGATAGCGGAAGGGCCCGATTTCCCCGACCAGCCGGTCGGCGAGCTGCTGCAGCCGCTTGCGCATGATGAGGTGGTAGTCGCGGCCGAGCGCGTAGCGCGCGATGTAGGCGCGGTCGCCCCGCGCCAGCACCTGATCGGGCCCGGGCACGTCCGGCGCGAAGCAGTCCATGCGCACGCAGATGACGCGCACCGTGCCCGGCACCAGCTCGGCAGGGCGGCTGCGCAACGTGCCGTGGCGGGCCATGTACTGCATCTCGCCATGGCGGCCCGCGGCGAGCCATTGCGCGAGCCGGGCCTCGTCGGCGCCGAGGTCCACGCCGGTCACGCCGAGCTGCTGGAAGCCGAGTTCGCGCGCGAGTTCGATGAGCCGCGCCTTGATGCGCGCCAGTTCCGCGGCTGAAAACTCGTGAACTGCCATAAATCACGACGCGGCCGGTGGGGCGCCGCCAGTATAATCACCACCATGAACGCGCTGCCCGACGCCGTCTACACGGCCGAACAGGTCCGCGCGATGGACGCTCACGCCATCGGGCGGCTCGGCATCCCCGGCTACACGCTGATGACGCGCGCGGCGGAGGCTGCGCTCGACGTGCTGGTGGACGGCTGGCCGTATGCGCGGCGCGTGCTGGTGCTGTGCGGCGCCGGCAACAACGGCGGCGACGGCTACGTGCTGGCGCGGCTGGCGAAGGCGGCCGGCCTCGACGTCAGCGTCGCGGCCGCGACCGATGCAACTCGGCTGAACGGCGATGCGGCGCGTGCCTTCGCCGACTTCAAGGCCGCCGGTGGCCGCCTCGCGCCACTGGGCGACGCGGCCTTCGATGACTGCGACGTGATCGTCGATGCGCTGCTCGGCACCGGCCTCGACCGGCCTGCCAGCGGCACCTACGCCGAGTGGATCACCGCCATGAACGCCTCGGGCACGCCGGTGCTCGCCATCGACCTGCCGTCGGGCCTGCACGCCGACACGGGGGCCGTGCTGGGCGTGGCCGTGTACGCCGCGCGCACCATTACGTTCGTCGGCCTCAAGGCGGGCCTGTACCTGGGCGCCGGTCCGGACCATGCAGGGGCCATCGCATTTTCGGGTCTGGGCGTGCCGGCTTCGGCCGCTACCGCGGAGCCGGTGCTGCGGCGCATCGGCGCGCAGCAGGTTGCCGCGGCGCTGCCCGAACGGCGCCGCGCGGCCCACAAGGGCGACCATGGGCGCGTGCTGGTCATCGGCGGTGGTCCCGCGATGCCGGGCGCCGTGCGGCTCGCCACCGAGGCTGCGCTGCGGGTCGGCGCGGGCCTCGTCGAAGCCGCGACCTGGCCAGGACACGTGGGCGCGATCGTGGCCGGGCGCCCGGAAGTGATCTGTCACGGCGTGGAGTCGCCGGCCGAGGTGCGGCCGCTGGCCGCCGCCGCCGACGTCGTGGCGGTCGGCCCGGGGCTGGGGCAGACCGAGTGGTCGCGCGGCATGCTCGAGGCCGCGCTGGCCTGCGGCAAGCCGCTGGTCGTGGACGCCGATGCGCTCAACCAGCTGGCCAAGTCGCCGTGGCGCAATGCGCACTGGATCCTGACGCCGCACCCGGGCGAGGCAGCGCGGCTGCTCGGCTCGACGCCCGCCGACGTGCAGGCCGACCGCCGCGGCGCGGTGCGGGCGCTCGCGGAACGCTACGGCGGCGTCGTGGTGCTGAAGGGAGCCGCCACGCTGGTGCAGGGCCACGGCAGTCCCTGGGTCTGCGACCGCGGCAATCCCGGCATGGCCACGGCCGGCATGGGTGACGTGCTGACCGGCGTGATCGCGGGCCTCGTGGCACAGGCCGGCGACCTGGAAGCGGCGGCGCTGGCGGGCGTGCGCATTCACGCCGAGGCCGGCGACCGTGCTGCCGGGTCCGGCCAGCGGGGGTTGCTCGCTTCGGATGTCATCGATCAGTTGCGGGCATGCGTCAACTTCGCCTGAGCGTGGCAGCGGCGGATGCCGATGCAACGACGGCCGTGGGGGCGGCGCTGGCGGCGACGTTGCCGGCCGGCGCCGACGGGCTGCTCATGACGCTGGCCGGCGAACTGGGGGCGGGCAAGACAACGCTGGCGCGGGCCATGCTGCGCGGCTGGGGCGTGACCGGCCCGGTACGCAGCCCCACCTACACGCTGGTGGAGCCGTACGAGCTCGGCGATCGCACCATTCTTCATTTCGATCTTTATCGATTGGTCGGCGCGGCCGATCTCGAAGCGCTCGGTTACCGGGAACTACGCGCCGGCAGCACGCTGACCCTGCTGGAATGGCCGGAACGAGGCGGCGTCGCGCTCGGCGAGGCGGACGTCGCCTGTGACATGACGTGGCAGCAGGCAGGCCGCCGGCTCGATTTCACGGCCGGCTCCGACGTCGGCCTGGTCTGGCTGGAGGCGGTCCACGCCTGTCCATCGATGCGCGGGAAGATCAGCACGACGAGAGAGTGAAAAGAAGATTAAATATCAGCTCTATCTCGCTGATAGACTTGAATTAATCTGTTTCTGGTCGTAGATTGAGCGGCAGTGGGGCTGCTACCGCTGACCGCCATGCGTTCAATTCTGCTGCTGCTGCTGGGTCTTGGCGCGACGGCCGTCGCGCAGGCCGCAGCTGTCGAGGTGCGCGACCTGCGCCTGTGGGCCGGGCCGGACTCGACCCGCGTGGTGCTCGACCTGAGCGGCGAGGTGAAGTACCAGGTCTTCACATTGTCCGGTCCCGACCGCGTGGTCATCGACCTCGAGCGCGCGACCCTGGATCCATCGCGCGTGCGAATGCCGGCCGGCTCCGGGCTCGTCGGCCAGCTGCGGGTCGGCGCGCGCGACGGCGGAACGCTGCGCGTCGTGCTGGACCTGACGGCACGCGCGGAGCCCAGGGATTTCCTGACGACCCCCAACGACGTGTACGGTCACCGCCTGGTCGTGGACCTGGCCTCGGGCGCGGTGCCGGCGCCGCGTCCCGTGAAGGCGCAACATGCCCCGACCGGCCAGCGCGACTTGGTCATCGCGGTGGACGCGGGCCATGGCGGCGAGGACCCGGGCGCGGTCGGCAAGCGCGGCACCCGCGAGAAGGACGTGACCCTGCAGGTCGCACGGCGGCTGGCCGAACGCGTCGACGCCGAGCCAGGCATGCGCGCCGTGCTGACCCGTACCGGCGACTATTTCCTGCCGCTGCGTGAGCGCAACCGGCGCGCGCGCGTCAACCAGGCCGACATGTTCATCTCCATCCACGCGGACGCCTACGTGTCTCGCGACGTGCGCGGCTCGTCGGTTTACGTGCTGTCCTCGCGGGGTGCGAGCGACGAAGCGGCGCGCTGGCTGGCGGCGAAGGAAAACTCCGCGGACCTGATCGGCGGCGTGTCGCTCGACGACAAGAACGACGTGCTGGCCTCGGTGCTGCTCGACCTGTCGCAGAATGCCGCCATCAGTGCCAGCCGCGAGGCTGCCGGGCACGTGCTCGGCGAACTGGACACCGTCGGCCGGCTGAAGAAAAGCGGCGTGCAGCATGCGGGCTTCGTCGTGCTCAAGTCGCCCGACATCCCGTCCATGCTCATCGAGACCGCGTTCATCTCCAACCCGGAAGAAGAACAGCGGCTGCGCGACCCGGGTTACCAGCGCTCGCTGGCCGCCGCGATCCACAAGGGCGTGCGCAATTACTATTACAACAATCCGCCGCCGGGAACGCGCATCGCGCAACTCGCGGCCCAGCAGCGCGGCAGCCCGCTCAGGCACGTGGTGGCGTCCGGCGAGTCGCTGCCGGACGTGGCCGGCCGCTACTCGGTCAGCGTCGAGTCCCTGCGACGGGCCAACAACCTCGCCGGCGACCGGCTTGCCTCCGGCACGGTGCTCGAGATTCCCTTCGCCAGCGGCGGCTGAACGCAGCCACCTGTCGCGCTGCTAGACTCGGGTCCGCGACAGGACCCGCCATGCCGATCCGCCTGCTACCCGACAACCTCGTCAACCAGATCGCCGCCGGCGAGGTCGTGGAGCGCCCGGCGTCGGTGGTCAAGGAACTCGTGGAGAATGCGCTCGACGCGGGCGCCACCCGCATCGAGGTCGACGTCGAACGCGGCGGCATCTCGCTGGTGCGGGTCCGCGACGACGGCGCGGGCATGCCGTCGCCGGAGCTGGCACTGGCCCTGGCGCCGCACGCAACCAGCAAGATCGCGACGCTCGACGACCTGGCGGCGGTCACCTCGCTGGGCTTCCGCGGCGAGGCGCTGCCGTCGATCGCGTCCGTGGCGCGGCTGCGGCTGGTGTCGGCGTGTGCGGGGGCCGCCGCCGCAGAGGTCGAGATGGCCGACGGCCGGTTGTCGCAGCCGCGGCCGGCCGCGCACCCGCAGGGCACGACGGTCGAGGTACGGGACCTGTTCTACGGCGTGCCCGCGCGGCGCAAGTTCCTGCGCACCGAGTCCACAGAGTTTCAGCACGTGCTGCGCACGCTGTCGCGCCTGGCGCTGTCACGCTTCGACGTCGCTTTTTCGCTGACCCACAACCGGCGCAGGGTGTTCGCGCTCGCGGCGGCGCCGGAGCGGGCCGCCCAGGAAGAGCGCGTCGCGCGGCTGGTGGGCGCGGACTTCATGGCGCAGGCGCTGCACCTGGAACACGCCGCAGCCGGATTGTCGTTGCGCGGCTGGCTTGGCTTGCCGGCGCATTCACGCGCGCAGCCGGACCGGCAGTTGTTGTTCGTGAACGGGCGCATCGTGCGCGACCGGTTGCTCGGCAACGCGGTGCGGCTCGCCTACCGCGACGTGCTGTACGGCGGCCGCCACGCCGCCTACGTGCTGTACCTGGAGCTCGACCCGGCCCAGGTGGACGTCAATGCGCACCCGCAGAAGCTCGAGCTGCGTTTCCGGGACGGCCGCGATGTGCACGATTTCGTGTTCCGCAGCGTCGAGCGAGCGCTGTCCGCGGCCCGCCCCGCGGCCGCGCGACAGGGTTCCGCGAGTAGCGGGCCGTGGCTGGACAGCGCGGGCGCCGGCCTGCCGCTGCGCGAGCCCGCGGCTGGCGGCGCGGGCGACTGGCGGGCGATCGCGCAATGGACCCCGCCGGCTGAAACGGGTGCGCAGGGCGGCGACGCGCCGCCGCTCGGCTACGCACTGGCCCAGATCCACGGCATCTTCATCCTGGCGCAGACGGCGGACGGGATCGTGCTGGTGGACATGCATGCGGCACACGAGCGCGTCCTGTACGAGCGGCTCAAGGCCGGCATGGACGCGGGCGGTCCCGAGCGCCAGGCGCTGCTGGTGCCGGTCGCGCTGGAGGTCACCGAAGCGGATGCCGAACTGGCGGAGCAGCAGCGCGAGATTCTGGCCGGCGCCGGGCTGGTGGCCGAGCGCATCGGCCCGGCGCGCCTGGCCGTGCGCGAACTGCCGGCGGCACTGGCCGGCTGCGACGCGGCCGGGCTGCTGCGCGACGTGCTGGCCGACCTCGGCGAACACGGCGCCACGCACCGCATCGTCGAGCGGCAGAACGAGGTGCTCGCGAGCCTGGCCTGCCGCGCGGCGGTGCGCGCGCGGCGCACGATGACGATGGCCGAGATGAACGCGTTGCTGCGCGAAATGGAGCGCACCGACCGCGCCGATCAGTGCAACCACGGGCGACCGACCTGGACGCGCATCTCGCTCGAGGACCTCGACCGGATGTTCCTGCGCGGACGCTGAGACGTGGCCGACACCGCCATCCTGTTGATGGGGCCGACCGGCGCCGGCAAGACCGATCTCGCCGTGCAACTCGCGGAGCGCCTGCCGGTGGAAATCGTCAGCGTGGATTCCGCGATGGTGTACCGCGGCATGGACATCGGCACCGCCAAGCCGGGGCCCGACGAACTGTCCCGGGCGCCGCATCACCTGCTGGACATCCTCGACCCGGCCGAACGCTACTCGGCCGGCCGTTTCGTCACCGACGCGCGGCAGGCGATGACGGACATCTGCGGCCGCGGCCGCGTGCCGCTGCTGGCCGGCGGCACCATGCTGTATTTCCGCGCGCTGCAGTCGGGTCTGGCGCGCCTGCCGTCCGCCGACGCCGCCGTGCGCGCGGCCATCGACGAGCGCGCCGCGCGCGAGGGCTGGCCCGCCCTGCATGCGGAACTGGCCCGCCGCGATCCGGTGGCCGCCGGCCGCATCCAGCCCCGGGACCGGCAGCGGATCCAGCGCGCGCTGGAGATCATCGAACTTACCGGCAGACCGGCCAGCGAGCGGCACCGCGAGGACCTGCGCGGCGGATCGAGGCCCGGCGACCTGAAGCTGGTGCTCGCGCCGGGGGACCGGGCCGCCATGGCCGCGCGCATCGAGGCCCGTTTTGTCCGCATGATGGAACTAGGACTGCTCGAAGAGGTTCGAAGGCTGCATGGCCGCGGCGACCTGGACACTGAAATGCCATCCATGCGGTCGGTCGGCTACCGGCAATTGTGGGACCATCTCGAGGGCCGCCAGAGCCTGCCTGATGCGGTCCGGCTGGCGGTCATCGCGACGCGCCAGCTGGCGCGCCGTCAGCTCACCTGGTTGCGGGCCGAACCCGGTGCGCAATGGCAGGATGCCCTTGATCCTGGCGCGGCAGGCCGCATACAGGAGGGCGTGGAGCGCTGGCTCGAGTCGAGGGTCCGGAAGGGGTCCCTGTGCTAGTATTTGCCTGTTCGCCGGCGTTTTTTTTGATCGGCGAGCATGGCCAGTACTCCCCGCCTGATCAAGACCCTGATGGCCGCGGCCGGCGGACTATAATTCCTAGAAATAACAAGGAGATAACAAGATGGCGAAAGGTCAGTCATTGCAGGACCCGTTCCTCAACGCGCTACGCAAGGAACGCGTACCGGTGTCCATCTACCTGGTCAACGGGATCAAGCTGCAGGGCCAGATCGACTCGTTCGATCAGTTCGTCGTGTTGTTGCGCAACACGGTGAGCCAGATGGTCTACAAGCACGCCATCTCGACGGTCGTCCCGGCACGCAACGTCCACCTGCCGAGTGCGGACGAGGACGCTGCCAAGGACGGTGCACCGGAGTGAACGCAGTGCGCCACGTCGCAGGGGGGCTCGTTGTTCGAACGACCTGAGGCCGGCGAACGCGCCGTACTCGTCCGCCTCGCACTGGGGGCGCCGGCAAACGAAGAAGACCTGCGCGAGTTCGAGGCCCTGGCGCGATCGGCGGGGGCCACACCGGTCGCGACGGTGACGGGCGCGCGTCGCGTCCCCGACTCGCGCTATTTCGTCGGCAGCGGCAAGGCCGAGGAAATCCGCGAGCGGGCTGCCGAGACCGAAGCGGACGTCATCCTGTTCGACCATCCGCTGTCGCCGAGCCAGGAGCGCAACCTGGAGAAGCTGATCGACCGGCGGGTCCTCGACCGCTCCGGATTGATCCTCGACATCTTCGCGCAGCGCGCACACAGCGCCGAGGGCAAGCTCGAGGTCGAGCTGGCGCAACTCAGGCACCTGTCGACGCGTCTGGTGCGCGGCTGGACCCACCTCGAGCGCCAGAAGGGTGGCATCGGGCTGCGCGGCCCCGGCGAAACGCAGCTCGAGACGGACCGCCGCCTGCTGGGACGGCGCATCCGCACGCTGGCTGGCAGGCTCGAAAAGCTCGCGCAGCGTCGCGACACCGGAAGGGCGGTGCGCAAGAAGGTGCCGGTGCCGGCTATCACGCTGGTCGGCTACACGAATGCCGGCAAGTCCACGTTGTTCAACGCCCTGACCGGCAGTGACGCGTACGCGGCCGATCAGTTGTTCGCGACGCTGGACCCGACGGTGCGACGTCTCAGGCTGCCGCACACGCCGGAACTGGTGGTGGCCGACACGGTCGGCTTCATCAGGGACCTGCCGCACGAACTGGTGGCCGCGTTCCGCTCCACGCTGCTCGAGGCGCGCGACGCGGACCTGCTGGTGCACGTGGTGGATGCCGCGGATCCCGAGCATGGCGAGCGCATGGCGCAGGTCGCGGTGGTGCTGGAGAGCATCGGCGCCGGCGGGCTGCCGGTGCTGACGGTGTTCAACAAGTGCGACCGGACCGGCGCGACCGCACGCATTGAGCGCGACGACCAGGGGCGCGCCGCGCGCGTCTGGATGAGCGCGCTGACCGGCACCGGCGTGGAACTGGTGCAGGCCTGCCTGCACGAGCGTTTTGGCGGCGCGCCGGGGCGCTACACGGTGTCGCTGGCACCGCAGCACGGCCGCGCCCGCGCACGGTTCTACCAGTACGGCCTGGTACGCTGCGACGCGCCCGCTGAGGAGGGCGGCTGGTTGCTGACAGTCGAGGCCTCGCGCGCCGAACTCGACGAGTTGTGCGCCGCCGAGGGAATCGACTTCGCGCGCAGCATCTCGCCTTGTTCGGCCCGCAGCGGGCCCGTAGAATCGGACGGTTCCGTGGCGAAATCCGCGGCGTGACTCCCAAACTACCGAGCGTATGACATGCCCTGGAACGACGACTCAGGCAAGAACCCGAATCCGTGGCAGCGGCGGCCGGAAAAGGGACCGCCCGACCTCGATGAGGTCGTGCGCAACCTGCAGCGGCGGCTGAAGTCCATGTTTGGCGGCGGGCCGTCCGGCCCACGGCCGACCAATGGTGGCGCGGCACCCGGCGGCATGCCGTTCAGATTTGGTTACATCGCGATCATCGTGCTGGGCCTGTGGGCGATGACCGGCGTCTACCAGAATGACGCGGCGGAGCGCGCCGTCATCACGCGCTTCGGGCGCTACGTCGAGACGACGCAGCCCGGACTGCGCTGGCACCTGCCGTGGCCCATCGAGCGCAAGCTCACGGTCAACGTTGCAGAGTTCCGCAGCTTCGAGGACCGGACGCGCATGCTGACCCAGGACGAGGCGCTGGTCGGCATCAACCTCGCGGTGCAATACCGCCGCTTCGACCCCGTGCAGTTCGCCTTCAACGTGCGGGATCCCGAGAGCACGCTGCAGGAAGTCAGCGAGAGCGCGATCCGCGAGGTCATTGGCCAGAGCAAGCTCGAGTTCGTGCTCGAGAAGGGCCGCCAGGAGATCTCGCAGCGGACCAAGGAGCTGATCCAGCGCACTATCGTGTCCTACAACACGGGGATCGAGGTGATCAGCGTCAACCTGCAGGACGTCATCGTCCCCGAGCAGGTTGCGCCGGCGCAGAAGGACGCGATCAAGGCCCGCGAAGACCGCGACCGCGCCAACCTGGCCGCCCAGACCTATGCGAACGACATCCTGCCGAAGGCACGCGGCCTCGCTGCCAGCCAGCTGGAAGGCTCGCGCGCCTACCGCGAGCGCGTGACGGCGGAGGCGGACGGCCTCAGCTCACGGTTCACGGCGATCGCTGCCGAGTACCAGCGGGCGCCGGAGGTCACGCGCCAGCGCCTGTACCTCGAGACCATGGAAGAGGTGCTCAGCAAATCGACCAAGGTGATAGTCGATACCCGCGGCACCGGCAACATGCTGTACCTGCCGCTCGACAAGCTGATCGAGCAGCGCACGCCGCGGGGCACCGTCACGGTCGAGCCGTTGCCGCGCACGGACGGCGGGAGCGATCAGGCGAATCAGGTTGACCCGCGCGTCAGGGGGGACCGCTGATGAACAACCGCTTCCTGTCCGTCGTCATCGCGGCGGCCGTGATCTTCATCGTCGGCTCGAACAGCGTGTTCCAGGTCAGCGAGACCCAGCTCGCCATCAAATTCCGCTTCGGCGAGATCATCCGCGCGGACTACAAGCCTGGCCTGCACTTCATGGTGCCGTTCGTTGACAACGTGCGGACCTTCGACCGTCGCGTGCTGACGCGCACCTACCCGTCGGAGCAGTTCCTGACCAGCGAGGGCAAGATCCTCAACGTCGATTTCTTCGTGAAGTGGCGCATCTCCGACGTCGCCCAGTACTACCAGTCCACCAGCGGCGGCGACGAGGAGGTCGGCGCGATGCGGCTGGCCGAGCTGGTGAAGGACGGACTCAAGGGCGTCATCGCGCGACGCACCATCCAGCAGGTCGTGGCGGCGGAGCGGTCGGAGTTCATCGGCGACATCCTCACCTTTGCGGGCGAGTCGGTCCGGCAGCTCGGCATCACCCTGATCGACGTACGCGTCAAGCGCATCGACCTGCCGGACGACGTGCTCGACTCGGTGTTCAACCGGATGCGGCAGGACTTCGCGCGGCAGGCCGCGCAACTGCGTGCCGAGGGCGATGAGATCGCCCAGAAGGTGCGCGCGGCCGCGGACCGCGAACGCATGGAGATCCTGGCCGAGGCGACCCGCGAGGCCGAGAAGATCCGCGGCGAAGGCGACGCCAAGTCCGCCGCCATCTATTCGGCTGCCTACAAGCGCCAGCCGGAGTTCTACGCCTTCTACCGCAGCATGGAAGCCTACCGGCGCTCGCTGGGCAAGCCGGAGGACATCCTGGTGCTGGCGCCTGACGGAGACTTCTTCAAGTACCTGAACAAGCCCGGCCGCTGAGCCACCGTGCAGATCGACTGGCTGGACCTTGCGACGGCCTTCGCGCTGTACCTCGTGATTGAAGGCGTGCTGCCTTTCCTGAGCCCGCAGGGCATGAAGCGGACCATGGCGCTGTTCTCGTCCCTGCCCGATGCGCAGCTGCGCGTCGCGGGCCTTGCGAGCATGATCGCGGGACTCGTGCTGCTGTGGGTGATTCGCGGATGAGCGCAGGCGCGGGCAGGATGGCCGTCGTCATCGGCGCGCAGTGGGGCGACGAGGGCAAGGGCAAGGTCATCGACCTGCTCACCGAGCGCGCCACCGCGGTGGCGCGCTTCCAGGGCGGGCACAATGCCGGCCACACGCTGGTCATCGGCGGCCAGAAAACGGTCCTGTCGCTGATCCCTTCCGGCATCCTGCATGGGCACGTGCGCTGCTTCATCGGCAACGGCGTCGTGCTGTCGCTGCCGGCGCTGTTGCGCGAGGTGGACATGCTGACCGGCCGCGGCGTGCAGGTCCTCGAGCGTCTGCGGGTCAGCCCCAACTGCCCGCTGATCCTGCCGTCGCACGTGCGGCTCGACCTGGCGCGTGAGCGCGCGAGCGGCGCGGCGGCCATCGGCACGACCGGCCGCGGCATCGGGCCGGCCTATGAAGACAAGGTCGCGCGGCGCGCCGTGCGGGTCGCGGACCTGTTCCGGCCCGAGCGCTTCGAGCACAAACTGCGCGCGGTGCTCGAGTACCACAATTTCCTGCTGGATCGCTACTTCGGCGAGCCGCAGGTCGATGCCGGGGAAGTGCTCCATGAAAGCCTGGCGCAGGCCGAACGCGTCAAGCCGCTGGTCGCCGACGTCAGCCTCGAGCTGGCCGCGATCCAGGATGCGGGCGGCGACGTGTTGCTGGAGGGGGCGCAGGGCGCCCTGCTCGACGTGGACCACGGCACCTACCCGTTCGTGACTTCTTCCAATACGGTGGCGGGCGCCGCCGCCGTTGGCCTCGGGCTCGGGCCGCGCCACATCGACTTCGTGCTTGGCATCAGCAAGGCGTATACGACGCGGGTCGGGGCAGGTCCGTTTCCGACCGAGCTGGCCGATGCAACGGGTCGCCACCTGGCCAGCGCCGGGCACGAGTTCGGCGCCGTCACCGGCCGGCCGCGGCGCACCGGCTGGCTGGATGCCGTCGCACTCAGGCGCGCCATCCTCAACAACGGCATCGCGGCGCTGTGCGTCACCAAGCTCGACGTGCTGGACGGTCTGGAGACGGTCCGCATCTGCGTCGGCTACCGGCGGGCCGGCAGCGTGCGCGAAGCGCCGCCGTTGCTGGCCGACGACCTGGCGGACTGCGAGCCGGTCTACGAGGAGTTGCCCGGCTGGCGGGAGCCGACCGCCGGCGTGGCGCAGCATGACGCCCTGCCGGCCAGGGCGCGCGCCTTCCTGGAACGCGTCGAGCAGCTGGCCGGCGTGCCGGTGGACATCGTCTCCACCGGGCCGGATCGCGCGCAGACTGTCCTGCGGCGTCACCCGTTCGGCTGATCAGTGCGTGTCAGCCGAACAGGCGCTGCAGCAGCGCCCGCTCGCGACCGATGACGATTTCCAGGAATCGGTCGGCCCCGCGCATCGCCCGGAAGGCCTGGTAGCCCCGCTCCAGGAATTCCTGCAGGTGACCGAAGCCGGCCGCGTGCGCCGGCGCGCGAGCGAGCCGGACCATCAGGCCGACTTCCGGCCGGTGGGCGACGGAATCCAGCAATTCGCCGACCACGCCGAGCAACTCGATCTGCCGTTCGCGGTCGCCCCGGCGGCCGGTGGCACGGTAGGCGAGCGCGTAGGCACGGTCATCGGGCACCGCGGGTCCCGCCAGCCGGGCGGCGGTGGCGGCGTCCAGTTCCACGGTCACCACGTGCAGCTCGAAGGCGTGCGCCAGCGCCGACAGCCCGGCGAGCGGCAGGAAACGCGCCAGCTTGTCCAGCGCGCGCACCATCTGCGCGTCGCGCTCCGACAGGTCCTGCGGCCCGTACAGGTCCTCGAGGAAGAAGTCGACGGCGAGCCGGTAGCGTTCGTCGCCGTGCAGGTCGGCATGCGTCAGCGCGAGCCGCCGCGCCTGATAGGCTTCGAGCGCGCGCACGCACGCGCCGAGTGCCGGGTCGCCGGTCACGCGGCGCCGCGCCGCGGCGCGGCGCGCGACCAGCGCCTCGAGTCGTCGTCGGGCCGTGGCACGTTGCGCCGAGTCGAACACCGGCAGGCTCCCTGGCGTGCGCCGCCTTACCCGTTCAGGCGCCCGGCCCGACCAGCCTGTCCAGCCGGTCGAGCGTGCGCCGCAGGTCGCCGACGACCCGTTCGTTGGCGCGCCGCTGCCGGTCGATGGAAGCATGGAAACTGCGATTGCGGGCGCGCAGCGCGGCCATGTTGAGCCGCAGGCCGTGCCGGGCGAGCACCGGCTCCAGTTCCGCGGCGTGCGCGCGCAGGTCGGCGCGCACCCGCTGGTAGGCGTGGTCGACCAGCCGCCGCCGGTCGGCATAGCGGAACACGTTGGCGAAGAACATCTGCTTGTCGTCGCGGTCCGGCTCGAACAGCAGGATGTCGGACCTCGGGTAGCGCGAGCGGTACGCAGCCATGCCGACCAGCATCCGTGACTGGATCAGCGAGCGAAACGTCTGGCCCAGCACGACCGTCAGGCCATGCTCGGTGAGGTCGGCGGACGCTGGGTGTCGGCCGCGCGACGATGCATCGTACGACACCAGCGGATTGATGCAGATCACGAGGTCGGCACCCGCATCGAGCACCAGCGACGCGTGCATCGTGCGCAGCAGCGCACCATCCGCATAGACATGGCCGTCGATCGCGAGCGGCGGGTACAGGCCGGGTAGCGCAGTGCTGGCCTGGATCGCCTTCGAAATTGGCACGTCGTCCATGCCCGGTTCGCCAAAGCGTGTGGCCTCGCCCGTGTTCAGGTCCGTGGCCACGATGAACAACCGTCGCTCGAGCTTGCGGAAGTCGTTGGTGCGTCCGTGCGTGCTGAACAACTGGCCGATGAAGCGCTCGAAGGGTGCGCTGTCGAACAGCCCGGTCGGCAGCGCCTCGGTCAGCGGATCGAGCACCTCGGCGAGGTTTCTCGATAGCGGCGCGCGCGCGTAGTAGCCGAGCACCTTGAGCGTGAGGCGTGGCAGCCGCAGCGCGCGGCTCGCGAATTCGCCGTAGGCGGGGTGCAGGAACATGCCGGGACCGGCCGGGAACTCGCCGGTCTCGTTGGCGATCACCAGCCGGCCCATGTCCACCGGCGTGAGCCCGTTGGCGAGGCACGCGGCGAGCAACGAGCCGGAACTGACACCGACATAGGCGTGCAACTGGGTCAGGTCGAGACCTTCGACGCTTTCCGTCAGTGCCTGCAGGGCGCCCAGCTCGAAGAACGCGCCCAGTGGGCCGCCGCCGGCCAGCGCCATCGCCACACGCTTGCCCGCGGCCCTCGGCCTGCGCGCCAGCTGCGGGGTCAGCACTGCGGCCGCCCGCCGGCGTTCGCCTTATGTCCCGCCGCCGGTGGCGGTCTTGCCCTTGCTGCGCCTGGTGGTGGCCTTCTTGCGGGCCGCCGGCCGCTTCTTCTTCGCCGGGCCCGCCTTGGCCAGCCGGTCCACGCTGTGCGTCAGATCGTTCACCTTGCGCGTCAGCGCGGTGATTTCCTCGGCGGTCGGCATGCCAAGCTGGTGCAGGGCACGCTGCACGCGGCTCTGAAAGATCTTCTCGAGATTGTCCCAGGTTTCGGTCGCCTGGCCGCGCACGTCGTCCACTTTGCGGTTGACGGTCTTCTGCGCGCCCTGCAGCGCGTCCCTCACGACTTTCTGCGCTGCGTCCAGAGCGGTGCCCTGCAGCTTCGAGCCCTCGCGGACCAGCTCGTCGAAGACCTTGGTCCCGCCCTCCTGGGTGCGCGACAGCGCTCCCAGCCCGGCCATCCAGATCTGGTTGGCTGACAGGAGCAGATTCGGGTCCCGCCTGGCCTCGCCCTTGCCGGCGCCGCCGCCACTGAGCTTGCCCTTCTTCTTCACTGCCATCGTCGACTCCTTGCCGCCTGCGGCTCGATACCGTTAACGTGTGCGCAAGAATAACCTGATTCCGGCCTGCCGCGCCCTGAGGATGCGGCAGAGTGCGGGGTCCGTAGTTGCCGCAGGAGGGTGCCAATGGCCGGCGCGCAGTGGGTGAAGTTCCCCTACGACAGGAAGGCGTACGACTATGCGGGGCCGGCGCTCGCGAAGGCGTGGGGCCGGTTGCATGCCGGCGACTGCGAGCCGTATCCGGACCAGGAGGCACTCAAGCCGCTCGCCGGCGGCAAGCCGGGCGGCCAGCCGCCGGGCTTCAAGGGCAGTTACGAAGCACTTGCCGCCGGGCTGCAGGAGGCCTGGCGGGCCTTCCATCGCGGCGATTTCCGCGAGGCCGTCGAAGCTGGTGCCGCGCTCGGGGCATTTGGCGCATCGGTCGCCAACAAGGCGGCTGCGGTGTACTGCACCTACCTGGAGGAAGACGACAAGCGGGCCGTGAAGCTGCTGACGGAAGCCGCGGCGCGCGGCGCGGATGCCTGCCGCAAGCTGCCTGCCTATGCGAATGCCTGGTACTTCCATGCCTTCGCGCTCGGCCGCTACGCGCAACGCATCTCCGTGCTGAAGGCACTGGGCGAGGGCGTAGGCGGCAAGGTGCGCGAGGCGCTGGACGAGGCGATCAAGCTGGAAGCGCGCCATGCCGATGCGCACATCGCGCTGGGCGCCTACCACGCCGAGATCATCGACAAGGTCGGCGCGCTGGCCGGCCGGCTCACCTATGGCGCGGACAAGGCCACTGCCGTGCGCCATTTCGAGCAGGCCATCAAGCTCAACGGCCAGGCCGCCATCGCCTATGTCGAGTACGCGAACGGGCTGCTGATGCTCGAGGGCGACCGCAAGCACGACGAGGCGGTCAGGCTGTACAGGAAGGCCGCTGCCTGCAAGCCGGCGGATGCGATGCAGCGGCTGGACGTCGAGCAGGCGAAGGCCGAATTGGCCTGAGCCCCGGGTCAGGCGTGCGGCAGCAAGGGACCCAGCAGCGCGGCCAGCACGATTGCCTCGAATTCCGCCGCAAAACGCGCGACCAGTTGCCGCGGGTCGGCGATCCTGCGGCGATCCGCGAGCACGCCGAACTGCAGCTGGCCCGAGTGGCTCAGGATGCTGAGTCCCAGGCCGATGTCGCCCGACTGCGGCACCCAGAAGATCGCCTGCGATACCGGCTGGCCGGCCAGCCGCAGGGCCTCGGTCGGCCCGGGCACATTGGTCGCCACCAGCGTCGCCTTGCGCGACAGCAGGTCGACCGCGGCGTTCTGCACCGCTACACCCGCCAGGCCGAGCGCCGTCATGAGCCCGAGCATGACCGCCGGCTGCGGTGAGCGCTTCAGCGCGCACATCGTCTCGCGCACGGCCCACACGCGCTGCAGCGGGTCACGTACGCCGACCGGCAGGTCCAGGAACACCAGCCCGAAGTGATTGCCCAGCTCCATGGCATCCGCCGGATCGCGCAGGTTGAACGGCACGGTGGCGCGCAGCGTCAGGTCCTCGCTGTCCTCGCCGCGCTCGCGCAGGTAACCGCCCAGCGCGCCGGCGACCGCCGCCATGACCACGTCGTTGACGGTGCAGCCCAGCGCGCGCGCGACGGTGCGCACCTCGGCCAGCGGCAGGGGTTCGGCCCAGGCAGCGATCTTGCGCGTGCCGAGCGGGCCCTTCAGCGAGGTGGGTGGATCGTCCGGCAGCAGCGCGACACGCGTCAGTTCCAGCGTTGCGCCCAGGGCCTTGCCGGCCAGTTCGTTGACGACCTGCGGGTGCAGCACGCTGTCGCCGAGGCGGCCGAGCCAGCCCGCGCCGCCCGCCAGCAGGGCGTCGAGCCGTCCGCCGGCGGGCCCGCTGGCCGCAGCGGGCAGGGGCCTGGCGCCGTCGGTCAGCGACATGAAGACGCGCGCCAGCGCGATGCCGTCGGCGTAGCAGTGGTGGATGCGTACGATGACCGCCGAGCCGCGCAGGTAATTCTCGACGAACTGGAACTGCCACAGCGGCCGGCGGCGGTCCAGTTGCGTGCCGGCCAGGTCGGAGACCAGCGCCTCCAGCTCGCGCTGGCCGGCCGGCGCCGGCAGCGCGACGCGCCGCAGGTGGGCATCGAGCTCGAAGCCGGCGTGCGGCTGCCACGAGGCGCCGACGACGTCATCGACGGGGCGGCAGCGGAAGCGCTCGAAACGCAGGAAACGCCCGGCGATCAGCTTGCGGAAGCGGCGGTAGTCGAGCGGCCGCTCGAACACCAGCACGCCGACCACCATCATCAGGTTGGTCGGCCGGTCCATGCGCATCCAGGCCGCGTCTACGGCGGACATGCTGTGTCGGTCGGCGGCCATGGAGATCGGCTCTTGTCCGGGATCGGCTATGCTAAGGACATCACTATAACCGCCCGACCGCCGCAGTGGCGCACCCGGCGCGGCAGGACCTGAGAGACAGAAGCGGGACCCGGGACGGGTCCCGCCAGGGAGCGGCAGAATGAGTTATTTCGTCACCGGCGCCACCGGTTTCATCGGGCGTTTCCTCATCACGCAGCTGCTCGAGCGCCGCGGCTACATCTACGTGCTGGTGCGGCCGGAATCGATGCAGAAATTCGAGGCGCTGAAGCCGACCTGGGGCCCGCGCGCCAGGCGGGTCGTCGCGATACCCGGCGACCTGGCCGAGCATCATCTCGGCGTTTCGCAGGCGGATCGCAAGCGATTGCGCGGCCGCATCAAGCACCTGTTCCACCTGGCGGCGGTCTACGACCTGAAGGCTGGCGCCGAGGAGCAGGAGGCGGCCAACGTGCTGGGCACCGATCATGCGCTGCAGTTCGCGAGCAACATCAGGGCGGGATGCTTCCACCTGGTCAGCTCGATCGCCAGCGCCGGGCAGTACCGCGGCACCTTCCGCGAGGACATGTTCGAGGAGGCAACCGGACTCGATCACCCGTACTTCCGCACCAAGCACGAGTCCGAGGCGCTGGTCCGCCAGCGCTGCAAGGTGCCGTGGCGCGTGTACCGGCCGGGCATCGTCGTCGGGCACTCGCAGACCGGCGAGATCGACAAGATCGACGGACCCTACTACTTCTTCAAGATGATCCAGAAGATCCGGCAGTCGCTGCCGGCGTGGTTTCCGCTGGTCGGCTTCGAGGGCGGCTACATCAACATGGTGCCGGTGGACTACGTGGTCAAAGCCATGGACCACCTGGCGCACCTCGAGGCGGGCGATGGCGAGTGCTTCCACCTGATCGACCCGCGCCCGCGGCGCGTCGGCGAGGTGCTGAACCTGTTCGCGCGCTCGGGCCACGCACCGACCATGGCCGTGCGGCTCGACCCGAAGCTGTTCGAGTTCATCCCGGGCGGTGTCAGCAAGTCGATGACGAGCTACAAGCCGCTCATGCAGATGATCGACACGATCATGCGCGACCTGCAGATTCCCAAGGACGTGCTGCGCTTCGCCAACTGGCAGACGCGCTTCGACTCGACAAAGACGCAGCGGCTGCTGGAGCACACGGACATCCGCGTGCCGCCGCTCGAGGACTACGCGTGGCGGCTGTGGGACTACTGGGAGCGGCACCTCGACCCGGACCTGTCGCTGGACCGCAGCCTGGCCGGCGCGGTGCGTGGCAAGGTGGTCGTGATCACGGGCGGCTCGTCCGGCATCGGGCTGGCCGCGGCCGGGCGCTGCGCGGACGCGGGGGCGAAGGTGGTGATCGTGGCGCGCGATCCCGAGAAGCTGGAGGCGGCGCGCGCCGAGCTGGCCGAGCGCGGCGAAGTGCATGCCTATCCGTGCGACCTGAGCGACTACGCCGCCAACGACGCATTCGCGCGCAAGGTGCTCGAAGAGCACGGCGGCGTGGACGTGCTGGTCAACAACGCCGGCCGTTCGATCCGTCGCTCGATCGACCTGTCGTTCGACCGCTTCCACGACTTCGAGCGCACCATGCAGCTCAACTACCTGGGAACGGTGCGGCTGACCATGTCGTTCCTGCCGTCGATGCTGGAGCGCGGCGCGGGCCACATCGTCAACGTCTCCTCGATCGGCGTGCTGTCGAATGCGCCGCGCTTCGCCGGTTACGTGTCGTCCAAGGCGGCGCTCGAGGCGTGGACGCGCTGCGCGGCGGCTGAACTGGCCGACCGGGGCGTCAGCTTCACGATCATCAACATGCCGCTGGTGCGCACGCCGATGATCGCGCCCACCAAGATCTACGACCAGATGCCGGTCGCCACGACGGACGACGCCGCCGACATGGTGGCCGAGGCGATCATCGACCGGCCCAAGCGCATTGCGACGCGGCTGGGCCTGTTCGCCGAAGTGCTGCACCTGACGGCGCCGCGCATCTCCGAGGTCGTGATGAACACGGCCTACAAGATGTTCCCGGATTCCTCGGCCGCCAAGGGCGACGCGAAGGACCGGCCGAAGGACTCGACGCCGACCCCGGAGGCGGTGATGTTCGCCTCGCTGCTGCGCGGCGTGCACTGGTAAGATAAAAGGCCGCGGGCCAGTGGCCGGCGGCCTTTTCCTCAGGAGCGTCTGATGGTGCCCAGGAGAGGACTCGAACCTCCACGCCTCTCGGCACTAATACCTGAAACTAGCGCGTCTACCAATTCCGCCACCTGGGCACAGGGAGCGACCGGGGCAGTCCCCGGCGAGGGCAGCGAAATCTACTCACGCCGCCTGTGCTTGTCAAATAAGAGGTCTTCATGAAGTCGCGCCGCCGCTGGCAGGACCGTGATCCGCGTTTTCGCGACGAGTCCAGCCGCTACGAACATCCCATCCCCAGCCGCCAGTACATCCTGGCGACGCTGCAGGAAGCCGGCCAGCCGCTGGCGTTCGAGGCGCTGTGCGAGGCGCTGCGCGTGCGCGCGCCGGCGGTGCGCCAGGCGCTGAGCAAGCGGCTCGCCGCGATGGTCAGGGACGGCCAGCTGCTGTGCAACCGCGCCGAGGAGTACTGCCTGCTCGAGCGACTGCCGCTGGTGGTCGGCACCGTCACCGGCCACAAGGACGGCTTCGGCTTCCTGCGCCCGGAAAGCGGCGGCGACGACGTGTTCCTGCCATTCCGGCAGATGCGCCAGGTGATGCACGGCGACCGCATCGCGGTGCGCACCACCGGCGTCGACGAGCGCGGCCGCAAGGAAGGCGTGCTGGTCGAGGTGCTGGAGCGCCGCACGCACCAGGTGGCTGGCAAGTACTGGTCGGAGTCGGGCGTCGGCTTCATCGAGCCCGACAACCGCCGCATCAGCCACCGGATCGTGATCCCGGCCGGCGCCAGCGGCGGTGCGCGCTCCGGCGACCTGGTCGTCGCCGACCTCGTCGAGCCGCCGACCGCGCATGCCGACCCGGTCGGTCGCGTGACGCGGATCCTGCCGGAAGGCAGCGCGGCGCACACGGCGATCGAGCTGGCCGTGGCGGCGCACGGCCTGTCGCAGGAATTCCCGGCCGAGGCGCTGCGCGAGGCGCGCGGCCACGGCAAGCAGGTGCCGAAGACCGTGGCGCCCGGGCGCGAGGACCTGTCCGCAGTGCCGCTGCTTACTATTGACGGTGCGGATGCCCGCGACTTCGACGACGCGGTCTTCGCCGAGGCGACCCGCGGCGGGTTTCGCGTCATCGTGGCAATCGCCGACGTCAGCCACTACGTGGCGCCTGGCGGCGCGCTGGACCTCGAGGCGCGCGAGCGGGCCACGTCGGTGTACTTCCCGGGCCGCGTCATCCCGATGCTGCCCGAGCAGTTGTCCAACCACCTGTGCTCGCTGATGCCGGACGTGGAGCGGCTGTGCATGGCCTGCGAGATGAGCGTGTCGCGCGAGGGCAGGGTGACGAAGGCGCGCTTCTACCCGGCGCTGATGCGCTCGGTGGCGCGCCTGACCTACACGCAGGTGGCGGCGGCGCTGGTCGACAAGGACACGGCGGTGCGTCGCGACCTGGCGGCCGTGCTGGGCGGCCTCGAGACGCTGCACGAGGTGTACCGCGCGCTGCGCATCCATCGCGAGAGCCGCGGCGCGCTCGATTTCGAGGCGCCGGAAGTCAGGGTGCTGGTGGACGAGGCGGGCGCCGTCAGCGACATCCGCGCTTTTCCGCGCAACGACGCCCACCGCATGATCGAGGAGTGCATGATCGCGGCCAACGTCGAGGCGGCCAAGTTCCTGAAGCGGCACAAGATGCCGTCGCTGTTCCGCATCCATGGCCAGCCTGATGAGGACCGCATCGTGGAGCTGAAGCGCTTCCTCGCGATGCGCGGCGTGCACCTCGACACGACCAGTGAGCTCGAGCCATCGCGGCTGCAGCAGGTGCTGCGCCAGGTCGTGGACCGCCCCGACTCGGCGGTGCTCGAGAACGCCATCATCCGCTCGCTGCCGCAGGCCTTGTACCAGCCGCTGAATATCGGCCATTTCGGCCTGGCGCTCGACGAGTACGTGCACTTCACGTCGCCGATCCGCCGCTATCCCGACCTGCTGGTGCACCGTGCCATCCGCCATGTGCTGGGCGGCGGCACGGGCGAAGACTTCGTTCACTCCACCAGGGAAATGGAGACGCTGGGGCAGGAATGCTCGATGCGCGAGCGCAAGGCGGACGAGGCGGCGCGCTCGGTCGTGGCCTTTCTCAAGTGCGAGTTCATGAAGGACCGGATCGGCGAGGAGTTCGAGGCCGTCGCGACCGGGGTCACGGACTTCGGCATCTTCGTGCAGATCAAGGGCCTGCAGGTGGATGGGCTGGTGCACGTGACGGCGCTGCCGCGCGACTATTTCCGATTTCACGAGGAGGACCGGACGCTGGTCGGCGAGCGCTCCGGGCAGCGTTTCACCATCGGCGATGAATTGCGGGTCCGCCTGGCGAAGGTGGATTCCTCGGAGCGCAAGATCGACTTCGAATTCGTCGAAATGCTGGCCGGCGCCTGGCACCCGCGGCGCCCGCCTGGCACCAGCGCCACGCCGGGCGGCGCGCGCAAGACCCGCAAACCGCACGGCCCCCGCAAGACCCGCAAGACCGGCAGGCCCCGCGGGACCCGCAGGCAATGAGCGCCGAGAATCTCGTCTACGGCCTGCACGCGGTGCGCGTGCTGCTGGAACGGCATGGAAGGCAGGTGCGGCAGGTGTGGCTGCAGCAGGGCCGCGATGACACGCGCCTGCGCGCCGTGCAGGACCTCGCGGCCGCGCAGGGCGTGCGCATCGGGCGGTGCGCGCCGGCCGAACTGGATCGCATGACCGGCGCGGCCGTGCACCAGGGTGTGGTGGCCGAGGTGACGCCGGCGCCGGCGCTGGACGAGGACGAACTGCTGGCGCGCGTGGCGGCGGCCGGGGGTGACGTCCTGCTGCTGGTTCTGGACGGCCTGCAGGATCCGCACAACCTCGGGGCGTGTCTGCGCACCGCTGAAGCGGCCGGCGTGATGGCCGTGATCGCGCCGAAAGACCGCGCGGCGGGTCTGACCCCGGCGGTCCGCAAGGTCGCGGCTGGCGCCGCCGAGGCGATTCCATTTGTGCAGGTGACCAACCTGGCGAGGACGATGGCCCGCCTGAAGGCGGCGGGCGTGTGGCTGGTGGGGGCCGCGGGCGTGGCCGAGATGGACCTGTACGCCGCCGACCTGACCGGACCGCTCGCCGTCGTCGTCGGCGCGGAGGGATCGGGCATGCGTCGCCTGACGCGCGAGGCCTGCGATTTCACCGTCAAGCTGCCGATGCGCGGCGTCGTGGAATCGCTCAATGTATCGGTCGCCACCGGCATCGTGCTGTACGAGGCGTTGCGGCAGCGGGGCAGGCAGGCGCCCGGCTGACCGGGGCCGGAGGGTTCCCGCTCCTTGCGGGGGCAGGCTCCGCCCGGGTTGCGCAGGCCCAGCGATTCCGGTACGTTACGCACCCTTTCGCGCCCTGGTGGGCGCGATGCTCCTTGCCTCACCGCGGTCGCATCCCGCGGGAGGCAAACCCGCAAGGAGGTGCCAAGATGCGTCATTACGAGATCGTATTCCTCGTCCATCCGGACCAGAGCGAGCAAGTGCCGGCCATGGTCGAGCGCTACCGCGGCATGATCAGCGCGGGCGGCGGCCACGTGCATCGTTTCGAGGACTGGGGGCGACGCCAGCTCGCCTTCCCGATCAACAAGATCCACAAAGCTCATTACGTCCTGCTCAACGTCGAGTGCGACGGCAAGATCCTCGATGAACTGGTCGAGGCGTTCCGCTTCAGCGATGCGGTGTTGCGCCACCTGATCATCAAGGTGGAGCAGGCGGTCACCGAACCCTCGGCGATGGCCAGGCCCGCGGAAGACAAGGACCGTGGCGACCGCGACGACCGTTCGGACGGCGACTCGGACGACGATGGCGATGACGACAACGGTTCGCGCCGCGAGCGGGCAACCGCCGCGCGTGCGGACTGACGGGAGGCAGGCACATGTCACGTTTCTTCCGCCGCAGGAAGTACTGCAAGTTCACGGCCGAGGGCATCGAGCAGGTCGACTACAAGGACCTCGGGATGCTCAAGGGCTACGTCACCGAGACCGGCAAGATCGTGCCGAGCCGCATCACGGGCACGAGCGCGTTTTACCAGCGGCAGCTCGCGACGGCCATCAAGCGGGCCCGCTACCTGGCGCTGTTGCCGTACACGGACCAGCACTGACGCGGCGCGGCCGCTTCCCGGTGCTGCGGTGACGCCATGCAGAAATTTGCCGAGTGGCTGACGGCACGGCCCACGCGCGGTTTCCTCGCGGCGGCGGCGTGTTCCGTGCTGACGCTGATCGCGCTGCCGGTCGCTGCGTGGCTGCCGGCGGCCGTAACGGTGCTGGCGCTGCTGGCCGGCGGCCCGCGCGCCGCGGCGCTGGCTGCACTCGGCGCGGCCATACCGATCGCGTGGGCCTTTGCGCCGCTGCTGGGCGTGGCCGGCGCATTGATCCTCGCGGCAGCGGTGCTGGGGCCGGCGTGCCTGGCGGGTTGGCTGCTGAACACGAGCCGCAGCCTGAACCTGGTGTTCCAGGTGGTCGCGCTCTCGGCGGCCGGCCTGGTGCTGGTGGCACACCTGGTGCTGGGCAATCCGGCCACGCTCCTGGTGCCGGCGCTGGAAGCGATGCGTCCCATGCTCGAGGAGACGGCGCGCGTGCTGGCGGCAATGGGTGTGCAAAGCACGCCGGAGCAGATCGGCGCTGCCACGGCGCGCGTGGCCTGGGCCACGGCTGCGTGGATGCTGATGCTGCATACGCTGCTGGCGCTGTTCATGGCGCTGTGGGCGTTCGGCGCGGCGCGCGAGCCGGGTCTGTTCGGTCGGCAGTTCCGCGCGCTGCGGCTCGGCAGTTTCGTGGCCTGGATCGCGGTCGCGGCGCTGGCCGTCAACCTCGGGGCGCGGCTGGCCACCGGGCAGTCCTGGCAGCCGGCCGAGGACGTACTCTTCGTGCTGGCCTGCGCATTCCTGTTGCAGGCGCTGGCGGTGGCGCACGCGCTGCGCGATGCACAGGTGCTGGGTACCGGGCCGCTGCTGTTGTGCTACGTTGCCGTGGCGCTGCTGCCGATGGCGGTCGTGGGGCTAGGCTTCGCGGATACCTGGATGCGCTTTCGCGAGCGCTTTGGCCAGGCCACGCCGCAACCCGGCGCCTAGTGGCCGGCAGGGCCGGGAGACGTCCCGGATCAATCATCGAGAGTCTGTAATCAACACGGTGCAATCATGGAAGTCATCCTCCTGCAGAAGGTCGCCAACGTCGGGAACATCGGCGACCGGGTCAAGGTCAAGTCCGGCTTCGGCCGCAATTACCTGCTGCCGAGCGGCAGGGCGACGCTGGCGACGCCCGCGCACGTGGCCGCCTTCGAGGCACGGCGCGCCGAGCTCGAGATCAAGGCCGCCAACGACCTCGCAGGCTCCCAGACCCGTGCGGCCCAGATGAGCGGCCTGGCGCTGACGCTGACGGCCAAGGCCGGCAGCGAGGGCAAGCTGTTCGGCTCGATCGGCACCGCCGATATCGCCGAGGCCTGCGCGGCGGCTGGTCACCCGGTGGAACGCGCCGAAGTGCGCCTGCACGGTGGGCCGATCCGTTTGGTCGGCGAGCACACCATCCTGTTGCACCTGCACGCGGACGTCGACGTCGAAGTCATGTTGACGGTCGTCGCCGAAGAGTAGACTGCCGTACAGGCGCGCCGCCCGCCGGCGCGCCGCTGGAAGAAGCCATGGCAGTTGCTCAAAGGCCGCGCAGCGCGGACCGCGGCGGCACCGACGCGATCCGTACCCCGCCTCACTCGGTCGAGGCCGAGCAGTCCGTGCTCGGCGGCCTCATGCTGGACTCCAACGCCTGGGACGCCGTCGCAGACATCGTGACTGCGGCCGATTTCTACCGGCGCGACCACCGGCTGATCTTCGAGACCATTGCCGAGGTCGTCGAGCGGCGCGGTCCCTGCGACGCCGTCACCGTGTCCGAGCAACTCGAGCGCAAGGGCCTGGCGGAGGAGACGGGCGGCCTTGCGTATCTGGGCACGCTGGCGCGCGACACGCCCAGCGCAGCGAACGTGCGCAGCTACGCTGAAATCGTCCGCGAGCGCTCGATCCTGCGCCAGCTGGCCGAAGCCGGCGCGCAGATTTCCTCGTCCGTGCACGAGGGCGGTGGCCGGCCGGCCACGGAGCTGGTGGACGAGGCCGAGCGGCGCGTGTTCGAGATTGCCGAGCGCGGCACGCGCTCGCGCATGGGATTCCAGTCGATCAAGGACGTCCTGCCAGCGACCGTGGACCGGCTGGACATGCTGCACCAGTCGCCGGGTACGCTGACCGGCGTCGCGACCGGCTTCGCGGACCTCGATCGCATAACGACCGGCTTGCAGCCGGGCGATCTGGTGGTCATCGCGGGCCGCCCGTCGATGGGCAAGACCACGCTGGCGGTCAACATCGCGGAGAACGCCGCGGTCGGCAAGGGCGTGCCGTCCGCCATCTTCTCGATGGAGATGTCGTCCGAACAGCTGACCCTGCGGCTGATCTCCTCGCTGGGTCGCGTCAACCAGACGCACCTGCGCACCGGCCAGTGCACGGATGAGGACTGGTCGCGCATCAACGGCGCAATTGCGCAGCTGTCTTCCGCGCCACTGTACGTGGACGAGACGCCGTCGCTGACGCCGACCGAGGTGCGCGCCCGCGCGCGGCGGCTCAAGCGCGAGCACGGGCTGGGCCTGGTCGTGGTGGACTACCTGCAGTTGATGCAGGTGGCGGGGACCAAGGAGAACCGCGCGACCGAGATCTCGGAGATTTCGCGCGGCCTCAAGGCGCTGGCCAAGGAATTGCAGGTCCCGGTGGTGGCGTTGTCGCAGCTCAACCGCAGCGTGGAGCAACGCAGCGAAAAACGGCCGGTCATGTCGGACCTGCGCGAATCGGGCGCCATCGAGCAGGACGCGGACGTCATCATGATGATCTACCGCGAGGAAGTGTACGAGTCCAACACCACGCGCAAGGGCATTGCCGACATCATCATCGCCAAGCAGCGCAACGGCCCGATCGGCGAGGTGCACCTGACGTTCCTCGGCGAGTACACGCGCTTCGAGAACCTGGTGGCCGAGTCCTATGGCGAAGGCGTGTTTTGAACGCGGCATGACGCCGATCATCCGTGCCATCGTCGACACCACCGCGCTGCGCCACAACCTGGCGCGCGTGCGCGAAATCGCGCCCGGCAGCCGTGTCCTGGCGGTGATCAAGGCCAACGCCTACGGCCATGGCATCGTGCCGTCCGCCGTCGCGCTGGCCGGCGCCGACGGCTTTGCGGTGGCCCGCCTCGGCGAGGGAATCGCCCTGCGTGCGGCCGGCCTGCGGCATCGCATCCTGCTGCTGGAAGGCGTGTTCGCTGCGGAGGAGCTGGCGCAGGCAGCACACTACGGCTTCGACATCATGGTGCACGATGCAGCGCAGCTGGCGCTGCTGGAAGGCAACCGTGGCGAGGCGCGCTTCAGCATCTGGTTGAAGGTCGATACCGGAATGAACCGCCTTGGCTTCAGGCCGGAACAGGTGCCGGGCGCGCTGGCGCGCCTCGAGGCCTGCGCCGCCGTCGCCAGGCCGCTGACCCTCGTCACCCACCTGGCCTGTGCCGACGAGCGCAGCGGCGAGGTCACCCGCGCGCAGCTCGACCTGTTCGATCGCCTGACCGCGGGCGTCCCCGGCGAACGCAGCATCGCCAATTCGGCTGCCACGATTGCCTGTGCGCGGGCGCGCGGCGACTGGGTGCGGCCCGGGCTGATGCTGTACGGCGTCTCGCCGTTTCAGGATCGAAGCGCGGCCGAGCTCGGCCTGAAGCCGGCGATGACGCTGACGACGCGCGTGGTGGCCGTCAAGGATGTCGCTGCGGGCGAACGGGTCGGCTACGGCGGCGAGTGGCGCGCCGGGCAGCCCACGCGGATGGCGATCGCCGCGGCCGGCTATGGCGACGGTTACCCGCGCAATACGGCGTCCGGCACGCCAGTGCTGGTCAACGGACACCAGGCGGCGCTGTGCGGGCGCGTATCCATGGACATGATTGCCGTCGACGTCACGACCCTGCCGCAGGTTTCCGTGGGTGACCCGGTGACGCTGTGGGGCGCCGGCCTGCCGGTCGAGGACATCGCCCGTGGCGCCGGTACGATTCCGTACGAACTGATCTGCAACGTCAGTCAGCGCGTGCACCTCGACGTGCGCTGATCGCGGCAGCTCGCCGCCAACTGCAGGGGAGACAGCATGATGAACCAAACGGAACTGGAGGCAACGTTGCGGCTGCCGCTGGATGCAGCGATAGACCGCGTGACGCAGGCGCTGCAGGTGGAGGGTTTCGGCGTACTGACGCGCATCGACGTGCAGGAGACGCTGAAGAAGAAGATCGGCGTCGAATTCAGGCCCTACGTGATCCTGGGCGCCTGCAATCCGGCGCTGGCGCACAAGGCGCTTGCGGCGCGCGCAGACGTGGGCCTGATGCTGCCGTGCAATGTCACCGTGGAGGAGACGACCCCTGGGTCGGCGGTCGTGCGCATTGCCGATCCGGGCGTCATGATGACCGTCGGCGACCTTGCAACGTCGGCCGTGCTGCGCGAGGTCGGCGGCGAGGCCAGGTCGCGTTTGTTGCGGGTCGCCGAGGCCTTGCGGGGAACGTAACATCCTGCATGGCGGGTGCCTCGTGCCAGGAGGCGTACGAGGCCTGCCTGGCCCTGCGCCAGTCGCCATGACCGCACGGCACGAACCCGGCGCTGAGGCCGGGTCCCGGGTCAGCCCTGACGGTCGGGGTCAGCCTTCGAAGAACCCCATCTTGACGCCGGCCAGCGTGATGACATCGTTGTCCGACAGCCGGCGGGCCTGCGGGCCGATCCGCTGGCCGTTGACCAGCGGGTAGTCTCCCGGCCTGGCGCTTTCTACGTGCACGATTGCGTAGCCGTCTGCACGCCGGGTGATGGCCGCGACCTGGATGCCGGGTCGGCCCAGCGTGGTCAACGCCTTGGCCAGAACCAGCTCGCGTCCCGCAAACTGCCCGGACAGCACCTGCAGCTTGGCGGCGAGCGGCGCCTGGCGGGTGGCGGCGGCGGCCGGTGCTGCGGCGGGCCTGGCCGCAACCGCTGCCAGCAGCCGCTCTTCGTCGACTTGTCCCGGACCGATGACCATGGTCCGCTCGAACTCGTCGTCGGCGTCCACTTCCTGGCTGTCCACGAAGCGCAGGTGGTGGTGCCCGATGGTCACGACGTCGCCGTGCTGCAGGGCGTGTTTCTTGATCAGCTTGCCGTTGACGTAGGTCCCGTTGGTGCTGTTCAGGTCCTCGAGAAACGAGTCGTTCAGGATGTTGATGATCAGCCCGTGGTGACCGCTGACCGCCGGGTTGTCCAGCCGCACGTCGTTGTCCGGGAGCCGGCCCAGCGTGTATCGCTCCTTCGTCATGTTGTATTCGGCCAGTACCTGGCCATCGAGACTCAAGATCAAGCGCGCCATGGGTATCCTCGCCGCAATTTAGCCGAACCAGGCCAGTATTCTGTCAAGTATGCCCTTTCTGGCGGGGAACAGGTCGAGGACCTGTATCAGCATGACCGAGATATTGTCCCGACCGCCATTGTCGTTGGCCAACTGCACCAGTTGCTTCGACACAGTATCAAGATTTACACCAAAAGTACTGATTGTTAAGTGAATATCCTCGTCCTCGACCATGTCGCTCAGGCCGTCCGAGCACAGCACGAGGAAATCTCCGCGATGCACCGGCTCTTCATGTATTTCTATATCGGCCGAAGCCTCCACGCCGAGGGCGCGCGTCACATAGTTCTTGTTTGTGACCCGCTGGGCCTCTTCCGGCGTGTAAAAACCCCGGTCGACCAGTTCCTGCAACAGGGAGTGGTCCATCGTGACCTGCTCGAACCGGTCGCCCCGCAGGCGGTACATGCGTGAGTCGCCGACGTGCGCAATGATCACGCGGTTGTCGTGGAACAGGCCGGCCACGATGGTCGTGCC
The DNA here is from genome assembly GCA_963695085.1 of uncultured Gammaproteobacteria bacterium. Classification (GTDB taxonomy): domain Bacteria; phylum Pseudomonadota; class Gammaproteobacteria; order Steroidobacterales; family Steroidobacteraceae; genus SG8-30. The sequence continues at coordinate 393,094 of CAVOFV010000001.1, read as the reverse complement.
CATGCCCTCGCACTGTTCCTGGCTCTTGGCCGTGTGGTGGATGATCTTGTTGGCGCGCGCGATGGCATCCCGCAGGATGACGGCCGGCCGGCTCAGTCCGGTCGCCTTGTCGGTGCCGCTCAGGTCCTGGATCGCATAGGCCTCGCGCACGAGATTCATGATGGTCTTGACCGCAATGCCGCTCGCGACCTCGCCGGCGTTGTAGCCGCCCATGCCGTCGGCCAGCACGAACAGGCCGATGTCGGCGTCCATGGCGATCGAGTCTTCGTTGTGCTCGCGGACCTTGCCGGTATCCGTGAGACCCACCGATCTCAGCCTGCTCTTGAGCGTCATGTAGCGGCCCATCAGCGCAGGCTCGGGCTGATGGTGCGGCCGCAGTCGCGCAGCGCCTGGGCCATGTCGGCGCCGGACGCGAACCGCGCGTCGGGATCCTTGCGCAAGGCGATGTCGATGATCCGGGCCAGGGAGTCCGGCAGGTCGGGCCGGATCGTCCGCAGCGGCGGGTGCGGTTCGACCGCAATGCGATGCATGAGCGACGGCATCGAATCGGCGCGGAACGGCAGCTGGCCGGTCAGCAGCTGGAACAGCGAAACGCCAAGCGAAAACAGGTCCGATTGCGGCACGACCTTGCGGCCGTCGAGCTGTTCGGGCGTCAGGTAGGACGGCGAGCCCAGCACGATGCCGGTGCGCGTGGCCTGACTGTCGGCAAAGCGCGCCACGCCGAAGTCCATGACGCGAATGCGCCGGTTCTTCTGGTCGAAGACGATGTTGGCCGGCTTGATGTCGCGGTGCATGATGCCGCGCTGGTGCGCGAAGTGCAGCGCATCCGCCACCCGTGCGCACATTTCGGTCACCATGCGCGGCGGCAGCAGCGCGCCCTGCCGGGTATGCGTCGTCAGGCTGACGCCCTCGACGAACTCCATGGTGAGGTACACGAGCCCGTCGTACTCGCCGGCTTCATACACGTCCACGATGTCAGGATGCTGGATGCGCGCCGTGGCTTCCGCTTCGCGCTGCAGTCGCAACTTGGCTTCCTCGAGCCGGTCTTCAGGCCAGTCGTCGCCGAGCGAGAGAACCTTGAGCGCGATGATGCGCCCGTCGCGCTCGTCCGTGCAGCGGTACACGGCCGCCATCGCGCCGCGTCCGACTTCCTTCTCGACCCGGTACGGGCCGAACAACTGGCCGGGGGTGAGCGCAGCGCTGGATGCCGCGCGTTGGCCTGTTTCGAGCGCTTCCGCCCGTGCCTCGAAGCCGGGCTGGTTGCCTTTCCCGGACCGGTCCTGGCGAGCGGTGTCGCCTGCGGTGGAACGACGCAGCCAACGGCCCAGGCTAGACCCGCCCGTCACGCGCAACACCCGGGGTTGTGGCACAACATCCCGGAATGATAGTCGGATGACGGCGGTTCCGAAACCTCTTGAGCAACATTTCCAAGGACTTGCAGCCCGTTCCTTGAACCACGGCGCAGTCCGGCCGGGGCGCGTGCTAGCATCCGTGACCCCTGAAGACGCTCACCCATGGCCAAGACCCGCACCGTCTTCGTGTGCTCCAGTTGCGGTTCCGACTCGCCCCGCTGGCAGGGCCAGTGCCCGGCCTGCAGCGAGTGGAACACGCTGAGCGCATATCATCCACCCGCCGCCGAGCGGCGCCATCGCACGGCCCGGGCGTCCGGCGGGCAAGCCGCCCGCGGCATGGCGGAAGTCGCGGCCGAGGACGCGCCGCGGCTCGAGACCGGCCTCGCGGAATTCGACCGGGTGCTGGGCGGCGGGCTCGTCGCGGGCTCGGTGACGCTGATCGGCGGCGAGCCCGGCATCGGCAAGTCCACGCTGCTGCTGCAGGCCGGCGCCGCACTCGCCGCGGACGTCCCGGTGCTGTATGCGACCGGCGAGGAGTCAGTGCGGCAGGTCGGGCTGCGGGCGCAGCGCCTGGGCGTGGCCGCTGCGCCGCTGCAGCTGCTTGCGGAAACTGCCGTCGAGAGCGTGCTCGAGCAGGCCGCCGCCGCGGGCACGCGGGTGCTCGTCATCGATTCGATCCAGACCATGACCGCGGATTCCGTCGAGTCCGCCGCTGGCTCGGTGTCGCAGCTGCGGGAATGCGCCGCGCGGCTGGTCGGGCACGCCAAGCGGTCCGGTGCCGCCGTGCTGCTGATCGGCCACGTCACCAAGGAAGGCGTCATCGCCGGGCCGCGCGTGCTCGAGCACATGGTGGATGCGGTGCTGTACTTCGAGAGCGATTCCGGCAGCCGCTACCGCATCGTTCGCGCGGTCAAGAACCGGTTTGGCGCGGCCAACGAGATCGGCGTGTTCGCGATGGGCGAGCACGGCCTCCAGGAAGTGCGGAATCCGTCGGCGATCTTCCTGTCCCGCCACGAGGAACCGGTCGCCGGTTCGGTCGTCACGGTCGCCCGCGAGGGCACGCGGCAGATGCTCATCGAGGTGCAGGCGCTGGTGGACGCGAGCAACGCTGCCAACCCGCGGCGCGTCGCAGTGGGGCTCGACGCCAACCGCGTCGCCATGCTGCTGGCGGTGCTGCATCGTCACGCCGGCCTGGCGCTGCACAGCCACGACGTGTTCGTCAACGTGGTCGGCGGCGTGCGCCTGGGGGAGACGGCCGCCGACCTGCCGGTCCTGCTGGCCGCCCTGTCCAGCCTCGAAAACCGGGCCTTGCCGCAGGAACTGGTCAGTTTCGGGGAGGTCGGCCTGGCCGGCGAGATCCGGCCCGTCCCGTTCGGCGAGGAACGCTTGCGAGAGGCCGCCAAGCACGGCTTCCGGCGCGCCGTCGTGCCGCGCGCCAACGAGCCGCGCAAGCGCATGGAAGGCATGCAGGTGACGGGCGTCACCAGGCTGTCGGAGGCGGTCGCGGCGCTGAAGTGATCGCGTGCGCGCCCCGCCGGCGCCGGCCCCCCGCAGAATGACGCCGGCAGCGCGTCGTGGCCGGATCAATCCTCTGCGGCCGGCCACACGCGGGCCGTGCGCACCATGTTGTCGCCGACCTGCAGGATTTCGACGCGATGCGCGCCGAGCTGCAGGCGAGTGCCGCGCCCGGGAATCGTCTCGAGGCACTCGACGATCAGGCCCGACAGGGTCTTCGGGCCGTCGGTCGGCAGGTTCCAGCCCAGCGCCTTGTTGAGCCCGCGGACGGCAGCGCTGCCGGTCACGAGGAAACTGCCGTCGGCCTGCGCCTGGATGTGGCGTTGCTGCGAGCCCGGCTGGGTCGTGAACTCGCCGACGATCTCCTCGAGGATGTCCTCGAGCGCCACCAGCCCGAGCACGTCGCCGTATTCGTCCACCACAAAGGCTATCCGGCGCCGCAGCTTGCGGAATGCCATCAGCTGGGCCTGCAGATTGGTGCCTTCGGGGATGAAGAATGTCTCGCGGCGACCGGCCAGTTCCCGCAGGCGCGCACGGGTCAGCCGGCCGGATGCCAGTTCGTTGGCGATGCGCTTCATGTGCAACACGCCGATCACGTGCTGCAGGTCGCCGTCGTACAGCGGCAAGCGCGTGTGCGGCGTGTGCGCCAGCAGGCTGATGATGTCGTCCCAGTCGGCGCGCAGGTCCACGCCGACGACGTCACTGCGCGGGACCATGATGTCCTCGACCGTGGACTGTTCCAGGTCGAGCAATGCCTGCACCATGCGCTGGCGGTCTTCCGGCGCGGTCGCGAACAGGTCGGCCAGGTCCTCCAGCGCGCCGGCCGCCGAAGCCTGGTCGTCCGGCTCCGCGGCCCCCGGGCGGGCTGCCGGCAACAGCGTTGACAACGGACCCAGCACGGCGGCGGCCGCTGCCGCCAGCCACGGCGCGCGGGCGCCGAACAACCGCAATTGGCCCTGCTGCTCCAGCAGGTGCAGCACCGACAGCGTGATGGCGGCCGCGAGGGCGGGCCAGGCCGAGCCGCCTGCCCAGCCGGCGGCGGCGAGCATCAGCATGGCGGCCAGCAGGGTCACGCGCACGATGACGGCGGCGCGTCGTGCGCGGGACGGGTCCGCCGCAACGCGCGCGATCATGCCGGACTCGGCGGGTGGCACGCCGTGCGGCTGCCGGATCCTGGTCAGCGAGGTCAGCGCCGCCTCGAACAACGCCAGCAGTACGGCGAGCAACGCAACCAGGGCGGTTGCGGCGAGGGAACTGGCGGGCAGGCTACTCAATCTGTGTGGGTCTTGTGGCCAGGGCAACCGCATTGCAGCAAGCGCTGCGCCCCGGCGTCAAGGAAGGCATGCCCGGACGCGTCAGCCCCAGTGCCGCCCCAGCACCTCCTCGAGGATGAACTTGGTCAACAGGTACGACATTGCCAGGAAGACGAAGCCGGCCAGCACCAGTCGCGTGGCCTTGCGGCCGCGCCAGCCGAAGCGGTGACGGCCCAGCAGCAGCACGCCGAAGATCGCCCACGCAATCAATGCCAGCGTCACCTTGTGTGCGAGCCGCTGCGCGAACAGGTCGGTGACGAAGAATGCGCCGATCAGCAGCGTCGTGGACAACGCGACGAATCCGACCCCCAGCAGCGTGAAGACGGCGTGCTCCATGCTCTCCATCGGCGGCAGCGCGGCGAGCCAGCCGGCCGGGCGGCGGCTGCGCAGGCTGGCCTGCTGCGCGGCCAGCACGAGGGTCAGCAGCGCTGCCGTCGCCATCAACCCGAACGCCAGCGCCGAGAGCGTGATGTGCGCCGCCATCGCCCAGCCCGGGTGGGCCACCTCCTGGACCGTCGAAAGGCTGCCGGTACCCAGCGCCAGCAGCCCGGCCGTGGCGAGCAGGATTGCGGCAGGCGCACGGAAGTTGCGGCGGAAGGCCAGCAACAGGCCGATCGAACCGACCACCAGCCCGAACAGCGACAGGCTGCCGGCGATGTCCAGCGCGTAACCGGTCTCCGCGCGCAATGTCAGGGACAACCACAGCAGATGCCCGGCCACGGCGATGCAGGCGAGGTATGGCGCCGGGCCGTGCGCTGCGCTGGCCAGACGGGCGCGCCACGCCCCCCACGCCGCGGTGGCGGCTGCGGCGAAATACACGGCGATGACGAGAATGCCGTACACGCGGTGTCTCGTTGCTGGCGTTGCCGGCGATTGTACGGCAAGCGCGCGCTCAATATGCAGGCCCTATAATCGGCGCCGCCGATCCAGCGCAGCGATCGGCGATGCGTCAGCAGGCCCCAGGATGTTCCAAGCGCTCACGGACCGCCTTTCGCTCGCTGTGACCGCGGTGCGCGGCCGCGGGCGGCTGACCGACGACAACATCGCGGACACCTTGCGCCAGGTGCGCATGGCGCTGCTCGAGGCCGACGTGGCCGTGCCGGTCGTCAAGGCTTTTACCGACGCCGTGCGCGTGCGCGCCGTGGGCGAGGAGGTCGCGCGCAGCCTGACGCCGGGCCAGGCGTTCATCAAGATCCTCCACGAGGAACTCGTGGCCGTGATGGGCGAGCCGGGCCGCGGCCTCGAACTCAAGGCGCAGCCACCCGTCGTGATCCTGCTGGCCGGCCTGCAGGGCGCCGGCAAGACGACGACCGCCGCCAAGCTCGCCCGGCACCTGATGGAGACGCGCAACAAGCGGGTCCTGCTGGCCAGCACGGACGTGCACCGGCCGGCCGCCATGACCCAGCTCGAGCGCCTCGCCGGGCAGGTGGGCGCGGATTACTTCGCCGCTGAGCCGACCACACCAGCCGTCGATATCGCGCGCGCCGCCGTGTTGCACGGCCGCCGGCACGCGCACGACGTGATTATCCTGGACACCGCCGGCAGGCTGCACGTGGACGCGGCGATGATGGCCGAGGTGCGCGCAGTCGACGAGGCGGCGCGGTCCTTCGAGCGGCTGTTCATCGTCGACAGCATGGCCGGCCAGGACGCGGTCAACGCGGCGCGGGCGTTCGACCAGGCCCTGGCCCTGACCGGCGTCATCCTCACCAAGGCCGACGGCGACGCACGCGGTGGTGCGGCGCTGTCGGTACGCCACGTGACCGGCAAGCCGATCCTGTTCATGGGCGTCGGCGAAAAGATCGACGCGCTCGAGGTCTTTCACCCGGAGCGCGTGGCGTCGCGCATCCTCGGCATGGGCGATGTCGTCTCGCTGGTCGAGCAGGTCCATGCGCAGGTGGACCAGGACAAGGCCGAGGCGCTGGCGCGGAAACTCGCCAAGGGCCGCGGCCTCGACCTGACCGACCTGCGCGAGCAACTGCAGCAGCTGCAGGGTGCAGGCGGACTGGCTGCGGTCATGGACAAGCTGCCGCAGGGGATGCTGCCTGGCGGACAGCCGGGCCTGCTGCCGGACGACCGGTCGCTGCGCCGGCAGATCGCGATCATCGATTCGATGACTCCTGCGGAGCGCCGCCGGCCGGACATCGTCAAGGGCTCCCGGCGCCGCCGAATCGCCGCTGGCGCGGGGGTGCAGGTACAGGACGTCAACCGCCTGCTCAAGCAGTTCGGCGAGATGGCCCGGGTCATGAAGCGCCTCAAGGGCGGCGGGCTGCGCAAGATGATGCGCGCGTTCGGGGGCCGGCTGCCGGGCGGGTTCCCCGGAGGCCTGCCGCCGCGCCGCTGAAATGACCCCCGCCCCACACCTAACTATTTAACTTCCGGCCGTTTTTGGGTAATATGCGCGGCTCTCTGACGACCGGGCTGCGGCCGGCCGCCTGTGTGCACCCGGGGGTGCGCGTGGCTTACGATTTCGAGGACAGTTTCGATGGTGACGATCCGATTGACGCGTCGTGGCGGCAAGAACTCGCCGTTCTATCACGTCGTCGTCGCAGACAGCCGCAGGCGGCAAGGTGGCCCGGTGCTGGAGCAGGTGGGTTACTTCAATCCGGTCGCGCGCAACAAGGAAACGAAGATCCAGCTCGACCTCGCCCGCATCGACCATTGGGCGGGTACCGGCGCGCAGATGTCGGACCGTGTGCGGGCGCTCGTGACGGCCTACCGCAAGCGGGCTGCGGACGCCTGAGGACGTGACTGATGAAGCCGGGCCATGACGGTTGAACCGTCGGCGCCGGCCGGGCCGCTGGTGACGATGGGGCGGATCACCGGTCCATTCGGAGTGAAAGGTTGGGTGAAGGTCAGGTCCTACACCGACCCGGCGGAGGATGTCCTGGACTTCGGCGAGTGGCACGTTGACGTGCCGCGCTCCGGCCCACGTACACTCCGGCCCCTCGAGGGCCGCCGCCACGGCAAGGCCGTGGTCGCGAGACTCGAGGGTGTTGGCGACCGGGACGCGGCGGCGGCGCTCGCGCACTGCGATATCAGCGTGCCGCGCAGCCGGCTGCCGGTCCTGGAAGGGCGCCAGTACTACTGGGCCGATCTCGAGGGACTCGAGGTCGTCACGACCGGGGGGGTGCCGCTTGGCAGGCTGGATGGCTTCGCCGAGACGCCGGCCAACCCGGTCATGATCGTGGTGGGTGAGCGCGAGCGCCTGGTGCCGCTGGTGCCGAGCCACCTGAAGAATGTCGACCTCGATGCCGGGCGCATCGTGGTGGACTGGGACCCGGAAGTCTAGGTTGCCGGTGTTGCGCTTCGAGGTAGTGACGCTGTTTCCGGAGCTGGTCCGGGCCTACCTCGCCTGCGGCGTCGTGGGCCGGGCGGTGGGACGCGGGGTGCTGCATGTCGGCACCGAGGATCCGCGGGCGCACACCTCGGATGTGCACCGGACCGTGGACGACCGCCCCTACGGCGGCGGGCCCGGGATGGTGATGAAGGCCGGAGCGCTCGACGCGGCCATTCGGGCGGCGTCGGCGAGGCTGCCAGCGGGTTGCCCGGTGATTGCGCTCAGCGCGCAGGGCCGGCGGTTCGACCAGCAGGGCGCGGTGCGCCTGGCGGCGCTGCCGGGCGCGGTGCTGGTGGCAGGGCGGTACGAAGGCGTGGACCAGCGCGTGCTGGACGCGGCGGTGGACGAGGAGCTGTCGGTCGGCGATTACGTCGTGTCGGGCGGCGAGCTGCCGGCGCTGATCGTGGTGGATGCGGTGGCGAGGCTGCTGCCCGGCGTGCTGGGCGACGAGGCCTCGGCGGAGCAGGACTCGTTCGCGGACGGCCTGCTCGACTGGCCGCAATACACGCGGCCGGAGACGTGGCAGGGGCGGCCGGTGCCCGAGGTGCTGCTGGGCGGCAACCACGAGGCGATCCGGCGCTGGCGGCTGAAACAGGCGCTGGGCCTGACCTGGCGACGGCGACCGGAGCTGCTGGCCGCGCGGGAACTTGGACCGGAGGAGCGCGTGCTCCTCGAGGAATACTGCGCCGAGGCGGGAGTCGAGCCGCCCGGCCGCAAGGCTTGAATCGACAGCGGGAACAGACCCATGAACAAGATCATCCAGGACTTCGAGGCGCGGGCCGCGACGAGGAAGCTGCCGGAATTCGTGCCCGGCGACACCGTCGTCGTGCAGGTCAAGGTCAAGGAAGGCGAGCGCGAGCGCGTGCAGGCCTACGAGGGCGTGGTCATTGCGCGCAAGAACCGCGGGCTCAACAGCTCGTTCACGGTTCGCAAGATCTCGCACGGTGAGGGCGTGGAGCGCGTGTTCCAGTCACACAGCCCGTCGATCGCCGACGTGCAGGTGAAGCGTCGCGGCCACGTGCGTCGCGCGAAGCTGTACTTCCTGCGCGAACGTTCCGGCAGGTCGGCGCGCATCGAGGAGAAGATCGACTGACGTCGGACGGCGCGGGCGGTTCGAGTAGACGGGGCCCGGCGTGGCCCCGTTTTCTTGGCCGCTGCAAAGGCGTTGCACGCCGATCGGGCCGGGCCGGTAAACTCTGGCGGGCCGGCGGATCCGGCGCGACGGCAGGGTAGTACGGTCATGAGCCTGTTCAAGATGATCGGCGGATTCTTCAGGGGCGTCTGGCGCGCGCTGGATGGCGTGCGCAAGGTGCTGCACCTGGTCCTGTTGCTGGTGCTGTTCGGCATCGTGTTTGCAGCCACCCGTTCGGCGATCCCCTACGTCCCGGCCAAGGCCGCGCTGGTGCTGGCGCCGGAAGGCCGCATCGTCGAGGAACTGTCGGGCGATGCGCTGGACCGCGCGCTGTTCGACCTGGCCGGCGAGCGCCAGCCCGAGACGCGGCTGGAAGATCTGCTCAAGGTGGTCAGGGCCGCGGCGGACGACGACCGCGTGCAGGCCCTGGTCCTGGATCTCGGCGCGCTCGAGCGCGCGGGACTGCCGGCCCTGCAGGACCTCGGCCGCGCGATCGCGGTCTTCCGCGAGTCGGGCAAGAAGGTGCTGGCCTGGGGCGCCTACTACGACCAGCGCCAGTATTACCTCGCCGCGCAGGCGGACGAGGTGTATCTCGATCCGTTCGGCGTGGTGATCATCGAGGGCTATGGGTACTTCCGGCAGTACCTCAAGGGCACCGCCGACAAGCTCGGCGTCGAGGTCAACGTATTCAAGGTCGGTACGCACAAGTCGGCGCCGGAGAGCTTCACCCGCAGCAACATGTCGGCGGAAGACCGCAGCGAGGCGACGGTCTGGATAGGCGCGCTGTGGGAAGCCTGGAAGGCCGACGTCGCGGCAGCCCGCGGCATCGAGCCCGAGGCGCTGCAGGGCTACGCGGACCGGGCCGGCGAAGGCGTGCGGCAGGCCGAGGGCGACCTCGCGCAGTACGCGCTCGGCCGCGACCTCGTGGACGGCCTGAAGACCCGCGAGCAGTTCGACGAGCGGGTCAGCGAGGAAGTCGGCGAGGACGAGGAAGAGCACAGCTTCCAGGGCATGGACTGGCGGCACTACCTGGCCGTGCTGCAGTCCGAGCGGAGCCTTCGCAAGCGAGCCAAGCACAATGTGGGCGTGATCGTCGCCGCCGGCGACATCCTGGACGGCGCGCAGCCGCCGGGCACGGTCGGCGGCGACACGCTGTCCGGGCTGCTGCGTGACGCTCGCTTCGACGACCGCATCGATGCGGTGGTGCTGCGCATCGACAGCCCCGGCGGCAGCATGTTCGCGGCCGAGCAGGTGCGCCGCGAAGTCCTGGCGCTGCGCGCGGCCGGCAAACCGGTCGTGGCCTCGATGTCCAGCGTCGCGGCCTCCGGCGGGTATTACATCGCCGCGCCGGCGGACCGCATCTACGCCGCGCCGACCACGATTACGGGCTCCATCGGCGTTTACGCAGTGATCCCGACGTTCGGCCGCACGCTCGGCAAGATCGGCATCACGACCGACGGTTTCGGCACCACGGCGCTGGCCGGCGCCGAGCGGCTCGACCGCGACCTGAACCCACAACTCGCGGAGGTCCTGCAGGCCAGCGTCGGGCACGCCTACCGCACATTTGTCGCCGGCGTGGCGCAGTCCCGCCAGCGGCCGTGGGAGGACATCGACAGCATCGGGCAGGGCCGCGTCTGGTCCGGGACCGACGCGAAGAATGTCGGGCTCGTGGACGCATTCGGCGACCTGTCGGCCGCGGTCGAGGAAGCCGCGCGCATCGGCAGCCTGGCGGACGGCTACGGCACCGAATGGCTCAAGCCGGACCGCAGCTGGCGGGACATGCTGGCGCTCCAGCTGCGCGCCGCGGTGGCGCGTTTCGTGAGCTGGGCGGGCTTCGAGATCAAGCGGCCCACGCTGCCGCTGATCGGGCTGGTCGCGCCGGAAGTCGCCAGTCTGGTCAGGCTGGCGGAAAGCGGGCGCCCGTTGTACTGGTGCGCCTGTCGCGTCGAGTGAGCCTCAGGCCGCCCAGTCCAGGATGACCTTGCCGGAGCGTCCGGTGTTCATGACCTCGAAGGCCTGCTGGTAGTCGCCGACCGGGAAGCGGTGCGTGATGACCGGCGCGACGTCCAGCCCGCTCTGCAGCATGCTCGCCATCTTGTACCAGGTCTCGAACATCTCGCGGCCGTAGATGCCCTTGATGACCAGTCCCTTGAAGATGACGTCGTTCCAGTCGATGGCCATGTCCGCGGGCGGGATGCCGAGCAGCGCGATGCTGCCGCCGTGGTGCATGGTCTTGACCATGTCGCGGAAAGCGCCCGGGTTGCCCGACATCTCGAGCCCGACATCGAAGCCTTCCTCCATGCCGAGCTCGTTCATGACGTCCGGCAGTGCATCGCGCGTGACGTTGACGGCGCGCGTTGCGCCCATCTTCCGCGCCAGCTCGAGCCGGTAGTCATTCACGTCCGTGATGACGACGTGACGCGCGCCGATGAAGCGCGCGATGGCGACGGCCATGATGCCGATCGGGCCCGCGCCGGTGATCAGCACGTCTTCGCCCACGATGCTGAACGACAACGCGGCATGGGTCGCGTTGCCCAGCGGATCCAGGATCGAGGCGATGTCGTCGCTGATCGCCGCCGGCAGCCTGAACACGTTGGAGGCCGGCAGGGTCATGTACTCGGCGAAGCACCCTGGCCGGTTGACGCCAACCCCGGCGGTGTTGCGGCACAGGTGGCGGCGGCCGGCGCGGCAGTTGCGGCAGTGCCCGCAGGTGATGTGGCCCTCGCCGGACACGCGGTCGCCGATCTGCAAGCCCGCGACTTCGCCGCCCATCTCGACGATCTCGCCGCAGTACTCATGGCCTACCTGCATCGGCACGGGAATCGTCTTCTGCGCCCAGGCGTCCCAGTTGTAGATGTGGATGTCGGTGCCGCAGATCGCCGTCTTGCGCATGCGGATCAATACGTCGTTGTGCCCGACGGCCGGACGATCCAGCTTCTGCATCCAGATCCCCGCCTCGCGCCGCGACTTGACCAGTGCCTTCATGGTGCCCTCATTGAATGATGCCGAGTTCGCGTCCGGCCGTGGCGAAGGCCCCGACCGCCCGGTCGAGCTGCGCCCGGCTGTGTGCGGCGCACATCTGGGTGCGGATCCGTGCCTTGCCCAGCGGCACGACGGGATAGGAGAAACCTATGACGTACACGCCGAGTTCGAGCAGCCGCTCGGCCATGCGCACCGCCAGCGGCGCGTCGCCCAGCATCACCGGGATGATGGGGTGTTCGCCCGGCACCAGCTCGAAGCCTAGCTGCTGCAGGCACGCACGGAAATGCGCCGCGTTGTCCCGCAGGCCCTGCCGCAGTTCCGGCATGGACTCCAGCAGGTCGAGCACGCGCAGGGTCGTGGCCGCGACGACCGGCGCCACGGAGTTGGAGAACAGGTACGGGCGCGAGCGTTGCCGCAGCCAGTCGATGACCTGCTGCCGTCCCGCGACGCAACCGCCGCTCGCGCCGCCCAGCGCCTTGCCGAAGGTGCTGGTGATGATGTCGACGCGCCCGACGACGCCGCAATGCTCGTGGCTGCCGCGGCCGTTGGCGCCGAGGAACCCGGTCGCGTGGGAGTCGTCGACCACCACGATGGCATCGTAGCGATCGGCGAGGTCGCAGATGCCCGCGAGCCGCGCAATCGTGCCGTCCATGGAAAACACGCCGTCGCTCACGATCAGGCGCGTGCGCGCATCCGCCGCCTGCCGCAGGCAGGCCTCGAGTTGCCCGAGGTCGCAGTTGTCGTAGCGCAGGCGCCGCGCCTTCGACAGCCGGATGCCGTCGATGATGCTGGCATGGTTGAGCGCATCCGAGATGATCGCGTCCTCTTCGCCGGTCAGCGTCTCGAACAGGCCGCCGTTGGCGTCGAAGCAGGACGAGTAGAGGATCGCGTCGTCGGTGCCCAGGAACGCCGCCAGCCGTGCCTCCAGTTCGCGGTGCACGGTCTGCGTGCCGCAGATGAAGCGCACCGAGGCCATGCCATAGCCGTAACGGTCCAGCGCCGCGTGGGCGGCCGCGCGCAGCTGCGGGTGGTTGGCCAGGCCGAGGTAGTTGTTCGCGCACAGGTTGATGACCTCGCGCCCGTCGGCGAGGCGCACGACCGGATCCTGCGGCGAGGCGATCACGCGCTCGCGCTTGTACAATCCCTGTTCGTGGAGTTCAGCACCCTGTGCGGCGAGCCGTTCGAGGAATGACGGGTCCACCTGGCCGGCTCCTTCTGTGACAGGGCCCGATTATACGTGCCGCGGGGCGTGATCGCGGAGTGCGGCGCATGAAGGATGGACGGCAATCGGATGACGGCCGGCTGCGGCTCGACAAGTGGCTGTGGCACGCGCGTTTTTTCCGCACGCGGTCGCTGGCCACCGCGGCGGTCAGCGGCGGCAAGGTGCACGTCAACGGCGAGCGCGCCAAGCCGGCGCGCGGGGTGCGCGTCGGCGACCAGCTGGAGATTACCGCCGGTTTCGACGCATTGACCGTCACCGTGCTCGCCATCCCCGTGCGTCGCGGTCCGGCGCCCGAGGCCCACCGCTGCTACGAGGAGACGACCGGCAGCGCGGCGCGGCGCGAGCGGATGCGTGAGCAGCGCCGGCTGGCGTCGATGGCCGCCCCGCAGACGCCCGGCAGGCCCGACAAGCAGACCCGGCGCGCGCTGCTGCGGTTTCACAGGGGGCAGCGGCGGGACTGACCGCGACCGCCGGTTACGTGAAGCCGGTCTCATACGCGCACCGCACCGCTGGCGTAACGTTGACGGGCCAGACGCGGGAGTGGAGTCATGGGCGACGACGCGAGCGACGACGGTCCCACCAAGGATCAGACGGAACCGGAACGCCGGCCAGGGCGGCGGGCCGCCCCGGACGCGGGCTGGGAGGCGCGCGCGCTGGCACGCGTCAAGCCCCATGTCGAGCAACTGTCGAAAGTGGCGCGCACGCTGCCCGTTGGCTGGGAAACCGACACGATGACGAGGCTCGAAGACTACTTCGGGCACGACCAGGATTGAGGGGGCGCCGCGCGTAGGGGATACTCCGGGCTGGCCACGTCCGGGAACCGCATCTTGCCGCGAGTCATCCAAGTCCCCACGGTCGTTGCGGCAGCCGGCAGCCTGCCCAAGCGCATCGAGGAATTCGTCGGCCGCGTGAACTCCGGCACGACCGGCCTCAGCATCGCCCGCATGACCAGCCCGCCGGGCTGGGTGGAGCCGGGCCAGACCCCGGAATTCGACGAGTATTCGCTGGTGCTGTCGGGCAGCCTGCGGGTGGAGTCCGCGGACGGCTCCGTCGAGGTGCACGCCGGCCAGGCGGTGCATGTGGCCGCCGGCGAATGGGTGCGCTACTCGACACCGGCAGGCGCAAGCTACGTGGCGGTGTGCGTGCCGGCGTTCTCGCCGGGAACCGTGCACCGCGACCCGTGAGCCGCTCGGTGTCGCCCGTCAGCCAGCGCCCGAGCCGCCTGTTCGTCGTGCTCTGCGGACTGTTCGTGACCAACGCGCTGATGGCCGAGTTCATCGGCGTGAAGATCTTCGCGCTCGAGGACACGCTGGGCCTGCCGCCGGTGGACTGGCGGCTGTTCGGGCAGTCGGGATCACTGTCGTTCACCGCGGGCGTCATGCTGTGGCCGGTCGTGTTCATCATGACCGACGTCATCAACGAGTACTTCGGCGTGCGCGGCGTGCGGTTCATCTCGTGGCTGGCGGTGGGGTGCATCGCGTACGCGTTCCTGTTCGCCTATGCCGCCATCGAGCTGGCACCGGCGTCCTGGTGGGTCACGGTGGCGGGCGAGCGCGGCGTACCGGACATGCAGGCGGCGTTTGCCAGCGTCTTCGGCCAGGGACTGTGGACCATCGGCGGCTCCATCGTCGCCTTCCTGATCGGGCAGCTGATCGACGTCGCGGTGTTCCACCGCATCCGCAGCGCGACCGGCGAGCGCTGGATCTGGCTCAGGGCGACCGGCTCCACCGCGATCTCGCAGCTGGTGGACAGCTTCGTGGTGCTGTACATCGCCTTCGTGCTCGGCCCGCAGCAGTGGCCCATCGACCTGTTCCTGGCCGTCGGCACCGTGAATTACGGCTACAAGATGCTGATGGCAGTCGCGCTCATTCCGCTCATCTACCTCGGCCGGCGCCTGATCGAGCGCTATCTCGGCGCCGCCGCGGCGGCGGCGCTCAAGGCCGAGGCCGCAGCCTGAGTGGGATCCGCCGGCTGCGCAGGCTAGAATGCGCGCGCACCCCGCTACCCGAGTGAGAATTTCCACCATGAGAATGATCAGTATTGCCGCCCTGGCGGCAGTCGTCGTATGGGCCAGCCCGGCGCAGGCTGAATGGGTCGGCAAGGGAGAGCTGGGAGGCGTGCTGGCGCGCGGCAACACCGAGGCCGAGACCGTCAACGCACGACTCGACATGAGCCGCGAACTGGATCGCTGGAAGCACGGCGCCGGCTTCTCGATGCTGCGTACCTCGAACGACGGGCTGACCGCCGCCGACCGGTTCGAGCTGCGCGGCGAGTCGAACTACAAGCTGACGGATCGTAGCTACCTGTTCGGCGCGCTGCGCTACGAGAACGACAAGTTCACCGATTACAGCTACCAGGCCACCGCCTCGGCGGGCTATGGCTACAAGTTCGTCGACACGGAATCCACCAAGTTCGACGGCAAGATCGGCGTCGGTTTCCGGCAGTCCGAACTGCGACTGACCGGCGACCAGTCCGACCAAGCCATCATGCGCGGCGCGCTGAACTTCGAGCGCAGGCTCACGGACACGACGCTGGTCGCGAACCGGTTCCTGATCGAGAGCGGCTCCGACAACACGTTCATGCAGAACGAGCTGGCGCTCGAGGTGAAGATGAACTCGTCGCTGGCGCTGGGACTGACCTACGCCATCCGGCACAACACGGACGTGCAGCCCCTGACCGAGAAGACCGACCAGGTACTGACCGCGAACCTGGTGTTCGGGTTCTGAAACCGGCGCGGGGAGCAACGATGCCGCGACCCGTCACTCCCGCGCTGACTGTCGACCTGGTCATCGAGCTGGCCGACCGGCCGGGGCGGCCCATCGTGCTGATCGAGCGCCGTCACCCGCCGCCGGGCCATGCATTGCCCGGTGGCTTCGTGGACCTGGGCGAAACCGTCGAGGCGGCGGCGCGGCGCGAGGCGCTGGAGGAGACCGGGCTTACGGTCACGCTCAAGTCAATGCTGGGCGTCTATTCGGAGCCGGGACGCGACCCGCGCGGGCACACGGTCTCCATCGTGTATGTGGCCGAGGCGCGCGGTACGCCCGTGGCGGGCGACGACGCGGCCGCGGTCAGGGTCGTGACACTGGATGATCTGCCGCCGCTGGCGTTCGATCACGGCCGCATCCTCGACGACTACCGGCGCACGCTGCGGCAGCCGTGATGGCCCGGCAAGCGCCGCGCCCTACAACGCGTACAACAATACCGCGACGTAGTGACAGGCCGAGCCGGTCATGACGAACAGGTGCCAGATGAAATGGCCGTACGGCAGGCGTCTCATCGCGTAGACCGCGGTGCCGCCCGTGTAAGCCAGACCGCCTCCGAACAGCCACCACAGGCCCGCCAGCGGCATGCTCGCCAGCAGCGGCTTGATCGCGATGACGATCAGCCAGCCCATGCCGATGTACAGCAGCGTGGACAGGATGGGACGCCGCGGACCGGGTACCGCCTTCAGCACGATGCCGATGACGGCCAGCGTCCACACCAGCGCGAACAGCGCCCAACCCCAGGGGGCCGGCAGCACGTTGAGCGTGAACGGCGTGTAGGTGCCGGCAATCAGCAGATAGATCGAAGCGTGGTCCAGCAGCTGGAACACCCGTTTGGCGCGGCCATGCTGCAAGCCGTGGTACACGGTCGAGGCGAGGTAGGTCAGCACCATCGTGGTGCCGAACACGGCGGCGCCCACGATGCCGGCGGTACTGCCGCCGCGCATGGCGGTGACAATCAGCACCGGCAGGCCCAGCAGCGCGAGCAGCAGCGCGATGCCATGACTTGCGCTGTTGGCGAATTCCTCGCCGCGGGACTGGATACGCTGGACTGGCTCGCTCATTGGCTCAGGGGCTGCAGTGCGTCACCCGCATCCTCCGCGACCCTGGGCCGTCGTGCAACAGGTCGACGTGGCTAGTCGACGAGCGGCGCGAAGCGCGCCTGGAAGAACCGCAGGTAGCGCGGCTCGTACACCATCTTGAGTCCGACCGTCTCCTGGCGCGAGTCGTAGACCGCCGCCACCGACTCGGCGGTCACGTCCATGTGCGCCTGCGTGTAGACGCGCCGCGGGATGGTCAGGCGCACCAGTTCGAGGGCCGGGTGGTGGTGCTCGCCGGTCTCCGCGTCACGGCCCGCCGAGACGATGCCGCGCTCCATGCCGCGCACGCCGGAATCCGCATACAGGTTCGCGGCCAGCGCCTGGGCCGGGAACTGCTCCTGCTCGATGTGCGGGTAGAAGGCCCTGGCGTCCAGGTACACGGCGTGGCCGCCGATGGGCCTGACGACCGGGATGCCCATGTCGATCAGCCGCTGGCCGAGGTACTGCACCTGGCCCACGCGGGCCGCCATGTGGGCATCCTGCACCGATTCCACGATGCCGCGGGCCATCGCCTCCATGTCGCGCCCGGCCATGCCGCCGTAGGTGTGCAGGCCCTCGTAGACGACCACCAGGTTGCTGGCCTCCTCGTACAGGTCGGGATCGTTGACCGCCAGCCAGCCGCCGATGTTGACGAGCGCGTCTTTCTTGCCGCTCATCGTGCAGGCGTCGGTGTAGGAGCAGAACTCGAACAGGATCTCGGCGACGCTGCGCCCGGCGTAGCCGTCCTCGCGCTGCTTGATGAACCAGGCATTCTCGACCGCACGGGTAGCATCCAGCACGACGCGGATGCCGTGCCGCCCCGTCAGTTCGCGCAAGCCACGCATGTTGGCCATGGACACCGGCTGGCCGCCGGCCATGTTGACCGTACCAGCCACGCACACGTAGGGAATCCGCTCTGCGCCCACCTCGCGGATCAGCGCTTCGAGCGCCGGCAGGTCGACATTGCCCTTGAACGGGCTCTCGTCGGTGGGGTCGTGCGCCTCGCGAACGATCACGTCCACGAACTGACCTCCGGCCAGCTCCTGGTGCAGGCGCGTCGTCGTGAAGTACATGTTGCCGGGCACGATGTGGCCGGGCTTGATAAGCATCCTCGACAGCAGGTTCTCGGCGCCGCGGCCCTGGTGGGTGGGCACCATGTAGCGGTAACCGTAGTGCTTCTGCACCGCCTCCTCGAGGTTGTAGAAATTGCGGCTGCCGGCGTAGGCCTCGTCGCCGAGCATCATGCCCGCCCACTGCCAGTCGCTCATCGCGTTGGTGCCGCTGTCGGTCAGCAGGTCGATGTAGACGTCCTCCGACCTGAGCAGGAACGTGTTGTAGCCGGCGTCGGTGAGCGCGCGGCGGCGCTCCTCCTCGCCCAGCATCTTGATGGGCTCGACCATCTTCACCTTCCATGGTTCGGCCCAGGAACGGCGCGCCGGGCGGTTGGCGGGGGGGGTGGATGGGGTCTTGCCTGGCTTGGTCATGTGGGAGACCTGCTGGGTACGGGGAGGGGCAGGCCGGCGGCGTTGCCCCGGCCACGTCATGAAGCCTAGTACTGACACTTAATCGAAAAAAGAGTAAGATTTAGTTAGTCTTGATCGAAATAATAGATCATTCATGCATCTCGATCTGTCGGCGGTGGCGGCTCTCGACGCGGTCGTACGCGAAGGCGGCTTTGCTCGCGCTGCGCTGCAGTTGCACAAGGCGCAGTCGGCCGTCAGCTACAAGGTCCGCAAGCTGGAGGAACAGCTCGGCATTGTCTTGCTGAACCGGGACGGTTACCGCGTGCGCCTCACGGTGGCAGGCGAGGCGGTGCTGGCCGAGGGCCGTCGGCTGCTGGCGCAGGCCAAGCAGGTCGAGTCGCTGGCGCGCGATTTCGCGGCCGGCTGGGAGCCGCGGCTGGTCGTGGTGGTGGACGGCATCCTGCCGCTGGCGCCGACGCTCGCGGCCTTGAAGGCCATGGCGGACGAACGCATCCCGACGCGAATCCAGGTCAAGGTCGAGTTCCTGCACGGCGTGCAATACCGATTCGACAAGGACGTCGCCGACCTGATGCTGGTGAAGGACTTCGAAGCCAGCCCCTACCTGCAGGTCGAGGCACTGCCGGACGTGGAGTGCGTGCTGTGCGTGGCGCCGTCCCACGCGCTCGCCGCGCGCTCCGCCGTGACGCTGATGGAATTGCAGGAGCACGTCGAGCTGTCGGTGCAGGACTCCGCGGAACGCGGCGACGACCAGCACATGTTCGGTGGCGAGCGGGTCTTCTACCTGTCCGGCTTCATGCCGAAGAAGGAGGCGCTGCTCATGGGCCTCGGCTTCGGCTGGATGCCGCTGTACCTCGTGGAACGGGAACTGGAGGAGCAGACGCTGCTGGAACTGCCCTACGTGGGAGGCTCGCGTTACCGGTTCACGCCGAGCCTGGTGCATCGCCTCGACCGGCCACCCGGTCGCGCGGGGCAGCGCTTCTCGGCGCTGTTGCGCGAACAGGAAAAAGGGCCGGATCCAGTTGCATGATCGGATCCGGCCCCGTTTCAGAATATCACTTATACAGGCCGCTGGATCAGTGAAATAAACTACATTGACTGACCAACGGCCGCCCGCGCGGGCGGCGCCCGCGCGGTTGCAGGAGCGATCCATGAGCGAGTTCATCTGGCCGGCAGGGTGGGCGGGACCGACGCCCATCGGACGCGCGATCAACCGCCACTACCTGGGCGATGAGACCGCGGTGGTGCGCGAGAATATCCCGCTCGCGCGGCTGCCGGACGCGGGCCGCGACAGCGTGACCGCGGCGGCCATCAAGCTCGTGGAAACGGTGCGCCGCGAGCGCAAGGGCTCGGGCGGCATCGAGGCATTCCTGCAGCAGTACGACCTGGGTTCGCGCGAGGGCGTCATGCTGATGTGCATCGCCGAGGCGCTCCTGCGCATCCCCGATGACGAGACCGCGGACAAACTGATCGCCGAGAAGATCAACTCGGGCAACTGGAAGGAGCACCTCGGCGAGGCCGAGTCGATGTTCGTCAACGCCTCCACCTGGGGGCTGATGCTCACGGGTCGCGTCGTGCGTCCCAGCGCCTCGGACCTCGACGATCCGGCGTCGCTGCTCGAGCGGCTCGTGTCGCGCCTCGGCGAACCGGTGGTGCGGGGTGCGTTCCGCCAGGCCATGCGCATCATGGGGCACCAGTTCGTCATGGGCCGCACCATTCCGGAGGCGATTCGCCGCGCCTCGGCCGGCGACAACCATCGCTACCGCTACACCTTCGACATGCTGGGCGAGTCGGCGTGCACCGAGGGCAACGACCAGCGCTATTTCGAGGCGTACGGCAAGGCCATCCACCAGGTGAAGACCATGGCGAAGCCCGGCATGCCGCCGGCCGCCTGGCCGTCCATTTCGGTAAAGCTGTCGGCGCTGCATCCGCGCTACGAATTCGCGCACCGCGAGGACGTGCTGGCGAAGCTCGGGCCGAAGCTCGAGGCGCTGGCGCTCGAGTCCATGAAGGCCGGCATCGCCTTTACCATCGATGCGGAAGAGGTGGACCGCCTGGAGCTGTCCCTGGAACTGTTCGACCGGCTGCTCAGCCTGCCGGCGCTGGACGGCTGGCCGGGCCTGGGCCTCGCGGTGCAGAGCTACCAGAAGCGTGCCGCCGACCTGTTGCGCTGGCTCGACGCGCGTGTGGAGGAGACCGGCCGCACGGTCAACGTCAGGCTGGTCAAGGGCGCCTACTGGGACGCGGAGATCAAGCGCTCGCAGGAGCGCGGTCTGCCGGGCTACCCGGTCTTCACGCGCAAGCCCAATACCGACGTGTCGTTCCTGGCCTGCGCCCGACTGCTGCTCGAGGGCAGCCGGCACCTGTATCCGCAATTCGCCTCGCACAATGCGCACTCGGTGGCCTGGGTCATGCACGTGGCCGGGAAGAACGGCCGCGACTTCGAATTCCAGCGCCTGCATGGCATGGGCGAGGAGCTCTACGACAGCCTGCGCGATCCGCAGGGCGGGCCGGTGCCGTGCCGCGTCTACGCGCCGGTCGGCTCGCACGAAGACCTGCTGCCCTACCTGGTGCGGCGGCTGCTCGAGAACGGGGCCAACACCTCGTTCGTGAACCGGATCGTGGACGAAAACGTGCCGGCCGCCGAAATCGTGCGCGACCCGGTGACCGAGGTGGAGGGCTTCCAGACGATCGAGCACCCGCGCATCCCGCCGCCACCGCGGCTGTTTGCCGACGAGCGGACCAACTCGATGGGCATCAACCTGGCGGATGGCGCCGAGCAGGCGAAGCTGGCAGCGAGCTGCCGCGTCGCGACATCAGCGCCGTGGCGCGCGGCGCCGCTGGTCGGCGGCAAGCTGCGTGACGGGACGCGCCGCGAATTGCGCAATCCCGCCGATCGCGAACAGGTCGTCGGCGAGGTGCGCGAGGCGGATGCCGCGCTGGTCGAGGAGGCATTCACGCTGGCGAGACGCGCGCAGCCCGCGTGGGACCGCAGGGCGCCGGCGGTGCGCGCGGATGTCCTGGACACGGCGGCGCTGGCCTTCGAGGAGCACCGCGCGGAGTTCCTGGCCCGCTGCGTGCGCGAGGCCGGCAAGACGGTGCCGGACAGCCTCGCGGAACTGCGGCAGGCTGTGGATTACCTGCGCTACTACGCCGCGCGCCTGCGGCAGGATTTCCTGCCGCTGGAGCTGGCGGGGCCGACCGGCGAGAGCAACCGCCTGCAGCTGCACGGGCGCGGCGTGTTCGTCTGCCTGAGCCCGTTCAGTTCGCCACTGGCGGCATTCACGGGCCAGCTGGCCGCTGCGCTGGCGGCCGGCAACGCAGTGCTCGCCAAACCGGCCGCGCAGACACCACTGGTTGCCGCAGTCGCCGTGCGCCTGCTGCACGAGGCTGGCGTGCCCACGGACCTGCTGCACTTCCTGCCCGGCAGCGATGCGCTGGGCGCGCGCATGGCTGCCGATGCGCGTGTCGATGGCGTGGCGGTCAGCGGGTCGGCGGATACCCTGCGGCAGGTCGGCCGCGGCCTGGCCGGGCGCAGCGGTCCGATGCCGGCCCTGATTGCGGAGAGCGGCGGACGCAACGCGCTGATCGCGGACAGCTCCGCGCTGCACGCACAGGTCGTGCAGGACGCCATCGCCGGCGCATTCCACAGCGCGGGACAGCGTAGCGCCGCGCTGCGCGTGCTGTTCGTGCAGGAAGACATCGCGGATGAGGTGCGGGACCTGCTGGCCGGCGCGATGGACCTGCTGCGGGTGGGCGACCCGGCGTTGCTGGCCAGCGACGTCGGTCCGGTGATCGACGCGGTGGCTCGCGAGGCGCTCGAGGCCTATGCCGAGCAGGCCATCGCGGCGTCGCGCTGGCACCACCGTGTGGCGATCGGCGCGGAGACCCGGCGCGGCCAGTTTGTTGCGCCACTTGCGCTCGAGATTCCGGACGCGGCAGCGTTGCCGGGCGAGGTGTTCGGGCCGGTGCTGCACATCGTGCGTTTCCGGGCAGACCAGCTGGACCGCGTGGTCGACGCCATCAATGCCATGGGCGACGCGCTCACGCTCGGTGTGCACTCGCGGATCGACGCGGTCGCGAGGCGGGTGGCGGCGCGCGCACGGGTCGGCAACGTCTACGTCAACCGCGACATGACGGGCGCGGTGGTCGGGGTGCAGCCGTTCGGCGGGCGGGGAACGTGCGGCATAGGCGCCAAGGCCGGCGGGCCGCGCTACCTGCAGCAGTTTGCGGTGGAACAGGCGGTGACGGTCAACGTGGCGGCAGTGGGCGGCAACACGGCGCTGCTGTCGCTGATCGACTGAGGCCGCGTCCGGCGCCGCGCCGGCCTACATCATGCCGGTGGCGAGCCGCGCCGCCTCCGACATCATCGAATGATCCCAGGGCGGGTCGAACACGAGTTCAACCCGCGCTTCGCGAATCGTCGGCACCGCTTCGACGTTGTCCTTGACGTCCTGCACCAGCACCTCGCCCATGCCGCAGCCGGGCGCGGTCAGTGTCATGCGCACGTAGACGTCGCGCGAGCCGTCTTCGTTGCGCGTGACGTCGCAATCGTAGATGAGCCCGAGGTCGACGACATTGATCGGGATCTCGGGGTCGAAGCAGGCTTTCAGCTGGTCCCACACCAGCTTCTTGACGTCCTCGTCGGTGGCACCGGGCGGCAGTTCCGGCTTGGCGAACGGCTCCTTGCCGATCGCATCGGCGTCGTCGCCCGGGATGCGGAACAGGTTGCCCTCGACGTACACGGTGAAGCTGCCGCCGAGCGCCTGCGTGATGTAGCCGACATTGCCGGTGCGCAGCGTGACCTCCAGGCCCGCCGGGATCATCACCGCCTTGACGTCGCGCTGCAGCACGACCGGTTCGTTGCTGTGCTGTCGCATGTTCATTCCGTGGTGACCGGTGTCGTGTCCTGCGCGAGCGCCGCGTTGAGCGTGTGCCAGCACAGACTGGCGCACTTGACCCGGGCCGGGAACTCGCGGACGCCGGACAGCGCGGCGAGCTTGCCCAGGCCGGCGGCCGGTGCGGCGTCCTGCCGGGTGAGCATGGCGTGGACATCCTTGAACAGGTCCCGCACCTCCTGCACGCGCTTGCCCTTGATCGCCTCGCTCATCAGCGACGCCGAGGCGGTCGAGATTGCGCAGCCCTGGCCTTCGAACCGTACGTCCCGGACCACGTCGCCCTCGACCTCGAGATACACGTGCAGGCGGTCGCCGCACAGGGGATTGGTGCCCTCGGCGGTGCGGTTGGCGTGCGCGAGCTTGCCGAAGTTCCGCGGCTTGCGGTTGTGGTCCACAACCACGTCGCGGTACAGGTCAGCCAGGTCCATCATCCGAGCATCTCCCGGGCCCGGCCCAGCCCGCTGACCAGCGCATCCACCTCGGCTTGCGTGTTGTACAGCGCGAATGAAGCGCGTGCCGTCGCCGGCACGCCGAAGAAATCCATGACGGGCATCGCGCAGTGGTGCCCGGTGCGAATGGCGATGCCCTCCACGTCGAGGATCGTGCCGAGATCGTGCGGGTGCACACCCTCGACCACGAAAGACACCAGGCTGGCCTTGTCGGGCGCCGTGCCGATGATCGTCAGGCCAGGCACCCGGGACAGTTGCGCGGTGGCGTACTCGAGCAGCGCCTGCTCATGCCCGGCGATGCGCCCCAGGCCGATGCCTTCCACATAGTCGATGGCCGCGCCCAGCGCGACCACGCCTGCCACGTTCGGCGTGCCCGCCTCGAACTTCCAGGGCAGTGCGTTGTAGGTGGTGCCCTCGAAGGAGACGGTGAGGATCATGTCGCCGCCGCCCTGCCAGGGAGGCATGGAATCGAGCGACGACTCGCGCCCGACCAGCACGCCTACGCCGGTTGGGCCGTAGACCTTGTGGGCCGAGAAGGCGTAGAAGTCGCAACCGAGCGCCCGCACGTCGACGCGCTGATGGGGCACGGCCTGCGCGCCGTCCACCAGCGTCGCAATGCCGCGCTCCCGTGCCGCTGCGACAAACTCGCGTACCGGCAGCACCGTGCCGAGCGCGTTGGAGACATGCGCCAGCGCGACCATGCGCGTCCGCGGGCCGAGCAGGCCAAGGTAGGCGTCAAAGTCGACGACGCCGCGGCGGTCCATGGGCACGACGCGCAGCCGCGCGCCGGTCTGTTCGCAGACCAGCTGCCACGGGACGATGTTGGCGTGGTGCTCGAGCCAGGTGATCACCACTTCGTCGCCCGCCTGCAGCCGCGGCCGGCCCCAGGACTGCGCGACCAGGTTGATCGCCTCGGTGGTGCCGCGCACGAACACGATCTCGCGCGTCGAGGCAGCGTTGACGAAACGACGCACCTTCTCGCGACTGCCTTCGAACAGATCGGTGGCCTCCTGCGACAGCGTGTGCACGCCGCGGTGCACGTTCGAATGGTGCTCCTCGTAGTAGCGCACCTCGGCGTCGATCACCGCGCGGGGCCGCTGCGAGGAGGCCGCATTGTCCAGGTAGACGAGCGGCCGCCCGCGGATCCGCCGCGACAGGATCGGAAAGTCACGCCGCAGGCGCGCGACGTCGAGCGGGGCGGGCGCGTCCGGATTGGTCGCCATCACAGGAACTCCCGGATGAGGCCGCGGTCCGGCAGGCGGCCGACCACCAGCTGCTCGACGTGCCCGCGCAGCGCGGGCAGCGCAATGCGCGCCACCACGTCCTCGCAGAAGGCGAAGGTCAGCAGGCCGCGCGCGGTGTCCGGATCCAGGCCGCGCGACAGCAGGTAGAAAAGCTGGTTCGGATCGAGCTGGCCGACGGTGGCGCCGTGGCTGCACTTGACGTCGTCCGCCAGGATCTCGAGCTGCGGCCGCACGTTGATCTCGGCCAGCGGCGACAGGATCAGGTTGCGGCTCGACTGCCGCGAGTCCGCCTTCTGTGCACCCTCGCGCACCACGATGCGGCCGTTGAACGCGCCGCGGCCGCGGTCCACGGCCACGCCACGGAACGACTCCTCGGACCTGGTGTGTGGCGCGACGTGCTCGATGAGCGTGAAGATGTCGGCCTGGCGCGTGCCGTCCACCATGAACAGTCCGCTGGCCTCGTGTTCGGCGCCCGCGCCCTCGAGGCGCGCATGCAGCCCGCTGCGCACGAGTCCGCCGCCGAGGATGAACAGCTGCTGCCGGTAGCGGCTGTCAGCCTGCTGGGCGATGTCGAGGGTCTCGACGTGCGCGGCCGCCTGGCTGCGCTGGTGCAAGCGCACGTGCTCGAGCGCGGCGCCGTCCCCGACGCGGATGTCGCAGGCGAGGTTGGCCAGCACCGGCGCGTCGTCGGCACTGAGGAAGTGCTCGACGACCCGCAGCCGGCTGTTGCGCCCCGCGCTCAACAGCACGCGCGAGTGCGAAGTCGCGGCGGCCGGGCCGACCGAGACGTGCACCAGGTAGAGCAGCGGTTCGGCGCCGTCAGTCGCCGCGGCGCTCACCACCACGCCGTCGTCGGCAAAGGCCTCCGCCAGCAGCGCGAATCGCTCGTCCGGCTGATCGCCCGGCACGCGCATCAGGCCGGCGGTCGCGTGCGGGTCGCGCGCCAGCGCCGCCGCCAGGCTCTCGACGCGCAATCCGGCGGTCGCGCCGGCGCTCGACATGCCGGGCAGGCAGCGGCCGTTGACCAGCACGACCCGGTGGGCGTCCGGCAGGTCGAGCAGCAGCGGCTCGAGCACGGCGCTGGTGATCCCGGCAGGGGCGGGCGCCGAGAAATCGCGTTGCTGCAGGTCGGCGAAATCCAGGTAGCGCCAGTTCTCGTCGCGCCGGTCGGGCAGACCGCGCGCCAGCAGGCGGGCGAGCGCTTCGCTGCGTCGCGCCCGCCATGCCGGGCCGCCGCCCAGCTGCGGGTGGGCCGCGGCATGCGCCTGCTCAATGCGCTGCAGCGCGGTGGCCTGCGCAGCCGTGTTCATGCCGCCGCCGCCCCGGTCGTGATCCAGTCGTAGCCGCGCCGCTCGAGCTCCAGCGCGAGTTCCTTGCCGCCGGTCTTGACGATGCGGCCGCCGGCAAGCACGTGCACCTTGTCCGGCACGATGTGCTCGAGCAGCCGCTGGTAATGGGTGACCAGCACGATGGCGCGATGATCGCGCCGCATGCTGTTGACGCCGTCCGAGACGACCCGCAGCGCATCGATGTCCAGCCCCGAGTCGGTTTCGTCGAGCAGCGCCAGAATCGGCTCCAGGACCGCCATCTGCAGGATCTCGTTGCGCTTCTTCTCGCCGCCGGAAAAACCCTCGTTGACGCCGCGATTCAGGAAGCTGTCATCCATCTGCATCAGCTTCATCTTGTCCTTGACCAGCCCGAGGAAGTCGAAGGCGTCGACCTCCGGCTCGCCGCGGTGCTTGCGCAGCGCATTGAGCGCGGCCTTCAGCAGGTACACGTTGTTGACGCCGGGAATTTCCACCGGGTACTGGAAGGCCAGGAACAGGCCCGCGCGTGCGCGCTCCTCGGGCGGCATGGCGAACAGGTCGCGGCCCAGGTAGGTGGCGCTGCCCGAAAGCACTTCGAGTCCCGGCTTGCCGCCCAGCACGCCGGTCAGCGTGCTCTTGCCGGAGCCATTCGGCCCCATGATGGCGTGCACCTCGCCGGCGCGCACCTGCAACGACAGGCCGTCGAGAATCTTGCGCTGGCCGGCCCGCACGTGCAGGTCGGTCACTTCCAGGATGATGTCGCCCTTGTCCGGCATGTCTTGCACTCCGCCTCGTGTCAGCCCACGGCGCCTTCGAGACTCACCGCCAGCAGGTTCTGCGCCTCGACCGCGAATTCCATCGGCAACTCCCTGAACACCGCCTTGCAGAAGCCGCTGACGATCATGTTGACCGCGTCCTCCTGCGAAATGCCGCGCTGCAGGCAGTAGAACAACTGGTCGTCCGAGATCTTCGAGGTGGTGGCCTCGTGCTCGATGACCGCCGTCGGGTTCTTCACCTCGACATAGGGGAAGGTGTGCGCGCCGCAGCGGTCGCCCATCAGCAGGGAGTCGCACTGCGTGTAGTTGCGCGCGCCGTCGGCGCCCGCCAGGACCTTGACCAGGCCGCGATAGGCGTTCTGCCCGTGCCCGGCCGAGATGCCCTTGGAGACGATCGTGCTGCGCGTATTGCGCCCCATGTGGATCATCTTGGTGCCGGTGTCCGCCTGCTGGTAGTGGTTGGCCAGCGCCACCGAGTAGAACTCGCCCACCGAGTCGTCGCCGCGCAGGATGCAGCTGGGATACTTCCAGGTGATCGCCGAGCCGGTTTCCACCTGCGTCCAGGAGATCTTCGACCGGTGGCCGCGGCAATCGCCGCGCTTGGTCACGAAATTGTAGATGCCGCCGACGCCGTGCTCGTCGCCCGGGTACCAGTTCTGAACGGTCGAGTACTTGATCTGCGCGTCGTCCAGCGCCACCAGTTCGACCACCGCCGCGTGCAGCTGGTTCTCGTCGCGCATCGGCGCGGTGCAGCCCTCCAGGTAACTCACGTAGGCGCCTTCTTCCGCGACGATCAGCGTGCGCTCGAACTGTCCGGTGTTGGAGGCGTTGATGCGGAAGTAGGTCGACAGTTCCATCGGGCAGCGCACGCCCTTCGGCACGAACACGAACGAGCCGTCGGTAAACACCGCCGAGTTGAGCGCCGCGTAGAAGTTGTCGCGCACCGGCACGACCGAGCCGAGATAGCGCTCGACCAGTTGCGGGTGGTTCTGTACCGCCTCGGAGAACGGACAGAAGATCACGCCGGCCTCGGCGAGCCGCGCCTTGAAGGTGGTCGCGACCGAGACGCTGTCGAAGACGGCGTCCACCGCCACGCCGGCCAGCCGGGCCCGCTCGTGCAGCGGAATGCCCAGCTTGTCGTAGGTCTCCAGCAGCTTCGGATCGACCTCCTCGAGGCTCTTTGGTCCGTCGCTGCGGGACTTCGGCGCGGAGTAGTAGGAAATGGCCTGGAAATCGATCGGCGGGTAGTGCACGCGTGCCCACACGGGTTCCTGCATGCGCTGCCAGTGGCGGAACGCCTTCAGCCTCCAGTCCAGCATGAACTGCGGCTCGCGCTTCTTGCCGGAAATCAGGCGAATGACGTCCTCGTCCAGCCCCGGCGGCACCGTGTCGCTCTCGATGTCGGTGACGAACCCGTGCCGGTACTTGCCGCCGACCAGCGCTTCAATATTTTCGTTGCCGCCTGCCATGTCAATGCCTCCGGCCCGGCCTCACGCCCGCTTCAGGGGCTGCCAGCCGGCGGCAGCGCGCCCGAGGGCGGAGCCGAGGTCTGGCGCCTTGACGGCGGCGTCGTGGGCGATCAGTGACGTCAGCCGCACCTCCTGCAGCGAGCGGCGGATCGCGAGGCTGATGCGCTGCCAGCTGTCCCCGACCTGGCAGCTGTGCTCGATGCCACACTGGCTGTGGGCCGTCGCGCACTCGGTCAATGCCACCGGGCCCTCGACCGCGTCGATGATGTGCGCAGCGCTGATCTCGGCGGCCGGGCGCGTCAGCTGGTAGCCGCCGTGCGCGCCGCGTACCGAGCTCACCAAGCGGGCGCGCTGCAGCTCCTTGAGCAGCTTGCTGACGGTCGGCACACCCAGGCCGGTGAGCTCCGCGAGTGCGGCCGCACTCAGCAGTTCGGACGGCTTTTCGGCCAGCGCGGCGAGGATGACCGTCGCGTAGTCGGTGAGCTTGCTGATCCTCAACATCGGCCTTCCATGTGGTCGCTGGATCTATACAGGACAATTTTAGTACTATTAACACCCCTTGGATAGAGGGCGGCCCGGTTCCGGCAGCCCGTTTTGATAGAATGAGCGGCTGAAAATACGGCTGGCGGGCACAGCGAGCCGCTGTGCCCGGCCGGCGCGCGGCGTCAACAAGAGTCCCGGAGGATCGACCCGATGAAGCAGCAAGAACTGGCAAGAACCGCCCGCGCCATGGTGGCCCCTGGCAAGGGGATCCTGGCCGCCGACGAGTCCACCGGGACCATCAAGAAGCGGTTCGACAAGATCAAGCTCGAGTCCACCGAGGAAAGCCGCCGCGCCTACCGCGAACTGCTGTTCACGGCCAAGGGGGCCGAGCAGTTCATCTCCGGGGTCATCCTGTACGACGAGACGCTGCGCCAGAAGGCGGCCGACGGCACCCCGTTCCCGGCCCTGCTGGCGGGGCGCGGCATCGTCCCCGGCATCAAGGTGGACATGGGCGCCAAGCCGCTGGCCGGCCATCCGGGCGACACCGTCACGGAAGGCCTGGACGGCCTGCGCGAGCGTCTGGCGGAGTACCACAAGCTCGGCGCGCGATTTTCAAAGTGGCGCGCCGTGATCAACATCGGCGACGGCATTCCCAGCCGGTTCGCCATCGATGCCAACGCCCACGCACTGGCCCGCTACGCGGCCTTGTGCCAGGAGGCGGATATCGTGCCGATCGTGGAACCGGAAGTGCTGATGGACGGCGCGCATACGATCGAGCGCTGCGATGAGGTCACCTCGGCGACGCTGCAATCCGTGTTCGACGCGCTGTTCGCCCACCGCGTGCACCTCGAGGGCATCGTGCTCAAGCCGAACATGGTCATCGCCGGCAAGAAGTGCCCGCAGCAGGCCAGCGCGCAACAGGTGGCGGAAGCGACCGTGCGCTGCCTGAAGCGGCACGTGCCTGGCGCGGTGCCGGGCATCGCCTTCCTGTCCGGCGGGCAGAGCGAACTCGAGGCGACCGCGCACCTGAGCCTGATGAACCGGCTGACGCCGCTGCCGTGGCAGCTGTCATTCAGCTACGGCCGCGCCCTGCAGGCCAGCACCCTGGATGCGTGGGGCGGCAAGACCGCGAATGTCGCGGCCGGCCAGCAGGCTTTCCTGAAGCGCGCCCGCCTGAACGGCCTGGCGCGGACCGGCGCCTACGAGCCGGCCATGGAGCAGGCAGCGGCCTGAGGCCGGCGCTGCCCGCCCCGCCATGAACGTCACGCCGCAGCCCCGCGCTGAGGAGGATCCCTGCATCGTCAGGATCCAGGGCCTGCACTATGCGGTGGGCGGACGTCGCATCTTCGAGGGCCTCGATATCGACATCCGGCGCGGCGCGATCACCGCCGTGATGGGGCCGAGCGGCACTGGCAAGACGACGCTGCTGCGGCTGATCACGGGCCAGCTGCTGCCGGATCGCGGCGAGGTGCTGGTCGACGGCACGGACGTGCCGGGCCTCAACCGCCGCGGCCTGTACGCGCTGCGGCGCCGCATCGGCATGCTGTTCCAGAATGGCGCGCTGCTGACCGACCTCGACGTGTACGAAAACGTCGCCTTTCCGCTCCGCGAGCACACGCGTCTGCCGGAGCGGCTGATCGGCCACATCGTGCTGACCAAGCTGCAGGCCGTCGGCTTGCGCGGCGCCGCGCGGATGATGCCGTTCGAGCTGTCCGGTGGCATGGCGCGCCGCGTGGCGCTGGCGCGCGCCATCGTCATGGACCCGGACATCCTGATCTACGACGAGCCGTTCGTCGGCCTCGACCCGATCTCCCTGGGCGTGGTGCTGCGCCTGATCCGCGAACTGAACGACGCGCTCGGCATTACCAGCATCGTCGTTTCGCACGACGTGCGCGAGATCACCGCGGTCGCCGATGCGGCCTACCTGCTGTCCGGCGGGCGCGTGGCGGCGGCCGGGCCGCCGGGCGAGCTGGCCCGCAGCGAGGCGGCGGAAATCAGGCAGTTCATGCTGGGACTGCCCGACGGGCCGGTCGCCTTCCACTATCCGGCGCCGGATTACGCCGGTCAGCTGTTCGCCGAGCAGCCGCCGTGACGCGCGTTGCGCGTGAACTGTGGGACCGTCTCACCGAGTCACTGCAGACACTCGGTCGCTACGCCCTGTTCACCGGCCGGCTGCTGTCCGAGACGCCGCGCTCACTGCTGCGGTTCGGGCTGGTGGTCGAGCAGGTGCACAATGCCGGCGCCCTGTCGCTGGTCATCATCATGCTGAGCGGCCTGTTCGTCGGCATGGTGCTCGGCCTGCAGGGCTTCGACCTGCTGGAACGCTTCGGCTCCGAGGAGTCGCTCGGCACGGCGGCGGCGCTCGGGCTGGTCAAGGAACTCGGGCCGGTCGTGACGGCGCTGCTGTTCGCGGGCCGTGCCGGCACGGCGCTCGCGTCGGAACTCGGCCTGATGCGTGCCACCGACCAGCTGGCCGCCATGGAGATGATGGCGGTGGACCCGGTGCGCCGCGTGGTGATGCCGCGCTTCGTCGGCGGCGTGCTGGCGATGCCGCTGCTGGCGGCGGTCTTCAGCATGATCGGCATCTTCGGCGCCCAGCTGGTGGGCGTGCAGATGATGGGCGTGGACTCGGGGCAGTTCTGGTCGCAGATGCGCGGCGCCGTCGAGCACCGCGACATCATGGAAGGGGTGATCAAGAGTTGTGTATTCGGCGTCGCCTGCAGCGCGATCGCCGTCTACGAGGGCTACCATGCGGTGCCGACTGCAGAGGGCGTGGGGCGCGCCACGACCCGCACGGTGGTGATTTCGTCCGTGGTCGTGCTGCTGCTCGACTACATGCTGACAGCGGTGATGTTGTGAATCGGCGCGCGCCGGGCCGGGCGGCCCGTGCAGCCGTCAATGAGGAGTAGGCCATGCGCCCGACGCGAGCCATAGAGCTGGGGACCGGGTTGTTCGTGCTGCTGGGATTTGCGGCGCTGTTCTTCCTGGTGACCCAGATCACCAACCGTGAAATCGGCATCGGCGACCGCGGTTACCGGGTCACTGCCGGTTTCGAGCAGGTCGGCGGCCTCAAGCCCGGCGCGCCGGTCTCGATGTCCGGCGTCACGATCGGGCGGGTCGAGGCGATCAGCTACGATTTCGACGAGTACAAGGCGCGTGCCGTGCTGCGCATCGACAGCGCTTATGACCGGATCCCGGATGACAGCGACGCGAGCATCTACACCGCGGGGCTGCTGGGCGGCCAGTACGTGGGGATCGGGCCAGGCGGCTCTGAAACTTTCCTGGCGGACGGCGATCAAATCCACTTCACGCAGTCGGCCATCGTGCTCGAGAACCTGATCAGCAAGTTCCTGTTCTCGAAGGCGTCCGAGGGGGCCGCTGGCGCAGGCAAGGAGGATACCCAGCAATGACCCGCAGTCTCGCACTCGTCGCCATGCTGTCGCTGGCGCTGCCGCTGCCGCTGGCAGCCCATGCTCAGCAGACAGCGGCCCCGACGCCGGGCCCGGACCCGCAGGCGCTGATGCAGGAAACCGCGCAGCGCATGCTGGATGCGCTGGAAGCGGACCGGGAAGGGTTCCGCAAGGACCCGCGCAGGGTCGACGGGCTGGTCGACCGCATCCTGTTGCCGAACTTCGACACCGAGTACTCGGCGCGCCTGGTGCTGGGCAAGCACTGGCGCAGCGCCACGCCTGAGCAGCGCAGGCGTTTCGTGGACGCTTTCTACCGGTCCATGCTGTCCAAGTACGGCGCGGCGCTGGCCGAATTCACGGCGGACAAGATGACGATCCTGCCGTTTCGCGGCGACACGGCGTCGGGACAGGCGACCGTGCGCACCGAGGTTCGCACCAGCGACGGCACGCGCGTGCCGGTCAATTACTCGATGCGGGCGACGCCGCAGGGCTGGAAGGCCTGGG
This sequence comes from uncultured Gammaproteobacteria bacterium, assembly GCA_963695085.1. Classification (GTDB taxonomy): domain Bacteria; phylum Pseudomonadota; class Gammaproteobacteria; order Steroidobacterales; family Steroidobacteraceae; genus SG8-30. The sequence goes on along the minus strand of CAVOFV010000001.1, from coordinate 360,379 downwards.
ACGTGACCATCGAGGGCATCTCCTACGTCAAGAACTTCCGCGACGATTTTGGCGCCGAGATCGAGCAGCGCGGCGTCGAGGCGGTGATCGCCAGGCTCGAAACCGACACGGCACGGTCGCCCGGGGCGGGCCGCAGTGCGGGCTAGGCACAAGCCGCCGCCGGCGGGTCTCGCGCCTGCCGGCGAGGGCCGTTACCGGGTGTCGGGCGTGATGCGGCTCGATACCGCGGCCGACCTGCTGTCGCTTGGTGTCGCGGCATTCGCCGGGCAGGCCGAGGTCGCGGTGGACCTCAGCGAGGTCAGCGATGCGGACAGCGCGGGCCTGGCGGTGCTGATCGAGTGGACGCGCCAGGCGCGCCTGCAGGGGCGCGCTATCGCATTCAGCGGCATGCCGCCGCGGCTGGCCGGGATGGCGCGCATCGGCGGGGTCACGGAGCTGCTGCCGATGGCGGGCTGAGCCGGACCCTGCCGCTCAGGGTGCCGGCGGCGGTTTGGCCGCTTCGTCTTCCTCCAGCCAGAGTTCCTCGTCCGGCGGCTCTGCCGGCACGTCGCCGTCCCGCACCATGTATTCCCTTCTTTGCATGAAGGCATTGCGCATCAGCGCATAGCGGTCGAAGGCGCCATCGAGCGTGTCGTCCACCACGAGCAGTTGGGCGCGGCGGTCGACGAGCGACATTCCCGCCAGCGCGAATCCGGTTGTGCTGTCGCCGATATAGTGCCGGGCATCGGTCAGGTAGTCGGCATACAGCGACGGCGTGTCCCGCAGCGTCGAGGGGCCGAGCAGGGGGATCACGAGATACGGCCCGGACGATACGCCCCAGCGCCCGAGCGTCTGGCCGAAGTCCTCGTTGTTGCGCGCGAGTCCCGCCTGCGAGGCCGGGTCGAGCAGCCCACCCAGGCCCAGCGTCGAGTTCAGCACGAGACGCGCGGTGTCGGACAGCGCGTCCTTGAGCTTCAGTTGCAGCAGGTTGTTGACCAGGGTGGTCGGGTAGGCGAGGTTGCTCAGGAAATTCGTCACGCCGGTCCGCGCAACACGCGGCACGACGCGCTGGTAGCCGCGCGCCACGGGCTTCAGCACCGCCCGGTCGATTGCGTCGTTGAACTCGTAGGTGGACCGGTTGACCCGTTCCCATGGATCGTCGGCCGACGGCGCAGACAGCGTCGTGGCACAGGCGGTGAGCGCGAGGCAGGCTGCGGCAAGGACCGCGCGGGACAGGCACTGAGGTGATGGCATGGGGGTGGCGAATCCAGCTGGCAAGGCGCGCAAGTCTAGCGCAAGCCGCGGCCCGGATCGCGTGGCGGTGCAGGTTCCGCGACCTCGCGGGCCTTGCGGCCCTTCGGCAGGTACTCTTCGAGTTCCTTGATGCGGGCGTCGAAACGCTGGCGTTGCACGTCGTTGAGTTTCGGCACCGACAGCGCCATGCGCAGCTGGTCGATGGCCATCTGCAGCTCGCCGCCCAGCACGTGGTATTCAGACATGTAGTAGTAGGCGTCGGCGGTGTCGCCAGCCGAGTTCGCGACCAGCGCGATGTATCGGGCCTGGTCCGGCGTCGGCGGCACGTTGTTGAACAGGTCGAGCAGCACCAGGTGGGCCAGGCCTGCCTCATCGGCCCGCATCAGCGTTTCGGAATAACGCAGTGTTACCGGTACGTTCCTCGGAAACAGCTTCAGCGCGCGTTCCAGCGTGCGCCGCGAGCCTGCGATGTCGCCCGCCACCAGCTGCGCATGGCCGAGGCCAGCGTGATACTGGGTCACGTCGGGATGCCGCTCCACGAGGTCGCTGAGCAGCCCGGCGGCCTCGCCCGCCTGGCCCGCGGCGAGCAGGGCCAGGGCGCGCCCGTAGTGACGCGCGTCGCTCGAGGGCAGGTCGGCGGACTGGGCGTCGCGGTACAAGGCGGTGAAATCGCTCTCCGGCGGCAGGGTCTGCACGCGCAAGCGCTCGCGGATCAGGCCATAGCCCACGCTCTGGTCCGCCGCCGCGCGCTCGTAATGGGCGGCGCGGTCGCGGGTCTCGGCGATGCGCTCGGTGGTGACCGGGTGGGTGCGCAGCAGGTCGGGAATCGTCGTGCCGGCGCCGTAGCGTTGCTGCAGCGTCCAGAAGAAGGTCGGCATGCCGTTCGGGTCGAAGCCGGCCTCCGCCAGGAAGCCGATCCCGACGCGGTCGGCCTCGGCTTCGTGGGTGCGCGTGAAGTTGATCTGCTGCTGGGCCGCCAGGCCCTGCGCCGCGGTGATCGTGCCGAGCAGCGCATCGCTGGACATGCCGGTCGTGGCGCCGATCAGTATCGCGGCCAGCACCGCGGCGGCCGAGGCCATGTTGGTGCGGCCCGCGTTCTGGATCGACCGCGCAATGTGGCGCTGCGTGACGTGCGCAATCTCATGCGCCAGCACGCCGGCCAGCTCGCTCTCGTTGTCCGTGGCCGTGACCAGGCCGGCGTTGACGCCAATGAAGCCGCCTGGCAGGGCAAAGGCGTTGATGCCGACGTCGCGGACCACGAAGAACGTGAATCGATGAGCGCCCTCGTGGGCATAGCTGGCGATGCGGCCACCCAGCGCCTGCACGTACTCGTTGACTTCCGGGTCGTCGACGAGTTTGCCGGCGTCGCGCAGGCCGCGCATGATCATCAGGCCTATCTTGTACTCGTCGGACAGCGACAGCGTCGTGCTGGCGGGGTTGCCGATGTCCGGGAGCTCGCGCCGCGCATCCTGGGCGGCCGCCGGCTGGGTGGCCACCAGCAGGGCGAGGAGCAGCGTGCTGCGCAGCGTGGGGGTCATGTGGCGGAGGGCCTCAGGGGGACATCTGCCACTACGACCGCCGGCGGTCGCGCGAGTTCAGCCGCCCGGCTCTGCATCAGAGGATTTCCGACGCGTAGTCCGCCAACCGTGAGCGTTCACCGCGCACCAGCGTGACGTGGCCGGCGTACTGCCAGCCGCAGAAGCGGTTGACGACGTAGGTCAGGCCGGAGGTTGTTTCGGTCAGGTAGGGCGTGTCGATCTGCGCGATGTTGCCCAGGCAGACCAGCTTGGTCCCGGGGCCGGCCCGCGTGACCAGTGCGCGCATCTGCTTGGGCGTCAGGTTCTGCGCCTCGTCGAGGATCAGGAACCGGTTCAGGAATGTCCGGCCGCGCATGAAATTGAGCGAGCGGATCTTGATGCGGTTGCGCAGCAGATCCTGCGTTGCGGCGCGCGCCCAGCTGCTGCCATCGTGACCTTGGGTGAGCACCTCGAGATTGTCCATCAGCGCGCCCATCCAGGGCTCCATCTTCTCTTCCTCAGTACCGGGCAGGAAACCGATGTCCTCGCCGAGCGGGATGGTCACCCGGGTCATCAGGATCTCGGTGTAACGGTTGTTCTCCATGGTCTGCACCAGGCCCGCCGCCAGCGTCAGCAGGGTCTTGCCCGTGCCGGCCGGACCTAGCACCGTGACGAAGTCTATCTCGGGGTCCAGCAGCAGGTTCAGGGCGAAATTCTGTTCGCGGTTGCGCGCGGCGATGCCCCACACGGAATGACGCGCGTTGCGGTAGTCCTGGGTCACCTCGAGGACCGCCGAATCGGCGTCGAGACTGCGCACGATGGCCTCGAGCCCGTCGTCCGCGGCCTCGCAGACGAACTGGTTGAGCTTCCAGCCCGCCACCAGCGGGCCGCGCACCCGGTAGAACGTGCGCGCGTGCTCCTGCCAGGACTCGACGTCGCTGCCATGCGTGTCCCAGAAGTCGGCCGGCAACTCGGTCACGCCGCGGAACAGCAGGTCGGCATCCTCGATGGTGCGGTCGCTGTAGTAATCCTCGGCATGAACGCCGAGGATCGCGGCCTTGATGCGCAGGTTGATGTCCTTGGAGACCAGCGTGACGCGGGATTCCGGGATTTCGCGTTGCAGGGCCAGCGCATAGCCGAGAATGGAGTTGTCGGCGCCGTGGCCCGGCAACGAATCCGGCAGGCCGGTGTCGAGCCGGCGCGTCTGGAAGTACAGGCGGCCGGTCGGCTTCTTCTTGCCGTGATTCTCGGCGCGCCCGGACGGCAGTTCGAGGCCGCCGTCAATCTGCACCTTGGTGGCGTCGGCCATCAACTCGTCGAGGAACCGGCTGACCTGACGCACGCTGCGCGCCGCCTCGGAGAGCCCCTTCTTGCCGGCATCCAGCTCCTCGAGCACGACCATCGGGATGTAGATGTCGTGTTCCTCGAAGCGGAAGATCGCCGCCGGGTCGTGCATCAGCACGTTCGTGTCGAGCACGAAGGCCCGCTTGACGTCCGGCGCCTGGGCGGGATTCAAGGCCTGCGCCCCGTCACAGGGCCTTCACGGCGGCCAGCACCGCCTCCGCGTGTCCATCCACGCGTACCTTGCGCCAGGCCTGCCGCAACACGCCCTCGGCATCGATCAGGAACGTGCTGCGCTCGATGCCCATTGCCTTGCGGCCGTACAGGGTCTTTTCCTTCCACACGCCGAACAACTGCGCGACCTTGCGGTCCTCGTCGGCACCCAGTTCGAACGGGAAACGCATCTTTGCCTTGAATTTCTCATGGGTGGCGAGCCGGTCGGGCGAAATGCCGATGACGGTCGCGCCCGCCCTCCTGAACTTCGTGTGCAGGTCGCGGAACGCCTCGCCCTCGCGCGTGCAGCCGGGGGTGTTGTCGCGTGGATAGAAATAGACGACCAGCGTCCGTCCGCGCGCAGCGGCGGACGTGAACGTGCCGGCCGTTGCCGGCAGGGAAAACGCCGGGACCTTCTTGCCTGTCGTGACGCTTGCCATGCGGAGTGCCAGTTGCCGTGCTGCGGGCCTGAACCGCTCAGTTCCTGACCGGCTCGAGGATGGCGTCGAGGTTGAGGTTGTCGCACAGGTCCATGAACTCCTCGCGCATGGCGCCGAGGTGGATCTTCGACGGCACGCTGACGACCATGTACACGCCGAACATCGGTGCCCCGGTGTGCGCCGCCGGATAGCTGCGGGTGCTCATCTCCGAGATGTCGATGCCGCGCGCCGTAAAGAAACCGGACAGCGCCGATACGATGCCGCCCTGGTCCAGGCACACGACGTCGACCGAGTAGGGCACGTGCTCCGCCTGCACCGGGCGCTCGCCCGTGCGCGCGATCTGCAGCGCCGTGCCCGTGCTTTCCGCCAGCTTCTGCAACTCGGCCTCGATCTTGGCGATCGCGTGCCAGTTACCGCTGACCAGCATGAGCATGGCGAACTCGGTGCCGAGCGCCGTCATGCGGCTCTCGCTGATGCTGCCGCCGCACTCGGCGACCAGCTTGCTGAGGTCGTGGATCAGCCCGGTCCGGTCCTTGCCGATGGCGGAGATCGCGATGTACTGCTTCATTTGCGTTGGCTGCTGTGGGGCACCCTGCAGTCTACCGGGATCAGCACGCCGTGAACACGCCGGCGCCCCGCTTGTCCTTGCGTGCGCCGTGGCGCGAACCGTACGATTCGGACACCCCGCAGGCTGAGGCGCAGGTGCACCATGTTTCGCGGCAGCATTGTTGCCCTGGTGACTCCCATGGCGGAGTCCGGAGAAGTCGATTTCGAGGCGTTCGAGTCGCTGCTCGACTGGCATGCCGGGCAGGGCACCGATGGCGTCGTCGTACTGGGCACGACCGGGGAATCGCCCACCGTCACGCCCGACGAGGGTTCGGAATTGCTGCGCCGCGCGGTGCGGCGCCTGGGCGGCCAGCTGCCGGTCATCGCGGGCACCGGAACCAATTCGACGGCGACCACGGTGGAACGGACGCGCTGCGCCTGCGAGCTGGGCGTCGATGCGGTGCTGATCGTCACGCCCTACTACAATAAACCCGGGCAGGACGGCCTGATCAGGCATTTTTCGCTGGCCGCCGATGCGAGCAGCGTGCCGGTGATCCTCTACAACGTGCCGTCACGCACCGCTTGCGACCTGCTGCCACCGTCCATCGAGCGGCTCGCGGAACATCCACAGATCGTCGGTGTCAAGGAAGCGACCGGCAAGATCGAGCGGGTGCGGGAGCTGCTCGACCGCTGCGGCGACGACTTCCTGTTGCTGTCGGGCGACGATGCGACGAGCCGTGAGTTCATGCTGGCCGGCGGCCAGGGAGTCATCACCGTGACGGGCAACGTGGCCCCGCGCCTGATGCGCGCAATGTGCGATGCCGCGCTCGAGGGTGATGCGATACGCGCGCTCGAGATCGACGGCAGGCTGGCAGGCCTGCACAGGGACCTGTTCGTCGAGGCGAACCCCATCCCGGCCAAGTGGGCGGTGGCCAGATTGGGGCTCATCGCGCCGGGAATACGGTTACCATTGACGGTGCTGGCGCCGTGCAACGAAGCCGCCGTGCTGGCGGCGATGCAACACGCCCAGGTCATCTGAACGGGCGAGGAGCCGCGGGCGGGCCGGGCCGGACGCGACAGGTCAGGAAGAGGGTGAATCGATGCGATTTCTGGTCATTCTGGCGGTGCTGTTGCTGGCCGGTTGCGGCGTGCTCGCGCCGTCCTACGACCGCTGCGACAAGCCGGCCGCCTACGCCGATGCGCGGGAAGCGCCGCCGCTCGTGACGCCGGAGGGCGTTGATGCCCCCGACACGCGCAGCGCCCTGAAGGTCCCCGCTCTGACGACCCCCGAAAAGCCGCCCGATGGCCGCTGCGTGGACGTTCCGCCCAGTTACTTCCCTGACCGGAAACCTGAGCAAGGGTGACCGCGCGCGGTTGCCGCTTGCCGGGGCCTCTTGTAGGCTTGCGCACCCCGCGGGACGCGGCGTGCGGCGGTCCCGAGCGTAGCGAGGGATCCGAAGCCTCGCTGTGCGAGGCGAGGACAACGCGCTGGACTGGCCTTGCTGTCAGGCCGGCGCCCCGGTTCGGAGAGGTGGCCGAGTGGTCGAAGGCGCTGGACTGGAATTCCAGTAATATCTAACAAGGTATTCGTGGGTTCGAATCCCACCCTCTCCGCCAGTACACGACAAAGGGGCCGGCAGGGCCCCTTTGTCGTGTACCGGACGGGGGCAGGTGGACGAACGCACCGGGTTCGACGAGGCACGCCATGGCGTGCCGAAGGACAGCGTCGCGGACGCGGCGCTGGTCCCGAGCCGCAGGCGAGGGATGCGCCGGAGGCGCACAATCCCACCCTCTCCGCCAATACATGCAGAAGGGGTCCTTGTGGCACTCTTGCGTTGTGCCGCGCAACGGCTCGGCGGCTGCGGTTGACGCTCCGGGACCCCGACCTTACGATGCCCGCAGGTTGACCATGGCGCCTGCTGAAGGCGGCCAGACATCGAACTCGATCCCCTCGGTTACGATGGCGGCTCGCGTCGGTTCCTCCGCGACGATCAGCCGCGAACCCCGCCAGGCCCGGAAGGGAGCAACGGTAGCGGTGACATCGGGTGCCGGAGGGGTGCTGGCGCGGGCCGCCGCCCCGACACGGCCGATGCTGCGGAGAAAGCACGAAGCGCGATGAGCTACCTCGTCCTTGCCAGGAAATGGCGCCCCCGGCGCTTCGACGAGCTGGTCGGCCAGGAGCACGTGCTGCGTGCGCTGGTCAACGCACTGGACTCGGGTCGCGTGCACCACGCGTTCCTGTTCACCGGCACGCGCGGCGTCGGCAAGACGACCATTGCGCGCATCCTGGCGAAATCCCTGAACTGCGAGAAGGGGCTTGGCTCAAACCCCTGCGGCGAGTGCGCGGCCTGCCAGGAAATTGATCAGGGCCGCTTCGTGGACCTGATCGAGGTGGACGCCGCATCGCGCACCAAGGTGGACGACACCCGCGAACTGCTCGACAACGTGCAGTACGCACCGACCCGCGGCCGCTACAAGGTGTACCTCATCGACGAGGTGCACATGTTGTCCGGGCATTCCTTCAATGCGTTGCTCAAGACGCTCGAGGAACCGCCGCCGCACGTCAAGTTCCTGCTCGCAACCACCGATCCTCAGAAGGTCCCCGTGACGGTGCTGTCGCGGTGCCTGCAGTTCAACCTCAAGCGCCTGCCGCCTTCGCTGATCGGCGACCGGCTGCGGCTGATCCTCGATGCGGAGGGCGTCAAGTACGAGCAGGGTGCCGTAACGCTGCTGTCACGCGCCGCAGACGGCAGCGTGCGCGACGCATTGTCGCTGCTCGACCAGATGATTGCGTTTGGCGGCGGCAGGGTCGGCGAGGCCGACGCGCGGGCCATGCTGGGGACGATCGACCGGGACCGCGTGCAGCAGCTGCTCGAACTGCTGGCGGCTGCAGATGCCGCCGGCCTGATGCGCTGCGTGGCGGAATTGGACGAGCATGTGCCGGACTATGCGCAGGTGCTGGACGAACTGGCCAGCCTGTTGCAGAAGATCGCACTGCACCAGGCGATTCCCGGCCTGCCGCAGGACGAGGTCTGGGGCGGGGAAGGCATTGCGGCGCTGGCGGCGGCGCTGACGGCGGAGGATGTCCAACTCTACTATCAGGTGGCCATTCTCGGCCGCCGTGACCTGCCGCTGGCACCCGAGCCGCGCAGCGGCTTTGAGATGGTGTTGCTGCGCATGCTGGCTTTCCGGCCGTCCGCCGCCGTCGAGCCGCCCGCCGGGCCGGTCCGGCGCCAGTCGGCGCCGCCAACGGCGAAGGCGCAAGCGCCCGCCGTGGCCGCGGCGGCGACGCCGGGCGAGCCCGTTGCGGTGCCCGGGGACCTCTCTAACTGGAGCGCCGTCCTGGAGCAGTTGAAGCTGCGCGGCGCGGCCCGGCAACTCGCGTCGCACTGCAGTTTCGCGGCCCTCGACGGGGACCTGCTGCGCCTGCGGCTCGACGCCCGCGGCGAAACGCTGCAGACGCGCCAGCTCGAGGAGCGGCTGCAGCAGGCGCTGTCAAAGCTGCTGGGCCGCGATCTGCGTCTGGATTTCGAGGTCACCGAGGAGGCGGGCGAGACACCCGCCCGGGAACGGGAACGCGAGGAGCAGGAGCGCATGGAACAGGCACGCCTCGCGCTCGACAGCGATCCGACCGTACAGGCGCTCAAGGACCGCTTCGGGGCGGTGGTGCAACCAGGCTCGATCAAGCCGGCTGGCTAGGATCGCGGTGCGACGACTGGAAATGGAGCAGGCATGAAGCAGAACATCGGTGCGCTGATGAGGCAGGCCCAGCAATTGCAGGCCAACATGCAGAAGGCGCAGGAGGAACTCGCGCAGCTCGAAGTCGTGGGCGAGTCGGGCGGCGGCATGGTCAAAGTAACCATGAATGGCCGGCACGAGGTCCAGCGAGTCCGGATCGACCCGGCGGCTGGCGCCGGCGGTGACCTCGAGATGCTCGAGGACCTGGTGGCCGCGGCCTGCAACGACGCGACGCGGCGTGCGGGCGAGGCGGCGAAGGAGAAGATGTCCGGCCTGATGGGTGGCATGCCGCTGCCGCCTGGCATGACGATGCCGTTCTGACGCGGCCGGTCCGTGAAGTACTCGCCGGCACTGGGACGACTGATCGAGGCGCTGCGCGTCCTGCCCGGCGTCGGCCCGAAGTCGGCCCAGCGCATGGCCTTCAACCTGCTGGAACGCAACCGCGAGGGCGCGACGGCGCTGGCGCGGGCCCTCGATGAAGCAGTGACCACCATCGGCCATTGCAAGCGCTGCCGGATGCTGACCGACGGCGACCTGTGCGAGGTGTGCACGGCGCCGCAGCGCGACGAAGGACTGCTGTGCGTCGTCGAATCGCCGGCGGACGTCGTCGCCGTCGAGCAATCCGGGGGCTACCGGGGCCGGTACTTCGTGCTGATGGGGCACCTGTCGCCGCTGGACGGCGTCGGTCCAGAGCAACTCGGGCTCGAGCAATTCGACGCGATCCTCGAAGAAGACGGCGTACGCGAGGTGATCCTCGCAACCAACCCGACCGTCGAGGGCGAGGCGACCGCGCATTTCCTGGGCGAACTGGTCACGCGCCGCGGGATCCGTGCCTCGCGGATCGCACACGGGGTGCCGGTCGGTGGCGAGCTCGAGTACGTCGACGGCGGCACGCTGGCGCACGCGCTGGCCGGCCGGCTGGTCATTTCCTAGGCTTGCGGCCCGCGCCGGCCGGGTCGCGCGACCGGCCAGAGGTTCGCTGGCGCCGGTCGAACTCGTCGGCGAGCCGCAGCAACTGCCGGTAGCTGGCCATGCGGCGCGACGCGATGCGGCCGCCTTGCACCGCCGCGTGCACCGCGCAGCCGGGTTCCCCGTCGTGGCGGCAATCGGGGAAGCGGCAGCCCGTCGCCTCGCGCGCGATCTCCCTGAATCCCCACGCCACCTCGCGCGGCGCCGGCAACGGCGGTGCAAAATCGCGCACGCCCGGCGAATCGATGAGTTGGCCGCCGCCAGGCAGGTGAAACAGCGTCGAGGCGGTCGTCGTGTGGCGGCCTTCCTCGGTGCCGCGCGAGACTTCCTGCACGGCGATGTTGCTGCCAGGCGCCATCATGTTGATCAACGAGCTCTTGCCGACCCCGGACTGGCCGACGAGGATGCCGACGTGGCCCGCCAGCAGGGCTTCCAGCTCAACTGCGCCACCGGCCGCGCGCTTGCTGGTTTGCGCGACCGGGTAGCCCAGCTCGCGATATTTCGCCAGCTCGGCCTGCAGGCCCGCGGCGCCGGCGTCCGGCAGGTCCGTCTTGTTCAGCGTGACCGCGGCCGCCAGGCCTGCCCACTCGGCCGCGGCGAGGTAACGGTCGCACAGCGCATAGTCGGGCGCCGGCACCGGCGCCAGGACGGCCACCAGCAGGTCGAGGTTGGCAACGACCGGTTCGCGCTGTCCGGACGCGCCGGCGCGGGCCAGTTCGCTGCGGCGCGGCTCGACCTCGAGAATCAGGCCTTCCGCGCCTTCCGCGTCCGCCGCGCGCCAGCGTACGGCGTCGCCGCAGACGACCTGCAGACGGCGCCCGAACAGCCGGCATGGAATGCGCTCGCCGGCCGGTGTTTCGACGACGACGCGCCGGCCGTAGGCGGCGACGATACGCCCGGACCGCCCGCTCTTGGCGTCGTCGTCGCGCGTACTCATGCAGGCGGTCGCAGCGCCGCGGGCCGTGCGCGGCGGAGTGGTGCGACAGGTCGGCTGCGGATTGGCATGGACGGGCGCGACTCTAGCCTCTGCTAAGATGCCGGGCAACATGGATGCCAGCCCCAGGCTCGTCTGGATAGACCTCGAGATGACCGGTCTCGACCCGGACCATGACCGGATCATCGAGATCGCCACCCTCATTACCGACAGCAACCTCGAGGTGCTCGCCGAGGGTCCGGCGATCGCCATCCACCAGCCGCAAACGGTGCTGGAGATGATGGACGACTGGAACAGGACGACCCACGGCGGGTCAGGCCTGCTGGCGCGGGTCGCGGCCAGCACCGTGACGGAGCAGGAGGCCGAGCGCGCGACGCTCGACTTCCTGGCGCCGCAGGTCGAGCCCGGCACCTCGCCCATGTGCGGCAACAGCATCTGCCAGGACCGGCGTTTCCTGGCGCGGCGCATGCCACAGCTCGAACGGTTCTTCCACTATCGGAACCTGGACGTGAGCGCGGTCAAGGAACTGGCCCTGCGCTGGGCGCCCGGCGTGGCGCGTGGCTACACCAAGAAGTCGGCGCACCTGGCGCTCGAGGACATCCGCGAGTCCGTCGGCGAGCTGCGGCACTACCGGGAACACCTGTTCGCAGAGGCCTGGCGGCGGACGTGAGGCGGCCCAGGGCACCCGCATGAGCGAGTTCGCAGCGCTGCGGGTGCACCGGGGCGGTTGCCATTGCGGCGCCGTCCGCTTCGAGGTGCGGGCGCCGGCGGAGCTCGAGGTGCTCGACTGCAACTGCTCGATGTGCAGCAAGGCGGGCTACCTGCACCTGATCGTCGGGCACGGCGCGTTCACGCTGCTCGGCGACGCCGACGCGCTGATCGAGTACCGCTTCAATACCGGCGCCGCACGGCACCTGTTCTGCCGCACCTGCGGCATCAAGTCGTTCTATGTGCCGAGGTCGCACCCCGACGGGATCAGCGTCAACGCGCGCTGCCTCGATGCCGGTACGGTCGAATCGATGACCGTGCGTGCCTTCGACGGGCAGCACTGGGAACGCGCGCGCGGGGCCCTCGGCGACTGACCTGGCCCTGCGTGGTTCAGACCGTCTTGCCCGCCAGGTACAGCCAGGTGTCCACGACCGTGTCGGGGTTGAGCGAAATGCTGTCGATGCCCTGGTCGGCCAGCCAGCGCGCGAACTCCGGGTGGTCGGACGGTCCCTGGCCGCAGATGCCGATGTACTTGCCGGCCTCGCGGCAGGCGCGGATCGCCATCGTCAACAGCGCCTTCACCGCCGCGTCACGCTCGTCGAACAGCGCGGCGACGATGGCGGAGTCGCGGTCGAGTCCGAGCGTCAGCTGGGTCATGTCATTCGAGCCGATCGACATGCCGTCGAAGTGCTCGAGGAATTCCCTGGCCAGCAGCGCATTGCTCGGGATCTCGCACATCATGATGACCTTGAGGCCGTTCTCGCCGCGCTTCAGGCCATTCTCGGCCAGCAGCCCGATGACGCGGCGGCCCTCATCCACGGTGCGCACGAACGGCACCATCACCTGTACGTTGACCAGTCCCATGTCCTCGCGCACCTTGCGCAGCGCCCGGCACTCCAGTTCGAAGCACGGCCGGAACGTCTCGTCGACGTAGCGCGACGCGCCGCGGAACCCCAGCATCGGGTTCTCCTCGTGGGGTTCGTACAGCTTGCCGCCGATCAGGTTGGCGTACTCGTTGGACTTGAAGTCGGACAGGCGCACGATGACCGGCTCCGGCGCGAAGGCGGCCGCGATCGTCGCGATGCCCTCGGCCAGCTTGTCGACGAAGAACGAGATGGGGTCGTCGTGCCCGGCCATCTGCCGCCGGATCTGTTCTTTCAGGCCGGGCTCCAGCCCGTCGAACTCGAGCAGTGCGCGCGGATGGACGCCGATGGTGCGGTTGATGATGAATTCGAGCCGGGCCAGGCCGACGCCCTTGTTGGGGATCGACGCGAAATCGAACGCACGGTCAGGGTTGCCGACGTTCATCATGATGCTGACCGGCGAGGGCGGCAGCGCGCTCAGCTCGATGATTTGGCGGTCGAAGTCGAGCTGGCCTTCGAAGACCAGGCCGGTCTCGCCCTCGGCGCAGGAGACCGTCACGGGCTCGTCGTCGGTCAGCACCTCGGTCGCGTCGCCGCATCCGACCACCGCCGGCACGCCCATCTCGCGGGCGATGATAGCGGCATGACAGGTGCGGCCGCCGCGATTGGTCACGATCGCCGACGCCCGCTTCATGACCGGCTCCCAGTCGGGGTCGGTCATGTCCGCGACCAGCACGTCGCCGGCCCGCACGCGGGACATCTCCTTGACGTCGCGGATCACCCGCACCGGGCCCGCGCCGATGCGCTGGCCGATCGCGCGTCCGCTGGCCAGCACCTTCGAGCGGCCCTTGAGGGAATAGCGCTGGATGCTGCGTCCGGTGCGGCTTTGCACGGTCTCGGGGCGCGCCTGCAGGATGTAGATCTCGCCGGTTGCGCCGTCCTTGCCCCATTCGATGTCCATCGGGCAGTCGTAGTGCTGTTCAATCAGCAGCGCCTGCCGCGCCAGGGTCAGGACATCCTCGTCACTGATGCAGTATCGCTGCCGGTCGGCGGCGGGCACCTCGACGGTTTCCACGCGGGACGTCGCCGACGGCTCGCTGGCGTAGACCATGCGGGCGGCTTTGGTGCCCAGGCTGCGGCGCACGATGGGATAGTGGCCCGTCCGCAGGGCGGGCTTGTAGACGTAGATCTCGTCCGGGCTGACCGCGCCTTGCACGACCAGTTCGCCGAGACCGTAGGAAGCCGTGATGAACACGACGTCGCGGAAGCCCGACTCGGTGTCCAGCGTGAACATCACGCCGCTCGCGCCGAGGTCGCTGCGCACCATGTGCTGCACGCCCACGGAGATGGCGACCTGGGCGTGTTCGAAGCCCTGGTGCACTCGGTAGGCGATCGCGCGGTCGTTGAACAGGCTCGCATACACCTCGTGCATGGCCTTCAGCACCTGGTCGCGGCCGCGCACGTTGAGAAACGTCTCCTGCTGGCCGGCAAATGACGCACCCGGCAGGTCTTCGGCGGTCGCCGAGGAGCGCACTGCGACTGCGATGTCCTGGTCGCCGGCCATGGCGTCCCAGGCCCGCTCGATCTCCTGCTGCAGGCGGGCGTGGAACGGTGTATCGAGCATCCAGCGGCGGATCTGCGAGCCGGCCCGCGCCAGCGCCTTGACGTCGTCCACGTCGAGGCCGTCGAGCGCCGCGGCGATGCGGCCGGCGAGCCCGTCCTGGGCGAGGAAGTCCCGGTAGGCCTGCGACGTCGTCGCAAAGCCGCCCGGCACGCGCAAGCCGAGCTTGGCGAGTTGGCCGATCATCTCGCCGATCGAGGCGTTCTTGCCGCCCACCTTGTCGAGATCGGCCAGGCCGACGCGGTCGAAGGGAATCGTGTATGTGTTCAAGGCAGGCCCTCGCTGCGGTTCGTTCCTGTTAGGATCGCAGCCGGTTGGCGCCCCTGGCCGGGCGCTTCCACACAGCAGGCTGGAGCCCGCGCGTGAACAAGAAGAGAACCGTGTTCTTCGTGTCCGACCAGACCGGCGTAACGGCCGAGACCATGGGACACAGCCTGCTGACGCAATTCGACGGCCCGGACTTCAGGCCAGTGACTCTGCCATTCATCTCCACGGTTGACAAGGCGCATGAAGCGGTCGGCAAGGTCAATGCGGTCGCCATCGAGGACGGCGCGCGACCGATTGTCTTCTCGACGCTCGTCAACGACGAGATCCGCGGCATCGTCAAGTACGCCAACTGCCTGTACCTCGATTTCTTCGACGCCTTCCTCGGGCCGATGGAGCAGGAACTCAATCAGGCTTCTTCGCACGCCGCCGGCCGCGCGCATGGCATGAAGGACCTGGACGCCTACACCGCGCGCATCAACGCGACCAACTTCGCGCTGGCCAACGACGACGGCACCCAGACCCGGGACTACGACCGTGCTGACGTCATCCTGGTCGGCGTATCGAGGTCCGGCAAGACTCCTACCTGCCTGTACATGGCCCTGCAATACGGCATTTACGCAGCCAATTTCCCGCTCACCGAAGACGACCTCGAGCGGGCGCGCCTGCCGGATTCGGTCGAGCCGCATCGCGACAAGCTGTTCGGGCTGACCATCCGGCCCGACCGCCTGCAGCAGATCCGCCACGAGCGGCGCCCGGACAGCAAGTACGCCTCGATGCCGCAGTGCACCTTCGAGGTGCGCGAGGCCGAGCGCCTGCTCGATCGTTACGGCATCCCGCATCTCGATACGGCGGACTGCTCGATCGAGGAGATTTCCAGCCGCATCCTCGAGCGCATGGCGATCGAACGGCGCACCCGTCCCTGAGTGCAGCGGGCATTCGGAATCCGTGACGTCGGCCACATCCCAGGGGGGCCGGAGCGCCGCGACCCCATGATATAGTCAAATCATGCTCTCGGATGACCTGTGCGCGATTTCCTGGCGTGCCCGGCCGCGGTCCTTCGTCAGCCTCATGACGCTGTACGAAAGCAACTACATCCGCTTCGGCTGGCTCGCCCCCGACGCGTCCCGCATGGCGGGAAGGATCGTGTCGCGCATCGTCGGTGATTGCCCCCTGGAACTGACCATCATGGGGCGCGCGCGCTACACGACGACGCTGACGCTGTCCTACCTGTTCGAAAAGGGCAGCGGCGAGCAGCGCGTGCCGGGTCTGCAGGTCAGGCTATACCACGACGCGCGACTCGCCGAGGCGACCGCGATCGGCGGGGTCACCCACCACCCGGTGTTGGGCCGTGCGGAGTCGCAGCTCGGCCGCGGCGCTCACGGCCCCTGGTCGCGCAACGTCCTGCTCAACAAATGGCTCGAGTACTGCGCCGGGCGCGGCCACCGCTTCGCAGCGGCGTCGGCGTGAGCGCGGCGGGGCGCGGCGGTTCGGCGCGATGAACTTCCGCGAAAAACTGGTCGGGCTGAAGCTGCCGGCGCTGACGCGCAACGACACCGCCGAGGACGAGCGGCTGCTGAAGCTGTTCTGGAACCGCGCGGAGCTGAAGAAGGAGCTGCAAGGGCTCGACGACCAGGCGCACGGGCTGCGTAACCGCGTCAAACAGCAGGAAGGCGCCAACAACCGGCTGCAGGAACAGATGGAGGAACTGGAGGTTCTGCTGGGCAAGCCGGAGCGGGGCTTCGACGCGCTCGTGCACTTCGGGCTCAGGAACCTGTGGCGGGAGTGCCGCCTCCAGCTCGAGAAGTTTGCCGGCGACCTGCGCCGCCAGCGGCAGGAACGCGAGCGGAAGAAGCAACTGGCGGAATTCCAGCAGGACCAGCAGGAGCGCCTGAGACTTGCCGAAGAACGGCTCGGCGAGGCGCAGAGCGTTGCGGAGAGCGAACGGCTCCGGCTGGCGGACAGCGAGCAGCGGCTGCTCAGGATGCGGGGATTCTGGAACTACTTCCGCCGGCGCGACCTGGCCTTCGAACTGGAAGCCCAGCGTGGGCGGATTGCGCAGGCCGAACAGCACCTTGCGGACTTGCGTGAAGCGCAGCGCACGATCCAGAAAGAGCCCTTGCCGGAATTTCCGGGCGTTTCCATCGAGGGACGCCGCATGATCAACCTCGCGGTGATCGCCTACGCACAAGTGCTGTGCGCACGGCTCGGATCATCCGGTCTCGCGGCCGAGGCGCGTCTTGCCAACCATCGCCGCGTCCAGGAGGCCAGGCACGGCTCGCGCGAGGATTGCCTGGCCCGGCTCGATGAGGTGGCGCAGGCCATCGCCATGGTCAGTTCCCAGCAGGGGATTGCGCCGGAGATCCGCGCCGCGACCGAACGGCTCAAGGCGAGCGTGTCCTGGCGCGCGACGCAGGACGTCGTGCCGACACCGTCCTCCGTGCCGCCGGCCACGCCCGGTGACCGCGGCGGCAATGTCCTGATCGACGACTACTGGGACGTCTACAAGACACTTCAGCGCTGAATCACCTTGTGCCCGCGGACGCGGCCACGGGCTCGGGCCGGGTGGCGGCTGACAGGCGTTGGCGCCAGGCCGTGAAGTTGTCCAGCCAGACATAGAACGCCGGCACGAAGAACAGCGAGGTCACTGCGCCAAAAGTGAGGCCGGATATGAGCGCCCGCGCCATCGGAAAGTAGGCCGGTCCCCCTCCGCCAATCTGCGCGTCGCCGAGCGCCAGCGGCAGCATCGCGAGCAATGTCGTCAGCGTGGTCATGAGGATCGGCCGCAACCGGTCGCTGGCAGCCTGCAGAATGGCAGCGTCGCGTGACAGACCCTGTCGCCGCAGGTCGAGGATGTGTGCAACCAGCACGATGCCGATATTCACGATCACACCGATCAGGATCATGATGCCAAGCATCGCCATGAATGTCATCGGCGTCCCGGTCAGGGTCAGGCCCCAGAACACGCCGACCACGGCGAACACAATCGAGGTCACGATCGACACCGGGTACAGCGCGGATTCGAACAGCGAGGACATGACGAGGAATATCAGCACGATGGCCAGGAGGATGTTGACCAGCATGTCCTGCATCGCCTCCTGGTCGTCATCGACCCCCTTGCCGAACTGCCAGGAATAGCCCGGCGGCAACTGGTAGTCCTTCATCATCGCTTCGGTGCGCTTGCGCACCTCCTGCAGCGAAGAGTCCTTCGAGACGATGCCCTCGATGTTGATGGCGGTCAGCCGGTCGAAGCGCTCGATGGTCCTTTCGGTCTTCTCGATCCGGAAGGTCGCCACCGATCCGAGCGTGCTGCGCTCGCCGTTCGGCAGGAACAGGGGCGTCGCCGCGAGGTCGGCGATCGATTGCCGGTCGTCGGGCCTGAATGCGAGCCGCATCTCCACCTCGCGCTCGTCCGAGCGGAACTCCTTGAGCCGGTCGCCGCGCATCGCCCCCGCCACCGTCTGCGCGACGATCTGCGCCGACAGGCCCAGCTGCGCAGCGCGGGCCCGGTCGACGTGCACCTGCACTTCCTGCTCGCCGGACTGTGCCGTCGAACGCACCGAGTCGAAACCCTCGACCTGCGACAGCCTGCTGACGACGTCACGGGACAGTTCGATCAGCCGTTCGGTCGATTCGCCTGACAGCCGCAAGCTGAAACCGGCGCCGCCGCCCTGGTTGTCCTCAAAGCGGAAGCTCGGTTTGCCGATGATGATTTCAGGTATCCCTTTCTCGATTTCGACCATCAACTCGCGGGCGGTCATCGGCAGTTCATCGCGCGGCTTGAGCTTGATGACCGAGGCGGCCTGGTCGGGCGTGAAGTAGCTGTAGACGAGTTCGATGCCGAAGCGTTCCTTGTTCTGCTCCAGGTACGCCTCGACGCGGTCGACGCTGCGCTCGACCCGTTCCAGCGGAAAGCTGCCCTCGATGTGGTAGACCAGCTGCAGGCGGTCCGAGGCGTCCTGCGGGAACATGTCTACCTTGAGCAGCTTGCCCGCGAACAACGGGATCGGCGACAGCACGGTCACGACGACCAGGATGGCCGTCTTGGCCGGGTGGTGGATCACCCAGGCGAGCATCCGGACATAGCGTTCCTGCAGCCGGCCGAAGCGCGAGTCCGCCTTGATCGGCGGCGGCGCCGGAAAGCGCGCGGTCAAAGTGGGAATGATGGTCTGGGCGACCAGCAGCGACGCGATCATGGCGACCACGATCGGCACGGCGACGTGGACCATGAACAGGGACATCTGGTTCTTCTCGCCGAACACGATCGGCAGGAACACGATCACGGTGGACAGCGTGCCGGCCAGCACGGCCATGCCGACTTCGCTGACGCCGGACAGCGTCGCCGCGATCGGCTCGCCGGGCGCCAGCTGTCGATGGCGGAAGATGCTCTCGGTCGTGACGACCGCATTGTCCACCAGCAGTCCGATCGCCAGCATCATGCCCATCATGGTCAGGATGTTCAGCGACAGGCCCAGGAAGAACATCGCCGCCAGCGTCACGACCAGCGAGAACGGCACGGCCAGGCTGACGATCAGGGTGGTCGGCCAGTCACGCAGGAACAGGAACAGCACGACCAGCGCCAACGCGCCGCCGATCAGGCCGGAGTTGCGCAGCTCGGTCAGCGAGGAACGGATGCCCTCGGCCTGGTCGAGCAGCACCAGGATGTCGATCCCCTGCAGTTCGGGCAGGGCGCGGGCTTTCTCGACCTCGGCCATGACGCGGTCGGCGACCTCGACGATATTGGCGCCGGTGGACTTGAAGACGTCCAGCCCGACCCCCGGCCGGCCGTTCAGGTGACGGCCGACCTGCAGGTCGGGAGTGACCAGGCGTACGTCGGCGATGTCGCCGAGCCGCAGGTTGCCCTGGATGAGAAAATTGCGGACGTCGTCGAGCGTGCGGAACTCGCCGATCGGCCGCACCGACAATCGCTGGCTGCCGGCGGTGATCTCGCCTGCGCTCACCGAGAAGTTGGCGTTCTCCAGCACCTGGCGCAGCGTCCGCACGTTGACCTTGTGCGCGGCCAGGCGCACGGGGTCCACGAGAATGCGCAACTCGAGTGGCTCGACGCCCTCGAGGCTCACGCGGGCCACGCCGTCGAGCCGCTCGATCGGTTGCTTCAGGTAGCGGTCCAGCATCTCGTACTTGCGCGACAGGTCCTGCTGCCCGGAGATGCGCACGACCACGACGCGGTCGTCACCGGCGGCGAACATGTTGGTGATGATGCGGTTCGCGGTCGGCGGGAACTGGTGCCGGATCGACTCGAGCTTGGTGCGCACCTCGAAGGCGATCGCCGACGGGTCGCGGTCCCAGTCAAACAGCACGATCAGTTCGGCGCCCGTCTCGGACGAGGTCGAGCGCATTTCCTGGATGCCGGACAACGTCGCCAGCGCTTCCTCGGCCGGCCGGGCGATCAGTCGCTCTACTTCCTCCGGGGTCGAGCCGTCGTAGGGTATCCGCACCTGCAGGCCCGGGAAGCGGATGTCCGGAAACATCTCGAGTGGCAGCAGCCACGCCGAGATGATGCCGACCAGCGACACGGCCACGAAGGTCATGAGCGTGGTGACCGGGCGGCGTAGTGCGAAACTGGTGTGCAGCATGGCTCAGGCTTCCTGGTCAGCTGTTGCGGGCGCACCGGTCGCGGCCGCCGACTGGAACCGCTTGCGGTCCATCAACGAGTAGACGACCGGTATCACGAGCAGCGTGAAGACACTCGATATCGCGACGCCGCCGATGACGGTGATGGCCATCGGCTGACGGATCTCGGCGCCTTCGCCCAGCCCCATTGCCATCGGCAGCAATCCCAGGATGGTGGTCAGCTTGGTGATCAGGATCGGGCGCAACCGGATCTGGCCGGCGTGGATGATCGCGTCGTGCTTGTTCATCCCGCGCTGGCGTGCCTGGTTGACCGCGTCGATCAGCACGATGGACTGGTTGACCACGATGCCGGCCAGCATGATCAGGCCGATGTAGGCGACGACGTTGATGGTCGTGCCCGTCAGGAACATGGCCCATACCGAGCCCGCCAGGGCCAGCGGGATGGTCAGCAGGATGACGAACGGGTGCAGCAGCGACTCGAACTGTGAAGCCATCACCAGGTAGACCAGGAAGATGGCCAGCACCAGCGTGAACTGCAGCGACCGGAACGAGTCCCTCATTTCCTCGCTCTGGCCGCTCACGTAGACGCTGATGCCGGGCGTTTCCGGCAGCTCCGCCACGATCCGCTGCAGCTCGACCAGCGCCGTGCCCAGGTCACCGGAGGCCAGGTTGGCGGAGACCAGCGCGACGCGTTCCTGGCCGGCTCGCCGGATCTCTGCCGGGCCGATCGCCAGCCTGACCTCCGCCACGGCCGACAGCGGCAGGGGCCGGTCACTGCGCGGGTTGACGATGAGGTTACGAATCTCCTCGACCGACGATGCGCGCGCGTCCACGCTGCGCACCAGCACATCGATGTTGCGCTCGCGCAGCTTGTAGCGGGTCGCGACGTCACCGCGCACGCTCGACACGACGCGATCCGCCATTTCGCGCACCGACAGGCCCAGCTGCGAGGCGCGGTCCTGGTCGAACAGGATCTGGATCTCCGGGTTGCCGGCCTCGACGGTTGACTTGATGTCACTGAACAGCGGGCTCTGCTCCATGTTCGACTGCACGCGTCCCGCGACCGACCGCAGCCGCTCCAGGTCAAAGCCCGAGACCACGACCTCGAGCGGGGTCGCGAAGCTGAACAGCGCTGGCCGGCTGAACTGGTACTGCACGCCCGCCAGCGAGTCGAAGTCGCGGCGCAACTGCCCGATGACGCGTTCCTCGTCCTCGCGTTTCGATCCCTCCCGCAGGGTGACCGACAGCCGGCCCGTGTTCTCGCCGGCGTCGGTCGGGTTGGCGTCTAGGCGGTTGCCGGTGCCGGTGACGGAGTAGGACTGCGCGACGTCCGGCTGGGCCATCGTGAAGCGCTGCGCCGCCTCCATCGAGCGGTCGGTCTGCTCGAGTGGCGTGCCCGGGGGCATGCGCAGGTCGGCGATGAATTCACCCTGCGCGAGCTGCGGGATGAGCTCGGTGCCGAGCCACGGCACCAGCATCGCGGTCAGGGCGAGCACGCCGAGCGACAGCGCCACGACCCGGCCGCGGTGCTCGAGCGCCCAGCGGATGCCAGGCGTGTAGACGCCCTCAATGCCGCGATAGGCCCATTGGGTGGCGCGCACGCCCGGCGACAGCGCCCATGCAAAGCCGTTGCTCACGGCGCGCACGGCCCGGCGCATCAGCCGGATCAGCGCCGCCAGGCCGCGGCCGACGCGGCTGGGTGGCTTGTGGGTCATGGCGTGGTCCGAGGCCGCCGGCGGATCCCCGCCGGCCGCGAGCATCGGCACCAGCGTGATGGCGATGACCAGCGAGAAGATCAGCGCGAAGGTGACGGTCAGCGCCTGGTCCTTGAACAGCTGGCCCGCCACGCCGCTGATGAACACCATCGGGAAGAAGACGGCGATCGAGGTCAGCGTCGCGGCGGTCACCGCGGTCGCAACCTCCTTGGTTCCCTCGCGAGCCGCTTCGGTGCGCGACAGGCCCTGCTCGCGGCGCCGCACGATGCTCTCCAGGACCACCACGGCATTGTCGACGAGCATGCCGACCGCCAGCGCGATGCCGCCGAGCGACATGATGTTGAGGGACAGGTCGAAGGAGTACATCAGCACGAAGGTACCGATGACCGACACCGGGATCGCGATACCGGTGATCATCGTGGCGCGCGCGTCGCGCAGGAACAGGTACAGCACCAGGATCGCCAGCAGACCGCCGATCAGCGCTGCCTGGCGCACCTCGCCGATCGCCGAGGAGATGAACCGCGACTGGTCGTAGACGACCTTGAGCTCGCTGCCAGGCGGCAGCGACTCATTGATCGGCTTGAGCCGCTCACGGATACCGTTCGCGAGCTGCACCGTGTTCGCGTCGCCCTCCTTGTACACCGCCAGCTCCACCGACTCGCGTCCGTTGACGCGGGTGATCGCCTCGCGATCCTTGTAGCCCCGCACCACCCTGGCCACGTCGCGCAGGTACACCGGCCGGCCCTCTACGATCGTCACGATCGAGTCCGCCATCTCCTGCACCGAGCCGAACTCGTTCAGCGTGCGCACCAGGTAGCGTTGCGAACCCTGCTCGAGCCGGCCCCCGGACAGGTTGACGTTTTCCTCGCCGATGCGCCGTGACACGGTCTCGATGGGGATGCCAAGGGAGGCGAGCTTGTCCTGGTCGATGTAGACCTGGATCTCCTCCTCGAAGCCGCCGCTCACCTTCACGGCGGCCGAGCCCTCGACCGACTCGAGATCCGGCTTGAGCTGGTCATCCGCGAAGCGGCGCAGGAACTTGAGGCGGTCCTCGGCGGCCTGCGCGGAGGACCGCTCGACGCCGTCGCCGGGCTCGCGGTCGATGAACGCGAGCCGCAGCGCCGGCTCGCTCGAGGGGTCGAAGCGCAGCAGGATCGGCCGGCTGGCCTCGATCGGCAGTTGCAGCAGGTCGAGTTTCTCGCGCACGTCGATGCCCGCGAGGTCCATGTCGGTCCCCCAGGCGAATTCGAGGATGACGTCCGATTGCCCGGACCGGGACACCGAGCGGACCTGGCCCACGTTGCGGATGATGCCGACCGCTTCCTCGATCGGGCGGGTGACCAGGGTCTCGAGTTCCAGCGGCGCCGCGCCGGTCAGGTCGGTGCGCACGGTGAGGGTCGGGTAAGACAGGTCGGGCAGCAGGCTCAGCTTGAGGCGCGACAGCGAGACGAAGCCGAACAGCAGTATTGCGACGGTGACCATGAACACGGTTACGCGCCGCCGGGTTGCAAAATCAACGATCTTCATGACGTGTAGGTTCCTTCCGTCTGCCTGGACAGGCGTGAAGGGAAGGGGCGATCCGCGGGCCTCCCGGAATCAGCCCGCAGCCGCCGCCTTGACGTTCTCGGCGTTCACGACCTTCACCAAAGTGCCGTTCTTGAGGCCGCTCTGCCCGACCACGATCACCTGGTCGGTGGCCGTGACACCGGACAGCACCTCGACGTAGCTGCCGTTCAGCAGTCCGAGTTCAAGCTGCCGTTGCTCAGCCTTGCCGTCGACGACTACGAACACCGCCGGCGGGCCATCGTTTTCCAGAAATGCGCTGCGCGGGATCTTCAGGGCATTGGCCTTGCTTTCGTAGACGATGCTGACCCGCGCGAACATGCCGGGGCGCAGTTGCCCGTCCGGGTCGTCGATCTCGACCTTGACCGGGAAGGTGCCGGTGGCCGGGTCCACGCGCGGCGTGATGAGGCCGATCCTCGCGTCGAATCTGCGGCCGGGCACCGCGTCCACGGTGACCTCTGCGTTCTGGGCGACCGCCAGTTTCGGCAGTTCGCCTTCGGGCACGCCGACCGTGAGCACCAGCGAGCCGAAATCGCTGACGACAAATGCCGCGCTGTCGGCGGATGCGATCACGCCTCCGATCGGGGCGATCGTGTTGCCGACCCGCATGACCGCGGCCCGGTTGACGACGACGCCATTGATCGGCGAGCGGATCTCCGTGTAGGACAGCTGCAGCCTGGTCAGGCCGTAAGTGGCGCGGGCCGCGTCCAGCTCGTACTTCAGGTTGTCGAAAGACGTGACGCTGACCAGGCCGCTCTTCTGCAATTCGATATTGCGCTGGAAATCGCGCTCGAGCTTCCGCAGGTTTGCTTCCGCCTGCGCGGCCTCCAGCCGCAGTTGATCGCCGTCGAGGCGCGCCAGTACCTGACCCGCGCGAACCCGGTCGCCTTCCTCGGCCAGCACCTGCCGCACTTCGCCGCGAACCTTGGGCATGACGATGGCCGTGCGGTCCGCGGTGATCGAGGCGGTGCCCGTGTAGACAGCCTGCATGTCGCCGACGATGGGCACGGCGACCTCGACCGGGACCGCGATCGGGTCCGACTCGCCGTTCTTGTTTTCGCCCTTGCCGTTCGCCTGGTCGCAACCGGCCAGGCCGACGGCCGCCAGCAGCGCGGTGGCCAGGGCCAGTCTCGTGGCGAGCGTCGGGGCCGCAGCAGCCGGCTGGAAAAATGTCACGGTCGTATCTCCCGGTTCCGTTGAACTGAATGCTACGGTCCAATAGTGTTATAGTCAAGTATAACAGTATTATTCGTGATGGAACCAGTCAAAGCTTTAACAATCAATTGGTTACACAGGACCTGGACCAATACTACGTCTTGGCGCCTCGTTGACCGCCATCAGGTGGTGTGACCGCAGTCAGCCTGGCGGGCTGGCGAAGATATCGGCCGCAATCTCGGCGGCTTCGACGAGGAGGGTGTCGGGGCGCTGCTCGTCAGCCAGCGACTCGAGTGCCTCGAGCGTCTCCAGCGGGGCAAGACCGACGGCCTTGCGTCTGGCGTTCTCGCGCTGCAGCCGTTCCTGGTCCAGCGCTTCGCGTTCACTGCGCCGCTCCTCGAGGTTGAGCGAGACGGACTTCTGCGCGCGCAGCCGCTGCAGCGACCGCAGGTCGGCCTGCAGCGTCAGGAAATCGGCGTCGGTCCGGATGCGCTGGTCGTGCGCCTGGCCGAGCAGGGGGAGTTCGCGCTCGACGCCCGGGCGTCGTTCGAAGTCGGCCGGCCGGATGCGGTCCCAGGGCAGCGCGCTGTCGCGGGTGCTTTCGCCGATATCGCTCGTGCTGAGCAACGAGGGCAGTTCGATGTCCGGCGACACGCCGCGGTGCTGCGTGCTGTCACCGGTCACCCGGTAATACTTGCCGATCGTGACGGTCAACTGCCCGAATCCAGACTTGGGGCCGAGCGCATAGCGGTCCAGCGGGTACAGGTTCTGCACCGAGCCCTTGCCGTAGGTCTGCTGGCCGACCACCAGCCCGCGGCCGTAGTCCTGGATGGCGCCGGCGAAGATCTCGGATGCCGAGGCGCTGGCGCGGTTCACCAGCACGACCAGCGGCCCGTCCCACACGACACCCGGCTCCGGGTCGTCAAGCACCTCGATGCGCCCGCCGGTCTCGCGCAGCTGCACGACCGGGCCCTTCTCGATGAACAGGCCGACCAGGCTGGTCGCCTCCGACAGGTGGCCGCCGCCATTGTCCCGCAGGTCGACGACCAGCGCGTCCATGCCCTCGGACTTGAGTTGCTGGATCAGCCTGCTCGCATCGCGCGTCGTGCTGCGGTAGTCGGAGTCGCCGGCGGCTCTTGCCTGGTGGTCCTGGTAGAAGCTCGGCACGTGCAGCATCCCGACCGTCACGTCGCGACCGCCGCGCTGGGTCTTGCGCAGCTCCTTCTGCGCGGCCTGCGCCTCGAGGGTCACCTTGTTGCGGGTCAGTTCGATGATGCTTTCGGGCGATCCAGGCACCGCGCCGCCCGCCAGGACCTGCAGCCGCACGACCGTGTCGACCGGACCGCGGATCAGCTGCACGACGTCGTCCAGCCGCCAGCCGACGACATCCACGAGCTTGCCGTCGCGGCCCTGGCCGACCGCCGTGATGCGGTCCGAGGCCTTGACCTTGCCCGACAGTGCCGCCGCGCCGCCCGGCAGGACGTTGACGATGGTGACGTAGTCGTCGTTCAGCTGCAGTGATGCGCCGATGCCTTCGTAGGACAGGCTCATCGCGATGTTGTATTCCTCGGAATTGCGCGGTCCGAGGTAGCTCGAGTGCGGGTCAAAGACGTGCGAGTACGCGTTCATGAAGATCTCGAACACGTCGTCCGGCCCGATCTGGTCGATCCGCTTGAGTACGCGTTCGTAGCGCTGGCGCAGCACGTCGCGGGTCTCCGCCCACTCCTTGCCGGCCAGGCGCATCGACAGCGCATCATTCTTGACCCGCTTGCGCCACAGGTCGTCGAGTTCCGCAGCATCGGCGGGCCACGGCAGGTCGCTGCGGTCGAACCAGA
Organism: uncultured Gammaproteobacteria bacterium; assembly: GCA_963695085.1. GTDB lineage: Bacteria > Pseudomonadota > Gammaproteobacteria > Steroidobacterales > Steroidobacteraceae > SG8-30. The sequence continues at coordinate 334,129 of CAVOFV010000001.1, read as the reverse complement.
ATGTCTCGGCCACCGTGAAGTCCGGCTCGTGCTCCAGCAGCTTTATCGCGTAGCTGATGCGCTCGCGGTTGCGCTCCTGCAGGCGCTTGAAGATCGCGAATGCGGGACGCAGGTCGGCGATCTTGATTGCCTCGTCCATGCCGTAGCGGTACTTCTCGAACTCCGCGATGTCGGACGCAAGCAGGTAGCTGCGGCCGCCGTCGAGCGCCTCGAGATACCGTTCAAAGATGAGCGACGAGAGGTTGTCATCCAGCGTCGCCTGGCGATAGTGCTGGCGCTCCATCACCTCCGCAACGAGCCGGACGACGCGGCGGTGCCGGTCGGACGGTACCAGTTCGCCAGACGACGCCAGCGCCGGCGCGACCGCCGTCGCCGGTCCGCGGCTGGCCCCCATGACCACGGCGGCCATGAGCAGCGCCACGGCGGCGAGCAGCGCCAGCCTCGGCCACGGCATGGAAGCGAACCTGCGGGAATCGTGCATGGGTTGCTAGAATCCGATGTTCAGGAACAACAGACCACGATCATAGGCTAGTGGCCGTGGGCAGGTCGATCAAGTACGGCCGTCACGTCGCAGGCAGGCGGAGCAGCACGCGCATGGGTCCACCCGGCTTTCTGACGAGGGTCGTGCTCGGCTCCGCGGCATCCATTGCCGGTGTGCTGGCGATGGTCATGGTCATCTTGCTGGCCGTGTCCGGCGACCACCCGCCGGTGCTGGAGGAATACGGTTCCCTGGTCCGCGCCGTGCTACTGTTCGGCGCCCTCGCGGCGGCAGCGGGAATCGCATTCACCGGGCTGCAGAAGAAGCGGCGCTGGCGCTGGATGGCGCAAGGCTGGATGTGGCTGATGCTGGTCGCCATGGGCTGGTTCTACTGGCCGCGCGGCGGGCCCTGACCTGTTCTCGGACCGACGCCACCGCGCGCCGGTTTCACACCCAAGAAATGGAGCGCGACAAACACCATGACCCGACCACTACTTATCTGCACGCTGGCGCTGGTCCTTGCGGGCTGCAACGCGGCGGGTGCGGCGCGGCAGCAGGCCGCCGGCTCGATCACCGCCGACGTCTACCGCGGCTACCTCGAGCGGCTGGCCTCGGACGACTTCGAAGGCCGCGGGCCGGGCAGCCACGGGGAGCAGACCACGGCCGAGTACCTGGAGCGGCAGTTCCTGGCGCTGGGGCTGCAACCGGCCGGCGACAGCTTCCGGCAAAGCGTGCCGCTGATTGAGATCACGGCGACGCTCGGCTCGGCCAAGCTGGGTTTCGAGCAGGATGGCCGGCGCGTCGAGCTGGGCTTCGGCGAGGACATGGTGATCGGTACGCGCCGCGTCAGGCAGGCCGTCGCCATCTCCAACAGCGAAGTGGTCTTTGTGGGCTATGGCATCGTCGCTCCGGAGTACGGCTGGGACGACTACGCGGGCCTGGACCTGCGCGGCAAGACCGCGCTGATCCTGATCAATGATCCCGGCTTCGCCACCGGCGACCCGGAGCTGTTCAACGGCCGTTCGATGACCTACTACGGCCGCTGGACCTACAAGTTCGAGGAAGCGGCACGGCAGGGCGCCGAGGCCGCGATCATCATCCATGACACCGCGCCGGCCGCCTACGGGTGGTCCGTCGTGCAAAACGGCTGGACGGGTCCGCAGTTCTACGCCGAGACGCCGGACGGCAATGCCGGCCGCTGCGCGCTCGAAGGCTGGATCACCCAGGCGCGTGCGAGGCAGCTGCTGGACATGTCGGGGCACGACCTCGCGGCGCTGCAGCAGGCGGCGGCGACGCGCGCGTTCAAGGCCGTACCGCTCGGCACGCTCGCTGCAGGCGGCGTACGCAACGTCATCCGCCGGGCCCGGTCGCCCAACGTCGCGGCCATCCTGCCCGGCAAGTCGCGGCCGAACGAGTACGTGATCTACATGGCCCACTGGGATCACTTCGGGCGCGCGCTGGCGCTCAGCGGCGACACGATCTTCAACGGCGCCGTGGACAATGCGACCGGCGTGGCCGGCATCCTGGCCATCGCGCGCGGCTTTCGTGAGCTGCTGCCGGCGCCCGCCCGCTCGGTCGTGTTCGTTTCCGTCACCGCCGAGGAGTCCGGACTGCTCGGTTCGGAATACTACGCGGACAACCCGCTGGTGCCGCTGGAGAAGACTGTCGCGGTCATCAACATCGATGCGATGCACCCGCTGGGCCGCGCGCGCGACATCGAGGTCGTTGGCTACGGGGCGTCGCAACTGGAGGATTACCTGCGTGAGGCGGCCGCGTCGCACGGGCGGGTGCTCAAGCCGGACGGGACGCCGGAGCATGGCTACTTCTATCGTTCGGATCACTTCAACCTGGCCCGCAAGGGCGTGCCTTCGCTGTACGTCAAATCGGGGGTGGACCTCATCGGCCGGCCGCCGGGCACGGGGCAGGCCATGAAGGACGGCTACACGGCCAACCGCTACCACAAGCAGTCCGACGACTACGACCCGTCCTGGGACGTCAGCGGGACCGTCGAGGACCTGCAGTTGCTGTTCGAGGTCGGCGCGCGGCTGGCCGACGAACCGGTGTGGCCCGAGTGGTACGAGGGCAACGAGTTCCGGGCGGCACGCGAGGCCAGCCGGGCGGTGCGGGAACCGCGGCGCTAGCCCCGGCAAGGATGGCGGGGAGCAGTGCCGCGCGCGGGCGCGGCACTGCCGCAACTGGTGCAAGCTCGCAACGAAGCCATGGCACCGCTGGGCGGCATGCAGGGCGCCGCAACCGTTCTGGTCGCCACGCCACTCCGCTGCGAGCTGCGCTGCGACCGTGCCTCATGATGCGGCCTGCAGCCGTGACCGGTGTCACAGGCCCGGCCGGCGTCGTGTGCAGGAAGCGGTTCAGGAGTGGCGGCGCCGGAACGGCCGGGTCAGCAGCCGCAACGCCCAGAACAGCGGGTACGGGGCGAGCAGCAGCAGCCAGGCGCTGGGCTGCAGCGTGGTCAACGCTCCGTACAACGACTTGAGAAAGGCGGGCAGCCCGCCGTCATAAGGGCCGAGCGTCAGGACCCCGGCCAGGTAGATCAGGAATGGCATGACGACCAGCCCGAATCCGGCCAGCATCAGGAAGTACCTCAGTTCGCGCTGCATGCGGCCGGATGCGGCCCGGCGTGCTGCTGACATGGTCGTCGTCCGTGGCAGGAACGCGCGAAGTGTGCGGGTCGGAGGGTTCGCTTGGCAACTACGTGCTCCATTCGTGCCGCGGCCGCCGCAGGGCTATACTCGCCGCAAGAAACAGAATGTCGCCGCAGGAGGGGCCATGCGCAGGCTCTGGTGGCCCGAGCCGCTGTACGAGATCAAGCCTTTCGGCGCGCTGACGCTTGGCCTGCTGGCCGGCGCCGTCGCGACGGCGCGCTCGCTGGCGATCGGCAGCTGGGAAGTGCCGTTTGCGCTGGCGGCCGTGGCCGGCCTCGCCGTGATGGCCTATGGCGTCGCGGTGCTGGTCATGCGCTATCGCCATCGTCGCAGCAGCCGCTGGAACCGCGAGCGGCGGGGCTGAGCGCTTGACCGCGCTGCGCGCAGCCGTCATCGGGGCCGGTTATCTAGGCCGTTTTCACGCTCAGAAATACGCGGCGATCGAGCGCGTCGAGCTGGTGGGCATCGCGGACCCGGACGAGCGGGCCCGCAACGCCGTCGCCGGCGAGCTTGGATGCCAGCCATTCAGCGATCACCGGCAACTGCTCGGCAGCGTCGACGCGGTCAGCGTCGTGACGCCGACCCCCATGCACCATCGCGTCGCCGGCGATTTCCTCAAGGCCGGTGCCCACGTGCTGGTGGAGAAGCCGATCACGGTCACGGTGCAAGAGGCGAGGGATCTCGTTGCGCTGGCAGCGGCTGGCGGAAAGGTCCTGCAGGTCGGCCATCTCGAGCGCTTCAACCCGGTCATCCTCGCGCTCGAGGGGATCCTCGACCGGCCGCGTTTCATCGAGTCCAACCGGCTGGCTCCATTCAAGGCGCGTGGCACCGACGTCAGCGTCGTGCTGGACCTGATGATCCACGACATCGACCTCATACAGAACATCGTGGGTTCGCCGGTGGCCAGCATCGACGCCGTGGGAGCCCCGGTGTTCAGCGGCGAGACCGACATTGCCAACGCCCGGCTGCGCTTCGAAAACGGCTGCGTCGCGGACGTCACCGCGAGCCGCATCAGCATGAAGGCGGAGCGCAAGCTGCGGATCTTCCAGGAGGATGCCTACCTGTCGATCGACCTGCAGCAGAAGGTGCTGACGCTGGTGCGCAAGGGTGCTGCGCCGGCAGCGGACGGTGCTCCCAAGGTCGAGATCGAGGAGCGCAGCTTCGACCAGGGCGATGCGCTCAGGGCGGAGATCGAGGCGTTCCTGGACTGCATCGTCACGGGCCGCCGGCCGGTTGTCTCGGGCGAGGATGGCTTGCGCGCACTGCAGACGGCCATCCGCATCGGCGAGCTGGTGGGACCCGGCGCGCTGGCCGGCTGACGCCTGGCCGCGCACGCCCGTCGGCGGCCCGTCCACCGTCGTTGCTGCACTGCAACATCAGTGACCCAGCGAACGCGGCCGGGAGACGGCAACGCTATACTGTGGCCTGTTTCCCGCGCCGGCACAGGAGCGAGATGAGCGTTGCACCCACCGTCGTCCAGGCCTTGAAGTTCAAGGGTGTCGATTTCACGCTCGTCGAGCACGGCCACACGCTCACCGCTGCGAGCAGTGCGCATGCCGCGCACGTGGACGAGGCGCGGCTCGCGAAAGCGGTGCTGCTGAAGGACAGCGGCGGCCTGGTGCTGGCCGTGCTGCCGGCCTCGGAAACCGTCGATGTCAAGCGGCTGGCGCAGCTGCTGCACCGGCCGCTGGAACTCGCCTCGGAGGATGACGTCAGCGAGGCATTCTATGATTGCGAGCGTGGCGCGGTGCCGCCGCTCGGCGAGGACTACCAGATTCCAACGATCGTGGACGAGCGTTTCCGCGACATGGACGAGGTGTACTTCGAGGCAGGCGACCACCAGCGACTGGTGCACATCACGGCCGACGGGTTCTCCCGGCTGATGGCGGATGCCGAGTTCCTGCAGGTCAGCGCCCGCCACGATTGAGTCCGCCACGCGCTGCGGCGCCATCGCGCGCCGCGGTCCCACGAGTGCCTGAAACGAGGCGATCCACGAGCGATGCCACCGACCGATACGCTTCATCCCGACTACTACCACAAGGTCGTGGACTGCCAGTGGGCGTGCCCGGCGCATACCGACGTGCCCGAGTACATCCGCCTGATTGCGCAGGGGCGCTACTCCGACGCCTACATGGTCAACCGCGAGTCGAACGTGTTTCCCGGCATCCTCGGGCGCGTCTGCGACCGGCCTTGTGAGCCCGCCTGCCGTCGCGTCCGCGTCGAGGACAAGCCGGTCGCGATCTGCCGGCTGAAACGCGTCGCGGCGGACCTGCGCGACGACATCCGCCCGCGGCTGCCGAAGTCCCCGGATCGCAAGCTCGGCGGGCGGGTGGCCTGCATCGGCGCGGGGCCCGCCTCGCTGACCGTCGCCAACGACCTGCTGCCGCTGGGCTACGACGTGGTCATCTTCGAGCAGCACGGCCTGATGGGCGGGCTGATGCGCACCAATATCCCCTCATTCCGCCTGCCCGCCTCGGTGCTGGACGAGGAGATCGGCTACATCGTCGACATGGGCGCGGACCTGCGGCTCAACACGCCGGTGTCGAGCCTCGCGGAGCTGCTGGCGTCGGGCGAATTCGACGCGGTGTTCGTGGGCAGCGGGGCACCGCGCGGCAAGGAGCTGAAGCTGCCGGGCCGCGACGCCAGCGACCGCATCCACATCGGCATCGCCTGGCTCGAGTCGGTGGCATTCGGCCATCTCGAGCACATCGGCGAGAGGGTGCTGATCATCGGCGTCGGCAACACGGCGATGGACTGCTGCCGCAGTTCGCTGCGGCTGGGCGCGAAGAACGTCAAGGTGATGGCGCGCAAGCCGCGCGGCTTCTTCAAGGCCTCCGAGTGGGAACTCGACGACGCCGAGGAGGAGAGTGTGGAGATCGTCGTGAACCACGCGCCGAAGGCGTTCGTGGTCGAGGGCGGCACGCTCAAGGGCATGGAATTCGAACGCCTCGAGTACGAGCTGGACAGGGGCGAGATCCGTTCACAGCGGGTGGTCGAGAAGGTGTTCGTACCGTGTGACGACGTGATACTGGCGATCGGTCAGGAAAACTCGTTTCCCTGGATCGAGCGCGACCTCGGCATCGAGTTCGACGAGTGGGACGTGCCGGTGGTGGACCGCACGACCTTCGAGTCGACGCGTCCGGGCGTGTTCTTCGGCGGCGACGCGGCCTTCGGGCCGAAGAACATCATCTGGGCGGTCGAGCACGGCCACCAGGCCGCCATCTCGATCCACAACCACTGTCGCGGCCAGCCGGTCGGCGAGCGGCCGCCGCGCGGCATGACGCTCGAGAGCCGCAAGATGGGCATGCATGAGTGGTCGTACAAGAACGACTACAACCCGATCGAGCGCCGGCTGGTGCCGCACGTGAGCCTCAAGGAGCGCTTCAAGCAGCTGAATATCGAGGTCGAACTGGGCTTCGATGCCGAGCGCGCGGCGGCCGAGGTGCAGCGCTGCCTCAATTGCGACATCCAGACGGTGTTTGAGGCCGCGCTGTGCATCGAGTGCGATGCGTGCGTAGACATCTGCCCGACCGATTGCCTGACGATCACGCGCGACGGTCCAGCCGGGGAACTGGCGGGCCGCCTCAAGGCGCCGCGCTGCAACACCGAGCAGGCGCTGTACCAGTCCGGGCCGCTGCAGCAGACGGGACGGATCATGGTCAAGGACGAGGACCTGTGCGTGCACTGCGGACTGTGCGCGGAGCGCTGTCCGACCGATGCCTGGGACATGCAGAAGTCCTGGGTCACGCTGCCCCACGCCGGTGCTGCCACATGATGCCGGGACACGACGCCATGCAGGATCGCGTCAACGACTTCGTCATCAAGTTCGCCAACGTCAATGGCACCGGCTCGGCGAGCGCCAACGGACTGATCATGAAAGCCATCTTCAGGCTCGGCGTGCCTGTGGTTGGCAAGAACTTCTTCCCGTCCAACATCCAGGGCCTGCCGACCTGGTATGAGATCCGCGTCACCGGCGACGGCTGGATCGCGCGCTCCGGACGCGTCGACCTCATGGTCGCCATGAACTCGGAGACTTATGGCCGCGACATCCTCGAGGTGTCGCCGGGTGGCTGCCTGGTCTACGACTCGACCTGGCCGCGGCCGGCCCTGCTGGCGCGCCGGGACGTCACGGTGCTCGGCGTGCCGCTGGCGCGCATGTGCAACGAGTTGTTCGAGGGCGCGCGGGCGCGCGTGCTGATGAAGAACATCATGTACGCGGGCGTGGTGACGGCGCTGCTGGGCATCGATCTCGAGGTGGTGCGCAGTCTGCTGCGGGAGACGTTCGCGAGGAAGCCCGCGCTGGTTGACGACAACCTGCGGGCGATCGGCGCCGGCTACGCCTACGCGAAGGAGCATTTCCGCTGCCCGTTGCCGGCGCGGGTCGAGCCGCTGGACAAGACCCGCGGCTACACGATGATGGACGGCAATACGGCCGCGGCGCTCGGCTGCCTGTACGCGGGCGCGACGGTGGGCGCCTGGTACCCGATCACGCCTTCCACCTCGCTGATGGATGCGTTCCGGTCGCTGTGCGCGAAGTACCGCGTCGACCCGCAGACCGGCCGCCATCACTACGTCGTGATCCAGGCCGAGGACGAGCTGGCGGCGATCGGCGCGGTCATCGGCGCGTCCTGGAACGGCGCCCGTGCGTTCACGCCGACCAGCGGTCCGGGCATCTCGCTGATGAACGAGCTGATCGGGTTCGCCTACTACGCGGAGATTCCCGCCGTCCTGTTTGACGTACAGCGGGTCGGGCCCTCGACGGGCATGCCGACGCGCACCCAGCAGGGTGACCTGATGTCCTGCGCCTACGCGTCGCACGGCGACACTCGCCACGTGCTGCTGTTCCCGGCGGACCCGGAGGAGTGCTTCTACATGGCGGTCCAGGCGTTCGACCTGGCCGAACGGCTGCAGACCCCGGTATTCGTGCTGCTCGACCTCGACATCGGCATGAACGACTGGATGGTGCCCGATTTGCGCTGGGACGACGCGTGGCGCCCGGACCGCGGCAAGGTCATGACAACCGAGCAACTGGCGGCAGTCGAGAAGTTCCACCGCTTCCTTGATCCGGACCACGACGGCATTCCTTACCGCACGTTGCCCGGCTCCAGTGCGAAGGGCGCCTATTTCACCCGCGGTTCGGGCCACAACAAGTTCGGCGCCTACACCGAGGACGCCGCGGAATACCAGGAAGTCATGGAGCGGCTGCGGCGCAAGTTCCAGACCGCCGCCGGGCTCGTGCCGCCGGCGGTCGTCGACGGCGGCGGCCAGGCCAGCCTGGCGGTCGTCAGCCTCGGCTCCTGCGACGGCGCGGTACGCGAGGCGCTCGCCGTGCTGCGCGGGCAGGGCATCGCGCTGGATTACCTGCGCGTGCGCGGCTTCCCGTTCGGCGCGGAGGTCGAGGCGTTCCTGGAATCGCACGAGACGATCTTCGTGGTCGAGCAGAACCGCGACGCCCAGCTCAGGTCGCTGCTGGCGCTGGAGACCGGCGTGGAGAAGCGCAAGATGCGTTCTGTCCTGCACTACAGCGGACTGCCGCTGGCATCGGATTACATTGTCGCCGGCATCGCCGAGGCACTGACACGGGGGGACGCGGCATGAGTTTCATCGGCAAGCCCAAGGTCGCCCATCCCTTGCTGCCGCGCAACGAGCTCGGCCTGACGCGGCGCGACTACGAGGGCGCGATGTCGACGCTGTGCGCGGGCTGCGGCCACGACTCGATCACGGCAGCCATCGTGCAGGCCTGCTTCGAGCTGTCGCTGCCGGCGCAAAGCGTCGCCAAGCTGTCCGGCATCGGTTGTTCGTCCAAGACGACGGCCTATTTCGTCAGCGGTGCGCACGGCCTGAATGCCGTGCACGGCCGCATGCCTGCGATCGCCGCCGGCGCATCCGCCGCCAACCGCAGCCTGCGGTACATCGGCGTGTCCGGAGACGGCGACTCCATGTCCATCGGATTGGGGCATCTGGCCCACGCCATGCGCCGCAACATCGACATGCTGTACCTCCTCGAGAACAACGGCGTGTACGGGCTCACCAAGGGCCAGTTTTCGGCTGCGGCGGACCTGGGCTCCAAGTCGAAGGCGGGCGACGCCAACAAGGTCGAGCCGATCGATCCGGTGCTGCTGGCCGTGTCGCAGGGCGCGACCTTCGTGGCACGCAGTTTTTCCGGCGACAAGGAGCAACTCGTGCCGCTGATCAAGGCCGGCATGTCGCACCACGGCTTCGCGCTGATCGACGTGCTGTCACCGTGCGTCACGTTCAACGACCACGTGGGTTCGACGCGCAGCTACGCCTACGTTCGCGAACACCTGCAGAGCCCGGTGGCGGCCGACTACATCGAGCCGCGCCGCGAGATCGCGGTCTCCTACCCGGAAGGCGAGACCACGACGGTAGAGCTGCACGACGGCAGCCGGGTCGTGCTGCGCAAGCTCGACCGCGACTACGATCCGACCGATCGCGCGCAGGCCTCGGCCTACGTGCAGGAGCGGTCGATGCGTAACGAGCACGTGACCGGGCTGATCTACCTGAAGCAGGGCCGCCCCGATTTTCACGACCGGCACATGACGCCGGACGAGCCGATCAACTCCATCCCCTTCGAGCGGCTGTGCCCCGGGTCGGAGAAACTGCAGGCGATACTGAGCCGCTATCGTTGAGCGGCGGTGCAGGGCGGTGGCCGGCCGGCGCTCAGGCCGTCAGGACCCGAATGGCGCGTGGCAGGACCGTGATCCGCACCGGCGTGAATCCCGCCCGCTGACCGTCCGCCTGCAGCGGAACCGGTACATCGGCAGCGATGCGCAGGCTGGCCGCGAGCTGGTGTTGCACGTACGGCTGCTGCAGGAACCGCCCGTCGTACAGGGGCCGAATGGCAAGCAACGCCCGCGGCAGTGAAATCGGGTCGACGGTGACGATGTCGGCGAGCCCGTCGTCCATGACGGCATGCGGCGCGAAGCGCATTCCGCCGCCGCAGTACGGACTGATCGCCACGAGGGCCAGCAACCACCGCGCGCTGCGCAGGCGGCCGTCCAGCTCCAGCGAGAATCGCGGCACCCGAAACCCCGGCAGGCTGCGCAGCGCGGCAATCAGGTAACCGAGACGCTTCGGAACTCCCACGGGCAGGCGCTCGAGCACATAGCCGTCGATGCCCGCACCGGCCACGTTGACGAAGAAGCGCGCGTCCTGCGGCGACGGGCCGTGGCTGCCTTCCGGCACCAGGCGGCCCACGTCATGCAACCGCGAGTGCCCCTGCAGCAGCAACTGCGCCATGTCCGCGGGGCGGGACGGGATGCGGTGCGCACGCGCGAAGTCGTTGCCCGAGCCGAGCGGCGCGACCCCGACGACGAGGTCTCGCGGGTCCACGGACCTGGCCGCCAGCACGCCATTGACGAGCTCGTGGATGGAGCCGTCGCCGCCGACGGCCAGCAGCCGGCGATAACCGGCGGCGAGCCCGTCCTGTGCGAGTTGTTCCGCGTGCCCGGGGCATTCGGAATGCACTGCCTCGAAGCGCAGGCCCGCGGCCGCGAGTGCCCGCGCCAGTGCGGGCCAGTGCCGTTTGGCGCGGCCCTCGCCGGAGGCCGGGTTGACGACGATGAACCAGTCCGAAGCGGTCATGCGGGCGATCATGCGCGAGCCACCCGCATTCGGGAAGGGCGGCGGGGCGCCGGATCGGTAATAATGCGGCGCCATGGGCCACGGCATCGAATCGCCCGGGAGCAGCCCGGGCCTGGCGTCGCAGTCCACCGGCGGTCGGCGCGGGCCGCTGTCCAGGATGCGGGTTGCCAGGAACCAGGCTGCCATGAGCAGGGACAATTCACTCGAGGAGCCTTGAATGGACTGGATGCTGTACGCCCAGGCGGTCGCCGGGCTCGCGGTCTTCGTCGGCCTGGGGTTGCTGTTCTCGCGGGCGCCGCGGCAGGTCGAATGGAAGGTCGTGCTGGGCGCGATTGCGCTGCAGTTCGCGATCTGCGTCCTGCTGTTGCGGGTGCCGGTGATCCGGGCCGGCTTCGCCTACCTGACCCGCGCGGTGAACGCGCTCAGCGAGGCCACCGGCCAGGGCACGGCGTTCATATTCGGTTACCTGGGCGGCGGCTCGACGCCGTTCACGGTGACCGACCCGGGCTCGCTGATCACGTTCGCGTTTCACGTACTGCCGCTGGTCATCGTCATGTCGGCCCTGTCCGCAGTGCTCTGGTACTGGGGCATCCTGCCGGCGATCGTGCACGCCATCGCCAAGGTGTTCGAGCGCACCCTCGACACGCGCGGCCCGGCCGGGCTGGTCGCGACCGCCAACATCTTCGTCGGGCAGGTCGAGGCGCCGCTGCTGGTCAGGCCATATATCGCGACGATGACCCGCTACGAACTGCTGTTGCTCATGACTGCCGGCATGGCCACGATCGCCGGTTCCGTCATGGTGATCTATGCCGCCATGCTGGGCAGCCTGTTCCAGGACGCGCTGGGCCACCTGCTGACCAAGTCCGTGATGTCGGTGCCCGCATCGATCCTGTTCGCGCACCTGTTGCTGCCCGAGCGTGCGGCCGACCACCCGGACGTCGAGCCGCCAAAGATCTACGGCGGCGCGATGGATGCGGTCACGCGGGGCACCTCGGACGGGCTCAACATCTACCTTGGCATCCTCGCGGTGCTGCTGGTGCTGATCGCCTTCGTCGCGCTGGCCAACGGTGCGATCGGACTGTTCCCCGACGTGGCGGGGGCGCCGCTGACGCTGGAGCGGATTGCGGGCTGGATGTTCGCGCCGATCGCCTGGCTGATGGGCGTGCCCTGGTCCGAGGCGATCACGGTCGGCTCGCTGATCGGCATCAAGACGGTGCTCAACGAGTTCATCGCCTTCATCGAGTTGTCGAAGATCGGGCCGGAGATCCTGTCCGAACGCTCGCGCATCATCGCGACCTACGCGCTGGCCGGATTTGCGAACTTCTCCAGCCTGGGAATCCAGATCGGCGGCATCGGCGCGATGTGCCCGGAGCGCAAGCTGGACCTTGCTTCGCTTGCGCCGCACGCGCTGTTTGCGGCGACGCTCGGTTCCTGCATGACCGGCGCCATCGTGGCCATCGTCGGGACCTGAGCACGACGACATGGCCAAGCTGTATTTCTACTTCTCGACCATGAATGCCGGCAAGTCCACGGCGTTGCTGCAGTCGAGCCACAACTACCGCGAACGCGGCATGCGCACGCTGGTCTACACGGCCTCGGTGGACACCAGGGGTGGCGGTCGCGTGCACTCACGGATCGGCCTGACCGGAGAAGCGCGCGTGTTTGGACCGGAAGTGAACCTGTACCGGGAAATCGGCACGGAGCACGGCCGCGAAAAGGTGAGCTGTGTGCTCGTGGACGAGGCGCAGTTCCTCGAGCCGCTGCACGTGCGCGAGCTGGCCGCCGTGGTGGACCAGCTCGGCATTCCGGTGCTGTGCTACGGGCTGCGCACCGATTTCCGCGGCGAACTGTTCGCAGGCAGCGCGCGTCTGCTGGCGGTGGCCGACGAACTGGTCGAACTCAAGTCCATCTGCCACTGCGGACGCAAGGCCACCATGGTCGTGCGCACCGGCCCCGAAGGGCACATCGAGCGCGACGGGGCGCAGGTCGAGATCGGGGGCAACGAGCGCTACCTGTCCGTGTGCCGCCGTCACTTCTGGGAGATGCGTGGCGAGCAACTTGAGGCGTGACCATTGGCGCGCCGGCCGGCGGCCACCCCCGCGTCTTGCCACCCATCGCGGCAGGAGTGAGGCAGTGACAGCGATGCGGACCCGAGTCGTGCGGATGATTGCGCTACTGGCGCTGTTCGCCGCCTGCCTGCCGGCGGCGCGCTCGCAGGAGGCGCCGGCGGTCGAAGCGGGCGCCGAACCGCCGCCGCAGCCGGACCCGTGCGTGGACGCGGCCGGCGCCGAGAGCGCGCGACTCGACCGGTTCCGCGCCGGGGTCACCCGCCGGGTCTGCGCCAGTTCGCGCTGGTTCGACGGCTTGTTCGGCGATTCGCGACTGCACGCCGCCAGCTACCAGGAAGCGTACGGTCGCCTTGGTACGGGGCTGGGCTGGGACGAACTCGACGGCGCGACGCTGGACGCCCACCTGCGCGCCTATTTTCCGCTGCCGACGATGAGCGACAGGATGCGCGCCGTGATCGGGCGGGACAGCGAGGAACATTTCGTCACGGACGACTTCGACGAGGCGTACTTCCTCGCGACCTCCTTTTCGGACGACCGGGACGCAAACTGGTACGCCGGGCTGTCCTATGACGCGGCGCGGGGAGCGCACAGCCGCTTCGATGTCAGCGCCGGCGTGCGCGTCGATTCGCCGCCGAACCCGTACCTGAAGGGGCGCTACACTTACGCGACGTATCCCGGCAGGAACGTCCTGCTGACGACCCGGGCGACGGCGTTCTGGGAGAACCACGACGGTCTCGGGCTCACACTGGCCGGCGACACCGACTGGGCCGTGTCGGGTTCATGGCTGCTGCGGTGGGCGAACACGCTGCGTTTCTCCGAGTCGACCGCAGGCTTGCTGTGGAAGACGCGTGTCGGCCTGTACCAGGTTCTCAGCCCGCACAGCGCCATGCGTTACGATGCCTCGGTGCGTGGCGAGACGGACGGCCTGCAACCCGATCTGTACGGGCTGCGCGTGACCCACCGGCGCTCGGTCTGGCGCGACTGGCTGTTCCTGGAACTCAGCGGCAGCCTGTTCTGGGCCGACAGCACGGATCCGGCGCTGCGCTGCGACGCATGCGTGGGCGTCGCGGCCGGATTCGAAATACTGTTCGGCGACCACTACGACAGGCTGCTCGAGCGTGGTCGCGAGCGGCAGGCCCCGGCCATGCCGGATGCCGAACGCTGAGGGGCGGCAGTGCGGGGCGCAACTTGCGCGCCGCGCCGGCTAGGACTCGTGCACGTCCGAGTTGGTCAGGTCGCGCAGCGCGCGCAGTACGTCGCGGCGGCTGATCTGGCCTACCAGGTGGCGGTCGTGCACCACCGGGTAGCGGCGGAAACTGCCGTCGATGAACATGCGCGCCACATCGAAGATCGGCGTCTCGTCGCCGATGGTCTGCACGGCGGACTGCATGTGGTCCTCGACCAGGCCACCGAGGTCGCCGTAGTAGGCGGCATCCAGCGCCGCACGCAGGCAGTCCTTTTCCGACAGGATGCCGACGAGGTTGCCGGAGCGGTCGACGACCGGGGCGCCGGAAATGCGCCGCTCCAGCAGCACGTGCACCGCATCGAGCAACGTCATATCCGGCGACAGGGTCGCCAGGCGGCCGGTCATGTAGTCGCGGGCCAGGACATTCTTCTTGTGGCTCATCGCTCGGGCTCCTTGCCGTGCTCGGCGGCTTTCTCGATCTCGCGCTGCCTGCGCGGACAGGGCTCGGCGCAGTCGCAGGCAGGCTCGATGCCGGGAATCGACGACAGCCCGCCACAGCTGCCGCGCACCGCGTTGCGTCCGCACAGCAACCCCAGCGACAGCCCGGCGGCGGCCAGCAGGAAGACCAGCAGTGTTGCGGCAAGCACGTTCACGGGGTCGATTCTCCCCCTGTCACGTAACCGGCAAAAGCGATGGTCTCACGCTGCCGGTACCCGTCAAGCGTGCGCTCAATGAACAGCACTGGCCAGCCCTGGGCCTCGGCCAGCTCCCATCCGGCCTGCGGGCCCAGTACGGTCAGCGCGGTCGCGAGTGCATCGGCCTCGGCCGCCAGGGGACGCAGGACGGTTACGGAGGCCAGCGTGTGGACGACGGGCCGGCCGGTGGCCGGATCGATGGTATGTCCGTAACGCTGGCCGTCAAGCTCGAAGTAGTCGCGGTAGTCGCCGGAGGTCGAGACCGACATGCCCTCGATGTGCAGCACGCGCGCCACGCTGCGACCGCGTTCGTCCGGTCGTTCGATGCCGATGCGCCAGGGATTGCCCGCGGCGTTGTGCCCCTGCGCCCGGACCTCGCCACCGACTTCGATCATGTAATCGTGGAATCCGGCGGTCTCCAGGCGCGTGGCGATGAGGTCGACGGCTTCGCCCGGCGCAATGCCGTCGAGGTCGAGTTCGAGCTCGGGCAGCTGCTTGCGGAGGGCCGGTGGCGCCGTGCGTGCCTGCAGGTGGGCTCGCCCCGCGCGTTGCATCACGGCCTTGACCTGTTCATCGCCGGGCGGCCGGCCCTGCGGGTCGGCGGGCCCGAAACCCCACAACCGCACGACCGGAGCCAGCGTGACGTCGAAGGCGCCGCCGGTGAGTTCGCCCAGGCGCAGCGACCGCGCAACGGTTACCGCCAGCAACTCGGACACGGGAACCCAGTCGATCGCACGGCTGTCGTTGAAACGCGCCAGCTCCGAGTCCGGACGGTACGACGACATGGCGGCATCGACCTCGGCAAGTGCCGCCTCTACGAGCAGACGCACCGCCGGCTCGCGTGCGGCGCGGTCCGCGATGCGCACCGTGTAGGTGCTGCCCATCGTCGGACCGGTCAGAACGAGTTCGACCGGGCGGTCCCGACAGGCGGGCAGGGCGAGCAGGCCGCCAGCCACCGCCATCATCAGCGCGCGCGTCGTCGTCACCATGCCGCGGCGGTCGTGCCGGACATTCGGTCTGCTGCGCAGGCCTGGCAGCGTCTCACGGCCCGAAGTCGTCCATCAGGATGTGGTCCTCGTCGACGCCAAGGCCGTCCAGCATGCCCAGCACGGCCGACGTCATGACCGGCGGACCGCACATGTAGTACTCGCAGGCCTCCGGCGCCGGGTGATCGCGCAGGTACTGCTCGTAGAGCACCTGGTGGATGAAGCCGGTCGGGCCGTCCCAGCGGTCGTCCGGCAGCGGTTCCGACAGCGCCACCTTCCAGCTGAAGTTGGGATGCTCCCGCTGCAGCCGGTCGAAGTCCTCCTGGTAAAAGAGCTCGCGCAGGCTGCGCGCGCCATACCAGAACGTGATCTTGCGGCGCGTCCTCAGCCGCTCGAGCTGGTCGAAAATGTGCGAACGCATGGGCGCCATGCCTGCGCCACCGCCCACGAACACCATCTCCGCGCCGGTGTCGCGGGCGAAGAATTCGCCGAATGGCCCCGACACGATCGCCTTGTCGCCGGGCTTGAGCGAGAAAATGTAGGACGAGACGATGCCGGGCGGCACCTCCGGCCCTGCGCCGGGCGGCGGCGTGGCGATGCGCACGTTGAGCATGACCAGGCCCTTCTCCAGCGGGTAGTTGGCCATCGAGTAGGCGCGCGCGACGGTCTCACTGGTCTTCGAGCGGTACCGCCACAACCGGTAGTGGTCCCAGTCCGGGCGGAACTGCGGCTCGATGTCGAAGTCGGCGAAGCTGATGTCATGCGGCGGCGCGTCGATGATGATGTAGCCGCCCGCGCGGAAGTCGAGTTCCTGTCCCTCCGGCAGCTCGAGCACCAGCTCCTTGATGAAGGTCGCCACGTTCCTGTTCGAGCGCACGCGGCACTCCCAGCGCTGCACGCCGAACACCTCGTCCGCCACTTCGAGCCGCATCGGCTGCTTGACGACCGTCTGGCACGACAGCCGCACGCCCTTGTTGGCGTCCTTGCGCGAGATGTGGGCCCGCTCGGTCGGCAGGATGTCCGTGCCGCCCTCCAGCACCGTCACCTTGCACTGACCGCAGGTGCCGCCGCCGCCGCAGGCGGACGGGACGAACAGCCCGGCGTCGGCCAGCGCGGTCATCAGCTTGACGCCAGCCGGTGACTGCACCTCGCGTTCGTCGTTGATGAGCAGCGTCACGCTGCCGGACGCGACCAGCTTGGTGCGTGCGAACAGGATGACGACGACCAGCAGCAGGATCACCCCGGTGAACACGCCGACGCCGAGGGCGATCTGCACGGCTTCGCTGGAGAATGCCATGGCCGCCCCGCTCAGAGCTGGATGCCGGAGAAGGCGAGGAATGCCATCGCGATCAGTCCGGTCGTGATGAACGTGATGCCGAGCCCCTGCAGGCCGTCCGGGACATCGCTGTAGTTGAGCTTCTCGCGCACGGCGGCCAGCGCGACGATCGCCAGCGCGAAGCCCGCGCCGCTGGAGATCCCGTAGACGACGCTTTCACCAAAATCGTAGCCGCGCTCGACCATGAACAGCGAGCCGGCGAGGATCGCGCAGTTCACCGTGATCAGCGGCAGAAAGATGCCGAGTGCGTGGTACAGCGCCGGCGCATAGCGATCGAGGAACATCTCCAGGATCTGTACCGACGCGGCAATCACGCCGATGTAGGTCACCAGGCCCAGGAAACTCAGGTCGATGTCGGACAGCCCCGCCCAGGCCAGCGCCCCCTGGCTGAGCAGATGGTGGTAGATGAGCGCGTTGAGCGGCACCGTGACGCCTTGCACCACGATCACCGCGATGCCGAGACCGAGCGCGGTTTCGACCTTGCGGGAAATGGCCAGGAACGTGCACATCCCGAGGAAGAAGGACAGCGCCAGGTTCTCGATGAAGATCGCCTTGATGGCCAGGTTGATGTAGTGCTCCATCACGAGGCCTCCGCACGGTGCACGACATGGATCTGGAACTCAGGCTTCTCCTTCTGCACCGGTTTCCAGCTGCGCACCGCCCAGATGATCACGCCGATCAGGAAGAAGGCGCTCGGCGCGAGCACCAGCAGGCCGTTGGGCTGGTACCAGCCGCCGTCGGCAACCAGCGGCAGGATCGGGTAACCGAGCAGGCCCCCCGTGCCGAACAACTCGCGCACCACGGCCACCGTGATGAGGATGGCGCTGTAGCCGAGGCCGTGGCCGAGCCCGTCGAGCAGGCTGAGCCACGGACCGTTCTTCATCGCAAACGCCTCGGCGCGACCGAGCACGATGCAGTTGGTGATGATCAGCCCGACGAACACCGACAGCTGGCGGCTGATTTCGGGCAGGAACGCGCGCAGCAGCTGGTCCACGACGATGACCAGCGAGGCGATGATCGTCATCTGCACGATGATGCGCACGTTGGTCGGCACCGCCTTGCGGATCAGGCTGATCGCCCAGCAGGACACGGCGAGCACCGCGGTCAGCGCCAACGACATGATCAGCGACGGCAGCAGCCTCGAGGTGACCGCCAGCGCCGAGCAGACGCCAAGCACCTGCAGGATGATCGGGTTGTTGTCGACGATCGGCTCGAACAGGGCTTTGCGGGTTTCAGACTTCATCTGCCGTGCCTCCTGTGGCGGCTCGCAGCCGCGCCAGGTACGGGCCGTAGCCTTGCTCGCTCAGCCAGTACCGGACCAGGTTGCCCACGCCGCGGGCCGTGATCGTGGCGCCGGCTATGCCGTCCACCTGCCAGGCGGCCTCGTCGCCCTGCGGCGTACCCTTGATGACCTCGAGCAGCACCGCGCCATCCAGCGCGAGCGCCTGCTTGCCGACCCACAACTTCTGCCAGGCCGGGTTGTCGATTTCGGCGCCCAGCCCGGGCGTTTCCGCATGCTGGTAAAAGGTCAGGCCCTTGACCACGCGGCCGCTGCCGTCGAGCGCCAGGAAGCCGTACATCGTCGACCACAGGCCGTAGCCATGCACCGGCAGCACCACGGTCTCGATGCGACCGCTGCGCTCGACCAGGTACACCGGCATGCGTTGAGGGCGCCGGCGGATCTTCGCGATATCCAGTTCGCCCGGCACCGACTCGCTGACGAGCGGGTCGCGCGACGCCCTGACGACGTCGAAGGACAGCGGGTCGCTCACTTCGAGATAGCGGCCCGTTTCGAGTTCGACCATGCGCGGCGTGATGGCGCCAAACTGCCCGACGACGTCGCGACCGCGCTCGTACAGTCCGGCGGCCTGCAGGATCTGGCGCTGCTTGATGCGCAGCTCGTTGACCTTCTGGATGGGCTGCAGCATGACTGCGGCGCCCGACACCAGCACCGAGCAGACGATGCAGATCGCGATGACGATCGCGAAGGCACGCGTCGGACTGTCCGCGGGCAGCGCGCGGAATGCCGCGAGCAGGCCGCCGCCGGTGCCTGCGTCAGCGTGCGGCATGGCTGCGCAGCCTCCGCCTGATGTTGGCCTGCACGACCGCGTAGTCGATCAGCGGCGCCAGCGCATTGCCGAACAGGATCGCGAGCATCATGCCCTCCGGGTACGCCGGGTTGACCACGCGGATCAGGCTGACCATGAAGCCGATGAGGAATCCGTAGATCCAGCGGCCGGTGTCGGTCATTGCCGCGCTGATCGGGTCCGTGGCCATGAACACCAGCCCGAAGGCATAGCCGCCCAGCACGGCGTGCCAGTACCAGGGCACGGTGACGAACGGGTTGTCCTCGCTGCCGATGAAGTTGAACAGCATGACGGTCGCGACCATGCCCAGCAGCACCGACGCCATGATCCGCCACGACGCGACGCGTGTGATCATCAGGAAGGCCGCGCCAAACAGGCAGGCGAGAGTGGACGTCTCGCCCATCGAACCCTCGATCGTGCCGATGAACGCGTCCATCCAGCTGATGCCGGCGGCCTCGATGGCCACGACCCCGCCGGTCGAGGCGAGCGCCAGCGCGGTCGCGCCCGTGTAGCCATCCACCGGCACCCATACCGAGCCCGACATTTCGGCCGGGTACGCGAAGAACAGGAACGCGCGGCCAACCAGCGCGGGATTGAGGAAGTTCTTGCCGGTGCCGCCGAAGACTTCCTTGCCGATGACGACGCCGAAGGAAATGCCAAGCGCCACCTGCCACAGCGGCGCGGTGGCGGGCAGCGTCAGCGCGAACAGCATGGACGTGACGAGGAAGCCTTCGTTGACCTCGTGGTTGCGCGTCGCGGCGAAGACGACCTCCCAGAAGCCGCCCGCCAGCATGGTCACGAGGTAGATCGGCAGAAAGTACAGCGCGCCATGCAGGGTGCAGGCCGTCACATCGCCAGGATCGATCCCCACTCCCATCGTCGACAGCGCGGCGATCCGCCAGCCCTCGCCGGGCAGGCCGGCGGCGGCCAGCGCCAGGTTGGCCTGCAGGCCGGTGTTGTACATGGCCATCAGCATGCAGGGCAGCACGGCGACGACGACGAACACCATGACGCGCTTGAGCTCGATGGCGTCGCGCACATGCGGCGCGCCGGGTGTCACGGTCGGGGGCGAGAACAGGAAGGTGTCCACCATCTCGTACAGTGCGCCCAGCCGCGCGAGGCGCCCACCGCGCGAAAACAGCGGCTGGATGCTGTACAGGGCCTTCTGGAGTCGCCGCATCAGCCTTCCTTCACGATCGCGTCCAGGACCTTGCGCAGGACCGGGCCGTAGTCGTACTTGCTCGGGCAGACCACGGTGCACAGGGCAAGGTCTTCCTCAACCAGTTCCAGGCAACCGAGCGCCCGCGCCGATTCCGTGTCGCCCACCAGCAGCGCGCGCAGCAGCTGGGTGGGCAGGATGTCCAGCGGCACCACGCGTTCATAGGAGCCGATGGGGACCATCGCCCGCTCGCTGCCGTTCTGCGACGTGGTGAACGGCAGCGGCTTGCGGCGGCGCAGCGCGGAGACGAACGCGTTCGTGACCGAGAACTTGGCGACGCCCGGCGCCATCCACGCCAGGAACTCCCGCTCGCGGCCCTCGCGCAGCACCGACACCTGGTTGTCATAGCGGCCGAGGTACGCGGTCTCGTCGCGGACCGCCGCGCCCGCCAGCACCGAGCCGGAAATGACGCGGATCTCCTCGTCCGCGACCAGGCTGCCGCCGAGCAGTTCGGGGATGTGGGCGCCGGTCCGCGTGCGCAGCAGCCGCGGATCCGCCACTGGCGGGCCGCCGAGCGCGACGATGCGTTCGACGGACAGCCGCCCGGTCGTGAACAGCCGGCCAATGGCGATCACGTCCTGGTAGCCGACGTGCCAGACGCTGCGTTCGGCGCCGACCGGGCATAGCATGTGGATGTGGGTGCCGGGCAGGCCGGCCGGATGGGGTCCTTCGAATTCGGCGACCACGGTGCGCGGCGAGTCCGGTACGGGAAAGACGGCAGCCCGCTCGGTGCACACGTACAGCATTCCGTCGGTCAGGCGTTCGAGCACCCGCAGCCCGTCCGCGAACGCGGTCTGTGCGGCACCGATCGCCACCAGCGGGTCCGCGGCCAGCGGGTTCGTGTCGATGGCCGTGACCGTGATGGCAAAGGGCGTCGCGTCGGGCGATGGCACGTGGTCGTAGGGCCGCTGCCGCAAGGCCGGCCACAGTCCTGCTTCACACAGCTGGGACACGACCACGGACCGTTCGAGGCTGGACAGCGACTTGCCGGAATGGGTGCGGAACCGCGCCTCGCCGTCGCCCTCGAGGCGGATGACGACGGACTGCAGCGAGCGGCGCTCGCCGCGATTGATGGCCTCGACGATACCGGCGCCGGGTGCCGTGCAGACGATGCGCGGATCGCCGCGATCCTGCAGCAATGGCTGGCCCAGCGCGACGGTCGCGCCTTCCTCGACCAGCGGCCCGAGCCGCAGGCCGCGGTAGTCACGGCCGACGACGGCGACCCGCGTGACCGGGCGCTGCTCGCCGATTTCCTGCCTGGGCTGTCCCGCGACCGGCAGGTCGAGGCCGCGACGCACCTTCAGGCGAATTCTCTGGGCCATGGCGTCCAATCCTGTGTGCGCGGGTCTTTAGACCATGAGGCCCGCCCTGCAGCCATCGGTATTGGCCGAAGCCGCTGCGGAATCCGGCGCGCATTCTACCGTTGTGCGCAGCGGGCGGGCCATCCTTCGACGGCCCGCCCGCGGCATGCAAAAGTGTCAACGCGCGACTGTTACCTGCGTCGCGTCGAAATCCTCACCCTCCGTCGTTCTCGCGCCGCAGGCGGCTCAGCCAGTGCTCCAGCTGCTTGCCCGCCGCCTCGCGGCCGCCGAGGCCGAAGGACAGGGCGATGGCGACGGCGATCGCACCGAATGTGAGGCCGAAGCCGAGGTTCACGATGTCATCGGCGATGCCCATCGCGCGCAGTCCCATCGCCAGCACGAGACCGATGATGGCGACGCGCGCAATCTGCGCCAGTATGCCGCTGAGCTCGGAACTGGTCTGGCGGATCGCGCCGTAAGCCAGGCCGGCCAGCCAGAAGCCGACGATCAGGATCAGGCCGCCGAGCAACACGTCGCCCGCGAACCAGACGAAGGTGCGCAACGAATCGGCCAGTTGCGGCAAGGCCAGCCTGCTGGCTGCCTCGACGGCCGCGAACAGCATGGCGAAGAACAGCACCAGCGAGCCGGCCACCCGGGACGGCGCCATGGCGCCGGCCGGCGCCTTCCTGAGGCCCAGCTTCTCCGGCACCCGGTCCAGGCCACCCGCCTCGGCGAGGCGCGTGATCAGGTCGGCGAACAGCCGCGCCACGAAGAATGTGATGGCGAGGATCAGGATCGCCGCGATCACGTTCGGGATGGCGCCGATGAACTGCCCGAGCAGGTCCGCGGCCGGTCGGGAAATCGCCTCGATGCCAAGCGCCTCAAACGCGGCGACCAGCGCCGGGAAGAAGACCAGGATGAAGACGATGGTGCCGGCGATGCCGGCCAGCGGCACGTCCTTGGAAACGCCGATGCGCGCCGCCAGCTTCTCGGAGCCGGCTGCGCTCAGCACGGCCGTGACCAGGCCGCGCAGGATGCCCGCGACCAGCCAGCCGATCGCACCGATGATGATGGCGGAGAACAGGTTCGGCAGGACGCCGAGAATCTCGTTGACCATGTCCTGCAGCGGTTGCAGCACGCCGTTGAGGCCCAACGCGCCGACGATCGCCGGCAGGAACATCAGCAGGACCAGCCAGAACAGCGTCGTGGCGACGCTGCTGCTCATCGGCTGCATGCCCGCCTCGGCGGCGATCTTGTCGTCGAGGCTGGTGGCCGCAAGCGCCCGGGCGACGAGCGCCTTGGCGAGCGTCGCGACCAGCCAAGCGACCACGAACAGCAAGGCGCCGGCCAGCAGCTTGGGCAAGTAGCCCATGATCTGGTCGACCATGTTCTGGATCGGCGCCGACACCATCTGCAGCGACAGCGCGTTGAACACGCCGACCAGCGTGAACAGGATCACGAACCAGAAGATGCCGATGGCGATGCCGTCTTCCGCATTGACCTTGCGGTCGAGCGTCGCGGCGATCTTGTCGTTCAGCTTGATGGTGCCGAGTCCGCGCCGCACGACGGCGCGCAGCACGACGGCCACCAGCCAGCCGATGACCAGGATGCCAATGGCGGCGAGGATGGACAGAAGCTGCGGCGCGAGGGCGGTCTGCAGCGAGCCGAAGAAGGCGCCGAAATCCATGGTCATTCTCCCTGTTGTGCCACGGGATGCGTAAGGTCCCGTCTTTGTTGGTACTTTCTTAGCACATTTGGCCGGCGTATTCACCGGAAACCGGGTGTTGCAGCGCTCCGGGGAGTTCGCTGAACGGTGCAGCACGCACGGTCGTGAAATGCAAGACACGCAACCCGGTACGCGGGTTTCGCGGTGCGCGGGTTCGCTTCCCGCGGACGGTCGAGAAATGCAGCAGGGGCCCGATGGGCCCCTGTTGCGGTGATGGTGGAGGCGGCGGGAATCGAACCCGCGTCCGCAAGCACTACGCTACAGGATCTACGTGCGTATCCAGCCTATTGATCTCGCCTCATGCTACCCGGCTGGCGGGGAAAACATGAAGCCAGCTAAAGAGCGTTTTAGCAGAATCGGCCCTCAGCACACCGAAACCGCGATCCTGTGAGCGCGTCCCCCGATTTGGATTCACAGGCACATGCCAGTCGGAGGTTAGGCGGGATTAAGCCGCCAGAGCGTAGTTGTCTTCGTTCGCAACTAAGTTGTTTGCAAGCTGATTAACGAGGAGGCCTGCACCTCGGCACGCACCTGGAGTTTCGCAACCCACGTCGAAACCGGTCGCCCCCAGGAACGCCGTTAGTGTACCCCTGGTGCCGGGCAATATCCATCGAATGCAACCGGACCCGCCAGCCGGCCTCAGGGCGCGTCCGCCTGCTCGAGTTCCAGCTGGATTGACAGCCAGCGCTCCTCGGCGGCGTCGATCTCCCGCGACAGTTCGGCAAGCCTGACATTCATAATCCGGACTTCCTCGCCGCCGCCCGGCCCGTAGGTCCCGGGGTCCACCAGGGCCGCCTCGACCGCGCGGCGTGCCTGCAGCAGCGCTTCGAGCCTTTTCTCGATCGCCGCCGCCTCCTTGACCAGCGGGCGCCGCCGGGCCAGCCGCGCCTGGCGTTCGGCCGTTGCCGCCGCGCGTTCCCTGAGGCGCTCGGTGCGGGCCCCGGTGCGGTCTGGGTCCGCGTCGCCCGCCGACGAGGAACGGCGCGCCATGAGCCAGGCAAGGTAGTCATCCATGTCACCGTCGAAAGGGGCCGCCCGGCCGTTGGCCACGAGCAGGAAGCTGTCGCACACCGTCTTCAGCAGGGCGCGGTCGTGCGTGACCAGCACCATGCTGCCGGCGAAGCCGTTCAGCGCGCGCGTCAGGGCATGGCGCATTTCCAGGTCGAGGTGGTTGGTGGGTTCGTCGAGCAACAGCAGGCCGGGCCGGCGCCGCACCAGCATGGCAAGCACCAGCCGCGACTTCTCGCCGCCGGACAGGCGCTGCGCCGGCGCTTCGGCCAGCCCGCCGCCAAAGCCGAAGCCGCCGAGGTAATCGCGCAGGTCCTGCTCGCGCACGCGCGGCTCTTCCGCGGCCAGGTGCTGCAGGGCCGAGCGATCGGGCGCGAGCTGCTCGAGCTGGTGCTGGGCGAAATAACCGATTTCGACGCCGTGCCCTGCCACCCGTCGCCCGGCAGACAGTGCCAGACCGCCGGCCAGCATCTTCACGAGGGTCGACTTGCCCGCGCCGTTCGGGCCGAGCAGGCCGATGCTCGAGCCGGCCCGCAATTGCAGGTCGACATTGCACAGCACCGTGCGCCCGGCGTAGGCCGCTGCCGCGTCCTCGAGGGCGATCAGCGGGTCGGGCGCGCGATCCGGCTCGGCGAACTCGAACTCGAATGGCGCATCCACGTGCGCGGCGCTGACGCGCTGCATGCGCGCCAGCGCCTTGACGCGGCTCTGCGCCTGGCGCGCCTTGCTCGCCTTGGCGCGGAATCGTTCGACAAACCGGGTCAGCTGCGCAATCTCGCGCTGCTGGCGTTCGAACATGGACTGCTGGACACACAATTGCGCAGCGCGTTGCTCCTCGAACGACGAGTAGTTGCCCTGGTAGAGCCGCAGCCCGCGATCGGCCAGGTGCGCCACGTGCGTGACGCAGCCGTCGAGAAATTCCCGGTCGTGCGACACGACCAGCAGGGTGCCCGGGTAGCTCGCCAGCCAGCGCTCGAGCCAGACGATGGCGTCGAGGTCCAGGTGATTGGTCGGTTCGTCGAGCAGGGTCAGGTCGGCGCGGGCGACCAGCGCCCGCGCCAGGTTCAGGCGCATGCGCCAGCCACCGGAGAAGCTCGCCACCGGCCGGTCGAGGTCCTCGTTGGCGAAACCAAGTCCGGCCAGCAGGACCGCCGCCCGGGGCCGCGCGGCGTAGCCGCCGATCGCCTCGAGTTCAGCGTGCAGCCGGCCGATGCCCGCGCCGTCCCGCGCCGCGTGCGCCTCGGACAGTGCGTGCTCGACGCGCCTCAGCTCGACATCGCCGTCGAGCACGTACTCGATGGCGGGGGCGGGCAGTGCCGGCGTCTCCTGTGCCACGGTCGCAGTCCGCCATCGCGACGGCAGGTCGCAGCGGCCGCGGTCCGCCTGCAGCTCGCCCCGCAGGAGCGCGAACAGGCTGCTCTTGCCGCTGCCGTTGGCGCCGACGACGCCCACACGCCAGCCGTCGTGAACCTGCAAGCTGGCGTCCTCGATCAGGACGCGGCCGCCGCGCGCGAGCGTCATGGCCGAGAACTGGATCACGGCACGCCGTCCGGCTCGCGGAACTGCGCCACCCAGGTTCGCAGGTGGTCCAGCAGCAGTCGCAGCCGCAACGGCATGCGGCGCGATGCGTACACCGCAAACACGGGCGCATCCGGGCCGCGCCAGCCTGGCAGCACGGGCGCCAGCGTGCCGCCGGCCAGCCGGTCGCGTACCAGCGGGTCGGGTACGAGCACGACGCCGGCACCGGCCGCGGCCAGCCCGATCAGCGCGCCCATGTCGTCCAGCTCGAGGTTGCCGCGTGGCGTGATCGTGATGCGCTCGCGACCGCGCCGCAGCGCCCACGCGGCGTCACTGCTGCGGCCGGCCAGCCGCAGCGCGTTGACCGATTCCAGGTCACGTGGGTGCCGCAAGCCGGGCAGTGCGGCGAGGTAATCGGGGCTCGCGTACAGCGACGTGGACATGCGCACGAGCGGCCGCGCGATGAGCGAACCGGAGTCCGGCTCGGCGGCGCGGATCGCGAGGTCGAATCCTTCCTCCACGAGGTTGACGACGCGAGACGACAGGTCGAGTTCCAGGCGGATGTCCGGGTGGCGGGCTGCGAAGGTCGCCAGCGGGCGGGCCAGCCAGTGCCGCGCCAGGTCGGCCGGCATGGTCACCCGCAGGCGTCCGCGTGGCGTGCCGGACTCCTCGCCCAGGCAGGCGACGGCCTCGCCGAGCGCCTGCAGCGGCGCTTCGCAGCGCGCCAGCAGCAGGGCGCCGGCATCCGTCGTGTCCACGCGCCGCGTGGTGCGATTCAGCAAATGGGTGTCGAGCCGCCGCTCGAGGCCGGCGACCCGGCGGCTGACCGTGGCCAGCGGCATGTCCAGTTCGCGCGCAGCCCTGGAGAAGCTGTGCAGACGCGCCACTGCGCAGAACAGCTGCAGATCGTCGAAACTGGCCGTGCCAGGTTGCTGCATGAACTTATTATCACATGAACAGGATAATTGTTTCCATTTTTGGTCTTTATTCCATTAATGAATGCTAATACCGTGAGTCAGGAGTTTTCGCAAGGAACCGGGAGACCGTCCATGCTGACCATCAGACACGCCGCAGAACGCGGGCACGCCAAGCTCGGCTGGCTGGACACCTGGCACAGCTTCTCGTTTGCCGACTACCACGATCCGGCCCACATGAACTTCGGGCCGCTGCGCGTGATCAACGAGGACCGCGTCGAGCCCGGCAAGGGGTTTGGCACGCACGGCCACCGCGACATGGAGATCATCACCTATGTGCTGGACGGGCAGCTCGAACACAAGGACAGCATGGGCAACGGCTCGATCATGGGTTACGGCGACGTGCAGCGCATGAGCGCCGGGCGCGGCGTGCAGCACTCGGAATTCAATCCGTCGAAGTCGGCGCCGGTGCACCTGTTGCAGATCTGGATCCAGCCGAGTGTCGCGGGCGTCGAACCGGGCTACGAGCAGACGCGTTTCGAGCCGGCGGACAAGCGCGGCCAACTGCGCCTGATCGCCTCGCCCGACGGTGAGGACGGCTCGGTCACGATCCACCAGGACGCGCGCGTGTACGCGGGCCTGTTCGACGGCGCCGAGACGGCGCGCCTCGAGCTCGGCGACGGGCGCCGCGCCTACGTGCACGTGGCGCACGGCGCGATCACCGTCAATGGCACGCAACTCGGCGCGGGTGACGCGGCCCGTATCGAAGACGAGGATGCCATACGCATCGCGGGCGGCAACGCGGCCGAGGTGCTGGTCTTCGACCTGCCCTGAACCCCGTCCATGACCCGCCGGCCCGGTCGGCGGGCGGCGCATCGACCAGGACACGACGACCTCGACACCACAGGAGACAACCCATGAACCCGACTCTCGCACAACGGATTTTCGCTACGGATGCGGGCCTCGCCATGCTGGCGCTGCGCATTCCCGTCGGCATCATCTTCATCGCGCACGGCGCACAGAAACTGTTCGGCTGGTTTGGCGGCTACGGCCTGGCCGGCACCGGCCAGTTCATGGAATCGATGGGCCTGTCGCCCGGCTACCTGATGGCGCTGCTGTCAGGCGGCGCCGAGTTCTTTGGCGGCATCGCCGTTCTCATCGGTCTGCTGGTGCGCCCCGCCGCGGCCGGGCTGGCGGTCACGATGCTGGTCGCGATCTTCGCCGTGCACTGGTCCAGCGGGCTGTTCGCCAGCGCCGGCGGCTTCGAATATCCGTTCGCCCTGCTGGGCGCAACCGTCGCACTGCTGGTCAGCGGCGCCGGCGGCCTGTCGCTCGACCGCAGGTTCGCGGGCAGCGTTGCCGCAAGGAACGGTTGAACCACCGTGATGGCAGCGTGGACCGTGCTGCTGGACACGCGCCAGCCAGCGGCCCGCGGCCGCGATCAGCCGGCACGCGGGCCTAGCGTTGCGGCGGCCACGGCAGGAAGGCGCTGGTGCGCCGGATGTAGTCGGCGTAGCCGGGTCTGGAGCCGGTGAGCGACTTCTCGAGCAAGGCGACGCCGGACACGCGCAGCAGGAAGAACGTCATGAGGGCGGGTCCGACGGCCGTCCAGACGACGGACGGCGCATCGCAGGCGGTCACCCAGATGCCCCACCACAGCAGCGCGTTGCCAAAATAGTTGGGGTGACGCGTGTAGCGCCACAGACCGGTGTCGAGCACGCGCCCACGGTTGGCCGGATCGGCCTTGAAGCGCGTGAGCTGCCAGTCGCCGACCGCCTCGAACAGGAAGCCCGCCGCCCACAGCGCGGCGCCGGCCAGGGCGGCCCAGCCCAGGCGCTGCGGCTCGGCGGCGAGCTGACCGAACTGCACGGGCAGCGACACCAGCAGCATCAGCAGGCCCTGCAGGCCGAACACATAGACCAGGCTGTGCCGGGAGAAACTGCCGCCGGCGTCCTCGATCCGCGTCCGCCAGCGCGAATAGCGCGCGTCCTCGCCGTGGCCGATGTTGCGGATGGCGAGGTAGGCGCCCAGGCGCAGGCCCCACAGCGCGGTCATGCCGGTGAGCAGCCACTGGCGCGGCGCGTAGCCGTCGGCCACGAACAGGGTGACCAGCGCAACGAGCGCGAAGCCCGGCCCCCAGAAGAGGTCGACGATGCTGGCGTTGCGCAGTGGCAGGCTCACGACCCACAGCAGCAGCATGCAGGCCATCACCGCGCCGAAGTTCCAGGCAACGACCGTCAACCATGTCATCGCGAGATGCTCCCGTTGCAGGATTGTCGCAACGGCAACGGCAACGGCGGCGGCGCCGGCCGCGGGCACCGCCGGATGCGGCGTCCCGTCACCTGCGGTGGTGCTTCATGAGGCGACCCTTTTCCCGCTGCCAGTCCTTGTCGCGCTGGTCTGATCGCTTGTCGTGCTGCTTCTTGCCGCGCGCCAGGCCGATCTCCAGCTTGGCGCGGCCCTTCTTCCAGTACATGGCCAGCGGCACGAGCGTGTAGCCCTTGCGATCGACCGCGCCGATGAGGTGGTCGATCTGCCGCCGGTGCAGCAGCAGCCGGCGCGTGCGCGTCGGGTCGGGGACAAAGTGCGTGGAAGTGGTGCTGAGTGGCAGGATGTGCGCGCCGAACAGCCAGGCCTCGCCCTTCTTGACGAACACGTAGCCTTCCTTGAGCTGCAGCCTGCCGGCACGCAGCGCCTTGACCTCCCAGCCCTCCAGTGCGACGCCCGCCTCATAGCTCTCGTCGATGAAATAGTCGTGCCGCGCCTTCTTGTTGAGCGCGATCGTCTGCGACGGGTCTTTGTCCTGGGCCATGGGTCGCGTCCTGGTTCCCCCGCCATTGTATCGGCAGCCGCGGTTGTCGGTGCGCGCCCTATCGCACACAATCCGACCCGTAAAGGAGGGCGGGATGCGGCAAGTGCGACGCAGTGCGCTCGTGCCCTACAGCGCGACGCAGATGTTCGACCTGGTCGCCGACGTGGAGCGCTACCCGGCGTTCCTGCCGTGGTGCACGGGCGCCGAGGTCCTCGAGCGCGACGGCGAGCTCGTCACCGCGCGCCTCGCGCTGCGGCGCGCCGGGGCCAGCGCGCGCTTCACGACCCGCAACCGCCTGGTGACCGGCGAGTTCCTGGAAATGCGGTTGCTGGAAGGCCCGTTCCGCTCGCTCGAGGGACGCTGGGACTTCAAGGCCATCGGCACGGCCGGCAGCCGGGTGGAGCTGGAAATGAACTTCGAGACGATGAGTTCGCTGGCCGGCCTGTTGCTCGGGCCCGCCTTCGAAGGCGCCTGCAGCCAGCTGGTGGATGCTTTTGGCCAGCGCGCGCGGCAGGTCTATGGCGGCGCCTGAATCGATCGAGGTGACCGTCGTGCTGGCCGAGCCGCCGCGGCAGGTCGCCGTGACCCTGCAGGTCGGTCGCGGCACGACCGTGGACCGGGCAGTGGAGTTGTCGGGACTGCTGCAGGGGCGTGATGATCTCGAGCGCAGCCGGCTCGGACTGGCGATCTTCGGGCGCATCGTCGAGGGCGGCCGAGAACTCGAGCCCGGAGACCGCATCGAGATCCTGCGGCCGCTGCGCAAGGATCCGCGCGCCCGACGCCGTCAACTGGCCCGGGAAGGCCGCACGATGGGACGCCGGTCAGCCGGTCGCCGCTGAGGTCGCGTCGGTCGTCGGCGCCGCCGCCGGACGTTCGATGCGGCTGACGACATCGCCTTCGAAGTACACCACGACGTGCGACTGGCGGACCTTGCCGCCGCGGCCCTTGCGATAGTAATAGGTGTAGTCCCAGCGGTTCCGGCTGAAGGGATCCGACACCATTGGCGTACCCATCAGGAACCGGACCTGGCTGCGGGTCATGCCGACCTCGACCTGCTGCACCTGTGCGTCGTCCAGCAGGTTGCCCTGCTGCGTGTCGACCCGGTAGATGCAGCCGGCCAGGACGAGCACGGCGGCCAGCGCGGCAGTCATGCACACGGCAGCCTGATGGGCGGTTCGCATGGGGCGGTCATCCTGAGCAATAATGGCGCGCCATCATAGCCGATGCCGGTGCTGGATCAGAACGGGGCGGGCCAGTGGAAAGCGAGGACATTCGGGAAGTCGGGCTGAAAGTCACCGTGCCGCGCGTGAAGGTCCTCGAGGTGCTCGCGGCCGGCGGTGGCCGCCACCTGTCCGCCGAGGACATCTACAAGGCGCTCATCGAGCAGGGCGAGGACATCGGACTCGCGACCGTGTACCGCGTGCTGACGCAGTTCGAGCAGGCGGCGCTGGTCAAGCGGCATCACTTCGAGGGCAGCACCTCGGTCTTCGAGCTGAACCAGGGCGAGCACCACGACCATATCGTCTGCATGGACTGCGGCAAGGTCGAGGAGTTCATGGACTGCGGCATCGAGCAGCGCCAGCTCGACGTGGCCAGCCGGCTCGGCTTCAAGATCGCCGAGCACAACCTGATCCTGTACGGCCGCTGCGTGCGCAAGAACTGCCCGCACCGCGGCAGCGGAGAAACGGGCAAGGGCTGATCAGCTGGCGCGTTCGCCCGCGGCAGTCTTGAGCATCTCGCGGGCGTGGTCGCGCGCCTTGCGCGTGATCTCCACGCCGCCCAGCATCCGCGCGAGTTCCTCGACCCGCTCGCCCTGCGACAGTTCGGTGACCGTCATGCGGCTGCGTTTGCCGTCGGTGAGTTTCGCGACGCGCACCTGGTGGCGCGCCTGGCTGGCCACCTGCGCCAGGTGCGTCACGCACAGCACCTGGCCGCGGCCGCCCAGCTCCCCCAGCTGGCGGCCCACCATCTCCGCCACGGCGCCGCCGACACCCGCGTCCACTTCGTCGAAGATCATGCAGGTGCGCGCGACACCATGGGCGGCCGCGACCTGCACCGCCAAGCTGATGCGCGACAGCTCGCCGCCCGAGGCCACCTTGCCGATGGGCCGCACCGGTTGCCCGGGATTGGCGCTGACCATGAATTCCACGCGGTCGGCACCGGCCGGAGCGGGGTCCGCGCCGGTATCCTGCTCGACGCTGATTTCCAGCCGGCCGCCCGGCATGCCGAGCAGCGCCATGAGGGCCGAGACCGCTGCGGACAGCCGGCCGGCCGCGGCGACGCGCGCCTGGGTCAGGGCGGCGGCAGCGGCGGCGTACTGCGCGCGGGTCTCCGCGAGACGCCGCTCGAGACCGGCCAGCGCGACCTCCGAGTTCTCGAGTTGCCGCAGGTCCTCGCGGAGCGCCCCGAGTTGTGCCGGCAACCCGGCGGACGGAACCCGGTGCTTGCGCGCGAGTTCCTCGACCGCGGCGACCCGCCGTTCGACCCAGTCCTGCCGTGCCGGGTCCACGTCCAGTGATTCGAGGTAGCCGGACAGGTCGGCCGCCGACTCCTTGAGCAATATCGCCGCTTCCTGCAGCAGCCGCAGTGGTTCACCCAGCCGCGGGTCGAGGTCGGCCGTCGCGCGCAGCTGGGACACGGCACGGCTCGCCGTGGCGTGCGCGTCGGCGCCGTCCGCGTCGTAGACCAGCGCCAGCGCGGCGCCGGCCGCCTCGGCGAGGCGCCCACGGTTGGACAGCCGCGCCTGCTCCTCGGCGAGCGCTTCGGCCTCGCCCTCGCCGAGCGCCAGCGCCTCGAGCTCGCCGACCTGGTAGCGCAGCAATTCCAGCCGCGAGCCGCGCTCGGCGGCGGCGGCCGACAACGCCTCGTGTTCGCGCGCCAGTTGCCGCCAGCGCTGTGCCGCTGCGCCGACCGGCTCGAGCAATGCCGCGTGGTCGCCGTGCTCGTCGAGCAGCTGCCGCTGCGCGTCGCGGTGCACCAGCGACAGGAATTCCTGCTGGCCGTGGATGTCGATCAACGCCGCGCCCAGTTCGCGCACCACCTGCGCGGTCATGGTCTGGCCGTTGACGTATGCGCGCGAACGGCCGTCGGCGCCGATCACGCGACGCAGCGCGACCTCGTGGTCGTGTTCGAGCGACTGCTCGGCCAGCCAGCCGAGCGCCGCCGGGTTGTCGCCGACGTCGAAGGTCGCGGTGATCTCGGCGCGCTCGGCGCCGTGCCGCACCATGTCCGACGTCGCGCGGCCGCCGATGGCGAGCATCACCGCATCGACCAGGATGGACTTGCCCGCGCCGGTTTCCCCGGTCAGCGCGGTCAGGCCGCCGGCCAGTTCGACCTCGACGGCCTCGATGATCGCGAAGTCCGTGACCTGCAGGTGGGTCAGCATGAATTCAGCTTTCCTGCTCTTCGTTGAGGCCGCTGCGGCCCCAGTGCAGCTTGGAACGCAGGATGCGGAAGAAGTCGTAGCCGCGCGGATGCAGCAGTGTCACGGTCCTGGGACCGGCGCCGACGGCCAGGCGGTCACCGAGCGCCAGGTCGCCCATCACGAAGCCGTCGTAGGTGATCTGCGCCGGCCCGGCAATCTGCCGGGCGAGCCGTACCTCGACTTCGCTGCCGCAGCCGACGACGATCGGCCGGTTGCTGAGCGTGTGCGGCGATATTGGTGCCAGCACCAATGCATCGAGCTGCGGGTGGATGATCGGGCCGCCGCACGACAGCGCGTAGGCGGTCGAACCGGTCGAGGTGGCGATCACCAGGCCGTCGCCGCTGTGGCTGTTGACGAAGGCCCCGCCGATCCGGGTCTCCAGGTCGATCATGCGCCCGGTCTCGTACTTCTGGATGACGACGTCATTGAGCGCCAGGCAGGTCAGCGGTTCCTGGCCGGGCCGCTCCAGCCTGGCGGACAGCAGCGTCCGCACGTCCTCTTCGTATTCGCCGGCCAGCACCGCATCGAAGATTGCGGTCATCTCGGTGCCGACGACGTCGGCCAGGAAACCGAGGCGTCCACGATTGATGCCGAGCAGCGGTACCGGCCGGCCGATCACCTGTTGAGCGGCATACAGCATCGTGCCGTCGCCGCCGATGGTGACGATGAGGTCGGCGCGTTGCGCGAGTTCCTCGAGCGGCAGGGCATGCACGCCGGCCGGCATCTTGTCCGCGCCCGCCAGTTCGTCGACCAGCACCTCGAGGTCGCGCTCGAGCAAGTGCGCCGCGAACGCCGACATGGACGGCCCGACGCGGGCGTCCTCGGTCCGCCCGACCAGTCCGACACGGCAAAAACGTTTAGTCATGGATACAGCGACCTTTTAGCATGCGTCCCGAACGCCCGGCCAGCGGGCGGTCCGTGCGGGGGTGTATTGTGACGAACGCGCCGCGAAGTCGCCTGCGGTGCGGCGCAGCCGCCGGTCCGCCGGCCCGGCCCATCGCCGCGCTTGACACTCTTGGAAGGCGATTGCTAACGTGGCGTCCACGGCGGTCGCATCGCAACAAAGTCGTTTATAGACAAAGACTTATGGGTAATACTGGTTACGCTAGCGACGATCACCTCAGTGAACGCGCACAAGTGCTGCTGAAGGCCCTGGTAGAGACCTACATCCGTGAGGGCCACCCGGTCGGATCGCGCGTGCTGTCGCGCGAGTCCGGCCTGAGCCTGAGTTCGGCCACCGTGCGCAACGTGATGGCTGACCTCGAGGCGCACGGCTTCGTCGTGGCCCCGCACACCTCGGCCGGGCGGGTGCCCACCGACAAGGGCTACCGCTTCTTCGTCAACACGCTGTTGCGCGTGCAGCCGCCTGCGGCCGACGAGGTGCAGGGCCTGCAGCGCGCCTTCGAGAGTCAGGCCGACAATCCCAAGGCGCTGGCCGCGGTCGCATCGCAGCTGCTGTCGAGCTTTACGCGGCTGGCAGGCGTCGTGCTCGTGCCGCGCACGTCCGGCGCCTCGATGTCGCACATCGAATTCGTCGGGTTGTCCGAGAACCGCGTGCTGGCCATCATCGTCGTCAACGAGCGCGAGGTGCAGAACCGCGTGCTGCGGCTCGACCGTCATTACTCGGCTGACCAGCTGCGGCGCGCGGCGAGTTACCTCAACGAACATTTCGCCGGCCGGGAGTTCAGCCAGGTGCGCAGGCAACTGGTCACGCAGCTGCAGGAAACGCGCGAGCAGATGAACCGCATGATGCTGGATGCGATCGCCCTTGCCGAGCAGGTCTTCGAGGGCGACGCGGTGCAGGACCAGGCGGACGTGCTGATCGCCGGCGAGACCAACCTGATGAAGTTCGCGGAAATGTCGAACGTCGAGCGGCTGCGCAAGCTGTTCGAAGCGTTCAACGAGAAGAGCGACATCCTGCACCTGCTCGACCAGAGCGTGCACGCGGCGGGCGTACAGATCTTCATCGGGCACGAGTCCGGCTACACGACGCTCGACGACTGCACGGTGGTGACCGCGCCCTACGCCCGCGGACGCGAGTCGGTCGGCGTGCTCGGAGTCATCGGCCCGACGCGCATGGCCTACGAGCGGGTGATCCCGATCGTGGACCTGACCGCAAAACTGCTCGGCGCCGCCTTGAATTCGCGCAGCTAGGCCCCACCTTGCCCTCACGGAGCGGCAGCGGGGCCCGGCGGGCCGCTGCGGCCGCGGCCCCGCAACATACAGACCGGCAGGCCATGGAAGACAAGCCCAGCGACAAGGCCATCGAAACACATGATCCCGGCACGCCCGGATGCGGCGGGCCGGAACAGCAGCTCGCCGACGCATTGCAGCAGGCGCAGCAGCATTGGGACGCCTACCTGCGCGCCGTGGCCGACCTGGACAACTACCGCAAGCGCGCCGCCCGCGAGCTCGAAAGCGCGCGGCAGTTCGGCGTCGAACGGCTGGCCGCAAGCCTGCTGCCGGCGCTGGACGGTCTGGAGCTGGGGTCGGAGGCCGCCGGCCAGGCCGATGCCGCCACGCTGGCCGAGGGCCAGCGCGCCACGCTCAAGCTGCTGCGCAAGGCGCTCGAGGCCGCCGGAGTCAGCGAGATCGACCCGGCCGGCGAGCCGTTCGACCCCGAGCGTCACGAGGCGATGACCACGCAGCCGGCCGCCGAGGCAGCGCCCGGCACCGTCCTGGCCGTGATCCAGAAGGGCTACGAGCTGAATGGCCGCCTGCTGCGCCCGGCGCGCGTCATCGTGGCGGACGCCGGCCGGCCTTGAATCCCGGGGCGGCCGTCCCCACGTCCCGCGTAGAGCCAGTTTTCATAGACTTACCGGAGCCACCCGCATGGGCAAGATCATCGGCATAGATCTGGGCACGACCAATTCCTGCGTCGCGGTCATGGAGGCCGGCACCTGGAAGGTCATCGAGAACAGCGAGGGTGACCGCACGACGCCGTCCATCGTCGCCTTCACCAAGGACAACGAGGTGCTGGTGGGCCAGTCCGCCAAGCGCCAGGCGGTCACCAATCCGCACAACACGGTATTCGCGGTCAAGCGTCTGGTCGGGCGGCGCTTCATGGATGAAGTCGTGCAGAGGGACCTGCCGCTGATGCCCTACAAGATCGTCGAGGCCGACAATGGCGACGCCTGGATCGAGATCCAGGGCAAGAAGACGGCGCCACCGGAGATCTCAGCGCGTGTGCTGATGAAGATGAAGAAGACCGCCGAGGATTACCTCGGCGAGCCGGTGACCGACGCGGTCATCACCGTGCCGGCGTACTTCAACGACGCACAGCGCCAGGCGACCAAGGACGCCGGCCGCATCGCCGGGCTCAACGTCAAGCGCATCATCAACGAGCCGACCGCGGCGGCCCTGGCGTACGGCCTCGACAAGAAGGGCAGTGACCGCAAGATCGCCGTGTACGACCTCGGCGGCGGCACCTTCGACGTGTCGATCATCGAGATCGCGGACGTCGACGGCGAGCGCCAGTTCGAGGTGCTGTCCACCAACGGCGACACGTTTCTGGGCGGCGAGGACTTCGACCGCTGCATCATCAACTACATCGCGGCCGAGTTCCTCAAGGAAAGCGGCGTCGACATCGGCAAGGATCCGCTCGCTGTGCAGCGGCTCAAGGAAGCCGGTGAAAAGGCCAAGGTCGAGCTGTCTTCCAGCCAGCAGACCGAGGTCAACCTGCCGTACATCACGGCGGACGCGTCCGGACCGAAGCACCTCAGCATCAAGCTGACCCGCGCCAAGCTCGAGTCGCTGGTCGAGCATCTCGTGCAGCGCACCATCGAGCCCTGCCGCATCGCGCTCAAGGACGCCGGACTGTCGATCAAGGACGTCGCCGAGGTGATCCTGGTCGGTGGACAGACTCGCATGCCGCTCGTGCAGCGCACGGTCAAGGACCTGTTCGGCCAGGAGCCGCGCAAGGACGTCAATCCGGACGAGGCGGTGGCGATCGGCGCCGCGATCCAGGGCGGCGTGCTGTCGGGCCACGTCAAGGACGTGTTGCTGCTCGACGTGACGCCGCTGTCGCTCGGCATCGAGACGCTGGGCGGTGTGCTGACCAAGCTGATCGAGAAGAACACCACCATCCCGACCAAGGCGACGCAGGTGTTCTCGACCGCAGACGACAACCAGACCGCGGTGACCATTCACGTGCTGCAGGGCGAGCGCGACCGGGCTCAGGACAACAAGTCGCTCGGCAAGTTCGACCTGTCGGACATCCCGTCGGCGCCGCGCGGCCTGCCGCAGATCGAGGTCACCTTCGACATCGACGCGAACGGCATCCTGCATGTGTCCGCCAAGGACAAGGCCACCGGCAAGGAACAGAAGATCGTCATCAAGGCCTCGAGCGGCCTGACCGACGAAGAGATCAAGCGCATGGTCAGCGACGCCGAGGCGCACGCGGGCGAGGACAAGCGATTCCGCGAGCTGGTCGACACCCGCAACAAGGCCGACGCGCTGCTGCATTCGACCGACAAGACGCTCAAGGACCTCGGCGACAAGGTCGAGGGTGCGGAGCGGGCCGCGATCGAGAGCGCGCTGAATGACCTGCGCGCAGCGCTGAAGAGCGACGACAAGGCCGCGATCGAGCGCAAGGCCGAGGCGCTGGAGCGTGCCGCGGCGCCGGTCGTGCAGCGGGCCTACCAGGCGCAGGCGGGTGCGGCCGGCGCCGGGACGGGGCCGCAGGGGCCGAACGGCGGCGGCCAGCCGGGCAAGGAAGACGTGCTCGACGCGGAGTTCGAGGAGGTCAAGGACAAGGACGAGAAGGCGGGCTGAGGCAAGCAGCCGCCGGGAATCGATGAGTCAACGGACGGCAGTCGCCGGGTGACCGTGGGTCGCCCGGTGCCGCCGCATACCTTTAATGTCGAAACGCGATTACTACCAGGTGCTGTCGGTGCCGCGCAATGCGACCGAGGACGACGTCAGGCGCTCC
The DNA here is from genome assembly GCA_963695085.1 of uncultured Gammaproteobacteria bacterium. Lineage (GTDB taxonomy): Bacteria > Pseudomonadota > Gammaproteobacteria > Steroidobacterales > Steroidobacteraceae > SG8-30. The sequence continues at coordinate 296,172 of CAVOFV010000001.1, read as the reverse complement.
TACCGGCGCATGGCGATGAAGCACCATCCGGACCGCAATCCGCACGACAAGGAGGCCGAAGAGCGCTTCAAAGAGGCCAAGGAGGCCTACGAAGTGCTGACCGACCCGCAGAAACGCGCCGCCTACGACCAGTTCGGCCACGCCGGCCTGGACGCAGCGCGCGGCGGCGGCCCGGGCTTCAACCCCGCGGACGCCTTTGGCGACATCTTCGGCGAGGTATTCGGCGACATCTTTGGCGGCGGCCGCCGCGGCCGCGGCGGCGCCTTTCGCGGCGCCGACCTGCGCTACGAGCTGACGCTCGACCTGGAAGAGGCCGTGTTTGGCACGACCTCCGAGATCGAGTTCCCGACCGTCGTGGACTGCGGCACCTGCAACGGCAGCGGTGCCGAGCCCGGCCATGACCCGGTGTCCTGCGACACCTGCGGCGGGGCCGGCCAGGTTCGCGTCAGCCAGGGGTTCTTCACGGTCCAGCAGACCTGCCCGCGCTGCCGTGGCCGGGGCACGGTCGTCCAGCATCCTTGCAAGGCCTGCGCGGGCCAGGGCCGCCTGCGCGAAACCCGGCGGCTGTCGGTCAAGGTGCCGGCCGGCGTCGACACCGGCGACCGGATCCGCCTGCCGAACGAGGGAGAAGCGGGGCGCCAGGGCGGCCCGCGCGGCGACCTGTACGTGGAAGTGGTGCTGCGCGAGCACCCGATCTTCGAGCGTGACGGCGCGCACCTGTCCTGCGAGGTGCCCGTCAGCTTCGCAACCGCCGCCCTGGGCGGCACCCTGGAGGTGCCGACGCTCGGCGGGCAGGCCTCGATCAAGGTGCCGCCCGAGACGCAGACCGGGCGCGTGTTCCGCCTGCGCGAGAAGGGCGTCCGGCCGGTGCGCGGTGGCGCCACCGGGGACCTGTTCTGCCGGATCGTCGTCGAGACACCGGTCGACCTCAGTGACGAACAACGCAAGCTGCTCGCCGATTTCGAGGCATCATTGACCGGTGACTCGGTTCATCACCATCCGCGCGAGAGCTCGTGGCTGGACGGCGTGAAGCGCTTCTTCGACAGAATCGGGGGCTGAGATGACCAACGTTGCTGTCCTGGGAGTAACCGGCCGCATGGGCCGCTGCCTGGTGCGCGCCATCGGCCTCGCCGACGACCTCGTGATGTCGGGCGCGCTGGCGTCGCCGTCGAGCCCGGCGCTCGGCCGCGACGTGGGCGACGCGGCGGAAACGGGATTGGTGGGCATTCAGGTCACCGCCGACCGCGCGGTCGCGCTGACCGGCGCGGACGTCGCCGTGGACTTCACCCTGGCGGCCACCTGCCTCGACAATGTGCAGGCCGCGGCGGTCGCGGGCGTGCCGATCGTGATCGGCACGACCGGGCTCAGCCAGGCGCAACATGCCGAGATCCGCCGCCTGTCGCGCGACCTGCCGGTGCTGCTGGCGCCGAACATGAGCCTCGGCGTCAACCTGCTGTTCAGCCTGGTGGGTCACGCCTCGGCGGCACTCAATGACGACTACGACATCGAGATCTTCGAGGCGCACCACCGCAACAAGGCCGACGCGCCATCGGGAACGGCGCTGACGATCGCGGAGATCGCGGCTGGCGCGCGCGGCGTGACACTGGCCGACGTCGGCATCCACGGACGGGCCGGTACGTCCGGTCCGCGGCCGCGCGGCGGCATCGGCTTCGCGGTCGTGCGTGGCGGCGACATTGTCGGCGAGCACAGCGTCGTGTACGCAGGCACGGGCGAGACGCTGGAGATCAGGCATCGCGCCAGCGACCGCATGACCTTCGCCTACGGCGCGGTGGCCGCCGCGCGCTGGATGGTCGGCCGCCCGCCCGGCCTGTACGGCATGGCCGACGTGCTGGGGGTGTGACGCGGGGCCGGCACCGCCGCTACATGGACACTCCCGGCCGGGCTCTAGTACAATTCTCGCTCAGGTTGAGACCTCAGTTATCTGGAAACAACCAGCGGGCGGAGTCGGATCAGGACTCCACCCGCTAGTTGCATGCGCCCTGCACAAGCCGGGTGCCCTGGCGGTCCACGATGGGAGAACCTGAGTGACGCCGACGTCCGCCGTGTTGGCCCTGGAAGACGGCACCGTATTCGACGGCGTGTCCGTCGGTGCCGTGGGAAAGGCGACCGGCGAGGTCGTCTTCAATACGGCGATGACCGGCTACCAGGAGATCCTGACGGACCCTTCCTACTGCCGGCAGATCGTCACGCTGACCTACCCGCACATCGGCAATACCGGGGCCACGCCTGAGGACCTCGAGTCGCCGCGCATTCACGTCGCGGCGCTGGTCATGCGCGACCTGCCGCTGCTGCATAGCAGCTGGCGCGCGAGCGAACCGCTGGACGCATTCCTGAAGCGCGGCAGGACGGTCGCCATCGCTGGCATCGACACCCGCCGCCTGACGCGCATCCTGCGCGACAAGGGCGCCCAGGATGGCTGCATCATGACCGGCGAAAAGGCGGATCCGGCTGAGGCCGTGCGCGCAGCCCGCAAGTTCCCGGGGCTCAAGGGCATGGACCTCGCCAAGGTGGTGAGCGTGCGGCGGCCGTACCAGTGGACCGAAGGCAGCATGGCCTCGGACGCCGGCGGCATCGTGCGCTCCGGCACGCGGCTGCACGTGGTGGCCTACGACTTCGGCATCAAGCGCAACATCCTGCGGTTGCTGTCCGACTATGGCTGCCGGGTCACGGTAGTGCCGGCGCAGACGCCCGCCGAAGTCGTCCTGGCGCTCGAGCCGCAGGGCGTGTTCCTGTCGAACGGGCCGGGCGATCCGCAGCCATGCAGCTACGCAATCGACGCGATCCGCAAGTTGCTGGAGAGCAATATCCCGCTGTTCGGGATCTGCCTCGGCCACCAGCTGCTGGCGCTGGCGAGCGGCGCGCGCACCGTCAAGATGAAATTCGGTCATCATGGCGCGAACCATCCGGTGCAGGAGGTCGGCACCGGGCGGGTGTTCATCACCAGCCAGAACCATGGCTTCGCGGTGGATGAGGCGTCGTTGCCGGACAACCTCAAGGCCACCCACCGTTCGCTGTTCGACGGCTCGCTGCAGGGCGTGGCGCGCACCGACCGGCCGGCGTTCAGCTTCCAGGGTCACCCGGAAGCGAGCCCGGGCCCGCACGACGCCGCGGCGCTGTTCGAGCGCTTCGTGTTCCTGATGGCGCGCAGGCTCAGGGAAATGGTCAAGGCGAAGCTGACCGCGCGGTTGACCGCGACCGAGACGAAGTAGGGAGATACGGCCCGGCGGGCCAGCAAGCGCGCCGCGTCCTGACAAGGCGGACCATGCCCAAGCGCACCGACATCGAGAGCATCCTGATCATCGGCGCCGGCCCGATCATCATCGGCCAGGCCTGCGAGTTTGATTACTCGGGCGCGCAGGCATGCAAGGCGCTGCGCGAGGAGGGCTATCGGGTGATCCTGGTCAACTCCAATCCCGCCACGATCATGACCGACCCGGACACCGCGGACGCGGTGTACATCGAGCCGGTCGAATGGCGTTCCGTTGCGAGGGTGATCGAAAAGGAACGCCCGGATGCGCTGTTGCCGACGATGGGCGGCCAGACCGGGCTCAATACGGCGCTCGACCTGGTCCGCGAAGGCGTGCTCGAGAAATACGGCGTGGAACTGATCGCCGCTTCCCGCGAGGCCATCGACATGGCCGAAGACCGCGAGCTGTTCCGCAACGCGATGCACGAGATCGGCCTCGACACGCCGCGCTCCTTCATCGCGCATTCCATGGAGGAAGCGCTGGCGGTGCAGGGCGAAGTCGGCTTCCCGACTGTGATCCGGCCGTCCTTCACGCTGGGCGGCTCGGGCGGCGGCATCGCCTTCAATCGCGAGGAGTTCGAGGCGATTGTCGGGCGCGGGCTGGACACCTCGCCGACCAGCGAGGTGCTGATCGAGGAGTCGGTGCTCGGCTGGAAAGAGTTCGAGATGGAGGTCGTGCGCGACAACAAGGACAACTGCATCATCGTCTGCTCGATCGAGAACGTGGATCCGATGGGTGTGCACACCGGCGACTCCATCACGGTGGCGCCGGCGCAGACGCTTACCGACAAGGAATACCAGATCATGCGCAACGCCTCGATCGCGGTGCTGCGCAAGATCGGCGTCGAGTGCGGCGGATCCAACGTACAGTTTGCCGTGAACCCGGAGGACGGCCGGCTGCTGGTGATCGAGATGAATCCGCGCGTGTCGCGTTCCTCGGCGCTGGCTTCCAAGGCGACCGGATTCCCGATCGCCAAGGTGGCGGCCAAGCTGGCGGTTGGCTACACGCTCGACGAGCTCAGGAACGAGATCACGGGCGGCGCCACGCCCGTGTCGTTCGAGCCGTCCATCGACTACGTGGTGACCAAGATCCCGCGCTTCACCTTCGAGAAGTTTCCAGGGGCCAACGACCGGCTGACGACGCAGATGAAGTCGGTAGGCGAGGCGATGGCCATCGGCCGCACCTTCCAGCAGTCGCTGCAGAAGGCGTTGCGCAGCCTGGAGACGGGCTGCGACGGGCTGAATCCGCTGCTGGAACTGCCACTCGACGAAGACACGGAGCAGCGGCTCGCCGATGAGCTGCGACATCCGGGCGCCGACCGCATCCGCTATGTCGCCGACGCGTTCCGTGCCGGCTGGGACGTGCCCCGCGTCTGGGAACACTGCCGCATCGACCCGTGGTTCCTGGCGCAGATCGAGGACCTGGTGCGCGAGGAGCAGCGGCTGCAGGCGGACGGCCTGGCCAGCCTGTCCGGGGAACGCCTCCGCGCGCTCAAGGGCAAGGGCTTTGCCGACGCGGCGCTGGCGCGGCTGGCCGGTGTCGACGAGCCGCAGATGCGCGCGCTGCGCCATTCATTCGGCATCCGGCCCGTGTACAAGCGCGTGGATACCTGCGCGGCCGAGTTCGCCACCGCCACGGCGTACATGTATTCGACCTACGAGCAGGAGTGCGAGTCGGCGCCGACCGACCGCCGCAAGATCGTGATCCTGGGGGGCGGGCCCAACCGCATCGGCCAGGGCATCGAATTCGACTATTGCTGCGTGCACGCGGCGCTGGCGCTGCGCGAGGACGGCTTCGAGACGATCATGGTCAACTGCAATCCGGAGACCGTGTCGACCGACTACGACACTTCGGACCGGCTGTACTTTGAGCCGCTGACGTTTGAAGACGTCATGGAGATCATCGACAAGGAGCGGCCCGAGGGAGTGATCGTGCAGTTCGGCGGGCAGACGCCGCTGAAGCTGTCGCGTGCGCTGGCCGCGGCCGGCGCACCGATCATCGGCACGACGCCGGATTCGATCGACGTGGCCGAGGACCGCGAGCGCTTCCAGCAGCTCATTGGCCGCCTCGGGCTCAAGCAACCGGCCAATGCGACCGCGCGCACCGAGGACAAGGCCGTGGAACTCGCCCACAAGGTCGGCTTCCCGCTGGTCGTGCGCCCGTCCTACGTGCTCGGGGGGCGGGGCATGGAGATCGTCTACGCCGAGGAGGACCTGCGCCAGTACATGAACGAGGCGATGAAGGTCTCCAACGACAGCCCCGTGCTGCTCGACCGCTTCCTCGACCTGGCGATCGAGGTCGACGTGGACGCCGTCTGCGACGGGCGCGACGTGCTGATCGGCGGGATCATGGAGCACGTCGAGCAGGCCGGCGTGCATTCGGGCGACTCGAGTTGCTCGCTGCCGCCGGCTTCGCTGTCAGCGGCCCTGCAGGACGACATGCGGGAGCAGACCCGCAAGATGGCGATGGCGCTGAACGTCGTCGGGCTGATGAACGTGCAGTTCGCGATCCAGAGCGGCATCGTCTACGTGCTCGAGGTCAACCCGCGCGCCTCGCGCACCGTGCCGTTCGTCTCCAAGGCCACCGGTGTGCCGCTCGCCAAGATCGCGGCGCGGGTCATGGCCGGGCGCACGCTCGAGGAGCTCGGTGCGCGCGAGGAGCGGATTCCGCGCTACTACTCGGTGAAGGAAGCGGTGTTTCCGTTCGGCAAGTTCCCCGACTCCGACCCGCTGCTCGGCCCGGAGATGAAGTCGACCGGCGAAGTCATGGGGACCGGCAGGACCTTTGGCGAGGCCTACGCCAAGTCGCAGACGGCCACCGGCTCGCGGCTGCCGGCCAGCGGTGTCGTGCTGTTCAGCGTGCGCGACCGCGACAAGCCCGCCGCCATCGAAATCGCCAGGCGACTGATCGAGCGCGGCTTCGCGATCATCGCCACCGAGGGCACGGCCCGGGAATTCGAGGCGGCCGGCGTGCCGTGCGGTCGTGCGCTGAAGGTGCGCGAGGGCCGGCCGCACATCGTGGACATGATCAAGAACGACGAGATCGACCTGATCGTCAACACGACCGAGGGCCGGAAGGCGATCCGCGAATCGCATTCGATCCGGCGCGAGGCCGTGGCGCGCAAGGTCACCTACTACACGACCGTGGCGGCGGCGCGCGCCACCTGCGACGCGCTCGACCATCTTGGATCCCTCACCGCCAACCGTCTGCAGGACCTGCACAAGGAAATGGCATCATGAAAAGGACGCCGATTACCCGGCAGGGCGCCAACCAGCTGCGCGAGGAATTGCGCCGCCTGAAGGGCGAGGACCGCCCCAACGTGATCCGCGCGATCGCCGATGCGCGCGGTCACGGCGACCTGTCGGAGAACGCCGAGTTCAACGCGGCGCGCGAGCAGCAGGGGTTCATCGAGGGCCGCATCAAGCAGATCGAATGGCGGCTCGCCCACGCGCACGTGATCGATCCGGCGTCGCTGCCGCGCAACGGCACGGTCGTGTTCAGCTCGACCGTCGAACTCGAGGACGAAGCGGGCAACAGCGTCTCCTACCAGATCGTGGGCGACGACGAGGCCGACCTGCGCAAGGGCATGATCTCGATCAACTCGCCGATCGCCATGGCGCTGATCGGCAAGCAGGCTGGCGACCGGGTCGAATTCATGGCGCCTGGCGGGAAGAAGAGCTACGACATTGTCGAAGTGCGCTACGGGTAGCCGCGCCGGTAATTAAGAATCTGGGAGAAGTATTTTACTTAACTTCTTGTTTTTACGAAAAAATAACCCGACGTTTCCGATGGTCTGAATAAGATCCGAAGCGGTCTTTTCTGCCAGACTGGAAAGGACCTCGGACCGCAGGTTGCGGCCGCCGACCCGTGCCTTGACCTTGACCAGTTCATGCGCGGTGAGGGCGCTGTCCATTTCTGAGACGATGGCCGGCGTCAGGCCGTGCTGGCCGATCAGCACGATCGGCTGCAGGGCGTGGCCGAGGCGGCGCAGTTGTTTGCGGTCGTTCTGGGTGAGTGGCATGGCCGAGCGATTATAGATTTGCCGGGACGGTCCCGGGGGCGGCAAGTGATGGTGCGGCGCAGCAAGTCCAGCGGTCGCTGGCTCAAGGAACACTTCGACGACCCCTACGTGCGGCGCGCCCAGCGCGAGGGCTGGCGCTCCCGCGCAGCGCTGAAGCTCGAGGAACTCGACCGCGCCGAGCGCCTGATCCGACCGGGCATGAGGATCGTGGACCTGGGCGCAGCGCCGGGCGGCTGGAGCCAGTACGCGGCCCGCAAGCTGGACGGCCGCGGCGAGATCTTCGCACTGGACATCCTGCCCATGGACGCGCTGGTGGGCGTGACCTTCATCGAGGGCGACTTTCGCGAGCAGGCGGTCCTGGACCGGTTGCTCGAGGCGCTCGGCGGCGCGCCGGTCGACCTTGTAATGTCGGACATGGCCCCCAACATGAGCGGTGTGGACGTCGTCGACCAGGCGCGCGGCGCGCATCTCGCCGAACTGGCCCTGGAAACGGCCCTGCGGATCCTGCCCGGCGAGGGCGCGCTGCTGGCGAAGGTGTTCCAGGGCGCGGGCTTCGAGGACGTCGTGCGTGCTGCGCGCAGCCGCTTTGGCGAAGTCCGGCTGCGCAAACCGAAGGCCTCGCGGCAGCGCAGTGCGGAGACCTATTTGCTGGCAAGGAAGCCCCGTGCGTAGTAACGTCGAACCCGACCGTCGCGGGCGGGTCGTAATTGGCAGCCGCCGCGTGGCAGGCCCTGGAGCAGCGTCTTGAACGACATGACCAAGAACATCGTCCTGTGGGTGATCATCGCGGTGGTCCTGCTGGCGGTATTCTCCAATTTCGGCACCCGCAGTGCCGCGCCGCAGGCGTTGCCGTATTCGCAGTTCCTCGAGCAGGTGAAGGCAAACGGCATCCGCTCCGCCACCTTCAAGGGCGACACGATCACCGGCACCCGCTCGGGGGGCGAGCCGTACGTCACGTACAACCCCGAGACGGACAATTCGGCGCTGATCGGACTGCTGCAGAAAGAGGGCGTGGCCTTCGACGCTGCGGCGCCGGAACGGCAATCGATCATCGTGCAGCTGCTGATCTCGTCCTTCCCGATCCTGCTGCTGATCGGCGTGTGGATCTACTTCATGCGGCAGATGCAGGGTGGCGCCGGCGGGCGCGGCGCGATGTCGTTCGGCAAGAGCCGCGCGCGCCTGCTGTCCGAGGACCAGGTCTCCGTGACATTCGCCGACGTGGCCGGCGTCGATGAGGCCAAGGAGGAGGTCACGGAGATCGTCGATTTCCTCAAGGACCCGGCCAAGTTTCAGAAGCTGGGCGGCAAGATCCCCAAGGGCGTGCTGATGCTCGGTGCGCCGGGGACGGGCAAGACCCTGCTGGCGCGCGCCATCGCCGGCGAGGCCAAGGTGCCGTTCTTCACGATCTCCGGCTCCGATTTCGTCGAGATGTTCGTCGGCGTCGGCGCGTCGCGGGTGCGTGACATGTTCGAACAGGCGAAGAAGCACGCGCCGTGCATCATCTTCATCGACGAGATCGACGCGGTCGGCCGGCACCGCGGCGCTGGCCTCGGTGGCGGTCACGACGAGCGCGAGCAGACGCTGAACCAGCTGCTGGTCGAGATGGACGGCTTCGAGGGCAATGAGGGCGTGATCGTGATCGCGGCGACCAACCGTCCCGACGTGCTCGACCCGGCGCTGCTGCGCCCCGGCCGGTTCGACCGCCAGGTCGTGGTGCCGCTGCCCGACGTACGCGGCCGCGAACTCATCCTCAAGGTGCACATGCGCAAGGTGCCGATCGGCGACGACGTCAACGCGTCGATCATCGCGCGCGGCACGCCGGGTTTCTCCGGCGCCGACCTGATGAACCTGGTCAACGAGGCGGCGCTGTTTGCTGCGCGCGGTGACAAGCGCACGGTGACCATGGACGAGTTCGAGCGCGCCAAGGACAAGATCATGATGGGCTCAGAGCGCCGGTCGATGGTCATGTCGGAGGAGGAGAAGCGGCTGACGGCCTACCACGAGTCGGGGCATACGATCGTCGGCTTCAACGTTCCGGAGCACGATCCGGTCTACAAGGTGACGATCATCCCGCGCGGCCGCGCGCTCGGCGTGACCATGTTCCTGCCCGAGGCCGACCGCTACAGCACCAGCAAGCGCCGCCTCGAGAGCCGGATCGCCACGCTGTTCGGGGGGCGCGTTGCCGAGGAGATCGTGTTCGGGCCGGAGGCCGTGACGACCGGCGCGTCGAACGACATCGAACACGCGACGGAACTGGCCCGCAACATGGTCACCAAGTGGGGCCTGTCGGAGAAGCTCGGAACCCTGACCTTTGCGGAGGACGAGGGCGAGGTGTTCCTCGGGCGGTCGGTCACGCAGCACAAGCAGGTCGGCGACAAGACCAGGGATGCCATCGACGACGAGATCAAGCGCCTGATCGACGACAACAAGAAGCGGGCGCATGAGATCGTGACGGCCCACCTGGACAAGCTGCACACGATGGCTGATGCGTTGATCCGCTGGGAGACGATTGGCGAACAGCAGATCATGGACATCATGAATGGCCGCACGCCGAAGCCGCCGGAAGGCTGGGAGGAGCCCGCACCGCCCGCGCCGCGCGACAAGGATCCCGGCGACGTCAAGGCCAAGCCGGCCGTGGGTCCACCCGCCAGCCAGCACTGACGTCCCGGCAACGGTGGCCGCGGTGCCGGTGTCCGTGCCACCGGCTGCGATCGCTGATGCCCCTGCCGCTGCTTCGTCGTACCATGCGTGCATGTTCCTGACCTGCGGCCATCACCGGCTCGACCTGTCGACGCCCGTGGTCATGGGCGTGCTCAACGTGACCCCTGATTCATTCTCCGACGGCGGCCGGTTCAGCGATCTCGACGCCGCCCTCCGGCAGGCGCAGCGCATGGCGGCGGAGGGCGCGGCGATCATCGACGTGGGTGGGCAATCGACCCGTCCCGGTGCGCAGCAGGCAGGGGTGCAGGAAGAGCTTGCGCGGGTCGTGCCCGTCGTCGAGGCGCTGTGCGCCGAACTCGACCTGCCGGTCTCGGTGGACACCAGCAGGCCGGAAGTCATGCGCGCCGCGCTGGCCGCCGGCGTGTCGATGGTCAACGACGTGGCGGCGTTGCGCGCACCCGGTGCCTTGCAGGCCGTGGCGGGCTCTGGCGCGGCGGTCTGCCTCATGCACATGCAGGGCGAGCCGCAGACGATGCAACAGGCGCCGCGCTACGATGACGTGGTGGCCGAGGTGCGGGAGTTCCTGGAGCAGCGCGTGGCCGCGGCCGGCGCCGCGGGCATCGACCGCACGCGGATCGTGGTGGATCCGGGCTTTGGCTTCGGCAAGACGCTCGAGCACAATCTGCGGCTGCTGGCCGGGCTGGGGCGGGTCGCGCCGGCCGGTCTGCCGCTGCTGGCCGGGTTGTCGCGCAAGAGCATGATCGGGCAATTGACGGGCCGGCCGCTCGACGCAAGGCTGCCGGGCAGCGTGGCGCTGGCGGCGCTGGCGGCCGAGCATGGCGCCGCGATCGTGCGGGCACACGACGTCGCGGCGACGATCGATGCGGTCAAGGTCGCCGCCGCGCTGCGGCGGTATCAGCTGGAAGCAGGGACATAAGGCAATGACCAGACGGTATTTCGGTACGGACGGTGTGCGCGGTCGGGTCGGCGGCGAGCCGATGACCGTCGAGTTCGCGCTGCGGCTGGCCAGCGCGGCGGCGCGCGTGCTGGCGCCCGATGGAGGCTCGGTGCTGGTCGGCAAGGACACGCGGCTGTCCGGGTACATGTTCGAGGCGGCGCTGGAAGCTGGCTTCGTGGCGGCCGGTGTCGACGTGCTGCTGGCCGGGCCGCTGCCGACGCCCGGGATCGCCTACATGCTCAAGCACCTCGACTGCGACTTCGGCGCCGTCATCAGCGCCTCGCACAATTCGTACGAAGACAACGGCATCAAGTTCTTCGACCGCGACGGTGCCAAGCTGCCCGACGAGCTGGAGCGGCAGATCGAGTCGTTCCTCGGCGAGCCCGCGCTGACCCGCGAGTCGCAGCGCCTCGGCCGCGCCTCGCGCGTGGACAAGCAGCGCGTGCAGTACCAGAAGTTCTGCATGGACACGATGCCGGCCGGCATCGGCCTGCAGGGCTTCAAGATCGTCATCGACTGCGCCAACGGCGCGGCCTACAAGGTCGCACCCCGGGTGCTGACGGACCTCGGCGCCGAGATCATTCCCATCGGCTGCTCGCCGAACGGCCGCAACATCAATGATGGCTGCGGATCGACCCGGCCGGAACTGCTGCGGCTGACGGTGCCGGGCGTGCGGGCGGACGCCGGCATCGGCCTGGACGGCGATGGCGACCGGCTGATCATGGTGGACCATCTCGGCCGGGTCGTGGACGGCGACCAGCTGATGTTCGTGCTGGCGCGCGCCTGGCACGGAGCCGGCGAGCTGCCCGGACCGGTCGTCGGCACGTCCATGAGCAATCTCGGCCTCGAACTGGCGCTCGAAGAGCACGGCATCAGGTTCGTGCGCGCGCAGGTCGGCGACCGGTACGTGCTGCAGATGATGCGCGAGCAGGGCAGCGTGCTGGGCGGCGAGACCTCCGGCCACCTGCTGTGCCTGCGCAAGACCACCACCGGCGACGGGCTGATCGCCGCGCTGCAGGTGCTGGCGATCATGAAGCAGACCGGCAAGAGCCTGGCCGAGCTCGCTGCCGGCATGCCGAAGTTCCCGCAGCAGCTGGTCAGCGTGGCGGTCAAGAGGCCGTTCGATCCTGATGGTGATACGGGGGTGCGCGCGGCCGTCGCCGCCGCGGAAAAGGCGCTGGGACGGCGCGGCCGGGTCGTCCTGCGCGCGTCCGGGACCGAGCCGGTGTTCCGCGTGATGGTCGAAGGCGAGAATGAGGCGGCGGTCAAGGCCCACGTGGCGGCGATCGCCGACGCGGTGCGCAAGGCCAGTGCCTGAGCTTCGCAACGTTGCCATCACCGACCTGCGCGCTTATCCTTGCGCGCCTTTGCGTGGCTGCTGTCCGGCCAGCGGGCCGAGACGACTGGAGATCAACTGATGCGCATACCGCTGGTGGCTGGCAACTGGAAGATGTACGGCACGCGCGCCGCCAACGAAGCGCTGATTCACGACATCCTGCAGGCGGATGAGGGCCAGAACGGTGCTGAAGTGCTGCTGTGCCCGCCTTTCGTCTACCTGTGGGAAGTCGGCCGGCTGCTGAAGGGCAGCAGCCTCCTGCTCGGGGCGCAGGACGCCTGTGCCGAAGCCGCCGGCGCGCACACGGGCGAGGTGTCGGCCGCCATGCTGCGGGACGTCGGCTGCAGTCACGCGATCGTCGGTCATTCCGAGCGGCGCGCGATGTACGGCGACACCGACCAGCTCGTCGCCCGCAAGTTCGTGGCGGCCCAGCACGAGGGACTGGTGCCGATCCTGTGCGTGGGCGAGACCCTCGAGGAACGGGAGCAGGGCCGCACGGCTGAGGTCGTGCTGCGCCAGTTCGAGGCCGTGTTGTCGGTGACGGGCGCGGTGGGGTTCCTGGAGGCCGTGCTGGCCTACGAACCGGTCTGGGCGATCGGCACCGGACGCAACGCGACGCCGGAACAGGCCCAGGAAGTCCACGCCCTGCTGCGGGCGCGGGTTGCCGGGAAGGATGCTAGAATCGGCGATTGCCTCCGCATCCTGTACGGCGGCAGCGTCAAGGCGGCCAATGCCGCCGAGCTGTTCGCGATGCCGGACGTGGACGGCGGGCTCGTCGGCGGCGCCTCGCTGGATGGCGTCGAGTTCAGGAAAATCTGCGAGGCGGCCCGCGCGCGGTCCGCCTGAGAAGCGTGGTAGACAAGCGATGCTGCAATCGATACTGATCACCCTGCACCTCACGCTGAGCGTCGTCATCGTCGGGCTGGTGCTGATCCAGCGCGGCAAGGGGGCCGATGCGGGAGCGGGCTTTGGCGCCGGTGCGTCCGGCACGGTGTTCGGCGCACGCGGCTCGGCCACCTTCTTTTCGAAGGCGACCGCGGTGGCCGCCACGCTGTTCTTCGCGACCAGCCTGGCGCTGACCTACGTGGCTTCGCAGCCCGCCGAGGCGCCCAAGAGCATCCTGGACTCGGTCCCGGCGGCGGCGCCGGAAGCGCCTGCGGCACCGGCGCCGCTCGGCGCCGACGAGGTCCCCACGCTCGACGGTGGGCCCGTCGAGCCGCCGGCCGAGAAGTAAGTCGTTTTTCCCTTGATTGCCGACGTGGCGAAATTGGTAGACGCGCTAGCTTGAGGGGTTAGTGGGGTTTCCCGTGTCGGTTCGAGTCCGACCGTCGGCACCAGAGGTACCAAGGCCCGGCCCAGCCGGGCTTTTTTCTTGCCGGGACACCGCCCGCGACCTGTCCGGATGCAGGTCGAAGCGGCGGTCGGACCGTCCGGCCCGACGCCCTGCTTCCGGGTGACGGCCCGCGCGGGCGGCGGCTACAATGACCTTCCATCGTGAGGCGGCGTCGCGTGAGGGGGTCCGCGTGCTTGAGAACTACCTGCCGATCATGATCTTCCTGGCCGTCGCGGGGGTACTCGGCGCGGCGCTGATCGTGCTCGGCTTCCTGCTCGGCCCGCACCGCCCGGACGCCGAGAAACTGTCGCCCTACGAGTGTGGTTTCGAGGCTTTCGAGGACACGCGCATGCGCTTCGACGTGCGCTACTACCTGGTCGCCATCCTGTTCATCATCTTCGACCTGGAGATTGCATTCCTCTTCCCCTGGGCAGTGTCGCTCGACTCGATCGGCGGCTTCGGCCTGTTGTCCATGGCCGTCTTCCTGACGGTGCTGGTGGTCGGGTTCGTCTACGAGTGGAAGAAGGGCGCCCTCGAATGGGATTGAGCCCCGAACAGCAGGCATTGGGCGGGCGCGGCTACCTCGTCACATCGATCGACGCGCTCATGAACTGGGCGCGCACTGGCTCGCTGTGGCCGGTGACGTTCGGCCTGGCCTGCTGTGCCGTCGAGATGATGCATGCCGGTGCGGCGCGCTATGACCTCGATCGCTTCGGCGTGGTGTTCCGGGCGAGCCCGCGGCAGGCCGACGTGATGATCGTGGCCGGCACGCTGGTCAACAAGATGGCCCCGGCGCTGCGCAGGGTCTATGACCAGATGGCCGAGCCACGCTGGGTCATCTCCATGGGCTCCTGCGCCAACGGCGGCGGCTATTACCACTACTCGTATTCGGTGGTGCGCGGCTGCGATCGCATCGTACCGGTGGACATCTATGTGCCCGGCTGCCCGCCGACCGCCGAGGCGCTGATCTACGGGATCCTGCAGCTGCAGAACAAGATCCGGCGCACGAGCACCATCGCCCGGTGAAGCACCGATGAGCAGGATCGAGACCCTGGCCGAAGCGATCAAGGTCCATTTCGGGACCCGCGTGCGGCGTCTGCCGTCGCTGGCAGACGAACTCACGCTGGCCGTGGCGCCCGCGCAGCTGCCGGGCGTGTGCCGGGAACTGCGTGACGCGCCGGAGCTGGCCTTCGAGCAGCTCATGGACCTGGCGGGCATCGATTACCTGCACCACGGGCGCGACGACTGGGCGACACGCGAGGCCACGACCACGGGCTTCAGCCGCGGCGTCGAACGCCACGCGGCGGACGCGGCGGCGCCGGCCGACCGACCGCGCTTCGCGGTCACCTATCACTTGCTGTCGGTGTCCAGGAACTGGCGGGTGCGGCTGCGCTGTTCCTGCGTCGGCGACGAGCCGCCCATGCTCGAGTCGGTGAATGAGATATGGCCCTCGGCCAACTGGTTCGAGCGCGAGGCGTTCGACCTGTTCGGGATCCTGTTCCGCGGCCACCCCGACCTGCGCCGCATCCTCACCGACTACGGGTTCGTGGGCCACCCGTTCCGCAAGGACTTCCCGCTGAGCGGCAACGTCGAGATGCGCTACGACCCGGAGCTGGGCCGCGTGATCTACGAGCCGGTCAGCATCGAACCGCGGGTCCTCGTGCCCAAGGTGATCCGTGACGACAACCGGTACGACGAGGCGCTCAGGGACGCGCCGGACCGTGGCTGACATCCGCAGCTTCACGATGAACTTCGGCCCGCAGCACCCGGCCGCGCACGGCGTGCTGCGCCTGGTGCTGGAAATGGACGGCGAGATCATCGAGAAGGCCGACCCGCACATCGGCTTGCTGCACCGCGCCACCGAGAAGCTGGCCGAGACCAAGTCGTTCAACCAGTCCATCGGCTACATGGACCGGCTCGATTACGTGTCGATGATGTGCAACGAGCACGCCTACGTGATGGCCATCGAGCGGCTGCTGGGCATCCAGCCGCCGCTGCGGGCGCAGTACATCCGCGTCATGTTCGACGAGATCACGCGCATCCTCAATCACCTGATGTGGCTCGGCGCGCACGGCCTCGACATCGGCGCCATGACGGTGTTCCTGTACGCCTTCCGCGAACGCGAGGACCTGATGGACTGCTACGAGGCGGTCTCGGGCACGCGCATGCATGCAACCTATTACCGGCCGGGCGGCGTGTACCGCGACCTGCCGGACACGATGCCGCAGTACCAGCCGTCACGCTGGCGCAGCGCCAAGGACCTGGAGCGCCTCAACCAGCGGCGCTCCGGCTCGCTGCTGGACTTCATCTGGGATTTCACCGAGCGCTTCCCCGCCTGTGTGGACGAATACGAGACGCTGCTGACCGACAACCGCATCTGGAAGCAGCGCACGGTGGGCATCGGTGTGGTGACGCGGGAGCGGGCCCTGGCGCTCGGCTTCAGCGGCCCGATGCTGCGCGGCTCGGGCGTCGCGTGGGACCTGCGGCGCAAGCAGCCGTACGAGATCTACGACCAGATCGAATTCGACATCCCGGTCGGCGCCAGCGGCGACTGCTATGACCGCTACCTGGTGCGTATCGAGGAACTGCGTCAGTCCAACCACATCATCCGTCAGTGCGTCGAGTGGCTGCGCGCCAACCCCGGTCCGGTCACGCTCGCCGACCACAAGGTCAGCCCGCCGCGCCGCGCGGAGATGAAGGGTGACATGGAAGCCCTGATCCATCATTTCAAGCTGTTCACCGAGGGCTACTGCGTGCCGCAGGGCGAGACCTACGCGGCGGTCGAGGCGCCCAAGGGCGAGTTTGGCGTGTGGCTGGTATCCGACGGCGCCAACAAGCCCTACCGGCTGAAGTGCCGCGCGCCGGGCTTCGCGCACCTGGCGGCCATGGACGAAATGGTGCGGGGCCACATGCTCGCCGACGTGGTCGCCATCATCGGCACGATGGACATCGTATTCGGGGAGGTGGACCGGTGACTACTCCCGCCGACGAATCCGTGTCGCTGCTGTCCCAGCGCACGCGCGCCGAGATCGACCGCTGGTTGGCGAAATTCCCGGCGGAACACCGCCGCTCGGCCATCCTTGCCGCGCTGCATGCCGCGCAGCACCAGAACGAGGGCTTCCTGTCCACGGAATTGATGGACGCGGTCGCCGCCTACCTCGGGCTGACGCCCATCCAGGTCTACGAGGCCGCCAGCTTCTACTCGATGTTCGAAACGCGCCCGGTCGGCCGCGTGCACGTCTCCATCTGCACCAACGTCAGCTGCATGCTGCGCGGGTCCGACCAGCTTGTCGAGGCAGTCGAGCGCCACCTCGGGACCCGGCTCGGCGAGAGCTCGCCGGACGGCAGGTTCTACCTGAAGCGGGAGGAAGAGTGCCTGGCGGCCTGCAACAACGCGCCGATGATGATGGTGGATCACGTCTACCACGAGAACCTGACCCCGGAGACGGCGGTGAAGATCCTGGACGAGGTCAAGTAACGCCATGGCCTGGACGCTGAACCAGGTGGTCTTCGAGCCGCTCGGCCGCGAGCGCAGCTGGACGCTGCCCGTGTACCGCGAGACGGGAGGCTACCAGGCGTGGGAGCAGATCCTGCGCGACAAGCCACCGCGCGAACGCATCATCGAGGAGATCAAGGCCTCCGGACTGCGCGGCCGCGGCGGGGCCGGCTTTCCGACCGGCCTGAAGTGGAGTTTCATGCCGCGCGGCGCCCCGGGGCAGAAGTACGTCGTCTGCAATTCCGACGAGAGCGAGCCGGGCACCTGCCACGACCGCGACATCCTGCGCTACAACCCGCACGCGCTGATCGAGGGCATGGCCATCGGCGGTTACGCGATGGACGCGACCGTCGGCTACAACTACATCCGCGGCGAGTTCCTCGCCGAGCCGGTGCCGCGCTTCGAAGCCGCGCTCGACGAGGCCCGCGCGGCCGGCCTGCTCGGCACCGACATCCTGGGCTCGGGCGTGGACTTCGAACTGCACAGCTTCGTCGGCGCCGGCGCCTACATCTGCGGCGAGGAGACCGCGCTGCTCGAGTCGCTCGAGGGCAAGCAGGGCAAGCCGCGCTTCAAGCCGCCGTTCCCGGCCAACTACGGCCTGTACGGCCGGCCCACGACCATCAACAACGCGCAGACCTTCGCCAGCGTCCCTGCGATCATGCGCAAGGGCGCGCAGTGGTTTGCGGGACTCGGCACCGCCACGGCGGGCGGCACGGTCATCTTCTCGGTATCGGGGCATGTGGAACGCCCCGGCAACTACGAGTTGCCGCTGGGGATCCCCTTCACGGAGCTGCTCGCGATCGCTGGCGGCGTGCGCGGCGGGCGCAAGCTGAAGGCGGTGATTCCCGGCGGTTCCTCGGTGCCGGTGATGCCCGCCGAGGTCATCATGGACTGCGCCATGGACTACGACACCTTGCGCCGCGCCGGCTCTGCGCTCGGCTCCGCGGCAGTCATCGTCATGGACGAAACGACCTGCATGGTGCGGATGCTCGAGCGCATCACGCGCTTCTACAAGGCCGAATCCTGCGGCCAGTGCACGCCGTGTCGCGAGGGCACCGGCTGGATGAACCGTGTCGTCAAGCGGATCCTGGACGGGCAGGGGCGGCGCGAGGATCTCGATCTGCTGGTCGGCATCGCCAACCAGATCGAAGGCCACACGATCTGCGCGTTCGGTGACGCGGCGGCCTGGCCGGTGCAGAGTTTCATCAAGCACTTCCGGCACGAGTTCGAATACATGGTCGCCAACGGCGGGCGCAGCCTCGTCGAAGCGCGGGCGGCGGACGCGGCATGAGCGAAGACCTGCTCAACATCGAGGTCGATGGCCGCGCGCTCAAGGCGCGCAAGGGCCAGATGCTGATGCAGGTCACGGACGCCGCCGGCATCTACATCCCTCGCTTCTGCTACCACGAGAAACTGTCGGTGGCGGCCAATTGCCGCATGTGCCTGGTCGAGGTCGAGAAGGCGCCCAAGCCGCTGCCGGCCTGCGCAACGCCCGTGGCCGAGGGCATGAAGGCATTCACGCGCTCGCCGCGGGCCATCGCGGCGCAGAAGGCGACCATGGAATTCCTGCTGATCAACCATCCGCTCGACTGCCCGATCTGCGACCAGGGCGGCGAGTGCGAATTGCAGGACCTGGCGCAGGGCTTCGGCAGTTCGGTGTCGCGCTTTACCGAACGCAAGAGGGTCGTGGCCGACAGGGACCTGGGGCCGCTGATCTCGACCGACATGACGCGCTGCATTCACTGCACGCGCTGCGTGCGGTTCACCGCGGAGATCGCCGGCCTGCAGGAACTCGGCACGACCGGGCGCGGCGAGGACATGCAGATCGGCACGTGGATCGAACGCAGCGTGGACCACGAGTTGTCGGGCAATGTCATCGACCTGTGCCCGGTCGGCGCGCTCAACTCGAAGCCGTTCCGGCACCGCGGCCGTTCATGGGAGATGACGCAGCACGCGCTGGTGTCGCCGCATGACCCGGTCGGCAGCAACCTGTACGCGCACGTATTGCGCGGCCGGCTGATGCGCGTCGTGCCGCGACAGAACGAAGCGGTGAACGAGACCTGGCTCGCCGACCGCGACCGCTTCTCCTTCGAGGGCATCTACGCGCCCGACCGCCTCGCCGCACCGATGGTGAAATCGGGCGGCAGCTGGCGCGAGGTGGACTGGCAGACGGCGCTGACGGCGGCCGTCGCGGGCCTGCAGGACGTGGTCCGGGGCGATGGCGCCGGCGCGGTCGGCGTCCTCGGATCGCCCAACGCCACCACCGAGGAGCTTTACCTGCTGGGGCGGCTGGCGCGCGGCGTGGGCTGCGGCAACGTCGATTCCCGCCTGCGCCAAACGGATTTCCGCGGCCAGCAGTACGATCCGCCCTACCCGGGGCTGGGCATGAGCCTGGCCGAAGTTGGAAGTCTCGATGCGCTGCTGGTGGTCGGCAGCCGCTTGCGCCACGAGGCGCCGATCCTCGCGCACCGCGTGCGGACCGCGGCCATTGCCAACCGGGCGCGCGTGAGTTTCCTCGGCTGCGAGCCGGCCGACGTCCACTTCCCCGTGGAGGTCGACCTGGTCGCGCCTGCGGCGCAGTTGACGAGCGAGCTGGCGGGGCTGCTGGCGGCGGCCGCACGAGACGCCGGCCGCGACCCGCCGGCCGGGTTCACCGTGCTGACGGCGGGTGCACGGGTGACCGAGGCGCACCTGCAGGTCGTGCGCTCGCTCGCCGGCGCAGGACGGCGGGCGGTATTGCTCGGCGGGTCAGCGTTCCGTCACCCGGCCTTTGCCGAACTGCGTGCAGCGGCCAGGGCGCTGGCCGAACTGACCGGTGCGACGCTGGCATGGCTGCCTGACGGCGGCAATGCCGTGGGCGCGGCCCTCGCCGGCGCGGTCCCGCACCGCGAGGCGGGCGGCCGGCCGGTCGCCGCGCCGGGACTGGATGCGCGGCGCATGCTGGAACAGCCGCTGGCGGGCTACCTGCTGTTCGGCGGCATCGAACCGGAGTTCGACACCGCCGTGCCGCATGCCGTGCGGGCGCTGTCACAGGCACGCTGCGTAGTCGCCGTGACGCCGTACGCGACCGAGGCCATGAAGTACTACGCCCACGTCCTGCTGCCGACGGGCACCTTCGCCGAGACGTCGGGTACCTACGTCAACGTCGAGGGAAGGTGGCAGAGCCATGCCGGGTGCATCGCACCGCTGGGAGCGGCGCGGCCTGGCTGGAAGATCCTGCGGGTGCTGGGCAACCTGTTCGGGGTCGCGGGTTTCGACTACGAGTCGAGCGAACAGGTCCGCGACGAACTGCGCGCGCTCGGCGTGGCCGCGCCGGTCGTCGCGGCCGCCGACCTCGGCCCAGCGCCCGAGGCGACGGGCGTGGACGTCGGCATCTACGCAGTGGACGCCATCGTGCGGCGCGCCAGCTCGCTGCAGCATACGGCGCTGGCACGGGGCGGACGGCCAATGGCGCGGGAAGCGGGGGCGTAGCCGCACACATGGAGGCCCTGACAAACCTGTGGTCGACCCTGTCCGGCACGACGCAGGCCGTGATCGTGAACATCGGCGCGGCGCTGGGCGTGATGATCGCGGTCATGCTGTGCGTCGCGTTCGTCACGCTCGCCGAACGAAAGATTATCGGCTACATGCAGCTGCGCATGGGGCCCAATCGCGTGACCTTCTTCAAGCTGCCGTTCCTGCGCGGCATCGCCCAGCCCTTTGCCGACGTCCTCAAGCTGCTGCTCAAGGAAATCATCATTCCGGCCAACGCGGACAGGAAGCTGTTCCTGATCGCGCCGCTGCTGGTGCTGGTGCCCGCACTGGCGGCCTGGGCCGTGATCCCGTTCTCGCCGGAGTTCGTGCTCGCCGACATCAATGCCGGGCTGCTGTTCGTGCTGGCGCTGACCTCGATCGGCGTGTACGGCGTGATCCTGGCCGGCTGGGCCGCAAACTCGAAGTACGCCTTCCTCGGCGCCATGCGCTCGGCCGCACAGATGGTCGCCTACGAGATCGCCATGGGCTTCGCGCTGGTGGGTGTGCTGATGGCCGCCGGCAGCCTCAACCTGGGCGACATCGTGCGCTCGCAGCTGGCGCCGGCGACGCAGGCCGTCACCCTCGCGGGGGTCGCGTCGTGGCACTGGTTCTGGCTGCTGCCGCTGTTCTTCGTGTACTGCATTTCGGGCGTCGCCGAGACCAACCGCGCGCCGTTCGACGTGGCCGAAGGCGAGTCGGAACTGGTGGCGGGCTTCCACGTGGAGTACTCCGGCGCGACGTTCGCGACGCTGTTCGCGTTGCCCGAGTACGCGAACATGATCCTCATTTCCGCGCTGGCGGCGATCATGTTCCTCGGCGGCTGGCTGTCGCCATTCCAGGGCTACGTGCCGGACGGGTGGGTGATCGCCCAGCCGTCGTTCTTCTGGCTGTTCCTCAAGGTGGGAGGGTTCCTGTTCATCTACCTGTGGATCCGCGCGACGTTCCCGCGCTACCGCTACGATCAGATCATGCGCCTCGGCTGGAAAGTGCTGATCCCGATCACGCTGGTATGGATCGCCGTCGAGGGCGTCATGGTCTGGGCCAGAGTCGGCCCCTGGGCTGCGTAGACCGGCATGAACAGACTGCGCGCCCTGTTCAAGACCTTCTTCCTGACCGAACTGCTGGCCGGCCTGTCGGTGACCATCAGGAACCTGTTCGCGCGCAAGGTCACGGTCCGCTACCCGGAGGAGAAGGCGCCGCAGTCGCCCCGCTTCCGCGGCCTGCACGCGCTGCGGCGTTACCCGAACGGCCAGGAGCGCTGCATCGCCTGCAAGCTGTGCGAGACGGCGTGCCCAGCGCTCGCCATCACCATCGATTCGGCGGTGGCGGACGACGGCACGCGCCGTACCACGCGCTACGACATCGACCTGTTCAAGTGCATCTACTGCGGCTTCTGCGAGGAGGCCTGCCCGGTGGACGCGATCGTCGAGACGCGCATCCACGAGTACCACATGGAGAACCGCGGCGAGAACATCATGACCAAGGACATGCTGCTCGCCGTGGGCGAGCGCCATGAGGCGATGATCGCGGCCGACAAGGCGGCCGACGCGAGCTTCAAGTGAAGCTGCGCGACAGGCAAGTGGGGAGCTGACGTGGAGCTGGGCATCCTGTTCTATGCCTTCTCGGCCGTGCTGGTCGGCGCCGCGCTGGGCGTGATCCTGGCGCGCAATCCCGTGCACTCGGTGCTGTTCCTGGTGCTGTGCTTCTTCAACAGCGCGGTGCTGTGGCTGCTCATCGAGGCGGAGTTCCTGGCCATCGTGCTGGTGCTCGTCTATGTCGGTGCCGTCATGGTGCTGTTCCTGTTCGTCGTGATGATGCTCGACATCAACATCGAAAAGCTGCGCGAGGGCTTCACGCGCTACGCGCCGCTCGGCGCGCTGATCACGCTGATCATCCTCATCGAGCTGTACTACGTGCTGTGGGTCAGGCGGCTCGGGATGGCGGCGACGGGCGCCATCGCGCCGACGCCACCGGGCTACAGCAACACCGAGGCCATCGGCGCGGTGTTGTACACGGAGTACGTGTTCCCGTTCCAGCTGGCGGCCGCCGTGCTGCTGCTGGCGATCGTGGCGGCCATCACGCTGACGATGCGGCACCGGCCGGGTCTCAAGACCCAGGACGTCGCCAGGCAGGTCGCCGTGCGTCGCGAAGATCGCGTGCGGCTGGTCAAGGTCGACCGGGACAGCGAGCCATGATCACGCTCTCGCACTACCTTGTGCTGGCCGGCATCCTGTTCGCCATCGCGGTCGCGGGGGTGTTTCTCAACCGCAAGAACGTCATCGTGCTGCTGATGTGCATCGAGCTGATGCTGCTGGCGGTCAACTTCAACTTCGTGGCCTTCTCGCGATTCCTCGGCAACCTGGACGGCCAGGTGTTCGTGTTCTTCATCCTGACGGTGGCCGCGGCGGAGGCAGCCATCGGGCTGGCGATCCTCGTCGTGCTGTTCCGCCAGCGCCAGACCATCAACGTCGAGGAACTCGACGTGATGAAGGGTTGACATGCCGACCGAGTACACCTACCTGGCCATCGTCCTCGCGCCGCTCGCGGCGGCGCTCGGCGCCGGGCTGCTCGGTCGCTGGCTGGGGCGCACCGGCTCGCATGTCGTGTGTGTCGCGGGCGTGGCGGTCTCGTTCGGACTGTCGGCCTGGGTGCTCAAGGCGCTGCTGGTGGATGGCCTGGCGCCGTTCGACGGCACGGTCTACGTGTGGGGCATCAGCGACGGCGTGCAGATGGAAGCCGGCTTCCTGATCGACCGGTTGTCGGCGCTGATGATGACGGTCGTCTCGTTCGTGTCGCTGGCGGTGCACGTCTACACGATCGGTTACATGCGCGACGACCCGGGCTACAAGCGTTTCTTCGCCTACATCTCGCTGTTCACGTTCTCGATGCTGATGCTGGTCATGTCCAACAACTTCCTGCAGCTGTTCTTCGGCTGGGAAGCGGTCGGACTCGTCTCCTACCTGCTGATCGGCTTCTGGTACAGGCGGCCGACCGCCGTGTTCGCCAGCCTCAAGGCGTTCATCGTCAACCGCATCGGCGACTTCGGTTTCATCCTCGGCATCGCCGGCGTCGCGTACTACACCGGCACGCTGGATTATTCCGAGGTCTTCGCGCGCACCGACATGATCCTCGGCAACAACCTGTACCTGACGCCGGGCGAGCCGACCAAGGCCATCACGGTCATCTGCCTGTGCCTGTTCGTCGGCGCGATGGGCAAGTCGGCGCAGGTGCCGCTGCACGTGTGGCTGCCGGATTCGATGGAAGGCCCGACACCGATCTCGGCACTGATTCACGCGGCGACCATGGTGACGGCCGGCATCTTCATGGTGGCGCGCCTGTCGCCGTTGTTCGAGCTGTCCGTCTCGGCGCTGTCAATCGTGCTGATCATCGGTGCAACGACGGCGCTGTCCATGGGGCTGCTCGGGCTCGTCAACAACGACATCAAGCGCGTCATCGCCTACTCGACGCTGTCACAGCTGGGGTACATGACGGCCGCGCTCGGCGCCGGCGCGTTCAGCGCGGGCATTTTCCACCTGGTGACACATGCGTTCTTCAAGGCGCTGCTGTTCCTGGCGGCCGGCTCGGTGATCATCGCCATGCACCATGAGCAGGACATGCGTCGCATGGGCGGACTGCGCAGGTACCTGCCGGTCACCTACTGGACGGCGCTGATCGGCACGCTGGCGCTGATCGGCTTCCCGGGCCTGTCGGGCTTCTTCTCCAAGGACATCATCATCGAGGCGGTGCGCCACTCGAACATCGAAGGCGCCCGCTACGCCTACTGTGTGCGTGCTGCTGGGGGTGTTCGTCACCGCGCTGTACAGCTTCCGGCTCTTGTTCCTCACCTTCCATGGCAAGGAACGAATGGACGAACACACCCGTGAGCGGCTGCACGAAAGCCCGTTGGTCGTGACCCTGCCGCTGGTGGCGCTGGCGATACCCTCGCTCGTCATCGGCTGGCTGACGGTCGGCCCGGTCATGTTCGGCGAGTTCTTCGAAGGCTCGATTGCCGAGTCGCCAAACGGGCCGCTGGCCTCGATCGCCGGAGACTTCCATGGCGCGCTGGCGTTCGTGGTGCATGGGCTGGCGTCGCCGGTGCCGTATTTCGCCGCTGGCCGGCATGGCCACCGCCTGGTACCTGTACCTGAAGCGGCCGGAGCTGCCGGCGGCCTTGCAGGCGCGTTTCGCGCGCACGTACCGGCTGCTCGACAACAAGTACTACTTCGACTGGTTCAATGAAAACGTCGTGGCGGTCGGCGCGCGCAGCTTCGGCCAGAGCCTGTGGAGGAGCGGAGACGAAGCTGTCATCGACGGGGTGCTGGTGAACGGCTCGGCGCGCGCGGTGCAGGCCATCGCATCGGTCGTCAGGCAGCTGCAGTCCGGCTATCTCTATCACTACGCCCTGGCGATGATCATCGGGCTGTCCGCGCTGCTGGCGTGGCTGGTCATCGGTGGATGAGATGAGCGCAGGGATCCCGTTGCTGAGCTGGCTGATCTGGCTGCCCATCGGTGGCGGCCTGGTCGTGCTGGCGCTGGGCGAGCGTCAGGCCGCCGCGGCGCGCTGGACCGCGCTGGCCGTATCGGTCGCGACGTTCGCGCTGTGCGTGCCACTGTGGGCGGACTTCGACACCGGCACCGCGGCCATGCAGTTCGTCGAGCGCGCAACGTGGATCGTCCGCATCAACGCCTGGTACCACCTCGGCGTGGACGGCATCGCACTGCCGCTGGTCGTGCTGACCGCGTTCATGACGCCGCTGGTGGTGATCGCCGGCTGGAATGCCATCGAGAGCAAGCCGGCGCACTACTTCGCGGCCTTCCTGCTCCTGGAAGGCCTGATGATCGGCGTGTTCGCTTCGCTCGACGCGCTGCTGTTCTACATGTTCTGGGAGGCGATGCTGATCCCGATGTTCATCATCATCGGGGTCTGGGGCGGCCCGCGGCGCGTCTATGCGACCATCAAGTTCTTCCTGTACACGTTCCTCGGCTCGGTGTTCATGCTGGTCGCGCTGATCTACCTGTACCTCAAGGGCGGCAGCTATGAGATCGCGGCAATGCAACGCCTGCCGATCGGCATGACCGAGCAGCTGCTGATCTTCATGGCGTTCTTCGCGGCCTTTGCCGTCAAGATCCCGATGTGGCCGGTGCACACCTGGCTGCCCGACGCGCACGTCGAGGCGCCGACCGGCGGCTCGGTGATCCTGGCCGCGATCATGCTGAAGATGGGCGGCTACGGCTTCCTGCGCTTCAGCCTGCCGATCACGCCGGACGCGAGCCGCGAACTCGACTGGCTGGTGATCTCGCTGTCGCTGATCGCGATCGCCTACATCGGCTTCGTCGCGCTGGTGCAGAACGACATGAAGAAACTGATCGCGTACTCCTCGATCGCGCACATGGGCTTCGTGACGCTCGGCTGCTTCCTGGCCTTCGACATCGTGCAGGCCACCGGCTCCTACCGCGGCGCGGCGATGGGCATCGACGGCGCGATGGTGCAGATGGTCTCGCACGGACTGATCTCGGCGGCGCTGTTCCTGTGCGTCGGCGTGCTGTACGACCGGCTGCACACGCGCGACATCGACGCCTACGGCGGCGTGGTCAACACCATGCCCGTGTTCGCATTCTTCATGGTGCTGTTTGCGATGGCCAACGCCGGCCTGCCGGGCACCTCGGGTTTCGTCGGCGAGTTCCTGGTGATCATTGCCAGCTTCAAGGCCAATTTCTGGTACGCGTTCGTCGCCGCGACGACACTGATACTCGGTGCGGCCTACACGCTGTGGCTGGTCAAGCGCGTGGTGTGGGGCGAGGTCGGCAACGACGGTGTGGCATCGCTCAAGGACCTCAACCGGCGCGAGTTCGCGGTGCTGGCCGTGCTGGCTGCGGCCGTACTGCTGATCGGCGTGTGGCCGGCACCGCTGCTCGAGGTGATGCGCCCGACGGTCGAACTGCTGGTCGAGCAGCTGCAGGTCACCAAGCTGTGAGTGCGCGGGCGACAATGAGATGAACCAGGTGCTCAACTGGACCGACCTTGCACCCGCCGGCGCGGAGATCTTCCTGCTGGGCGCGGCCTGCGTCGTGCTGCTGGTGGACGTGTTCCTGGACGACAGGCGGCGCTGGATCACGTACCTGCTGAGTCTGGTGACGCTGGCCGGCGCGGCATTCGTGACCTCGTCGCTGGCCGGGGGCGGGCGCAGCGTCGTGCTGTTCGGCCACTATGTCGCCGATCCCATGGGCACGGTGCTGAAGCTGGTCAACTACCCGGTCGTCGCCGTCGCGCTGCTGTACTCGCGCGATTACCTCGAGAAGCGTGGCCTGTTCAAAGGCGAGTACTTCGTGCTGGCGCTGTTCGCCGTGCTCGGCATCAACGTCATGATCTCGGCCGGCAGCCTGCTGAGCATGTACCTCGGCATCGAGATCCTGTCGCTGTCGCTGTACGCGATGGTCGCGTTTGACCGCGACAACGGCATCGCCGCCGAGTCGGCGATGAAATACTTCGTGCTGGGCGCCATGGCCTCGGGCGTGCTGCTGTACGGCATCTCGATCGTGTACGGCGTGACCGGCACGTTCCGGCTCGACTGGCTGGCGCGCGGCGTCAGCGGCTATGGCCCGGACGACATCGGCCTGCTGTTCGGGCTGGTGTTCATCGTGGTCGGCATCGCCTTCAAGTTCGGCGCGGTGCCGTTCCACATGTGGTTGCCGGATATATATCACGGTGCGCCAACCGCCGTCACGCTGTTCCTCGGCTCGGCGCCGAAGATCGCGTCGTTCGCGCTCGCGATGCGGGTGCTGGCGGAGGGGCTTGGCGGGCTCGTCGATGCCTGGCAGGACATGCTGATCGTGCTGTCCGTGCTGTCCATGGCGCTCGGCAACGTCGTCGCCATCGCGCAGACCAACATCAAGCGCATGCTGGCCTATTCGACCATCTCGCACGTCGGCTTCATCCTGCTCGGCGTCCTGGCCGGCACCGCCGAGGGATACCAGGCGGCGATGTTCTACACGCTGACCTACGTGATCATGGCGACCGGGTCGTTCGGCATGATCCTGCTGCTGTCGCGGCAGGGCTTCGAGGCCGACGAGCTGGACGACTTCCGGGGCCTCAACCGCCGCAGCCCGTGGTTTGCCTTCATGATGCTGGTACTGATGTTCGGCTCGGCCGGAGTGCCGCCGATGGTCGGGTTCTGGGCCAAGGTGCAGGTAATCTCGGCAGTCCTGGACATCGGGATGACATCGTTGGCAGTCGCTGCGGTGCTGTTCTCGGTGTTGGGCGCCTACTACTACCTGCGGGTCGTCAAGCTGATGTACTTCGACGCGCCGGCAGGGCAGGAGCCGATCGAGGCTGGCGCCGGATTCCGCTGGGTCCTGAGCGCCAATGCGCTGGCCGTGCTGTGGCTGGGGGTCATGCCGGGCTGGCTGCTGCAGCTGTGCGCGGCCGTGCTTCCAGGTTAGTTTGCTTTGCACCGCACGAGCCCGTAAAATCCACGGTTCAGTTGCGGGGTGGAGCAGTCTGGCAGCTCGTCGGGCTCATAACCCGAAGGTCGCAGGTTCAAATCCTGCCCCCGCTACCAATCATCGAAACGGAACCCCGGCCTTGCGCCGGGGTTTCTGTTTCTGGCGTGTTTCCGTTATCGACGCGGATTCATATGATCGATGCAACACCTAAGCTCGCGAGGTCGCGGGGGGGATGTTGCAGATGGGATATCGCACGCGGATTCACTACACCGAAGCCGACAAGGCGCTGATGTGGGAACGCTGGCGGCGTGGCGAGTCACTGAACTCGATAAACCGCCTGTTTGATCGGCACCACACGACGGTGCAGGGCATGCTGGCCAGGACCGGCGGTATCCGTCCGCCACCGCGGCGTCGGTCCCGTCTGGCGCTGACGCTGGCGGAGCGGGAGGAGATCTCCCGCGGCCTGATGGCTGGCCTGTCAGTGCGCAGGATCGCGGTCTCGCTAGACCGGGCGGTGAGTACCGTAAGTCGGGAGATCGACCGTAACGGTGGCCGGCAAGCGTATCGGGCGAGTACCGCCGATGAGGCCGCGTGGGACCGGGCGCGACGGCCGAAGCGCTGTAAACTGATACTCCACCCTGCACTGGCGCGCCTGGTGGCGCAGAAGCTGCAGCTCGAGTGGTCGCCAGAGCAGATCGCCGGGTGGCTGAAGCGTACCTACCCGGACGACGAGAGCCGCCAGGTGTCCCACGAGACCATCTACCGCACCCTGTTCATCCAGGCCCGTGGGGCGCTGAAGAAGGAGCTGTTGCAGCATCTGCGGCGCAGCCGCGGGATGCGCCGCTCGCGGCATCACACGCAGAAGACGCCCGACCATGGCCGGATCACCGACACGGTCTCGATCCGCGAGCGGCCAGCCGAGGTCGAGGACCGGGCCGTGCCCGGGCACTGGGAAGGCGACCTGCTCTTCGGCAGTCACAACAGCCAGATCGCCACCCTGGTCGAGCGCCAGACGCGCTACGTGATGCTCGTCAAGGTGGCCGAGCAAGGACACGCGAGACCGTCGTCAACGCGCTGATCAAGCAGGCGCACAAGCTGCCGCGCGAGCTCTACCGATCGCTGACCTGGGACCGCGGCAAGGAGATGGCCGATCACAAGCGGTTCACGCTGGCGACCGACATCCAGGTCTACTTCTGCGATCCGCAGCAGCCCGTGGCAGCGCGGCTCGAACGAGAACACCAACGGGCTGCTGCGGCAGTACTTCCCCAAGGGCATCGATCTCTCGACCGTTCATCAGAACACGCTCAACGCCATTGCTAGACGGCTGAACGAACGCCCAAGGCAGACCCTCGGCTTCGAGACACCGGCAGAGCGTTTTGGCCAATGTGTTGCGTCGACCGGTTGAATCCGCAGCCCATAGCGGACATCATCTCGCAGCGCAGCAAGGCGGCTGCAATTGACCCATTCCAGACGGTCTACCGCATCACTATTGTGAGTGTATGATTCGATAGGTAATGAAGCGTATTTTGCCATTAGCCTTGTTACTTCTTGCCGCAAGCAGTGCGCTTGCCCAGACGGCTGAATCAACTCAGCTAGAGGAATTCGTCAACAAGTATGTGGAGACTTGGCAGTCTCATGATGCTGAATGCCTAGCGGACTTAATCGCTGACGATGCCGACATGATTGTCGGCATCCAGCCCAGAATTGCCGGGCGAGCGGCAATTGAGGCGTGGTGGAACGTCTATTTCTCGAAAATCAATGGTGGCCGAGTTATTTCAATATCGGTTGAGTCTCTTCGCATTCTGAGTCCCGATATCGCGCTGCTAAACGTTGCTACGACGACAAGCGGAATTCACTCGGAGACAAACGAAGTTCTGGAATCTCGAAAGGCGCGCGGGACATGGGTAGTGACCAGGAGTAGCGGCGATTGGAGAATATCTGCGTTACGGGCGCACTCTCCGGTCGATGAGCTTCGCGAAGCCCCAGGGACAGACAATTAGTTCGCGACTAGTCGGTGCCGGTCGAAAACCGCCGTGACAGCTGAGCCGGTCAGGTCGTTCAGACACGGCTGCCAACGACCCGAAGCAGACATGGGCCGGCCCCGCGCCGGGGTCTTTGTTTCTGTCCGTTCGCCTGGCGGACCTAACGCTGCATCCAGATTGCGCCGTTGCTATTTTTCAGCATAGTCTGGGTACAGAAGCTTCATACACTCTTGACAGACACCATGGGAAAACTTGGCTTCAGAGTGGCTCTGTATGTAATTCTCTATTTGAGTCCACGTGCCATCCTCTTCACGTATGTTCTTGCAGTTTGCGCATATGGGGATGAATCCGCTCAATAGTCGCGTGAGGGACTCGTCGAGTGTCAGTTGAAGCTTGAGTCGCGCTGCCTCGGATCTCCTCAATTTATTGGTTGAATGCGCATAAGCCCCCATGGCTACCAACAAGCTAGACGTTACCGCTCGCATCCACAGTTCTTTTGGGTCACCAGGGAATAGGGTTCCCAGCAAACCACCTTCTCGATGGACGAAGGTGTCTATCAGTGCGTCTACCAACCAGTAGACAAGTGCCAAAACAACACCGGTCAAGATCAGGCTAATATCTCTGAAGCTCTTTCGATGACTCGACTTGTTTGTCATCTGACCTTCTTTGATCGGTTCAAATTTCGCAGCGAAGCGCGATATTGCAAAACGGCTATCCAGTGCGATCCTGAGCGCTGACTTTGCATCGTAGATCAGACACAGCGTCAGCGCATCTTTGCACGATCTGGTGGCACTTGGCGATGCAAGCCGTTCCTGGAACCGGGCCCAGCGCCGGCGTTTCGTTATCCAGCGAATGTCTGTTCCTGGCCGTTAGCCGGCCTTTCTGGCCCGGCTGCCCAGCGCTACCACGTCTATCTGGGACCCCTTCCTGCGAGAGGGGTCGTTCAGGTCCATTTCGTAGATCAGGTGTCGATTCTCGGGCTTAACCCTGAATTCGCCGACCATGTCCCGAAAGTGGCCTGACTCGCTCCTTATCTGCGTGATCCGTACTCTGCTGGCTCGCTAGTAGCTTAAACCCGACTTGGTCGTCGCTTCCGTGGTAGCCTGCCCGCCCGTTTACAGAGGAACATCCTAATGCGACGAATTTCAGTAATGCTGCTCGTTAGCCTCGCAACGATAGGTATGCCCGCTTACGCCGACACGGCGAGCCCGGCAGTCACGGCCGAGATCATCGGCATCGTCAAGGCTCAATGGGCGGCCGGGAATCAGAAGAACCTCGTTGAATCGCAGAAGAACATCGCCGAAGACTACACTGAGTTGAATGGCGATGCGGCGACCCGGGTAGATGGCCGAGCGCTCGCAGCGCGGTTCGAAGAGGCCTTGAACAAGGATCCCGGCACTTCGGTCTCAAGTGAAATGCTCAACCCGAAAGTGCAGGTCTACGGAGACGTCGCGATCCTGAGCTACAACTACCTGGGTTACACGCAGGACAAAGACGGCACTGTAAAGCCCAACCGGGCCAAGTCGACGCGCGTCTATGCCAAGCAGGGTGGCAAGTGGATGTTGGTGCACGCCAACTTCGCCGCGGATCCGTTGCCGCACGAATAGCACAGAGTTTGCCGCAACCAATAGACGGGGAAGCCCTTCGGGCGTCCCCGTTTCTTGCTCATGATGTCCGTTTTCTACTGCGATCCAGCCACAGCCTGAGCGACATGTTGATTTGATAACGCGATAGCCCCGGCCCAGCGCCGGGGTTTCTGTTGCTGCTTCCAAGGCATCTCAAGGGCTCATGGTGTCGCTACGTGACTAACAGTCCGAAATCACGTAAAAGAAACGGTCATTCATCACATCCAATTGTAGTTAGGCCGCATTCCGCCGCGAAGGAGCAACCGTGCCAGAATTTCGCCTCGCGCTCATCGCGCTTCTAGCGGGCATTGTGTTTTGTCCTTCGGATGTGAGCGCCGCCAACAAGGCGCATCAAGGCTCCGAGGCAACTGTACCGCCCGCCGAGGCGACCACCTCGGAGGCCGAGACTCTATCAACGGTTTGCGTCAACGGGGTCGAGCTCGGCTATGAAAGCCGCGGCAAGGGCGAAACGGTAGTCTTCATTCACGGAAGCCTAGTCGACTACCGGGAATGGGGCCCGGTGGCGCAGCAACTCGAGGATCAATACCGCACCATCACTTACAGCCGACGCTACAACAATCCCAATACTAACCCGCTCACAGGCGCCGACCACTCGGCGATCATCGAGGGCGAGGATCTGGCTGCGCTAGTCCGCGAGCTCGAACTTGCTCCTGTAAACCTCGTGGGTGTCTCTTACGGCGCATACACTGCGATGGCCGTCGCTCGGCAGCACCCGCATCTCGTTCATTCACTTACTATTGTGGAACCGCCGCTACTGCGGTGGGTACCAGGGCTCCCTGGCGGCGACGTGCTGTATGACGAGTTCTTCGTAATGTGGCAGGCGTCCCGTGATGCATTCGCCCGAGGTGACTCGGAAGCCGCGCTTCGCCTGACGCTTGACTGGTTCGTCGGTCCAAACGGCATGGATCAGCTGCCACCAGAGGTATTGGCCGTTCTGAAGAGCAACATCGAGGAGTGGCGCGCGCTCACCATGTCCAGCGACGCGTTCCCACAGATCACTCCCGAGGAGGTGCACGAATTCAAGTTTCCGGTGCTGATGATCAGCGGCGGCCGATCATATCCAATCCTGCAGCTCATCGATGCAGAGATCGAAAAGCGACTCGCCAACGGTCGGCGGATAGTCGTCCCGGATGGCACTCACGATGTGTGCAGCGAGCAGCCGGCCGTTTGCGCCGACGCAATCCGCGCCTTTCTCACTCAGCATTAGCGCGGCCCAAAAAGGTGGGTGCAGCTGACAAGGTCTGCGCTTGTTGTCACGCTGCTACTGCGAAATTGTCTGGAGAACCCTGGCCCCGCGCCAGGCTTTCGCCGTAGAGGGTTAAGCGGCCGCTCTTTGTATTGGTATCCGCACCAGTGAAATGGTCGGAAGCGGGCCCCGCTACCACTTTAGAGAACCCCGGCCACGCGGCGGGGTTTCTCTTGGTCTGATGCAACAAGCAACCTCGGCGAAGATTTCCGACTTCGCTGGCTGCGCGACCTTGGCTAGTTGTCCGCCATGCTCACGAACAACAGGACAATGCCAGTCTGCCCAACGATCTGGAAAGCCCCGTCGAGCGAGCCACCGCCAAGCGCCGTCTGCCACATCTGAAAGTAGGCGCCACCCACGACGGTGAACATGCCGAACCACACGATAAGCGCAATGCCGCAACCGAGTACCGCAAAGGTCTTGGCCGAATTGAATTCGACGGTCGGTGCTCGTCGTGCTACCCAAAGATCCCAGCTGCCCTTGGCTGCAAGCAATCCAGCCGCGAATTCGCCAAGAACAATGACGGCAAGAGCTGCCCAGATTAGTACCGGGCTGTGAATGGCTGGTCCAAAGGCTGACGGGTATGCTGCATGATCCTGCATGCTGACCGCATTGGCGACGAAGGTGTAGGCGGCGGAGAGATTGACTAGATTCTGCATCGCATACATCAAACAGAGCAGGGACACGAATGCCACCAGGACGGTCTTCAAATATCGGATTGCCATGATGTCCTCCACGTTTCTTGGTGTGGTTTAGGTTAGCACGGGCTTGTCGGGCGGTGATTCCTGCCGCGCCTGGGTTTCTGTTCCTGGCGCTACCGTCGCGGCCAGCGGGGGAGGGTTGTGAGTAATTGCCAAATCACGCCCCCGTCACCACCTTCAAGAATCCTGGTCCCGCGCCAGGGTTATCGCCTCAACTGAACGCTCATAGGTTCAGGATGTAGCAGGCCCCCGCTACCACTTTCAAGAACCCCTGCCCGGCGCCGGGGGGGATCTCCTTTCCTAGGCGAGGAGGGCGTCCGCCGGGCGATCCGAGGCTCACGCAGCGCGCTTTTCCAGCGGAATCCGCACGAGTGAAATAGGTTGCATCGAGCCCCCGCTACCACTTTCAACAACCCCGGCCCCACGCCGGGGTTTCCATTACTGGCGGGCGTCGGTTGTTGTCTCAAGGCGGGGTCGGCCGCGTCCATTGCCACCTGGAACGGCGGCTGGAGAAGCGCGCAATGGGAAGGCGTGCTAGTTCGAGAATCCCAGGAACCACTCGGCAACGGCACCCCAAAGCGGCGTGTGCGAGAAGGGTATGCGTCCCATCTGGACGACAAGCCACAGTCCGCCGCCAATCAGGTAGACAGGGTGCGGCCGCCCGCGCTTGCGCCAGTCATGGATCATCGCGGCGACGATCAGGAGATCGGTGGCGATCGCCGGCGACACGGTTAACTCGACCGGCGGCGGTCCGGAATCCCCCACGCGGCCCACCAGCATCCGGATGATGCGCGCGAATGCGGCCATCAGGATTACGGTGCTTGCAAGGACCATCAGCCGCTTGTGGACTTCAGGCCTCCGGACATTGGCAATTGCGACCGCGACAGTGCCCGCGAAAAAAATAACGGTGGTAATTGGAACGATAGAGAATGGTATTCCGTGGGCTGCGTGCCCCGCCGCGATGTGATTCGTCAGGGAATGAACCGCCGCGGCGAGGCCGACGAACAGCATAGCAGTCGCCAGTGAGATGCCGACCATTCCCATCGCCCGGTGACATTCAATCCGGCCGCTGGCCGCCAGGCTCGTCTGAAGGATGAAGAACAGCGTCCATGCCGTGAAGACCAGGCCATGCAAATGGACAATGGGCGCCTCATCGAGCGTGCCGGTCAGCAGCGGCGCCCAGTAGGACGGCGTGAATCCCGTGAAGGCGATCAGCGCGCAGGCCAGCGCCATGCCGACGTAGAAGAACCGGGTCTGCGCCCGCGTGGTTTCGGGTGTGGTCGTGGTCATTTTGACTCTCTCGCTCTCTCTCTCTCTCTCGCATACCGCACGTCAAGAATCACAGGGACCCGCGAGACTGCTGGAGCGACATCATAGATCAGCGGCAGCTGCTGCCATACGCCTGGCCAGGAGCCACACAGTCGGGGAGGGGCCCGTCGGTCGATCCGGGATCCAGCGGGCGTGAGCGTGGCCGTTGATGTGGAAAATCAGCGCAATTCAATTTCAATGAATTCAGGGCTGTGCGAAATCCAACTCACGCCCCCGCTACCAATCATCGCAACAGGACCCCGGCCATGAGCCGGGGTTTCTGTTTCTGCCGCAGGGCGGCCCGATACGCCGCCACCATCGACCGACCGTCAGCCGGGAGGGGTCACGGTGCGGGGTTCCGACTACCTGGCGAAATGCGCCAGGATTGTGACGCCGCGTTCAGGTGCTACTTGCTCGGCTTCCACTCGCCGGCGAGTTTCTGTGCCTCGGCAATCTGCGCCGGAGTCATCTTGCCTGCGACGAAACCGCGGTTCTTTTGAGCCTTGTCGCGATTCTCTCTGTCCGATAGATGCGCAGCGGCCAGCTCGCACCACTTGTAAGCCTGAACGTAGTCCTGCTGCACACCCTTGCCGTCGACGTACTTCAGGCAGAGGTTGTTCTGCGCGCCCGCGTGCCCCTGCTCGGCCGCTTTGCCATACCACTTCACGGCCTCTGCGTAGTCCTGTGGCATGCCTTCGCCCGCGTCGTACATGCGGCCGAGATTGTGCTGCGCCCGCGCGTGCCCCTGCTCGGCCGCCTTGTGATACCACTTGATGGCCTCGGCGTAGTCCTGCGGCACCCCGCCTTGCCCGACGGAGTACATGAGGCCGACGTTGTACTGTGCGTCTGGATTACCCAACCCGGCAAGCACGCGGTTCCCCTCAGCCTCACTGGGATCTTCGAAGAGTTTCGATTGTGCCGCTCTCACGTCTCGCTTGGCGGCTGCCTTGCGATACCACTCGCCGGCCGTCTTACGGTCTTGCGGTACGCCCTGCCCGCGGGCGTACATCGCCCCGAGGTTGTACTGCGCGATGGCATTTCCCTGTTCTGCCAGATCCCGGAACAGGCGGACCGCTGTCGCGTAGTCCTTGCGTTCGTACGCAGCGGCAGCATCGTCCAATTGGTCGGCAAACAGGTGACCGGCAGGACCGATAGTCAACACGATAACCGCGAGCCCGACCCTGATTGCTGTTCTCATGGCTTCCCTCCATCGAACGTCCGTCGCTGCTCCGGAGTATAGGACTTACAGGCCCGATAGGCCTAGCGCCTGGCCGGTGGGGTCGCGGCAAGGGGCGCCGACAATGCGCATAGGCACTGGCAACCCAGCCAAGATGTATTTCTTCGACAGACTTGGGCAATATCACAGTGCCGCCCCTTTTCCCGTTTCAACCAGGGTACAGCGATGAATCCAAGATCAGTCCTCATGGCGACCGTGGCCAGCGCCACTTGCCTGCTGGCAAACCAGACTGCCTGGCCAGCTGAGTCGGGCTTCAGTGACATCAGGGCCGTGGTTGCGCAACAGCATGATGAGGGGGTGAAGCGATTACAGGAATGGATCCGCCTGCCGTCGATTGCCGCGGAAGACCTCGGATATCCGGACGGGGCGGAGCACATGGCCAAGCTGCTCAAGGACGCCGGCTTCCAGAAAGCGACGATCGTCCACACCGACGGCAAGCCGGGCGTGTTCGCCACCCTGGATGCGGGGGCTGCCAACACTGTTGGCCTGTATTTCATGTATGACGTCAAGCAGTTCGATCCTGCGGAATGGTCTTCACCGCCGCTCGAGGCACTGGTGGTGGACAAGCCCGGCCTGGGCAAGGCGATCGTCGGCCGCGGCGCCGTGAACCAGAAGGGGCCGGAAGCCGCCTTCATCGCGGCCTTGCACGCGATTCGGGGCGCCGGCAGGAAGATGCCGGTCAACCTGGTGCTGGTGGCGGAAGGCGAGGAAGAAATCGGTTCGCCGCACATCGGCCAGATCGTGCACCGGCCGGAGGTGCAGGAAGCCTTGGCCGGGACAATGGGTGTGGTCATGCCCTCGGCTTCCCAGGGCCTGGACGGCATCGTGACCGTCAGCCTCGGCGCCAAGGGCATCATCGAGGTTGAACTGACGGCCAGCGGCGAACAATGGGGCCGCGGCCCGGGCAAGGACGTCCACTCGTCGCTCAAGGCCATGATCGACAGCCCATCCTGGCATCTGGTACATGCTCTGGACACCCTGGTCTCGAAAGACGGGAACACCATCACCATCGACAACTACCCCAAGCCGCTGCCGGTGTCGGCCGCGGAGAAAGCGATGGTCGCCGACGCCGCCAGGCGCCGCAGTGAAGAGCAAATGAAGCAGCAGCTCAGCACCAGAGTCTGGATTGACGACTTGCCGTTCGAGCAAGCGCTCGAGCGACTGGTGTCGCAGCCGACCGTCAACATTGAAGGCCTGGTCGGAGGCTATACCGGGCCGGGTGGCAAGACCGTATTGCCTCACCAGGCAGCGGCAAAACTGGATCTGCGACTCGTGCCGGGAATGACAGCGGCCGGCGCGCTGGCTGCCCTGAAAGCGCATCTCGCCGATCATGGATTTGGCGACATCGAGGTGAACATGACCGGCGGCTATGACCCGACGAGCACGGCTCTCGATGCGCCGTTGATCCAGGCGCAAATCGCGGTGCTGCGGCGGGATGGCATCGACCCGCTGATCTGGCCGCGAAATGCCGGCTCCTATCCGGGCTTTGTCTTTACCGGTGAGCCGCTGAACCTTGCGTCCGGCCACTTTGGTCTCGGCCATGGTAGCGGTGCGCATGCGCCGGACGAGTATTTCGTGATTGAGTCGACGAGCGCCGAGATCGAAGGCTGGGACGGCGCCGTCATGTCCTACGTCAAGTACTTGTACGAACTGGGCAAGTAGGCACAGGAACTTCAGAGGACCTGCCCGTTGCAACGCGGGGGCGTGGACGCGTGAACCGGGTGGGATCCTGGGGTCACGTCGAAGACCCCCCTGTGCAGCGGTTGCCGGGCACCGTATCCTTCCTGTCCCCCTGCCAGCCAAGACATGGACCCGCCATGACCAATTCAGTCTACGATCTTGCGATTGCCACGATGCTGCGGTCGCTCAAGAATCTCGACGCCATCGTCAGCAAGGCCGAGGAACACGCCGGCGCGGATAAGAATCTCGATCCCGAGACGCTCATCCAGGCGCGTCTCTATCCGAACATGCGGCCGTTCATCTTCCAGATTCGTGTCGCTACCGACACCGCGAAAGGAGCCGCCGCGCGCTTGGCTGGCAAACCGGTCCCGTCCTGGCCGGATGAAGAAAAGACCTTTGCCGAAGTGCACGAGCGGATCGGCAAAGCCATCGATTACCTGTCCGGTTTCAAGCCCGCGGACTTTGAAGGCGCCGGGCAGCGGCCGATCGAATTGAAACTCGGACCACACACCGCCAAGTTCAACGGCACCAGCTATATCGCGAATTTTGTGCTGCCGAATTTCTATTTCCACATGACGACGGCCTACAACATCCTGCGACACAACGGCGTGGATGATCGGCAAGCGCGATTACCTCGGAGAATAGCCGGCGACCGCCATACGGGAACGGCTGCCGGAGCGCCTCGGGCATGCGGCGGCGACGCCGGCACGTTCAAACTCAAGACGGTGATTGGGGCCGTAACCTGAACCGCAGTCTTTCCTGGCATCGGCGATCGAGCCATAGCGGGGGGATGCCCACGATCGGAATCCGCGCACAGTCGGCATTGCTTGCCGTGCCGTGTGTGTTTGCATGCGCCATGGCGGCTTCAGGCAGATGACACTCGCCTGGAGCCTGCGCCATGGCAAGAAGTCCACGTGTGGAGGCTGGGCCATGCACCCAACCAACAAGGCCGAGTGCCGCCTGGCTGCAGATGGTGCGTGCCTGGGCCGACACCGGCTCCGGTTGAGACACCTGAATCGTCCCAACAACCGGACACGGCCGCACGGCCGGGTTCGTCCCTGGTCGTCGACCTTGGCCAGCTCAGTCGCAGCCGCTGGATGCCGTCGTACCGCCGACGTTCACGTAAGTGCAGCCGCCGCTGGAGTTGCCGACCGCGGTGCGGCTGGACCAGAAGTTGTCCCCGCCACCTCCGCCCTCGGCCTGGTTGTTCTTCGCCTGGATCATGGCGACGAGGTTGCCGAGCGGCATCGGGTTGCCCTCGAGACCAAAGTACCCGGTTCGGCCATCCAGCCACCAGCGGCCCGGATAGACAGCGCCAAACGTGCCCTGTATTGCCATGGCTTCAGCCAGGTTGATCTGGCGCCCATTGATGAAAACGCCGGTGTTGCCGGCAGAGGCATCCGCCTGGAGGGGGCCGAAGTCGTGGCCCGGCAGAATGAAGCCCGCTGGCTCCCGCCCTTCGGCACCCCACGCTCCGCTCAGCGAGTCGTACCAGAACCTGCTGGCAGGGGGTGAGTACCCGTAGATGGCCGCAAGCGCTGCCACCTGCTCGGCGGTCAGTTCGCGACCATTGATGAAGACGCCGGTTTGTGTGTCAGCCGGCTCAGGCGCGGATTGCTGCGTGCCGGCCGCTGCCATCGTCCCGACAAGCCCTTCTTTCGTGCCGCTTGCTGGACTGGCTGCCACCGGCTGCGCGGATCCATTGGAGCAGGCTGACACCCAGCAAACCCCAAGCAGCACCCCAACCCAACCAGACACGCGTTGCATGGCCTATCTCAGCGCATTCAGCCGTCTTGTTCGTTGCGACATGCGAAGAGTAGCGCAGTGCTGGCGAGAATGAAATCGGCCAGCAGTACGAGTCCCCATGCTTGCGCCAACGCCCGATTGGCGCGACGTTCGACCGAGTGTCATGCAAAAGAGACGACCTGGGTTGCCGCAGACCGCCTACCAGGCGCCGCCGAGAGCCACGGTGATCGCCTCGCCGTTCACGCCCCCGGCGGCGTCGCTGCACAGGAATGCGATCACCTGTGCGACCTCGCGCGGATCCAGCACACGGTTCTGCGGGTAGATGGCGGCACGCTCGCGCCACACCTGCTCGATGCTGATGCCGCGCCGTTCGGATTCCGTCTGCGCCGAGCGCTCGGCCATCGCCGTTCGTACCCAGCCAGGCAGCACTGCGTTGGATGTGACGCCGAACGGTCCAGCATCCTGTGCGACCGCACGTGCGAGGCCGATGACCCCATGCTTGGAGGCGGTGTACGCGCTGCCGGAGCGTTCCGCACTTTCGCCGGCGGTCGAGCTGGTAAATACGAGCCGGCCGAAGCCGCGCTTGCACATGCCGCCTACTGTCAGCCGCGCGAGCTCGAACGGACCGTCGAGGTTGATGCGCATCGTCTCGCGCCAGACTTCGGGATCCTGCTCCCACACCAGCCGCTCGTGGGCCGAGCCGATGCCGTGGTTCGCGACCAACACATCGATCGGGCCCAGTCGCCGCTCGGTCTC
This sequence comes from uncultured Gammaproteobacteria bacterium, assembly GCA_963695085.1. Lineage (GTDB taxonomy): Bacteria > Pseudomonadota > Gammaproteobacteria > Steroidobacterales > Steroidobacteraceae > SG8-30. The sequence goes on along the minus strand of CAVOFV010000001.1, from coordinate 255,840 downwards.
GGCAACGGCCAGGGCGCAACCCTCCATGGTGCCAAGGTCGGCCACCACGTATTCGAGGCCAACGGCCGCCAGTTCCGTCGCGCTTCGCGCCACGACCATCACGCGCGCCCCGGCTGCCGAAAGCAGCAGCGCCGCCTCGCGACCGATCCCCCGGCCGCCGCCCGTGACCAGCGCCACTCGTCCGTTCATTGCTCGGCCCTCTTATTCGTGTTCGCGGAATCGTCGCACGCTCGCCCGGCGCGCACAATCGCTCCAACTTTCAATGCAGAGGTGACTCCTGGCTTCTTTGTCATTTGGGCAGACCGTCAAAGACCTTGTGAAATGTCTCGTCATGTACGGGTCTGCTGGGGGCCAGCGCGTCCGCATACACTCGCGCATAGACGAATTTCTGGTGCCGGCGGAGCCGGTCGCGCAGCCCCGGGGTTTCCGGGGTGTAGACTTGCCGCGAAACTGAAAACACGGGTGAGACATGGGCATTGAATACCGGCGGCTGGGGAAGTGTGGGTTGAAGGTGAGCAATGTCTGCCTCGGGACCATGAACTTCGGCTGGCACACTTCAGTGAAGGACAGCTTTGCCATCATGGACAGGGCGCTTGAGCTCGGAATCAATTTCTTCGATACGGCGGACGTATACGGCTGGGAGAAGTACCACGGCTACACCGAAGAGATCCTCGGCCAGTGGTTCGACCTGGGAGGCGGGCGGCGAGAGAACGTGATCCTCGCCACCAAGGTGTACAACCCGGCGAACCGCGAGAAGGACGACCGCGAGCCGAACCGTGCCGGCCGGAGTCTCAGCGCCCTCAAAATCCATCGTCAACTCGAGGCCAGCCTGAAGCGCCTGAGAACCGATGTGATTGATATCTACCAGATGCACCACATTGACCGGCAATGTTCGTGGGCTGAAACCTGGGAAGCATTTGGGTCCCTGAAATCCCGGGGCAAGGTGATCTACATTGGTTCGAGCAACTTCGCCGGCTGGCACATCGCTACCGCCAACCAGGAGGCTGACAGGCGAGGGATGTACGGTCTTGTCAGTGAGCAGTCTGTCTACAACCTGAACAACCGCACGATTGAGCTCGAGGTCATCCCTTCCTGTGTGGAATACGGCATGGGCCTCATTCCTTACAGCCCGGTGGATGGGGGCATGCTGGCCGGGGCAGTTGGAAAGGAGAAATCCGGACGCAGGGGCGGGGACTGGATCACCAAGAGGCTGGAACGGGACCGCGCGAAGATCACCGCCGTACGAGGAGCTATGCCGCAAGATCGGCCACGAACCGGCCCAGGTGGCGATTGCCTGGCTGTACCACAATGTGGCGGTCACCGCGCCCATCATCGGACCCCGTACCCTCGAGCACCTCGAGGACGCCGTGAAAGCGACCGAGATCGGGCTCGACGAAGAAACCCTTGAGGCCCTGGACAAGATCTTCCCGGGCCCCGGAGGTGTGGCTCCCGAAGCCTATGCCTGGTGAATCAGATCGGCGTGCCGCCGGACGAGTGTGTGGCTGATCAACTGGAGAGTGGACGATGAGAACCGTGCTCTTGTTTGCTGCCTTGCTCGCCCTCGGCGCGTGCACGGGAGAATCGACGCCGACCGAAGTCTCTGCGAGCAGGACCGAACTCGGCCAGATGAACCGGGACTTTGCGGCTGCGCTCAACGCGAAGGACGCCAAGGCGGCTGCGGCCCTGTACACCGAGGATGCAGTTCTGATCCCGCCCGGTGAGCCTGTCGTGCGCGGCAGGGAGGCCATCGAGGAGTACTGGAAAGGCGCGCTCGAGTCCGGTGGTGTCCGCGATGTGTCGGTCGAGACGATGGATGCCCTCAGCTCAGGTTCGCTCGGCTATGAAACAGGCAGCTTCGCGCTCACCGTCAACGGGCCCAACGGTGAAGCCGTGACTGACAGGGGTCGGTTTATCGAACTGCTGAGGCGCGAACCCGACGGCAAGTGGTATTCCACCCACGGGATCTGGAACGCGGCACCGGAGTGAGACGGGTCGCTACCGCCGACCGACCTGGGCAGTGCCACGATGTCTTGGCGCGACGTCCACAGCCGGGAGTCATCGTACCGCTCACGAGGCAAGCCGCCATTGCGTGAATTTGGGCGCGCAACGGGTGGCAGGCGACCCCCTGGCCCGGAGAACCGATGCACCTTGGCAGGAGCGAGATCGCTTTCCGCCGCGCCTGGTTCCCGCTGCCAGGCTGATGGCCCACTTCCCCGACGCACTTCAGAACCATGCCTGCGCCGTGGTACAACGGTCATTGACCTGGCGAGTCCGGCGGATCGCCGGCAGGAGGTGTGACCATGAACCGAGCGTTGTTCGAGATCGGCCTGGCCATATTCATGCTGGCCGTGGGCGGCTTCCTCCTCGTGTGGTTCTGGAGATACCGTGCCGCTGGCTCGCGGAGGCGCATGACGCAGATGTTGACGCGTGCCGGCGTGGCGTCCGAGGTGATCAGTCGCGGCGACGTCGAGGCCATCATCAAGGACGTGCGTCGGCGATGCCGCGTATGCAACTCTGAAGACTTGTGCGAAAGGTGGCTCGCCGGGAAGGTCGAGGGTGAGAACGATTTCTGCCCCAACGCCCAGATATTTGACGGCTTGGCCAAGGCCAACGAGCCAATCGCGCCCTAGTGCGGGGCAACGCGGCTCTTGGGGTCGCGATCCGCTGGATCGGCGGGGGGACGGGTAGGGATCCTGCCAGGCGCCAGGGCTCACGGGTGCAGGCTGCCTGAACAGGCCCCGCTCTGCGATCGCCCCGTGCCGCGATCGTCACGTCAACTGCCGCCTGCATCGACAGGCGCAGGCAGGTGCGCGATGCGGCTTCCCGGCTCCCACTCGGGGCCAGCCGACCGCGCAAGCGGACCGCCGAATCACGCCATTCCGGCGGCATCCTGACTGCCTATGCGGCAAGTCCTCATGAATCTCCGGGCCACAGGCTGTTGTCATTCAGGTTCGGTTGCGCGCGGGCGTCGTCGACCCGACGCGTCGACTCGGCCCACAGGTCCGGGGGCGGGAGCGTCCGTGGCGAGCCGGGTTCGCGATACGCCCCCAGAGACGGGGCCGGTCGCGAGTCGCGATGCGGGCAGGACAGACAGGCTGCTGGGGGGGGATGTCATGGATGATCGTACGGATCGTCTCGAGTCGGCCGTAGAACAACTTCGGCTGGCTGTCCTGTCGCTCGAACGGCGCCTTGACCTGCTGGAAGCAAGACGCACCGGTGGCGCGGCCTCAGTGGCCGATGCGCGGGCGGAGGGGCGGGCAGGGGCACGGGCAGAGCCGCTGCCGGACGAGTCGACCGAGAAGGACCCGTACGATCCAATCGCCATCCTGTCCCTCGTGGGTCGGCTCCTGCTGGTGCTGGCCGGCGGCTACTTCCTGCGTGCGATGACCGATGCGGGCGCGCTCAATCCGCCACTTGGCCTGATCCTGGCGGCGGCCTATGCAGTGGTCTGGCTGTTCCTGGCCGATCGCGCAGGCGGGCGCAGTCAGCTGCCGAGCGCCGTGTTCCATGCACTGGCCGCCGCGATGATCGCCTTTCCGCTGCTGATCGAGGCGACCATCCGGTTCAAGGTGCTGACCAGCGTAACCAGCGCCGTCGCGCTGGCTGTCCTGACGGCCGCCCTGCTGCTGGTCGCGTGGCGCCGGCGCCTGCGCGCAGTCGCCTGGATCAACGTCATCGGGGCGCTGGTCACGAGTGTCGTGCTGCTCGCCCAGACGGCCGTCTTCGTGCCGTTGGCCTTCTACCTCATCGCGTTTGGCGTCGCCACCTACTGGTGGGGCGATGCGCTGGGCTGGCCGGAACTCCGCTGGCCAGTGGCGCTGGCGGCAAACCTGGCGGTCGCCGGGGTGACGCTGCGCGCAGCGGCGACGGCACACCTCGATGCGCCGCAGGCCGCCATGTTGCTGCAGGCGCTGCTGCTCGGCGCCTACGTCGCGAGCATCGCGATCCGCACGCTGGTCCGCGGCGGCAAAGTGACTCCCTTCGAGTGTGTACAGAGCGCCACAGCGCTGGTCGTCGGTCTCGGCGGCGCCATCTATCTCACGCGAGCCACCGGAACCGTGCCTGCGGCGCTCGGGGTGACCAGTCTGGTCTTTGGCGCGGCGTGCTACGGCGCGGTCATCGCGTCCGTCCACGGCCTGGGACCCCGCGAACGCAACGTTCACTTCTACGCGACCCTGGCCCTGGTGCTCATGCTGGCCGGCTTGACGCTCGTCCTGGGTGGGCCTTGGCCCGGTGCCGTATTCGCGGCGCTCGCGGTGCTGGCCGCCGGCCTGTGGTCGCGTTTCGGCCGGAGGTTCATGCTGCTCCACAGCGCCGTGTACGTCGTCGCGGCCGGCATCGTGTCCGGCACGCTGAGCTACTGCGTATGGGGGCTGGGGCTTGATGCAGCCGGGCCATGGGCCCGGCCGGATGTCGTGATGCTGGCCGTACTCGTCGCCGCAACGTTGTCGGCATGGCTCGCAGCGACGCGGCCAGCGCCGGAGGGCGGCGTACTCACGAGCGTGCCCCGGCTCGTGCTCATCCTGGTCCTGGTCGTTGCTGCCGGCGGCTGCGTCATCGGCTACGTCGCGCCTGCCACGGCCGGATTGGACGATGGCAGCGTGGATCCGGGCGTGTTGGCCACGGTCCGCACGTGCGTGCTGGCGGTGGCAGCGCTGCTGATCGCGTGGATCGGCCGTCACAATCGATTCCGCGAGTGGGGCTGGCTGGTCTACCCGCTGCTGGCCGGCATCGCGCTGAAGATGGTGGCGCACGACTTCCAGTATTCGCGTCCCGCGACGCTGTTCATCGCGATGGCACTCTATGGTGCCGCGCTCATCGTCGCGCCACGATTGCGGCGCAGGACAGACACGGCCGTCGCTTCCGGCAACCTGTAGTTCTCGTTGTCGGCGCTATTGATTGGGCCTGCGGCGGAGGGTCGCAGGTCGTTGCCAAGGCGCGCTTCCGCGGCTTCCCCTATGGTACTCGCTGCAGCTGGCCAGCCAGCGCCTTGCCAAGTTCGCGGCAGGCGGCTGACTGGGTTGCCGGTATGAACGGCAGTGGCAGGACGAACATCGGCAGCACCGCGGAGCCAGACTCATGCGCCTGGCTTCGCACTGGCTCACCCGGGCGAGACAGGTCAACCAGCTGCGCTTCGATCAACGAGTCACGCTTGCCCCACATGAGCCCGAGGCAACCACCGCCTCCGTAGCCTCCGCCGCACAACCCGCCGCCGTGCCAGTCCTGTGTCGTTCCGCCGGCGACCAGCACGATCGTGCCCAGGCCGAGTTCATTGAAACGCGCCGCCGCTGGTGGGTAATCCGCCAGCGCGGCCAACTGCTCGGCTGTGGTCGGCACGGACGACGAGTGGCTCAGCCATGGGAACAGTGCACGCCTTACGCTTCGCTCGGTCAGCACCGGACGATCGGGCAGACGTCTTCGCAGTTCCTTGATGACGCAGCGTCGCACCGGGCGGCTGGGGGCGTCGCTCAGTACGTGGATGCCCGCCAGCGAAGGTCCGACGCCGGCAGTGGATTCCACGGCGGTCGGGTCGGGAGCAGGCTCCGGCATGGCTGGCGCATAGGCCTGGCGCGATTCCAGCCATGCCCGTATCTGCGGCTGGTCTCGGAACTCCAGCAGGAACGCCGCGGCCACCTGCTCCAGAACCAGCTCCGACGGCACCTCGAACAGCTCGGACAGCTTGTGCGATGCGGCTTCTCCCGGATCGCGAGCCGCCTCGTTCATTTCTACTTGCTGGCCCGTCACCCACCGGCCGATCGGATCGCCGCTCGGACTCGACAGCGCAAAGCCGTAGCTCGCGCGTGTCGTATGCTGCCCAGCAGGGGCAGAAACGACGCTCCAATCGATCGTCTCCAGGGTCAGAATCGCGTCCACGTCAGCCAGCGGCGCAGCTGCCGGTGCGTCGAGTTCAATGACCTGCGCAAACCCGGCATGAAATGCGGAAGCCAGGGTTTCGGTGCTGGCCGCGCCGACCTCGAACCTCGAACCCGTGACCTGCTTGTCCTTGAAGGCGTAAGTGCGTGTTTCTGGCGGCAGGTAGACGGCGATGCGCAGCGGCAATGGCTCGACCAGCGGCGCGGGCAAGTGAGGTGCGTCGATGCGCACGGGCAGACCCACGCAACCCGCCAGCAACGCCGACAGCGTGGTGGCAACGAAGTTGAATCTACCAGTCACAGTGCACAACATGAGAGGTGGATGGACGTCGAAGCAGCGCCCGCCAGCGTCCAGAAGATGACCATCTCGGCTGCACCGCGGATGATACTCCCATCCGCAGGCGTCTCGATGAACTCGATGCGATAGCGGCCGTGGCCAGGGCCCGTCGCCGTGGTCGGCACCGTCAGCGTTGCCGCCTTGGCAACTATGGCGTCTGCGAGTCCTGCGGGAAAAGCCAGTGGCCATCCTCGTAGACGACCACGCGTAGCTCGTGCGTCGTCATCGGCACCTGCTGACTGAGCAATACGTCTTCGCCGGCCCCGCTGTGCTTCGGCCGGGGTGCCAACGGACGATCCAGGCGCTGGCACGTCATGAAACCGCCGGCCAGCGTCGCGAATATCACCTCGCCGGGCCGGCAAGTCAGTTCACCCCTTATGCCTTCATCGGACCGGCCCAATGTGAAGCGCAGCTGGTGATCACCGGGTGTCAGGGTCTGCGGATGCAGCAACGGGGACGTGAGGTGACACATGCCGGACACCTGCCCGTCGGAAGTCCTGAAGTGGCCTCCGGATTCACGGCACCCGGTTTCTGAGACCGTGGTCCCGGGCAGCAAGACGGGCCTCGCCAGCACCAGCGTGCGTCGCTTGCCTTCGTCTACATACAGGTTTGCCGCGCAGGTGCAGAATCCCGCCGCAGCGGTCTCGTCGACCGCGACACTCTCGCAACCGATGAGGACGGTGCAGGCCCGTTCAATGGGGTACGCGATCCGGTCCTTCAGGAAGCGGTCGAGTGACACCGACAGGGTGTCCGGCGGCGCATGCACGAATTGAAAGTCGCCTGCTCGAAGGACCAGGCTGGGCCACTCGCCAGGCGCCGCATGCAGGTAGCCGAAAGCCTTGGCGACAACCTGGCCACCGCTGCCGTAGCTCACGAGCGTGAAGACCTCGAGCTTGTCACTGACAAACGGTATCGGCACCGGATAGGGCGCGAAAATCACGCCCAGGTTCCGCTGCTTGCCCTGCAGGCGATGCACCTCGACGCCGAGGGTTTCATTGGCCAGCCAGGGCTCGCCGAGAAGCTCATGCACCCCGGCGCGCGTCATCGGCTGTGCGTCAATCTCGGCGGCCCGTGCCTTGGCCGCCTGCACATCGATCGTGGATGTCCCGACCGATGCAACGGTCATGCAGCCGGTGAGCAGGCTCGCCATCACGGCCAGAAACAGGAATGCACGGTCGGACATGCACCAACCCCGTCGCCCGGAGAACCATCGATGGCCGGCAACCTGCTTCCGGATTATCTGCGGCTTCGCAACCAGGTGGCGTAGGTAATTTGTGAGCGGGCGGCCGCCGGCACCCGGGCAACCGCCACTGCCGTGGCGCCGCCAGGTCCGTACATTGCCGAATTGACAGATGGCGATGCTGGCAGGAAGTTGCTTGGCGAGCGAGCGAGGTAAGTCTGGCGCAGGCCAGCGACGTGCAGGTGCGTCTCCTTGCATCCGGCGCGTCGTCGCCGCGACGCCACGCCGGATGCAAAGACCGATGGGCTATCGAACTCCGCATCTCGCTGGACAGTAGGGAGGTCCGGTCATGGCAGGCATCGTCGGGTACGGCGCGTACATTCCGCGCAACAGAATCAAGTCGGAGGAGATCGCGCGCCAGTGGGGCAAGGACCCGGCCGCCATCAAGCGGGGACTGATGCTGGAGGAGAAATCGGTCCCCGGCATCGACGAGGACACGATCACGATCTCGGTGGCCGCGGCGCAGGGAGCGCTCGCCAGGTCCGGCATCGACCCCGCCGGATCGGGGCCCTGTACATCGGGTCCGAGTCGCACCCCTACGCGGTCAAGCCGAGCGGCACGGTCGTCGTCGACGCCCTCGGGCATCGGGCCCGAAGTCCACGTGGCCGACTTCGAGTTCGCCTGCAAGGCCGGCACCGAGGCGATGTTCGTGGCCCTGGGGCTGGTCGAGTCGGGGCGCGTCGAGTACGCGATGGGAATCGGCGCGGACACGTCGCAGGGCGCGCCCAACGACGCCCTCGAGTTCTCCGCATCCGCCGGCGGAGCCGCCTTCATCTTCGGCAAGAGCGACCTGCTGGTCGATGTCCTCCAGACGTACAGCTACACCTCGGACACACCGGATTTCTGGAGGCGGGAAGGGCGAGTTCTACCCGCGCCACGGAGGGCGCTTCACGGGCGAGCCGGCCTACTTCAAGCACGTTACGAACGCGACCCGTACTCTGCTGGACAGGGCGCAGATGAAGCCTGCCGATTTTCGTTATGCGGTTTTCCACATGCCCAACGGAAAGTTTCCCCTGCAGGCCGGAAAGTCGCTGGGGTTCAAGAAGGAGCAGATGGAGACCGGCTGGGTGGTCAACAAGATGGGCAACACCTACTCCGGTTCGTCGCCGACCGGCCTGGCGGCGGTCCTCGACGTGGCAGACCCGGACGACATGATCCTGATCACTTCCTTCGGATCGGGTGCGGGCAGCGATTCGTTCATCATGAAGGCCACGCAGCTGCTGCCGGAGCGGCGCAGTCTGGCGCCGACGGTCCGGTCGATGCTCGACGGACCGCGCCGTTACCTCACCTACGGCGAGTACGCCAAGTTCCGCGAGAAGATCATCGTCAATGACTGACGGGAGGCGAGCGATGCGCGATGTAGCCATCATCTCAGCCGGGATGACACGTTTCGGGGAGCTCTGGGACTCGAGCCTGCGCGACGTCTTCGCCGAGGCCGCCCTGGAGGCAATCGGCAACGCCAAGGCCGACCATCTGGATGCCATCTACGTCGGCAACATGTCGGCGGGGGGCTTCGTGGGCCAGGAGCACATCGGTCCGCTGCTCGCCGACCGGATCGGCCTGGCCGGGGTGCCGGCGACCCGTGTCGAGTCGGCATGTGCCTCCGGAGGCGCCGCGTTGCGCTGCGCCTTCTTCGAGGTTGCGTCGGGGGCGAGCGACCTGGTCATGGCCTCGGGCGTCGAAAAGATGAACGACGGCGCCGACGTGACCGAGGTGCTGGCCATGGCGGCCGACCAGGAGCTCGAGGCCTACCACGGCGTCACCTTTCCCGGCCTGTACGCAATGATCGCCCGCGCCCACATGACCGCGTACGGGACCACCGAGGAGGACCTGGCGTGGGTCTCCGTGAAGAACCACCGGCACGGCGCGCTGCAACCCGAAGGCGCAGTTCCGCCGCGAGGTGACGCTGGAGCAGGTGATGAACGCGTCCCTCGTCGCCGAACCGCTACGGCTGCTGCACTGCTCGCCGGTCAGCGACGGGGCGGCCGCCGTGCATCCTCTGCCCCCTGGACCAGGCGCACCAGTACACGGACCGGCCGGTGCGGATCCTGGGCAGCGGCTTGGCCACCGCGCCCATGACGCTCGCCGATCGCGAGGACCCCGCGTTCCTGGATGCCGTGCAGAATGTCGGCGGAGCGAGCCTACAGGATGGCGGGCATGGGACCCGGCGACATTCATGTCGCCGAGGTCCACGACTGCTTCTCCATCGCCGAGATCTGCTGCATCGAGGCCCTGGGTTTCGTGGAGAAGGGCAAGGGCGGCGGCGCCGCGCGCAGCGGTCTCACGGCGCTGGGCGGCAAGATACCGATCAACACCAGCGGTGGACTGAAGTCAAAGGGCCACCCGGTCGGCGCCACCGGTATCGCCCAGGCGATCGAGATCTTCGAACAACTCCGCGACGAGGCGGGCGACCGCCAGGTCAAGGGAGCGCGCGATCGGCCTCGCTCAGAACATGGGCGGATCCGGAGCGAGCTCCGTAGTCCACATCTTTGGGAGGGCGTGACGATGCCGAGCCCCAGGTACTGGAGAGAGGTGCCGTCCCGACTCCGTCTCGAAGCGTCCAAGTGCAAGTCCTGCGGCGCCGTCGCGTACCCGACACGCCTGCTCTGCCCGTCCTGCAAGGGCAGGGACCTCGACACGACGACCCTGTCGAGGTCGGGTCGAGTCGTCACATCGACCGTGATCCACGTGCCGCCTTCGAACTTCCAGATGGAAGCGCCCTACGCGATGGCTGTCGTCGAGACCCCCGAGAAGGCCCGCCTGATGGTGCAGGTCGTCGACTGCGATCCTGCGACCGTGCAGCCGGGTACGACGGTGGCGCTCGAGTTCCGGCTCATTCGCCGAGAGGGGCGCTCCGGGATCCTTTGCTATGGTTACAAGGGAGTTCCCGCCGGCTGAGAGTCCCTGGTCCGCAACAGGTGCGGAGGAGATCCCGCCCGCTGCCGGAAGCGAGGTTCGCCATGAGAAAGATCCAGGTCTGCGTTGAACTAGATGAAGAGGACTATCACGCCTGCGAAGCGGAGGCACTGCGCGAGGGGACCACCGTGCAGGCCCTCGTGGAGCAGATCCTGCGCGGCCTCTACCGCGACCTGCAGCAGGAAGAACGCGAGGGGGACCACCCCCCGATCATCTTCCCCTAGACGGCCGGCTGCCGCCCAGCTCGGCCATTCGCTTTCGGCCCTCCGCGGGTGTCGCGCCGGCAAGAGCGGTCACTTCTTGCCCGGCCCGTAGCGCGCAAGACTTGACTACCTTGCGCAAGCAAGGTACCTTCTCGACATCATGGACACCGACGAGAAAGTAGCCGCCATCCGCAAGGGTCTCCTGGAGTTCGTGATCCTGAAGGTCGTGTCGGCGGACAAGGTCTACGTCGCCGACATTCTCAGGCGCCTGACCGGCACCGATTTCGCCACGCAGGAGGGCACGCTTTATCCGTTGCTGAGCCGGATGCGTCGCGAGCAACTCGTCGACTACAACTGGCAGGAGTCGAGTGCCGGTCCGCCGCGAAAGTACTACACCCTCACGCAGCGCGGCCGCAAGCAGCTCGCCGCACTCAACAGCTACTGGCAGGAACTCGGCGCCCAGCTGAGTCAATTCGAGAAATGAACATGCAGACCGTCAACACACTGTCCCTGAACGGCAAGGCCTACAAGCTCGAAGAGCCCGGCTACGCGCGCCTGCGCGCCTATCTCGACGAGGCCGACCGGGTTCTTGCGCAGGACCCGGATCGCACGGAAATCCTCAAGGACCTGGAGCAGGCGATCGGCGAGAAGTGCGCCAAGACGCTGGATGCGCACAAGGACGTCGTGAGCGCGGCGGAGATCGAGCAGATCGTTGCCGAGATGGGTCCTGTTGAGGCGGCCGAGATGCAGGGCGGCGCCTCGACGCCATCCGCCCCGGTGCCGAAGAAACTCTACCAGATCCGCGACGGCGCCCTGATCGCGGGCGTCTGCAACGGCATTGCCGCCTACCTGAATCTTGACGTCACGGTTGTCCGCATCGCGTTCGTCGTCTTGATCTTCCTGACCGGCGGCTTCTGGATACTCCTGTACCTCGTGATGATGATCCTCGTACCGTCCGCCGACACATTCGAACAGCGGGCGGCTGCGCGCGGCGCACCGTTCAATGCCCAGCAGGTCATCGAACGCGCGAAGCTCAAGTACGAGCAGTTTCGGGCCAGGCGCTCAACGACCTGACGCCCGGCAGGCCGGGTGCGCCGGCATCGCTGGCACCGGCGATATGATGCTCAATTCCCGCGCTGGGGGTTTCTGCCGTTGCGCATCCGGGCCGGCATCGAGCGGGTCTTCGGCTACCTGTCCTTGAACCAGTCCGCATCGGCATGGTAGGGCTCCGTCAGGGCCTCCAGCTCCTTCATATCCCCGTCGCCATACGGAACGAAGTCCCTCGCTATTCGGACATTCTCCTCGAGCTCCTGCACGGTTGAAATACCGACTACCACCGTGCTGACGGGCAGCGTCAGGACGTAACGCATTGCCTGCTCCATGGACTGCAGGCCGCCATCCTTGAAGATCCTCCCCCGCGCCACGACCTTCATCCCGATGATCCCCATGCGTTTCTCTGCGGCCACCGGGAGGAGGTTCTCGATAAAGGAGAGACGATGCCTGTCGGCGGCGTTCAGCGCCATGAGGATCGTGTCGAAATCATAGCGTTGTATCGCCGTCTTCAACACGAACGGATCGCGATGGCCGGTGATGCCGAGGAAGCGAACCATTTTCTCATCCCGCGCTTTCTCGAGGGCCTTAATGGCTCCGTCGTCGGCGAAGATCTTCTGCAGGTCCTCTTCGGTCCTGACGTTGTGCAGCTGCCATGAATCAAGGTGGTCGGTCTTGAGCTGCATCAGCGACTTTTCGAGCAGGCGCATCGAACCATCGTATGTGCGGTCGTGCGTCTTGGACGCCAGGAATACTTCCTTCCGCCGGGATGCCATGACCATCCCGAAGTAGCGTTCGCTGATTCCCGCGCCATACGCGGCGGCCGTATCAATGTAGTTCACACCGAGATCGAGGGCCGTGTTGATGATGTTCAGGGCCTCATCGGTCTTGCCATCTTGCTCGAGAGTGGCCTGACCACCCAGGCTGAACAGGCGCACGTCGTGACCGGTCTTGCCAAGCGGGCGGGTCTTCATTTCCGCGGGCACGGCAAGTGCAGCGCCGAACACCGATGCGGCGCTTGCAGCGGCAGCCCCACCCAGGACGGTCTTGACGAATCTTCTGCGGGAGCGTGAGTGCGTGGTTTTCACGGGGCCTCCATGTCCTGAAGCAGTTACTGTACCAAGAGCAGACGCGTACGCGGTACGTGGTGACTGCGATACCGGGTTCCCGGACCCGACGCCGATCCTGGCCCCGCGCCGCCATTTCCGGCATCCAGTTCGCCCCATGAAACATGAGTTGAGGCGGCCGGGAACAGGTGTTTTCCCTTATGCCTCGCGCCGCGATTGATTGTCGCTCCCGGTTACGTCCAAGCAGGGGACGGAAGCCGTAGCGTCTTCCTGGCCGTCCGCCATGCGGACGGCAAACCTGTACGGAGGGCCGAGAGATGAAAGCGTACTTCAAGGCGACAATTATCGCTTTGCTGCTGACCCTGGCAGCAGGGCCGGTCGCAGTTCATGCCAGTGACTGGCGTTCCAACGGCAATCAGCCCAGGGCTTGCAGCAGCACCACAAGCGCTGCGTTTGCCGCCTGCCTGTACGAGGCGCTGGACGATTTCTGGATCGGTAACGGCAAGTGCCAGAATGAGTCGGCGCGCGATGAAAGGAAAGAGTGCTTCGCAGACACGCGGGATTCACTGCGGGAGACCACGCAGGAATGCCGTGAGCAGCGCGATGCGCGTACCGATCTCTGTGACGATCTCGGCGAGGCGCCGTTCGATCCGCCGTTCGAGCCTGAGAACTTCCTCGCCTGGGACGTCATCGATGCAAACGGCATGTGGAATCCGTGGATGCCGCTGATCCCTGGCCGAACGCTGGTCTACGAGTCGGCCGACGAAACGGTCGAGGTCACGGTCACCAGTGACACCAAGGATGTCGACGGCGTCGAATGCAGGGTGGTGCGGGACGTCGTGAAGGGGGAGGATGGCGAACTCATCGAGGACACCCTCGACTGGTTCGCCCAGGACATTCACGGCAATGTCTGGTACTGCGGCGAGGCCACCGCCGAATACGAAGACGGCTTTCCGGTCAACATCGACGGTTCGTTTCTGGCCGGCGTCGATGGCGCCAAGGCCGGCCTGGTAATGCAAGCGGCACCCGCCGTCGGTGACGTCTACCGCCAGGAGTTCGACCTCGGCAATGCCGAGGATGCGGCCGAAGTGGTGAGCCTGCATGGATCCTCCGCCGCGACCCCGCAGGGAGCGACCTGCGTAGCGGACTGCCTGGTCACCCGGGAATTCACACCGCTGGATCCAGCTGCCAACGAGAACAAGTACTATAAGGCGGGCATCGGCATGATCCTCACGATCGATCTTGAGAGCGGCGGGCGCACGGAGTTGGTGGAGATCATCGACAATCCGTAGCCTGCCCGGGCGCGCGTAAGCCCGTGCCAAGGCAGGGAGAGGCCCCGCACGGGGCCTCTCCCTTTGGGAGTGATTGCGACCATCCGTCGCAACCGCGCCTGTCGGGGCCCATTCCAGGCATCGACCAGGGCCGCCCTGCGGTATCATTTCCGCAGCGCTCGCGCACGCTCGTTGCCAGCGCGCCAACAGAGGGCACCATGAAAGCAATGTTGATGACGACGATCCTGCTCGCCATGTCAGCGGGCGCAAGCGGCGACGAGGCCGCCTCGCCGTCGAGCGGGGGAATCATGAACAACGAGACACAGCTGGCGTGGATCGACGCTGCAGCGGGACGGATAGAACACGGTCTCGTTGCCCGCTACGGTGAATCGACACGGCCAAGGCTCGCGCGGGGCCTGAAGCAGGTCTCGAGCCTCTGGATCGAGAGCGACGGTGACGCAGCAGCATTCGAGAGCTTCGTGCAGGCGAATTTCGCTGGCGACGACGCAACCTACATGACGCTGCTTTCAAGGATGGATTTCCTGCACGAACAGATGGACGGGGGCATGCTCGAGATCGCGCGGGCGTTTCGCTGGCAAAGCGACCTGGACCTCGGGCCGCTGCTGCCGATCGACGAGATATCCGCGAGCTACGATCCGGCGGCGCATGTCAACGACGACTTCTTCGCGAACAAGGTCGCATTCGTCATCCTGCTGAACTTTCCGCTGACGACGCTCGAGGAAAAGTTGCAGAACGGCGCGTCCTGGACGTCGGCACAGTGGGCCGCGGCCAGGCTTGCCGACCGCTACGGCCGGCGCATCCCCGCGGAGGTCAACCAGGAGATCACGGGCGCGTTCGCTGCAGCGGATCGTTACATTGCCAGCTACAACATCTGGATGCACCACCTGGTAGACGGGCAGGGGCGGCGCATGTTTCCGCCCAGGCTGCGTCTGATCACGCACTGGAACCTGCGCGATGAAATCAAGGCGCAGTACGGGGAGACCGACGGGCTGGTGCGCCAGCGGGTGATCCAGCAGGTGATGGAGCGCATCGTCACGCAGACCATCCCGCAGGTCGTGATCGACAACCCGACGGTCGACTGGAACCCGGTGACGAACCAGGTCATGGCCGCAACGGTGAGCGACAGCGATCGGCAGGCGCCCGAGGGCATGAAGGTGACGGTCGATCCCGAGCCCGACACCCGCTATGCGCAGATTCTCGGAATCTACCGCGCCAGCAGGCTTGCCGATCCGTACTCACCGGCAGCGCCGTCGATGATCGAGCGCCGCTTCAATGACGATCGCGAGTTGTCGGAGGCGCGCGTGGAGGCCATGCTCGTCGAAGTGCTGCGCTCGCCGCTGGCTCCGCAAGTCGGAACGCTGATCGAGAAGCGTCTCGGGCGCAAGCTCGAGCCATTTGACATCTGGTACAACGGGTTCAAGGCGCGCGGTGCGTACAGCGAGTCGCAGCTGGACGAGATCACGAAGAAGAAGTACCCGACGCCGGAGGCATTCGGCGCCGACATCCCGAACATCCTCGCAAAACTCGGATTCAGCGCCGAGAAGGCGAAGTACGTTGCCGAGCGGATGACGGTTGACTCCTCGCGCGGTGCGGGGCACGCCTGGGGCGCGCAACGCCGCGGCGACAAGGCGCATCTGCGCACGCGTGTCGGCAAGGACGGCATGGACTACAAGGGCTACAACATCGCCGTGCACGAGTTGGGTCACAACGTCGAGCAGACGTTTTCGCTCTACGACGTGCCGTACATCGCCATCGAGGGCGTGCCCAATACTGCGTTCACCGAGGCGCTGGCGTTCGTCTTTCAGGCCAAGGACCTCGAGCTTCTGGGGCTTGCCAAGCCGGACGAGATGGCGCGAGCGCTGACGACGCTGGGTGACTTCTGGGGCACCTTCGAAATCGCGGGCGTCGCACTGGTCGACATGCGCGTGTGGCGGTGGATGTACGCGAACCCGGAGGCCACCGCCGAACAACTGCGCGTGGCGACGATCGGAATCGCGCAGGACGTCTGGAACGAGTTCTACGCACCGGTCTTCGGCACGAAGGACGTCGTGCTCCTCGGCGTGTACTCGCACATGGTGTCGAGCGGTCTCTATCTTCCGGACTATCCGATCGGACACCTGATCGCGCATCAGATTGAGGAGCAGATGGAGCGCGCCGGGAGTATCGGCGTCGAGTTCGAGCGGATGACGAAGCAGGGGCGGCTGACCCCCGATCTGTGGATGATCAAGGCAACCGGTGCGGCGGTCGGGCCGGAAGCACTGCTGAAGGCGACGGAGGTGGCGCTGGCAAAGGTCGCGGCGCAGTAAGGGTCACAGGCGGAGCGGCGCCCTGGGCGATACGGTCCGGGCGGCGGCGCAACGGGGAGCGAGTCGAGGCGGGGCGGCGCGCTGCGGCGCCTGCTGGCTCCCGTCGGACAGGATCAGCAGTGACGCGCGCCGTTCACCCGGGCGACCGCTGCTGCGAGCCCGTCTCCTTCCTCGTCGAGCCTGTAGCTGACCCGCAGCCACGGCTTGTCGATGCGGATCATGCGCCCGAGGTCTATCGGGGTGGCGATCAGCACCAGGTCACAGGAAGTTGCCGCGACGGTCGCTTCAAGATCGTCGAGTTGCCTGCGCCCGTAACCCATGGCCGGCAGCACGCAGTCGAGATGTGGGTACCGCTGGAAGGTCTCGGCGATCTCACCCTTCGCGTACGGCCGTGGATCGACCAGTCCGGCCGCACCGAACTGTCGTGCCGCGATGACGCCAGCGCCGAACGTCATGCCGCCATGCGTGGTGGTCGGGCCGTCCTCGATCACCAGCACGCGCCGGCCGCGGATTGCATCCGGCTTTGTAACGCTGACGGGCGAGCGTGCGCGGACTACCGTCGCGCGCGGGTTCAGCCGCGCAGCATTGGCGGCCACGGCCTCGACGTTCCCGGGCGGGGCGGTGTCAGTCTTGTTGATGATGATGAGCTGAGCCCTGCGGAAGTTCTCCGTGCCGGGGAAATAGTCAAGTTCGTGCCCGGGCCGGTGGGCGTCAGCCACGGTGATCCACAGCGTGGGCTTGATGAAAGGCGTGTCGTTGTTGCCGCCGTCCCAGACCAGCACCTCCGCCTCCCGCTCCGCTTCGGCCAGAATGGCTGCGTAGTCGACACCGGCGAAGACCACTGCGCCGCGCTCGATGTGCGGCTCGTACTCTTCGCGTTCCTCGATCGTGCAGTCGTGGCGGTCGAGGTCGTCGAGGGTCGCGAAACGCTGCACCGCCTGGCGCTCCAGCTGACCGTAGGGCATGGGGTGACGCAGCACGACCGTAGCGCAGCCGGCCTCGCGCAGCAGCGCGACGACGCGCCGCGCCGTCTGGCTCTTGCCGCAACCGGTGCGTACGGCTGTCACCGCGATGACCGGGCGGCTTGACGCGAGCATCGTGGCGTCAACGTCAAAGGTGCTAAAGGCCGCTCCGGCCGCTTCGACGAAGGCACGTCGTTCCTCGACGTAGCCGTTGGTCACGTCGGAGTAGGCGAAGACGACCTCATCGACGCCTAGCTCAGTGATGAGTCCCGCGAGGCGGCTCTCGGGGTAGACGGGAATGCCATCCGGGTAACGCGCGCCCGCCAGGGCAGGCGGGTAGCGGCGCTTCTCGATATGCGGAATCTGGGTGGCGGTGAAGGCGACTACCTCGACGTCGTCGGCGTTCCGGTAGCAGGTATTGAATACGTGGAAGTCACGCCCTGCGGCGCCCATCAGGAGAATTCGACGCATTGCCCACCCGTACGTATTAACCAAGAGACCGTGCGCGGCAGCATACGCTGGAGTCATGGGAAAAGGCCATCAGGGGTCCGCGCAAGATGACGGTCATTGCCACCGGACGCTGCGCGAAACGAACCTGGCTTGCAGGTTCTCCGAATTGCCCGTTCGCCGGGCTGCTGTAGCGTGTCGCCGAGTGGCACGCGCGACGTGCCACCAGGTGGCAAGCCGGGTCCCCATCAGACAAGGATGAGAGCAATGACAAGGAACCTCTTCAGAAGCACCCTGTTCGTGTTTGCGGCAGCGTCATTCGCTGGGGGTGCTGTCGCTCAGCCGCCCCAGGAGATCACTGTCGAGGCGCCGCGAATCGAGACGACGCAGGTTCACGGGTCATCCATCGTCCGGGTCCAGGAGTTGACCCTGACTCAACGCATAGGCTGCGAGGATCTCGACCTCAGCACACACACCGGAATGGAAGAGCTCGAGACGCGCGTCCGCAAGGCGGCGCAGGAAGCGTGTGAAGAGATCGGGCGGAAGTATCCGCGCGCCCGCCCGAGCAATCTCATGTGCGCCGGCCACGCAACCCGCGAGGCGATGGTCGAGGTGCGGGAACTGCTGGCTGCGAACTGACCCGCGTCAGGTCCTTGGAGTCCCGGCCTCGTGCCGGGGCTTCCTCCTGCGCATCCAGATGAAGACCGGGACTCCCGTGGCGATCAACACCAGTCCCCAGAATATCGTATAGGCCCCCAGGCCAAGAACCGCCCACCCGGAGTACAGGAGCGCCAGCGTGGCGATGGCTCCCAAACCCGTGAGGCCAGGCCGGTGGCTGGCCTGGAATTCGAACTTCAGCTGCGCCAATGCGGACACCAGGTAGGGAACGAGCGTCGCGAGGGTTGCCAGCAGGATGACGAAAGTGAACTTCTCCACAAAGCCCTTCGTGTAGTTCATCAGCAGCAATGCCGAAACACACACGCTCGAGAAGACAATCCCTTGCAGCGGTGCGCCGGTTCTTGAAAGGGCACTGAACCTCCTGGGAAACAGGTTGTCCAGCGCCGCCGCACGGGGCATCTGACCCTGCAAGAGTATCCAGCCGTTCAACGCGCCGATACAGGCAATGGCACCCGCGCCGGCAACAATATACTTCGCTGCAGGCCCGAACATCCTGGCCGCGGCATCGGCAAACGGAGCGTCGGAATGCGCCAGGTCATGCGGAGACAGTATCCCCATGATCGAGACCGTCGACAGTATGTAGATCAGTGCCGCGATCGACGTTCCGACCACTGTGGCTCTCGGGATCGTGCGCCCCGGATCCTTGATGCTGTCTGCGGGAATCGTCGCCGACTCCAGTCCCAGGAACGCCCAGAGAGTCAAGGCGGCAGTGGCGGTTATCGCACCAAAGGAACTGCGTTCGCTGACATTGAAGGGAACAAAGTGACTCGCATCGAAATAGGCAAGTCCGAGCAGGGCGATGACGACCAACGGCAGCACTTTCAGCACCGTCGTCACCAACTGCACCCGGCCGGAAATGCGAACACCAAGAAGGTTGATTCCAGTCAGAGTCCACAGGACTGACAGCGCTGCCAGGACATCGAGGTGCGAAGCGGTCGTGAGGGCCGGGAATATGACGGACAGATAACTTACGGACACTATCGCTATGGCGGCGTTGCCGCAGAGGATAGAAATCCAGTACCCGTAAGCAACGACGAATCCCGCCAGATTGCCGAAGGCTTCCCGTGCAAAGACATAGGGCCCGCCGACCTTCGGGTACCTGCGGCTGAGGTGCATGAAGACCACTGCGAGCAGCAGCGATCCGACGGTCGTGAAGATCCAGCCGACGATACTGATGCCGCCGTATATGGCCAGCGCAGACGGCAGCAGGAAGATGCCGGATCCGATCATGTTACCGGCAACAAGTGAGGTGCCGGTCCAGAAACCAAGCAATTGCTTGTCTTGGACGTCGGTGCCGGACGAACTGCTCAAGATCTCTTCCGTGTGCCTGAGTCAACGGCCAGCCGGATGGCCCGGATGTGTTCCGGAGTTGTGCCGCAGCAACCACCGATGATTGACACACCCGCTTCCATCAATTCGGCTGTCTTTTCGGCAAAGAAGTCCGGCGATTCTGGATACACGATCTCATCGCCCTGCTGCGCCGGCAGTCCCGCATTGGACTGTATGACGATCGGCTTGTCGGAGACCGCCCGGATCTGTCGCGCAATCTCGATCATGGCATCGACGCCGTGTCCGCAGTTGGACCCGATGACATCCGCGCCCGCTTCGGTCAGGCCTGCAACCGCCTGCTCGATGCTTACGCCCATGATCGTGTAATAGCCCCTCGGAATCCTGTCGAAGGTCATCGTTGCCATCACCGGGGTCAACGGTGACGTGGACTTGACCGCCTTGACTGCCAGCGTCGCTTCGCGCAGATCGGTCATCGTCTCGACACAGACGAGGTCGACACCCGCATCAATCAACGCGGACACCTGTTCCCCGAAACCCCTCGACATCGTTGCTTCATCGATGGTGCCGTATGGCTGCAACATCTCCCCGCAAGGACCGCAGGAGCCGGAAACGTATGCGCGGTCGCCAGCAGCGTGTCGTGCGCAGGACACCGCGTTCTTGTTGATCTGCGCGGTCTGCATTTCGAGGCGGTAATTGGCGAGTTTCAACGGCGAACCGCCGAAGGTATTGGTCTGGATGATGTCGGCGCCGGCCTGGACATACAGTGACGCGATCTCCTCGAGCACCGCGGGATGCGTGAGATTCAGCGACTCGGGGCATTGCCCCGGCTGCAATCCCCGCTGGAACAACATTGTTCCCATGGCGCCGTCGGCGACGAGGACGTCGCCGGATCGGAGCCTTTCGAGAATTAACTTCATTCAGTCGCCCAACAGGGCGTTGACGCGTTCCACGCTCTTGGCCGCATCGAACGCGTACGCATCGGCGCCTATCTGGTCGGCATAGGCCTTTGTTATCGGCGCGCCGCCGATGATCGTCTTGATTTGCCCCTGGAGATTGCGTTGATGCAACAGGTTGATGACTGCGTGCATCGTGGGCATGGTCGTCGTCAGCAGCGCGGACATGCCGATGATCCTGGCATGCTCCTTCACTGCGGTATCGACGAACGTCTCCGGAGCGACGTCCTTGCCCAGGTCGATGACCTCAAACCCGACGCCCTTCAGCATGATGCCGACCAGGTTCTTTCCGAGGTCGTGCAGATCGCCTTTCACGGTGCCGATGACGATGGTTCCTCGCGTGGGGATTCCTTCCTTTGCAAAGAGCGGCTTCAACTGGTCCATTCCCGCGTACATCGCCTTGGCGGCCATCAGGACGTCCGGGAGGAAAATCTCGTGGTTCTTGAACAACTCGCCGACCACGTTCATGCCGGAAATCAAGCCGTCATTCAGAATGGTCCTGGGATGTATGTCCTGGGCGATGGCCTGCCTGGTCAACGCAAAGACCTGCTCGTCGTCCCCAAGCCGGAGCTGCCTCGCAATCTCTTTCAGAACCTCCATGTGGTCCTCACAAGGTTGATCAATTGACTGAAGTCAGCCTGCCCATTCTTTCGAGACAGGTCTTGCCCTTGCACGCGCGGCAGAAGCTGAAACCGATGTCGAACTGGTGAATGGCCTTGGCGCCGTGAACCAGCACGCCAGTGGTGGATTTCAGCGGCGTCATCAGGTACGAATCATTCAGCGTGATCCCTATCTGTTCCGGGTGA
The DNA here is from genome assembly GCA_963695085.1 of uncultured Gammaproteobacteria bacterium. Lineage (GTDB taxonomy): Bacteria > Pseudomonadota > Gammaproteobacteria > Steroidobacterales > Steroidobacteraceae > SG8-30. Next base: position 234,420 of record CAVOFV010000001.1, on the reverse strand, counting down.
AGGAAACGGAAGACCTTGTGCTGTGCACTGATATGCCAGCCACAATAACCCGGGCTGTAATTCAGCACCACGCCACTGCTTGCCGGCGTCCCGTTCCCGCCAATCCGTTTGGCCGTCAGGCCTTCAAGGAGCGCGACGGAGTTCTCGACCGCAAGCGAAGCCACGGTGTCGAGCATCGAGCCCAGGGCAAAGTCGTTGTTCTTGAAGCATACTTCGATCGTCTGACTCAACTCATGCCCCATGGTCAACGCAAACAGCACCAGGTGTTCCGCCTGCGGATAGATCGTCTTCAGCGGAGCTTGTTCGTCATTGCGGCCCTCGCCCCGGAAGACCTCGTCGAACTCGCTCCTGGAAATATCGGCGGTGATGCAGGATGGATGCGCCTCGGAGAAGAACATGCTGAGAGATTCCTCGACCAGGCCGCGGATCCTGTCCCTGACCACCATGTCGGACGGCATGCCCTGGGCGAGGAGTACGTCAGCGAAAGACGGGACAATCGCGTCAAGCGCAACCTGGGTGCGCTCGGTCACGGCGCTCTCTCTGGAAGTGCATCCTGCCCGTGCAGCCTGGCATTCGATTCCATGATGTCGACCAGCGCGTCGTGAGTTTCCCTGGGCAACGGCGAAGGCTGATAACTCCGCAACATCCTGTCTACCTCGGCGTGTGCCCGGTCAGCCATGGTGGACGACCCTTCTTCGATCCAGCGGGCGTTGTTGGCCCTGTTGATCACCGGGCCAGGGCAGTAGATCTCGTCCTTCAGGTACTTCCGCGTATGTTTCGAAATGAGCAGGTGTTCATCCCGCAGCAACTCCTCGAAGCGGGGCAGGCAGGGGAAATCGTCCCTCGGCTCGATTCCCCTTACCATCCTGTGCACCATGCCGCAGGCTTCGTTGTCGATGACGAGCTTTTCCAGGCTGATGCAGCTCTCAAAATCGATCATGCCCGGACCCGAGATGTTGTTGATACCGGACAGGGCAGCGAGCGTCGCGCCCATGCCGGATTCGAGGCCGGCCTGGACATCCAGCTGCTTTGAATCGGTCAGTGCGATATAGGCCTGGGTAGGGATGCCCAGGTGCTTGCCGATTTCATTGTAGGAACAGTCGATCATCATCGTCTCGATGGCGCCCATCGGAGTGGATTCGTACCGATGGTCGAATATTGCGGGCGACCCGCCATACAGGATCGGCGTGCCCGGACGGGCGAGCTGGCTGAGCACGATTCCGCTGAACGTCTCCGCCGTATGCTGGATCAGCGTGCCGACCAGGGTCACCGGGGCCACAAAGCCGGCGAGCGGCATCGCGATGAACTCAACGGGAATGGAATACTTCGCGCAGTCCAGCACGTTCTGCGAGGTGACGTCGCTCCACTTGAAGGGCGATGTCGGGCAGCAGGAGAATACGGCCAGCGGCCGGTCGCGCAGGTCCCGCTCTGATCCCCGCACCGCAAGCAGCATGTCCTTCATCGCCTGGAAAGACTCGATCGTGAACGTACCGGTCACCACCGGTTTGGCCGAATACAACAGGCTGAGAAAGAGCCTGTAACTGTCGGAGACGTTGTCGACCACATCGGCGGGAATCATCGCGGTGCTCTGGGAGGCGATATGCGGCAGCTGATCCACGACCTTGACATAGTGGATGTAGTCGTCGGTGAGCGGCCGGCGCATTGTGCAAGTGTGGAAATCCAGGTAGTTGAGCGCGGACGAGCCTGGCGTGAAGTGAATGGTGTTGCCGGAGAAATCGTTTGTCTGGCGTCCTGACGCGTCGAAGAGTCTGAAGGACTTCGGGACGCTCGCCAGCGACTTGTCGATCAATGCGTCAGTGAGGTAGGCCCGTGACGTCCGACGATCGATCCGGGCCCCATGATCGGCAAGCAGGGCGAGTGCGTCGTGATTGTGAATTTCAACGCCGAGGGTCGACAGCGCGTCCCGGGCTTCGGCGATGACTTGCCCGACCAACGTGTCGCTCAGGAACCTGACCTGTGGCCTCATAGTGCCTTCTCCAGTTCGTTCGTTTCCAGACGCAAGTCCGCAAACGACGACCGACCTCCATCACCTCGCCACCGCCCGATGAACGCAGCGATTGTACCTGTTCAAGGCAACCAGGGAATCCCCGGCGGAGGTCCCGCAAACAGGCATTTGTGGCTAGACTATGAGCGTCCAGCAGGCGCCACCTGACATGCACTACACCCGCGCCATTGTGCGGCCGCCGCCTCCGACCTTCGCAGCCGGGCTGACGAGCGTCCCTGACAGCGTACCGGACCTCGCGCTCGCGCTCGTGCAACATCGCGCTTACTGCCAGGCACTCATCGATTGCGGACTCACGCTCACCACATTGCCAGCGGATCCGGCGCACCCCGATAGCTGCTTCGTAGAGGACCCGGCCATCGTGACCGCGCGTGGCGCCATCGCGACCCGCCCCGGTGCACCGAGCAGGATGGGCGAGGTCGACAGTATCATCGCCGCATTGCGACGCTGGTATCCCGACATCGCGCACATTACCGCGCCCGGTACGCTGGACGGCGGAGACGTTTGCGAGGTGGATGGTCACTTTCTGATCGGTCTGTCCGCCCGAACGAACGAGGTTGGCGGGCAACAACTCGCGGAGTTTCTGGAAATGCTCGGGTATCGGGCCAGCGTCGTGGACGTCCGCGGGAACCGGCGCTTACTGCACCTGAAGACCGGGATGTCGTATATCGGCTACGGACGCATTGTCGCTGTGGCGGAATTGCCCGAAATCGATGCATTAAGGACCTACGAGCGGATCGTGGTGTCAGGCGAAGAGAGCTTCGCCGCCAACTGCATCCGGATAAACGATCGCGTGCTGATCGCGGCCGGGTGTCCGCGACTTGCGCGTACGCTGACCGGGCGTGGCTACGAGCCGGTGCCGGTAGAGCTGTCGGAATTCCGCAAGATGGACGGGGCATTGACGTGCCTGTCATTGCGGTTCTGACACAGGTTGCGACGCCGGAGAAGCGCGCCGGCGACGCGCGGTATCGGGCGGAGTCTGCGCGCGCAAGTGATTAGCAGCCGGGGGCGCGGCCGGCCTTGGGTCGGGACAGGGTAAACTCGCGATATGTCCGCGGTCCGCAGTATCGCTGCCTCGATGTGCCTGGCGATGAACGCTGCTGGCGCCTGGGCCGTGACCATCGATGGACACATCGATGCGGCGGAATGGCAGGGCGCGCAGCAGGTCACCGATTTTCGCCTGACGCAACCGTTGTCGCGGGCGCCAACGCCACATCCGACCGAGGCCTGGATCCTGGCGACGGCGAACGGCCTGGCAGTCGGCTTCCGCAATACACAGGCCGCCAGCGTACCGCGCACCCGCCAGCGCGCGCAGCGCGATCAGGACGCCCAGGTTGATCGTGTCAACCTCTATGTCGACTTCGATGGCGATGGCCGCACCGGTTACAACTTCACCGTGTCGCTGTCCAACAGCATCACCGACACCACCATCACCAACGAGAACCAGTTCAACGCGGACTGGGACGGTGACTGGCGGCATGCAGTCTCGGAGGACGGAGATACGTGGTCGGCCGAGATCCTCATTCCCTGGCACATCGCGCCCATGCAATCCACCGGGGGCGACAGGCGCAGGCTCGGCGTTTCGCTGGACCGCGTGGTCGGCGCCACCGGTGAGCGCATGTCGTGGCCGGCAATCAGCTTCCGCGAGCAGCGTTTCCTGTCTCTGTTCGAAGAAATCGAAGTGCCGAGATTCGGCCAGTCGCTGTTCGTTCTGGCGCCGTACGCGGTCAGCGTGTATGACGCGGTTGACGGACGGACGGAATTCGATGCGGGCGGCGACATTTTCTGGAAACCCAACGGGCAGTTTCAGCTCAGCGGCACGCTGAAACCGGATTTCGGCCAGGTCGAGAGCGACCAGCTGGTCGTGAACTTTGACGCGATCGAGACCTTCTTTGATGACAAGCGGCCGTTCTTCACGGAGAACCAGAGCTTTTTCGACGTGCCATTTGGCTCCCTCGACAGCGCCAACCGGCTCATCTACACGCGCCGTATAGGCGGGGCAGCCGACGATGGCAGCGGGCCCGGCGATGTCACCGCGGCGGTCAAGCTCAACGGCAGCGTGCGCGGCATCAACTATGGCTTGTTCGCCGCGGCCGAGGACGAGGGCGTCGGCCGCGATTTCTTCGCCCTGCGTGCAACGCGCGACTTCGATCGTCAGGGCGTTGGCGCGATGGTGTTGCGGGTGAACAGCCCGTACCTGGATCGCGAGGCGACGGTCTATGAGGTGGACCACAGGTGGGCGCCGAATGGGAGCTGGAATGTCCGGACGACCGTCGTGGCGTCCGCCGCAGGGCCGGCCGGCCGCATGACGAACGACGTGGGCGCCCAACTGCTGGTCGACCACGAGATCGGACAGGGCTGGCGCCAGCAGCTGTACGCCCTGCATCTAGGCGATGACCTGCAGCTCAACGATCTCGGCTACCTTGCACGCAACGACTTCAACTACGTGCGCTACGAAATAGCGCGCCGCCTGACCGGGTTGGCGGAATCCTCTCCGTACGCCGCCCACGACGTACGGGCGGCCGTTTCGCGTCGCACCAACGGCGCCGGTCTGCACATTGCCGATGCCTGGGCCTTCAGCCGCTCCAGTGAGCGCCGTGACGGAGGCGACCAGTACATGGAGATTGCGGGGTGGACATCGGGCTACGACGACCTGATTACCCGCGGCAACGGTGTGGTCAGGGTGCCGGCGAAGCTGTATGCCTTTTCGGAACGCTTCCGGCCGCGCCAGGGGCACTGGAGTTTCTACGGCAACTTGCGCTATGCCGCGGAGGGGCTGGGCGGCATCGATGACGGCCAGCTGCAGGTCTATGTCGAGCCGCGCTATTTCGTCAACGACGCGCTCAGTGCCGCTGTCGGCGTGCGGGCCACGCACAATCCGGACTGGCTGCTGTGGCGTGGTGGCAACCTGCTGGGCACCTTCAGGAGCAACATGCTCGTCCTCAACGCGGAGGTGTCGTGGCTGATCGGCGGCAGGCAGGAATTGCAGGTGAAGCTGGAGGCGATCGGTCTCGACGCCCAGGCGTTGCAGGCCTGGCGCGTCGCGCCCGACGGCATGCCGCTGGCGGTCGATGAGCCGCTGGCGGATTTCGGCCTGCGTAACCTGGGTTTCCAGGTGCGCTACCGCTACGAACTGGCGCCGCTGTCGCACCTGTATGTCGCCTACGTGCGCGGCGGCTCGCTGTTCGAGGAGGGCGCCGGTCCGTTCGACGCCGCCGACCAGTTCCGTGGCGCCTTCGACCTGCGCGACAGCGAGCAGTTTCTGGTGAAGCTCACTTACCGGTTCGAGCTGTGAGCTGGCCGGTGATTCAGTCGAACGGCCATGTTCGGTAGACTGGTGGACACTGCCGCCGGTGGCCCACATTGACCGTCTGACTTCAGCAGGATGACTCGCCGTGCCGAAACTACCCACGACTTGCCTGGCGCTCCTCTTGTCGCTGGTGGCAATCGCTGCCTGCAGTTCCCAACAGGAGACCGCGCGGGACTGCCTGGGCAGACCGGTCGATGCTGCGTCGCCCGCGACCGGGAAGGCGCTGCTCAGCTGGAATGCGCCGCTCACGAGGACCGACGGGTCGCCGTTCGAGGATCTGCTCGGATACCGGATCTACTACGGCGTCAAGCCCGATGAACTGCATTGCCAGGTCGAGATCCGGGATGCCAAGGCGTTGAGCTGGCAGGTGACAGAGCTGTCACCCGGCACCTGGTACTTCGCCGTGGCCAGTGTCGACCGCGGGTTCGTCGAGAGCGCCATGTCGGGCGTCGTGTCCAAGCGCATTGACTGAGGCCCAGGCCTCGCGCGTGGCCAAAGCCGGGACGGTTCAAGCACCGGTCCGGTCCATGACATAAGCTCCGTAGATGGTGTCGGCGGCCTTTACAACTGGCCCGTCCGCCAGTGTGGCCCGATGCAGTCAATGTCTGTGTATTCAATGACTTGCCAAGTCTGGCCCGGTTTGTGCATTAGATTGTGCGGCGACTCGAATTTCGGGTCGGGTGATCAGCACAGGGAACAGTCACGATGCGCTTCCAAAAGCTCTTGTTTGCCGCCACGGCACTGGTCGCCTTCGGGGTGACCGCCCCGGCCATGGCACTGCCCCTGGTAGTCGGGGGTAGCGTCACGATCGGCGACGCCAACGGCAACCCGTTCACGCCGTCGCCGGTCCCGGCCGACGCCAACGGTCTCTCGAGTGGCGTGGGGTTTCAATTGAATGGCGGTTCGGCCACGAATGCGAACGCCGGAATGTTCGTGCTGAATTACACGCACGACGTGCCGCCGGGCGCCGGCTCGAGCTGGACCCAATTCCTGAGCTTCTGCCTGGAGCCGGACGTATTCCTGACGCCATTCTCGAATCCGTATGAGGTGATGAGCATCAGCGGCGCCGGCTACAATGACCTGCTGGTGTCCGAACTGTGGGGCCGCTACCACGGCCTCATTGACACGGACACGGAGGCTGCGGCCTTCCAGGTGGTCCTGTGGGAACTGTCCTTCGGCGTCACCGACCGCAACCTGGGCACCGGCGCGTTTGCGCTGACCGCCCCGGGCAGTGCGGTTGGCACGCTGGCCGCGACGTGGCTCAGGAGCCTGGACGGCACAGGCCCGATGGCCAGTGGCCTGGTGGTGCTGGTCAATAACCAGAATCTTGCAGACCGGCAGGACCTGATCACGCAGGGCTCCATAGGGGTGCCGGAGCCGGCCACCATCGGCCTGCTGGGCCTCGGCCTGCTGGGTGTCGGTCTTGCGCGGCGCCGCCGCACCGCCTGACCGCCGTCACGGGCGATGATCCAAGAGCCCCCGGGGCCATCCCGGGGGCTTTGTCTTTCTGGAACCCCGGCCACGCGCCGGGTTTTCCGTTACTGCATTCCAGCCGCAAGGGCGACTGCCGCGGCACTTCGTCCCGCCGATCGCCAGTCGCCCGTTCTGAGACGTGGGTCAGGACGCACCGTGGGTCGTTTCACTTAATCTCGCCGCAGACCCGTTACCAGTGCGGCCCCCGGACGTGTCCAAGCAGATCATCGAAATACCCGTGGATCAGCTCAGCATCGGCACCTATGTGTCGCGGCTCGATCGACCCTGGGAGGGGACGCCGTTCCTGTTCCAGGGCTTCACGATCGAAAGCGAGGACGAACTGGCGGAAATCCAGCGCATTTGCCAGAGCGTGTACGTCGAGGTCGCGGTCGCGGACCTCGACAAGCCGAGGACTGTGCCTGGCAAGCGCAACAAGACCGCGGACGACGCAGTTGCACCGGATCCCCTGCATGAGGCGTCTGTCGCGCTGAAGACCGGCGTGGCGCCTGCCGCGGTCAAGGACACGGCCTCGCTGAAAGCCGAGCTTGCGGTCATCCAGGACAACTACGCCGACACCAAGCGCACCGTCGCGGACGTTTTCGAGAACCTGCACCTGGGCCGCAACCTGGACGTCACGGAGCTGGGATCGGTCGTCGACTGGATGGTCGACAGCGTCTTCCGCAACCGCGATGCAATGGGCTGGCTCGCGCGCATGAAGAGCATGGATGACTACCTCTACAGCCATTCGCTTTCTTCCTCTGTCTGGGCCCTGGCGCTGGGACGCCACATGGGCCTCGACAAAGCGACGCTTTCCACCATCGGCATGGGCGCGATGCTGCTGGACATCGGCAAGACGAAGCTGCCGGCCGAACTGCTGAGTTCACCCGAAAAGCCGACCGAGCAGGATTGGATCATCCTGCGTGGTCACGTCGATGCCGGCGTGGAACTGGCCAAGCAGACGAGCGGGGTTGATGCCGACATCCTCACGATGATCGCCACGCATCATGAGCGATTCGATGGTTCGGGCTACCCGCAGAAGCTGGCCGGTGAGGACATTCCGCTGGTCGGCCGCATCGCAGGCATCGTCGACTGCTACGACGCCATGATCTCCAAGCGCCGCTACGCAAAGACCGTCTCGACCTTTGACGCCATGCGCACGCTGACGAAGCTCGGCGGCAGCCACTTCCAGGCCGAGCTCGTGGAGCTGTTCATCCAGGCGGTCGGCGTGTTCCCGACGGGTACGCTGGTGGAGCTCAGTACCGGCGAGGTCGGAGTTGTCATCGCCCAGAACCGGTTCCGGCGGCTCCGGCCAGAGGTGATGCTGATACTGGATGCCCACAAGAGGCTGCGGGAGGAGTTTTCGATCGTCGACCTGAATACCTGCGAGGCCAACGACAAGCCGGGGCGCGCCGGCTTGTGGATCACCCGGGGGCTCGAGCCAAATGCTCATGGCATCGACCCGACCGAGTATTTCCTCTAGGGGGCATGGCGTGGACACGAGCGTAGTGCCGGGCGCCGCCACGCTCTCCCATGAGGTGCTCCTGGCCGCCCTGTCCGAGGGTGTCGGCCGTGCTGCCGGATCAGCGGCCCTGCTGCTGGTAGAACTGCGGGACCCCCCCGTGGTCCGTGCGCAGCTTGGTTACCAGGCCAGCGCCCGCCTCATCGACAGCCTTGCGGACGGCTTCAACGGAGCGCTAGGCAAGCGCGGCACGATACTGCGGCTGGGCGATGCCGCCGTGTGTGTGCTGGTGGACAAGGTCCGCAACGCCGGTCACGCGACGCTCGCGGCGGAAAAGATCGCCCATGTCGCAGATCGCGTGATGATCGAGGCCGGCATTACGGTGAAGACCGGTCTCAGCATCGGCGTCGCACTCTTTCCGAGGGATGCAAGCAAGCCGGAGACGCTGCTGCGGAAGGCCCAGCTGGCGTCGATGGAGGCGCGCAGGCGCGCCGAGCGGGTCGTCGTTTACAACGACTCGCTCGCCGGGCAGGTCCTGCAGTCCGGAAAACTGGGTGCGGCTTTCGAGCACGCGCTGCACGAAGGCGCATTGTCCGTCTGTTTCCAGCCCAAAGTCCGGATTTGCGACGGGCGCGTGGCAGGTGTCGAGGCGTTGATGCGCTGGCTGCAGGATGGCGAAGTTGTCGCGACACCGGACGTCTTCATTCCTCTGGCGGAGCAAGGCGGGGTCATCCATGACACCACCTGGTACGCGCTGAGCAATTCGCTGCGAATGTCTGTGGCCCTAGACAACCTGCCCGTCGCCGTCAACGTATCGCCCAGCATGCTGCACCACCGCGAGTTCATTGGAATGGTGAAGACGGCCGTGCAGTCCTGGAATGTCGGGCGCGACGTCCTGACGCTCGAACTCACCGAGGGCGCCTTGATGTCCGACTTCGAGGAGGCGACGCGCCGGCTCCGGCAGGTGCGTGAACTGGGCGTGCGGGTCTCGATCGACGACTTCGGCACCGGCTACTCGTCGCTGAGCTACTTCAAGCAGGTTCCGGCCGACGAAATCAAGATCGACAAGTCGTTCGTGATGCGCATGCTCACGGACGAGGCTGACCAGCGGCTGGTGCAGGTCATCATCAACCTCGCTCGCCAGTTCGAACTGAAGGTCGTGGCGGAGGGCGTTGAGGACGGCAAGACGCTGGCGGCCTTGGCGGCCATGGGCTGCGACTATGCGCAGGGCTATCATTTCGCACCGGCGCTCGACCTGGACCAGCTGCGGGCCTGGCTGAACCAGCGGACGGCCGGGATGGCCGAGCGCCGGATGGCCTGACTGATTCCACGACGGTTCCGGTGCCGAGGGTCGATCGCGGGTCTCCCTGGCGATTTGTGCTGCAGGTCCGGAATTGATCGGCCTGGCCTTCCGCTCTCCGTTGCCTCATGAAAGACTCGCGCGTCCAATTCTGTGTGGTTCCAACCGAGGGGGTCTTATGCGAAGGAGTTACTTGGCCGCGGCTGCACTTGCCATCGCGCTGTGCGGGACGAGTGTGGTCGCGGGCGCTGCGGCGGATTACTTTTTGCAGATCAAAGGCGTCGAAGGCGAGTCGTCGGCATCGGCCGCCGGGCAGACGCTAGGCGTGTCGTCATTCTCATGGGGTGCCAACAACGCTGGCGCAGCCTCAGCGGCCTCCGGCACCGGAAGCCCGCGCACGGCGGTCCGGGAGTCACCGACCCGGGCCGGGACAAAGGCGGCGCGCGAGGCGGCGAGCGGCATGGCGACCGGCCGCCCGTCCCCAACAACCGCCACGGCGGACAGCGTCGCATCGTCGGCGGCCGTCTCCGGATCTGCGCCCACAGAAGGCAGCACGCTCTCCGTCGCCATGCCGGACAGCGGCGGCGAAGCGATGGCAACGTTGGACCGGATGTGTGCGACCGGCAGGCACATCAAGGAGGCGGTGCTGCGAAGTGGCGACCAGACCTACGAGATGAAGGACCTCGTCGTAGTGTCCTGTACCACGACGGGGGCGCAGCGGCTGGTCACGTTCAAGACCGGACATGTGACGCTGATGAAGTAGGTGACCGCCGGCAAAAGCGTTCTCCGACTGAAAACTCAGGACCCCGGCCTCGCGCCGGGGTCTTTGCCTGGCTGGCCGGCGGACCGTCAACGCCTGCGCAGCCTACTCATCGGCCGTCCTCAGCGTTGCGCACCACTGCTGCCCGTCGTCGAGCCAGACGTCGACCTGCCAGGGCCGGCAGCACACGGGACAATCCTCGACGTAGGCCTGGCGTAGACCGCCGCCAATGTCGAGCTGCAGTTCGACCGGTTCGCCGCAGTAAGGGCATTGCAACGACAGGAACTCGTCCATTGATTCTGGTGACCTCGGCGGCCCCCCTCAGGTTCCCTGATCGATCCAATCGCGACTGAGTCCAGCGGATGCTGGGCCGCCGCGCCGCTAGCCGCGCAGGCGAATGTCGCTGGCGTTCTCGTGCCGGCTGCCGCGCTTGTCAGCGTAAAAGCCCCGGATGCGGGCGAAGTCCTGTTCAGGGTCGCCGGTGAGGGTCAGGTAGGTGTCGATCCCGATCGAGCGGGTCGCGTAGTCGATGTAGCCGAGGCCGACCGGAAGACCGCCTGCCACGGCGATCCGGTAAAAGCCCGACTTCCAGTGATCGGTGCGGGAGCGCGTGCCTTCTGGCGCCAGCGCGAGCCACATCCAGTCCTGCCTGCCGAACTCGGCGAGCAGCGTCCGGACTCCCCCGGCCGGCTCGCGGCGGTCGATTGGCACGCCGCCCAGCCGGATCAGCAATCGCCGCAGCGGCCAGCGAAACAGCGTGTGCTTGCCAACCCAGTGCGCGGGCAGCCCTGCGCCGATCTTGTACAGCACGCCAATGATGAAGTCCCAGTTCGAAGTGTGGGGATACACGATGATGATCCCCTTGGGCACCGGCGGCCAGACCAGGACGCTGCGCCAGCCGAAAACCCGCAACAGCGCCCGCGCACCGCGTTGCAGAGGCGTCAATCGGCGCGGTTCGGCCACCGGCGCGGGGGTCTGCATGGCCTATGGTTGCACAATCCCGGCGCGGCCGTCGCTGGTCACCATGGGATACGCCGACCTGCATCGATCGGTCCTGAACACCTGGGCGCCAAAGCACGGAAGTGGTTCGGTCAGTGGATATTGGGGTTGCCGGGGCAGGGGCGCATGCAACCAGTCCAGGGCGCTGCGGTCGAACTCACTGGGTACGACTGCGGCCGCAGGCCGCGAGGAGGGCGAGATGACGGCCAAGACACTTCCGATCCCGGCCCTGGCCTCGCTGGTCCTGGTGTGGGGATTTGCCGCCAACGCGCAGGAGGCCGCCCGGCCGGAAAACTGTGTCAGCCTCGCGCGACTCGACAGTACCTACATCGTCGACGACCAGACGCTGCTGTTCTACATGAAAGGCAAGGACGTCATGCTGAATGCCCTGCCGAACAAGTGCCCCGGCCTGCGTTCAGAGGGCCGCTTCATGTACCGCGTCATGTTGAACCAGTTGTGTCACAGCGACCTCATTACGGTGATCTACGACGCGGGCTTCGGGCTCATGGAAGGCCCCAGTTGCCGGTTGGGGAAATTCCAGCCGGTCAGCGCCGAATTCGCTGGCAAGCTCAGGGCGCCGGAGCCGGCCGACGCGAACGTTGACCCACACTAGCCGCGCGACTCAATCAGCGGCCAGGAATGCCTGAACCGACCGCAGGTAGTCGGGCGACAGGTCCAGCGAATTGTGGGTCATGTGCGCAATCACCGCGACCTGCGCCTGCGCCGGCGGGAATGCAGCCGCGAGCGCGTCCGACCGCGCGCGCGGGATGATCTCGTCATCTCCTGCGATCACCAGCAGTGCCGGCGCCTTGACGTCGGCCACTCGGCTGGCTGAGTCGTACTTGTCCAGCATCAGCAGTGAAACGGGCAGGAACCGGAAGTGGGACTGTCCGACCCGCGCAAGACTGTCGAAGGGCGTGACGAGCACGAGGCGGTCGACCTCGCGCTGCGTCGCCAGGTACATGGCCACGCCGCTGCCCAGGCTTCGGCCCATGACGGCGATCCGCCCGTGCCGGACCCGTGCGTGATCGAAGACGGCCAGTGCGTCTCTGAACAGCGCGGCCTCCGTAGGCCGGCCGCTGCTGCCGCCGTAGCCGCGGTAGTTGACGAGGTACAAAGACCGGGCGGGAAATGTCACCTGGAAGCGCTGGATATTCCAGGCAACGTCCTCGGCATTGCCGCCAAAGTAGATGAGTGCATCCGGTCCGTCGCGAGACACCTGCCAGACCTTGATCTGTTCGCCATCGCTGTCGAGACGGATGGACGCGGCGGGATAGTCGGTTTCCGGCGTGCGGAAGTAGATCTGAGAGCGTTGTGCCAGGAACAGCCACGTGCACATCGCAACATAGGCGGCGGCCGCGGCGAACAGCAACGACATCAGGCTGCGCACTGGGCGTGAACCGCCATGATGGCCGTTACTTCAGCAGCATCAGGAACACGCCGGCCGCCACGGCGGAGCCAATCACGCCCGCGACGTTCGGTCCCATGGCCGGCATGAGCGGATTCACGCGCCCGTCCGTGGCCTTCGACACGAAGTTCTGCACGACCCGCGCGGACATCGGCACGGCGGACACGCCGGCCGCCCCGATGCACGGGTTGATGCGGCGCCCCTCGCGCAGGAACAGGTTGATGAACTTGGCCAGCAGGATGCCGCCGGCCGTGCTGAACGAGAATGCGACCGCGCCGAGCGCGAGGATCATGAGCGTATTCCAGTTCAGGAAGTTCGACGCGCTCATGGTGGCGCCGACCGCGAGTCCCAGCAGGATCGTGACGATGTCGATCATCGGGCCGCCGGCGGTCTTCTTGAGGCGTTCCGTGACGCCGGATTCCCGCAGCAGGTTGCCGAACATCAGCATGCCGAGCAAGGGCGCGGCCGTGGGCACGGCGAGCGACGCCAGCAGGCCCGTCACGATCGGGAACAGGATGACGGCGCGCTGCGAGACGACGATGGCCTGCGGCATGTCGATCGCGCGTTCCTTCCTGGTCGTGAGCAGGCGCATGATCGGTGGCTGGATGACGGGCACCAGCGACATGTAGCTGTACGCTGCGACGGCGACCGGGCCCAGCAGGTGCGGGGCCAGCTGGATCGTCAGGAAGATCGACGTGGGACCGTCCGCGCCGCCGATGATGCCGATCGCAGCCGCTTCCTGCGGCGTGAAGCCGAGCAGGTAGAACGCGCCCAGCGCCGCGACGAAGATGCCAAGCTGCGCAGCCGCGCCCAGCAGAAACGTGATGGGTCGACCGAGCAGCGGGCGGAAGTCCGTGAGCACGCCGACGCCGAGGAAGATCAGTGGCGGCAGCAGTTCCGTGCGGATCCCGGCGTCGTAGATCAACCCCATGATGCCGTCGCCGTAGGAACTCATGTCGGCCATCGGCAGGTTGGCCAGCAGGGCGCCGAAGCCGATGGGGATCAGCAGGAGCGGCTCGTAGCCCTTGGCGATCGCGAGGTAGATGAGCGTCGCGGCCACCACGAACATGGCCAGGTTGCCGAGCCCGAGGTGGGCGAGGCCGGATGCCTGCACGATCTCCAGGAACAGGTCCACGGCGTGTGCTCCTCAGCCCAGGGAAATGACCGGCTTGCCGCTGTCGATCTCGTCACCGATCTTCACGTGCACGGCCAGTACCCGGCCACCGGCCGGGGTCCTGATGTCGTGCTTGGCCTTCATCGCCTCGACCTGCGCGACGACGGCGCCGGACTGCACGACGTCGCCAACATTGACCAGCACGTCCACGACTTCGACAGTTCCCGCGAAGGTCGAGAACACGGGGGTGCCGGAGTCGGTGGCCGCCGCCGCCTTGCCTGCGGCGCTCTTCGCGCTCCACAGAGGTTCGACGGTGACCGAAAAGCGTCGCACCCGGTCGCCTTCCTTGACGTTGACCTGCGTCGTGAACGGGCTGGTGACGGCCGGCACGGTCGCAGCGCCGCCGGCCGGCTGCGCGGGTGCTGGCTTCTTCAGAGGTATGTCGATCTTCGCGTTACCGGTCAGGAAGCGCATGCCTTCGTTGGCCTCCATCTTCCTGCCGGGAATGATCGAGGACAGCACCAGGAACGTGTTCTCCTCATTGACCTCGAGGCCGGCTTCGCGCAGGGCCCGTTCCGCGACGCCGATATTGTCCGGCGCGGCATCCAGCGGGTCGCCCTCGAACGGCGGCAGTTTCAGCTGCTCGGATGCCCGCTGCACGACCTGCGGGTCCGGCGGCAGGGGCGTACGGCCGAAGTAGCCGAGCACCGCCTTGCCGTAGCCGGCATCGATCTTCAGCCAGCGCCCGTACAGCACGTTGTTGAAGGCCTGCAGCCAGTACTGCTGGCTGCCGGGCGTGACGCTGGTCCACGCGCCGCCGGCTTCGACGACCACGCGAAGCTCCGCGAGCACCTCGCTGTAGCGGTCCAGGATGCCGGCCTTGACCATCATGTGGATGTTCGGGCCGATCGCCCCGCCCGGCATCGGGAAGCCCAGCACGCGTGCGTCGGCGGTCGTCGTGGTCGGATTGAAGTCGTAGTCCCGGAGCAGGTCCTCCAGCGTCCGTTCAACGTCGGCAATGCGGCGCGCGTCGATATCGAGCGAGTAGCCGGTGCCTTTCAGCGCATGGGCCAGCGACCGGACGTCCGGCTGCGCCGTGCCGGACGCTAGCGGCCGGCACGACAGGTCGACGCCATCCGCGCCGCCATGGATGGCGGCCTGGTAGCAGGACACCGCCGTGCTCGCCGTGTCGTGGGTGTGCATCCACAGCGGCATCTCGGGCGGCATGATCTTCCTGAGCCCGACCGCGGTCTCATAGATGGTTGCCGGAGCGGTCGTGCCGCTGGCGTCCTTGAGGCAGATCGAATCGATGCGCACGTCGCTGGCCAGAAGCCGGCGGCCGATGTCGAGATAGAACTCCGCCGTGTGCACCTTGGTCGACTCGAAGGGCAGGCCCATCAGCGCGATGCATACCTGGTGGTGCATGCCGGCGTCCACGATCGGCTTGCCGGTGCGCAGCAGGTTGTCCACGTCATTCATGTAATCGAAGTTGCGGTCCCAGGTCGTGCCGTTCGCGGCCATCAGCCGCGCCTGCATGGCGAGCGCCGCAGCAGACTGGTTGGTCAGCGTCACGCCAGAGACCGAGCGGGTAAGGATCTGCAGATCCGCGTCCGCACCGACCGCCTGCCTGATCCGTCGCATGCATTCGAAAGGGTTCTCGCCCAGGTAGAACAGCGGCGCCTGGAACCGTGCGCCGCCGCCGAACTCGAAGTGACGGATGCCGATCCTGGCCGACAGTTCCATGGCTGGCAGGAAGTCGTCGAGCCGGACCTTGCCGCCGAAGACGCTCTGCAGCCCGTCTCTGAAGGGCGTGAACATCACCCGGATGGACTTGGGGTGCTTGGCGAAAATCATCTCAATTCCTCTATTCCGCTGACTTTCGTGCCGGGGTAGGCGGCCAACACGCCTTCGGTGATGGCAGCGACCAGGGTCGGCTCGATGTCATCCGCTGGCGTAGCGGGCTGCGGGAACGACAGGATCAGCGCCTGCATCACGGCGGCCAGGGCTGTCAGCACGACAAACACCGCCAGCAAGGCGGTGACGCAAATGACCAGCAAGTCAGGTGTCGGCATCTTGGCGTGGTCCTCGGCGACCCTGGCGTACGACCCGCTCCGCGCGCGGATCATGGTCATTTGAACCCGGGCCGGCGCGGCCGGGCATCGGGGAAGCCCCGTAGCCGGCGAACCGGGCCGGCGCCCGCAACCGGCCAACGAACAGTCTGCCCCGGGTGATGGGCAGGTTCCGGCCCTCGAGGTGCAGTTCCAGGCCGTCGCCAATGGCGATGACGCGACCGGTCGTGATGATCTCGAATTCCACGTCGGACTCGTCAGTACAGACCGTGCACTCCTGTCCAATGATAGTCGAGCGCTGCCGGTATCGTTCGAGCAACGACCGATAGCCCGCCTGCAGCAACAGGTCGTAGTTGCGCTGCAACGCATTCAGCAGCAGTCCGAGCACGTCGCGCTGCGTGACGCTCACGCCGTCGCCGGCCAGGTCGCACACGGAACTCACCGAGGGTACGAAGCACGTTGGCGGTACGGCGGGTGTCACTTCGACATTGAGCCCGATCCCGAGAATGGCCGACGTCACGGTCCGATCGCGCGTCTGCGTGTAGGCAAGCACGCCTCCGAGTTTGGCGTCGTCCACGACGATGTCGTTCACCCACCTGATACCGGATCGCCCCGCAAGGGCCGGCACCTGGTCGAGGGCGTCCACGACCGACAGCGCGGCGAGCATCGTGAATGCCACCTCGAACCGCTCGACGGCGCAGTCCGGCGCGAAGTGCACGGCGAGGTGCATGTTTCCCGGCGCGGCTGACCAGTTGCGTCCCTTGAAGCCGTGAAAGCGCGGGCCTGTCCCGGCGATGCAGGCCATCCGGTCTGGAACGACGCAGCCTTGCCTCAGGAGATCAAGCAGCCGGTCGCACTGCGAATCGGCTGAAGTCTCCGTGATGAACAGATGCTGCCATGCCGGTACCGACATGGTGGCCGTATGAATCTCGGGTACGCCAGCCAGCAATGCCCCAAGGAGCGGCGCAATGGCCGGGTCGCAGGCCGGCTGCGGTCGCAGACGACTGGAGACATCCGGTGCCAGGAGCCGGGCTGCGTATTGGACGCTGTCGGTGTAGACGTTCACGGCATGCAACGCGCTGGATCCGAGGCGGCTGACCCACAGACTAACCGCATGTCAGACTACGGTGTGGTCTGCGCGGAACAGGCCGCTGCCGCTGGTGCTTTGGGGGCCCTTGCGGAAACGACCCACGGGCCTAATATGGCCTCGGCAGCAGCGCGGCGTGGCGCGGCGGTGTAGCATAGATAATTATTTATAATCAATAGATTGAAGGATATTTCTAATGCATAACATGAGATTAGTGGCGGCGCTCATCGTGGCCGCGGCACTGACCTTGGGCTGCGTCGAGAAGCCGCCCGCCCAACCGGCCGTCGATGTGGCGGCCGAGGCGCAGGCGATCCGCGACCGGTCTGCGGAGTGGCTGCAGCTGGCTGTTGCCCGCGACGCGGTCGGCGTCGCCAACGGCATGTACACGGCCGATGCAGTAACGCTGTTCGATGGCGACATGTCACACGGAACCGCCGAGATCCAGGCCTCCATGGAGGCGGACACGGCCAGCAATCCTGACAGCACCATCACGTGGTCAACATCGCACGTGCACGTGGCCGCGTCGGGCGACCTTGCCTATGAACTCGGGTCTTTCACGTTCGACCCCGACGGCGCGGGCGAGGCGCCTGGCGTGAACGGCGAGTACGTAACCGTATGGGTCAAGTCAGACGGAACCTGGCGCGCGGCCGCCGATGCAGGGACGACCGGCAAGCCGGCCGCGGTAGAAGGCGTCTAGCGGGATTCACAGCCCCGGGCGAAGTGGGGGCTGGCAGGCACAATTCGTCTGTGAAAGCACAGGGCCGGCAGGTTGTCCTGCCGGCCCTGTGCCGCCCATCGATCTTGGGTCGAGCCGGTCGCTCGGACTGATCAGCCGGTGCCGATGGCCGCCTGGATCTCGCCAAGCTTGGCCTTGACCGACTTTGCCTTGGCGACCGCATCTTCGATGCTGCCTGTGCCAAATGCTGCGGTAGCTTCGTCCCACATGGACTTGGCTTCCGTCAGGCCCGCGCCGGCGCTTTCAACGGCTGCCTTTTCGATGCCGTTGGGCAGTCGGCGCATCTTCGACAGCGAGTCGACGCGGCCCTGTATCGAAGCGACTGCGTTCGGCAGGTCGGCAGCGAGGCTGACCCACTCACCCTGCAGGGCGCCCAGGAATTCTTCCTTCTTCGCCGCGGCCATGCCGGCCAGGCCCTGGGCCTCGGTCAGCAGCGCCGGTGCGTTCGTGATGATGGACTTGTAATCACCCTGTTCGAAGGCCGTCTTGAACTCGGCGACCTTGGCCTTGACGGTGGCGACATGATCCGGGATGAAGCGTTCGGCATCGGCGCCGGCCGTGGTCACGGCGGCCTCGATGTCGGCGATCGCTTTTTGCGCCGGCTCCTTCTGCATGCCGCAGGCGGCGAGCATCAGGGCGGCGACGGCGATCAGTGAATACTGCGAAACACGCTTGAGCGTGGACATATGACAAGAGCTCCTGGACCCGGTGGGTCCTCTTCATGGCTGCGAGGGTCGCACGGGGCGCCGCCGGATCTTCCGGCGGGGCGGTCCGCGAAACGCGAGGCGTCCGCCGCCTCACGGGACTTATTGTAAACCCAGGGCGGGAGCGCGCGCAGGGGCTACCTCGGGCGCAGGACCGCCACGGCGGCAACAAGACCGGTGGTTAGTCGAACAAAGGCATCGGCCAAGCCGGAGGCCGCCCGGCCGCAGGACGGGCCAAGTCAGCCGGCAAGCGCCAATCAGGTTATGTGAAATTGCCACTCCGGCAGTTGCGCGCACTGGCAGGGCGGCGCAGTCTGCCGTCTGGGTAACGGCCTGCCCGGCCCGCCCAACATCTCACCACAACAATGATCGGGGGACCCCATGCGCAAGCCCAGACATCGCTTCGTTGCCACGTTGCTGCTGGTGCCACTGCTGGCCGGCGCCGGCGAAATCGAGGTGATGACCCAGAACCAGTACCTTGGCGCCGACATTTCGCCGTTGATCGCCACGATCGACACGCCGGCGTTCAACGATGCGGTCGTCACGGCCCTCAGGCAAATCTCCGCAAACCGGTCGCAGGAGCGCTTCAAGGCGCTCGCTGCGCAGGTCCTCAAACGGCGGCCGCACCTGGTCGGCCTGCAGGAGGTGTGGAAGTTCGATTGCATTCCGGCGCTGCCAGAACTGGGCGGCTATCCGTGCAACGATCCGGACATCGCCGGTGCGTTCTCGGATCACCTGGCGGGGACGCTGGCGGCACTTGGACCGGCCTACTCAGCCGTTGCGCAGGTACGCAACTTCTCGGTTCAGTCTTTCGACGTATATCCCGGTATTCCGTTCTACATCAACGGCGTACCGGCGTTTCTTCGGGTCATGGATCGCGACGTGATCCTGGCGCGCAGCGACGTGGTCGCAGCGCCCGTGGCGCTGCCGTGCGCGAAGCCGTCGATGAATGGCTGCAATTTCAGCGCCGTAGTGCCGCTGCCGGGGCTCGGCTCCATCGAGCGGGGCTTCGTGGCCGTGGACGCCATGGTGGACGGCAAGCCGTATCGCTTCATCAACACGCACCTGGAAGTGCAGGGTGGCGGCGGACCCGGGGCGATTCCGGCATTCTTCCAGGCACTGCAGGCTGGTCAATTGATACAGACCGCACTCGGGACAACGCCCGCGGGTCGCAGGCTGATCATCGTCGGCGACATGAATTCCTCGCCGAACGACCCGTCGGCTCAACTGCCATTTCCACCGGGTGACATTGCCTCGCCGTACATGCAGTTCACTGCTGCAGGACTGAACGACGCCTGGCTGCAACGGCCGGGAAACCTGCCGGGGCTCAGCTGCTGCGAGCAGGAAGACCTGCGCAACAAGCACTCCCAGCACTATGAGCGCATCGACCTGATCTTCAGCCGCGAGTTGCCCTGGCAGGTCAAGGAAGCGCGACTGATAGGTGAAACCTCGAACGACAAGACCATGCCGCACGGCCGCGGACTGTGGCCTTCCGACCACGCGAGCGTCGCCGCCCGGTTGTTGTTCCGGTAACCCGAGACCGCGCAAAATGCAGCAGCGGCCCTGTCATGGGGCCGCTTCGCTGCCTGGCCTGTGTCAGGCTATCGCGGTCAGACGTTCAACACGGGACACCAGGTAGGCGGCGACGATCGCCAGCGCGGCCACCACCGCAGCCGTT
Source organism: uncultured Gammaproteobacteria bacterium (assembly GCA_963695085.1). GTDB lineage: Bacteria > Pseudomonadota > Gammaproteobacteria > Steroidobacterales > Steroidobacteraceae > SG8-30. The sequence goes on along the minus strand of CAVOFV010000001.1, from coordinate 214,300 downwards.
CCGACATACCCGGCCATGGGCAGCACTGCGGTGTGCTGGTCGACGAAGTCCAGCAGGCGCGGCGCCAGGCGGCCCCCGGCCCAGAGGATCGCGCCGACGCCGGTCATGTCCAGCAGGCCGGTGCTGATTCCGCGCCGCAGGTTGGCCTTCACGCCAGCCAGCGATTCAATTCGATCCTGTTCCGCCAGTGCGGCATTGCCTGCCGCCGTCCGCGGGTCGAACCCGGGCAGCGCATCGAGGCGTGCCAGGACGGCGCGGTCGAACGACTCCGCCAATGCAGGCGCTGCAAAACGGGACGCCAGCGCCACATCGAGCGATTGCAGGCTGGACAGCAGTTGCCGGCAGGCCGCGCAAGCTGCGACGTGTTGCTCGAGCCGCTCCGCCGCCGCCGGTTCCAGCCCGCCGTCGAGCTTCAGCAGCAATTCTTCTGCGCGTCCGGCGCAGCGCCTTGTGGTGTCTTGCATCATGGGGTCTCTCCGGTCGGCCCGACCATGGCCGACAGCGCCTTCCTGGCGCGGAACAGGTGGTTCTTGACCGTGCCCACCGGCATACCGAGCTCGTCGGCGACCGCTTCGCAGGACCGGTCCTCCAGGTAGAACAGGGTGACAACACGCCGTTGCGAGTCGGGCAGTGCCGCGAGCAACCGCTCGACCCCATGACCCTCCGGCAGCCGACCATCGTCGCCCACCAGCGACTGTGAAATCATCGCGCCTTCGCTGCCGTCGGCGTCGTCGAGCGACACGAAACGCCGGCGGCGGCGCAGTGCCATGAGCGCAGTGTTGCGGGTGATGGCGTAAATCCACGTGCCAAGGGCGGCGCGGCCGTCGAAACGCGGCAATCCGCGCCAGATATTGATGAAGGCGTCCTGGGCGACGTCCTCGGCCGCCGTCCGGTTGCCCAGCATTGACCAGGCGAGCCGGAACACCCGGTCACGGAACAGCGGCATCAGGCCTTCGAAGGCATCACGGTGCTGCCCTTGCTCGAGCAATGCGAGCACCTCGGCCTCGGTCATCGAGGGGACCTGCGGAATGATCGTGGACAGGGTGGCGGCGGCGGCATGCATGGCACTCTTGATATGCGCCCGAAGGGGAACAGGTTGCATGATCAGGGTGGAGGCCGTCCAGACAATGCGGTGCCAAGTGCAACCGTGGGCCTGGCCAGGGCATATAAACACCATCGGCGCCAACGGGGCGCCCCTGGATGGGAGCAATAGGATGTCCGAAGCCATTGTTGGCATGTTGATTCCGATCATCGCGATCGTGATGGGTATCGGCCTCGCGATGCTGGGGGTCGTGACGAGCTACCGGCAGCGCCGCACGCTCATCGAGCTGCACCACAAGGAGCGGCTCGCGGCCATCGAGAAGGGCATCGAGGTGCCGCCGCCGCCGGAGGGCCTGCTCGATTCCAAGGAGGTGTCGCCGCATCGCACGTTGCTGCGCGGCCTGGTCTGGCTGTTCGTCGGCATCGGCCTGATGTTCGCGCTGCCGTTCCTGGACGAGGACCTCAGGTACATCGGCTTCATCCCCGGCGGCGTCGGCCTGGCCTACCTGATCTACTACTTCATGGTGGGCCGCAAGGAGGCCGAGAAAGCCGCCGCCAACCAGGGCGTCGCCCGACGGTAAGGGGCACCGCCCCACGGGTTCCGGCAACGCCTGATCCAGCCCGCCGCGGGCAGTCGGTCGATGGACCGGCTGCCCTTTTGGGCATATAACGGCCCAAGATCATCACCCGGAGTGAACGAGCATGACAATGGAGCTGACCTATCTGACCTACGTCGCGCTGCTGACCGGCCTGATGTGGATGCCCTATGTGCTGAACGTGATCAGCGTCAGGGGGATCGTGGACACGGTGGGGTACCCGGAGAACCCGCAGCCGATGGCGCCATGGGCGCAGCGCCTGAAGGCCGCCCACTACAATGCCGTGGAGAACCTCGTGGTCTTTGCCGCGCTGATTCTGGTCGCGCATGCGGCCGGCATTTCGGGCGAAGCCACCCAGGTGTCGGCGGCCACCTACTTCTGGGCGCGCGTCGTGCACGCGGTCTCATACACTTTCGCAATCCCGTGGGTGCGCACCCTTTCTTTCGCGCTGGGCCTCGGTGCGGAACTGTGCATCGCCTGGCACATCCTGTTCTGAGCGGTCGGCGTGGCGCGGCTGGCGGGTCCTTTGGCCCGTCGCGCCGCACACAGGCGGCATGAAAAGCAAGACCCCGGCGCAGGCCGGGGTCTTTCACATCACGCAAACGGCGCTACGTTGAGTCGGTCGCCGCGCTCTCGGCAATGGCTCAGGCGCCAGCCTGCTTGGCCACTGGCGAGTACATGTCGACCAGCTGCACGCGCGTCGCGCGCAGCCGTGACGCGACCACGTCCAGCAATCGCAGCATGAACACGAAGCCGAACTCAGGGTCTTGCTGGCAGGTAGCCAGCACCTCCGGTCCCTCGAAGTACAGCGCCTGCACCTCGTCCAGCGCGCGCGCCTGGAAGTGCTTGCCGCGCCCGATCAGGGCCGCCGACCAGCCGAGCCCGTCGCCCGCGCCGATCCGCTGCACCTGGATGACGTTGCGCGGCAGGGCCAGCTCGAGCGACACCGGGCCGGAGACGATCAGGTAGAACTTGTTGCAGGCTTCACCCTCGCGGAAGATGATCTCGTCGGGCTTGAAGCTCGCGACATTCCCCAGTGTGGAGAGCTTGTCCACGTGGTGCGGCTGGAAGCCGGACACGAACGGGTGCTTGTGGAGAATGGCCGAAACCGAGTCGCTCGTCATACCTACCTTCCTACGCCTTGCGGCATCCAAGTTGTCCAGTTGCGGCGCCTGGGGTCCGCAGGGGTCATTTATCCTAGCACCGTCTCCCAGATCCGGCACGTGTCTGCGGGTTCCCGATACACGACCTGGCCGGCCCGGCAAGCCTCGACGAACTCGGTCAGGTTCACCAGATCCCCATTGATGCGGTGGCGCAGCGGCCAATGGATCCCCGTCATGGCCCGGGCCCGCTGCCGTTGCAATATGACGCGAAACGCCAGTTCCAGAGCAGGATTGCCAGCACGCCGAATCGCGGTGGCCGGCACGGCAGGTGGCGCCTGGACCGATGGACGACGCTGCCACCATCGTGTACATGGAATGAGCACCTCGTACCGCCAGGATGACCGCCATGCCGCTCGACTCACCGTTCGTCTCCGATCCGGTCGGCATCCTCGCCGTGCTGCTGACCGTGCTCGCCGCCATTTTCTGGTTTGGCGAAACGGGTCCCGGCAAGCGGTTGTTCTCGGTGGTGCCGCGGCTGGTGTTCTGCTACTTCGTGCCGACGACCCTGACCACGCTCGGCGTTCTGCCCGACTCGTCGCCGCTGTACGACTGGATCAAGGACTACCTGCTGCCGACCAGCCTGGTCCTGTTGATACTCGCGCTCGACGTGCCGGGCATCGTCAGGCTCGGACCCAAGGCGCTGATCATGTTGCTGGCCGGAACCGCCGGCGTGGTGATTGGCGCGCCGATCGCGCTGTTCCTGTTCCTGAACCTGGTGCCGCCGGACACCTGGCAGGGCATGACCGCGCTGAGCGGCAGCTGGATCGGCGGTGGCGCGAACATGGTGGCGCTGGCGCAGATGGCCGGAACCTCGGACACGATGTTCGGGATGATGGTCATCGTAGACGTCGCGGTTGCCAACGTCTGGATGGGCGTGCTGCTGTTTGCGGCCGGAAGGGCGGCGAAGATCGACCGCTGGACCGGCGCCGATACCTCGGCGATCGACGACCTCAAGCGCCGGGTCACGGAATTCGAGGCCAGGCACGTCAGGCCGCCCGGGCTGGACGACCTGATCCTGATCGTGGCCATCGGTTTCCTCGGCATGTGGGTGGCAACGCTGGCTGGCAGGGAACTCGGCGCGGTGTTGCCGCTCTTTTCGGACACGGTGTGGAAGTTCATCGTCGTCACGGCATTGGCCGTCGGCCTGTCGTTCTCGCCGGCCAGGCAACTCGAAGGCGCCGGGGCGTCCAGGGTCGGCTCGCTCATGCTGTACGTGCTGGTGGCGAGCATCGGTGCGCATGCGGACTTCATGCAGATGCGGGAAGCGCCGGTGCTGGTGGCGGTCGGCGCCGTGTGGATGCTGTTCCATGTCGCCTTCCTGTTGCTCGTGGCCAAGCTGATCAAGGCGCCGGTGTTCTTCGTGGCGGTCGGATCGCAGGCCAATATCGGCGGCGCAGCGAGTGCGCCGGTCGTCGCGTCCGCCTTCCATCCCACCCTGGCGCCGGTCGGCGTACTGCTGGCCGTGGCGGGCTACGTGCTCGGCACGTACGCCGGCCTCATCTGCATGGCCATGCTGAAGTTCGTGGCCGGCGTGTAACATTCCTGCCTGTCCCGTACCCTAAATCGAGGAGTCCGCGCCCCATGGACCGTGTGTCATCGACCCGCATGCGGGGCGGACTGAATGCGGCGGCTGCAGCGTTCCTGCTGCTCGTCTCCATGCCAGCCGGTGCCGCAATGCCTGCCGCCACCACGCCCGGCCTGGAGCCTGACGCGGCAATGCGATTTGCCAGGCTCGCCCTCGGCTGCGTGCACCAGGAGTATCCGAACAAGATCGCGCATGTACTGAGCGGCGATGCCGATGTGCGCCCGCCGCGCGAGCTGGCGCCGGCGTTCTACGGCTGCTACGACTGGCACTCGTCCGTGCACGGCCACTGGCTGCTGGCGCGCGTGGCCCGCCAGTTTCCTGGCACCGACGTCGCGGCGACGGCGCGGGCAGCGCTCGATCGCAGCCTGACCGCGGCCAACGTCGAGGGGGAGGTCGCCTACCTCCGGGGCCCGGGGCGCATCTCCTTCGAGCGGCCGTATGGGCTGGCGTGGCTGTTGCAGCTCAGCGCGGAATTACGCCGGTGGGACGACCCGGATGCGCGGCGCTGGGTGGCCGCGCTGGCGCCGCTCGAGCAGGAAGTGGCGGAGCGTATCGCGGACTGGCTGCCGAAGCTGAACTACCCGATCCGCGCCGGTGAGCATTCGCAGACCGCATTCGCATTTGGCTTGATGCGCGACTGGGCGGTGTTGACGGGCAACGAGGCGATGCGAGTGCTGATCGACGCCAAGTCGCGGGAATTCCACCTTGCGGACCGCGACTGCCCGCTGCGCTATGAGCCCTCCGGCCAGGACTTCCTGTCGCCGTGCATCGCGGAAGCCGACCTGATGCGGCGCGTCTTGCCAGCGGCGGACTTCTCAAGGTGGCTGGACGGCTTCCTGCCGGGCATTCCACGCGCTCCCGAGGCGGCGTGGCTGATGCCTGCCGTGGTCACCGACCGCGCCGACCCGAAACTCGCGCACCTCGACGGCCTGAACCTCAGCCGCGCGTGGATGCTGCAGGGCATGGCGGCCGGCCTGCCGGTGGATGATGCCCGCCGTGCATCGATCCTGAAGGCGGCGGGTGAGCACGCGGCCGCGGCGCTGCCGGCGGTGACCGGCGAGCACTACGAGGGCGGTCACTGGCTGGGAACGTTCGCCGTCTATCTGGTCACGGCGGCAGGTCGCTGAGGCCGGCTGCAGCCTGCGGGACTGGGCGTCCCGCAGGCCACCGCGCGGTGCTTACTTGAAGGTGATCTGCCTGAAATCCTGTTCGCCGAAGAAGCTGCGCATCTCGCTGTAGCCTTCAACGAGCTTGTCCTGCTTGTCCTTGGCGAGCTTCGCGCGCCACTCGGCCATGAAACTGTTGTACCTGGCCTCGTCCGGATCGCTCATCGCCGCCGATGGCGACTTGATGACGAGGATCAGGTTGAAGTCGCGGTTGGCCGCCGTGGTGCTGGAGTAAATGGCGCAATCGGAGATGGTCCCCATCTTCTTGCCGATTTCACAGCTGCTCCACCAGGTCTGCCGCAGGCCGTCGAGGTAGTCGTCGAACCGGTTCGGCTTCACGTTGATGAACGTGACGTTGTAGACCTCCTTGGACGGCACGTAGTCCTTGTAGATCTCGGCCGCCGGTGTGGAGGCCGAGAAAACAACGGCCGATGCGGCCACGATAGTGGCAATAGTCCTTCGCATGATTCCCCCTAGATGGATAAACGGGCTGAAGCCCGCGCCGGCACCATAGGCGGAATGGCCGGTTGTGTAAACCCACGTGCATGGTGCATCGCAATATCGCCGACACGCGGAACCTGCAGGGGGCGCGGTGCCAGTCGCTTTAGACGGGTCGCCGCCTGGTCATGGCAGACCGTTGCGTACTTCCTCAATGGCCCGCGCCGCCATCTCTGCTATGAAGTGGAACGTGACCAAGGAGAAACTCATGACCAGGAAGCTCAGCCGGTTGGCTGGTTTGGCTGCATGGATCATGGTGGCGACCTGCCTGCCGACGGCGGTGGCCTGGGGCGCCGATCCGGACGTGCGCAGCCTGCCAGGAATCAGCGGCCCGGACACGATGCCGAACGGCTGCGTGTCCTGCCACACGGGCGCGACCAACCTGAAGGCGCGACTGGCGGCGCTGCAGCACCGCGACACCGCCGGCAAGGTGGCCATCGTGCCGGACGACTGCAAGAGCTGCCATACAGAGGGGTCGGGACTGGAGTCCATGTCCATGATCTCGCACAGCATGCATTACGCGTCCGGCCGCTCGAGCGAGTTCATCGCAAAGTACGGCGGCCATTGCCTGCACTGCCACGCCATGGCGACCGGCACCGGGGCAGTCACCGTCAAGAAGGGCCCGAAGAACTGGTAGCCCGCGCCGCTGGCGGACCGGTCGACGAAACGGGCCGACGCCTCGCTGGCGGCAGAGCGGCCGCGTGGGGCTGCTGCCCGGCAGGCTGGGTCACGCCCTGAGCCACCCAGGCGCGCAATCTGCGCGCATGGCAAGAATTCATCCGATTCGACTCGCGACCCTGGCCGACCTGTCCCGGCACGGTTACCAGCTCGAATGCTACTGCCCGCGTTGCCGGCGCTGGGTGACACTCGACCTGCCACGGCTGGCGCATGGCGCGCTGGCGGCCCGGCGACTCAGCGAATTCCGGCCGCGCTGCCGTTGCTGCGGCACGCCCGGTGAAAAGCAGTTGCGGCCGCCCCGGCGCTGGCAAGGTCCGGCGGCGCGGGCGACCTTTGCGCACTATGCGGCCGGTGCCGACGCTTGAGCGGACCGCCGCGTCCCGGGGCCCCGGGCCGCCCGTGCCTGACCGCCAGTTCCTGCAAGTCGTTGAGGCGGCCGGGGGTGTTGCTGTATAGTCTCGCGCGGTCGGGGCATGTGTTTGGCCGCAGTCCGGAGCAGCGAGGCTCGGCAGCGGTACCCCGATCAGGGTTTCGAAAGAAGGCCCCCTCGCGGGGCCTTTTTGTTTCCGCTGGGGCGCCTGGCTGGCTCCCGGCGGTGGCAGGGGTGTTGACGACCCGGCCGCCGTGAATAACGAGAAATGGGCCCATGGCCCATTTTTTATGGCCACGGCGGGCGGTCCGTCGGCGGCGCAACGGAAACGGGCGGAGGGCGATGAAGGCGCAACTGTTCCGGCTGCTGGAGCCGGCGGCCGGCGAGGCCGGCTATGAACTCGTGGATATCGAGTTCAGCCCGGCGTCGGGTCGGGCGTTGCTGCGGATCTTCATCGACCGGCTGGACGGCGCGACGGTGACGATCGAGGACTGCGCGCAGGCGAGCCGCCTGGTCGGGGCCACGCTGGATGAAGCGGACCCGATCGGTCGCGCCTACGACCTGGAGGTGTCGTCGCCCGGCTTCGACAGGCCGCTGCGGACACGGGCGCACTTCGAGCGCTTTCTCGGCAGCGAGGCGCGTGTCGAACTCGCGGTCGCGGTCGAGGGACGCAAGCGCTTTCGCGGCAGGTTGGTCGGGCTGGCGGACGAGGAGTTGTTGATTGACGTGGACGGGCGCGAATGGCGCCTGCCACTGGCCACGATACAGAAGGCACGCCTGGTGGCGTAACGCCACCGGTTCAGGACGGGATGACGGGGCATGAACAGGCAGATACTTGAAGTCGTCGAGGCAGTCTCCAACGAGAAGGGCGTCGCGCGCGAAATCATCTTCGACGCGCTCGAGGCGGCGCTCGCCTCGGCCACCCGCCGCAAGCACGGCGAAGACATCGATGTGCGGGTCGCGATCGACACCAAGACGGGCGCCTACGAGACGTTCCGGCGCTGGAAGGTGTTCGCCGACGATTCTTCGGAGCTCGAGGTGCCGGAACGCGAGCTCAGGCTCGACGATGCACGCGACGTCGACCCCAACGCCGAGGTGGACGGCTTCGTCGAGGTGCCGATGGAATCGGTGGCGTTCGGCCGCATCGCGGCGCAGACCGCCAAGCAGGTGATCGTGCAGAAGGTGCGCGAGGCCGAGCGCGCCCAGGTCGTCGAGGAGTACAAGGACCGCGTCATGACGCTGGTCTCGGGGACGGTCAAGCGGGTCGACCGCAATGGCGTCTACGTGGACCTGGGCGGCAGCGCGGAGGGGTTCGTGCCCCGCGAGCACATGGTGCCGCGCGAGATCGCCCGCACGCAGGACCGCATCAAGGCGCTGCTGCGGGAAGTCCGTTCCGAGACGCGCGGGCCGCAGCTGTTCCTGTCGCGCACCGCGCCTGAGTTTCTGATCGAGTTGTTCAAGATCGAAGTGCCCGAAGTCGGCCAGGGCCTGATCCAGATCCTCGGCGCGGCCCGCGACCCGGGCGTCAGGGCGAAAATCGCCGTGAAGAGCCTGGAGCCCCGCATCGACCCGGTGGGCGCCTGCGTCGGCATGCGCGGCTCGCGCGTGCAGGCGGTCTCGAACGAGATCGCCGGTGAGCGCGTCGACATCATTCCGTGGGTGGAAAACCCCGCCCAGTTCGTGATCAACGCGATGCAGCCGGCCGAGGTCAGCTCGATCGTGGTGGACGAGGACGCGCACTCCATGGATGTCGCGGTGCCCGAAGACCGGCTGTCGCAGGCCATTGGCCGCGGCGGGCAGAACGTGAGGCTGGCCAGCGAGCTGACCGGCTGGCGCCTCAACGTGATGTCGGAGCACGCGGCCGTCGAGAAGAGCGAGAGCGAGCAGCTGGAACTGCGCGAGCTGTTCATGAAGCAGCTCGACGTGGACGAGGACGTTGCCACGATCCTGGTGCAGGAGGGCTTCTCGTCGATCGAGGAGATTGCCTACGTGCCGACGACTGAACTGGTCGGCATCGAGGAGTTCGACGAGCAGATCGTCGAGGAGCTGCGCAGCCGGGCGCGCGACATGCTGCTGACGCTGGCCATTGCCAGCGAGGAAAAGGTGGAGCAGGCGGGCCCTGCGGACGACCTGCTCGAGATCGAGGGCATGGAGAAGGAGCTCGCCTACGAGCTGGCCGCGCGCGGCGTGCGCACCCGTGACGACCTCGCGGAACAGTCGCTGGACGAGCTCGAGGGCGTGCCGGGTCTTGAACCGGAACGCGCGGGCAAGCTGATCATGGCCGCGCGCGCCCACTGGTTCGAGGCGGCGGAACAGGCGTCGGACGGCACACAGGATTCATGAGCATGGCTGAGGTCACGGTCACACAGTTTGCTGAGGTCCTGAAGGTCCCGGTCGACAAGCTGCTGGTGCAGCTGGAAGAGGCCGGCATCGCGATTCCGGGCCCCGACGCGATCATCAGCGAGGACGTCAAGCTCGAGCTGTTGACGCACCTGCGCAAGGCGCATGGCAAGCAGGAGGCCGCGGCAGCTCCGCGCAAGATCACACTCAAGCGCCGCGCCCAGTCGGAAATCAAGGTCTCGGCCGCGCTGGGCAAGGCCCGCACCGTGCAGGTCGAGGTGCGCGGGCGCCGCACCTACATCAAGCGCGACGTGCTGGAAGAACAGGCGCGGGTCGCGCAGGAGGAACTGGACCGGCAGCGTGACGCCGAAGAGGCGGCGCGCCGGACGGCCGAGGATGCCCAGCGCGGCGAAATCGAGGCGCGCGAGCGGCAGCGCAAGGGCGAGGAAGAGCGGCGCACGGCCGAGGAGGAAGAACGCCGTCGCGTGCTGGCCGAGGAACAGGCACGCCGCGACGCGGACCAGAAGGCCCGCGAGCTGGCGGAGCGCGAGCGCCGCGAGCGTGAGGCGAAGGCGCAAAAGGCGCGCAAGGCGGACGCCAAGCCGACGCGCTACGGGCGCGAGGAACTGCATGTGGCCGGGGGGCTGTCCGCCAAGCACCGCCGCGGCCGCACCCGCGCAGCGTCGGGTCGCCGCGCGACCGTGCAATCGGACCAGCGCCAGGAATTCCAGCTGCCCACCCAGCCGGTCAAGCGCGAGGTGAGCATCGGCGAGACGATCACGGTGGCCGAGCTGGCGCAGAAGATGGCGGTCAAGGCCACCGAAGTCATCAAGACGATGATGAACATGGGCGTCATGGCGACCATCAACCAGGCCATCGACCAGGACACGGCATTGCTGGTGGTCGAGGAGATGGGCCATACCGGGACCGTGCAACAGGGCGACCAGCTCGAGAGCAGGCTGGTCGAGAGTCTGGAAGCGGCGGGCGAGGAACTGCCGCGTCCGCCGGTCGTGACCATCATGGGCCACGTGGACCATGGCAAGACTTCGCTGCTGGACTTCATCCGCCGCACCAAGGTCGCCGCCGGCGAGGCCGGTGGCATCACGCAGCATATCGGCGCCTACCACGTCGAGACGCCGCGCGGCGTCGTCACCTTCCTGGACACGCCGGGCCACGCGGCCTTCACCGCCATGCGCGCCCGCGGCGCACGGGTGACCGACATCGTCGTGCTGGTGGTCGCGGCCGATGACGGCGTGATGCCGCAGACCAAGGAGGCGATCCAGCATGCGCGCGCCGCGGGTGTGCCGCTGGTCGTCGCGGTCAACAAGATCGACAAGCCGAATGCAGACCCGGATCGCGTCCGTACCGGGCTGGCCGGCGAGGGCGTCAACCCGGACGACTGGGGCGGCGATTCCATCTTCGTCAATGTCTCGGCCAAGACCGGCGAGGGCGTGGACCGCCTGCTCGAGTCGATCCTGCTGCAGTCGGACGTGCTGGAACTGAAGGCGCCCACGGCCGGCAGCGCCGCCGGCGTGGTGCTCGAGGCCAGCATCGAGAAGGGTCGCGGCGCGGTCGCGACCGTTCTGGTACAGCGCGGCACGCTCAAGGTCGGCGACACGATCCTGGCCGGCGAGCAGTTCGGCCGTATCCGCGCACTGTTTGACGAGACCGGCGCGCCCGTGAAATCGGTCGGGCCGTCGCTGCCCGCGCAGGTGCTTGGCCTGTCGGCGCCGCCGAATGCCGGCGACGACCTGCTGGTGGTGGCCGACGAGCGCACCGCCCGTGACGTGGCCCAGGAACGCCAGGCCAAGCTGCGCGACGTGCGGCTCGCCAAGCAGTCCGGTCAGAAGTCGGAGGACGTCTTCCTGCAGATGGGCGAGGAAGGTCGCCAGAGCATCCAGCTGCTGGTCCGGGCGGACGTGCAAGGCTCGGCAGAGGCGCTCAGCGACGCGCTGACGAAGCTCGGCACCGACGAAGTGACTGTCAAGGTCATCGCCAGCGGGGTCGGCGGTATCACCGAGTCCGACGTGATGCTGGCTGCGGCGTCGCGGGCGCAGATCATCGGGTTTGACGTCCGTGCCGATGCGGCGGCCCGCGCGGCGGTCAAGGAGCAGGCCGTCGAAATCCGCTACTACAGCGTCATCTACGAGGCGATCGACGACATCAGGATGATCATGACCGGCATGCTTGCGCCGGAGGTCAAGGAGCAGATCCTCGGCCTCGCCGAGGTGCGCGAGGTGTTCCGTTCGAGCAAGTTCGGCACGGTGGCCGGTTGCCTGGTCGTGGAAGGCCACGTGCGGCGCAACGAGCCGATACGGGTGCTGCGCGACAACGTGGTGATCTTCCAGGGCGAACTCGAGTCGCTGAAGCGCTTCAAGGACGACGCCAATGAAGTACGGTCCGGTACCGAGTGCGGCATCGGCGTGAAAGGCTACAACGACATTCGAGTCGGCGACCAGATCGAGTGCTTCAACCGGGTCGAGGTCGCGCGGACGCTGTAAGCGATGCCGAAGGAATTTGCACGCGCTCGCCGGGTCGAGGAGCAGCTCAAGCGCCTGCTCGCGGACCTGGTGCGGCGCGAGATCAAGGACCCGCGGATCGGCCTCATCACCATCACCGCGGTCGAACTGTCGAAAGACCTGTCACACGCGCGGGTGTTCTTCACGCCGTTTGCCGGGCTCGGCGATCCCGCGGCCGCACAGGAAGCGCTGCGCCACGCCGCCGGTTACCTCAGGCACGAATTGCGCAATGCGCTGCGCCTGCGCGTGACGCCGCAACTCGATTTCAGGATCGACGAAAGCGTCGAGCGCGGCGCACGCCTGTCCTCGCTGATCTCGGAGGCCGTCGCCGAGGATGAGCGACGCCACGAGGGCGAGAACGAGCCCGAATGAACGGCGCCGGCACGGTGGCCAGGCGCCCGCGGGTCGTGTGGCGGGACGTGTCCGGCATCGTGCTGCTGGACAAGCAGCCGGGCCCCTCGTCGAACGGCGAACTGCAGGCTGTGCGACGCCTGTTCCGCGCGCGCAAGGCCGGCCACACGGGCAGCCTGGACCCGCTGGCCAGCGGCCTGCTGCCGCTGTGCTTCGGCCAGGCCACCAAGATCTCGGGAATGCTGCTGGACGCGGACAAGACCTACCGGGTCACCGCGCAGCTGGGCGTCGCAACGACGACCGGCGACGCCGAGGGCGAGCCGCTTCCACCGCAACCGGTGCCGCCGCTGAACCCGGGCACCGTCGCGGCCGTGCTGCGCCGCTTCACCGGCTCCATCGAGCAGGTCCCACCCATGCACTCCGCCCTCAAGCAGGGCGGCCGCCGGCTATATGAGCTCGCCCGCCAAGGCATTGAAGTGGAACGCGCGCCACGCAGGGTGAGCGTTCACGCGCTGCACTGCCTTGCGCTGCAGGGGCCGCTGCTGACGCTGGAGGTGCGCTGCAGCAAGGGCACCTACGTGCGCACGCTCATCGAGGACATCGCCGGGGCGCTCGGCACGGCCGGCCACGTGATCGAGCTGCGCCGCACCCAGCTAGGCCCGTTCTGCGACCAGCCGATGCGGACCCGGGCCGTCCTGGAGGGGCTGCTGGCGGAGGGTGGCGAGCCGGCGCTCGATGCAGTCATGCTGCCGCCCGATGCGGCGCTGCCACATTGGCCGGCGGTCCGGCTCGGCGAGGCGGAACAGGCCTGCGTGCTGCGCGGCCAGGCGGTATTCGTCGAGGGCCCTGCAGGGCAGGGGGTGCGGATGTATGGTCCATCAGGGCGCTTCCTGGGCGTGGGCCGCATGACGCCCGAGGGCCGGCGCATGACGCCGGAGCGGATCATGCTGGAGCTGGAAACACCACGACAGGCGTGATGGCGCTTGAGACGAGGCGGTCGGCCGATTACAATGTCGGGCTTCGTTGAAGGTAAGTTACTGAGTTACAAAGAAAGGTTCAAAGGAAGGTCTCTTCGCAATGCCACTCAAGACTGAACAGAAGGCGGAACTCGTCAAGACGCACGGCTCCTCCCCCACGGATACCGGTTCGCCGGAGGTCCAGATCGCGCTTCTGTCTGAACGCATCAACGGACTTACCGAGCACTTTGCGGCTCACAAGGGTGATCACGCGTCGCGTCGCGGCCTGCTGAAGATGGTCGCCCAGCGCCGCAAGCTCCTTGACTACCTCAAGGCGAATACGCCCGGCCGCTATACCAAGATCGTGGCCAACCTGGGTCTGCGGCGCTGAGGCGACCGCGAGTGGGCGCTGTCGATCGCAGAGAGCGCGCCCTGAGCCCGACAACCAGTAACCAATGAGGAATACCGCGTGAGCGTTGCTCAACAGACATTTGCATACGGTGAACACACGGTGACCATCGAGACCGGGCGCATGGCGCGCCAGGCGGATGGCGCCGTACTCGTGACGATGGCCGACACCGTGGTGCTGGTCACCGCCGTGGCCCGGAAGCAAGCGGTCCCGGGCAAGGAGTTCTTCCCGCTGACCGTCAATTACCAGGAAAAGACATTCGCCGCCGGCCGTATCCCCGGCGGCTTTTTCAAGCGTGAAGGACGCCCATCCGAGAAGGAGGTGCTGACCTCGCGCCTGATTGACCGGCCGATCCGGCCACTGTTTCCCGACGGCTTCTACAACGAAGTGCAAGTGATCGCCACGGTGCTGTCGCTGAACCCCGAAGTGGACTCCGACATACCCGCGCTGCTCGGCGCTTCCGCGGCGCTCGCGCTGTCCGGTTCGCCGTTCAAGGGCCCGATCGCTGCCGCGCGCATCGGCTACAAGGATGGCAAGTACCTGCTGAATCCCTCCGTGACGGTGACCAAGACCGAGTCGGAGCTGGACCTCGTGGTGGCCGGCACGCGCGAAGGCGTGCTGATGGTCGAGTCCGAGGCCAAGTGCCTGCCCGAGGACGTGATGCTCGGGGCGGTGCTGTTCGGTCACCAGCAGATGCAGGTCGCGATCGACGCGATCAACAAGCTGGTGGCGGAAGCGGGCAAGCCGAAGTGGGACTGGACCGCACCGGCGGTCAGCAACGAACTGAAGCAGGCGGTGGCCGCGCAGGCCGAGGCCGGCATGCAGGACGCGTACGGACTCGTCGAAAAGCAGGCCCGTCACGCCAAGGTCAGCGAGATCAAGGCGGCGACGTTCGCGGCGCTGTGCGAGGGAGATGCGCCGACATTCACGCGTGACGAAGTGGACGACCAGTTGTTCTGGCTCGAGTATCGCCTCGTGCGTGGCCGGATCCTGGACGGCAAGCCGCGCATCGACGGCCGCGACACGCGCACCGTGCGGCCGATCAGGGCGGAAGTCGGCCTGCTGCCGCGGGCCCACGGCTCGGCGCTGTTCACGCGCGGTGAGACCCAGGCGCTGGTGACCACGACACTCGGCACCGGGCGCGACGCGCAGATTGTCGATGCGCTGATCGGCGAACGCCGCGAGCCGTTCATGCTGCACTACAACTTCCCGCCGTACAGCGTCGGCGAAACCGGCTTCATGAGTTCGCCGAAGCGCCGCGAAATTGGTCACGGCAACCTCGCCCGGCGTGGCGTCGCGGCGCTGATGCCCGACCTGACCGAATTCCCTTACGTGCTGCGCGTCGTGTCCGAGGTGCTCGAATCGAACGGCTCGAGTTCGATGGCCAGCGTGTGCGGAACGAGCATGGCGCTGATGGACGCGGGCGTGCCGCTCAAGGCGCCCTGCGCGGGCGTGGCGATGGGCCTGGTGAAGGACGGTGACCGGTTTGCGGTGCTGACCGACATCCTGGGCGACGAGGACCACCTCGGCGACATGGACTTCAAGGTCGCAGGCCCCGAGCAGGGCATCACCGCGCTGCAGATGGACATCAAGATCACCAGCATCACGCCGGAGATCATGAAGGTAGCGCTGGATCAGGCCCGTGAGGGCAGACTGTTCATCCTGGGCGAAATGAACAAGGTGCTGGCCAAGCCGCGCGCGGAAATGTCCGAGTGGGCACCGACCATCCTGACGATCAAGATCGACCCGGAGAAGATTCGCGACGTCATTGGCAAGGGCGGCTCGGTGATCCGGCAGATTACCGAGGAGACGGGCGCGACGATCGACATCGAGAACGACGGCACCGTCAAGATTGCGTCGGTGGACGGCGCCTCGGGCCGCGAGGCAGAGCGCCGCATCATGCTGATTACGGCCGACGTCGAGGTCGGCGCGATCTATGAAGGTCGGGTCGCGCGGCTGATGGACTTCGGCGCTTTCGTGACGATCCTGCCGGGCCGTGACGGCCTGGTGCACATCTCGCAGATTTCCGAGGAGCGCGTCGAGCGCGTCAGCGACAAGCTCAAGGAAGGCGACGTCATCAAGGTGAAAGTCCTGGAGGTGGACCGCCAGGGCCGGGTCCGGCTCAGCATGCGCGGCGTCACCTGATCCCGCGACGCTTCACGGCGGTTCGAACGAAGGGCCCCGATGGGGCCCTTTGTCGTCACGGTCTCGCTGACGCGGTCACTTGCGGCGGCTGCGCCCGCCGCCCGGCGCGCGCGCCGCGCCCATCATCGTATCCAGCATCTGCTGCTGCAGCGCCTGCCATTGCGCGAGGCTTCGCTCCGCGAGGCCGGCGGCGGACTTGAGCGGGTCGGCTTCCGTCATGCTGCCGATTCGTTCGCGCAACTGCTGCTGCTGGGCCATGAACAGCGCCAGGCTCTGCTCCAGGTAACTGCCGACCAGGCCCTGCATCGTGCCGCCGTAGGCGCGAATCACCTGCGACAGGAAGTCCTGGCTCATCACGGGCTCGCCGTGGTGCTCCTGGTCGGCAATCACCTGCAGCATGATGCTGCGCGTGATGTCCTGCTGGGACTTCTTGTCGATGACGACGAAGTCGATGGCTTCCATGACCAGACGGCGTACATCGGCCAGCGTGATGTACCTGCTGTCGACGGTGTCGTACAGCCGTCGGTTCGGGTATTTCTTGATGACGCGGGGCTGGCTCATGCGTGACTCCGGCGGCTGCTCACCGCGCGCCACCGGAAGGTCTGACATTCCCGACCGGGTGCCGCGGCGCATCCTACGATACTGCCAACCCGGGCCCGGCCCAACCATTCCCGCACATCAGGGCTCCAGCGGCACCTGGGATACACCCTGCAGGGGCGCCAGGGTCCAGTGGTGGCGCGCCCAGTCGCCCAGCGTTGCCAGACTGGCGGACCGGAGGGCGGGTGGGGGTGCCTGCCTGAGCAGGACCAGGGCCGCATACAGGAGTGCAGGCGCCCGGGCAGGGTCCAACGGCACACTGCGGCGCCGCTTGGCCAGCTTGGAGCCGTCCGGCTCCGTCACCAGCGGCAAGTGGGCGTAGGTCGGGCGGGGCAGCCCGAGCACCTCCTGCAAGAGCACCTGCCTGGGTGTGTTGTCCAGCAGGTCGCAGCCGCGTACGACCTCCGTCACGCCCTGCTCGGCATCATCGACGACGACGGCCAGCTGGTAGGCATGAAAACCATCGCGGCGCCTGATGACGAAGTCGCCCACTGCCCTGGCGACGTCCTGCACGTAGCGGCCCTGCAGCCTGTCCTCGACGGTCACCGTCGTCTTCGCATCGTCGAGCCGGAACCGCAGCGCTGGCGGCAGGGGACTGGCCGCTGCGCCCAGACGGCATGTGCCCGGGTAGACCGCCTCGCCGTCGCCGGTACGGGCGAGCTTGCGGAGTCGCGCGCGGCTGCATGAGCAGGGGTAGACGCGCCCGTCGGCGCGCAGCCGCTCGATCGCCGCGTCATACAATTCGGTTCGACGGCTCTGGTAGACGACGGCCCCGTCCCATTCGAAGCCGAACTGCTCCAGGGTCCGCAGAATACGGTCGGCGGTGCCCGGCACTTCGCGGGACCGGTCGAGGTCTTCCATGCGCACGAACCAGCCTGCCCCGCCGGCCCGCGCCGACAGGTAACTGCCGAGGGCAGACGTCAAAGAGCCAAGATGCAGGTCGCCGGTGGGCGAGGGCGCAAAGCGGCCGCAGCCGTTGCGGCCGCTGGCCGCCGGGGCAGCGCGTGCCCCGGTTCCGACACCGCTAGCGATACCAGTCGTCGCGGTCGCCGTACTGCTTCTCGCGGCGTTCGCGGCGTTCCTGTGCCTCGATGCACAGCGTCGCGACCGGGCGCGCTTCGAGGCGCTTGATGCCGATCGGCTCGCCGGTCTCCAGGCAATAGCCGTATGAGGCGTCGTCGATGCGCTTCAGGGCCTCGTCGATCTTGCGGATCAGCTTGCGCTCGCGGTCACGCGTGCGCAATTCGAGCGCAAACTCGGATTCGAGGGTCGCGCGGTCATTCGGATCCGGCGGGTTGGCGGCCTCGTCCTTCATGTGGTTCATCGTGCGGTCGACCTCCTCCATGAGGTCGCGCTTCCAGTTGAACAGGATCGAACGAAAGTGCTCCAGCTGCTCCTTGCCCATGTACGCCTCGCCCTTGCGTTCGACATAGGGCTGGACATTGCGCGGACCAAGCAACAGGTTGCGATGAAAGTCGGACTCGAATCCTTCCTCGTCGTCCACCGGAATGACTTCGACGGGCCGACGGATGCGTGGCGCCACGGCGACCAGCTTCGGGAACTTGCCCCGCGTCGCATCCGGCCGTGCCGCCGCCTTCGGCCTGGCCGTGGCGGCCTTCTTCTTCACGGCGGGCTTGCGCGCCGCCTTGGCCTGGGCGGGCCTGGAGACACGTCGCGGGGCAGCCGCCTTGCGCGTGGATGCTGCCCTGGCCGCGGTGCGCGCCTTCGACGGCCTGGCCGTGACCGTCTTCTTGACGACCTTCCGCTTGGTCTTCGTGGTGGCCGGCTTGCTCGTCCTGACGCGCTTCGCTGCTTTCCTGGCAGGTGCCTTGCTGGACTTCGCCTTGGCCCGGACGACGGCTTTGCGCGCGGCGGGCTTGACGGCCTTCCTGGCCGGCCTCTTCGCAGCCTTCTTCGCCGGTTGCTTCTTCGCCTTGCGGAGCTTGGTCGCGGACTTCCTGGCAGGCATCAGTTACTCCAGTGCCGAAAAAAGTGAGCGCGGAATTATAGCGGCCGTGAGCGGCGCGTCCAGCGGCATGACCTGGGTCCGCGATTCAGGCCCCATTCCGGGGCCGTCGCGCGTCAGGGCAACGAGACTGCCGGGGCCGGCGTCCAGCCCTCCGAGCGGTGCTCCGCAACCACGGTCGTGTCGATGCCGCCACGCACGTTAAATCGCGCTGTGACGCGCATGAAGCGTGGCCGGACGGCGACGACGAGGTGCCCGAGAATCTCGTTCGTGACCGCCTCGTGAAAAGCGCCGCGATCGCGAAATGACCATACATACAGCTTGAGTGACTTCAACTCGACGCAGAGGGCGTCCGGGACGTATTCGACCAGCAAATGCGCGAAGTCCGGCTGGCCCGTGACCGGGCACAGGCAGGTGAATTCCGGGATTTCCATCCGGATCGTGTAGTCGCGCTCGCTGGCCGGGTTGGGAAAGGTCTCCAGGCCGGTGCCGGGGCGATGCTGGCGGGCGCCCAGCGGCTGATGTGCGACCACGGCGGTTGTCTCCCAAGTCGTCGTCAAAGCAGGGCCAATAATCTACACTACCGCCCCTCGCCGGGCTACGCGTCGGTACGGGTTCGGCTATCCTATTTACAGGGCCAGGATGCGTCTTTCCAAGATCAAGATCTCCGGATTCAAGTCGTTCGTGGACCCGACCGTGGTGCAATTTCCCGGTAACCTGGCCGGCGTCGTTGGCCCGAACGGCTGCGGCAAGTCCAACATCATCGACGCGGCGCGCTGGGTCATGGGCGAGATCTCGGCCAAGCACCTGCGCGGCGATTCGATGACCGACGTCATATTCAATGGCTCTGCCAATCGCAAGCCGGTTGGCACGGCCTCGGTCGAACTGGTGTTCGACAATTCCGATGGCGCCATCGGCGGCCCCTATTCGACCTTCGCCGAGGTGTCGCTGCGACGCGAGGTCGGGCGCGACGCGCAGTCCACCTACCTGATCAATGGCGTCAGGTGCCGCCGCAAGGACATCACACAGCTGTTTCTCGGCACCGGCCTGGGTTCGCGCAGCTACGCGATCATCGAGCAGGGCATGATCTCGCGGCTGATCGAGGCGCGGCCCGACGACATGCGCGCCTTCGTCGAGGAAGCGGCCGGCGTGTCCAGGTACAAGGAGCGCCGCCGCGAGACCGAGAGCCGCATCGCCCACACGCGCGAGAACCTCGACCGGCTGAACGACCTGCGCGAGGAGGTTGAAAAACAGATCCGGCACCTGCAGCGGCAGGCCGGCGCGGCGCGGCGCTACCGGCGGTTCAAGGAACGCGAGCGCCAGTTGCAGGCCGAGCTGCTGGCGCTGCGGCTCAACGAAATCGACTCCGGCCTCGATGCGCAGGGCGCACTGCTGCGGGAGCGGGACACCGCCCTGCAGGGGGTCATCGCCGAGTTGCGCGGTGTCGAGAGCGAGATCGAGAAGGCGCGTTCCCGGCATTCCGAGTGCAACGACCAGCTGGCCTCCGTGCAGGAGCGCTACTACCAGGCCGGCGCCGAGGCCAGTCGCACCGAGCAGTCGCTGCAGCACGCGCGTGAACTTCGGCAGCGGCAGCGGGCGGACTTCGAGGAGCTCGAGCGATCGCTGGTCGAGACCGGCGCCATGCTCGCCCGTGATCAGGCACAGGCGGACGAGCTGTCGGCATTTGGCCTGACCGCGCAACAGGAACTGACGCAGGTCAGGTCGACCGAGCAGGCCGCCGCGGCGACGCTGCAGGCCGCCGAACAAGCGATGCAGGCGTGGCAGCAGGACTGGGAGGAGTACAGCGCAGCTGCCGCGGAGGCCTCGCGCAAGACGCTGGTCGAGCGGACGCGGATCGAGCAGCTGGAACTCGGGCTGGCCCGCTTGCTGGCGCAGCGCGAGCGCCTGGCGGCGGAGAATGCGGCGTTGGCGGCAGCCGACCTGCAAGGACAGCTCGCGGCGTTGTCGGCGACGCGGTCCGAGTCGGAAGCGCAGGCGACCGCTGCGCAGCAGGAACTGGTTCTTACGCTGAATGAACTCCAGGACGCTCGCGTCCGGGAGCGGCAGGCGGCGGCCGTTGCGGATCAGGCGCGTGAACAGCTGCAGGCAATTCGCGGGCAGGTGGTGTCGCTGGAGGCGATGCAGCAAGCGGCGCTGGGCCAGGCGCAGGGCGAGGTGACGCGCTGGCTGGCGGGTCATGGCCTCGGGGATCGACCTCGCCTGGCCCGCGAACTCAATGTCGAGCGTGGCTGGGAACGTGCCGTGGAGACCGTCCTCGGCGCGTATCTCGAAGCCGTCTGCGTGGACGGCATCGATGCGGTGTCGGCCATTGCCGGCAGTCTTGACGCGGGCAGTGTAACGTTCCTGGGCCGCGATGGCGGACCGCATGACGCGCCGCAAGCCGGTGCCCTGGCGCTCAAGGTGCAGTCGCCGCCGAGCGTTGCGCCGCTGCTCGGAAACGTGCTTGCGGTGGCATCGCTGCGGGACGCGTTGGCGCTGCGCGGCAGCATGCGACCGGGCCAGTCGGTCATCACCAAGGATGGCATCTGGCTTGGACCGAACTGGCTGAGGGTGTGCCGGGACCAGGACGTTCACGCGGGCGTCATTGCCCGCGAGGGCGAAATGCGTTCGCTGCGTGCCGCGGCCGGTGAGTCGCAGAACGCTCTTGAAGAGGCACAGTCCGAATTGCAGTCGGCGCGCGTCAGCCTGCAATCGCTGGAAGAGCGCCGCGAGCGGCTGCAGGTTGCGGCCAACGAGTCGCACCGCAACCAATCCCTGGCTACCGGGCAGTTCAATGCGCTGACGTCACGAATGGAGCAGGAGACGCAGCGGCTGACGCGCATCGCCGACGAGCGCCGCGTCGCCGAAGCGGCCGCCGCAACCGACGAGTCCGAAGTGCGCGAGGCGCGGCAGCGGCTCGAGGTCGGCCTGGCGCAGATGAGCACGCTGGAGGAACGACGTCTGCAACTCGAACAGGAGCGCAGCCGGCTCAAGGGTGCGCTGGATCAGGCGCGCGCGCGTTTTCAGGCGGATACCGCGGCAGCGCAGCAGGTCGCGATCCGGGTGGAATCGCAGCGATCGACGCTGGCAACGGTGCAAACCAGCCTCGAGCGCCTGACGGCGCAGATCGACCAGTTCCGGGGTCGCCGTAACGAGCTCGAGTCGCAGCTCACCTCGGGTGGCAGCCCGATCGACGAACTCGACCGCCGGCTGAAGGAGCTGTTGTCCAGCCGCCTCGAGGTCGAGAAGCAGCTGGCCGGGAGCCGGCGGGCCGTGGAAGATGCCGACGCCGGGATTCGCGAGCTGGAGCAGCGCAGGGTCGAACGCGAGACGAGCGTGGATTCGGCGCGTGACGCGCTCGAACAGGTGCGGCTCAGTGTGCGGGAGGTCGGAGTACGGCGCGAGTCGCTGCTCGAGCAGTTTGCATTGACGCGGCTGAAGCTGGAAGAGGTGCGCGAGCAAGTGCCGCCGGAAGCGGAGGCCAATGCCTGGGCAGAGCAGCTGGCGGAAGTCACCGCCAGGGTCGAGCGGTTGGGTGCGGTCAACCTCGCATCCATCGACGAACTCAAGGAGCAGAGCGAACGCAAGGAGTACCTCGACAAGCAGTTTGCGGACCTGAACGAGGCGCTGGCGACGCTGGACCAGGCAATCCGCAAGATTGACCGCGAGACGCGGACGCGGTTTCAGGACACTTTCGAGCGCATCAACAGTGGACTGAAGGAGAAATTTCCGCGCCTGTTTGGAGGCGGCAGCGCCTATCTCGAACTGGTGGGCGAGGACCCGCTCAGCGCCGGCGTCGCAGTGATGGCGCGACCGCCGGGCAAGAGGATCTCGACGATCAGCCAGCTGTCGGGCGGCGAGAAGGCCCTGACCGCGGTCGCACTCGTGTTCTCGATCTTCGAACTCAACCCGGCGCCGTTCTGCCTGCTGGACGAAGTCGACGCGCCGCTCGACGACCACAACGTGGGACGATTCTGCGAAATCGTTCGCGACATGTCGTCGCGTGTGCAGTTCATTTTCATCACCCACAACAAGACGACGATGGAACTCGCGGAACACCTCATTGGCGTTACCATGAACGAGCCAGGCGTGTCCCGGCTGGTGTCCGTCGACGTGGATGAAGCGGTGCGCATGGCCGCGAGCTAGCGATGGGAGCTGCGATGCCCGAGTTGCGCTGGATACTGCTGGCAGCAGGAATCCTGATGGTGGCGGGGCTGTGGTGGTGGGAGACCCAGCGGGGCGGTCACCGCGACCGGGAACCGCAACCTGATGAGGAACAGACCGACGGTACGGCGCCCGCCGGGGGCCGCGCGCCGCACGATCGCACGGCAGCGAGCGTCCCCGCGCAGGAAGCCGACGATGCCGATGAGCTGCCGCCCATTCGGGCCAGCCGCCGCGAGCGGGGCACGACGACGCGTAACCCGCCCATCGTGAACATCCCGGCGGACGTCGAGCCCGAACTCGCCACTGCCGACCTGCGCCGGCCGGTGGCGCCGCGCGTTTCGTATCGCGACATGCAGGACCGGCTGGATGATATCCCGGAACACCTTAAGAACCTGCCGCGCGACGAAGCCGGCGAGGCAGAACAGCGATTGCCGTGGGTTCGCACCCAACCGCTGGATCGCAACGAGGTCATGGGCAACAAGGTCGGCGCCGCCGTGGATCGTGCCGCCACGGCGACCACCGACGCAACGCCGCAGGACGAAGATGAGAATCCGGCGAGCCGGCAGCGAATCGTCGCATTGCGGCTGATCGCGCATGCGGACCGCTGGCCGGGCCGGCTGCTGGTTGAGGCGCTCGAGGCGGAAGGCCTCACTTTCGGCAAGTACTCGATCTATCATCGCGAACGCGAAGACGGCAAGACGGTTTTTTACGTCGCGAGCATGGTTGAACCGGGTTCGTTCGACCTGGATGGCATCGACAGGCTGGATTTTCCAGGCATATCCGTCTTTGCAGTCATTCCCGGGCCGGTGGACGCACCGACCACTTTCGACATGATGCTGGCGACTGCGCGCCGGCTGTGCGAGCGGATCAAGGGGCATCTGCAGGACGAGCAGGGCAGCACCCTGACCGCGCAGCGCATCCTCAACCTGCGCGAGGAGCTCGTACACTTCGAGCACGTCACCCAGCGTGTTCGCAAGCGCTGAAGGCGACCGCAGGTAGGCCCCGGCGTGCCCAAGTCACTGCCACGGCTCATTGAGCGGCTCCGCGAACTGCGCGCCGAGATCGAGCGCCACAACTACCGGTATTTCGTCCTCGACGACCCGGAGGTGCCGGACGCTGAATACGACCGCTTGTTGCGAGAGCTGCGCGAGATCGAGCAGCAGCATCCCGAGCTGGTCACGCCTGATTCGCCGACGCAGCGTGTCGGTGCGGCGGCATTGGCGGAATTCAGCGAGGTCAAGCACCGCGTGCCCATGCTGTCGCTCGATAACGCGTTCGAGCCGGCAGACGTCGAGGCGTTCGATCGTCGGGTGCGTGAGCGGCTCGGCGATGAACAGGAAGTTACCTACGCGTGCGAGCCGAAGATCGACGGCCTGGCGGTCAGCATCGTCTACGAGCGCGGGGCATTGACGCAGGCCGCCACCCGGGGCGACGGCACCACGGGCGAGGACGTCACGCACAACATCAGGACCATCAAGTCGGTGCCGCTGCGGCTGCAGGGATCAGACTGGCCGGCGCTGCTCGAGGTGCGGGGCGAGGTCTATATCCCGTTGGCCGACTTCGAGGACATGAACCGTCGAGCGAGGGAGACCGGCGACAAGGTGTTCGTCAATCCGCGCAATGCGGCGGCCGGCAGCCTGCGGCAGCTGGATCCGCGGGTGACAGCAGCCAGGCCTCTCGATTTCTTCTGTTACGGCATCGGCTTGGTCGAGAGCGGCGCGGTACCGGGTCGCCACAGCGACATCCTCAAGGCGCTGCGCGGGTGGGGCCTGCGCACGTCGCCGGATGCCGCGGTCGTGGCGGGCGTGTCCGGGCTGCTCGACTATTACGCCGCCATGGCCACACGCCGTTCCCGGTTGCCGTACCAGATCGACGGCGTCGTTTACAAGGTCGATTCGCTCGCCATCCAGCGGCGCCTGGGGTTCGTGGCACGCGCTCCGCGCTTTTCCATCGCCCACAAGTTCCCGGCCGAGGAAGAGATGACCACGGTGCGCGACATCGAGTGGCAGGTCGGCCGCACGGGTGCGTTGACGCCGGTGGCGCGGCTCGAGCCGGTGTTCGTCGGCGGTGTGACCGTCAGCAACGCGACGCTGCACAACATCGACGAGCTGCAACGCAAGGATGTCCGGGTCGGCGACACGGTCGTCATACGACGGGCCGGGGACGTGATTCCGGAAGTCGTCAGCGTCGTGACGCAGCGCCGCCCGGCCGGGACCCGGAAAGCGCGCCTGCCTGTGGTCTGCCCGGTTTGCGGCTCCGAGGTTACCCGCGAGGAAGACGAGGCCGTCGCACGCTGCAGCGGCGGGCTGTATTGCGCGGCACAACGCAAGGAGTCGATCAAGCACTTCGCGTCGCGCCGGGCAATGGATGTCGAAGGTCTCGGTGCCAAGCTGGTGGATCAGCTGGTGGATGAAGGCCTGGTCAAGAACGCGGCCGACCTGTATCGCATCGAGCCTGAGCAACTTGCGGGCCTGGAGCGCATGGGCACGAAGTCCGCGGCGAACCTGGTTGCGGCACTGGAGGCGAGCAAGCGTACGACCTTGCAGCGTTTCCTGTTTGCGCTGGGAATCAGGGATGTCGGCGAGACAACTGCCGCTTCGCTGGCGAACCACTTCGGCAGCCTGGAATCGCTGGCCGGAGCAGATATCGAGCAGCTGACCTCCGTGCCAGACGTCGGCCCCGTCGTAGCGCAGCGCGTGCTGGGTTTCTTCCGTGAAGCCCACAACCGTGACGTCATCGCCGCGCTGCGCGATCGCGGTGTGCACTGGCCTGACGTGCAGGTGAAGCGGGCCGCGACGCTGCCGCTGGCGGGCAAGACGTTCGTGATTACCGGCACGCTCTCCAGCATGAGCCGCAGCGATGCACAGGACCGTATTCGCGTGCTGGGCGGCAAGGCGGCAGCCAGTGTGTCCGCCAGGACCGACTACCTGGTGGCCGGCGCCGAGGCCGGGTCCAAACTCAGGAAGGCCGAGACGCTCGGAGTCAGGGTAGTGAGCGAGGAAGAGTTCCTGGCGTTGCTCGAAGAACGGTCGTCAGTCGTCTGAGCGGCGAACGTCCCTGGGGTCCGCGGCCATGCCGTCCGTGCCTGTGTCGGCGGTATCGACCACCATCACGACCCTGACGCCTGCGCGTACGGGCGCTTCCGGTCCGGCGGTCTGCTTCTTCTCCTTTTCCCGCAGCCAGCCATCGATGTCGTCCAGAAACGCGGCGGCCCGCCGCTCCAGCATGCGGCGCATCAACGGCACGAACTGGGCGTCCAGCGCGACGGAAATGGACGCATCCTCGAAGCGGCGCTCTTTTGCCGGCGCAACCGTATTGTGCTCGAGCGTGCTGAGCACATCGGCAGCCACGACTGTCGCGTGCCGTACCGACAGCGGGTCCGCGCCACCCAGGGTGTAACGACGAGACTCCGCGCGGATGGAGCCGTCGGGCGCCATGCTCGCGGCGCCGACACGCGTGAGCTCTTCGAGAATGATCTTCGGGTAGATATCACCGCTGTACGCGCGCACCAGTTCGACAAACGAAGGCGATGGTCCGTCGAAGGGGAGAGGCAGCGGGCGCCCGTTCCGGTCCGTGAAGTTGGGATCCTCGAACCAGCCGGTCAGGACTCGCGCCAGGCGATTGCGTTGATATTCCTTCTCGTCCGACTGCCCCGGTTCACCAAGCAGGGCGCTTTGCTGCAGGTCGCGCACTGTATGGCGGTGCAAGCCAGTCAGGGTTGAGATTCTCGAGTAGCTGGGCGGGGTCCCCTGCTCGGCGAGGAGGTCGGCGGCAGCCTGGACGAATGCGGCGCCCGCCCAGCGAGAGAACTGGTGCGCGGTGATGCCCTGACGCAGGAGAATCCGCGCTAATGGACGGAGGAGTTGAACCATGTCTTAGTTGATGCTGCTTTTTGGCACGTGTCTTCGAAGCCACCTCAGACGACTGATGCAGAAAGATTGGTGCAACGTGGCAACATGCAGTGGCAGACGTAGCTGAGTGCCGAATCGACCCATGAGAGTGTACATAGACAGTTATTTATCGTTCCAGAACGCGCAATTTCTGCATGAACACAGTAGTTTCTGGTCTGTCCATTCAAGAACTGTAGTGAGATTCTCCGTCTTTCTGTTACCCGATATGAGTATTTGACCATGAGCGATTCAGCTGCATTGGGATCTGGGCTCACACACCATGCAAGTCAATTGGCTAGGACGTTCGCGAAGATTCTAGGCGCATGCGGGTTTTCATCGGGCGAGATTCATCGGCTAATGGAGGATGCAACTGTTGGGCTCCGAGCAGACTCAGTTGCTCGCCGCGTGGGCGGCTCCGTAGACGATCATCTAGCGTGCACGGATGTTGTCTTTGTCTGGCGACAGGATCCACGTTTTCTCGATGAAGATGGCAAGCCGCGAAAGCTCGAATTGACCGGACCGGTCGGCTCATTTGAGGATCTGGTCCGGAGTGCGGCCCCAAGCCACAAGTCGGCTCTTGTGTTGGATTACCTTGTTAGTTTGGGCGCAATTCGATGCCTAGCAGATGGCAGTTATGTCTTGATTACGGAGTCGGTGCTGGCATGTAGTGGAACTGATGGAGGCCGGTTGGCTGCGGAAGTCGTATTGCTTCACCTGCTTGGGTTCTTGGGGTCCGTGGAGTACAACCTCCGCGAGAAGAGGGCCAATGATGTCGGGAAGTTCGAACGAGCCTGCTACTCTCGAATCCCAGCGGACCTGGCGCCGATCTTCGAAAAACTGGTTGAGGAACGAGGACAGAACTTCGTTGATGGCGTCGACGAGTGGCTAGTGCGGCACCGCACGGAGTCTCTTGATTCGCCAGGTAGCGTCTTGGCCGGCGCGGGTGCCTACGTCTTTGCTAGGTCGATGACTGCAGGGCGTTGCGACGGGTAGTTGGCCCGTTGAATACAAGTCTACAAGAGATGGCAATTATATAAGATGAGACAAATCAATTGTTTAAGAACGTTTTATCTCATTTGAATTGAATAATTGTTAATAAGTCCGTAATGCCCTGGCCCAGCCGGGCGTAGAAAGAAAAGCCACTAACACAGGTTGCCCTCCGATAGGCTTCGACTTATTGTCGAAACAGCCTAGATTAAGTCATGTCCATTACATATGATGTTAAACGAGAGCTTCTATTAGCTTACCGGTCCGTAATGACGTCGTTGGTCCGGATCCTTCTGAGAAACGGCATTACGTTCAGGGAGTTCGCAGAGGTTGTTAAAGAGGTTTTCGTTTCCGTCTCAGCTAAAGAGTTGGCGAGATCGGGGCGGCGTGTCTCCGCAGCCAGAATCGCAATTGCTACGGGGCTGACGCGACGGGAGGTTTCGGCGTTTGTTAGGGACGAAGCGCTTCGCCGCCGCGAACTGGAAACTAATGCGGCCAAAGCAGCGCGTCTCTTGGAGGGATGGCACACCGAAGCGAGGTTCCTAGGGCCCTACGGATTTCCTAGAGACCTGATAGTTGAAGGTGATGATCCTGCCGGCACTTTTGAGCACTTGGCTCGACAGTACTGCGGCGATGTTTCGATTCGCGAGATGTTGGATGAGTTACTGAGGGTTGGTGCAGCCCAGTTGCTGGAAGCGGGGGGCGTAGTTCGCGTACTCAAACGCACCTACATTCCGACGGAAATGACGCCGGAGATGATGCAAATTTTTACGCAGGCCGTGCGAAGGTACATCGAGACAGTGGACTACAACTTGTCGCTGAAGGACACCTCAGATCGGAGATTGGAGCGATTGGTTTACCCCGACTTTGGAGTGCGCCCGGAAGACTACGAGGCGTTTCAAAAGGAGATGCGTGAGTACTTGGAATCGGTCATAGCAGAGATTGATTTCAAGTCTGCGAAATACCAAAAGTCGGACGCTAATGAGACGGAAGAGAGATTGAAGGTCGGAGTTGGAATCTACTTCTACCGAGACCAGCCGGAGGACAAACGGTTGGTTGCAGAGATCGTTGCTCAGAGTGTCGTGGCTCTCGACGATTAGTTGGCCGCTTCTTGGATACTAGTTTTTGGCTGCGAACTGGCGCCATGAAAAGCCAGGGGATTCGGAGTCACTGAATATGAACATTAATGGGAAGGTCGCTCTGCGCGCTGCAATCGCAGCGGTGTTGATGTCCGCGCCGTCTCATAGCGCGCTGTCATCCGACACGTCGGCGTCCCTGGCGGCTGATACGCACGTGTCCGGAGTCCTCTCCCGGGCCGATATTTCTGCGATTAGGAGGGCGGCCAAGGGGTCTCTGTTGGCAATAGGTCGAGTTGATGCCGTCTCGCTAGACCGGTCCGAAGTTAGCTTGCTTGGCAATAGATTTGCGGTTCTGGGCACGCCGCGTGCACAGTCGGCGATTGCAGCAATGGGCATCGGGGACAGTGTCGCCTTGTTTGGTGATTCTACTGAGCACGGATATTTCGTTTCGGCGGCTATGATCCTGCCCAAACAATACGTTCCTGGGGCTTCACACGTTTATCTTCGTGGACCGGTTGCTGGATCGTCTTCGGCTAGCGACCGGTACTCAATCGGGTCACAGAACGTGGTATTTGGTGATCTGACTTCTGCGATTGAGTTTGAACCAGCACGAAATAGCGAGATTGTAGAAATCGTAGGGACGCAACCTTCCATTGGGGGAGTGGTTCTTGCGACGTGGCAGCAGAGACCTAGTTCGCGCGGAAACTCAGCGCTAGTTGGCACGTCGGTCAGCACCGGCAGGGTCGACGCCTCAGTAGGCACCGGCGTTGATGCGTCGGTAGGCACCGGTCGGGTTGATGCCTCGGTAGGCACCGGTCGGATTGATGCCTCGGTAGGCACCGGTCGGGTTGATGCCTCGGTAGGCACCGGCGTTGATGCGTCGGTAGGCACCGGTCGGGTTGATGCCTCAGTAGGCACCGGCGTTGATGCCTCGGTAGGCACCGGCAGGGTCGACGCCTCGGTAGGCACCGGCGTTGATGCGTCGGTAGGCACCGGCAGGGTCGACGCCTCAGTAGGCACCGGCGTTGATGCCTCGGTAGGCACCGGCAGGGTCGACGCCTCAGTAGGCACCGGCGTTGATGCCTCGGTAGGCACCGGTCGGATTGATGCCTCGGTAGGCACCGGCGTTGATGCGTCGGTAGGCACCGGCGGGTCGACGCCTCAGTAGGCACCGGCGTTGATGCGTCGGTAGGCACCGGCAGGGTCGACGCCTCAGTAGGCACCGGCGTTGATGCCTCGGTAGGCACCGGCAGGGTCGACGCCTCAGTAGGCACCGGCGTTGATGCGTCGGTAGGCACCGGCAGGTTGATGCGTCGGTAGGCACCGGCAGTTGATGCGTCGGTAGGCACCGGCAGGTTGATGCGTCGGTAGGCACCGGCAGGGTTGATGCGTCGGTAGGCACCGGCGTTGATGCGTCGGTAGGCACCGGCGTTGATGCGTCGGTAGGCACCGGTCGGATTGATGCGTCGGTAGGCACCGGTCGGATTGATGCGTCGGTAGGCACCGGCGTTGATGCCTCGGTAGGCACCGGCAGGGTCGACGCCTCGGTAGGCACCGGCATTGATGCGTCGGTAGGCACCGGTCGGATTGATGCCTCGGTAGGCACCGGCGTTGATGCCTCGGTAGGCACCGGTCGGATTGATGCGTCGGTAGGCACCGGCGTTGATGCGTCGGTAGGCACCGGCAGGGTCGACGCCTCAGTAGGCACCGGCGTTGATGCCTCGGTAGGCACCGGTCGGATTGATGCGTCGGTAGGCACCGGCGTCGATGCGTCGGTAGGCACCGGTCGGGTTGATGCCTCGGTAGGCACCGGCGTTGATGCGTCGGTAGGCACCGGTCGGGTTGATGCCTCGGTAGGCACCGGCATTGATGCGTCGGTAGGCACCGGTCGGGTTGATGCCTCGGTAGGCACCGGCGTTGATGCGTCGGTAGGCACCGGTCGGGTTGATGCCTCGGTAGGCACCGGCATTGATGCGTCGGTAGGCACCGGCGTTGATGCCTCGGTAGGCACCGGTCGGGTTGATGCGTCGGTAGGCACCGGCGTTGATGCGTCGGTAGGCACCGGCAGGGTCGACGCCTCAGTTGGCACGGGTTAGCTTGATGCCTCGCTAGGCACTAGTAACCACACAAGTCATCCGACAAAAGAAAAGGGCCGGCTGGCAAGACGCCAACCGGCCCTTCTCATTTTGCAGGCCCACCGCGTGGGCCAGGCATTACAGCTTCTTCTCTACCTTGGCGCTCGCTACCAGTTCATCGACGTAGGCCTTGAACTGGGTCTGCTGCACGAACTGCTTGAGTTGCGTCTCGACTGCCTCAAACGGCGGAGGCGTCAAGGGCCGGGTGTCTTCCAGTTTGATGACGTGCCAGCCAAACTGGGACTGAACAGGCTCTTTGGTGTAGGCGCCTTTCTCCAGCGCCTGCACGGCATCGGCAAATGGCTTGACCATCCGTGCCGGCGTAAACCACCCGAGATCGCCACCTTCCTCGGCGGAGCTGTCCGTAGACTTCTCCTTGGCCAAGGTCTCGAACTTGGCGCCCTTGTCCAGCGATGCGATCAGTTCACGCGCCAGCTCTTCCGTCTCCACCAGGATGTGGCGCGCGCTGTACTCGGTCTTCGGCATCTGCGCAATCTGGCGGTCATACTCTGCCTTCAGTTCTTCCTGCGACGGGTCCTTGCCCTGCAGGTGCTTCTGGCCGGCGAGGTCGGCCAGGGCGCTGCGCTTCATCAGCTCCAGGCGCGCGGCCGTCTCACCCTTATCGAGCCCGTCCTTTTCGGCCTGCTGCGACGCGACGTACATCTGGATCAGGTTGTCGAGCATTTGCTGTTGCTGCTCGGGCGTGACCTCCTCGTCCTCGTGCCCGGACATCCTGGTCTTCAGAAAGAGGTTCCACACGTCGCGTGAAATGGCGGTCCCGTTGACGATCGCGACCGGTCCGGCATTCGCTGCCGTCGGATCCTGATCGGCTGCGCCCTTGTCGCAGGCAGCAACGGCTAGGACCGCTACCAGTGCGGTCAAGGGCAGTGAATGTCGATTCATCATGAGTCCTCTGTTAGTGGTCGGTATGGTCGAAGTTCGGTGACTTTTCGTCGGGTGCCCTGGCATCAATTGACAGCGCATGGATCTCGGCGGGCATCATGCCGGAAAGCGCATCGTAGACAAGCCGGTGTCGCCGCAGCGGCGGCAATCGCGCAAAGGCTGCCGATTCTATGCCAATCGTGAAATGGCCGGCACCATCGCGGGCGCCAGCGTGTCCCGCATGCGCGGCACTGTCGTCGCGTATCTCCAGCCGGGTCGGGCCAAGGGCTGCTTCCAGCAGTGCACGCATGCGGTCGATGCGTTCCGACGTCATGGCAGCACCTTGATGAACGGATGCACTTCGCAACTCGCAAAGACGCCGTCGGTCACGTAAGGGTCCTCGTTGGCCCAGTCCTGAGCTTCTTCCAGCGTGTCGAATTCCGCGACGATCAGGCTGCCGGCGAAACCAGCGGCTGTGGGTTCGTCTGCGTCGATCCTGGGCAGCGGTCCGGCAAGGACCAGCCGACCGGCCGCAACGAGTTCCTGCACCCTTGCGAGGTGCTCGGGCCGCGCTGTGCGGCGCGCCTCGAGCGAAGCGACGCGGTCGCGGCCGATGATGGCGTACAGGCTCATTCGCTGGCGCCCACGTGCCGCGTCCTGGCGGCAATCCAGAATCCCTGGATCGCAATGAATGCGAGTGTCATGCCGAGCATGCCGAACAACTTGAAATTGACCCAGGTGGACTCGTCGAAGTTCCTGAATACGATCACGTTGGCGAGACCCATCACCACGAAATAGGCGACCCACATCAGGTTCAAGTGGCGCCACTGCCGGGCGGTCAGGTCGATTTCAGTACCGACCGTGCTCATCAGGCGCTCGACGAGCGGCCGGCCGCCAAAGGCGCGGTGCTGGCTGGCGAGGAAACCACAGGCGAAAAGCCAGTTGACCACGGTCGGTTTCCACATGATGAAGGCCTTGTCCTGAATCGCCAGGGTGAGGCCGCCGAACACCAGTACCAGCGCCGCCGAGATGAGGTGCATGTTGCTGAGTTTGCCCTTGCGCATCCACTGCACTGCAGACTGCAGGATCACGGCCACGATCAGCACGGCCGTCGCGACATAGATGCCGGATAGCTTGTACGCGACGAAGAAAGCCACAACAGGCAGGAAGTCGACCAGCAGTTGCATGCGTTACACGATCCTTCAGGCAATGACGGCCGGACCCGGCACCTGCCACCTGGTCTGGCCGCGGCGCTGCAAGCCGGATTTGCCAGGGGGCACCGAGTCGGGACGGGTAAACAGATATCATACCCACCGATTGAGCCGTACGTCGAAACCCGCACATCCTGGGCCGGTACCCTCATGACCGAATTGCTGGCAGTTCACCACCAGAACCCGCAGACGCGTTACGTGCGCATGGCGGTCGACGCGCTGCAGAATGGCGGGGTCATTGCCTACCCGACGGACTCCTGCTATGCGTTGGGCTGCGCGCTGGGGTCCAAGGACGGCATGGAGAGAATCCAGCGCCTGCGCCAAACGGACAAGCACCACTTCTTCACGCTGGTGTGTCGCGACCTGTCGGAAATCTCGCGCTATGCCAGGGTGTCCAATTGGCAGTACCGTACGCTCAAGTCCTTCACACCCGGGCCTTACACCTTCGTGGTGGAGGCCACCCGCGAGGTGCCGCGGCGGTTGATGAATGCCAGGCGCCGTACGGTCGGCATCAGGGTCCCGGACCATCCACTGGTGCGGATGCTGCTCGCGGAACTGGGCGGTCCGTTGATGAGCACGACGCTGCACCTGCCGGGTGATCCGCACCCGATGACGGATGCCGGGGAGATTTTCGAGCGAATCGGCCATGGCGTCGACCTGGTGCTGGACGGCGGCAATTGCGGTCTCGAGCCGACGACGGTCGTGGACCTGGTGGGGGACAGCCCGACGGTTCTGCGCGCGGGCAAGGGTGACGTGGCGTCTTTCCAGTGACCCGCACGGCTGCTTGCGGCCGTCGTATACTCCCTTCAGGTAATGGCCAGGCCGGCCGGGCCGGTTCTTCGGCTCCGGGGCATTGGGCCTTTTTTGTATGAAATCATGGACTTAGTAACATTTCTGGTAACGGTGGCTGTGGCGGCGGTGCCGATCCTCATGGCGATCACGCTGCACGAAGTGGCCCACGGCCGGGCGGCCCGTCACTTTGGTGACGGCACAGCCGAGGCGCAGGGCCGCTTGAGCCTCAATCCGCTGCGCCACATCGACCCGATTGGAACCGTGCTGGTCCCGGCGCTGTTGCTGTGGCTGGGAGGCTTCCTGTTTGGTTGGGCGAAACCCGTACCGATCAACCCGCGGTTCCTGCGCCGGCCGCGCCAGGACATGGTGTGGGTGGCGGCGGCTGGACCGGCGGCCAACATCGGCATGGCGATAGGCTGGGCCGCGGTATTGTCGATTGCGCAGCACCGAGGCGGCGGCACCGTGGCGCAGCTGCTGGAGACCATGGCGTCCATTGGCGTGTCCATCAACCTGCTGCTGGCTGTCTTCAACATGCTGCCGATTCCGCCACTGGACGGTGGTCGCGTGCTGACCAACCTGATGCCGCCGGGGCCGACCATGAGGCTGCTGGACCGACTCGAGCCATGGGGCCTGCTGATTGTGCTGGGACTGGTCATGAGCGGCCTGTTGTTCCGGGTGCTCTCTGGTCCGATGGCAGTGCTCGAGGAGTTCATCCTCAGCATGGTCGGCGCGCAGCGGTTCTAGGGAGCAACGCGTGGTCACCAGTACAGGCCAGAATCGCCGGGTCTTGTCGGGCATGCGCCCGACCGGCCAGTTGCACCTTGGTAATTACCACGGCGCACTACGCAACTGGATCGAATTGCAGTACTCCTACGAGTGCTACTTCTTCATCGCCGACTGGCATGCGCTGACGACTGGCTACGACGACACTGCCGGGCTCGAGGACAATGTCTGGCAGATGGTGATCGACTGGCTGGCCGCCGGCCTGAATCCTGGCGCCTGCACGATGTTCATCCAGTCGCGCGTGCCCGAGCATGCGGAACTGCACCTTCTGCTGTCGATGGTCACGCCGCTCGGCTGGCTGGAGCGTGTGCCTACCTACAAGGACCAGATCGAGCAGCTAAAGGACAAGGACCTGGGCACGTACGGCTTCCTGGGGTACCCGGTCCTGCAGAGCGCGGACATCCTGCTGTACCGGCCACAATACGTGCCGGTCGGCGAGGACCAGGTCGCGCACGTCGAGATCACGCGTGAAATTGCGCGTCGCTTCAACCACATGTTCGGCCGCGAGGCGGACGCGGAACAGAAGGTCGCACGGGCGCTCAAGCAGCTCGGCACGCGCAACGCGTCCACTTTCCAGGAACTCAGGCGCAGCTACCAGGAACAGGGAGATGCGGCAGCGCTTGCGAAGGCACGCGCGACCGTCGAGCGCAACACGCGACTGACGGTCGCGGACCGCGAGCGGCTGCTCGGCCACCTGGAAGGCACCGGCCGCTCGATACTGCCGGAACCGCAGGTCTTGCTGACCAAGTCGGCCAAGGTGCCGGGGCTGGACGGTCGCAAGATGTCCAAGTCGTACGGCAACACCATCGGCCTGCGCGAAGATCCGGATTCCGTGGCACGCAAGCTGAAGACCATGCAGACGGATCCCGCACGCGCGCGCCGCACCGACCCGGGCGATCCGGACAAATGCCCGGTCTACGACCTGCACCGCATCTACTCGTCCGCCGAAACGAGGCAATGGGTCGAGTCGGGCTGCCGCTCCGCAGGCATCGGCTGCCTGGAGTGCAAGAAGCCGCTCATCGAAGCGGTCGTCGAGCAGATCAGCGCGATCCGCGCGCGCGCCCAGGAATTCGAGGAAAGCCCGGACCTGGTGCGGGGCATCATCGACGACGGCTGCGAGAAGGCGCGTGAGACCGCACGGCGGACCATGATCGACGTGCGCGAGGCCATCGGGATCGAGTACCGGTGAACGCGCTGACCGAACCGGACGGCGTGGAACAGGTGATCCCTCTGGCGGGCGAGCATTCGCCGCAGCAGGAAGAGATGCCGTTCGCAATCGTCGAAGGCGAGCCGCTCACCCAACTGCCGCACGACCTGTACATCCCGCCGCAGGCGCTCGAGGTGTTCCTGGAGGCGTTCGAGGGTCCGCTCGACCTGCTGCTGTACCTGATTCGCCGGCAGAACCTCGACATCCTGGACATTCCGATCGCGGAGGTTACGCGGCAGTACATGAACTACATCCTGCTCATGCAGGAGCTCAACCTCGAGCTGGCCGGCGAGTACCTGCTGATGGCGGCCATGCTGGCCGAGATCAAGTCGCGCATGCTGCTGCCGCGCCCGCAGGGTCTCGAGGACGAAGAGCAGGATCCGCGGGCCGAACTGATTCGCCGGTTGCAGGAATACGAACGCTTCAAGCAGGCCGCGGATGAACTGGATGCCAAGCCGCGGGTTGACCGCGACGTGTTCCAGGTGCAGGCGGAACTGGTCGAGCGCCGCATCGTCGAGCTGCTGCCCGAGGTGACGGCGAAGGAGCTGGCGCTGGCGTTCAAGGACGTGCTGCAGCGCGCCTCCATGTATAGCCGTCTGCATGTGCAGCGCGAAGCGCTGTCGGTGCGGCAGCGGATGTCGGATGTCATGGCCGCCCTCGGGTCGGGCGAACTGGTGGCGTTCGCCGGGCTGTTTGCGCCCGAAGAGGGCCGCATGGGCGTGACGGTGACGTTCGTGGCGCTGCTGGAGCTCATGCGCGAGGGTTTGATCGAGATCGTCCAGGTCGGCGCCTATGCGCCGCTGCACGTCCGCCTGTGGGCACGCCGCGCCGAGGACCCGGCGCCGGCGGCGGTCGCGGCCGGCGCCGCATCCTGATTGGGACCGGAGACATGGAATCCAATTACTCAAAGAACGTGATCGAGGCGGCGCTGCTGGCGGCGGGCCGGCCGCTGGACGTGGAGACCAT
The DNA here is from genome assembly GCA_963695085.1 of uncultured Gammaproteobacteria bacterium. Classification (GTDB taxonomy): domain Bacteria; phylum Pseudomonadota; class Gammaproteobacteria; order Steroidobacterales; family Steroidobacteraceae; genus SG8-30. Next base: position 177,824 of record CAVOFV010000001.1, on the reverse strand, counting down.
GCTCGAGCTGTTCGCGGAGCACGAACGGCCGAGCGCGGAGCAGGTGCGTGAGATCCTGCACGCGCTGGCGACGGAGTACGAAGGCCGCGCCCTGCAACTGGTCGAGGTGGCCAGCGGCTGGCGCGCCCAGGTTCGCGAGGGCTACTCAGGGCCGGTCTCGCGGTTGTGGCAGGAGCGACCGGCGAAGTACTCCCGTGCGCTGCTGGAGATCCTGTCGCTGATCGCCTACCGGCAGCCGATCACGCGCGCCGAGATCGAGGACGTGCGCGGTGTCACGGTCAATCCGAACATCGTGCGCACGCTGACCGAGCGCGGCTGGATTCGCGTGGTCGGTCACCGCGAGGTACCGGGCCGGCCCGAATTGCTGGGCACGACCCGGGAGTTCCTCGATTACTTCGGGCTCAACGGTCTGGATCAGTTGCCGACGCTGGCCGACCTCAAGGAGATGGACAACGTCGGCGTGCAGCTGGAGTTCGATGGGGAAGCCGGTGCCGCGCGACAGCCGGACGTGGATGCGGAACCCGCCCCGGACACGGGCGACGTCACGGCCGACATGGATGGCGACCTGCCGCCGCCGGCTCACTGAATGCGGCTCATGGCCGCAGCCTGTTCATGAAAGAACGCATCCAGAAGGTCCTGTCAGCGCGCGGCATAGGCTCGCGGCGCGAGGTGGAGGGCTGGATCAGCGAGGGGCGCATCACGATTGACGGTACGGTGGCGACGCCCGGCCAGTCCATCGGGCCGCGCAACGACGTGCGGCTCGACGGCCGCAAGTTGCGACTGCATTGGGACCGGGAGCTGCGTCCGGCGGCGCTCGTCTACCACCGGCCGGCACAGGAAGGCCTGCGTTCGGCCGTCGAGGGCACGGAGCGCAGCTCGATAGCGAGACTGCCGCGCCCGGCGTCCGGGCGCTGGATTCCGATTTGCCCGATGGGCCTCGGCGAGGGCGGACTGGAGTTGTTCGTCAACGACGGCCAGCTTGCAGCGGCGCTGATGGGTCACGCGGACACGTTGCCCGCGGAGTTCAGCGTGCGCCTGCGCGGCGAGTTCACCGAGCAGCGCATTCCCGAGGTGCTTGCCGCCGCCGAGCGCGACCCGGCAGTGCGCGGCCGCATCAAGGCGCTGCAGTGCGCGGGTGGCGAGGCGGCCAACCGCTGGGCCGACGTGGCCGGCGCCGGCCTGCGGCCGCGCGACCTCAAGCGGGTCTTCGAGGACTGTGGCCTGGAAGCCAATCGCATCCTGCGCACGCGCCTGGGTTCCATTGCCATGGACCGCTCACTGGCGCGTGGTTGTCATCGCCAGCTGACCGAGGGTGAACTGGGCGCGCTGCACGACCTCGCCGGGCTGCCACGTCCAGCTGGCCGGGCCGCCGCAGGCGGCGCACGTCCGCGCAAGGCCCGGCCCGGCAAGCGCGAGCGCGCGGCACCAGGTAGCCGTGGCAGGTCACCGCGCCGCTGATCTCGAGTGGCTGCTGGCCACGTTGCTGGCGCACTACGGGCCGCAACGATGGTGGCCCGCCCGCACCCGGCTCGAGGTGATGGCCGGCGCCATCCTCACGCAACGTACCCAGTGGCCCGTGGCGGCCGCCGCGATCGGGCGCCTGCGTCGCGCCCGCCGGCTGACATGGCCGCGCTTTGCCGAGGCGGGCCAGGCGACGCTCGCCGGCCTGATCCAGCCCTGCGGCAACCACCGCAGCAAGGCCCGCCGGCTGGCGGCGCTTGGCAGCTACCTGCGGCGCGCCGGTGGACCGGTGCGACTCGCCAGGCTCGACACCGGTCTCCTGCGTCGGCAACTACTCGACGTGCACGGCGTCGGACCCGAGACGGCCGATGCAATACTCTTGTACGCGTACGCGCGGCCGGTGTTCGTGGCCGACGCCTATTCGATCCGCTTGCTGTCGCGTCTCGGCTGGCTGAACCGCCACCGCCTAGCGGCCCGGTACGCGTCGGTCCACCGATGGGTAACCGCCAACCTGTCGGGTCGCGTGAGCGAACTCGGCGAGTTTCACGCGCTGATCGTGGCGCACGGCAAGGCCCATTGCCGGGCCCGCCCATGCTGTGCCGGCTGCCCATTGGCGCAACGCTGTGCCACCGGCAGCGCTGCTGCAGAGGCTGGCCGGGCTACTGGCAGTCGAGCGCGCGGCCGTTGACGTTGCAGCCGTCGGGGCCAAGCAGGAACAGGAAGGGACCAAGCACGTCTTCAGGCCCGGGCAACAGGCTGCGGTCCTCGGCAGGGAAGGCCTGCAGGCGCATATTGGTGCGCACCGGGCCCGGATTGACGCTGTTGCAGCGGATTCGAGTCGTATCCTGCACCTCGGCCGCCAGTACCTGCATCAGGCCCTCGATGCCGAACTTTGACGCCGCGTAAGCGCCCCAATACGCCTGACCGCGCCGTCCAAGGCCGCTGGACGCGAACACGACCGAGGCATCCGCGGACTGCCTGAACAGGGGCAGCAGCGCCTGGGTCAGGATGAACCCGGCGGTAAGGTTGACGTGCAGCACTCGACACCAGGTCGGCACGTCGTAGTGCTCGAGCGGGCTTCTCGTGCCGAGGATCCCGGCCAGGTGCGCGAGTCCGTCGACGCGCCCGAATTCGTCCTGCAACGCCTTGTGCAGCGCGTCGTACTCGGCCGCCGTCGCCGTCTCCAGGTTGAACGGCAGCAGCGCCGGCTGCGGGTGGCCGGCAGCCGTGATTTCGTCATACACGGTCTCCAGCTTGTGGACCGTCCTGCCGAGCAGGCCCACGGTGGCGCCGCTTGCCGCCAGCGCCTTGGCGAGGGCGCGGCCGATGCCGGCGCCGGCGCCAGTGACGACGATGATCCGCCCGGCGTGCAGCGCCGCGGCCGGCCGGTAGGTCTTCAGGTCGGGCAGGGCGATCACTCATCCGCCTCGCTGTCGGGCAGCGCCGCCTGTACCGGACGCACCGCCGTGCCGATGTCCTCGAGGGGGTCGATGGTCCGGTCGCTGCGCACGCCGAGTTCGGTGAACTTGCGTGCACCGGGCAAGACGTTGCGCTCCAGGGATCCGACCGCCTTGTTGTAGGTCCTGACGCTGGACTCCAGTTCCGCGCCGAGGCGTCCCAGGTGATTGCGGAACACGCCGACGCGGTTGTACAGGTCCTCGGCGAGCTTGCGGATCTGTTCCGCACCCTCCGCCAGGCGCACGTTCTGCCAGCCGTAGTGCACGGCCTTCAACATTGCAACGAAACTGGACGGCGTCGCCAGGATCACGCCGTTGCGCATGGCGTTCTCCAGCAGCTCCGGCTGCTGGTCGAGCGCCGCGGACAGGAACTGGTCGCCCGGCACGAACAGGATCACGAACTGTGGCGCGCTCGGGAACTGCGCGGCGTAGTTCTTGGAGGACAACAGCTTGACGCGCTCGGAGACGTGTTGCGCATGGCGCTTCAGCGCCTGGTCGCGCGCGTGATCGGACGTCGCCTCGATCGCGGACAGGTACGCATCGAGCGGCGTCTTCACGTCCACCACGAGGTCCCGGCCATCGGGCATGTGGATGATCATGTCCGGCCTGATGGCGCCATCCTCGCCGGCCACGTGGACCTGCTCCTCGAAGTCGCAGTGATTGGTCATGCCGGCCAGTTCCACCAGCCTCCTGAGCGTGATCTCGCCCCACTGTCCGCGCACCTGCGGTTTCGACAGCGCCTTGACCAGGTTCTGCGTCTCGCGTTGCAGCGACGCGTGCGACTCCCGCATGTCGTTGAGGTACTGGCGCAGGCTGCCGAAGTCGCGCTGTCGGGCGCCCTCGATTTCGCGCAGCGTCTCGGTGGTGCGGGCCAGGCTGTCCTGGATCGGCTTGACGAGGTTGCTGATGGCCTGTTCACGCTCCTTCAGGGCACCCTCGGCGACGCCGTGGTGCTGGCCGAGGCTCTCGCGCGCCAGCCGCAGGAAGTGTTCGCTGTTGTCCTTGAGCGTCTGCCCGGCGATGTCGTGAAACCGCAGGTCGAGTTGCTGCATGGCCTGCTCCAGCAGCACGTCGCGTTCGGCCTGCATTTCGCGGCCGGCGTTCAGCCGCTCCTCGAGGACCGCCACTTCGGTTTCGAGTGCGGCCCTGCCGCACCGTCCGAGCCACCAGCCGGCGCTGAACGCCAGGGTCACTGCGGCGGCAGCCAGCAAGACCATCATGATGTCCATGTCGGGATCACGCCTCCTGTGTCAGCCCGAGCCATTCAAAGAGCTGCTGCGGCCGGGACATGATCGCGTCCGGGCCCCAGCTGGCCGGATCGTCATCCTCGCCCAGATAGCCGAAGGCCGCCACCACTGTGCGCATGCCGGCGGCCCGGCCGGCAACCACGTCACGCTCGGCGTCGCCGACGTAGACGCAGTCACGAGGCTCGCAAGCGAGCAGCTGCGCAGCGTGCAGCAGCGGCAGTGGGTGCGGCTTGCGCTGGGCGACGGTGTCGCCGCTGACGATACAGCCGGCCCGCACATCGAGGCCGACGGCGGCCAGCAGCGGGACGGTCAGCCAGCCTGGCTTGTTGGTGACTATTCCCCACGCGATCCTCTCCTGCTCCAGGCGATCAAGCAAGGCAAGCAGCCCGTCGAACGGCCGCGTGTGGGTCGCGATGTCGGCGCGATAGATGGCGAGGAAGCGGCCGCGCAGTTCCTCGAAGCGTGGACCGGACGTGCAGCCGAACCCGACCTCGATCAGTCGCAGGGCGCCGTGCGAGACGTGCGGTCGGATCGCCGCAAAGGGCAGTGGCGCCAGTCCCTCTGCATGCCGCAACGCGTTGAAGGCCGCGGCCATGTCGGGAGCGGTGTCGAGCAGCGTGCCGTCCAGGTCGAACAGTACCGCAGCGGGTAGCGCTCGAAGCGCCATCAACGCGCAGCCGGCCCGGGCCGGGTGAAGTGGGCCAGGTAATTGACGGAGGTGTCACGCGTGACCCGCGCCGCGCGGGTGAACGGGTTGTAGTCGAGGCCCGCCAGTTCGACGAGCCGCAGCCCCGCGTCGCGCCCGAACCGCGCCAGTTCGGAGGGCCGTATGAACTTCTGGTACTCGTGCGTGCCCCTCGGCAGCAGCCTCAGCAGGTACTCCGCGCCGACGATAGCGAGCGCGAAGGCCTTCGGCCCGCGGTTGATCGTGGAGCACATCACATGGCCGCCCGGCCGCACCAGTTGAGCGAGGGCCGTCATGACGGCGCCGGGGTCGGGTACATGCTCCAGCATCTCGAGACAGGTGACGACGTCGTATGTCCCGGCATGCTGCGCGGCGAAGGGTTCCGCCGCGCTGCGCTGATAATCCACCTCGACGCCTGACTCCATCGCGTGCAGCCGTGCAACCTCCAGCGGCCGGGCCGCCAGGTCGATCCCGGTCACGACGGCGCCGCGCTGCGCCATGGCTTCCGCAAGCAGGCCGCCGCCGCAGCCGACGTCCAGCACGCGGAGTCCTGGCAACGGAGCGCGCGCCTCGATGAATTCGAGGCGCACCGGGTTCAGGTCGTGCAGCGCCTTGAACTCGCCGTGCTCGTCCCACCAGCGCGGTGCCATGGCGTCGAAGCGAGCGAGTTCGCCGGCATCGGCATTGTCGGGTCGATTCATTCGGGCATTGTCCCGCGATTGGGCAGCCCGCGGCCAGCGCGGCCGTCACCCGTCGCGGTGGCAGAACCTGCGGGCCGGATGCCGGACCGATTCGGGCAGCGGTTCCCGGGGCCCGCCCCCGGCGATCCGGGACCGGGCATCCGGCGGCCCCGGCGGAGGCGCTTCTGGAGCCCCGGGCGGAGGCCCGTCCCCATGCCGCAAGCTGCTGAAAAACTAGGGTTATGCGTGGTGTCGGTGTGGTAGAATTTGCCTCCCACAACAACGCCGTTCGTCGCCCCGCAAGAGGCGGCACCGGCCCAGCAGTCCGCACCCCTAAATGAACGAATTCGCGCGCGAAATCCTGCACGTCAATCTCGAAGACGAAATGCGCAAGTCCTACCTCGATTACGCGATGAGCGTGATCGTGGGCCGCGCGCTGCCGGATGTCCGGGACGGGCTCAAGCCGGTCCATCGCCGCGTGCTGTTCGCGATGCGCGAACTCGGCAACGAATGGAACAAGCCCTACAAGAAGTCGGCGCGCATCGTCGGCGACGTCATCGGCAAGTACCATCCGCACGGCGACACGGCCGTTTACGACACGATCGTCCGCATGGCGCAGTCGTTCTCGATGCGCTACCTGCTGGTGGACGGGCAGGGCAACTTCGGCTCGGTCGACGGCGATGCGGCGGCGGCGATGCGTTACACCGAAGTGCGCATGTCGCGCCTCGCCCACGAGCTGTTGCTGGACATCGAGAAGGACACCGTCGACTTCGTCCCGAATTACGACAACAACGAGCAGGAGCCGACCGTCCTGCCGTCGCGCGCGCCGAACCTGCTGATCAACGGCTCGGCCGGCATCGCAGTCGGCATGGCGACCAACATCCCTCCGCACAATCTCGGCGAGATCGTTGACGCCTGTATTGCGCTGATCGCCAACCCGGAACTGGGCCTGATCGAGCTCATGCAGCTGGTGCCGGGACCGGACTTCCCGACGGCCGGCATCATCAACGGCTCGGCCGAGATCGTGCTGGCGTACAAGACCGGCCGCGGCCGCGTATGGATCCGGGCGCGCACGCAGTTCGAGGAGATCGACGAGAAGGGCCGCCAGGCGATCGTCGTGACCGAGTTGCCCTACCAGGTCAACAAGGCGCGCCTGCTGGAGCGGATCGCCGACCTGGTGCGGGCCAAGACGATCGAGGGCATTTCGGAACTGCGCGACGAGTCGGACAAGGATGGTCTGCGGGTCGTCATCGAGCTGAAGCGCAACGAGAGCGCGGAACTGGTGCTCAACCAGTTGTTCAAGATGACGCCGATGGAGACCGTGTTCGGCATGAACATGGTCGCGCTGGTGGATGGCCAGCCGAAGCTGCTGTCGCTGAAGGAGATGCTGGAGGCGTTTCTCCGGCACCGCCGTGAAGTGGTCACGCGCCGCACCGTTCACGACCTCGGCAAGGCGCGCGATCGCGCGCATGTCCTGGAAGGGCTTGCGGTGGCGCTGGCGAACATCGACGAGATGATCGCGACCATCAAGGCGTCGCCGTCACCGGCCGAGGCGAAGGCCGCGCTGGTTGCGCGGGCCTGGGGTCCGGGCGTCGTGCCGGCCATGCTCGCACGGGCGGGCGAGATTTCGACGCGGCCGGCGGGCCTCGGCGACGAGACGGGCCTGATCGGCGGGACCTACCGCCTCAGCGAGACGCAGGCCCAGGCCATTCTCGATCTTCGCCTCAACCGGCTGACCGGTCTCGAACAGGACAAGATCGTCGCCGAGTTCGGCGAGTTGCTGAACCTCATTCGCGAGCTTGGCGACATCCTCGGCAGGCCGCAACGGCTGCTCGAGGTGATCCGCGCGGAGCTGCAGGAAATCAAGCAGGCCTACGCGGATCCGCGCCGCACCGAGATCTGCGCCGACCAGGAAGACGTCACCATCGAGGACCTGATCGAGCGGCAGGACGTGGTCGTCACGCTGTCACATGCCGGCTACGCGAAGTCGCAACCGGTCACGACTTACGAGGCGCAGCGACGCGGCGGCAAGGGCAAGATGGCGACCTCGGTCAAGGACGAGGACTTCATCGACATGCTGTTCGTCGCCCACAGTCACGACACTGTGCTGTGCTTCTCGACGCTCGGCCGGTGCTACTGGCTCAAGGTGTGGCAGATCCCGGTGGCCAGCCGCGGCTCGCGCGGCAAGCCGATCGTCAACCTGCTGCAACTCGAGGAAGGGGAGCGTATCACCGCGCTGCTGCCGGTCCGCGAATACGCGGAAGGGCAGTACGTGTTCATGGCGACCGCGAGCGGCACGGTCAAGAAGACGCCGCTGCCAGCCTTCTCGCACCCGCGTTCGACCGGCATCATCGCCATCCGGCTGGGCGCGGACGACCGCCTGGTCGGCGTCGCGCTGACCGATGGGCAGCGCGAGATCTTCCTGGCGACGACCGACGGTCAGGGCGTCCGCTTCACCGAAGAAAAAGTCCGGGCCATGGGCCGCGAGGCAGCCGGCGTGCGCGGCATCAGGCTGGCGCGCGGCCAGCGCGTGACGTCGCTGATCGTGCTGGGCGAAGGGCGGGTGCTGACGGTCTCGGAGCGTGGCTACGGCAAGCTGACCAGTGTCGACGAATTTCCCGTGCATGGCCGTGGCGGCAAGGGCGTCATCGCCATGCAGACCAGCGAGCGCAACGGCTCGATGGTCGGCGCGCTGCAGGTGCTGCCGGATGACGAGATCATGCTGATCAACTCGACGGGCACGCTGGTGCGCGTAGCCGTCGCCGAGATTTCCGTGCTGGGGCGCAACACCCAGGGTGTGCGGATCATGCGGCTCGAAGAGGGCGGGACGCTGGTCAGCGTTGAACGGGTCGCAGCGGACAGCGACGACGACGACGAAAGCGACGAGTGACCGGGAGCCGCGGCGTGGGCAGCGAGTAGGGCAGGACGGCACGAGCATGCGCGCGTACAACTTCTCGTCCGGGCCCGCCATGTTGCCGCTCGAAGTGCTGGAGCAGGCGCGCGACGAACTGACCGACTGGCGCGGCGGCGGCGCCTCGGTGATGGAAATCAGCCACCGCGGCAGTTCCTTCCTTGGCGTGGCGCGCGAGGCGGAGGCGGACCTGCGCGAGTTGCTGGGCATCCCGGGCCACTTCAGGGTGCTGTTTCTGCAGGGCGGCGCGACGGCGCAATTCGCCGCGGTGCCGATGAACCTCGCTGGCCCGGACGCAATGGCGGACTATCTCTGCACCGGCCACTGGTCGCAGAAGGCCATCGAGGAAGCGACCGGCTACCTGCGGGTCAATCAGATCGCGGACCAAGCGGCCAGCGGTTATACGTCGGTGCCGGATCGCCGTTCACTGCGTGCCACGCCTGGCGCGACCTATCTGCACTACACCGCCAACGAGACCATCGGCGGCGTGGAGTTCCCCTACATTCCCGACAGCGGCGACCTGCCGCTGGTGGGTGATTTCTCGTCCACGCTGCTGTCCCGGCCGCTTGCCGTAGAGCGGTTCGGGATCATTTATGCGGGCGCCCAGAAGAACATCGGGCCAGCGGGACTCACCGTGGTCATCGTCCGCGACGAGCTGCTCGGCCGGGCCAGGCCGGGTACGCCGCGGGTCCTCGACTATCGGGCCGTGGCGGAGGCGGAGTCGATGCTCAATACGCCGCCGACCTTCAGCTGGTACGTTGCGGGGCTCGTGTTCCAGTGGCTCAAGCGCCAGGGAGGCCTGAAGGTGATGGCGGAACGCAATCGCGCCAAGGCCGAACTGCTGTACGCTGCGATAGACAAGTCGGTGCTGTTCGACAACCACGTCGATGCTGGCTGCCGGTCCTGGATGAATGTGCCGTTCAGCATCGACCGGCCGGAGCTCGAGAAAGTGTTCCTAGGCGAAGCCGCCAGGGAAGGACTGCTCAACCTCGAGGGTCATCGCTCGGTAGGCGGCCTGCGCGCCAGCCTGTACAACGCGATGCCCATGGACGGTGTCGCGGCGCTGGTCTCCTTCATGACGGATTTCGAGCGGCGTCACACATGAGCGGCAAGAAACCGGCACGGCCGCGCAAGACGCCGCGAGCCAAACCTGCGACGCGGCCCAATCCAGCCGAGATCGCGGGAATCCGCGAGCGCATCGACCAGATAGACGCGCAGTTGCAGGACCTTCTCAACGAGCGCGCCCGCTTCGCGCAACGGGTGGGAATTTCCAAGCACGGCGACGGCCACACCGTTGATTTCTACCGGCCCGAGCGCGAAGCGGAAGTGTTGCATCAGGCGATGGAACGCAATCAGGGACCACTGCGCGACGAGGAAATCGTACGGCTGTTCCGCGAGATCATGTCCGCATGCCTGGCCCAACAGGAGCCGCTGAAGGTGGCGTTTCTCGGTCCGGAGGGCACGTTCACGCAACAGGCGGTCTACAAGCAGTTCGGTCACTCGGTTCGTGCGCTGGCGCTGCCTTCCATCGAAGAGGTGTTCCACGAGGTGGAGGCGGGCGCGGCGGATTTCGGAGTCGTGCCGATCGAAAACTCGACGGAGGGTACGGTCACCCACACGCTGGACCGCTTCCTCGTATCGCCCTTGCACATCTGCGGCGAAGTGGAAATGCGCATCCGCCAGTACCTGGTCGGCCGGATGAGTTCGCTGCAGGACGTGCAGCGCGTCTGCGCGCACCAGCAGTCGCTGGCGCAGTGCCGGCTGTGGCTGGATGAGCACCTGCCGCTGGTCGACCGGGTGCCGGTCGCCAGCAACGCCGAGGGCGCGCGGCGGGCCCGCGACGAGCAGGGTACGGCCGCGATTGGCCCGCAGGCGGCGGCAGAGGTGTACGGCTTGGGCGTGCTGGTCGCCGACATCGAGGATTATCACGACAACACGACCCGGTTCCTGGTCACGGGCGGTCAGGTGTTCCGTCCGAGCGGGCGTGACAAGACGACGCTGCTCGTCTCGGCCGGCCACACGGATGCGCCGGGGGCCCTGCACCGGTTGCTCGAGCCGCTCGCGGAAAACGCCATCAGCATGACCCGCATCGAGTCGAGACCTTCACGGCGCCGCAAGTGGGACTATATCTTCTTCATCGACGTCGAGGGCCATGCCGACGACCCGCCGGTGGCAGCGGCGCTCGCCGAACTGAAGCGGCGGGCCTCGCTGTTTCGCGTGCTCGGCTCCTACCCGAAGGCCATCCTCTGATTGCCGCAGCTGCAGGTCGGCGCGCCTGGATTGCCCGGCCGGGCGGCGGCGGCGGCGAGCTTGCGGTGCCGGGCGACAAGTCCATCTCGCACCGGGCGCTGATACTTGGCGCCGTGGCGGACGGCGACACGGAAATCGGGGGCTTCCTGCACGGCGCGGACTGCCTGGCGACGCTGGCGGCGCTGCGTGCGCTCGGCGTGACCATCGAGTGCCCGGCGCGTGGGCCGGTCATCGTGCGCGGCGCTGGCCGGGACGGCCTGCGCCCGCCGCCGGCGGACCTGGATCTCGGCAATGCCGGCACCGGCATGCGCCTGCTGGCCGGCCTGCTGGCGGGGCAGGCGTTCGATTCGGTGCTCGTGGGCGACGAGTCCCTGATGCGGCGGCCGATGGAACGCGTTGCGCAGCCGTTGCGCCGCATGGGTGCCGCGATCGAGACCGCGGGCGGCTGCCCGCCATTGGCAATTCGCGGCGGCCGCACTTTGCAGGGCATGCGACACGAGCTCGAGGTCCCCAGTGCGCAGGTCAAGTCGGCCCTGCTGCTGGCCGGGCTCTACGCGCGCGGCGCCACGGAAATCGCCGAGCGGGCCGTGACCCGCGATCACACCGAGCGCCTGCTGCGTTGCTTCGGCGCCGACATCGACTGCGATGGCCTGACGGTCTCGCTGCGGCCGCGCCCGCTGCGGGGGTGCCGGGTCGACGTGCCGGGCGACTTCTCCTCGGCGGCTTTCTTCGTGGTGGCGGGCGTGGTGGCGGGGCGGGCGCCGCTGCTCATCAAGGACGTTGGCGTGAACCCGACCCGCACCGGGCTGCTGGACGCGCTCGCATTGATGGGCGCGGACATCGTGCTGGTCAACCGCCGCGTGTGGGGCGACGAGCCGGTGGCCGACCTGCGCGTGCAGCCGGCGGTCCTGCACGGGATCGAGCTGCCGCGGGAACTGGTGCCGAGGACCATCGACGAGCTGCCCGCGCTGTTCATCGCGGCGGCGCTGGCCGGGGGGGAAACCGTGGTTCGCGGCGCGGCGGAACTGCGCGTCAAGGAGACCGACCGCATTGCGGCCATGGCAGACGGCCTCGCCGCGCTGGGCGTTCGGGTCGACACGGCGCCGGATGGCCTGCGCATCCGCGGCGGGGGCCTGTCGCGCGGCACGGTCAACAGCCGCGGCGACCATCGGGTGGCGATGTCCTTTGCGATCGCCGCTTTGCGGGCCGACGGTCCGTTACGGATCCTCGACGTGGCCAATGTCGAGACCTCGTTCCCGGGTTTTGCTCAGGCGGCTGGCAGCATTGGGCTCGGGCTGGTCGAGGAGAATTGAGTCGTGATACCGGTCATCGCCATCGACGGTCCCAGCGGCTCGGGCAAGGGCACCGTGAGCCGGCGCGTGGCCGCGGCACTGGGCTGGCACCTGCTCGACAGCGGTGCGCTGTACCGGCTGGTCGCGCTGGCCGGCAAGCGGGCGGGGCTGGCCCCGGCCGATGAGGCGGGCCATGCGGCCATCGCGGCCGCGCTGGATATCCGGTTCGAGGTGGACGCCAAGGGCGAGGAGCGGGTCCTGCTCGACGGTGGCGACGTCAGCGGTGAGCTGCGCAGCGAGGAGAGCGGCGCTGCCGCCTCACGGGTGGCGGCCTGGCCGGCCATCCGGACGGCCCTGATGGGGCGCCAGCGGCGGTTCATGCAGCTCCCCGGCCTGGTCGCCGACGGCCGCGACATGGGCTCCGTGGTGTTCCCCGATGCCGGGCTCAAAGTATTCCTGACCGCCAGCCCGCAAGAGAGGGCCCTGAGGCGCCATAAGCAGTTGAAGGAGAAGGGATTAGGTGTTAACCTCGCCGCCCTTTCCGCCGAGATAGACGAGCGGGACCGGCGCGACGCGACCCGCAGGGTAGCGCCGCTCGTAGCCTGTGCGGACGCGGTCGTTCTGGACACCACGTCCATGGACATCGATGCAGTGGTGGGCAGGGTACTGGCGCTGGCGCAGGAACGCCTGCCTGGCGCGGGACGAAAGGAGTGAGCCGGGATCGTCCGGCAGGTCGGCGGCCCAGGGAGCGGGCGCCGTTGTCAATGAAACCCTCCGTGGCAGGACGCTGCGAGGCACATCAAACGGGACCGAGGCCGCACGGCCTCCGATATCAACAACCAACATGACTGAAACTTTTGCCGAACTGTTTGAAGAAAGCCTGGCCAGCCAGCAGATCAAGCCGGGCCAGATCCTCACCGCCACCGTCGTCAGCGTGTCGCCGGACGTGGTCATCGTCAGCGCCGGCCTCAAGTCCGAGGCGGTCATCCCGACGGACCAGTTCAAGAACGAGAGCGGTGAAATCGAGGTGGCCGTCGGCGACCAGGTCGAGGTCGCGCTGGAGGCCGTGGAAGACGGCTCAGGCGCAACGCGTCTGTCCCGGGAGAAGGCCAAGCGGGCCCGCACCTGGACCATGCTCGAGACCGCGTTCGAAAGCGATCAGGTCATCACGGGCGTGATCAACGGCCGCGTCAAGGGTGGCTTCACCGTAGAAATCGACAATGTGCGCGCATTCCTGCCGGGCTCCCTGGTGGACGTACGGCCGGTTCGCGACCCGTCCTATCTCGAAGGCAAGCCGCTCGAGTTCAAGGTCATCAAGCTCGACCAGAAGCGCAACAACGTCGTGGTCTCGCGCCGCGCCGTCGTCGAGCAGGAGTACAGCGCCGAGCGTGCCGCGCTGCTGGACAGCCTGAAGGAAGGCGATGCCGTGAAGGGCGTGGTCAAGAACCTCACGGATTATGGCGCGTTCGTGGACCTCGGCGGGATCGACGGCCTGCTGCACATCACCGACATGGCGTGGAAGCGCGTCAAGCATCCGTCGGAGGTGGTCAAGGTCGGCGACGAGATCGAGGTGCGCATCCTCAAGTTCGATCGCGAGCGCCAGCGCGTATCGCTGGGCATCAAGCAGCTGGGCGCGGACCCGTGGCAGGCCATCGGCCGGCGCTATCCGCCAAACACCCGGCTGTTCGGCAAGGTCACCAACATCGCGGACTACGGCTGCTTCGTCGAGATCGAGGAGGGCGTCGAAGGCCTGGTGCACGTCTCGGAAATGGACTGGACCAACAAGAACGTCAATCCTGCCAAGGTCGTCAATGTCGGCGAGGAAGTCGAGGTCATGGTGCTGGACATTGACGAGGAACGCCGGCGCATCTCGCTGGGCCTCAAGCAGTGCAAGGCGAATCCCTGGCGTGAGTTCGGCGAGTCATTCAACCGCAACGACCGCGTCAGCGGCCAGATCAAGTCCATCACCGACTTCGGCATCTTCATTGGCCTGTCGGGCGGCATCGATGGCCTCGTCCATCTTTCGGACATCTCCTGGGAGCGCCCCGGCGAAGAAGCCGTGCGCGACTACCAGAAGGGCCAGGAAGTGGAGGCACTGGTGCTGTCCATCGACCCCGAGCGCGAGCGCATCTCGCTCGGCATCAAGCAGCTGGCCAAGGACCCGTTCTCCGGCTACCTGGCCGAGCATCCGAAGGGCAGCATGGTCAAGGGTACCGTGACGGAAGTGGACGCGCGCGGCGCGCTGATCGACCTCGGCAACGGGATCGAAGGCAGCCTGCGTGCATCGGAGCTGGCCCGGGACCGCGTCGAGGACGCGCGCTCGGTGCTGAAGGTGGGCGACGAGATCGAGGCGCGCTTCATCGGCGTGGACCGCAAGAGCCGCGCGATCACGCTGTCCATCAAGGCCAAGGATGCTTACGAAGAGGCCGAGGCTGTCGAGCAGTACCGCGGCGGCGACGCCGGCGGGACGACGCTTGGCGACCTGCTGAAGGAGCAGATCTCCGGGCAGTAGGCGGCCAGGACTCGCGGCGCCGCCCCGCAGGGCGGCGCCGTGCCGGACCTGAAACGTCGGGACGAATGACCAGGACCATACGGGCGCTTCCATGACCAAGTCCGAATTGATCGAGATCATCGCCGCCAAGCAAAAGCACCTGCCGGCCAAGGACATCGAGCTGGCGGTCAAGCAGATGCTTGAGATCATGAGCGATGCGCTGGCCAACGGACAGCGCATCGAGATCCGCGGGTTCGGCAGTTTCTCGCTGCACTTCCGGCCGCCGCGGCAGGGCCGCAATCCGAAAACCGGCGAGGCGGTCGCCCTGGCAGGCAAGTTCGTGCCGCACTTCAAGCCCGGCAAGGACCTGCGGGAGCGGGTCAACGAAGGCCAGATTCACCCGATCCGGAACTGATTCGCGCCGTGCTCCTGCATCGGCGGTAGCCAGGCCCGGGACCACAGGCGCATGAGCATCGAGTCCCCGTGGGTGCTGCTCGGCCTCATGCTGCTGGGCGGGGCCATCGGCTTCTATGCGTCGCGCCGGCCCCGGCCAGGCGCGCTTGGCGCGGAAAACCTGCGCACCAATTACCTGGCAGGCGTCAATTTCCTGGTCAACGAGCAGCCCGACCGCGCCCTGGAGGCCTTCCTGCGCGCGGCCGAGGTGGACGGTGACACGGTGGAGACGCATTTCGCGCTGGGCAGCCTGTATCGGCGCCGCGGCGAGGTGGACCGCGCCATCCGCATTCACCAGAACATCATCAACCGGACGGCGCTCGAGCCGGCACAGCGCGAGCAGGCGCTGCATGCGCTCGCCCAGGACTACCTGCGCGCCGGGCTGCTGGACCGTGCCGAGAAGATCCTCGAGGACCTGGCCAAGGCGGGCGGTCACCGCATGGCGGCGATGCGTTACCTGATCAGGATCTACGAGACCGAGCGTGACTGGCCGCGAGCCATCCTGCTGCACGAGCAGTTGGCCAAGGTCGGGCGGCCGGCCCAGGAAAAGGCGCTGGCCCACTACCGCTGCGAACTGGCCGAGGCCGCGCGGCAACTCGGCCAGCACGACGAGGCGATCGCCGCGTTACGCCTGGCCCGGACCGGGCAACGCCGTTTTCCGCGCAGCGCGCTGATCCGCGCCGACATCGCCGTGGAACAGGGCGATGCGGCGCTGGCCGTGCGCCTGCTGGTGGGCGTGGTCCAGCAGGACGCGGGGCTGATCGTCGAGGTGCTGCCGCGCCTGGCCAGGCTGGCGCGCGCGGCCGGCGAGGACGGCGACCGGCTGGTGCAGCAGGTCGTGGCGTCGCGGCCGGATGGCGAGGCGGAAATGGCATTTGCGGCGATCGTCAACGATGCGCTGGACTTCCCGTCGCTGCAGGCGCTGGTGCGCCGCATGTTCGAGTCCGACGACACGCTGGCCGGCCTGATACGCGCACTGGGCCGCGATCCGGCTGCACTGGACGTCCGCGCGGTTGAGCAGCTGGCGGCGGTGCTGCGCCGGCTGGCGGCCACGACACCGCGCTACCGGTGCAGCGAGTGCGGCTTTTCCAGTACCGGCCACTTCTGGCAGTGCCCCGCCTGCAAGACCTGGGACAGCCAGCGGCCGCTGACCCGCTTCGACCTGGTGGCCGCACTCGACGCCAGCCAGACGGCGCAGCACTGATTCTCCGCGTTCGCGCGACTAAGGCGCACCCCGGTCCGGGGCGCGCCGCGCTAGCGTGCACGTCGGGCGCGGCGATGGGCGCCGCGCGCGTCGAGAAGGAGACTCAACAGATGAACCTCAAGGGAATGAGTGCGGCCCTGCTGGCCGCGATGCTGTTCGCGCCGGTCGTCCTCGCCGGGCCCGTCAACGTCAATACGGCGGATGCCAAGACCATCGCCAAGGAACTTGACGGGATCGGGATGGCCAAGGCGGAGGCGATCGTGAACTACCGCAAGGCGAACGGCCCGTTCAAGAACGCCGACGACCTCGCCCGGGTCAAGGGGATCGGCAAGAAGACGGTGGAGCTCAACAAGGCCAACCTGCGCTTCGACGCCGCCAGGCAGGCGGACTGAAGGAGGCGGCCGGACCCGATCGAGAGGTGCGGACCGGCACGGCGTTCCTCCGGTATGATCGAACCTGGCTTCATTGCAGGTATCGGGAGGTCACGTGGCCGGTTCCGCACCGATCCGTTCGGCAGTATTCCCCGTTGCCGGGCGCGGCACGCGCTTCCTGCCGGCCACCAAGGCCAGTCCGAAGGAAATGCTGCCGATTGTCGACAAGCCGCTGATCCAGTATGCGGTCGAGGAGGCGCTCGCCGCAGGGGCGCGCAGCCTGATCTTCATCACCGGCAGCTCGAAGCGGGCCATCGAGGATCACTTCGACACGGACTCCGAGCTCGAGGCCGCGTTGCTCGCGCAGGGCAAGCATGAGTTGCTCGAGACAGTGCGCGGGATCCTGCCGGGCTGGGCGTCGTGCATCTACATCCGTCAGCCGGCACCGCTCGGCCTCGGCCATGCGGTGCTGTGCGCACGACCCGTGATCGGCAACGAGCCGTTCTTCGTACACCTGGCCGACGACCTGATCCACGCCGAGGTGCCGGTGCTCAGGCAGATGGCGGAGGTGCACGCGGCGACCGGCGGCAGTGTCATCGGCGTGCAGCAGGTGGCGGCGCACGAGACTGATCGCTACGGCATCGTTGCGACGGAGGGCGGCGACGGCAAGATCGCGAGAATCCGCCGCATGATCGAGAAGCCGAAGCCGGCCGACGCGCCATCCGACCTGGGCGTGGTAGGGCGCTACCTCCTGATGCCGGCGGTGTTTGACAAGCTCGAGGCCATCGGGCGCGGCGCGGGCGGTGAGATCCAGTTGACGGACGCGATTGCGGCGATGCTGGACGACGGGCCCGTGCACGCCTACCGCTTCGACGGCAAGCGCTTCGACTGCGGCAGCAAGCTCGGCTACCTGCAGGCGACCGTCGAGTTCGGACTCCAGCACCCGGAGTTCGGCGGTCAGTTTGCCGACTACCTGAACGAGTTCGTGGCCGGCCGCAGGGACTGAGGTCCCGCGGCTTGCCGGGGGGCGGTCCCGGCCGGCAGTCGGCCTGGAATCACGGATGCCGGTCTACTTCATCTACGCCATCGTGGTGCTGATCTGGGGCACCACCTGGTACGCCATCAAGTTCCAGCTCGGCGTCGTGGCGCCCGAGATCTCGCTGGTCTACCGGTTCGCGCTGGCGGCGGGCTGCCTGTTCCTGTACGCCCGCCTGGTTCGCAGTCCGATGCGGTTGTCGTGGCGCGATCACGGCTACGTCGCGCTGCAGGGCGTCACGTTGTTTTCGGTGAACTACTGGCTGACGTACCTCAGCACCCAGTACCTGACCAGCGGCCTGGTGGCGGTTCTGTTCACCAGCATCATCTACATGAACCTGATCAACGCGCGACTCATCTTCGGCTATCCGATCGAGCGACAGGTGCTCGTGGCGGCGACCGCGGGCATGCTGGGCGTCGCGCTGCTGTTCCTGCCGGAAATCCGTTCGGCTTCGGCCAACACGACGGTGCTGCACGGCGCGCTGCTCATGCTGTGCGCCACCTTCATCGCCTCCTTCGGCAACATGGCGGCAATGCGCAACACTGGCAGCGGGCTGCCGGTCCTGACCGTCAATGCCTACGGCATGACGTATGGCGCGATCAGTCTGGCCGTGCTCGCCTGGGCAAACGGCTCGCCGCTCGAGTTCGACACCTCGTGGCCGTATGTGACTTCGCTGCTCTACCTGGCGATCGCCGGCACCGCGGTCGCCTTCGGGCTGTACCTTGCGTTGATCAAGCGGATCGGCGCCGCGCGCGCGTCCTACACCAGCGTGCTGTTCCCGGTGGTGGCGCTGCTGGTGTCGACGGCCTTCGAGGCGTACCGATGGAGCCTGCCCGCGTTCGTCGGGCTGGCCGTGCTGCTGGCGGGTAACGCGCTGGCGCTGATGGGGAGGCGCAAGCCAGCCCGGCTGTGAAAACCGGCGTCCGGCGGCGCACCGGAATGCGGTTGCCCCTGACCGCCGCGAGGCAGTCTCCCTGTCATACTGGCGACCGTCGCTTTTCGGCTTCGACACCCATCGAGGTTGAGAAAAGGCCATGACCGGCAGTCACATCGCTGTCATCGACTACGTGCAGGGACGCCTGACTCCCGACGAGCAGCGGACGGCCGACCTGCATATCGCGGGTTGTCCCCACTGCCGCATGGCCGTGGCCGTGCAGAGGGAACGGCAGGCGCACGGCGCAGGCTGGCGCGAGCGCCTGTTCAACCGACTGCCATTCCAGCCGCGACCGCGCGACGACGGCAGTTTCAGCGTGTTCCAGCCGCTCGAGATCCTGAAGCCGTGGGTGCAGACCGGGTTGTGGGGCGTTGCGGCCCTGGTCGGGCGCTTCGGACTGGTGCTGCTGATCACCCTTGGCGTGCTCATGCTGCCGCTGCCGCCCGGCCTGTCTGAGCAGGGTCTACGCGCCCTTGCGGCGTTTGCCTTTACGGCGGCCATCCTGGCGCTGGAACCGGTGTCGCTGCCGATCGCCGCGCTGATGGTCCCGCTGGCCATGGTCGCCCTCGGCGTCGCCGACACCCCGCAGGCCTTCGAGACGTTCTCGAGGCCGGTCGTCTTCCTGATCCTGGGCAGCCTGTTCATGGCCGAGGCGCTGCGCAAGCACGGGCTGACGCGCCGGCTGGCGTTGACGGTCATCGTGGCCTCGGGCGGCACGGTCAAGATGGTGTTGCTGGGGCTCATGATCCTGGCGGCGCTGTTCTCGATGTGGGTGGAGAACACGGCCACGGCCGCCATGCTGATCCCGGTGGCCATGACGATCTCCAGGCAGGTCAAGGACCCGCAGCAGGCCCGCGCGCTGCTGGTACTGCTGGTGCTCGGGCTGGCCTACAGCGCGAGCCTTGGCGGCATGGCCACGATCATGGGTGCCGCGCCCAACGCCGTGGCGTCCAGCTTTCTTGCGCAGATCGGCCCATGGCGGTTCATCGACTGGATGAAATACGGCTTTCCGGCGCTGATCCTCATCTTCCCGCTGACCTGGCGACTGCTTGTCAAACTGGTGCCCGTGCCGGTCGAGCGCCTGGATATCGAGCCGGTTCGCCGCCAGCTGCAGGACATGGGGCCGATGAGCCGCACCGAGTGGGAAATACTGCTGTTGCTGGGTGTCACCGCGACCTTGTGGGTCGGCGGCCCGTCCTTCGAGCGATTGCTCGGCCTGCCGGCGACCCTGCTGTCGGCGGCCATGGTTGCGGTGATCGCCGTGTCGTACCTGGCGGTGCGCGAGATCATCAACTGGGAAGACCTCAAGGGGGTCAGCTGGGGCATCTTCCTGATCATCGGCGCCGGCCTGTCGCTGGGCGAGGCCCTGACCCGCAACGGTGTCACCGACTGGTTCGCCACGATGCTCGACCCGCTGGTGTCGGACGCCCCGCTGATCGTGACCCTGCTGGTGCTCGTGTTCGCCTCGGCTCTGCTGACGAACCTGCTGAACAACACGACGATCACCGCTGTGTTCGTGCCGATCCTCATCGTGCTGGCGCGCGACCACCCGGCCTTCGACCCGGTCCTGCTCGTGCTGCCTGTCACACTCGCCACGACCTTCGGTTACTCGCTGCCGTCGGCCTCGGGCCGCATGGCGCTGATTGCGGCGACGGGCATCGTCGGCCGGGTTGAGATGATGCGTTACGGCATTGTCGTCACGCTGGTCAGCTCCGTGGCGCTGGTGCTGCTTTTTTACGGACTGGCCCTGCTGGGCTGGATCTAGGGGGATCCGACGATGCGTGTACTAGTGATCGGCGCCGGGCGGGTTGGCGCAATTGTCATCCAGCAACTCAAGAAGAACCCCGCCATTGCAATCGTGACGGCCGACCCGCGCGAGAAGCTGTACGCGGTGGAGCAGGGGATCATCGATGCGGTGGACATCCGCGAGGCGCTCACGCCGCTGAGCCTCGAGCACATCCTGGAGCAGACCACGCCGGACCTGGTGCTGCTCGCGATGCCGACCGAGGACATGGGGCTCGGCCGCGCCCCGGGGATCGAGATCCTGGCCGGTGCGCTGCGCGAGGAACTCGCCGCCCTGGCGGCGGTGCCCGTCATCGAGGTGGCGCGCACGGTCAAGTGAGGCGACCGATACCGTCCAGCATGGGGTCGCGGCGGTACAGCGGCGGGCACCCGCCGTGCGCGGGGCCAGGAAGAAAGGGCCTTCGCGACCTGATCGCGAAGGCCCTTGTTGCTGGCTCCCCGAGTTGGACTCGAACCAACGACCCACGGATTAACAGTCCGTTGCTCTACCGACTGAGCTATCGGGGAATGTGCTTTTTGAGGGGCCGGAATTCTCGGCCAAGGCCCGCAGCAAGTCAAGGTTGTTCAAGGGCTTGCGCCACGCGCATTGGCGACGGACAACGCGCGAATGGCGCCGCCGGCTTATCCTGTGCAGCCGCGAGGAACGAGGCGAGGCATGACCGACCGCATCCCTTTCAGGCTGCAGGCAGACTTTGAGCCGGCTGGCGACCAGCCGGAGGCCATCACACGGCTGATTGACGGCATCGAGTCGGGCATGGCGCACCAGACCCTGCTCGGCGTCACCGGTTCGGGCAAGACATTCACCGTCGCCAATGTCATCGCGCGAATGCAGCGCCCGGCGATGGTGCTGGTCCACAACAAGACACTGGCTGCCCAGTTGTACGGCGAGCTGCGGGAGTTCTTCCCGGACAACGCGGTCGAGTATTTCGTCTCCTACTACGACTACTACCAGCCCGAGGCGTACGTGCCGTCGTCGGACACGTATATCGAAAAAGACGCCTCGATCAACAAGCACATCGAGCAGATGCGGCTGTCGGCAACCAAGGCCCTGCTCGAACGGCCCGACTCCATCATCGTCGCGACGGTTTCCGCGATCTATGGCCTCGGCGATCCCGACGCCTATCTGAAGATGGTGCTGCAGCTCGTCTGCGGGGACCGCCTGGATCAGCGACAGTTGCTGCGGCGCCTCGCCGACATGCAGTACACGCGCAACGAAGTGGACCTGTCGCAGGGCACTTTCCGCGTGCGCGGCGACGTCATCGACATCTTTCCGGCGGACTCGGAACGCGAAGCGGTGCGGGTGCAGATCTTCGACGAGGAAATCGAGTCGCTCGACTGGTTCGATCCGCTGACCGGCGAGGTGCTGCGACGCGTTGAGCGGCTGACGGTCTTTCCGTCGACGCACTACGTCACACCGCGCGAGCGGCTGGTCGCCGTGCTTGACGACATCAAGGACGAACTGCGCCTGCATCTCGAGGCGCTGCGCGCCAAGGGCAAGCTGGTCGAGGCGCAGCGGCTCGAACAGCGCACCTTGTTCGACGTCGAGATGATGAACGAGATTGGTTATTGCGCCGGTATCGAGAATTACTCGCGCTACCTGTCCGGGCGCGCCGCCGGCGAGCCGCCGCCCTGCCTGTTCGACTACCTGCCGCGCAACGCGCTGCTGATCGTCGACGAGAGCCATGCCACGGTCCCGCAGCTGGGGGGCATGTACCGCGGCGACCGCTCACGCAAGGAAACGCTGGTTGAATACGGCTTCCGGCTGCCGTCGGCGCTGGACAACCGGCCGCTGCGGTTCGACGAATTCGAGGCGCTGCAGCCGCCGACGATCTACGTGTCGGCGACGCCCGCGGAGTTCGAGCTGAAGCGCTCCGGCCAGGTGGTCGAGCAGGTGGTCAGGCCGACCGGCCTGGTGGACCCGGAGGTCGAGGTGCGGCCGGTTCGCACCCAGGTGGATGACCTGCTGTCGGAAATCCGCCTGCGCGCGCAGCGCCAGGAGCGGGTGCTGGTCACGACGCTCACCAAGCGCATGGCGGAGGACCTGACCGGGTACCTGGCCGAGCATGGCGTGCGCGTGCGTTACCTGCACTCGGACATCGACACCGTCGAGCGCATGGAGATCATCCGCGACCTGCGACTCGCTGCGTTTGACGCGCTGGTGGGCATCAACCTGTTGCGCGAGGGACTCGACCTGCCCGAGGTGTCGCTGGTGGCGATCCTCGATGCCGACAAGGAGGGCTTCCTGCGCTCCGAGCGCTCGCTGATCCAGACGGTCGGTCGGGCGGCGCGCCATATCAATGGCCGCGCGATCCTGTACGCGGACAGCCACACCGGCTCGATGCAGCGCGCGCTGGCCGAGATGACCCGCCGCCGCGTGCGGCAGCTGGCCTACAATGAGGAGCACGGCATCACGCCGCGGTCCATCCTCAAGGCCATCCGGGACGTGATGGACAGTCCCTACGGCGCGGCGGGCCGGCAACCGGGCATGGCAGTGGCGGAGGCTGCGATGTCGCCTGCCGAGGCCGTCAAGAGAATCAGGAAGCTCGAGCAGGAGATGTTCCGGCTGGCGCGCAACCTCGAGTTCGAGGAGGCGGCACGCGTCAGGGACGAGATCTCGGCTTTGCGCAAGGCGATCTAGGTGCGTGAGTCTCAGCGGGTTGTTCCGGTCGGCTCCTGGTCTGGAGACCGGCGGCGGTCCCGCCAAGCTGACGTGGGGCCGGTGCCTCTGGTACCGGTGCAGCCGACGCGTTCGTGCGGCGATTCGCCGATTTGAACGGCCGCACGCCAGGGCACGGGACCACCCACGTGCCCGGGGGCAAGCGCCGCCATTCGCCTTGACCGGCGTTCAGCCGTCGAGCGTTGTAACGCTCCGCTGGTAGACGACGCCGCGCTCGCGCAGACCCTCGAGCATGAACTTGACGCAGTCACCGCGGCGACCGATCCGCTCTGGCACGATCACGCCTTTTTCGTCGTACAGGGCAGCCGCGAGCATTCGTGCCGCCATGGTCGCTGTGTAGCCAGTCGTGCGTGCCATGGACAGCGCGCCGGTCGCCTCGTCGTAGCGGTCGAGCAGGTCGTAAACGTGGCGCACCCGCCGACCTTTCTCGCGACCCTCGACCAGCACCCTCATGACGGTCAGGTCCGCCTGTCCTTCCTCGAGTTTCCAGCGCGGGAAGAGTAAGCGCGAGGTGAAGTCGAGGGGGCGGATCCGGGCTCCGTTGATCTCGATCTCCCGCTTGTCAAAGAAACCGCTGGCCAGCAGCACGGCGATCTTTTCGCGGTGCCCGAAGTAGCGCAGGGTCTTCTCCTTCTTGTTTGGGGCGTCAATCGTCGTGATCAACGTACGCAATCCATCTGTGTTGAAGGCCTCCAAGCTGCCGATGCCGGGGAAGTCGAGAATCTCGGGATCGGACAGGGCAGGGCGGACCACCAGTTCACCGTGTTCCACGTAGCGTGCAGGCCTCGTGTAGACCTCGATCAGGTCCGCCGGGGAATAGACCGCTGCGTACTCCCAGGGCCAGGTCCGCCTCTCGGGCAGCCCGCCCACATAGATCAGGACTGTCTCCGTCTCGTCCAGAAGGCTATCAACGTGGCCGACCAGCAGGTTGCTCATCCCCGGGGCGACCCCGCAGTCCACGATAGCGGTGACTCCTCGTTCCAGGGCCAGCCGGTCCAGACCGAAGGGGTCCTCGGGAAAGAACGCGATGTCCACGACGTTGCGGCCCGCGCGCAGGACCGCCTCCAGCGTCCGGTAGCCCAGCGAGCCGGGCACCGCGCTCACCGCGAGATCGAATCCCTGAACGAGGGAAGTCACCGCAGCAGGATCGGAGAGATCCCGCTGCATCGTCCCGATCCCTGGGTGTGCCCGCCGGAGTCTATCGAGCGCCACCGCACTGACGTCGACCGCTGTCACCTCAAAATGCCGATCCCTGGCCAGATCAACCGCCATCGGTCCGCCGACCAGTCCTGCGCCCA
Source organism: uncultured Gammaproteobacteria bacterium (assembly GCA_963695085.1). GTDB lineage: Bacteria > Pseudomonadota > Gammaproteobacteria > Steroidobacterales > Steroidobacteraceae > SG8-30. The sequence continues at coordinate 153,574 of CAVOFV010000001.1, read as the reverse complement.
GCACCACGATCTTCACTGCTTCCTCCCATCTGTGCGCCAACCCGCGATGGCTTGCCGCCTGCCTTGATGATGTCTCGCGCGCGCCCGGGCGCCCGAGAGGACGGCTGTTCCGGTCAAGTAGAGTCTGGGATCAGAGGCCGCTGAATCGGCCGATATAGCGAATCAGGCGAGTCCTGGGTTCGTCCGGTTGGACGCTCAGGCTTCTTGCCGTTAGCATCATCGTCTTCACGCGCTGGCAGCCTATCCGGGGCGCGGAAACACGTCAATGAGCACGATCCCGCCGTTCCTCCTGTTCTCTGGGGGAACAGCCATGCCCCCGGGTTGCCCGTCGTGACGGTGGTTGCCTCGCGATGAACGCATCCAGTAACATCCGCGCCTCCCTGAGGGCGCGTAGCTCAGCGGTAGAGCACTACCTTGACATGGTAGGGGTCACAGGTTCGATCCCTGTCGCGCCCACCACGATTCCCGCACCGGAGGCTGGCCCGCGGCCTGTGGAGATCGTCGTATCGTGAACGGACCGGCAGCACCGACCGGACCGCGCAAGGCGGCTTTCGCCTTCATCTTCATCACCGTGCTGCTCGACATGCTGGCCCTGGGCATGATCATTCCCGTATTGCCCGCGCTGGTGGTCGGCATGCAGGGGGGCGACACGGTCAGCGCGGCGCGCATTTACGGACTGTTCGGCGTGGCCTGGGCAGCGATGCAGTTCGTCTTTTCGCCGATCGCGGGCGCACTGTCGGACCGCTTCGGGCGCCGCCCGGTCATCATCTCCTCGAACATCGGCCTGGGGCTCGACTACATCCTGATGGCGGTCGCGCCGACGCTCGGCTGGCTGTTCCTGGGGCGGGTCATCTCGGGCATCACCTCGGCGAGCATCTCCACGGCGCATGCCTACGTGGCCGACGTGCTGCCGCCGGAGCGGCGCCCGCAGGCATTCGGCATCCTGGGCGCCGCGTTCGGCATCGGCTTCGTGCTGGGCCCGGCACTCGGCGGCGTGCTGGGCGCGGAGGACCCGAGGCTGCCATTCTGGGTGGCCGCCGTGCTGAGCCTCACGAACGCCTGCTACGGGATCCTGGTGCTGCCGGAGTCGCTGACGAAGGAGCGCCGCTCGCGCTTTGCGTGGGCCAAGGCGAACCCGGCGGGGTCGCTGCGGCTGCTGCGTTCGCACCCGCAGCTGCTGGGCCTGGCGGGCGCGAGCTTCCTGGGCATGTTCGCGCACTACGTGCTGCCGTCGACGATGGTCCTGTACGCCATGTACCGGTACGGGTGGAACGAACGCGACGTGGGCCTGGCGCTGGCGGCGGTCGGCGTGTCGTCGATCATCGTGCAGGGCGGACTGGTGCGCTTCGCGGTGCGCCGCTTCGGCGAGCGGCGCGCAGCGCTGACGGGACTGGTCTGCGGATCGCTTGGCTTCCTCGCGTACGGGCTGGCGCCGAACGGCGCGCTGTTCCTGGCCGCCATCCCGCTGCTCGCATTGTGGGGGCTCTATAGTCCGTCGGCCATGGCCCTCATGACGCGGCGTGTGGAGGCGACCGACCAGGGCAAGCTGCAGGGCGCCAACGCCAGCCTCAACGGCATCGCCGGCATGATCGCGCCCGCTGTCTTTACGTGGACCTTTGCCGCGTTCATCGCCCCGGCGTCCGGCGTGCACTGGCCCGGCACGCCGTTTGTGCTGGCGGCCGTGCTGCTGGTGGCCGCCTGGGTGGCGGCCGAGCGCGCCACGCGCGGCGACTGAGCCGGTGCGGTCTGCCATGCGCGTCACGGCCAGTGCGGATACGCAGGCCCGCAGGCCCGGATAGTATCGGCAGCGGGCGGCGCGCGCGCCCGTGCCTCGGAGGATTCAATGCGGTCTCTGCGTCAACGACTGGTCAAGCGTTCACTGTTCTTCTTTCTGCACGGCGTGCGGCGCGGCCTGCTGCGCGACCCGACGCCGCAGCGGATCCGGCGCGACATGAGCCGCTTCGACCGGCGCATGGCCGGCAAGGTGGCGTACCGGACCTCGGCGCCGGTCAGCGTCGGCGACTGCGACGGCGTCTGGATCGACGCGGCCGACGGTGGCACCGATCGAGTGATCCTGTACCTGCACGGCGGCGCATTCGTCGCGGAGTCGCCGCATACGCATCAAGCGCTGCTGGCAAAGACCTGCCGGCGCGCGCAGGCGCGCGGCTTCTACCTGTCCTACCGCCTTGCACCAGAGCATCCGTACCCGGCGGCGTCGGACGATTGCCTGGCCGCCTACCGGTACCTGCTGGGCAGCGGCGTGGATCCTGACCGCCTGGTCATCGCGGGCGATTCGGCCGGCGGCAACCTGACCATTGGCACGGCCATGCGGATCCGCGACCTGGGATTGCGGCTGCCGGCCGCGCTGGTGGTGCTGTCGCCGGTGCTGGATGCGACGCTGAGCGGCGAGTCGATGCGCCGCAACGACGGGCTGGACCCGTTGTTCCGGCGTGCCAGCTTCGGACAGCTGGCGGGCACCTACGTGGGCCGCGAGCGTTGCCTCGAGCCCTACGTGTCGCCGCTGTTCGGCGACCTGCACGGCTTGCCGCCCACGCTGGCGATGGTGGGCAGCTCGGAACTGCTGCTGGACGACACGCTGCGTTATGCGGCGCGCGCGCGCGACGTGACCGTGCAGGTCTGGCACGACATGCCGCACGCGTGGCCGGCCATGCACGGCCTGGCGGAGGCGGATGAGGCCATCGCGGCCATCGCGGGTTTCGTCGTGCAACACGTGCCGGCCGGCGCTGCGGCAATCACGAGCGCCAGCACGCCGGCTGGCTGATAGACTCCGCGCGGCCGTTCGCCGGCCACGACGAGGAGGCCGACCATGCGCCAGTTGCGCGGCGACGACGCGCTGTTCCTGTACGCGGATTCGCGGCACGCGAGCAGCCACATCACGCTGGTCAACATCTACGACCCGTCCACGGCGCCGGGCCGCAAGATACGCTTCAAGGGACTGCTGCGGCACATCGAGAGCCGCCTGCACCTGTCGCCGATCTTCCGCAAGAAGCTGCTGCGGGTGCCGCTCGAACTCGACTACCCGTACTGGGTCGAGGACGACGTGTTCGACCTCGAGTACCACGTTCGCCACCTGGCGCTGCCGCAGCCGGGCGACTGGCGCCAGTTCTGCATCCAGGTGTCGCGCATCCACGCCAGGGCACTGGACCTGTCGCGGCCGCTGTGGGAGATCCACCTGATCGAGCGTCTCGACAGGTTTCTGGACCTGCCCGGCGGCAGTTTCGCGCTGCTGACGAAGGTGCATCACGCCGCGATGGACCTGGCGGGCGGCGCCGAAATAACGACCCTGCTGCACGACACGATGGCCAAGGCGCCGCCGCCGGCGCCCCCGGAGCCGTGGTTCCCGGAGGATCCGCCCGGCGCCGTATCGCTGGTGGGGCGGGCCGTCCTGCACAACGCGATCCAGCCGTTCGAGATGGCCGGCCCGCTGATGCGCGCGGTCAAGCGGCTCGGGCCGATACTGCTGGGCGCGGTCAGCGACGCTTTCCTGCACCCGGAACGCCAGCCCGTGACACGCTTCAACGCCGAGGTCTCGCCACACCGCGTCTACGAGTCGCGGCGCTTCCTGCTGAGCGAGTTCCGCCAGATTCGCCAGCTCGTGGCGGGCGCCAGCGTGAACGACGTGGTGCTCTCCATCTGCGGCGGCGCATTGCGACGTTACCTGTCCACGCACAATGAATTGCCGGAATCCAGCCTGGTCGCGATGGCGCCCATCTCGATCCGCGACGCCGCCACGTCCGCGCCACCGCACGGGCTGAGCATGCTGCGCGTGCCGCTCGGCACCGATATCGTGGACCCGGTGGAGCGCCTGCGACAGGTTCGCGGACATACCTCGAGCGCGGCCGAGATGCGTCACGCGGTTGGCGCGCGTGAACTCACCGACCTCAGCAAGCACGCGCCGGCGCGCACGCTGGCGACCACGGCCCGCCTGATCTCGAGCGCGGCGCTGGGCGCCGGGCGGCATGCGCCGCTGGCCAACTGCACGGTCACCAATGTGCCGGGGCCGAAGATCCCGCTGTACCTGAATGGCTCGCGAATGGCCTACTTCTCCGCGATCATGCCGATCACCGACGGCATGGGACTGGTCTTCGCCGTCACCAGCTACGAGGGGCAGCTGGTCATTTCGCCAACCTCGTGCCGCGAGCTGGTGCCCGATCCGGAGTTCCTCGCGCAGTGCATCCGCGACGAATTCCAGGACTACCTCAGGCTGGCGCGGCGGCGGCCGGTCCGCAAGCCGCGGCGCAAGGTGGTGCGCAAGACCTCGCGGCAGGCGTTGCGGAGCAAGGCTGCGGCAGCGCAGGGGAAGGCGCCGTTGCCGGCCTGAGGTCCGTTCAGGCCAGTTTTGGCAGGGTCAGCAGGCGCCGGTACAGCGAGGCGACGGCGCCGCGCGGCGCGAAAGGCCGCCAGCGCCCTTCGGGCTGTGACAGGCGGTCGGCCAGGATCCAGAACACCAGCGGATTGAACCCGAGGCCCAGGTGGCTGCCGGGCACCGGCACGTTCTCGTGGCGCGCGGACTTGCCGTCGATCACGGCGACGTGCGGCGGCACGATCCCGTCCGTCTCCGAATAGATGCAGGTCGAGGGCATCGGTGGCGACAGCTTCAACAGCCGGGCGCGCGACAGCGCCAGGTGCGCGGCCGGACCCAGCGGATGCGCCAGCCAGCGGTACAGCACCTTGACCGTCCACGGCGCCTCGACGCGGCTGGCGCTGAGTTGCATCGGGCTGCCCAGCGAAACCACGTTGCGCACGCACTCCGGCGCGCGGTGCGCGGCATCGAAGGCGAACAGCCCGCCGAGGCTCCAGCCCACCAGGCTGACCTTGCGGCCGGTGCGATGGTGCAGGTGACGCACCTTCTGCTCGAGCGCCACGACGAACTTGCGATGGAAGCCGCGGTTGCGGCCGAATCCCCAGGTCTCTACGGCAAAGCCATTGCGGCGCAGGAAGAAGGCCAGCGGGGCCAGCGTCGCATCGCCGGCCGCCAGGCCGGGCAGCAGCAGCACCGGGTGGCCGTCGCCGGCGTGGCCCGCCGACAGGAATGGCCAGCTGGCCGGCAGCGTGCCGAACTCGAGCAACGCGCGCCATTCCGCCAGCGTGTACAGCCAGTTTGGCGAACTCGCACGCTGCGGGTTCTCGTGCATGCCTGACCGTCCTGGAGGGCACCGTGGGCACCGGTGCGCGGCAGGGTACCCGATCGCAGGGGGCGGCGCGACAGCAAATCCCGCGGCCGCTCGTGCTACGATTCCGGCCGTTTTCTGCCGGGCAGACAGTCATTCGCGGACGGCGCTACCGGGCGTCGCAGGCGGTGTGGCGGTCGCGATCCGGCCGACCGGAGACCACGCGATGCCGCTGATCACGCTGCCCGACGGCAGCCAACGAAAGTTCGACAAGCCCGTCACGGTGGCCGACGTCGCGGCCGCGATCGGCGCGGGACTCGCGCGTGCGGCGCTCGCCGGCGAGGTGGACGGGCGCCTCGTCGATTGCTCGCACGTCATTGGCGAGGATGCGCGGCTGCGCATCATCACCGCGCGCGACCCGGAGGGCCTGGAGGTCCTGCGCCATTCGACCGCGCACCTGCTGGCGCAGGCGGTGCAGTCCGTGTACCCGGACGCGCAAGTGACCATCGGGCCAGTGATCGCGGACGGCTTCTACTATGACTTCGCCTGCAAGCGGCCGTTCACACCCGAAGACCTCGAGAAGTTCGAGGCGCGCATGCGCGAGCTGGCGCAGGCCGACCTGCCCGTGCAGCGGCGCGTGCTGCCGCGCGACGAGGCCGCCGCGCACTTCCGCGCGTTGGGCGAGCTGTACAAGGCGGAGATCATCGAAGCCATTCCCGGCGACGAGGACATCTCCCTGTACGGCCAGGGTGACTGGGAGGACCTGTGCCGCGGGCCGCACGTGCCCAGTACCGGCAAGCTCGGCGCCTTCAAGCTGATGAAGCTGGCCGGCGCCTACTGGCGCGGCGATTCCCGCAACGAGATGCTGCAGCGGATCTACGGCACCGCCTGGCCCGACGAGAAGCAGCTCAAGGCGTACCTGCACCGGCTCGAGGAGGCCGAGAAGCGCGACCACCGCAAACTCGGCCGTGAACTCGGGCTGTTCCACCTGCAGGACGAGGCGGTCGGCAGCGCATTCTGGCACCCGCACGGGCATACGCTGTATCGCATCATCGAGCGCTACGTGCGCGAGCGGCTCGAGGCCAAGGACTATGTGGAGGTGCGCAGTCCGCTGCTGCTCGACCGCACGCTGTGGGAAAAATCCGGCCACTGGGACAACTACCGCGAGAACATGTTCATCGCCGAGTCCGAGGACCGCATTCTGGCGGTCAAGCCGATGAACTGTCCCGGGCACGTGCTGATCTACAAGCAGGGCATCAAGTCCTATCGCGACCTGCCGCTGCGGATCGCCGAGTTCGGTTCCTGTCACCGCAACGAGCCTTCGGGCGCGCTGCACGGACTGATGCGGGTGCGTGGCTTCACGATGGACGACGCGCACATCTTCTGCACCGAGGAGCAGATCACCGCCGAGACGCGCGACTTCTGCGACCTGGTCATGGAGATGTACGGCGACTTCGGCTTTACCGACGTGCGCATCAAGTTCGCCGACCGGCCGGCGCAGCGGGCCGGGTCGGACGCGGTGTGGGACCAGGCCGAAGGCGCCCTGCGGGCTGCGGTCGAGTCGACCGGCCTGGAGTATTCGATGAACCCGGGGGAGGGAGCGTTCTACGGCCCGAAACTGGAGTTCGTGCTGCGCGACGCCATTGGCCGGGACTGGCAATGTGGCACGTTCCAGGTCGATTTCCTGCTGGCGCAGCGGCTCGACGCTGAGTACGTGGCCGAGGATGGCAACCGCCGGCACCCGGTCGTGCTGCACCGCGCCGTGCTGGGCTCGTTCGAGCGCTTTATCGGCATCCTCATCGAGCATTACGCGGGAAAACTGCCCACCTGGCTGGCGCCCGTGCAGGCGGTAATCATGACGATTACCGATCGCCAGCAGCCATTCGTCAAAGAGGCTGCGGAATTCCTTAAGAATCAGGGGGTTCGCACGCAGATTGACTTGCGGAACGAGAAAGTCGGCTATAAAATCCGCGAACACACGCTGGCACGCGTCCCGTTCCTGCTTGTCGCAGGGGACCGGGAAGTGGAAACCAGGTCGTTGGCCGTGCGCACGCGGTCCGGGAAGGATCTCGGCGCCATGCCCCTACAAGAGGTGGCGGCGCGGATCGTCCAGGATGCGGCGAGCCGCGGCCGTCATTTATCGGAGGAATAGCGTATTTCAACGAGCAAGCGCACACGGCGCAATGACGAGATCCTTGCGCCGGAGTTGCGCGTCATTGGCAGCGACGGATCACAAGTCGGTGTCATCAGCCGTTCCGCGGCCCTGCAACTGGCCCAGGAAGCGGCGATGGATCTTGTGGAGGTTTCGCCGAATGCCGAGCCGCCTGTTTGCCGGATCATGGATTACGGCAAGTACCTGTTCGAACAGAACAAGAAGACGCACTCGGCGAAGAAGAAGCAGAAACAGATCCAGCTCAAGGAAGTAAAATTCCGGCCCGGCACGGAAGAGGCGGATTACCAGGTCAAGCTGCGTAACCTGATCCGATTCCTGACGGACGGCGACAAGGCCAAGGTGACGATGCGTTTCCGCGGCCGCGAGATGGCCCACACCGAGCTGGGGCGCAAGCTCCTGGATCGCGTGGTGGTCGACCTGGCGGAACACGGCCAGGTCGAGCAATTCCCCTCGATGGAGGGGCGCCAGATGGTGATGGTGATCTCGGCGAAGAAGAAGTGAGCGGCACGTCCGCCCACTAGAGAAGTGACCGGCGGCCCGTCCGCCGATACGCCTCCAGCCCGCCCAGGCGGTGTGAAGAGGTAACAAGAGGAGTTCGAAGATGCCCAAGTTGAAAACCAACCGGGCGGCGGCCAAGCGCTTTCGCAAGACTGCGAAAGGATTCAAGCGTGGCCAGTCGCACCTCCGTCACATCCTGACGAAGAAACCCAGCAAGCGAAAGCGGCAGCTCGGCAGCCCGAAGATGGTGCACGAGACCGACCTGGGGCGGCTGGCCAAGCTGCTCCCCAACCACTGACGCACGCTGACAGGAGGATAGTGACATGGCACGAGTCAAGCGCGGCGTCGTCGCAAGCCGCAGACACAAGAAGGTCCTGAAGAAGGCCAAGGGTTACTACAACGCGCGCCGCAAGGTGTATCGCGTCGCGAAGCAGGCCGTCATCAAGGCCGGCCAGTACGCGTACGTGGGGCGCCGGCTGAAGAAGCGCGACTACCGCGCACTGTGGATCCAGCGAATCAACGCGGCCGCGCGGGGTTTCGAGTTGTCCTACAGCCAGTTCATGTCGGGCCTCAAGAAGGCCGGCATCGAGGTCGACCGCAAGGCGCTCGCGGACCTCGCGGTGCACGACATCGCGGCGTTCGGCGTCATCGTCGGGAAGGCGAAGGCGGCGCTCGCGGCGAAATAGCCCCGGACGGGCCCGGGTTGGCGATCCCACGCGCGAGCGCCGGGCCTTCGGGTCCGGCGCCGCCGCGTATCGGGCGGGAGGAGTGGTCTTGCAGGATCTGGACACGCTGGCGCGACAGCTGCTCGACCGGGTGACCGCCGCGGCGGACCTGGCAGCTCTGGATGCGGTGCGTGTCGCGGCGCTCGGCCGCAAGGGCGCCGTTACGGAGCTGCTCAAGTCGCTCAGTGAACTGGCCCCGGATGCGCGCCGCGAGGCGGGCGCGCAGGTCAACCGCATCAAGCAGTCCATCACGGAGGCCATCGAGGCGCGTCGCGCCGCGCTGCAGCGCGAGTCGCTGGACCGCGAGCTGGCCAGTGGCGCGATCGACGTGACGATGCCGGGCCGCGGCGAGGTGTCCGGCAGCCTGCACCCGGTCACGCGCACGCGCCTGCGCATCGAGGAGATCTTCCGGCAGGCCGGTTTCGCGGTCGCCGAAGGCCCCGAGGTCGAGGACGATTTCCATAATTTTGAGGCGCTCAACATTCCCGCCGACCATCCGGCGCGGGCGATGCACGACACCTTCTACTTTCCTGATGGCCGGTTGCTGCGCACGCACACTTCGCCGGTGCAGATCCGGGCCATGCGCGAGAGTCCGATGCCGATGCGCATCATCGCGCCAGGGCGCGTGTACCGCCGCGACTCCGACATGACCCACACGCCCATGTTTCACCAGGTCGAGGGACTGGTGGTCGACGAGGCGATCAGCTTTGCCAACCTCAAGGCGGTGCTGGCGCACTTCGTGGAGCGCTTCTTCGAGAGACCGCGCGGCCTGCGTTTCCGGCCATCGTACTTCCCGTTCACCGAGCCCTCCGCCGAGGTCGACATCCAGTGCGTGTTCTGCGATGGCGCCGGTTGCCGGGTCTGCAAGCAGACCGGCTGGCTCGAAGTGCTGGGCTGCGGAATGGTGCACCCGAACGTATTCACGTCCTGCGGCGTGGACGCGCAGCGCTGGCAGGGCTACGCGTTTGGCATGGGTGTCGAACGCCTGACGATGCTGCGCTACGGCGTCAACGACCTGCGGCTGTTTTTCGAGAACGACCTCAGGTTCCTCAGGCAGTTCAACCGGGGGTGATGACGTGAGAGTCAGCATCGACTGGTTGTCAGACTGGGTCAGCACCGGCTGGGATGCTGCCGAACTGACGCGGCGGCTGACGATGGCCGGGCTCGAAGTCGAGGCCGTCGACGCGGCGGCACCCGCCTTCACGGGTGTCGTGACCGCAAGGATCCTCAAGGCCGACCCGCATCCCGATGCCGACAAGCTGTCCGTGTGCCTGGTCGACGATGGCGGCAAGGAACCGGTGCAGGTCGTCTGCGGCGCCCCGAATGCCCGCGCCGGCATGACCGGCGCGCTGGCACGCGTCGGCGCGGTGTTGCCGGCCGGCACGACGATCGGCAGGGCGAATCTGCGCGGCGTGCCCTCGGCGGGCATGCTGTGCTCGGCGCGCGAGCTCGGCCTGGGGGAAGGGCACGAAGGCATACTCGACCTGCCGGGCGACCACGCGCCCGGCACCGACTTGCGGGTCGCGCTCAAGCTCGACGACACGGTGCTCGAACTGGCGCTGACGCCGAACCGGGGCGATGCGATGTCGATGGCAGGGGTGGCCCGCGAGGTGGCCGCCATCAGCGGCCGCAGCCTCACCGTCACTGCGATCGAACCGGTCGTGGCGGCCATCAAGGACCGTTTCGAGGTGCGCCTGGAGGCGCCCGCGGCCTGCCCGCGATTTGCCGGGCGCGTCATCCGCGGCATCGACGCCGGGGCCAGGACGCCGCTGTGGATGGCGGAACGCCTGCGCCGCTGCGGCCTGCGCGCGATCAGCCCGGTGGTGGACGTCACCAACTACGTGATGCTGGAACTCGGCCAGCCGATGCACGCCTATGACCTGCGCCGGCTCGATGGCCGCATCGAGGTACGCCATGCGCGGCCGGGAGAACAGCTGGAGTTGCTCGACGGCAAGGTGGTGGCGCTCGACGCCGACGTGCTGGTGATCGCTGACGCGGCAGGGCCGGTCGGCATCGCGGGCGTGATGGGCGGGGAAAAGAGCGGCATCGCGGCCGATACCAGCGACGTGTTCATCGAGGTTGCCTACTTCGCCCCGGGCGCGGTGGCGGGGCGCGGACGGCGCTACGGCATGATTACCGACGCTTCCCAGCGCTTCGAGCGCGGCGTCGACCCGCGGCTGCAGGAAAAGGCGCTCGAGCGTGCCACGCGGCTGCTGACGGACATCGCCGGCGGGCGGCCCGGTCCCGTGGTGCTGACCGAAGTGGCCGAGCACCTGCCGCGCCGGCCCAGTGTCAAGATCGAGCCCGGCAAGATCGCGAGGGTGCTCGGGGCGGAGATCCCGCGCATGGAGATCGACGCGATCCTGCGCCGCCTCGGCATGCAGGTGGCTACGATCGGCGACGTCCTCAGCATCATCCCGCCGAGTTACCGCTTCGACATCCAGATTGCGGAGGACGTCATCGAGGAAATCGCCCGCATCCACGGCTACGATGCCATCGAGCCGGTCGACGCGATCATGCAGCAGATTCCGCAGCCGGCAAGCGAACACAGCGTGACGCGACGGCGCGTCATGACGCTGCTGGCCGATCGGGGATACCAGGAGGCCATCACCTACAGTTTCGTGGATCCGGCATCGGCCAGGCTGTTCGACCCGGACGCAGAGCACCTCGCCCTGTCCAATCCGATATCGGCGGACATGGGGTTCATGCGCCGGTCGCTGTGGCCGGGCCTGGTAGGCGCGCTGGGCGCCAACGTGCGCCGCCAGCAGGACCGGGTCCGGGTGTTCGAAGTCGGCACGCGTTTCGCCGTGGACGCCGGAGTCCTCAGCGAGAGCATCGGGATCGCCGGACTCGCCTGGGGCACCGCGTTGCCGGAACAGTGGGGGAGTCCGCGCCGGGTCGTGGACTTCCATGACGTCAAGGGCGACCTCGATGCGTTGTTCGCACAGACCGGGCGACAGGACTCGGTCCGCTACCGCGCGGCGGCGCGGACCTGCCTGCACCCGGGGCGCAGTGCCCGGATCGAGAACGGCGCCGTGACGCTCGGGTGGATCGGTGAATTGCACCCGGCCTTGTGCCGCGCGTTCGACCTCAAGCAGGCGCCGGTCCTGTTCGAATTAGATTATTCTTCGAGCTTTATCTTGCAATTACCTGTTTATAATGAGATATCTCGCTTCCCGGGCATTCGACGCGACCTCGCGATCGTCGTCGACGAGGAAGTGACCCTGGACGAAATACGGGAAAACGTGCGGATTTCGGCCGCGGGAATGCTGCACGAGTTGAGGGTATTTGACATATACCGTGGCAAGGGCATAGAAGCCGGTAGAAAAAGCATCGCTTTAGGCTTGATTTTACAGGAATCTTCTCGCACGCTTACGGACGCGGACGCCGATGGGGTGATGGCAGCCGTAGTGGCCCGACTGAAGAACGAGCAAAACGCCACGATCAGGGACTAACGACGATGGCCTTGACCAAAGCGGAAATCGCAGAGGCGCTGTTCAACCAACTCGGGCTCAACAAGCGCGAGGCGCGCGAACTCGTCGACCTGTACTTCGAGGAAATCCGTGCGGCGCTCGCCACCGGCGAGCAGGTGAAGCTGTCGGGCTTTGGTAACTTCGACCTGCGCGACAAGAACCAGCGTCCGGGCCGCAACCCGAAGACCGGTGAAGAAATTCCGATTTCCGCGCGACGGGTCGTCACTTTCCGTCCCGGCCAGAAGCTGAAGGCCAGGGTCGAGGCTTATGCTGGAACCAAGCCACAATAACGAACTGCCGCCGATTCCCGCGAAGCGCTACTTCACGATCGGCGAGGTGAGCGAGTTGTGCGGCGTGAAGCCGCACGTGCTGCGGTACTGGGAACAGGAGTTCCCGCAGCTCAAGCCGGTCAAGCGACGCGGCAACCGGCGCTACTACCAGCGCCAGGACGTCATGGTCATCCGCCAGATACGCGCGTTGCTCTACGACGAGGGCTTCACCATCGGCGGGGCGCGCAACCGGCTAGAGGGCGACGAGGCCCGCGAGGACGTCACGCAGAGCCAGCAGGTGATCCGGCAGGTGCGGGCGGAGCTGGAAGAGGTCCTGAAGATGCTGCGCCGCTGAGGCAGCGGCATTGCAGCCGGTCATCGGCTATCATCTGACGCGAGCGCGGAACGAACCCCACCGCGCCGTCTGTTCTCTCCGGTCGGGGCGTGGCGCAGTCTGGTAGCGCACTTGCATGGGGTGCAAGGGGTCGGAGGTTCAAATCCTCTCGCCCCGACCAATCAAACCAGGGTCTGTTCCGGTCAGATAGGTAACGTTTTATACCGGAGGCATAGGTAACGCCTATGCATCGAGGGGGTTCGGGACACATTCGACGCGCCCGCACTCGACGCTGCGCAGCGACCACGATCAGCTCGATGACGCAACAGTTGTCGTCACGGCATATAAAACCGAGGACGGCGGTATCCGCTGGAACTGCACCGGCGGGACGTTGCTGGCAAAGTATCGCCCGTCACAATGCCGACCGGGGCAGTAATAGAGCACTAGCCGGGTAGGCCGTAACTACCATGCGGCCGGGCCGCCGACAGTCGCTACAAATCGTCACGGTTCAGCGCAGACCGTCGCACCCGGGTCTAGGCCCCATTCGTCCTCGCGGGTTTATGGCGTCTTCGCCTGAAGATGCGCCGCAAGAAATCCTTCGAGCGCCTGCATCGCCTCGATCCGTGAGCTGCTGGTCGACAACCAATGATCCTCGCCCTGCAGCTTGACCAGGGTGTGAGGCTTGCCATGCTGCTTGAGCAGCTTCGCGAAACTCTCAGACTGGCTGAACGGGACGCGAGTGTCGTCTGTGCCGTGGATCAGCAGGATCGGTACGCGGATACTCTGCACGGAACGAGCCGGCGAGGCGGCATCCAAATCGTCGTCGTACCGGCGGCCGACCAGTTCCTGCCAGGCCGCCAGTTCATCGGACTCATCGCCAGATCGATGCCGGATGTACCCCTGCAGGCTGGGGAGATCGGCGATGCCATTGATGCTGGCGGCACACGCAAACTGGTCCGGCGTGAACGCAGCACCCGCAAGCGCGGCATAACCGCCGTAACTCGAGCCGACGATGCATACGCGGGAGCCGTCCACGATCTGCTCATCGACCAGGGACTGAACGCCGTCGGTGATGTCGTCTTGCATGGCGCGCCCCCATTCCCGGGTGCCGGCGCGCTGCAGATCAGCGCCGAATCCTGTTGAGCCACGAAACTGCGGCTGCAACACTGCATAACCGCGTGTGGCGATGAACTGGGCCCACCAGTCGAATCCTGAGTCGTCCCTTGATTGCGGGCCGCCGTGCGGCAGCACGACGAGCGGCAGCCCTGGCGGTTCCCGGCCAGGTGGCAGGGTCAGGTAAGCCGGGATGGTGACACCGTCCCGCGCCTTGTAGTAAATGGCGCGGTACGTTCCCAGCGTCGCCGCCGCCAACTCCGGATACGCCTCGCCGACCATATCGGCCGTGCCTTTGGCAAGGTCGATCAGATAATAGGCCGGCGGGCTGGACGCCCCCTCGACACGCGCCAGAATGCGACCGTAGTCCTGCGAGCGGTCGTAAATCTCGACGATCTTGTTCGGGAATGCGCGTCCGATGGTCGTCTGGATGGCCTCGAGTTTCGGGTCCAGCCAATGGATCGTCGGCTCGAGGCCGCCCAGGCGAAAACCAGCTGGCGCGCCGGTGAAGCGATCCTCGACCATCCGTTCAACGTCCTCGTTGCCGTCGAACATCAGGGTGATTTCGCTGCCATCCAGCGGGATCCGCCAGGCTCGAATCCGGTCCCCGCCCCGTGTCCCGAGCGCCACCAGCGCGCTCTTGTCAGCCGTCAGTCCTTCCGGCTGCAGCTCGTCCGGACTATTCGAAGAGTAAACCGCCTTCCACTTGCCGCCGCTGTTGGCCACGACTTGGAAGTCCCGGTCAGAGGGATTCCAGTCGCTGCGGCCGACGGCGCGGCCCTGGCCATCGACGACCCATCTCAGCGTGAATGGCGTCCCCGCCTCCAGAGCCCTGCCGATCCCGGTCCGACTACTGACCTCGAATAAGGAGTACAGCCAGCCCGCGTCTTTACGTCCTCCGGCAAGACGTGAGCCGGTGGCGTCCTTCTGCTTCACCGCCAGGTAGTTCCAGGAGGACATGATGACCGTCTCTGGCCGACCAGTCTGCGTGCGCAGGAGTTCCGCACCCGTCACCAATTGCCGGTTTGGTTGGGTCATCAGCAGGATGCGTTGCCCGCCACCGTCAGTGTCGACGGCGACGATGCGGGAAAACTCGTATTTCCGCCTGGCCCTGACATCGGCATTGACCGAGAGTGTCTTGCTGATGGTCATCAGCAGTGTCCGGTTGTCCGCCCAATTGAGGTCGCGCAGCTTGAGTTCGGAGTCGGGCAGAAGTTCGCGCAGGTAGTTCCCCGTGCTGAGATCAACGATGGATACCAGCCTCTTGCCGCCGCGGTAGCCTGCAAAGGCAACCGTCTTGCCGTCAGGGGTCAACCGCACCATGGCCAGATCGGGCAGTCGCGCGAAGGCCGCGGCCGGCGGTGGCGCCTCGGCGGCGGCGCTACTACCACAGAGTCCTACCGCCAGAATGGCGCAGCACTTTGCTGTAAACCGGTTCGACCTTGACGCAATTGTCGTCATACTTGCACCCAATCTGGATGTTGCCTCAGGTCCCCTTGCCGCGCGCCAAATGGTCCTACGCCAGCCGATCATGTTGCAAGCGAGGATCGATTCTCAAGTGCACTAGATTGAGCCTGCGGCACGAGCGGCGGCGGGTAACTTGGGTGGTAGAACTGCGGCGCAATCCACCCAGTGGTGCTTTGCGACGCATCGCAGCAGACGAGGCTGGCTTGCGGCGATAGACTTGCTGCCATGCGCATCGCCATCGCAGGGGCCGGCATCAGCGGCCTCGCCACCGCCTTCTACCTCGGCCGTGCCCGGCCTGACTGGGAACTCACGATCCTCGATGCCGCGCCCCGGGCGGGCGGCACCATCAATACGGTGGACGTCAATGGATTCCTGTTCGAGGGTGGCGGCAACGGCTTCCTCACCAACAAGCCGGACAGCCTGCAGCTGGTGAATGACAGCGGCGCGCAGGCCTTGCTCATGCCAAGCTCGGATGCGGCGCGCCGGCGCTTCATCTTCGACGGCTCGCTGCATGCGCTGCCCGAGTCGCCGCCGGCGTTCCTGAAGACACGCCTGCTCACGGGCCGCCAGAAGTTGCGCGTACTGGGCGAGCTGTTCGTGCCGCCGCGGCGCGACGGGGCCGACGAGACGTTGCAGGAGTTCGGCTACCGGCGCGTCGGCAAGGGCCTGACGGACGTGTTCCTGGACGCGATGACGGCGGGCATCTATGGCACGACGCCCGCCAAGGTGTCGGTCAGGGCGGCGTTCCCGCTGGTGGTCGAACTCGAGCAGCAGCATGGCGGCCTGTTCCGCGGCATGCTGGCGCGGCGCAAGAAGGGGGCCGGCCCGGGCGGCGTGCTGATGAGCTTCCGCGGCGGGCTGGGCACGTTCGCCGAGCACCTGCATCGCACGATCCGCGCCGAATGGCGGCTGGGCGAGGCGGTGACCGCCATCGCGCGCGACGGCGCGCGCTGGCGCGTCGAATCCACAGGCGGGTCGGCCGGCTACGACAGGGTGATCGTCGCAGCGCAGCCGCATGCGGCGGCGTCGATGTTCCGCGAATCCGATGCGGAACTGTCCGCACTGCTCGGCCGCATCGAACACACGCCCATTGCCGTCGTCGGCTTCGGCTACCGTGCTCTGCAGCACCCGCTCGACGGCTTCGGCCTGCTGACCACGACGGCCTCGCGGCAGCCCGTGCTGGGCGTGCTGTGGGACTCGAGCATCTTCCCGGATCGCGCGCCGGCCGGTTGCAAGTGCGTGCGGGTCATGATCGGCGGCCAGCGCAACCCGGAGCTGGTGGACCAGGACGAGGCGGGGCTGGTGGCGACGGCGCGCGCGGGGCTCGCCTCGACGATGGGCGTCACGGCCGAACCGGACGTGACCTTCGTACGGCGCTGGGAGCGCGGCATTCCGAGTTACGTCGTGGGTCACCTCGGACGGGTGGGCGCTATCTTCGAGCGTGCGGCACGGCTGCCCGGACTGCACTTCGTCTGCAACGCGTATCATGGCATCGCCATGAACGACTGTGTCCGCAACGGCCGCGAACTCGCACAACGGATCAGCGCGGAGGCCTGATGGCTCGATTCATCCAGCTCGTCATCCTGGTGGCACTGGCATTCGCCGTATGGCGCCTGCTGCGCGGGCGTCGCGGCGGCTGATGCGGCGGCCGTTCCGTCCCCCGGCGGCGTGCTGCCGGACGATCAGCGGTACAGCAGCCTGAGCATCCAGCGGAACAACCTGCCAAAGGGCGGTCGCAGCAGCACGGAGCCGCTGAGCCGGCCGTCGTAGTAGATCCCCTTCGGCTTGGAGAAAGTGCGGAAGCCTTCGCGGCCGTGGTAGTGACCCATGCCGCTCGGCCCGACACCGCCGAAGGGCAGGTCGCCCTGCGCGACATGGAACAACGTGTTGTTGACCGTCACACCGCCGGAAATCGTCTCGCGCAGCACCCGTTCCCGCGCCTCGCTGCCCCCAAAGTAATACAAGGCCAGCGGCCGCGGCCGCGCATTGATGTAGCGGATCGCCTCGTCCAGCCCCGCATACGGCACGACCGGCAGGATCGGCCCGAAAATCTCTTCCCGCATGACGCGCATGCCGTCGTTCACCCCGGTCAGCGCGACCGGCGACAGGCGACGCGATTCCGCCACTGTCGCATCGTCATGCAGGGCATGGACGGTGGCCCCCTGTGCGCGCGCGTCCTCGAGGTAGCCCTGCAAGCGCGCGAACTGCCGCGCGTTGACCACTGACGTGTACTGCGCGTTGTCGGCCAGGCTGGGATAGAAGTCGTGTGCGGCCTTGCGGCAGGCGGCAACGAAGTCGTCGACGCGGCCCGCCGGCACCAGCACGTAGTCGGGCGCGATGCAGGTCTGGCCGGCGTTGGTCAGCTTGCCGAACATGATGCGACGGGCCGACTCCTCGAGGTCGAAGTCCTCGGTGATGATCGCTGGCGACTTGCCGCCCAGCTCGAGCGTGACGGGGGTCAGATTCTCGGCGGCGGCCTTCATGACCTGCCGACCGACCTGTGTCGAACCGGTGAACAACAGGTGGTCGAAGGGCAGCGATGCGAAGTGCCGGGCCACCTCGACCTCGCCGTTGAACACGCAGACCTCGTCCTTGGCGAATGCCCCGCCAATCAGTTGCGCAAACAGTTCGCCGAAGCGCGGCGTGGCTTCCGACATCTTGACCATGACGCGGTTGCCGGCGCCGAGCGCCGCGACCAGCGGCGAGGCCGCCAGGAACAGCGGGTAGTTCCACGGCACGATCACGCCGACCACGCCGAGCGGCTGGCACAGCACGCGGGCGCGGCCGGGCAGGCTCCACCAGGCCACGCGGCGTCGCTCGGGCCGCATCCAGCGGCGCAGGTTGCCCCGCACGTACTTGAGTCCCTCGATCGTCGTGAACTGCTCTAGCAGCAGGGTTTCTTCGCGCGCCCGGTTGCCGAAATCCTGCGAGATGGCGTCGCGGATCGCCTCGTCGTGGGCGCGCAATGCCGTCTCGAGCCTATCGAGCCGCGCGCGGCGCTGGACGAGCGACGGGTACATCTCGCCGGCGAAGGCGAGCCGCTGCGCCGCGAACACACGGTCCATCGCGGCGCTGTCGCGGCTGCCGACCAGGTTCGCGATGTCTTCCGCCGCCATGAACTGTCCCCGTGTCCGTGTGCGCCCCGCCAGTATGCGGCCTGCGGTCGGTGTGCGCACCCCGCACCGCGTGGCCCTCAATCGATCGGCAGCTCGGTGCTGCGGCGCACCACCCGCAGCGAAAAACTGGACTGCACGCGAGCCACGCCGGGCAGCCGGGTGAGGTGCTGGGTGTGCAGCCGCTCGAAGTCCGCCGCATCGCCGCACACGACCCGCAACAGGTAGTCGGAACTTCCCGTCATGAGGTAGCACTCCATGACCTCCGGCACCTTGCGGACGGCCGCTTCGAAGGCCTGCAGGTCGTCGTGGTCCTGGCGGTTCAGCGTGATATTGACGAAGACGTTGGTCGGGAAGCCGGCTTTCTGCGCATTCAGCAGCGCGACGTACTGGCTGATGACGCCGTCGCTCTCCAGCGCGCGAACGCGGCGCAGGGTCGCGGACTCGGACAGGTTGACACGTTGCGCCAGCTCGACGTTTGTCAGGCGGCAATTGCGCTGCAGTTCGCGCAGGATCAAACGGTCAATATGATCCATAGAAGCAGCATCTTCGGCCATCAGCCCGTTGAGAGCAATAATCTGCAACAAATTGGTCGCTCGTCCGGCCGAACGCAAGGCTTTGCCCGGCGCGACCGTCTACGCTCAGCGGTTAACAGCAGACCCGGACCCGCAAGGAGAGGCCATGAAGATCGGTTGCCCGAAGGAAATCAAGGTTCATGAGTACCGTGTGGGGCTGGTGCCGGCCGGCGTGCGAGAGCTGGTGGCCGACGGCCACGCGGTCTTCGTGCAGTCGCAGGCGGGTGTCGGCATCGGCATCGAGGACGCGGCCTATGTCGCGGCCGGCGCGAAGATCCTGCCGGACGCCAAGGCCGTGTTCGACGCGGCCGAGATGATCGTCAAGGTCAAGGAACCGCAACCGGTCGAGTGCGGCATGCTGCGCAACGGCCAGGTGCTGTTCACCTACCTGCACCTGGCGGCCGACGCAAAGCAGGCGCAGGGACTGGTGAAGTCGGGATGCACCGCGATCGCCTACGAGACGGTCGTCGGGCTCGACGGGTCACTGCCGTTGCTGACGCCGATGAGTGAAGTGGCCGGGCGCATGTCGATCCAGGTCGGCGCGACCGCATTGCAGAAGGCCTACGGCGGCTTCGGCGTGCTGCTCGGCGGCGTGCCCGGCGTGCCGCCCGCGCGGGTCGTGATCCTCGGCGGCGGCGTGGCCGGCACCAACGCGGCGCAGATGGCGGTGGGCATGGGCGCGGACGTCACGATCGTGGACAAGTCGCTGAAACGGCTGCGCGAACTCGATGCGCAGTTCGGCAACACGGTCCGCACCGCCTATTCGACAACGGAGACGATTGAAAGGCTGGTCATCCACGCGGACCTCGTGATTGGCGCGGTGCTGGTCACCGGCGCCGCGGCGCCCAAGCTCGTCACGCGCGACATGGTGGCGCAGATGGAGAAGGGCGGTGTGCTGGTCGATATTTCCATTGACCAGGGCGGCTGTTTCGAAACCAGCCGGCCGACCACGCATGCCGAACCAACCTACACCGTGGACGGCGTGGTCCATTACTGCGTGACCAACATGCCCGGCGCCGTGCCGCGCACGTCCACCTTTGCGCTGACCAATGCCACGCTGCCATTCGCCAAGGCGCTAGCCAGACTTGGCTGGCGCGAGGCGCTGTCGCGCGACAAGGGGTTTGCAGCCGGCCTCAACGTGCATGCCGGCAAGGTGACGTACGAAGCCGTCGCCAAGGACCTCGGCCTGCCGTTCCAGGCCGTCGACCTGTCGAAAGCCTGACGCGGTCCTGCAACGCATGCGGCGCCCGGCCGCGACCTGCGGCCGGGTCCGGGCGTGGCGCAGCCGTGTCGCGCTGCGACCTGCATCACGCCGCTGGCATACACCACGCTTTGTCTGGACAATTACGGCACCGACCGGCGCAGTTGCCGGCCCGGCACGCGGAGCGCAGATGACGGCAATCGACCCCGTGGAACAGGTCAGGGCCTGGCTCGCCGAGGCGCGCGCCGGCGAACCCTGCGATCCCGATGCCGCGGCCCTGGCGACGGCCAGTGCGGACGGCGTGCCGTCCGTGCGCATGGTGCTGGTGCGCGGCATCGATGCGCGTGGTTTCACCTTCTACACCAACCTCGGCAGCCCCAAGGCCACCGACCTCGCGCACAACCCGCGTGCGGCCTTGTGCCTGTACTGGAAGAGCCTGCAGCGGCAGGTGCGCATCGCGGGACGGGTGGAGCCGGTCGCGGACGGCGAGGCTGACGCCTATTTCGCGAGCCGGCCGCACGAGTCGCAGATTGGCGCGTGGGCATCGAAGCAGTCCCGGCCCCTGACCGGCCGCTTCGAGCTGGAGAGGCGCGTCGCAAAGACGGTGCTGCGGTTCCCGACGCTCGACGTGCCGCGCCCGCCATTCTGGTCCGGATTCAGGGTGCTGCCGGAGTGCATCGAGTTCTGGCAGCAGAGGCCGTTCCGGCTGCACGAGCGGACCCTGTACGAGCGTGACGCAGATGGCTGGCGCTCGCAGCTGTTGTATCCATAGCGCCTTGCGCCCGTTGCACGTCGTCGAGGCCGCGCCGCACGACTGACGCGCAGCCAGGGTGGATTCAGTGACGATGAAACACGACTGCCGGCAGTACTACATCGGTGGCGAGTGGGTCGAGCCGCTCGGCGCAAGCGATTTTCCGATCATCAGCCCCGCGACGGAGGAGCGCATCGGCACGGTCGCGCTGGCCTCGGCGCCTGACGTGGAACGTGCAGTCGCCGCTGCGGTGCAGGCATTCCCCGACTGGGCGGCCACCACGCCGGCCGGGCGCAAGGCGGTGCTGCGGCGCGTGCACGACGCGTACCGGGCGCACCAGGATTCGATTGCCACGGCAATCTCCGCCGAGATGGGCGCACCCATGGCGCTCGCGACGGGGGCGCAGGCGCCGTCCGGACTCGAACATGTTTCCGCAATGCTGGAGGTACTCGAGACCTTCGAATTCGAGCGCACTGAAGGCAGCACCCGCATCGTGCTGGAGCCGGTCGGCGTGTGCGGGCTGATCACGCCCTGGAACTGGCCGGTCAACCAGATTGCGTGCAAGGTCGTGCCGGCGCTGGCAGCCGGTTGCACGATGGTGCTGAAGCCGTCGGAGATCGCACCGCTGTCCGCGGTGGAGTGGGCGCGAGTCATGCATGAAGCGCGAGTGCCGCCCGGCGTGTTCAACTTCGTGCACGGCGACGGACCGGTGGCCGGCACCGCGCTGGCAGCGCATCCCGACGTGGACATGGTGTCGTTCACGGGTTCGACACGCGCCGGCGCCGAGGTGGCGCGCAGTGGCGCTGCGACGATCAAACGGGTGCACCAGGAGCTCGGTGGCAAGTCTCCCAGCATCCTGCTGGACGACGCCGACCTCGACAAGGCAGTGAAGGCCGGCGTGCTGGCCATCGTGCAGAACACCGGCCAGTCCTGCAATGCGCCGTCGCGCATGCTGGTTCCTGCGGCGCAACTCGAGCGGGTCGAGGCGGTTGCGCGCGCCGTGCTCGACAAGGTCAGCGTCGGCGATCCGGCAGACCCCCGGACACGGGTTGGACCGCTGGTCTCAAAGGCGCAGTTTGAGCGCGTCCAGGGACTCATCGGGCGCGGCGTCGCCGAGGGCGCACGGCTGGTCGCCGGCGGGCCCGGCCGGCCGCCAGGACTCACTCGCGGCTGGTACGTGCGGCCGACGGTATTCTCGGGCGTGTCGAACGACATGACCATCGCGCGCGAGGAGGTCTTCGGGCCGGTGCTGGCGATCATCCCGTACCGGGACGAGGAGGAGGCCGTACGCATCGCCAATGACACGCCGTACGGGCTGTCGGCCTATGTCTGGTCCGGCGACCCGGCACGCGCGCAGCGCATCGCGCGGCGCATCCGCGCCGGCATGGTGCACATCAACGGCGCGCCGCTCGACAACATGGCACCGTTCGGCGGCTACAAGCAGTCTGGCAATGGACGCGAGTGGGGCGCCCACGGCTTACGCGAGTTCCTCGAGGTCAAGGCCGTCATGGGCGGGACGATTCCGTGATCCCGACCAACGGATTCCGCAGAGGCTGCTGCATTGGACTGGTGCTGGCCGGGTGCTGTCGGGCCGGCCGGCCGTGCAACGCAACGCCAGCGCGGCGCTAGGCGATGCCGGAGCAGCTGCTCGTACTGGCAGGCCTGGTAGCCGTCGCGGGACTCGGCGCCGGCCTGCTGTCGGGGCTGCTCGGGGTCGGCGGCGGCATCGTGATCGTGCCCGCCCTCGACTATGCCTTCAGCATCGCCGGCGTCGCTCCTGAAATACGCATGCACCTGGCCGTCGGGACTTCCCTGGCGTCCATCGTACCGACCGCCATCGCGTCAGCGCGCGCGCATCGCCGCCGCGGCGCCGTCGATGACGAGATCGGTGGCCGCTGGGCGCCGCCCGTTGCAGCAGGCGCTGCCGGCGGTGCGCTGCTGGCCTCGGCCGTGGGCGGCAGCGTGCTGGCGGGCGTGTTCGGCGTGGTGGCGCTGACAATGGCCTTGCGCATGTTTCGAAACGACGATGCGCCGTCGGCGACCTGGAGCCGCTGGTCGGGAATCGGTCGCGGCAGCCTGGTGCCGACGGTAGTCGGCTTCATCTCGGCGATGATGGGCATCGGCGGTGGCACGCTGACCGTGCCGGCGCTGACCGGGCTGGGAACGCCGGTGCACCGGGCGGTCGGTACCGCCGCGTGGCTCGGGCTGTGGATCGCGATTCCGGCAGCCACGGTCTACATGGTGCGGGGCCTGGGCACGGCGGGGCTGCCGTCGTGGAGCGTTGGCTTCGTCAGCCTGCTGGCGCTGGTGGTCCTGCTGCCGTGCACCGTGCTCATGGCCCCGCTCGGGGCGCGCATCGCGCATGGCCTGTCGCGGCGGGCCCTGAGCGTGGCATTCGGCACGTTTCTGGCCCTGGTGGGCCTGCGCATGCTGTACCGCGCCCTGGCGTGGTGAGCGTCGGCCGCGTTCAGGGCCGGTTCATCACGACCCCGTCACGCTTGATAATTGCCGAATTGCGCGACCCACGGGACTGGCCTATAAGGCTTGCGAGCGGTTTGCGTCGTAATCCGCCACTTCGGCACGGGAGGCGAGATGAATCGTTCAGGGTTGTGGACGCTGGCCGCGCTGGCAATGGCGCTGGGAATTTCGCTGCCGGTGGCGCTGACGGCGTCCGAGGCACGGCCGACGGCCGACGAGCAATGCCTCGCGCAGTGCGACGCGCGCACGGACCGCTGCATGGCCGAGGCGGGCGGCGACGAGAACAAGCAGCAGGCCTGCGACGACGCGTACACCGAATGCCTCAAGCAGTGCCGCTGACCTGAGCCTGTTGGCCACACGCCGTGCGCCCGGCCCGTGATCCGCTGCCGCGACCGGGTCCGGGCGCCTCGATTGTCAGCCTGACGACGGATTTCGGGCTCGCCGACCCGTTCGTAGGTCTCGTCAAGGCGCAGATCCTGCGGCGCTGCCCGCACGCGCGGTTGATCGACCTCACGCACCAAATTGGCCCCCACCGCGTCGAAGAAGCGGCCTTCTGGCTGGAACGCAGCTGGCGCTTCTTCCCGGTCGGGACGTTGCATCTGGTGGTCGTCGACCCAGGGGTCGGCAGTGGGCGCGGCCTGCTCGCGGTCAGCGTGGCGGACCACCTGTTCCTGGGACCGGACAATGGCGTCCTGGGTGGAGTCGCGACGACCTCCGGCGCCGCCGTCCGCAATGTAACGTCCCAGACCCTCGACGGTCTGGGGCTGGCAACCCCCAGCGCCACCTTCCACGGTCGCGATGTGTTCGCCCCGCTCGCTGGTGAACTGGCGGCGGGCCGGCTCTCGTTCGAGGCACTCGGACCCGAGACTCCACGCTGGGTACGGCGTCCGGGGGCAGATCCCGTGGTCGGCGACGAAGGGGTTGTCGGTCGGATCGTCCTCATCGATAGATTTGGCAATTGTTTCAGTAATATAGAAATAGAATCTATTGCTAGACATGAAGTAGTCAGCGTGTCGTTTGGCGGCCACGCCTTGCCTCTGGTGCGCACCTATGCCGACCGGCCGCCGGGCAGCGATGTCGCGCTCATCAACGCCTTCGGGGTGCTGGAGGCCGCCCGGGTTCAGGGCGATGCGGCACAGGCGCTGGGCCTGCGGCCTGGCAGCCCGGTCATTGTGACCTGGCAGGGCCGGGTCCCGGCAACCCGGCGGGGGTGAACTTTCGCGGACAGTTGAACTCACAGGCAGTTCGTATATATTGCGCTGCCCGCGGTTCCGGAGAGTCGGAAACCGGGCGCTTGGACAGGAAGGACTTGCCCCGTTATGAGCGAGACGGATGAGTTCAGCCTCGATGACGATTTTTCTGCCGAAGTCGAGGAAGACCTCGACAAGCTGATCGTCGTGCCCAACAGACGTCCGAAGCCGGGTCGCAAGACCATCCAGGCGGCCTGGAGCCGCCTCGAAGACGCGCTCGACGAGCGACGTCTCAAGCGCGAACTCAACGACGATTTCTCGGACCTCGAAGAGGCCTGATCCGCTTCGACCTGTTGCTGCCACGCGGGCTGACCAGTCCGCGCGGCCGCCGTGCTGCGCGGTGTGCGCCGCGCCGCCGGGGCGACAAGGCCGGCACGGCTATTGCAGAATCACCGGCTGGGTCACATGGCCGGCGCCTGGCCGGGGGAAGCCTCATGAAGGTTGCAGCGGGCGCACCGTGGGTCGTGCTCAAGTTCGGCGGCACGAGCGTGTCCTCGCTCGACAGCTGGCGGAACATCGCCGCCATCGTGCGCGGGCGGCTGGTCGCTGGCGAAGCGCCCGTGGTCGTGCATTCGGCCCTGTCGGGGGTCACCGATGCTCTCGAGGTCCTGATCAGCCAGGCGCTGGCTGGCAGCCACGCGACTGCGCTTTCGGACATCGATGCCCGGCACCGGGCGCTCGCACGGGCGCTCGGCCTCAGCCTGCCGGACGGCGTCTCCCGGCAGCTCGCGGACCTGGAGAAAATCGCTGCGGGCATCAGGCTGGTGAATGAGGTGAGCGACCGGGTACGGGCGCGGGTCATGGCGACCGGCGAACTGATGGCCACCGAAATCGGGGCCGCCTACCTGAACGCTCAAGGCGTGCCGACGACGCTGGTGGACGCCCGCACGCTGCTGAAAGCGCGTGAGCGCCGCGCTGCGGCGGGCGGCGCCACGATCCTGTCGGCGAGTTGCGATTTCGAGGCGGACGCCGCCGCAGCGCAGCGGCTGACCGCGCTGGGCACCGTGGTGCTGACCCAGGGGTTCATCGCCTCGGACGGCGACGGCGGCACCGTCCTGCTGGGGCGCGGCGGATCGGACACGTCGGCCGCCTACCTGGCCGCCAAGCTGTCCGCGGCGCGGCTCGAGATCTGGACGGATGTGCCCGGCATGTTCTCCGCCGATCCGCGCGACGTGCCCAGTGCGCGGCTGCTCAAGTCGCTGCACTACGACGAAGCGCAGGAGATCGCAACGAACGGCGCCCAGGTGCTGCACCCGCGCTGCATCCTGCCGGTACGCCAGCGGCGCATTCCGCTGCACGTGTATGCGACCCACAGCCCCGCTGCGCCCGGTACCGTGATCAGCGCGCAACCGGCCGACGGCGGGCCACAGGTCAAGGCCATCGCGCTGCGCAAGGGCATCACACTCGTGTCGATGGAGAGTCCCGGAATGTGGCACCAGGTCGGCTTCCTGGCGGATGCATTCCAGGTGTTCAAGGAGCACCGGCTGTCCGTGGACCTGGTATCAACGTCGGAGACCAACGTCACCGTGTCGCTCGACCCGCTGGCCAACACCCTCGATCCGTCGTCCCTCGACGCGCTGGTCGAAGACCTGTCGAAGCTGTGCCGGGTCGAACTCATGGGCCCCTGCGCGTCGCTGTCGCTGCTCGGTCGCAATATCCGGGCGATCCTGCATCGACTCGGCGAGGCTTTCGAGTTGTTCGAAGAGCAGAAGATCTACCTCGTCAGCCAGGCGGCCAACGACCTCAATTTCACATTCGTGATAGATGAGGAGCAGGGCGACCGGCTGGTGTTGCAACTGCACGAGCTGCTGATCAGGCCGGCGCCGTCCGACCCGGTCCTCGGACCGACCTGGGAGCAGCTGCACGCGCCGGCGGCGGCAGCGGACCCGGTCGCGCCGTGGTGGCAGCTGCGACGCGCGGACCTGCTGACCGCAATGCGCGAACGCGACGCGGCGTTCGTCTACGACCTGGCAAGCGTCGGCCAGCAGGCGCGCTCCCTCGCCGCGCTGGACTCGCTGTCGCGCGCCCTGTACGCGGTGAAGGCGAATCCGCACCCGGACATCCTGCGGCGGGTCGCCGCGGAGGGCCTGCACTTCGAATGCGTGTCGCGCGGCGAAATCGAACGCGTGCTGGCCGACGTGCCGGGAGCCGGCGCCGGACGGATCCTGTTCACGCCGAATTTCGCGCCGCGCGCGGAATACGAGTGGGCACTGCAACGGGGCGTGCAGGTGACCGTGGACAGCCTGTACGCGCTGCGCGCCTGGCCGGAGCTGCTGCGCGACCGCGAGCTGTTCGTCAGGATCGATACCGGTCGCGGCCACGGTCACCATCAGCACGTGCGCACGGCGGGTGCCCAGTCCAAGTTCGGCGTGCCGCTTTTCGAGCTCGACGAGTTGCGGTCGGCAGCGCGGGCCGCTGGGGCGCGCATCATCGGGCTGCATGCGCATACCGGCAGCGGCAATTTCGAGATCGGGGCGTGGGTTGAAACGGCCCGCGCGCTGGCCGGCGTGGCCGACGAATTACCGGATGTGCGGATCCTGGACCTCGGCGGCGGCCTCGGCGTGCCGGATCGGCTCGGCAGGCGACCCGTGGACCTCGCGGCGCTGGACGCCGCGCTGGCCGGTTTCAGGGCTGCCCACCCCCGCTTCGAGTTGTGGCTGGAACCGGGGCGGTGGGTGGTCGCGGCGGCGGGCGTGCTGCTGGCACGCGCCACGCAGACCAAGGGCAAGGGCGCGATGCGTTACCTGGGCGTGGCGACCGGCATGAACTCGCTGATCCGGCCCGCCCTGTACGGCGCCTATCACGAGATCGTCAACCTCACGCGGCTCGACGATGAAGCGCGACAGGTCTATTCCGTGGTCGGCCCGATCTGCGAGACCGGCGACGTGCTTGGGCATGACCGGCTGCTGCCGGAGTGCCGCGAGGGCGACGTGATGCTCATCGCAAACGTCGGCGCCTACGGCCGGGCCATGAGCTCCAGCTACAACCTGCGCGATCCGGCCGTCGAACTGGTCTTGTGATGACCCGGCGCATGGTCCGCGGCCGGACGGCACCATGAGCCCCGCATGGCGCGGCGCGCTGCCGCGAACGGTCGTGGTGCTGGCATGCGTCTCGTTCGCCAACGACACGGCCAGCGAGATGATCACGCCGCTGCTGCCGATCTTCCTGACCGCCACGCTGGGTGCCGGGCCGTCGATCGTGGGCCTGGTCGAGGGTCTCGCGCAGGCGGCCGCGAGCGTCCTGCAGGTGGTCTCCGGTCGGCTGATGGACCGCGGCGCAGGAGCCAAGCGCCTCGTCCTGGCGGGCTATGGCACGTCGAACCTCGTGCGGCCGGCGATCGGCCTGGCGTTCGGCTGGACGTGGGTGCTGGTGCTGCGGTTCGTCGACCGGATGGGCAAGGGCCTGCGCACCGCGCCGCGCGACGCGATGATTGCCGGCGCGGTCGCGTCCGGCGCGCGTGGCCGTGCGTTCGGCTTTCAGCGGGCACTCGATCATGGCGGCGCCGTCCTCGGGCCGCTCGTGGCTTTTGGGCTGCTGGCTGCCGGGACCGAGGTGCACGAAGTGTTCCTGTGGTCCGTGGTGCCCGGGATCGGTGTCGTGATGCTGGTGACGCTCGGCATCCCGGCCGACCAGCCAGTTGCGCCAAGGCCGGCCGCCCCATTTCACTGGCGCCTGCTGGACCGGCGCCTGAAGGGACTGATCATCGCCTCAGGGGTGCTCGCCCTGTCTGCGGTGCCCGAGGTGTTCATAGTGCTGTGGGCGGTCGCGGCCGGCCTGCCGGTCGCGTGGGTGCCACTGGCATGGGCGCTGGCCAGCCTGGCCAAGATGGGTGTGGTCCTTCCGGCCGGCATGCTGTCCGACCGGGTTGGACGTTTCCCCGTGCTGTTCGGCGGGTGGGCACTGCGCATCGCGTTGTTGCTGTTGCTCGCATCGCCACCGGCGGATGGAATCTGGACCTGGGTGCTGTTCGCCGCCTATGCCGTGTCCCTCGCCGCGACCGAGGCGCCGGAACGTTCGCTGGTGGGCGACACGGCGCCGTCGGCACTGCGCGGCAGCGCCTTCGGGATCTACCACCTGGCGACCGGCGCACTGATGCTGCCCGGTGCCTTGCTGTTCGGCGTGATCTGGGAATCTCTTGGTTCGGCCGCTGCGTTTCGAACGGCCGCCGCCATCACCGCGCTAGGTGCCGTCACGATGGCCCTGATCGCGCTGCCGGCACGCGCGCGCTAGACGCGCCGAGCATCAGTCGGGCGGCGCGGCTGCAGCGGCCGCCGGTTCCTTGCGTTTGCGCCAGGCTGCGAACAGCAATGCGGCGAGCGCCAGCAGCAATTCATCCACGAACGGCACCGGGTCGGGAACGATCACGCTGACGAGAAACAGCAGCGTGGTCGCGGCGAACAGCCACGGGAAACGCAGGCGGGAGGCGAGGCCGAGAATCAATGTACGCATGAATGGACTCCGGTCACTCGCCGCTGCAGAGTGCCGCCAGCCAGCGATTGCCGCTGCGGCATCGGGCCGGCCGGCCGCGGATTCCGAAGCGTAACGCGGATCCGCGACGTCGGCCAACCGCGGCATCGACACTGCCTGCGGCAATGCGCCCAGGTAGGGAATGTCCGCAACCAGCGAGGCCGGGGCGGCATGGATTGCTGCAGTGCACAACAGCAGAATCGAGACGGGTCCCGACCATCCGTCGCCGCTGCGCGGCTGCGCTCGACGCCGCCCGGCGCGGCCCGCAGTCGCGTGGTTCGCCAGCAAGAACAGCGGCCGTTTTGACGCGGTATTTGCCATTCCCGCCAGCCTGCCGCGAATGTGCGGCGCGGTCCCCGCATGCCGGACCGGGTGGCTGATCGAGGGGCCGCGGTGATCGCAACCGTCGTGTGCTCATGCCGCGGCGCATCTCGTTTTTCTCTCTTGCAGTCGGGCGCGCCAATCGCTAGTGTTGCGCCCCTCTAGTGACCGGCACACGAACACGGGTGCCTGACATATACTAAGTATCAGACGGTCGTTAGCTGACGGTGCGCCGCCCAGGTGGAATGAAGTTCGAATCGGGCGGCACCGCAGGCGGGGGTTCAGGATTCGATTATGGCGAATGTCTATTCGGCTGGCGGTAAGTCACGGGCCACGGCGATCATCGTCACGATCGCCGCGATGCACTTCGGCTTCTACCTCGCATTGATCAGCGGTCTCGCGCGGAGTGGCCTCGAGTTGCTGCAGGACGTCGGCATCGTCGACCTGCCGCCGCCGCCGCCGCCGCCCGAAGACCTCGACGAGCCACCGCCGCCGCCGCCGATCGATCGGCCGCCGCCGGTGGTGCCGCCGCCGCTGATCGACCTGCCGGTTTTCACCGGCCCGACCACGGCGATCTCGGCCAAGGTGTCGGACAAGCCAGCGCAGAAGGCGCCGGTCGTCGCGGCGCCGCCGCCGCGCCCGGTGCAGATTACGCCGCCAAGCATGAAGAGCAGCCCGCGTTCGCTCGCGAGCGCGCTCAACGCGTGTTACCCATCCGCATCGCGGCGGCTCAACGAGGAAGGCCGGGTGGTCGCGACCGTGACCATCGGCACGGACGGTCGCATGAGCGATTTTCGCGTGACGCAGAGCAGCGGTTTCGAACGGCTCGACGGGGCTACGGAATGCGTGATCAGGAAGCTGACCTTCAATCCGGGCAAGCGTGACGGCCAGCCGATCGAGGCGCAGGCGACGCTGCCGGTGACGTTCAAGCTCGAGTGACGGAGATTTTGGTCAGGGCAGGGTCGAGCGGACAGCTCAAGTCCCCTCGGGATGTTTGCTTATTTAGAGGAACCGGAGAATGGCACTAGAAAGCATGAGCGATAACCCCTACGGCATCCAGGCGCTCTGGAGTCAGAGTGACTATGTCGGCAAGGGCGTGTTCACGATCCTGGGCATCATGTCCGTGTGGTCATGGTGGGTGATGATCAACAAGTGGCTCGACCAGCGCAGCCTGAAGAAGGTCGCCAACGACGCCGAGAAGACTTTCTGGACATCGGGCACGATGCAGGAAGGCATCACCAAGCTGAAGGGCAAGTTCAACCCGTTCCGCGACATCGCGGAGGACGGGCTGCGCGCCATTGAGCACCACAAGAAGAGTGCAGGCGGCATGACGGGCAACATCGACGCGGCGGACTGGATCGAGTCGCACGTCAAGAAGCGCACCGACATGCTCGGATCGTTCCTGCAGAACGGCATGGTCGTGCTGGCGTCAGTCGGCGCGACGGCCCCGTTCGTCGGGCTGTTCGGCACCGTGTGGGGCATCTACCACTCGCTGATCGCCATCTCGATCGCTGGCCAGGCATCGCTGGACAAGGTGGCGGGTCCGATCGGCGAGGCGCTGATCATGACCGCACTTGGCCTCGCGGTGGCCGTGCCGGCAGTGCTCGGGTTCAACGGCCTGCTGCGGGTCAACAAGCAGTTGATGGAGCGCATCAACTATTTCTCACACGACGTTCAGTCGGCATTGGTGGCCGGCTCGCGGGTGAGCATGGGTACGGCGACGACCGCCGGAAGGAAGTAAGTCATGGCCGTTTCCGTTGGGGGCGACAGCAGCGACCCGATGGTCGAGCCGAACGTCGTCCCGCTCGTCGACGTCATGCTCGTGCTGCTGATCATCTTCATCATCACCATCCCTGTGATGACGCATGCGGTGAAGATCGACCTGCCACGCGAGACCAATCAACCGACCGTAACGAAGCCGGAAAACATCAACCTGTCGATCGATTTCGACGGGTCGCTGTACTGGAACGAAATCAACATCGACCGCAATACGCTGCTGAACTACGTGCTGCAGGAAGCGGTCAAGGATCCGCAGCCTGAGGTGCACATCCGGGCGGACCGGCGTGTTCGCTACGAGCATGTGGCGGACGTGCTGTTTGCGCTGCAGCGCGGTGGCATGATGAAGGTAGGCTTCATTGCGGAGCCGCCGGCCGGCAGTTGAACCGGCTGGGACGGCAAGCAAGCATCCTTACGACCCAAGGGCCCGCGCGTGCGGGCCCTTTTTTCTGATCGCCGCCAGGGACTGCCGAACAGGATGGGTGCTGAACTTGCGCTGAACAACTGCATTAAATCCGGTCCGGCGGAACCACGGGCCCGCGCGCCTGTCACTTCAACAGAGACGGGCGGCGACTAGACAGGTCCAGGAATCTGACCGAACCAGACAAGGCCCGCCTTTGCGGGGATCAGGATCCGGAGTGCCGGACGAGCTGTGAGGAGTCGACGATGACGATCAAGACCCGACTGGGTGCCGTTTTGCTGAGTTGTGTCGCGGGTGTGCTGCTGGCCACCGCCGCGCCCAATCCCGCCGTGGCGCAGGGCGACCAGTCAGCCCAGGCGGAGCGCAAGCCCGAGTACAGCAAGGGCTTCATGAAGAACGTCGGCAAGGTCCAGAAGGACGTCCAGGCCGAGAAATGGCCCGACGTGCTCGAGGGCATTGCCAGGCTCGAGGCGCTGGAGGACCTGACGGACGACGATCGGCGCGTGATCATGAGCTGGAAACTGGCGGCGCTGCAGGCCACCGGCGACCGTGAGCAGTTCATTGCCGCCATCGAGCAGCACCTGGACGGTGGCCTCGCCACGCCCGAGCAGATCGGGCCCATGAACCAGCAGCTGGCCGCCTGGTACAACGGCAAGAAGGACACGCCGAAGACGCTCTACCACTACCAGCGGTTCGTCGACGCGACGCCGGACGCGACCGCGGCCGAGTACGAGACGCTTGGCCGCCTGTACCTGCAGGCCGAGGACGAAGCGAACGCTGCCAGGTACCTCTCCAAGGCGATCGACGTGGCCGTAGCGGCTGGTGAAGTGCCCAAGGAATTCTGGTACCAGTTGCTCGACAAGGTCTACGTCGACCAGAATGAGCCGGCCAAGCGTCTGGCCAACCTGGAGGCGCTGGTCAAGCGTTACCCGAAACGCGAGTACTACATGCGGGTGATTTCGCTGTACGCGAACGCCACGCAGGACGACCGCGTCGTCATGATGAATCTGTACCGCCTGGTGCTGGCCGACACCGGCATGGAGACGGTTGGCGATTACCTGTCTGCCGCGGACACCGCACTCGTGATCGGCAGTCCCGGTGAGGCGCAGCGGGCGCTTGAGCGCGGCATGGCGGACAACATCGTCCCGAATGTCGGCACCAATCAGCAGTCACTGCAGGAAGCCAAGACGGCGGTCGCGAGGGATCGCCGCGACCTGCCCAGGGACTCGCAGGCGGCCGTCGCCAACGACAACACGCCGGGCGAGGTGCACGCGAAGATCGGTCTCGGGTTCTTCAGCATCGGCGAGCCGGCGCAGTCGGTGGAATTCATCCGCCGCGGGCTGGCGAAAGGCGGGGTGAAACGCGTGGACGATGCCAACATGCTGCTGGGCGCGGCGCTGCTCGAATTGGATCGCACGGCGGAAGCCAAGGCCGCATTCGCCGCCGCTGCCGCAGCGGCCGGCCCGGGCTCGTACATGAGCAAGGTCGCCAGCCTGTGGACGGCCTTTGCGGAGCGCAAGGGCGCGACGTCAGTCACCGAGTGATGGAGTTGAGCCGGCCGTTTCTGGTATAAGTTTCGGCCGTTGCCAGTGGTGGTGCGGCAGGCGCGGTCACCCGGACAGATGCAGGAGAGCCACAACTTGGATACGCGAAAGAATGATTGTCGGGGTATGACGGCGGCGCTGGCGCTGGTATTCGCCATCGGGTTGGCGTTGCCCGCGTCGCTCGAGGCGCAGCAATCCGGCGGTTGGCGCCAGGAAGTCGCCGAGAAGGCGCAGGAGGCCCAGCAGGCCGGCCAGAAGGGCAATTTCAGCGAGGCCATCCGGCTGCTGAAGGAGGCCAAGTCCAAGGGCTCGCTGCAGCCGGCCGAGGAGCAGGGCGTCAACGAACTGCTGATCTGGGCGGCAAGCAGCGCCCGGGACTACGGCCTGCTGGCAGCGACCATTGAGGAGCGGCTGGCGACCGGGCGCGTGCGCGGCGCTGACCAGGTCAACAAGCTGAAGACGCTGGCCGACGCTTACTACGCAGGCGGCGACCTGCGGCGCGCATCGGACGCGGCAGACCGCCTGGTCAGGGCACGCGGAACGGCGACGGCCGATGACCTGATCCTGCAGGGCCAGTTGCAGTTCCAGCTGAGAAACTACCGCGCGGCCGCGCAGACCCTGGAGAAGGCCTATCCGGCCGCCCGCCGCGCCGGCAAGCCGACGCGGACGCAGGTGCAGTTGCTGGAAATGCTGAACGCCTCGTACTTTGAACTCAAGGACGACGCCAACCGCATGGAGACGCTGCACCAACTGATGCTGGTGCAACCGAAAGCGAGCGTGTTCGAGCAGATCGTCGGCCAGTACCATCGCGAAGGCTACGACGCCGTCGGCATGGTGAACCTGTACCGGCTCGGCTTGCGCGCCAACGTGCTGTCCAAGGAGGACTACGGGAAGTATGCTGACGCAGCGCTCGACGTTTCGAGCCCGGGCGAGGCGGTGACGATGCTGGAAAAGGGCATGGCCGCGGGAGCGATCAAGAAGGACAACCGCAACCAGCGCCTGCTGGAGGACGCCAAGCAGCAGGTCGCCGGCCTGAAAGCCAACCTGGCCCAGCAGGAGCGCGAGGCGAAGGCCATCAACGCGGGCGACCCCGAGGCGCGGCTTGCCAGGGCGTACTACACGCTGGGCGAGCACAGCAAAGCTGCGGAGGCCGCCAAACGCGCCCTGCAGAAGGGCAAGCTGGACCGGCCCGACCAGGTGCACATGCTGCTCGGCGTATCGCTGATGCAGATCAAGAAGAACGCCGAGGCGAAAACCCACTTCGATGCCGCTGGCAAGGCGAACTCCAGGATCGGAGGCGTCGCCAACCTGTGGTCGGACATCGCCGGCGGCTGATGCTGCGCGGCGGGCGTGGCAAGGTACGGGGCGCCACGGGGCGCCCCGCTCTTTTTTTTGCAGCACGCCCGCAGTCGCGCCACCACGGACCTGAAGTGGGCGCGCGACTGCGGTAAAATGGCCACGGAGCCAAGTCACCATCCCGCAAGGAGCAACGCAATGCCGATCAAGGTTGGCGAGAAGATACCTGCCGCAACCCTCACCGTTATGTCAAAGGACGGCCCGTCCAAGTCCAGCACCGCGGACCTGTTCGGTTCCGGCAAGGTCGTGCTGTTCTCCGTCCCGGGCGCTTTCACGCCGACCTGCAGCGCGCGTCATCTGCCTGGCTTCGTGGAGCAGGCGGCCGCCATCAGTGCCAAGGGCGTCGATCGTATCGTCTGTCTGGCCGTCAATGACGTGTTCGTGATGAATGCCTGGGGAAAGCAAGCTGGCGTCGAAGGCAAAATCATCATGGCTGCCGACGGCAACGGCGAGTTCACGCGCTCGCTGGGCCTCGAAATGGATGCCACCGGCTTTGGCATGGGCAAGCGTGGCCAGCGCTTCGCACTCATCAGTGAGAATGGCGTCGTCAAGGCGCTCGCAGTCGAAGGTCCTGGCGAATTCAAGGTCTCGAGCGCGGAGCACGTGCTGGGCCTGCTCTGAGCCCCGGCCATGTCGTAGTCGCCAGCTGGCGCGAGAGGACCGAGCGTGAACGCACCGATCACCGCACTGTACGGCGCCGCCGCCGGCGCGCTGCTGCTGCTGCTGTCCTGGCTGGTCGTGAAGGCGCGCTGGCGCTACGGTACGAGCCTCGGCACGGGGACCGAGCCGGGCATGGCCCGGGCGGTCAGGGTGCACGGCAACTTCGTCGAGTACGTGCCGCTGGCGCTGCTGCTGCTGCTGCTGGCGGAACTCAACGGCCTGCCAGCGTGGTTTCTGCATGCGACGGGCATCGTGCTGCTGACCAGCCGGGCACTGCATGCCTGGGGGCTGGGATCCAAGTCCGGCCGGTCGTTTGGCCGGTTCTACGGTACGGCGGGAACCTGGGTCGTCATCCTGGCGTTGTGTGTGGCACTGCCTTACTGGATGTGGCGCTGAGGCGGCGGGGGACCGCAACCCGCGCGTGACGACGGGGTCTCGCCGCGCACCGTGCCCGGCGAAACGTTCTGGTTGGCGGATGCGCGATCAGAGCAGCTTGTCGATTTCCGGCAGCACCGTAAACAGGTCGCCGACGAGGCCAAAGTCGGCAATCTCGAAGATCGGCGCCTCCGGATCCTTGTTGATCGCGACGATCGTGCCCGCGTCCTTGATGCCGGTCACGTGCTGGATCGCGCCCGAAATGCCGATGGCGATGTACAGCTCCGGCGCGATGATCTTGCCGGTCTGCCCGATCTGCAGGTCGTTCGACACGTAGCCGGCGTCAACCGCCGCGCGCGTCGCGCCCACCGCCGCGCCAAGCCTGGTCGCGAGTCCGAAGATGGCCTTGAACTTCTCCTCGCTGCCGAGCGCCCGCCCGCCGGCGACGACGCGCGCCGCCGTCTGCAGGTCAGGCCGGTCGCTCTGCGGGGCGGACACCGACACGATCTTGGTATGCGACGGCAACTCGGCCTGCACGCTGCTCGCCTCGACCGGCGCCGGCGTCGCACGCGCACCGGCAGCCTCGAACGACGCAACGCGGACGGTGCAGACGACCTGGCGGCCGGCCTCGGTCTCGACCGTGACGATTGCGTTGCCGGCGTAGACCGGCCGCCGGAAACGGTTGGCCGATTCGACGGCCATAATTTCGGACAGTTGCGGTGCGCCCAGCAAGGCCGCCACGCGTGGCATGAGGTCCTTGCCGAAGGTCGTAGAGGGTCCGAACACGTGGGAGGCGCCGGTCGCCAGCGCGGCCACCTGCGGCGCGAGCACTGCCGCGAGCGGGGGTTCGTTGGCTGGGTTGTCCACGACCAGCACCTTGCCGACGCCCTCGAGTGCAGCGGCCTGGCGGGCGACCTCGGCCCCGTCCGCGGCCAGCACGGCAACGGCAATCTCGGCATCCGGGATGCCGAGCGCGCACGTCACGCACTTCGCCGTCGACGTGTTCAGCCGGCCGCCCGAATGCTCGGCGACGATCACGATCTTGTTCATCACAGCAGCCCCTTCTTCTTCAGAGCAGCAACCAGTTCCGACGCGTCCTTCAGGATGACGCCCTTCTGACGCTGCGCCGGCGGCTCCCATTTCACGACCTTGACGTGCGCCTCGGCGGCGACGCCGAGGGCACCGAGGTCGGTGACCTCGAGCGGCTTCTTCTTGGCCTTCATGATGTCGGGCAACTTGACGTAGCGCGGCTCGTTGAGGCGCAGGTCGACAGTCAGCACCGCAGGCAATTCAACCTCGACCGTCTCCAGGCCGGCGTCGACTTCGCGGGTCACCACTGCCGTGCGCTCGGTCGTCTTTACCGCAGAGGCGAACGTCGCCTGCGGGCGGCCCCACAATGCGGCCAGCATCGGACCGGTCTGGCTCGCGTCGTCGTCGATCGCCTGCTTGCCCACGATGACGATGCGCGGTTCCTCCTTGCGGGCGATGGCAAGAAAGGCCTGCGCCGCGACCAGCGGGTCGACGGCTTCATCCTGCTTGACGAGGATGGCGCGATCGGCGCCCATCGCGAGCGCGGTGCGCAGCTGCTGCTGCGACTCGTCCGGGCCGACGCTGACGGCGAGCACCTCGTCCGCCTCGCCGCGTTCCTTGATGCGCAATGCCTCCTCGAGCGCAATCTCGTCGAACGGATTGATGCTCATCTTCACGCCGTCGGTGACGACCCCGGTGCCGTCCGGCTTGACCCGGACCCGCACGTTGTAGTCGATCACCCGCTTGACGCAGACCATGACCTTGCGCATGCAGTTCGCTCCTCGAAAATCGTCAGCCTTGCAGAATGGCCTTCCAGCCAACCCGTCTGGGATGGGCCGGGCGCCCGCTGGCGGCACATCCATTCACCGGACAGCCGCCGCGCCTTGTCGCGGTCGGGCAGTCAACCGCAGGCTACCGGTGCGGGGTGGCCGATGGCAGTTTGCGTGAGCGGCGCCGCTGCGTCGAGACCGTATATGTGCAGATGCCGCTGCGGCGACGATGCCGATCTGCGCCGGCGCGCCGCTCGCATTTCGCCGCGCAAATCCCTGTTCTGGCGCGCCCGCAACGCCACGGAAGGCGGATTGTTGCAGTGCACAACCCGGAGGCTGACGATCTTCGGGCTGCCCGTGAGCAGTGGCGATGGCAGGCCTCGTAGCTCACACGCCAGCCGGGCGCGCGGCGGCTCCTCGATATTCGGTCTCGAACTGGCTGCGAATTCGCTCAGCCGACTCGCGCAGCCGCGGCAGGAAACGATCGAGCGCCGTCTTGACGGGTACCGCGCCGGCGGAGAAGCGCAGCGCTAGGCAGGCCAGCACGCGGCCGTCAGGCATGACCGGCACGGCCAGGCTGACCTCATCGGCCAGTCGCCGCGCGCGTACGGCCGACGTATAGCCCTGCTCGCGGGCCTCGTTGAGGATCCGGTTCAGCTCGCCCGGGTTGCGCGCCAGGGCGTCCTCCTCGCGCGGTGAGCGGGACAGGATGTCGACCAGCGCCTCGCGCTCCGGCCCGGGGCACCAGGCAAGATGGGCGCGCCCCGCGGCACTGGTCAGCAATGGCAGACGCGTGCCCACCGTGTCGCGCTCCAGCGCCAGGCGACTGTGCGCGTCGGTCGTCTCGCGCACCACCATCGTGGTGCCGGACAGCGTCAGCAGGGCCACGGGCCATGCAGTCTCGGTACACAACTCGCCAACCACCGCACGCGCGATCTGGCTGAGCCAGGCCTCGTCGTCGAACCCGTCGGACAGGCGCCGCACTTCGACGGTCAATCGATACCTGTCATCGGCCGGATCACGGAACACGTGGCCCGCCAGGCACAGGGTCTCCAGGATCCGGTAGGCCGTGGTGCGCGGGACGTTGATGTCCGCGGCCATGTCAGACACCGTGCAGCCGTCACGCAGGTTGAGTGCGGCGAGCGCGTCGAGTCCGCGTAGCAACGCGCGGATCGGTCGGGTCGAGTCAGGCATGAGCAGTGGTCCGTGCGAGGTGCTGGCCGTTCAGGTACATGAGTTTAAGAAATCCATTGCCCGCCTGTCCAACAGGTGGACAGTTGATGCACTGATCGTGACCGATCCGAGCGGCACTGCCGGGAGGGACCACTCCGGCACGGCGGCGACTGCCTGCCGCGACCCGGCGCCACGAGGCCTTGCCGCGCGCGACGGACTGGCGTAGCGTTCATCGCGATGCTTGGAGCCGGAAGCGGGCGGACGTGGGATCAGCCTCGCGGATAGCCACAAGATCAAGCGAGGTGCGAGGGGAGCATCTGCCAGTCGCCCCTTAGGGCGCGCGGATGTTTGACGACAGCGGCTCCTGCAACGGCGAGCCGCTTTTTTTTTGTCCTGGCCGCGCTGTGCCGGTCGCCGCGGCCAGCAGGTGAACCGGCCTGCACGCGGCCCGCCGTCCCCAGGGTCACCCAGTGAGCCTTGACCTGGGTTAGCCTCGACTCATGAATCCTCGGCCGATCGGCGCCGCCGTCCGGCGCAACGCGATGCTGCTGGCGCACCTCGGGCGCGGCGGCACCGTGCTGACCTCGGGACGCCGGGAAGCGCGGCACCTGAGACGGCTCTACGACGCTGCGCAGCTCGCCGGCGGGGGCGACGTCTGGGCTACCGCAGACGTGCTGCCGCTGGCCGCCTGGATGGCGGCGCGCTGGGCGGAGCTTGCGGCGTGCGACGCGTCGCTGCCCGTGTTGCTCGACGACGCGCAGGCTGTCTGGCCGTGGCTCGCCCGGGTCGAGGAGAAAGCGGCGGGATCATTGATTGCCGCGCACGACCTGGCCGGCGCTGCGCGCAACGCCTGGGTCGCGTTGAGACACCATGCCGGGAGCGTGCACCTGCTCCGCCAGCATGCCGCGACGCGTGACCAGCGCATGTTCCAGGACTGGGCCGGGCAGGTCGAGGCGGACCTGGCCGCACAGGGCTGGCTGGATCCAGGGCTGCTGGAAGTGACGCTCGTGGCGCACGCGCATCGCCTGGGACGCGGCCGCGACCTGTTGCTGGCGGGTTTCCACCGACGCACGCCGGCGCTTGCGACGCTGCTCGAGTCGCTGAGCCGTGGCGGCTGGGCCGTCGAGTTTGCCCCGTTGCAAGCACGCACCGGCGGCCACCTCCATGCCGCGGCCGACCCGGAGGATGAACTGCAGGTTCTCGCCAACTGGCTGCGGCTACGGCTTGCGGAAGACCCGGCCTGCAGCCTGGCGGCGATCGTTCCGGACCTGCCGTCACGCCGCAATGCACTGGAACGGGTGCTCGAGTCCGCACTGCAGCCCGAACTCGAACTGCCCGGCGCGCAGCAAGGCGACCGCGTGTTCGACCTCGCCGGCGGTCCGCCGCTGGCCGGTCTGGGCGTGGCCGATGCAGCCCTGAACTGCCTCGATGCATGCGGCACGAGCCTGGATGCGCGGGTCGCCGGACGGCTACTGGCGAACCGCTACATCGGCACCAGCGACCGCGACTCCGACCACACGTTGCTCGACCTGCGCCTGCGCAATACGGGCGTGACGCGGTGGACCACGGCCGCGCTGGCGTCCTTTGCACGCCAGGCGTCTTGTGCCGGCTTCGCGCTGGCCCTTGAAGCGGGCACTGCGCGCCGCGAAGCGGCTGACCTGCGCAACACGGAACAATGGGCGCAGGCGTTCGGAGAGGTGCTGGCGGCGTGGCGCTGGCCGGGAGATGGGACGCTGGCCAGCGACGAGTACCAGGCGGCCCAGGCCCTGCGCGATCGACTGTCGCAGTTCGCGGCGCTGGCGCGGACTGCGCCGCTCATGAGCTTCGAGGCAGCGCGGGCGGAGTTCGGCCGGCTTGTGCAAGGACCGCACCAGCCGGAACGGGGCGACCCCGCCGTGTTCGTATTCGACCGGCTGGAGCCGCCCGGCGTCGGCTTTGACGGGCTGTGGGTGACCGGCCTGGGCGCCCCGGCCTGGCCGCGAGCCGCGTCGCCCGATCCGTTCATTCCGGTGTGGGTGCAGGAACGCCTCGGCATGCCGGGGGCGACCGGCGCAGCATGCCTGGCCGAAGCGGTCGCCACCACCGCGGCATGGCTGGGATCGGCAGCCGAGGTCGTCTTCAGCTGGCCGCTGCGGCAGGACGACGCGCAAGTCGACAGGAGCCGGGTTCTGCCGCAGGACCTGCAGCCGCTGGCCATCGCCGGTCGACCGCCGAGCCAGGCCGCGGCGGCGTTCCGCGCCGGCGGGTGCGAGGCATTGCTGGACGATCCGGCACCGCCGCTCGAGCCGGCGGCGGCACGCGGAGGCGCGCGCATCTTCGAGTTGCAGTCGCAGTGCGCGTTCCGGGCCTTTGCCGAGTTGCGCCTCGGCGCGAGGCCGCTGGAATTGCCGCGCGCTGGCGTCGATGCGAGGCAGCGCGGCTCGGTCCTGCATCGTGCCCTGGAACGGCTGTGGGGAGCGCTGGGCAGCCGGGCCGGCCTGGACCAGGATGACGTCGCGCTGCAGGCACTGCTGGACGGCTGCATCGAACGGGCGCTGGCCGATCGACTGCCGGCTGGCACGGGCCGCCGCTTGTGGGAGCTCGAACGGGACTGGCAGCGCGCGGCGGTGATGCGCGAACTGGAACTCGAGCGCGAACGTGACGATTTCTCGGTCATCGCGCGCGAACACCCCGTCCACGGGCAGCTGGCGGGCCTGCCAATGAAGATCGTTCCCGACCGCGCGGACCGGTTG
This sequence comes from uncultured Gammaproteobacteria bacterium, assembly GCA_963695085.1. Taxonomy (GTDB): domain Bacteria; phylum Pseudomonadota; class Gammaproteobacteria; order Steroidobacterales; family Steroidobacteraceae; genus SG8-30. The sequence goes on along the minus strand of CAVOFV010000001.1, from coordinate 112,398 downwards.
CCGGATGGCAGCGTCGTGCTCATCGACTACAAGACCGGGCAGCCCAGCACCAGCCACTGGCGGGGCGCGCGCCCCGAGCAGCCGCAGTTGCCCCTGTATGCGGTGCTGCTTGGCGAGGAGGTATCCGGCATCGCGTTCGCTGCCGTGGCGGCGCAGCAGGCGCGCTTCATCGGACTCGGCCGGTGTGCGGAATTGCTGCCGGGACTGAAGCCGGCGGAGACGTTCGACGCCGACGGCAGCAAGCAGGCCGGCCAGACATGGGAGGAGGTGAGGAGTGCCTGGGCCATGGCGCTCACGGCATTGGCGGCGGCGCACCTGCGCGGCGACGCCGCAGTCAACCCGAAGTCGCCGGCGAGCTGCCGGCATTGCCATCTCGCCACCCTGTGCCGCGTCGCCGGCGCGGCGCCGGAGGAGGAGGGTGACGATGGCTGAATCGATACGGGTCGACGAGGCGGTCCGCCTGGAGGCTATCGAACCGGGCGACTCCTTCATCATCCAGGCGCCTGCCGGATCCGGCAAGACCAGTCTGCTGACCAACCGGTTCCTGCGTCTGCTGGCGATCGTGGACCGTCCCGAGGAGATCGTCGCGATCACCTTCACGCGCAAGGCCGCGGCAGAAATGCGTCAACGCATCATCGCAGCTCTGGCGTCGGCCGACGCGCCGCTTCCTGCGGCGAGCTCGGCGCACGAGCGACGCACCGCGCGGCTGGCGCAGGACGCACTGGCCAACAGCCGCGCACACGGCTGGGACCTTGCGCGGCATCCGTCGCGACTCCACATCCAGACGATCGACGGCCTCAACCACTGGCTGGCGCGCCGGCTGCCGCTCAGCGCACGGGTCGGTCTGTCGCCGCAGTTGCTGGACGATGCGACCCCCATCTTCGCGGACGCGGCACGGCGCTTCGTTGCCCTGATCGAAACCGCCGGCGAACCGGGCGATGCGCTGGTACGGCTGGCGCGCGCCCTCGATCACGACCCGGTCCGGCTCGAGGACTTGCTGGCGGACATGCTGCGCCGCCGCGAGCTCTGGCTGCCGAAGCTCTTTGAACTAGCGGAGTCGTCGACGCCACGCGCTGACATGGAAGGACTGCTGGCGGCGAGCGTTGAGGTGGAGCTGACGCGCCTGCGGGCACAGGCCGACGTGCCGCTCATGCATGAACTGCTGGCGCTGATCCGGGCGGCGGCCGCGGCGATCGGCGCCGACAGCCCGCTGTGGCCGTTGCGGGATGCGCAGTTGCTGCCGGCGGCAGATGCCACTGCGCTCGAGCCCTGGCAATGTCTCGCCTCGGCCGTGCTGACCGACAGGAGCCAGGCGCGCAAACAGGTCAACGTGAGCAACGGCTTCCCGCCTTCGATCAAGGCGCTGCGCGTGCGGATGGCCGGGTTGCTGGCGCGGCTCGCAGACGACGACGCGCTGGTGGCGGCGCTCGGCGGGGTCAGGCTGCTGCCGCCCTGTGCCTACACGGACGCGCAGTGGCAGCGGGTCGAGGCACTGCTGGAGGTCCTGGTGCCGGCGGCGGCGGCATTGCAGCAGTCGTTTGCGGAGCGCGGCCAGCTCGATCACCCTGCCGTGGCAGCCGCCGCCCGCGAGGCTCTGGGCGGAGCACAGGCACCCAGCGAACTCGCGCTGGCGCTCGAGTACCGCATTCGCCACCTGCTGGTGGACGAATACCAGGACACATCGCCGGTACAGCAGAGCTTGCTGACGCGCCTGGTTGCCGGATGGCAGAGGGACGACGGGCACACGCTGTTCTGCGTCGGTGACCCGATGCAGTCCATCTACGGCTTTCGGGAGGCCGACGTCACGCTGTTCCTCGAGGCGCAGGCGCGGGGTATCGGCGCCATTCCGCTTGCGCCGCGCAAGCTGGTCAGCAACTTCCGGTCATGCCGGTCGGTGGTCGACTGGGTGAACATGGCGTTCGCGCGACTGTTGCCGCAGGACGAGGACTACGAGCGCGGGGCGGTGCCGTACTCGCCGAGCGCACACACGCGTGGCGACGAGCCGAACAGCGGCGTACGGGTGCACGCGCTGCCGGGCGATGATCGCCGACGCGAAGCTGCGCTGGTCGCCGAAATCGTCCTCGAGGCCACCGCCGATGCCGAACGGCTGGAACAGGCCGCCAGGGCGGGGAGCGAACCCGTCGAGCATCGATCGATCGCGATCCTGGTGCGCAGCCGGACTGTTCTGCCGCCCATCCTCGCGGAACTGCGGCGACGCGGAATCGGCTATCGCGGCGTGGAACTGGAGGCGTTGTCGGAGCGTGCCGCCGTGCGGGACATCCTCGCGCTCGCGCGCGCATTGCTGCACGCGGGCGATCGCACCGCGTGGCTGGCGGTCCTGCGTGCGCCATGGTGTGGCCTGACCCTCGCCGACCTGCATGCCCTGGCGGCGCAGGCGCGGCCGGGCCTCATCGTCGAGCGGCTCGGCGACGCGCAGGCCCTGTCCGCCATGTCCGGCGACGGCCAGCGCCGTTGCGCGCGCGTGCTGGCCGCGCTCGACGCGGGCTTGCGCGAACGGGGCCGACGCGCGCTGGGTTCGTGGGTGCGGTCGGTGTGGTTGGCGATCGGCGGTCCGGCCACGCTCGTCGATGCGTCGGACCTGGACAATGCCGAGGCGTGCTTTGACGCGCTGGACCGCCTCGGGATCGAGACGCGTGGCCGACCCGAGGCCGTGGACGTCGAGGAGGCCGTGGCAGCGCTGATGGCGTCGCCGGTCGGGCAGCCTGACGCGCGACTGCAGATCATGACCATCCACAAGGCCAAGGGCCTGCAGTTCGACACCGTCGTGCTGCCGTGCATCGGCCGCGGCGCGGCGCGCGCCGAATCGCAGCTGATGTACTGGGCCGCCGTTGCGGCCGGGGCGGGCCGGCGCGGGATCGTGCTGGCGGGGCACGGCGATGGGCAGGGAGATGCACTCGAATCGTGGATGAAACGCCTGGAGCGCGACCGCCGCGCGCTGGAACTCGGGCGCCTGGCCTACGTGGCTGCGACGCGCGCGCGGCGCAGCCTGCATCTGGTCGGCAGCGCCAGGCTGGACCTGAAGGGCGACGCACCGTCCCTCAGGGAACCGCCCAAGGACTCGCTGCTGGCATTGCTGTGGCCAGTCTTGCAGGTCGATTTCCAGGACGGCCTGGACGCGGCCATCGCTGCGCAGGAGGGTCTGGCGCACAGCGACGTCCAGGCGCCGGGGCGGACGGCGCCGCCATTGCTGCGTCTGGCCACGGCCTTCAGCCCGCCGCCGGCACCGCCACCGGCGCTGGCCGCGGGCACGAGGCGCGCGCGGCGGACCCGCGACACGGTGCGGCCCAATTTCGACTGGGCCGGCATCGAGGCGGTCGCGGTCGGCACCGTAGTACACGCCGAGCTGGAGCGCATGGCGCGCGGCGGCCAGTCTTCGTCACGGGCCACACGGCCGCCGGGACACTGGCGTGACAGCCTGGCGCGACTGGGGTTGCCGCGGTCGCGCCTGGACGGCGCGGCGACGAGGGTAGGGCGCGCGCTGGCCGCGATCGAATCGAGCGAGTTCGCGGCCGGACTGCTCGACCCGACACGGCAGGAGGCGGCCAGCGAACTGGCGTTGACGGCGCGGCTGGACGGCGAGCTCGTCAGCGTGAAGATCGATCGCACCTTCGTGGATGACGAGGGCGTGCGCTGGATCGTGGACTGGAAGGTCAGCGCCCACGAAGGCGGTTCCGTGGACGACTTCCTGCGGCATGAACTCGAGCGATACGAGGATCAACTGCAGCGGTACGCACGGGTGATGCGCCTGTACGACGGCCGGCCGCAAAAGGTCGGTCTCTATTTCCCGCTGCTCGACGCCTGGCGTGAGTGGCAAGCGCCGGTCGGCTAGAGCGTCCCCTCGATCGCAAACGGCCGCCGGCCCAGCGAATCGGGCGGTCCGAGAAATGCCAGCGTGTTGTTCACCGCGGAACCGGCCTCCGGCAGCGCCGCGACTTCGCCGCTGATCAGGTAACTGCGGTCCGGCTTGAGTTCGAGGGTCGCGCGCACACGCATCGGACCGTTGTCGAGATCGCGCAACCGGCCGGTGATTCCCTCGGCGCCGACCGCGCCTTCGCCGAGCGTCAGCTCGAAGGTGCCGATGTTGACACCGCGCTCGCCGGGCGCGGTCAGCTGCCTGGCCGTCACGGTGCCGGTCGCGGACACGGGGTAGCCGTCGCGCACGACGAGCCGCGCCACGTCCAGATCCACTGTGCCGGTCCAGCCCTCGGGCCCGACGATCCCGGCCAGCGCCACGACAGGAAACGCACCGCGTATCCGCGCCAGCTCCAGCCGCCCGTCGCCGCGAGTGCGAACGTCGAACCTGACCGAACCGCCGGCAGGCTCCAGCCGCAGCCGGTAGTCCAGTTCCATGAACAGGAGGCGCCATGGGCGATTTGACCAGCGCAGCGCGCCAAGCGATTGGCCGCGCAGCCTGACCTCGCTGGCACGGCCGCGCCAGATGCTGCCGCTGACGCCGCGCAACTCGACGCCCGGCGGGGCATGGCGCAAGGCCAGCGAGGCCGGCAGGAACGCCAACATGAACAGCAGGAAAGCCGCCGCACCGGCGGCGAGCAGCAATTTCGGCCGGCGCATCCCGCTCACGGTCCCCGCAGCACGATGCTCGCGTTGACCTGTCCTTCGGTGCCGGTGCTGTCGATACTCGCGGTGTCGACCATGAGGCCACGCTCCTGCTGGATCCGCGACAGCCAGATGATGAGGGCATCGAACGACGCGCCTTCGAAACGCACGCGAAGCCCGCCGCTGCCGGCCGGCTCGGCACCGGACAAGGCCTGTGCAAGACCCGCGTCGCGGGCCGTGCGATCGACCAGCAGCGGCAGCGATTCGTCGCTGCGCGCGGCAGGCATGGCCTGCAACCGCGGCGCAACGGCCTGCATCCACGCGAGGTCGGCCCGCTTGGCCTCGAGGCGGCCGGCGGTTGCGGCGGCGGAAGCGTGCAGCTGCCACGTGCCGCCGATCAACAGCAGCGCGGCGGCGGCGATCCCGCCATACAGGACGATTTTCTGCTCACGCGGCGCGAGCGCACGGTACCAGTCCGACCGCCTCATGACCGTCCCCCCGCCGTGACGGTAACCAGGCCGTCCACGCCGCCATCCCGCGGCTGTGTCGACTGCACGCTGAAGGACAGACCGCGCTCGTTCGCGGCGCGCTCGAGTCCAGTCAGCAATTCGCCGGACGGCGCCGAGATCCGCAGGTCCAGGTTGCGGTCGCGCCAGCCCAGTGACCGGATGCGCACGCCCGGAACCGCCATCACCGCCTGTGCGAGGGGATCCAGGCGACCGAGCAGGCCGGCAGGATCGGCGCTGGCCGTGCCGCCCAGGCGCTGCTGCATCTGCAGGCGCGGATCCACGATCCGCTCGACGCCCGGCATGGCGACACGGAATGTCTGTTCGATGGCAGCATCGAGGCGCTTCTCCTCGATGCGCTGCTGGACGATGTCGTAGAGCCCTGCACCGGAGTGCACGACCAGCAGCGCGGCCGCCAGCCCGGCCGCCAGTTGCCAGCGCTGCCACGAGGCCTTCCAGCCGGTGCGCGGCGCATACCGTCCGCTCAGCAGTGACAGCGGCGTGGTCGTCACCGCAGCGCTTGCCAGCAAGGGCAGCGCACCGTCCGGCAGCAGTTGCAGATCCAGACTGCCAGTGACTTCACGCAGCGCCTCGATGACATCGTGCGATGCGTCCCAGTCCTGTTGCGCGACGAAGAACTGCACGTGGCGGTCTTCGCCTTCGAGACCGGCCAGCGCGAAGGCTTCCGAGAGCGGTTCGGCCACCAGCGCGACCGGCGTGCCGCCAGGTGCGCGAACGAGCAGGGTGCCATCCTCGAGCAGCGCGACGATCTTGCCGGGGTTGTCCGGCATGCACTGCGTCTCCGCATAGAGCGCCTCGGGGGCGATGCCGGCCGCCGCGAGCTGCTGCAGCCACGCCTCGAGTCGCGCGCGTTCGATGGCCGCCACCGGCGTTCGCGAATCCGCGCCGACCTTGCCGACGGCAAAGTGGAACGCGTCGATGTCACCCGCAAGCTGTTCCTCGAGCGCAAACGGGACGATCTGCGCAAGCCGTGCGCCGCGGCGCACGGGCAACTCCGGCCGTGCCAGGACCGTGCCCGCGCCGGGCGCAAGCGCGATCACCCGACGTTCAGCGGCGAGCGGCGCCGCATCGGCAAAGCTGCCGGTGGAGACCGGCCCGAGGCGCGCACCGCTGCCGTCAACGACGACCCAGCAGGGCGGTTCCGAGAGTCGCAGGACCAGAAACTGTGTCATGGAGTCACTCTGTGCCGATGGAGCGCACGACGGCGCTCACGCCACCGGACGCATTGCGTTCGAGCAGACTGTACAGTGTGAGTTGCGAGGTGCCAATACTGACAATGGTCGTAATGCGGAACCAGTTCGTGTTCTCGGACAGCGACGACTGCAGGGCTGCGAATTCCTCGTCCGCCACGCCCACACGCAGGTCGTCGAGCCGGGGGAAGCAGCTGTCGCGGCGGTTACGCGCCAGGGCCGCCGGGTCACCGAAATCCGTGCCCCCCTCGACCAGCGCCGAGAGCACCGCGCCGGTTGCCGTGCAGACGTTGATCTTGGTGCCGACCGGCAGCGCCGCGACGTGCGGGCGGATGCGGGCATAGTCCTCGAGGCTGAAGCCGGGCAGCGCCATCAGCTCCGTCGTCGTCGTGACCGGGCCGTTCGCAGTGCGGTACGGCGGCGCCTGGCCGCTGTAGACCCCGTCCTCGGCGCCATCCGGGAAACGGTCGACGGTGTCGGCGTCGAGCCAGTCAGCGAGCGTGCCCGCCCAGCGCGGATCCACCTCGACGCTCAGCAACAGGCGCCTGAAGCGTTCGACGTTAACGTCGTCGACCGTGCCGTCTGCCTTGAGCAGGTTGTTGAGGTTGAAGCGGCCCTGCATGTCCTCGACCTGACCTTCGATCATTCCGCCATCGATCGGCAATGGTGGTACCGGCCGCGCCCAGTCCTCGGACAGGTCGTCCTGCGTGGAGTTGGCCAGGTCGTCGTTGAGGATCTGCGCAGCCCAGGCCTCGGCGCCGAGTGCGACCTGCCAGGCCTGGTTCAGCGCGGCGAGACCGCCGGTGCGGCGCAAGTCGAGCGCTGCCTCGGTGCCGATGCGCGTGGCCAGCACCGTGGCGATCGCCACCAGCACGACGGCCGTGATCAGTGCCACGCCGCGCTGCCTCATCCTGGCACCTCGAGCAGTCGGCGAATCTCGCCGTAGTCGGCCAGCACGATGACGATTTCCACGGCGCGCGGTCGCACCCGAAGCGCGGCGGCGTCGCGCCCGCCCTGCGGCGGCCATTGGGCCTGCCACTCGGTTCCCTGGCCCAGGTAGCGCAGTTCGACGCGCTCGACATCGGTCAGCAGCCGGCGGGCCACTGGCTCGTTGGCGAGCGTCGCGTCCGTGACGTTCCAGTGGCGCCGCATGAGCGTGCGGTCCTCCAGCGCGTACACCACGCGCTGTACCGTGCCGCGCGCGGTGCCCGCCGTGTTCGGCCAGCCATCGCGGGACAATTCGACGAGGTCGACGCCGTTGGGGTCGCGGAACAGGGCCGGGCGGTAACCGTCGCCGACCAGTTCGCGCACGGGCCGGGGCGCGAGTTGCCGGAAGTCGGCGCTCAGCAGCGTCACCGCACGCTGCACTTCCCGGACGCGCGCCATGTGCTCACGCACGTGGTCCACGGCCAGCCGCGCTTCCGCCACGCCCCGATGCCCCATGACCCCCAGGATCGCCAGGATGAAGCTGGCGACCAGCACCTCGACCAGCGTGAATCCGCGCGGTGGCCTCACGGTTCGTCGTCCGGGGTGTTCGACCCGCCCCCTTGCCAGTCAGTGGCCGACGGCGCGCTGCGGGCGGCCACCGCGCCGGCAAAGCCCGTGACGCGTCCGAGCGATGTCCCGTCCGGATCCGTCTCGCGCCGCACTGCGAGGTCGATACGCCGCAGCCCGTCGACCGGCGTCTGCGACACCGTGGCCGTCCAGTGCCAGCGCTGGCCGGCGTAGTCGACCTCGCCCTCCGTTTCATCGACCGACGGCAATTCTCCGGCCAGCCGCATTTCGACCAGGCGGTTGTCGGCGATCCAGGTCGCCAGCGTGCGGTCGCGCAGGTAGCCGGAGTTGTTGATCGTGTCGCTGACCACGCGGAACACGGCCATCATGCCGAGCGCCACGATGGCGATCGCGACGACCACTTCGATCAGCGTGAAGCCCCGCTGCGCGCCGTCAATGCTCATCATTCCTCGATAGCTTGATGGTGCCGTCCACGGCGCCGGTCAAGGTGGCGGTGGCGCCGCTGGCAGAACGGGTCAGCGTGATCTGGTACGGCGTCACTTCGCCGCTGCCGTAGGTGACGACCTGCGGCAGCCGGGTCTCGGGCCGGTCGGGCTTGCGCAGCAGCACACGCCGCCCCTCGGCCTCGAGGGCGAAGGCGAGTCCGGGCGGCAGCGCATGGCGACGGAACCAGGTGTCACCGGTCACCGGGCCCCAGCCGCGGCGCCCGTCGAAGCCCATCACCTCGTAGCTTTCGGACTCCAGCCGGAGCCCGTAATCGCGGCCTTCGAGCTCCGCCTGTTCGAGCGCCAGCGCGATGACGTCGGTCAGGCGCCGCGCCTCGTCGTCGATCTCGCTGTCGCCGCCCAGCGCGCCGATGGAAACGGTAATTGCCGCCGCCATGATCGCGATGATGACCATCACGACGAGAATCTCGATCAGCGTCATGCCACGCGACAGCGTGGCAGGCAGGGAAGTGCGGCGGGTCACGGCGGATCCGGGGCCAGGCTACTCGACGTTCCAGTTCCCGATGTCGGCGGCCGCGTCCTCGCCGCCGGGCTCGCCGTCCGAACCGAGCGAGTACAGGTCGTAAGCCCCACCGCGGAGACCCGGCGACAGGTACTGGTAGTCGTTGCCCCACGGATCCTTGGACAGCTTCTGCACGTAGCCGCCGTCCTTCCAGTTGCGTATCGAAGGGTCGGCCGGCCTGCGGATCAGCGCCTCGAGTCCCTGATCCGTGGTCGGGTACTGAAAGTTGTCCATCCGGAACAGGTCGAGCGCCGTGCCCAGCGTGCGGATGTCGGCGGCCGCCTTGGTGACGCGTGCTTCGTCCACACGGCCCAGGATCTGCGGGCCGATCAGCGCGCCGAGGATGGCGATGATGACCATCACCACCATTATTTCGATGAGCGTGAAACCGCGCTCGGACCGGGCAATCTGGCTCATTCGGGGCTCCGTTCAGTTCCTGTGGCGGGCCGCCGGAACAGGCCGTCATGATATCAGACGCGGTGCCGGCACCGCGGTTCCCGGATCCGCGCCGGTGCGTTCGGCGCGGCACCGACCGGCGCCGGGTGCCTATAATCCGGTTCGGATCAGCCATCGCGGGTGGAACCCTTGAAAGCGGCGTTCGTATTCCCCGGCCAGGGCTCGCAGTCCGTCGGCATGCTGGCTTCGCTGGCCGAGGTCGAGCCGCTGGTCATGGAGACCTTTGGCGAGGCGTCGCAGGTGCTGGGTTATGACCTGTGGAGGCTGTGCCAGCACGGCCCGGAACAGGACCTCAACGAAACCGAGCGCACGCAACCGGCGATGCTGGTGGCGGGGGTCGCCGCATGGCGTGCATGGCGGGCCCGGGGTGGGCCGGATCCCTCGGTCATGGCGGGGCACAGCCTCGGCGAGATCACGGCGCTGGTGTGTGCCGGCGCGCTGCGCTTCGGCGATGCGGTAGCGCTGGTACAGTTTCGCGGCCGCGCCATGCAGGAGGCCGTGCCGGGGGCAACAGGCGCCATGATGGCCGCGGTGATCGGCCTCGATGACCTGGCGGTCGAGGAGGCCTGCCGCGAGGCGGCTGGGACCGAGGTCGTCGTGGCGGCGAACTACAACGCGCCGGGGCAGGTCGTCATTGCCGGCGCGGCGGACGCTGTTGCGCGTGCCGTCGAGGCCTGCCGCAGCCGCGGCGCAAAGCGGGCCCTGCCGTTGCCGGTCTCGGCGCCCTGCCACAGCCCGCTCATGCAACCTGCGGCGGAGCGATTCCTGGCGCGGCTGGCCGACGTGACGATCCTGCCGCCACAGTGGCCCGTCTATGCGTTCGACGGCGCATGGCACGATACGCCGGAACGGATCCGCGACGGCCTGTACCGGCAGCTGTTCAATCCGGTGCGCTGGACGACCATCGTCGCGGCGATCATCGCGTCAGGATGCACCCACGTCGTCGAAGCCGGGCCGGGCAAGATACTGGCGGGACTGGTGCGGCGCGCCGAGGGCGGCCGGCAACTGGCCGTGTTCACCATCGACGGTGCCGATACGCTTACGGCCGCGCTGGCCGGAGTCAGGGGAGATGCAGCATGACGGCCGGCAAGATACTGACGGGCGAGGTTGCGCTGGTGACGGGGGCGTCGCGGGGCATTGGCCGCGCCATCGCCTTGCGACTCGGCCGTGCGGGCGCAACGGTGATCGGGACTGCCACCGGGACGTCCGGCGTGCAGTCGTTCGACGGCCTGTTCACGGACGAGGGCCTGGCGGGCCGCGGCATCGTGCTGGACGTGGCGCAACCGGACCGCATCGACGCGGCGCTGGCCGACATCGAGGCGCGCGAGGGGCCGGTCACGATCCTGGTCAACAACGCCGGCATCACGCGCGACGGGTTGCTGCTGCGAATGAAGGCGGAAGACTGGGAAACGGTCATCAATACCAACCTCGCCTCGGTGTTCCGCCTTTCCAAGGGCGTGTTGCGGGGCATGATGAAGGCGCGGCACGGCCGCATCATCAGCATCGCCTCGATCGCCGGACTGATCGGCAACCCGGGGCAGGCCAACTACAGCGCGGCCAAGGCGGGGATCATCGGATTCAGCCGCTCGCTGGCCAGCGAAGTCGGCTCCCGCGGCATCACCGTCAACGTGGTGGCACCCGGTTTCATCGACACCGACATGACCCGGGCGCTGAGCGAGGAGCAGCGGCAGGCGCTGGCCGCACAGATTCCGCTCGGGCGCCTGGGCGGCGCGGAAGACGTGGCCGCGGCGACGCTCTTCCTGGCCTCGCCCGAGGCCGGGTGGATTACCGGCGAAACGCTCAATGTGAACGGCGGAATGTTCATGCCATAGGCACAGAAATTGCAGCGTAACGTTTTGTATAGTATAAAGTTTTTGACAATCCGGAGTCCGCGTGCTAGCGGCCGCCCGGGGGTTTACTTAGAATGGCCGCCCCGTACCGGTCGCAGGACCACCCGGGAACCACGCCAGTTACAGGACAACTACTACGATGAGTACAGTCGAAGAACGGGTCAAGAAGATCGTGGCCGAGCAACTCGGCGTGAAGGGAGAGGAAGTCACGTCGGACGCTTCTTTCGTCGACGACCTGGGTGCCGACTCGCTGGATACGGTGGAACTCGTCATGGCGCTCGAAGAAGAATTCGAGACCGAGATCCCGGACGAGGACGCCGAGAAGATCACCACGGTGCAGCAGGCGATCGACTACATCACCGAGCACCAGTCAAAGTCCTGATCCATGCCAGCGACGGGCCCCGGCCTCGCGGCCGGGGCCCGTCGCATGTCTGCACCTTGCAAGACAGGGTGCCCCCGGGGGGGAGTCAGTGAGCAAGCGTCGCGTCGTCGTCACCGGCCTCGGCATCCTGTCGCCGCTCGGCAGCACCGTTGCCTCGGCCTGGGAGGGCGTGCTGGCCGGCCGCAGTGGCGTTGGCGCGATCACGCGCTTCGACGTCAGCGCTTTCCCGGTGCGTTTCTACTGCCCGCTGCGCGGCTTCAACGTCGAGGAGTACCTCGGCGCCAAGGACGCGCGGCGCATGGACCCGTTCATGCAGTACGGCGTCGCGGCGGGGATCCAGGCGATCCGCGATTCCGGGATCGAGGTCACCGACGCCAACCGCGAGCGCATCGGGCTGATCTTCGGCGCCGGCATCGGCGGTCTGGCGACGATAGAAGAGAACCACGACCGGTACCTGGAGGCTCGCTCGCCGCGCAAGATCTCGCCGCTGTTCATTCCCTCGAGCATCATCAACATGATCTCGGGTCACCTGTCCATCCTGTACGGGATACAGGGGCTCAACCTGGGCCTGGTCACCGCCTGTACGACCTCGACGCACGCCATTGGCCTTGGCCTGCGCAGCATCCAGTACGGCGACGCCGACGTGGTCGTGGCCGGCGGCGCCGAAATGGTCGAGACGCCGCTCGCCATCGGCGGCTTCTGCCAGGCGAAGGCCTTGTCGACGCGCAACGAGGAGCCGGAACGCGCCAGCCGGCCGTGGGACCGCGATCGCGACGGCTTTGTCGCGGGCGAAGGTGCGGGCGCCATCGTGCTCGAGGAGCTGGAGCTGGCGCGAGCACGTGGCGCGCACATCTATGCAGAAGTCGCCGGCTTCGGCATGAGCGGCGATGCGTACCATGTGACCGCCCCGCCGGAGGACGGCGACGGCGCGCGACGCTCCATGCGCAATGCACTCATGGACGCGCGCTGCAATCCGCAGGACCTGCAATACGTCAATGCACATGCGACGTCGACCATGCTGGGCGACCTGGCGGAAACCAACGCAATCAAGCGGGCGTTCGGCGACCATGCGACGAAGCTCGCGGTGAGTTCGACCAAGTCGATGACCGGGCACCTGCTGGGTGCGGCCGGCGTCGCCGAGGCGATCTTCACGGTACTGGCCATCCGCGATGGCGTGGCCCCGGCGACGATCAACCTGGACCAGCCCGGCGAGGGTTGCGACCTCGACTACGTGCCGCACACCGCCAGGCGGATGAAGATCGAGGCCGCCGCCTCGAATTCCTTCGGCTTCGGCGGCACCAACGGTACGCTCATCTTCCGCGCCCTCGCCTGACTCGTTCAGGCTCGCGCCCATGCGGCCCTGCACCGTCGCACCGCTGGCCTTGCCGGGGTCGCCGGGCGAGACCCTGCTGGGATTGCACCGCCGCCGTCCGCACGCCTATCCGGTGTTGCTCGAAAGCGCCGCGCATGGCACACCACAGGGCCGCTACAGCCTCCTGCTCGGGGCGCCGGCCGAGCGCCTGACGCTCGACGCTGGCGGTCATTGCAGCGGCCCCGGCACCGGCCCGGGTTTCCTGCAGCGCCTGAGTGAATGGTGGACGGCGACCGGCGCGCCGGCGCAGCCCGGGCGCTGGCCATTCCGCGGTGGCTGGTTCCTGCTGGCCGGGTACGAGCTCGCCGCCGAGGTCGAGCCGACGCTGCGCTTGCCGCCGCCGCCGCCGGGCCAGGGCAGCGTGGCATGGCGGATGCAGGCTGCGGTCGTGCACGACCACGCGACCGGCGAGACCGTGGCCGTCGCGGAGGCAGGCAGCGAGGACTTCATCGTGCAGGCCCGCGACGACATGGCCCATGGCGTGGGCAGCGAGGCTTCGCGCGGCGAGGCGCTGTCCGTCGTGGAAGAGGATCCCGAAAGGTTCCTGATCGCCGTGCGCCGGGCGCTGACGCACATCGCGGCCGGCGACATCTACCAGGCCAACCTGTCACGCAGCTGGACGGCGCGACTCGGCGGCTCGATCGGTGCTGCGGACCTGTATGCGCGGCTGCGGCGCTCGAATCCGGGCCCGTTCGCCGGCATCGCTGAACTGGGCACGGTGAGCATCATCTCGAGTTCACCGGAGCGGCTGGTGTGTGTTCGCGGCCGCGAGGTCGAGACGCGGCCAATCGCCGGCACGCGGCCGCGGCAGGGTACGCGGGACGGCGAGTCCATCGCCGAACTCATCGGCCACCCGAAGGAGCGCGCCGAGCACGTCATGCTCATCGACCTCGAGCGCAACGACCTGGGCCGCGTGTGCGTCCCGGGCACGGTACGGGTGGACGAACTGATGTCGGTCGAGAGCTATGCGGACGTGCATCATATCGTTTCGAACGTGCGCGGCAGGTTGCGCGACGAGGTCGGGCCCGCGGAAGTGATTCGGGCGATGTTCCCCGGCGGCACGATCACCGGCTGCCCGAAGGTGAGCTGCATGCAGCTGATCGGCGATCTCGAGGGCACCGGTCGCGGGGCGTACACAGGTTCCATGGGATACTTGTCGCTGGACGGCAGCATGGACCTGAACATCTTGATCCGCACGCTGACGCTGCAGGACGGCACCGCGGTATTGCGCGCGGGTGGCGGCATCGTCGCCGACTCGGACCCGTTGCGGGAGCTGGATGAAACACGCGCCAAGGCGCGCGGCGTACTGCGTGCGCTCGGGGCGGCACCGTGAGTGCAACGGTGCTAGTCAACGGGGTCGCCGGCGCGACAGTCGACGCGCTCGATCGCGGCCTGCAGTACGGCGACGGCCTGTTCGAAACCCTCGCCGTACGTGACGGCCGGGTGCGCCTGCTCGACCTGCACCTGGAGCGCCTCCGGGACGGGTGCCGCCGGCTCGGGCTTCAGGCGCCGCCCGCGGACCTGCTGGTCCGCGAAGTGGCAATGGTCGCGCCGGTTTCGCCGGCCGTCGTCAAGGTGATCGTGACGCGGGGGCCGGCCGGCCGCGGTTACCGGCCGCCGCCAAGACCCACGCAGACGCGGATCGTGGCGGCCTTCCAGTATCCGGCGTATCCCGCCGCCTGGCGCGAGGATGGCGTGCGCGCGCGGATCTGCGTCACGCGAATGGCGGACAGCCCGGCGCTGGCCGGGCTCAAGCACCTCGGGCGGCTGGAGCAGGTGCTGGCGCGGGCCGAATGGCATGATGAATCGGTTGCGGAGGGGCTGATGCTCGATGCGCGCGGTCACGTGGCCTGCGGCACGCAGTCGAACCTGTTCCTGGCAATGGGCGGCGAGTTGCGGACGCCGGCCGTTGATCGCTGTGGCGTGTCGGGGGTCATGCGGCGCGCGGTGTTCGAGTGGTCGCTGGGCCGGGGACAGCCGGCGGCCGAGGCGACGATCCGCCCGGGCGACCTGCTCGAGGCCGATGAGGCGTTCGTGACCAATGCCGTCATCGGCGCGTGGCGGCTGGCCGAACTCGACGGCCGGCGTCTGGGGCAGACAGGATGTGCGCGGGAATTCATGGCATGGCTCGACTTTCGCTGACCAAACGCCTGCTGGCGGTGCTGCTGCTTGGGCTGCTGCTGCTGCCGGCCGGGCGGCACCTGCTGCATCGCTACGATTCCGCGCAGCTCGCCGTGTCGATCGCGGGCCTCGATGCGCCGCGCACGTTCGCGGTCGCGCCTGGCAGTTCGCTGCGACGCGTGGCGTCCGCGCTGGCCCGCGACGGGTTGCTGGAACGACCGTCGAGCTGGGTGCGCGAGGCGCGCCGCGAGAATCTCGCCGGGAGGATTCGTGCAGGCGAGTACCGTTTCGAGCCGGGCAGCACGCCGCGGCAACTGCTGGACATGATGGTCGAGGGGCGTGTCCTGTTGCATGCCGTGACCGTGCCCGAGGGCTGGACCTACCGGCAGGCGCTCGAAGCGGTGCAGGCGCATCCGGCCGTCCAGGTCGAGCTGCGCGACGCGACGCACCAGACGCTCAGGAACAGCATCGGCTTCGAGCCGGCCAGTCCGGAGGGTTTGTTCTTCCCGGACACCTACCGCTTCCAGCGCGGCACGACCGACATCGAGATCCTGCGGCTGGCGCAGCAGCGCATGCAGGCCGAGCTCGCGGCAGCGTGGCAGGAACGGGCGGCAGGGCTGCCGCTCGCTGGACCCTACGAGGCGCTGGTGCTGGCTTCGCTGATCGAGAAGGAGACAGGCAGGCCGGATGAGAGGGCGCTGATCGGCGGCGTGTTCATCAACCGGCTGCGGCTCGACATGCGGCTGCAGACGGATCCGACGGTGATCTACGGTATGGGCGACCTGTTCGATGGCAACCTGCGGCGGGCCGACCTGCTGCGCGATACACCCTACAACACTTACACGCGCGCCGGGCTGCCGCCCACGCCCATTGCGCTGCCCGGCCGCGAGGCGTTGTACGCGGCAGTGCGGCCTGCGGCGACCGACGCCTTGTATTTCGTCGCCACCGGCCTGGGGGACGGACGTCATCGCTTCGCGCCGAACCTCAGGCAACACAACGACAACGTGGCGCGTTACATTGCCGCCGTACGCGGGGCGGCACGCGAGCCGGCACAGTGAGCATGCAAGGCAGGTTCATCACATTCGAGGGCATCGAGGGCGTCGGCAAGTCCACGCAGGTGGACGCGGCTGCGGCATACCTGCGGGACCGGGACGTCGATGTGGTGGTGACCCGTGAACCGGGCGGCACGCCGCTGGCGGAAGCGCTGCGGCAGCTCGTGCTGCAACCGCAGGGCGAGACCGTGGACGGCGTTGCGGAGTTGCTGCTGGTGTTTGCAGCACGCGCGATCCACCTGGGCAACCTGATCGAACCGGCGCTGTCGCGCGGTTGCTGGGTATTGTGCGACCGTTTCACGGATGCGACCGAGGCCTACCAGGGGGCGGGGCGGGGCGTGCCGCTCGAGCACATTCGTGCCCTCGAGAAGATTGCCCAGCGGGGCCGGCGGCCGGACCTGACGCTGTTGCTCGACGCGCCCGTGGCCGTGGCGATCGAGCGGACCCGTCGCCGGGCGCAGGCCGCTGACCGGTTCGAGTCGGAAGACGCCCGGTTCTTTGAGCGTGTGCGGGCGGGCTACCTCGCGATTCTCGAGCGGGAACCGGCACGGGTCGCGCGGGTCGACGCCACCGGCGACCAACAGAGCGTGAGTACCGCCATCGCGCGCCAGCTGGACCAGCTGCTCGTGCGAAGCCGGGGTGCCGGTGGCACGTAAGCCGGTAGCGGTCGAGGCGGCCGCCGAGGCGGCTGGCATCGCGGCACAACTCGAAACGGCGCGGGTGCCCTGGCTGGATCCGCTGCGCGCGCGCCTCGCCGACGCATACCGTGCCGGGAGAATGCCGCACGCACTGCTGATTCACGGTACGGCCGGGTCGGGCCAGTCGGCGCTGGCGGCATGGGTGGCGCAGCTGATGCTGTGCGACCGGCCGATCGCGGCGCCCTGCGGCCGATGCGCGGGGTGTGTCCTGTACGTGGCGGGCAACCACCCGGACCTGATCGTGCTGACGGTCGAGGAGAAGGCGACCGAAATCAAGATCGACCAGGTTCGCGGCCTCAGCGAACGCTTGACGCTGACCAGCTACCGGGGTGGCTCCAAGGTCGGGATCATCGATCCAGCGGACAAGATGAATCGTAATTCTTTCAATGCTTTACTGAAGACACTTGAGGAACCATCTAAAGACACCTTGCTGGTCCTCGCAGCCGCTCGCATCGACCAGATGCCGGCGACTGTAGGCAGCCGATGCCAGCACGTCCGGATACCGACGCCTGCCGCCGGACTGGCGCTGTCGTGGCTCGAGGGGGCGGCGCCAGGCGCCCGCTGGGACCGCTTGCTGAGGATGGCCGCAGGAGCGCCATTGGCGGCACTTGAGCTGGCGCAGTGCGGTGCGGACGAACTGGCGGACGACATGGCGACGGCGCTCGAACCCGGGGTGGTTCGGGATCCGCTCGTACTGGCGGGGTCGTGGTCCAGGGACCGGCCCCGGCAGCGCCTCGCCTGGCTCGAAGCCTGGCTGGAAGGCGGCATCCGGGCCCTGGCGGGCGGGGGTGACGCAGTTAACAATAAATGCGATTCTGGCTTGCCATTGCCAGGTGCGGGCGTGAACATACGGGTTGCCTTCCTGCTGTTGGACCGGGTCCGTGAGGCGCGCGCCGCGCTGGAGGGTCCGCTGAACGTCCAACTGCTGTTCGAGGACCTGCTCGTCGGCATCTCGGAAGCGCTGGCAGGACGGATGCCCGACAGACTGGAGACCGGATGTTACAGATGAGAGCCCCATCGACCAAGCCTGGACTGCTCACGCTCACCATCAAGGACAAGAGCGCGCTGTACCTCGCCTACATGCCGTTCGTGCGCAACGGCGGCCTGTTCATCCCCACCAACAGCAACTACCGGCTCGGCGACGAGGTCTTCATGCTGCTGAACCTCATGGGCGAGGAGGAGAAGCTGCCGGTGGCCGGGCGCGTCATCTGGGTAACGCCAAAAGGAGCACAGGGCAAGCGCACCGCCGGCATCGGCGTGCAGTTCAGCGAACAGGACCGGGGCACGACGCAGAAGAAGATCGAGTCCTACCTGGCCGGCGCGCTGGGCGGCGACAAGCAGACCCATACGATGTAGACCGCGGTCCGCGCAGCGTTGCGCAGGGCCGCTCCGAGCGTCATGAATCCTGCGTCGGACCCAGTGCGTTGCCGGCCAGGCCGCCCTTCAGGCAGTAGGCCTCATATCCCCTTTCACTGAGCAGGAACGCGGCCACCGAGCTGCGCCGCCCGGTATCGCAGACCGCCACGTACGGCGTGTCGGCGTTGAGAGTCTTCAGCTTCATGCGCATGAAATACAGCGGGATGTTGATGGCTTCATCGAGATGAAAGGTCTCGAATTCGCTCGGCAGCCGCACGTCGAGCCAGCGCGCGCCCTTGGCGACCAGCTCACGCGCGTGCTCGAGGTCGACCCAATGCAGCAAGGGTTCGTTGAGCAGGGCGTTGAAGTCTTCCTTGTTGAGCCGCATCAGCACGCCGTCGGTTGCCAGCACGACGGTCGCGTTGCGCTTGTTGTCGGATATCAGCGCTTCCTCGCCAAACGACTCTCCGACACCGAGTTCGGCAAGCTTGATGCCGTCGCGGTTCACCGGCGTCTCGCGCGTGACCACGCAGCGGCCCCGCGTGATGACGTAGAAATAGTCCCCGTCGTCGCCTTGCTTGATGATCACCTCACCGGCCTGGCCGCTGATGCGCTCCATGCGCATGAACAGCGCTTGGATGTTGGCCGGCGGGATCCGGTGAAAGGCCTTGGTCTGCAGCAGCACCGTCATCCAGTCGTCCGCCTCGGCGGTCGGCTCGCCGGTGATCTCGGATACCTCGTAGCTGCCCGTCTGGTCCCAGGTCAGCAGTACGTCGAGCAGGTCGCTGTCCACCGAGATGAACTCGAGCTCGGTCAGCGCCCGGGCCGTGAACCGCCGCGGCTGCCCCGGCGTGATCGCGTTGCGTGCCTCGGCCGTGCCACCCTGCAGGGTGCCGACCGTGCGGTCGCCAGAGCGCAGCTCGAGGTCCCCGGTAATGAGGTACAGCGAGCGCTTGTCCTTGTCGCCCTCCTTGAAGAGGACACGGCCGGGGTCGAGGGTGAGGACCGACGTCTTGCGGGCGAGCGCCTTGAGGTTCTCGATCTTCATCCCGCTGAGCGGCGTGAATGCCCTCAGGACTGACAGGTCAATTTGCTTATCGCCCATGGGCCACCGCTGGTCCCCGGACGGGGCATCCTGTTGTCGTCATTGCGGGCGGCATCCTATCACAGGCCCCGTGCCCGCAAAGTCGGCAGCGTGCGCCAGCCGGGATCCGGCCGGAACCTCGATCCGTGCCGCTGCTCGAGTCCCTCGAGCCGTGCGACGAGGTCGTCCACACCGCGCGTGCGGATGTACTGCACGGGTCCGCCGCGAAACGGCGCGAATCCCGTGCCGAAGATCATGCCGGCGTCCAGCAGGTCCGCATCCTCGACGACGCCGTCGCGCAGGCAGCCGACTGTCTCGTTGAGGTACTGCAACACGAGCCGGTCCTGCAGGTCTGCGGGGGCCTTGCTGGTCACCGGCGGCCTGAGCGGCTTGCCATCGCGCCACTCGTAGTAGCCGCGGCCCGACTTGCGGCCGATATGCCCCGCCTCGACCAGCGCCTTGATGCCGGTAGGCGCCTGCCTGCCGTAGGCCTCGGCCAGGATCCGGCCCACGTGCATCGCGACATCGAGCCCGACCGTATCGGCGAGTTCCACCGGTCCCATCGGCATGCCGAACTTCTTTGCGACACCGTCGATCTCTGCCAGCGGTACGCTTTCCTCGATGGCGAACATCGCCTCGGTCATGTACGGCATCAGGATGCGGTTGACCGCGAAGCCGGGCGAGCTGCGACAGGGCAGGGGCAGCTTGTCCAGTTGCCTCGTAAAGGCGACCGCGTCCTGCACGCAGGAATCGCGGGTGGCCTGCGCGCGGACGACTTCCACCAGCATCATCTTCGCAACCGGGTTGAAGAAATGCAGTCCCAGCAGCCGGCCCGGGTCGACCAGGTCGCGTGACAATTCCTCGAGCATGATGCTGGAGGTATTGGTGGCCAGCAGCGCATCGGGTCTCATGCGCGGCTCGAGGCGGGCATACAGTTCGCGCTTGGCCGCCGCGTCCTCGAAGATCGCCTCGATCACGAGGTCGGCTTCGGCCACGCCGGCGCCGGCGACGTCCGCCACGAGGCGTTTGCGGCACTCGTCGGCCTGGCCGGGCCGGTGGCAGCGCTTGTCGAAGAACGCGTGCGCCCGCTGCAGCGCCGGCGCGACGAATCGTTCCTCGCGGTCCTGCAGGGTGACGCTCATTCCACGGTAGGCGCACCATGCGGCGATATCGCCGCCCATGACGCCTGCGCCGACGACGTGCACCCTGTGGAAGCGCCGCGCCTGGCGGCCGCCTAGCGCCTTGAGGCGTTCCTGCAGGAAGAACACGCGCACGAGATTGCGTGAGGTCGGGCTCAGGAACAGGGCGGCGATCGAGCGCGCTTCGGCCTCGTAGGCCGCGGCGCCCCTGGCGCCGTGGTCTGCGAACAGCTTGATCATCGCGAACGGCGCCGGATAGTGCTCGGGGCGGGCGCGGCGCGCGACCTGCTTGCGGGTTTGCGCGGCGACCAGCTGACGAATCCCCGGCCACGACAACATGCGAGTGCCGAGGCCCGGGCGCCGGACCGGCGGCGCGGCCAGCGCCAGCGCGCGGGCCGCTTCCTTGAGTTGCTCACGCGGCACCAGCTTGTCCACCAGTCCCATCTTGCGGGTCTTGTCGCCGCGGATGGTCCGGCCGGTCAGCATCAGGTCCAGGGCCGCCGGCGCGCCCACCAGCCTGGGCGCGCGGACGGTGCCGCCAAAGCCGGGGTGAATGCCAAGCATCACCTCCGGCAAGCCGAGGGCAATGCTGCCGTCGTCGGCGGCGACGCGGTAACGGCATGCGAGGGCGAGTTCGAGTCCGCCACCGAGCGCAAATCCGTGCAGGGCGGCGACCGTCGGGCAGGGCAGCGCCTCGAGCCGGTCGAGGACCCGCTGTCCTGCGCGCACCAGCGCATAGGCCTGACCGGCGTCGGTCAGGCCCTCGAATTCCGTGATGTCGGCGCCGGCCACGAAGCCGTTGTCCTTGGCGGACGACAGCACGACGGCGCGCGGACGAGCCTGCTCGATCTGCGCCAGACACGCATCGAGCTGCTCCATGACGGCGCGCCCCAGCGTGTTTGCCGACGCACCCTGCCGGTCGAGCGACAACCAGGCGATTGCCGCGTCGTCGATGACGAGCGTCCAGTGACCAGGTGTTTCGTTCATGGTTGTTGCTCCATGCGCAGGAATGACGGCTCAGGCCTCGGCATGCTGGGCGACGGTCGCGCGGCTGCCGGGGCTGCCGGTGACCTCGAAGTCGAATACCAGGGGAAGATGATCTGACAGCTGCACGGACGGGACGTCGAATGCGAGCGGCTGGATGCCCTGGCCGTACAGCACGAAATCCAGTTCCTTGCGCGGCCAGCGGCTTGGGTAGGACGGCTTGCCGTCGACGTTGGCGCTGCGCAGACCGGCCGCCTGCATGAAGAGGTAGATCTCGTGGTCGCCCCAGAAGGTGTTGAAGTCGCCGGCGACTATCACGGGCTTGGCCTGTTGCCGGATCAGCTGGTGCAGGTGCCTGAGCTGGTAATGCCGGTGCCGGAACTTCAGCGACAGGTGCACCAGGAACACCGCCACGTCGTCGAGTTCCAGCTCGATGATGAGCCGCTTGATGCCGGCGTCGAAGTAATGGAAGCGCTCGTTGTGCACGCGCGGCGCGGCCAGGAAAGCATTGCCCTGCTTGCGCACGATCGGCACCAGCTGCGTCAGGGAGTCCTCGCCGTACTTGCATTGGTAGATCGAGTAATGCCCCAGGTGGTCCGCGATGAACTGCGCCTGGTTGACCATGCCGGTGCGCAGCGATCCGGTGTCGATCTCGATCAGGCCGACGATGTCTGGGTCCTGGCTGCGCAGAAACGCGCAGATGCGCTCCAGCACCTGGCGGCTGCTGCGCAGGTAACCGGCGCCGGGCACGGGCAGGTGAAAGGCCGGGCCGGTGCCGGTCGCGTAGCGGATGTTATAGACGACGAGCCGCATGCGTGTACGCGATGGGATAAACAACGTATTCTACGGCCTTGTGACCGGCACGACACGCCCGGTCGAGGCCAAGCGGCGGACAGGAGCAGGCCATGAGTGAGGAAAACCCCATCCGGCTGTTCGTCAGCCACCTGTTCGAGCCCGATGACGAGTACTTCCGGGTGTTCGAGTATCTGGAGAGTTCGCCCAACTTCTACTATGCGAATGTCGGCGCGCCGGAAAAGCCGCCGCGCACCCGCGACCCGGTCACCCTGCAGGAGGCGCTGCGCAAGCAAATCGACCAGGCGGAGGCGGTGCTCGTGCTCGCCAAGTTATTTTCCCGGGCGCCGTCGATGATCGAGTTCCAGGCCATCTACGCCAAGGGCCAGGACAAGGCGGTCATCGTCATCGAGGCGTTCGGGGCGGGCGAGGCAGTTCCGGCGAAGCTGAAGGCACTGGCCGATTCAGTGGTTGGGTGGAATGGGCGAGACCTGACTGACGCGATCAAGCTGCAGGCGCGTCATGAAGACACCACGCGCTTCGACGTCGTGGAATTCAAGATGGATTGATGCGGCGCTCAGGCGTCGGCCGAGTAGAGCGACACCACGGGACTGGGGCGCGCCGTCGCGGACGCGGCACGGTTTCCGCCGAAGTGCCCCAGCAGGCCGACGATCCGCTGGGCGCATTCACCCGCTTCTTCAACGGACATCTTGCGCACGGTCGCCACGACCGCGGTCTCGCCGCGCAGCGGGCGCACGCAGGTCATCTGGCGCGCGATGGACTGGAATTCGCCGCGCAGTTCCTTCGGCAGTTGTCTGCAGTCCAATTCTGACAAGTGTTTCGAGAAAGCGGTTGTAAGTCTATGTTTTATATTATAACTTGATGCGAGTTCTTGCGCGGCAAGATGCAGTGACTCCCAGGCAGCGTTCATCCCCTTCTCCGTAACTCTATGTTTTATTTATTTTATTTCCGAGTTCGTGACAGCGACGCGACCCGGAAGATCTTTGTTAAATTCGATTTCTATGGAAGATTTGATTTCGATCAAGATCATACGGACGAAATATAGCGTGAATTCTGGCCGATGCAATAGCGGATCGACGTTTATTTTCGCGCGGTGCGTTCAACCAGGCATTGTGTAATCCGTTGGATTCGATAATCTTAGAAATATTAATCAGGCCGCTGGTCCACGCATGAAAGACAAATCTGCCGCGCAATTCGCGCACATGCTGGCGGCGCTGTCGCAACCGGCCCGCCTGAAGATCGTGGAGGTCGCACGGCAGGGCGGTAAGGATGGGACCGCGGCAGGCGACATTGCACGCGCCGTTCGATGTCCGCCGTCAACGCTGTCCTTTCACCTGAAGGAGCTGACGCGTTGCGGGTTGCTGGGCGCATCTCAGCAAGGCAGGTACATTCGCTATGCCGTCCGGTCCGCAGCCTTCGCAGCGCTGGCGCAGTTCATTCAGGCGCTGCCGGGCGCCGCCGCGCCAGCAGCCGGATCGCCAGCGCCAAGAGCCCGCCGCCGCAAGGGTGCCGCGGCGAACACCGCCGGAACGGACGAGCAACTGTCGATATTCGGCGACTGAGCCGCCGCGGCTCAGTTGCGGACGAACAGCGCCATGAATTCGCTGACGGGCATCGCGTCGGTTCTGGACGGGTCCTCGAAAGCGGCACGGATTGCCGCGCATTGCGCCTTGGGGAACAGCGCTGCGACGGCGTCATTGAATTTGCGCAGCAGCAGCGGGATCCCCTCGGCGCGCCGCTGCCGGTGCCCGATCGGCACGTCGACCTGTATACGCCCGCTGCTCGAGCCATCGCTGAAGAACACCTGTACGGCGTTGCCGATGTAACGCTTGTCTGGCGCGTAGTAGTCGGCCGTGAATTGCGGGTTCTCGCGGACTTCCATGCAATGGCGCAGCCGGTCGACGCGCGGGTCGCGCGCGACGTCATCCTCGTAGTCCCGAGCGACCAGTCGGCCGAAGATGAGCGGGATGGCCGTCATGTACCGGATGCAATGATCGCGATCGGCCGGACTTTCGAGGGGGCCCGTGTTGTCGATGATGCGCACGCCCGGTTCCTGGGTCTCGATGACGATCTTCTCGATCCCGGCGAGGCGGTCCCTGACCTGCGGGTGCAGCGCCATGGCGCATTCCACCGCGGTTTGCGCGTGGAATTCCGCCGGGAAGCTGACCTTGAACAGCACGTTCTCCATCACATAGCTGCCGAATCGCCGTCGGTAGGCGAGCGGTCTGCCCTCGAACAACACGTCGTAGAAGCCCCAGTCTTGCGTGCTGAGCGCCGAGGGGTAGCCCATCTCACCGCGCAGCGCGTTGAGGGCGTGCCAGACCCCACGACTGGTGGCGTCGCCGGCCGCCCAGCTCTTGCGCGAGCCGGTATTGGGGGCGTGGCGGTAGGTACGCAGTGCGCCGCCGTCGATCCAGGCATTGGAAACGGCGTTGAGCACCTGCTCACTCGTCCCGCCGAGCATCGCGGCGGTGACGGCGGTGCTGGCGACGCGGACCAGGATCACGTGATCGAGCCCGACCCGGTTGAAGCCGTTTTCCAGGGCGGTAACGCCCTGGATTTCATGGGCCTTGATCATGGCAGTGAGCAGGTCCCGCACGGTCAACGGCGCGCGGCCCTCAGCGACGGCCTTGCGGCTCAGGTAATCGGCCACCGCCAGGATGCCGCCCAGGTTGTCTGACGGGTGACCCCACTCGGCCGCGAGCCAGGTGTCGTTGAAGTCCAGCCAGCGGATCAAGGTGCCGATGTTGAAGGCGGCCCGGACCGGGTCCAGTTCGTAGCTCGTGCCCGGAACCCGCGCGCCGCCCGCCATGGTCGCGCCAGGAACGACCGGGCCGAGCAGTCTCGTGCAGGCAGGATAGGCAAGCGCCTGCAAGCCGCAGGCCAGCGTGTCCATGAGGCAGTGGCGCGCCGTGTCGTAGGCGAGGGTGCTGTCGATGGTCGCGGAATGCGCATACCCGGCGATCTCGACGAGCACGGCATCCGGCGCCCCACGCTTGGCGGACCTGGCATCGAAGTGAGACATCGGCCTCCCGGCACTGGGGCGTTGCAGAAATGCCTGCGAAACCGGGACTGGAAACTCGGCCCGAAAAGTATACCGAAATTCCGCAGCCGCCTGCGGCGGCATCGGGTATCTTCGGCGGGTTTCCAAACTCCGGAAGCGCATTGCGAGAATTGCCGCATGGCATTGACCAACCACGACAAGACCCTTGAGATCGTACGGCAGCGCACGCCGGAGGTGGGCGCATGGGTTGAACTCGCTGCCGGTGTCATCTGGATCCGGCTGCCGATGCCGGGGGCGCTGGCGCACGTCAACGTGTATTTGCTCGAGTGCGATGATGGATGGCTGCTGGTGGATACCGGCATCAAGACCCGCGCCGTTGAACAGGCCTGGGTGCGGCTCGAAAGCCAGTTGCCCATCGCGTCGCGGTTGCGTGCGGTGGTGGTCACCCACCACCATCCGGATCATTTCGGCATGGCCAGCTGGTTCGCCGGCCGGTACGGAATCGAGGTGCGGATGGGTGCGCGGGCCTATGCCGCCAGCGCCGGCGTTCTGGACGATCTGGATGTCGGACCCGGCAAGGGCCTGCGTTCATTCGCCGACCGTCAGGGCATGGAACTGGACGATGACACGGCGGCGATTCTGGGTGGTCGAGCCTACAAGTCGGTGGTCAGCGGCCGGCCGCCCGTGCGCGTCGCCGCCGCCGGCGCGACGCTGGCCGGCGTCGGCGGCGACTGGCAGGTCAGCCTGCATGACGGCCACGCGCCCGATCACCTGTGCCTGCACGCGCCGCACGCCGGACTCCTGGTGAGCGGCGACCAGGTGCTGCCGACCATCTCGAGCAACGTCAGCCTGTACCCGTCGAACGAGACAGGCGACCCGCTTGGCGAATACCTCGATTCCCTGCAGGCGCTGCGGGCGTTGCCGGCCGACACGCTCGTGCTGCCGGGCCATGGCAAACCCTTTACTGGGCTGCACGCGCGGCTCGATGCGCTGACCGAGGAGCACGGCAGCAGGCTCGCGAAGATCACCGCGTCCTGTTCCGTGCCGCGCTCGACGGCGGAGGCCGCCGCGGTGCTGTTCACCGTGCATCGGCTCGACGGGCTCAATCGCCTGCTGGCGATGACCGAGACACTCGCCCATCTGCGCTACCTGGAACAGCGCGGCATCGTGCATCGCTCCGGTACCGGCCAGGCCTTGCGCTGGGCAGCCTGAGCGGCGCACCGGCCCGTTGCCCCCGCGATGCGCAGGGCCGACCGGTCCGTTGCCGCGTCGTCGCTGACGACCGGGCCACAGGGTCCCGGGCATTGCGCAGTGGCTACGCCCGGCGGTGTCGCAAGCGGGTATGATTTCAGGCACCGCGGACCGATCCCGGCGCACCGCGGCGAGGCCTGGGAGGCTACTGTGCAGAATGGCGAAAACCTTGAAGCGTTGAGACAGACGCCGCTGGCCGTCGAGATGGACGAGGCCGAACTGCAGGCGCTGGCACGCGTCGTCAAGATCAGGGACTGCAGGGACGGCGAGGTGCTGGTCGAAGAGGGTGCGCGGGATGCACACCTGTTCGTCCCGGTGACCGGCAAGATCGATCTCAACCGGCGCGACGAACACGGCGAATGGACCGTGATGCACACGCTGCGACCTGGGGACCTGGCCGGCGAGCTGTCGTTCATGGATGGCGAGCCGCGGTTTGCCAGCCTGGTCGCCAACGGCGCCACACGCGTGCTGGTGCTGGAGCGCGACGATTTCGAGGTGATCCTGGCGACGCACCCGGTGGTGGTCTACAAGGTGATGCGCGCCATCATGCGCGTGGCGCACCATGTGCAACGGCGCATGAACGCGCAGCTGCTGGACATGCAGCGTTACCTGTTCCGCACCGGCGGCAAGTACTGAACGTGGCGCCGGTCGTCGCGTCCCTGCGCACACCGGACGACCGCTTCAACGGCCTGCCAGGCTGGCCGTTCGCGCCGCACTACCTGGCGGACCTCGCGGGCTACGAAGGCCTGCGCATGCACTACGTGGACGAGGGACCGCAGCGCGCCGCGGTGACGTTCCTGTGCCTGCACGGCGAGCCGAGCTGGTCCTACCTGTACCGCAAGATGATCCCCGTGTTTGTCGGGGCAGGACATCGCGCGGTCGCGCCGGATTTCTTCGGCTTCGGGCGATCCGACAAGCCGGTCGATGACGCCTCCTACACGTTCCATTTCCACCGCAATGCGCTGCGCCGGTTCATCGAACGGCTCGACCTGCGCAATGTCTGCCTGGTGGTGCAGGACTGGGGCGGCGTGCTGGGCCTGACCCTGCCGATGGACGACTCGCAGCGGATCAGCCGGCTGCTCGTGATGAACACAGGGGTCGCGACCGGCCGTTCGCCCGGGCCGGGCTGGGACGCCTGGCGGTCCTATGCGGCGGCCCACCCGGACCTTGACGTCGGCGCGCTGCTGAAGCGCGAGACGCCCTTCCTCAGCGACGCAGAGGCAGCCGCCTACGCGGCCCCGTTCCCGGACGTCCGGTACAAGGCTGGCGTTCGCAGTTTTCCGGAAATCGTGCCGATCCGCCCGGAGATGGAAGGAGCCGACACGGGCCGGAAGGCACTGCGCTTCCTGTCCGAGGACTGGGCAGGCACCACGTTCATGGCGATCGGCAGTGCGGATCCGGTTCTCGGCGAACCGATCATGCGGGCGTTGGCGGCCCGCATCCGCGGTTGCCCTGAGCCAATGGTCGTCAAGGACGGCGGGCACTTCCTGCAGGAATGGGGAGAACCGATCGCCCGGTCGGCCCTGCAGCAGTTCGCGCTGTGATTCCCCGCGCATCGGCGACTTGGACTCGATAAGAAGTTCATACCATATCTAGTTAACACTGTTAACTATTTGAGTTCCAAGGCTGTTCCTTCTCCCGGTGGCGTAAGCGGCGGGAACTGTGTCAAGAATTATTCTCAAACAACGATCACGCCGGAGGCGACAGGGGGAATGTCAGACGAAACCGTGACGCGCCGGTTCGCACGCACCTGGCCGGGGTGCTTTAGCGGGCCGCTGCCGGTCGCGGCGCCGGTTTCATGTTGACCTGGCCGAGGTCGCCATTCACCAGGCCGAGCAGACGCGGGTCCATGACGCGGAAGAACAGCTGCGGCAGGTACGACAAGACCAGCATCCCCATGTAGCCGGTCGGTAACTGCGGCGCCTCGTCGAAGTGCCGCAGCGATTGGTATGACCGCTCCGCATGCGCATGATGATCCGAGTGCCGCTGCAGGTGGAACAGCATCAGGTTCGACACCGTGTGATTGCTGTTCCAGGAATGGCGCGGCAGGCAGCGCTCGTAGTCGCCACCCGGCCGTCGCCGGCGCAGCAGGCCGTAGTGCTCGATGTAGTTGATGCCGGTCACCTGGAACCATGCCCACAGGTTGTGCAGCGCCAGCCACGGCAGCGCCTGCCAACCCAGCCACGCGATCAGGCCGCCCTGTAGCAGCAGGGTCATGGCATGGGCCTGCAGAATCTCGTTGTGCAGGGACCAGGCACCCTGGCCGCGGCGCGCCAGACGCGCGGCCTCGATCCGCCAGCCACGCAACATGCCGCCCGGCAGTTCACGCAGCGCGAACCGGTACACGCTCTCGCCCATGCGCGCGCTGGCGCTGTCCTCGGGCGTCGCGACCTGCACGTGGTGCCCAAGGTTGTGCTCGATGCGGAAGTGTCCGTAGCCGGGAATGGCGAGCGCCAGCAGCGCGAGCGTACGGTCCACCGCGGGCGCCTTGTGCCCGAGCTCGTGGCCCGTGTTGATTGACAGGGCAGCCACGAATCCCAGTGACAGGATCACGGCCAGCCGGTCGATGAAGCCGCCCGCGGTCGTCACCGCATAGTCCATGCCGGCGACGAAGACGACCAGGTGCAGCGGCACTGCCAGGTACAGCAGGCGGCGGAAGTACCGGTCCTGCTCGAGCGTCGGCACCACGGCCTCCGGCGGGTTGTTCCGGTCTGTGCCGACGAGCCGATCCAGCAGCGGCACGCATGCGTAGATGAAGACGATCGGCAACCACAGCCAGCCGCGCAAGCCGGTGCCTTCGGCCAGTGCAATGCCGATGAGCGGCAGCAGCGGCATCAGCACCGACAGGGCCCACCAGGCGCGCTTGTGGTCAGTGTAGGTCAACGGCCCTGTCGCCGTGTCGCCGATGACGTAGGTCTTCATGGCGCGGTCCCGTGGTCGCCCGCGCCGTTTCGTACAACGCGCAGGCTGATATATTCCCGGCTCAGCTTAACGGTACACGGCGGGGAGGGCGAGTCATGCAGATTCTGTGGCCGGCATTCGCGATGTTCGCGCTGACGAGCCTGGTCGTCGTTCGCCTGGGGCTGCTGCGGGCCGCCGCACTCGGGAACGGGCGCGTGAGGCTGTCCTTCTACCGGCTGTACCGCGACGGCCAGGAGCCCGCGGAGGTGGCGGTCTTTTCGCGGCACTTCATCAACCTGTTCGAGGCGCCGGTATTGCTGTACGTGGCCGTCATCATCGCGCATGTCACGGGGCAGACGGGGCTCCTGCCGGTTGCGCTGGCCTGGGGCTACGTGGCGCTGCGCTGCGTGCATACCTTGATACACCTGGGCTCGAATGACGTGATGTGGCGGTTCCGGGTCTACGGCGCCAGCTGGCTGGTCCTCGCGGCGCTGTGGGTGACGCTCGGCTTGGGCCTGGCGGGTGTCGCCTGAGGGCATCGGGCGCCTGCGGTGGTCATCGAAAATGGCCGCCGGCTCGTAGGCGGCGCCACGGGCGGCGATCCCGTTCGCCTATAATTCCGGGCGCGCGCAGCAGGCGAAGGAAAGTCGATGCCGAGGAAGGACAAGGTGCTGGTGGCCAACGGCCAGGGCTTCTGGGGCGATTCCCTGCTGGGGCCCATCAGGCTGTGCCGCGAGGGCCCGCTCGACTACCTGACGCTCGACTACCTGGCCGAGGTCACCATGAGCATCCTGCAGAAACAGCGTGCGCGTGATCCACGGGTCGGGTTCGCCACCGATTTCGTCAAGATGATCGACCGCGTGGCACCGGACCTGGTGCAGAAGGGCATCAAGGTGGTCGCCAATGCCGGCGGCGTGAATCCCATGGCCTGCAAGGACGCGACCATCGAGGCGTTTCACCGCCACGGCTTGCGCGGCGTGAAGATCGCGGTCGTCGAGGGCGACGACATATTCGGTGACCTCGACGCATTGCTCGCATCGGGCGAAACGCTGGCCAACATGGACACGGGTGCGCCGCTCGCCGAGGTCCGGGGTCGGGTATCGAGCGCCAACGTCTACCTGGGCGCGTTCCCGATCGCCGAAGCGCTCGACCAGGGCGCGCAGGTCGTCATCACGGGGCGCGGCACCGATCCGGGGCTCGTGCTCGGGCCGCTGATCCACGAGTTCGGCTGGAAGCGCGACGAGTACGACCGGATCGCGGCGGGCACCATCGCCGGCCACATCGTCGAGTGCGGCGCGCAATGTACGGGCGGCAATTACACGGACTGGCGGAACGTCGAGAACATGGCGCTGATCGGCTATCCGGTCATCGAGGCCTCCGCCGACGGCGGCTTCGTGGTGACCAAGCACGAGGGCACCGGCGGCATGGTCACCGTGCGCTCGATCCTGCACCAGCTCGTCTACGAGATGGGCGACCCCGCCCGCTACATCGGGCCGGACGGCTGCGCCGACTTCAACTCGATAAAGCTGGAGCAGGTCGCGAAGGACCGCGTGCGCTGCTGGGGCGCGAAAGGTGCGCCGCCCACCGACACCTACAAGGTGTCCATCTCCTATTCGGATGGCTGGAAAGCGCTGGGGCAACTGACGATTTCCGGGCCGGACGCTTTGGCCAAGGCGCAGCTGTGCGCCGATATCGTCTGGCAGCGGCTGGCCTACGACGGCGTGCATTTCGCCGAGCAAGACCGGCTGGTCGAGTTCGTGGGCGCCAACGTGTGCCACGCCGGCATCGAGGCAACCGCCGTGGGCGACCCGTCCGAGGTCGTGCTGCGCATCGGGGTCAAGGGCAAGGACAGGGCCAAGGTGGACCGGTTCGGTTACGAGCTGGTGCCGCTCGTCACCAGCGGGCCGCCGGGTGTGACCGGCTTCGCCGGCGGCCGGCCCAAGGCAACGGAGATCGTTGGCTTCTGGCCGGCGCTGATGAAGAAGCAACGGGTTTCGACACGCGTCAGCGTGTTCGAGTCGTAAGGAACCCCTGACATGGCCAAGGTCAGCCTGGCACGCATCGCGGACGCCCGTTCAGGCGACAAGGGCGAGGGCTCCAATGTCGGCGTGATGGCGCGCTCGCAGGAGGCCTACGAGTTCCTGCGTGGACGCCTGACCGCGGAAGCGGTCAAGGCGCACATGCACGCGATCAACCAGGGTGAAGTCAGGCGCTATTCGGCCGATGGGCTGCGCGTGCTGAATTTCATCCTGGCCGACAGCCTGGGCGGCGGCGGCTCCGCGTCGCTGCGCAGCGACGCGCAAGGCAAGACGCACGGACTCGCGCTGCTGCGCATGGAACTCGACGTGCCCGAGGCCGTCCTGAAGGCGACGCCGGAATAGACAAGAACCAGATCCTGCTGCAGTTCGCCGAGCGCGCGTCCCGCCAGCCGCGTCGCATCGTACTGCCCGAGGCGGGCGATCCGCGCGTCCGCATGGCCGCGGCGGAGCTGCTGACGCGGGGCCTGTGCCATCCGGTGCTGGTGAACGACGGGGCAATGGATGTCGCGCCGTCCGGCATCGAGATCCTCAACGCACGCGACCACCCGGCGACGGAGAACTTCGCGCAGTCCTTGGTCGCGCTGCGCGCGGGCCACGGCATGACAATCGAGGAAGCGCGTCGTCGGGTCACCGGGCCGATTACTTTCGCCGCATTCCTGCTGCGCACCGGCGACTGTGACGGGGCGGTGGCGGGCAGCGTGGCGCCGACGCCCGAGGTGCTGCGCGCTGGCCTGCAGGTGGTCGGCCTTGCGGCCGGCTGCAAGACCTTGTCATCGTGCTTCCTGATGTTGCTGCCAGACCGGGCACTGACCTATGCGGACTGCGGCGTCGTGCCGAATCCGACCGCCGGGCAACTCGCCGACATCGCAATCGCCGCGGCCGGCACTCACCGCCGGCTGACCGGCGAGGAGCCGCGCGTGGCGCTGCTGTCTTTCTCGACCAAGGGCTCGTCGAGGTCGCCAGAGGTGGACAAGGTCGCAGCCGCGACCGAACTCGTGCGACGGCGGTCACCCGGGCTGGTCTGCGATGGCGAACTGCAGGGGGACGCGGCGCTCGTGCCTGCGGTCGCTGCCTTGAAGTGTCCGGGTTCACCGGTGGCCGGGCAGGCCAACGTACTGGTCTTTCCCAACCTCGACGCCGGCAACATCGCTTACAAGTTGACCCAGCGGCTGGCCGGTGCAACGGCGCTTGGCCCGCTGCTGATGGGGCTCGCGCGGCCGCTGATGGACCTGTCGCGTGGCTGCAGCGTCGAGGATATCGTGCAGGTCGCGACCATCGCGGCGGTGCTCGCAGGCCCGGACTCCGCTGACTGACCGGCGCCGGTCAGTCCGCCGCGACCCGCGCTGCGTGGAATCGGGCAACTGGACGTGCATGACCGGGCAGGGTTGAATAGTCATTGCTTGCTGTGTCATCAACGTGAGGAGAGGACGTCATGAGCAAGGGGATGGAGCGCAAGAAGGAAGGCAAGAAGAAGCCGTTGCGGACCAAGGAAGAGAAGAGGGCGGCCAAGCGGGAGAAGAAGGCCGGCCACGGCCACGGCCTCGTCTGAGGCGCAGGTTCGGCATGACGGGCGCCGCCGTCCGATTCGCTGAGGCGCCTGTTGCGACATCGATCATGTCAGGCGGAGTGACGTGGCAGACACCATCATGCCCACTGCCGATTCCGATACGTATGACGGCGGCTGTGGCTGCGGCCATGTCCGCTACCGCCTCACCAGTCGTCCGCTCTTCGTGCACTGCTGCCATTGCCGCTGGTGCCAGCGCGAAGGCGGGGCGTCCTTTGCACTGAACGCCATGATCGAGGCGGACCGCGTCGCCCAGCGCGGTGCACAACCGGAACTGGTGGATACGCCGTCGCAGAGTGGCAAGGGCCAGCGGATCGCCCGCTGCCCCCGCTGTCGCATTGCGGTCTGGAGCCACTACGCCGGCGCGGGACCGTCCGTTTGCTTCGTCCGTGTCGGGACGCTCGATGACCCGGACCGGTTGCCGCCCGACATTCACATCTTCACCGGGTCCAGGCAGCCGTGGGTCGTCCTGTCACCAGGCGTGCCGGCCGTGCCGGAGTACTACGACCGCAAGGCGTACTGGCCGCCGGAAAGCCTGGCGCGCTGGAAGGACCTTCGGGAGAAGATCGCCGCCCAACAGGCTGATACGAGAAAGTCGTAACCTGCCCCACGATGTTCGAATGCCGGATGCCCTTCAGTTCCAGGGAGAGACATGTCACGAGCCCTGACCGCCATCAGCCTGCTGGTACGCGAGTACGACGAAGCCATCGACTTCTTCACCCGTGTGCTGCGCTTTGAACTCGTCGAAGACTCGCCGCTAGGCGAAGAAAAGCGTTGGGTCGTGGTCTCGCCCGGCGAGCGCGGCGCCAACCTGCTGTTGGCCCGTGCCGCAACCGACGAGCAGCGTGCTGCCATCGGCAACCAGAGCGGGGGGCGCGTGTTCCTCTTCCTGCATACGTCGGACTTCCGTGCCGATTACGAGCACCTGCAGTCGTGCGGCGTGCGGTTCGTGGGGAGTCCACGTGACGAACCGTATGGTCAGGTGGTCGTGTTCCAGGACTTGTACGGCAACAAGTGGGACCTGATCCAGCCATTGCGCACGGCCACTTGGTAGCGGTCGCGTGTTGACGGCCCCGACCCGACCATGAACCAGGCACCTTCCAACAACCCGCTCCGGCACCTGCGCCTGTCCGACATTCGCGGCATGGCGCAGCTGGCGACACAGGCGACGACCGGCGTGGCGAGCGTGGCCGAAGGCGTACACCGGTCGGTGTGGGACACGCTGGGTGTTCCCGGCGGCAAGGCGCCCGGCCGGACCCGCGGCATTACCGGCCTTGTCTACAGGCTCGTGCATGGCGTCACGCAGTTGCTGGGCAAGGGCGCCGACACCGCGCTGGCCGAGCTGGAGAGTCGGTTCGACTCGGCCGAAGGCTCCAGGCCCGGCACGCCCCTGCGCGAAGCATTGCTCGCGGCGCTGAATGGCGTCATGGGGGATCGACTTGCGACCAGCAACAGCCCGTTTGCAACCCCGATGACCCTGCGATACCGGCACGAACCGCTGCACTGGGAGGCCTTGCCGCCTATGCCCGAGGTAACGGGCAGGGTGCTGCTGCTGATCCACGGGTTGTGCATGACCGACCTGCAGACGCATGCGCAGCACAAAGGGGATTCGGTCGAGTACAGGCAGGCATTGGCTGCGCCGCTGGGCTACACGCCGGTCTACCTGCGCTACAACTCCGGCCGGCACATTTCGCAGAATGGTCGCGAGCTGGCGGCCCGGCTCGAGCAGCTGGTCGCGCACTGGCCCACGCCGGTCGAAGACATTGCGGTCGTAGCGCATAGCATGGGCGGACTGCTGATCCGCAGCGCCATTCATTACGCCGCCGAGGGCGCTTTGCGCTGGCCGCGGAAGACCAGCAGCATCGTCTTTCTCGGCACGCCACACCATGGCGCCCCGCTGGAGCGTGCCGGCAACTGGGTTGACGTAATCCTGGGCAGCACGCCGTACACCGCGCCTTTCGCAAGGCTGGGTCAGTTGCGCAGCTCGGGAATCACCGACCTGCGCTATGGCCATCTGCTCGACGCAGACTGGCACGGCCATGACCGCTTCCACCGCAGGCCCGACAGCCGCACGATCGTGCCGCTGCCCGCGGGGGTGGCGTGCTACGCGGTGGCGGCCACCACGGCGGCGCGGCGCAGCAGACTGGCCAATCAACTGATCGGCGACGGCCTGGTGCCGCTGCACAGTGCGCTCGGCGAGCATGACGACGCCGGGCGGAACCTTTCATTTGAGAAAGGGTCGCAATTCATTGTCTACCGCATGAACCACATGGGGCTGCTGAGCAGCCCCACGGTGGCCCGGCAGATCGCGCAGTGGCTGGCTCCGGCCTGAAGCGGGGCCGGATTGGATAAGCCCGGCGTCAAGGACGTTGTGCACGAGCGGACCACTCGCGCGTTATTTCCCTGAGGCGGACCGAGCCATGCAGGAGTTGCCATGAGCAGGAACCTACGCAACGGCCTACTAATCGCCGCAGCGGTCAGTCTCGTCGCCGCCATGCCGATCAAGGATTCGGTCGCGGACGACACGCGCTACTCGGCAAAGCGCCAGGTCTCCGGCGCACACCATGATTCGAGGCGGGACTGGCCAGGATCGCGGCCCCGTGCTCACCACTATCCGCCGCTTGGATACCAGGTGCGGACCCTGCCCAGGGGGTATGAAACCGTTCGGGTCCATCGCGGCAACTATCATTACTACAGCGGCGCCTTCTACCGGCCCTGGCACGATGGACTCTACGTCGTGGTCAACGCCCCATACGGTGCGCGCGTCGGGCACCTGCCGCCCGGCTACATCAGCTTCCTGATCGGCCCGCGGCGCTATTTCTACGTCAACTACACCTACTACCTGTGGGAGCCGAATATCCGGGAGTACGTGGTCGTCGAGGAACCGGCCGGCGCCGAGGCGGCCGTGGTGTCGGCCAGCGACTCGGCCTTCGCGGAGTTGTTCGTTTATCCCAACCGTGGACAGGACGAGGAACAGCGCGACCGGGATCGCTACGAGTGTTACATGTGGGCGGTCGACGAAACGGACGTGGACCCCGGCGCGGAGCATCCGGACTTCTCGAGAGCCGGCGACTACCGGCGCGCGCTGTCCGCGTGCCTCGAAGGCCGCGGCTACACGGTGAAGTAGGAGGTTCCCATGACGCTCGAGCAGACGATCCGCGTGGGAAGTCTCTGCGCCGCGCTGTTGCTGGCGAGCGCCCCGGCGGCGGGGCAGGACCTCTACGTCTACCCGTCGGCAGGCCAGGATGACCAGCAGCTGGCCGAGGACCGCTATGCGTGCCATCGGTGGGCGGTGCAGGAAAGCGACTTTGATCCCAGCCAGTTCGAGGAAGTCGCACCGCCACGCACGGTGAAGGTGCCCGTGCCGAGGAACGAGGCGGAAGGCGCGGCGGCGAAGGGCACTCTGGCAGGGGCCGTGGCCGGCGGCGTCATCGGGTCGCATGACGGCAACGCGGGCAAGGGCGCCGTGATCGGCGCCGTGATCGGTTCCATTGCCGGTGCCGCGATCGAGGAGCAGGGCGAGGACGAGGCCCGCCGGCAGGCCGAAGCCGAGGCCAGTCGGCAAGCCGAAGAGCTGTCGCGCACCAGGTCTGAAAAAGCGCTGCGGCGCTCCAATTATCGCCGCGCGCTGACGGCCTGTCTCGAAGGCCGCGGGTATACTGTGCGCTGAAGCAGGTCGCGCGCCCGAATCCGGTGCGCCTGGGTCCCAGGTATCCGCACATGAACGTTTCGGGCACGGTCCGGGTCGTGGCCCTGCTCGAAGCGGGCAAGGGTCTGCTGGTGCTCGCCGCGGGGCTCGGCGCATTGCCGTTCAGGCACCGCGACCTGCAGGGCCTGGCCGAGCGGCTAGTGGGCCACCTGCATCTCAACCCGGCCAGCGAGTACCCGCGCATCTTCATCGACTTCGCGGCGCAGGTTACGGATGAGCGATTGGCTACTCTGGCGGCATTGGCAGCCGGTTATGCTTCGTTGCGACTGATCGAGGCGTATGGCCTGTGGAGAGAGAGGCGCTGGGCCGAGTGGCTGGCGGCCCTCAGCGGCGGCGTGTACATCCCGTTCGAGATTCTCGGAGTATTTCGTGGCGATGTTCTGCTGTCGCTCGTGGCGCTCGTGGTCAACATGCTCGTCGTAGGCGTGATGGCGAATGCCTTGTATCGGGGGCATTCGGCTTCCGTTGCTCGACGCGCGCTGACAACCGGGGCGGCGCCCTGCCCGGCCCGAACAGCGGGGCAGGGGACCACGCTCCCATGAGGCCAGACGGCCGGTTCCGGCCGGGTCTGAGCCGCCCTTGACCCCCAGTACCGTTCATAGAACGTCAGCGGAAACCCTCAAAACGCCCACCGGCTGTGGGATACCACCGTCCGCCTGTCCCGACTCTGTGGCGCGCGTCACAGCGTCGTCGGCAGGTGCCTGACACCATCGTGGCACCGGCCGTCACGGGCCGGGGTACATGTCAGGGCATCGCGGCGTCGCACAGCGTTGCCGGGCTGCGGCTTTGGCAAACCAAGAGGGTCGGTCAATGGCGTTAGTGATCGTTTCAGCCGGGGCCCTGGCCGACTCGAAACTACATACCGTCAGGATCGGTACGCTCGTCATCGCTGCCGGGGCGCTGGCGCTGGTTGCGCTGATTGGCAGCCTCGCCCTGGGCTTCCACCTCGGCAACACCACGCACTCCGGCGGGTCGGGATATCCGGACCTCGACTCGACCCAGCCCGGCAACCGGGCGCTCATCGACGAGATCGGCACGCTGTCCGGCCGGCTGATTCGCCTCGAGGCCGAGGCCAGCCGCCTGGCCGAACGCGTCGGCGTACCGCCGGCCAAGGCCGTCCTGGTCAATGAGACCTCGGGCAAGGCCGCCACCAAGCCGGCGGGTGGCCCGCTGCTCATGCCGTTATTCAGCAGTGGGCCCGGTTCCAGCGCATC
This sequence comes from uncultured Gammaproteobacteria bacterium, assembly GCA_963695085.1. GTDB lineage: Bacteria > Pseudomonadota > Gammaproteobacteria > Steroidobacterales > Steroidobacteraceae > SG8-30. Next base: position 74,591 of record CAVOFV010000001.1, on the reverse strand, counting down.
GATGCTGCAGCTCGATCGTGACCTCACCGATCTCGAGACGAGTCTCGGCATGGTGGCCGCCGCAGTTGCGCGGCGCGACCTCGACGGCATGGCGTTTCCCAGCCGTGCGCCGATCCCGGGCGTCGCGATCTCCTCCGGCTTCGGCCGCCGGCCGGACCCGTTCACGGGCCGGCCCGCCCAGCACGTCGGCGTCGATTACCCGGCGCCCTACGGGACGCCCATCCTCGCCAGCGCCGGTGGCCGCGTGCGCTATGCCGGGCCGCGCGGCGCGTACGGCAGGACCGTCGAGATCGATCACGGCGGTGGGCTCGTCACCCGTTATGGACACGCCTCGCGGATCCTCGTGCGGGTCGGCGACGTCCTGCTGCCCGGCCAGCCGATCGCGAATGTCGGCTCGACCGGCCGCTCCACCGGGCCGCATGTCCATTTTGAAGTGCTGCGCCGTGGGACCGCGGTTCATCCGGGCCTGTACCTCGCGAGCGACCCTTCCTGAGGTCGACCGGACGTGATGAACCGCACCATCGACACGCGCTGGCTCACCCACGCCAGTTTCGCGCCTAAGGCTCTGCCCCGCGGCTGGCAGTGGTGGTTGGTCGGCGCGGCGGGCGCATTCCTGCTGTTGCTGGCCGTGGCCGGTCCCGGCCTCTCATCCACCGTGGGCGACCTTGCCGCCGCGCGCAGGGAGCAGGCGTCTTTGGCTGCCGAGGTTGAACGGCTCTCCACGCAACTCGCCGTGGACGGCGCGACACGCGGCGAACTCGAACAGCATGCTGCCGAACTGAGTGCCCAGGTCGTGGAACTCACCCGGCAGGTGGAATTCCTGACAGCGCGCAGGGCGGCCGTTGCCCGCCCGAACTAGCCTCACCCACGACAGCAGGGGAACGACGATGTTCTGGAGAAAGAAAGGCATGGCCATCAACATCAGTCGGCTGTCCAGCCTGCTGGCCCATGACACCTGTGTACGGGGCGACGTGGTATTCGACGGCGGGTTGCGCATCGACGGTCGTGTCGAAGGCAGCGTGCTGGGCAAGACCGACGGCCATGGGCTGCTCGTACTGAGCGACAAGGGCACCATCGTGGGTACCGTCAAGGTCCACGATGCGGTGATCAATGGCCGCGTCGAAGGCGACCTCGAGGTCGAGCATTTCCTCGAGTTGCAGGCCAACGCGCGCGTGACCGGCAATATCACCTACCGCACGCTGAAGCTGGAATGCGGCGCCACCGTGGAAGGCAAGCTGGAGCGCATGGATGGCGCTCCCGAGACCGTGGAAGCCGGGGAGGCCGCCGAGTCCAAGGTCGTGAGGTTCGCGAGCGCGCCCTGAACGGCCAATCGGTTGGCCGCTACGCCTGACAGGTCCTGGTTAGCGCCCGCAGGTCGGCAAACCGGTCGAGTGCGACGTTCCACGACGAGACTCGACACTAGCGTCGTGCTCTAAGCCGATGATTAGGCTTTAGAAGCCTATACCTACTTCATGTTGAATCTAGCTCAAGCGGCGTCCTGCTGGAGCGCCTATTGGAGACCGGAAATGGCGGAAGGGTTGCTCTTTGAGGCGGGCATGCTCTAGTGCGCATAATGTATATTATGACAAATCTGTTCCTCAGCCATGCAGGTCCGGCAGGCAAAGAAGCCTCCACGGGCATCCCTGCATCCCTTGCGAGGCGGGTCCCCTCCTAGCGTCGAGCCTGTTGCGTCAGATACTGGGCGGCAAGGTATTGCAGGTTGGCCCGCCCCATAGGGTGCATGAATGGGGCCACCAGCATCAGCACGTGATACACGCCCTGGGCGATGGACTCGCCCGCGTCGTCGCGGCGCGGGTGGCGCACGGTGTCAAACGACAGCCAGTAGAGGGTCAGCACGGCCAGGTTGTGCGCCAGCGCCTCGATCTCCGCGGCTGAGGCCTCGAGCTGGCCGCTCTCGGCCAGTCCCAGGCAGATGCCGCGGGAGGTTGCCACGGCCCGGTTGAAGACGGTGCTGAGCCGGTGCCCGGCCCGGCGGTCGCGGGACATGATTCCGGACAGGTCGCGGAACAGGAAGCGGTACTTCCAGATGGTCTCGAAGATGACGTGCAGCAGGAACCAGGCGTCCTCGACGTCATGGGCGCGCCAGCTGTCGGGCGGCATGAGCTGCTCGGCCTCGGCGACGAACTGCTCCAGCAATGCGCCGATCAGCTGGTCCTTCTTGCGGAAGTGGTAATGCAGGTTGCCGGCGCTGATGCCGACCTCGGTGGCGATCAGCGTCGTGGACACGTTCGGCTCGCCCTGCGCGTTGTACAGGGCCAGGGTCGTGTCCAGAATCCGCTGTCGGGTCTTCCTGGCCGGACGTGTCTTGCCCGTTTCTGCAGGCATTAAAAAAGCGCCGGTGTACGTCGGAGACCCGATCGTACACCAGCGCCGAGGGGGGATCAGTCAATAAGTCAGGCGGCGCGGCGCGTGGTCTTCTTGGCGTGGGTGCGGCGCACCGGACGCTTGACGGCCTTGGCCTGGACCTTCTTCGACAGGCGGTCGACCTTCTTCGACAGCTTGTCGACTTCGCCGGCGGTCGGCAGCCCGATGTCGTGGATGACCTTGTTGACGCGCGTCTGCAGGCGCTTTTCCACCATCGTGGCGCGCTCGTTGGCGGCGTCGGACAGCGACTCGATGACCTGCTCAGTGCGCGTCAGCGGACCGCGGGCCAGCTTCTCGCCCTGCTTGACCATGACACTGGCGACCTTGCCGAGTTCGCTGCGGGTCGTGTTCCAGGCGGTCATGTTGGCCTTCACGATGGCCTGCGCGGACTTGCGGGTTGCCTTGCCGAGTTCGCTCGACTTGAGGTCATCCAGCAGCATGTTCATGTTTTCGATCATGGGTATCTCCTTGCGTGTGTCCTGACGGTTTTGGGGACCAGCTGCGGTCAGCCCTGCCGTCCCATGGCGCAGAGTTTCGAGATTTCCATTAGGGAGTGCACCCTAGCCTGCTGGCCGGCAGGAGCAACCGCCCGGAGACCCGTCAGGGGTGCAGCGCAGGTTGCTGCTGCGAAGCGGCCGCCGCAGTACTAGCGGGGGGAACCCGCACCATTTTCGCGCGTCGTGAATGCCCTTCCCAGCGCGGCGCCGACGCCGATCATGACGACCATCGAGAGCGCCGAGATCGCAGCAAAGCCGGCCAGCAGCACACCGCTGGCGTTGAGCAGTCCGTGTGTCCAGGCCGCCGCCGTGTCGCTGCCACGCTGCACGACGGTATCGATGAAGTTCTTGGCCTTGTACTTGGACTCGGCATCGACCGCGGTGAACAGCGCTTCCCGGCACGGCCTGGCGATGCCGAACTCCCCTGCCCTGCGCAGGATCTGGGTCACCGCCAATGGCAACAGGAATGGGGCCATGACGAGCCACACGAAGCTGCCGAGGGCGACCAGCGGCATGGTGACGAGCGCGCCGGCCATTCCGAATCTCCTGATCAGGCGCATCGTGATGACGCCTTGCAGCAGGAAAGCCAGGATGTTGACCCCGAGATCGAGACGCGCAAAGAAGACCGTGCGGGTCGCGGTGTCCGCGAAGGCCGTGGAGGCAATGTCCTGCATCTCCATGTACATGAAGGTGCCGACCAGCGCGCCAAATGCGAGCAGGCTGCTGATGCCGAGCAGGTAGGGCGAGCGGGCGACCATCGTGACGCCGGCCAGGATGCTGCCGCCGATCGGCTGCGCGCTTTCCGCCGCGGTCCCGGGCGGTTCGCCATGGCGTGCCACGGACCAGTGTCCGAGTGCGCGGATGCACGGCACCGTCAGCAGCAGCAACACGGTGGACAGCATGACGAGGCCGGCGGTGCCGATCCCGTGAGCGAGTGTTTGCGTCAGTACAGGCCCGAGGATTGCTCCGGCGCTGCCGCCGGCAGCGATCGGGCCGAACAGCCGCTTGGCCTCCTCGCCGCGAAAGACGTCGGCCATGAAGCTCCAGAACACCGACACCACGAACATGTTGAAGACCGACAGCCAGACGAAGAACGCGCTGGCGGTGTTGGTGGAATTCGGATCGGCCCGGAATGCGAAATAGAAACCCAGCATGTTCGCGGCAAAGAAGCCGTATACGACCGGCAGCAGGTTCCGCTTGCGGACCTTGGCGACGAGCGCGCCGAAGATCGGCGTGATGGCCACCATGACCACGAACGTCGCGGTGAACAGCATCGGCAGCCGGCTGAGCCCTGCCGCCGTCCCCATCGCGTCGCGCACCGGCCGCAACAGGTAGTAGCTGCAGAGCAGCAGGAAGAAGTAGCTGAATGCGAGTACGACGGCCCTTTCCTCGCCGGGTCGCGCGCCGAGCAGCGAACGCGCCATGGCGGCTACGGGCATGTCAAAGCGGCTCCGCCAACCCTGCCAGATGCGGGCGCTGCGCCTGACCGTCGCGGACGACGAACTGCCAAAGGCCCGGTTCCTGCCAGTGCGACACCATCCCGGTGCCGGGCAGGTAGAGCGGCAGCTTGAAATGCACCTCGATACGTCGCGGCACGACCGACAGCTCGGGACCGAGGCTCGCCAGCGTCCGCGCCATGGACCACATGCCGTGAGCGACCGCGCGGTCAAATCCGTAGCGCCGTGCACTCCAGTTGGCAAGGTGGATCGGGTTCAGGTCCCATGACACGAGCCCGTAACGACGGCCGGCCGCTCGGTCCGCCGCAAAGGTGACGGACACAGGCGTTACATCGTCATCCGGCTTTGGCACCATCAGCAGCGCGCGCGCGCTGCGTGTGGTGCCCGCGCGCCGGGTCGTGCCCCTCGCCAGCAGCGTACACCGCTCCGTCCAGGCCACGCCCGCCGCGTCCGACAGCCACGTGTGCAGGTCGACCTCCTGCCCGCGGTCCGTATCCCGGTGCCCCTCGATCCAGCAACCGAGACGGTAGCTGCCTGCAGCCGGCAGTGGCCTCAGCGCCCGGATTTCGTTGGCGACGTGGATGAGCCCCATGAGCCGCAACTCGAAGCGGGCGTGTGTCGCGAGGGCCGTCTGCAGGGGCGCCGCCAGCACGTGCGGATAGGTGACCGGCAGTTGCCCGTCATCCGCAAAACCGCAGATGGCCCGGTACCGCGCCAAGTGCCGCGCCCTGATGCGCAGCGACGCGACTTCACTTTCCAGCCTCGGCAGGGTCACGCCCGGCGGCAGCGTCGCGACGCGGCGCCCGAACAAGGCGCGCGGGTAATAGCGCATCGCGGACGGCGCACGCTCGAACTTGTAGCTGACCGCGGCTCGTTCCATGCTGCCTCGTCCTGCGGGGGCGGGCCGGCAGACCTCCCCCGGCGCCGTCGCTATTCGACGACGCGGTCGATGGTCAGCGTGATCCGGCCTTTCGACCTGGGATCATAGCGAACCTCGCCGAACAGGTCGCCCGCCGATGCGATCGGCCGGCCGGTCATGGACACGCGCGCGACAAGCCGCAGCGCGTCGGTCTGCGCCAGCGAGGTGCCGGCGATCATGGCATCGGCATCGGACAACGTGATGTCGAGCGGCAGCTGGCCGCCCTGCCGGCGTGCTGCAGCGAGTGGCGGTCCGCCAGCCGGGTTGTTGGCAAACACGAATATCGTCGCACCGGGCGGCACGCGGCTGGCCAGCGCCGGCGTGATCGACACGCGCAGCGGGATGCCGCCGGCGGCCGCTGCTTCACTGACACCGGCCGGCGCCTGGCTTCCTGCATCCGGGGCGGTGGGCGGCGTGGCCGCCACTGCCTCGGGAGCCGCGCGGCTCACGGCCGGCATTGCGCCGTCGGGACGGCTGGTACCCAGTGACTTGTCTATTTCCGCGATGCGCGCGTCGATGATCTCGGTGATTTCCGGCGGTGCGCCGAGGCTCTTGAGCTCGGACCATCGCCCACGCGCAGTTGCCAGGTCGTCGCGGCGATAGGCCGCCACCCCCGAGTACCACAGGGCCCGTGGGTCGGATGCCCCGGCCGCAACGGCCCGCTCGAAGAGCTGGCCGGCCTCGCCCTCGAATTCCGACTCGTCCACCAGTACGCGTGCCTCGGCATAGCCGAGCATCGCATCCGTGTCCTTCCCGCTGGTGAGCGTGTAGGCCTGCTTGTAGGCCTGGACCGCCTCCGGGTAGTTTCCGGCCACCACCCAGGTACGGCCAAGCAGCTTCCAGCCCTCCGCGTCGCCCTGCTCACGCTGCAGACGTGCCTCGAGCTGGCGGGCCATCTGCGCCATCGATGCGTCTGGATTCGAGGCGTGGTCGGCGCCGGCATCGTCCCAGTTCCAGTCGCTCCACGTGAAATACAGCGCGAAGGCCGCCAGCGGGATGATGACCGCCACGATGCCTGCGGTGGTCCTCGACGGCGCCACCTGCCGGCCATCTTCATCGGGGCGCGGGCGCATCAGGGACCAGCCGAGTGAGGCAATGACCAGTGCCGCCAGCAGCACTGCGAAGACGAGGAAAACGGTCACGGTAGCTCCGGATCGGAATTGGAGTCGAGGGTTGCCGGATTGTCGCGGGCCACGCGCGCACGCCGCACGATGACCAGCAATGCTGCGCCGAGGCCGCCGAGTACCAGCAGCGCGGGCGCCGCCCACAGCAGGTAGGTGCGCGGCTTGACCGGTGGCTGGTACAGCACGAAGTCGCCGTAGCGGTCGGTCAGGAAGGTGTGGATCTCATCGTCGCTCTTGCCGGACTCCATCAGCTCGCGCACCTCGCGGCGCAGGTCCACCGCGAGTCCTGCATTTGAATCGGCGATGGTCTGGTTCTGGCAAACGAGGCAGCGAAGCTCGCGGGTCAGCTTTTCGTAACGCGCCTGCAGCGCAGGATCGCCGAAAGCCTGTTCGGCCTCGATGGCGGTGGCCGTTCCCGCCCAGGCCAGCAGCAGGCCGAGAAGCAACGCGCGCATCATGACTGCTCTCCGGTGCCGTTGATCAGGGGCAGGAACTGCTGCTGCCACGCGGCGGCCGTCATCGGACCGATGCGCTTGGCGAGGACGGTCCCGTCCGCGCCGACCAGGAAAGTCTCGGGCGCCCCGTACACACCCCAGTCGATAGCCACCTGGCCCTCGGGATCGAAGGCGGTCCGCTCGTAGGGGTTGCCCAGCTGCGACAACCACTGCATCGCCTGGTCGCGGTTGTCCTTCCAGTTCAGCCCGATGATGGGGATGACGCCGGACGAGGCGATCTGCAGCAGCATGTCGTGCTCCTGCCGGCAACCGCCGCACCAGGTGCCCCACACGTTGACCAGGTGCATGCGGCCCTGCAAGTCCTCCGAACTGACCGTCCGCGTGGCATCGCTCAGGTCCTCGAGCGTGAATTGCGGCGCCGGCTTGCCGATCAACGGCGATGGCACGAGCGACGGGTCCTTCTGCAGGCCGACCGCGAAGAAGCCGACCAGAATTGCGAACAGGCCCGCCGGGATCAGGAAACGAAGCGTCGCCTTCATGGCGTGGCCTCCCCGGCCGCTCCGTCAGCGCCCACCGGCACCCTCGCCGCGGCCCGCGCACGGTAGCGCCGGTCGGCCACTGAGACAAACGCGCCGATCGCCATGAACAAGGCGCCGATCCAGATGTAGCGGATCAACGGCTTATACTGCACGCGCAGGCTCCACTTGCCTTCGCCCAGGTCGTCTCCCAGCGCGACGAACAGGTCGCGCAGCGGCGTGACGTGGATGCCAGCCTCCGTCATCGGATTCCCGCCCGACGCGTAGAAGCGCTTCTGCGGCTTCATCGTCGCGAAGTCGCGGCCGGCACGGCCGAGCACGACCGTGCCCTCGATGGCCTGGTAATTTGGACCCTGTACCTGTTGCGTACCCTCGAAGCGGAACGAGTAGTCCGCAATCGTGGTGGTTTCGCCGCTGCCGAGGGCCAGGTCTTTTTCGATCTTGTAGGACTCGACCCCGGTGATCCCCAGCACGAACAGGCCAACGCCGAAATGCGCAATGGTCATGCCGATGAACCCGGCCGGCAGGGACCGCAGCGACTGCCGGCGGCCCCAGACCTCGAGCAGCGAGGACGCCAGGACCCAGAATCCGAGGCAGAAGCCGACGGCGCCCATGAAGTGGAATTCGCCGTAGGCGAATATGCATACCAGCACGGCTGCCACGGCAGCCAGTCCAAACAGTACGAACAGCGGTTTCTGGGTCGGCCCCAGCCGGCTGCGCTTCCATACCGCATGCATCCCGATCGCCATCAGGAACACGAGCGGCAGCGTCGGGATCATGAACACCGCATTGAAGTACGGCGGGCCGACCGAGATCTTGCCGAGCTCGAGCGCGTCCATGAACAGCGGGTACAGCGTGCCGAGCAGGATCAGCGCCAGCGCCGCCATCAGCAGCGCATTGTTAAACAGCAGGAACGCCTCGCGGGACAAGGGCTCGAAGCCGGCCTCGGACTTGAGCAGGGGCGCGCGCCAGGCGTACAGCGCCAGCGCGCCGCCGATCACCGCCACCAGGAAGGCCAGGATGAACAGGCCGCGCGACGGGTCGGTTGCGAAGGCGTGCACGGAGACCAGCACGCCCGAGCGGACCAGGAACGTCCCCAGCAGACTGAGGGAAAATGCAGACACGGCCAGCAGCACGGTCCAGCTCTTGAACAGGCCACGCTTCTCCGTGACCGCCAGCGAATGGATCAGGGCCGTGCCGGCCAGCCATGGCATGAAGGACGCGTTCTCGACCGGGTCCCAGAACCAGTAGCCGCCCCAGCCCAGCTCGTAGTAGGCCCACCAGCTGCCCAGCGCAATGCCGATGGTCAGGCACAGCCAGGCGCCCAGGGTCCATGGCCTCGCCCATCGCGTCCAGGCGACGTCCGTACGTCCCTCGATCAGCGCCGCGCAGGCGAATGCGAAGGCCACCGAAAACCCGACGTAGCCGAGATACAGCATCGGTGGGTGGATGATCAGCGCGAAATCCTGCAGCAGCGGGTTGAGGTCGTTGCCGTCGGCGGCCGCCGGCATCAGTCGCTCGAACGGGTTCGAGGTCGCCAGCATGAACAGCAGGAATCCGACGCTGACGAGTCCAAGCACGCCCAGCACGCGGCTCCTGAAGGGCAGCGGCATGTTGCGGGTCGCCCAGGCCACCGCCGTCGACCAGCCCGCCAGCATCAGGCCCCACAGCAGCAGCGAGCCCTCGTGGCCGCCCCACGCCGCCGCGACGCGAAAGACCGTCGGCAGCAACGAGTTGGATTGCATCGCCACGTAGCGCACCGAGAAATCGAACTGCAGGAAAGACCAGATCAGCAGGCCGAAGGCGAGCGCCAGCATGACGAACTGCCCGGTCACGGCGGTCGGCACGGTGCGCATCCACGCAACGTTGCCGCGACTCGCTCCCGACAGGCCGAATAACGCCTGGGCGCCGGCCAGCAGCAGGGCCAGCACGAGCGCGAAGTGGCCAAGTTCCGGTGTCACGACTGGCCTCCTTCGGCGGGCATCTCGTGCAGCGAGTCGGCGACTTCGGGGGGCATGTAGTTTTCATCGTGCTTGGCCAGCACCTGGTCGGCGATGAATACGCCCCCGTCATCCATGCGGCCGTGCGCGATCACGCCCTTCCCTTCCTTGAACAGGTCGGGAAGCAGGCCCGAGTAGCGGACCGGAATGGACTTGGCGTTGTCCGTGACCACGAAGTGGATCTCGATGCTGCCGGCGGTGCGCTGCACACTGCCGTCCGTGACCAGCCCGCCGAGCCGGAAGGCGCGCCCGCTGGGCACTTCGCCGGCGGTCACCTGGCTGGGGCTGTAGAAGTACAGCAGGTTCTCCTGGAAGGCTTGCAGGGCCACGGCGGTCGCGGCACCGACGCCGACCACGATAGCGGCGACTGCGATCATTCGCTTGCGGCGGGGAGTCATGAGCGGCTGTCCTCCATCTGCAGGCGCCGCACGGCGGCGCGGCGCGCCTCCGACAGTGCGTGGCGCGCGTTCCAAATGTTGAAGATCAAGACGAACAGGGTCAGGCCAAAGGCCGGCCACAGATAGGCGCCGTGCCCGCCCATCAGCAGGAAGTCGGGAATGTTCATTGCGCGAGTTCCTCCCTGAGCCATACGGCGTTGCGCTCGCGCTTGATGATCTCCGCGCGCAGACGCACACACAGCACCGCGCCGAAGTACACCGTGAAGCCGAGGATCATCACCAGCAGCGGCCACAGCATGTCGCCGGTGATGGATGGCTTGCCAAGCTTGGTGATCGTGGCGCCCTGGTGCAGCGTGTTCCACCAGTACACCGAGTAGTGGATGATCGGCAGGTTGACGACGCCGACCACGGCGAGCACGGCGCTGGCCCGGTCGGCACGCTGCGGTTCCTCAATGGAGGTGCGCAGCGCCATGTAGCCGAGGTACAGGAACAGCAGGATCAGTTCGGACGTCAGGCGCGCGTCCCAGACCCACCAGGTGCCCCACATCGGCTTGCCCCACAGCGAGCCGGTCGCCAGCGCGGCGAACGTGAACCAGGCGCCGACCGGCGCCGAGGCCGCGGCGATGGCGTGCGCCAGCTTGATGCGCCAGATGAGCCCGACGGCGGCCGCAATGGCCATGTTCCCGTAGATGAACATGGACATCCACGCGCTGGGCGCGTGCACGTACAGCATCCGGAAACCCTCGCCCTGCTGGGCGTCGGCGGGCGCCATGACCAGGCCGCCGTACAGGGCGGTCACGATCAGCACGCCGGCCGGCCAGGCCAGCCACGGCGTGAGGCGCGCCGCAATCCGGTAGGCATGCGGCGGCGACCCCATCTTATGGAACCAGGTCCACATCGGTCTCTACTCCATGCTCACCTTGAGCCCCGCCGCAGTGGCGAAGGGCCCAAGTGAAAGGCTCAGGATCAACATCGCGGTCAGCAGCAGCAACGGACCGCGGGCGCTGTCGCCCATGATAGACATGTCCACGGCGCGCGCGCCGAAGATGAGCGCCGGCATGGTCAGCGGCAGCACCAGCAGCGACAGCAGGACGCTGCCCCGGCGTACGCCCAGGGTCAGGGCCGCGCCGACCGCGCCCAGAAAGCTCAGGATGCCCGTGCCAAGCGCCAGCGAGGCCAGCACGGTCCACTGCGCGTGGGCCGGCACCGACAGGGATGCCGCGACCAGCGGCGACACCAGCACCAGCGGCAGCCCGCTGACCGTCCAGTGCGCGACTGCCTTGACCATGGCCAGCCACCACAGCGGCTGACCGCTCAGCACCAGCTGCTCGAGGGTGCCGTCCTCGTAGTCTGACCGGAACATGAACTCGAGCGCCAGCAGCGCCGACAGCAGGGCCGCGACCCAGACGACGCCGGCCGCGACCTGGCGCAGCTGGCTGAGCTCCGGGCTGAGGGCGAGCGGGAACAGCGTGGTGACCATCAGGAAGAAGACAACTGGCTGCGTCAACTGTTCCCAGCGCCGGAACGCGAGTTTCAGGTCCCGCGAATACAACAGGGCGCCCGCGCGCAACAGGCCTGTTTGCTGCATCAGCTGAGCTCCGAAATCCTGGCCTGGACGCCCGGGATGTCGAGACCCTGGTGGGCCGCCAGCACGGCCATGCCGCCGCGGCCGGTGTGCTCGCCGATCAACCTGGAAATGAGCGCCACGCCGGCGACGTCGAGGTTCGTGAACGGCTCGTCGAGCACCCACAGCGTGGCGCCGAGCAGCAGCACGCGCGACATTGCAAGGCGCCGCCGCTGGCCCGCCGACAGCACGCGGGCCGGCAGGTCCCGGCAACGCAGGATGCCAAGCAGGTCGAGGGTCGCCTCGATCTCCGCGGCCGGCAGGTGGCGCCGGATGCCGACGCCGTAATGCAGGTTCTCGAAAGCGGTCAGGTCGCCCTTGAGGGCATTCTCGTGGCCGACGTACACGAATTCCGCGTTGAACTCATCACGCTGGCCGTCAATCGGCCTACCGCGCCAGCCGACCGTGCCCTCTTCCGCCGGCAGCAGCCCGGCCAGCACCCTCAGCAGGGTCGTCTTGCCGGTACCGTTCGGCCCGGAGACGTGCACGACCTCGCCCTGCAGGACGTCTATGGCGACGTTCCGCAGCACGTGACGGTCGCCGCGCCATACCTGGATGCCGCGCGCCGAAAGGCCCTCTGGATTCAGAGCGTTCAAGCCCCCTGGTCTCCCCTGCTAAAGGCCGCGCACTATACCAGACCCCTGCGGCCACATTAGCGCGGCAGACCGCTCCGAAATAGTGGATTTCCGCGGTGCGGCATGCCCCCTGCCGGGGCCCGCGTTGCTAGGCCTCCTTGAGGGCCTGCACCAGCTCCAGGATCGCCGCCCGGCCGTCGCCGTACATCATGAGCGTGTTCTTGGCCGCGAACAGCGGGTTCGGAATCCCGGCGAACCCGGGACTGAGGCTGCGCTTCACCACGATGACGCTGCGCGCCCGGTCGACATCGATGATCGGCATGCCGGCAATCGGGCTCGTCGGGTCGGTCCGGGCCGACGGGTTGACCACGTCGTTGGCGCCGATGACGATCGCGACGTCGACCGAGTCCATCGTGGGGTTGATGACGTCCATTTCCATGAGCTGGTCGTAGGGCACGTCCGCCTCGGCGAGCAGCACGTTCATGTGTCCGGGCATGCGTCCCGCCACCGGGTGAATGGCGTATTCGACCGAGACGCCTCGCTCGCCCAGGAGGTTTGCGAGGTCGCGGACGGCATGCTGTGCATGCGCGACGGCGAGCCCGTAGCCCGGCACAATCACCACGCGCTGTACGCCGTCGAGCATCAAGGCGACTTCTTCCGGCGTCGTAGCCTTGACCCTGCCGCCGTAGACCTCGTCGGCGCTGGCGGTCTGCGCGGTCGGGCCCATGGTCGCGAACAACACGTTGGCCAGCGAGCGGTTCATCGCCTTGCACATGATCGAGGTCAGGATGAGTCCCGACGCGCCGACCAGCGAGCCGGCGATGATCAGCACGTTGTTGCCAAACACGAAGCCCGCGGCTGCACAAGCCAGCCCGGAGTACGAGTTCATCAACGCGACCACGACCGGCATGTCGGCCCCGCCGATCGGCGTGACCAGCCCGATGCCGAGCAGCGACGCGGCGCCGCACAGCAGCCAGAACGGTAGCGGGTTGCCTGGCTCGATGCAGAACCAGACGCTCGAGGCGACACAGGCGGCGGCCAGCATCCCATTGAGCGCCTTCTGCCCGATGCCCAGGTTGATGTCGAGTCCCGTGAATTCCTGCAGCTTGGCGGCGGCCACCAGGCTGCCCCACAGGGTGACCGTCCCGATCAGCGCGGTTGCCGCCATCGGGATGGTCACGATCAGCGCAGGCACTTCGGGGCCGTGCGGGGTCACCACCGACGAAGCCACGATCAGCACCGAGGCCGCGCCGCCGAACCCGTTCAGGATGGCGACCATCTGGGGCATCGCCGTCATGCGCACCTTGACGGCCAGCAGCGCGCCGATCGCTGCGCCGATCACGAGACCGACCACGATGTCGGTGTACGAGACGATGTCCTTCGACATCAACACCGCCATCACCGCAACCAGCATGCCTAGCGCGCCCAGGCCATTGCCGCGGACCGCGCTCTTCGGGTGCGTCAGCCCCTTGAGCCCGAGGATGAACAGCACCGAGGCCGCTAGGTAGGCGAGGTTGATGAATGCCTGGCGGTCCATGGTTACTGCTTCTTCTTCTTGCGGAACATGGCCAGCATGCGGTTGGTGACCATGAACCCGCCCACCACGTTGATGGTGGCGAGCGCGACCGCGATGATTCCCAGCACGGTCGCGGCGATGCCGTTATCGATACCGGTGGCGAGCAGCGCACCGACGATGGTGATGCCGGAGATCGCGTTCGACCCTGACATCAGCGGCGTATGCAGTGTCGGCGGCACCTTGGTGATGACCTCCACGCCGACGAACAGGGCGAGCACGAATATGGTCAGGCTGGCGATCAGGACGAGCGTGACGGTATCCATGCTCAGGCCTTGTTCTGCAGGAGGTCGCGGCAGCGCGCGTGCACGACCTGCCCGCCGTCGCACAGCAGCGTCTCGCGGGTAATCTCGTCCTGGGTGTTCATGGCGAAGTTGCCCTCACTGTCGACGAGGTGCAGAAGCAGCGACGAGATGTTCTTCGCGTACAGCTGGCTGGCGTGATACGGCACGGTGGCCGGCAGGTTGGTCGGACCGAGGATCGTGACGCCGCCATCGACGACACGCTCATTGGCCCTGGTCAGCTCGCAGTTGCCGCCACGCTCGGCGGCCAGGTCCACGACCACCGAACGCGGCGACATGGACCGCACCATCTCTGCGGTGACGATCAGCGGCGACCTGTGCCCGGGAACCGAGGCGGTGGTGATGACGACGTTCTGCCGCGCGACGACCTTGCCCATTTCCAGGCGCTGGCGGGCCAGGAACTCCTCGGACTGCTTCTTCGCATAGCCGCCCTCGTCCTCGGCGCCCGCCGTCTCGAGGTCGAGCTCGATGAACTTGGCGCTGAGACTTTCGACCTGGTCCCGGACGGCCGGTCGCACGTCGTAGCCCTCGACCTTGGCGCCGAGCCGCTTGGCCGTGGCGATCGCCTGCAGACCGGCCACGCCCACGCCGATGACCAGCACCCGGGCCGGTGACACGGTGCCGGCCGCAGTCATGAACATCGGGAACATGCGCGGCAGTTCAGCAGCCGCGACCAGCGCCGCCTTGTAGCCGGCGATGTTGGCCATCGAGGACAGCGCGTCCATGGTCTGCGCGCGGGTGATGCGCGGGATGAGTTCCATCGAGAACGCACGAACGCCGCGTGCCGCGAGGTCTGCGATCCCCTGCAGATGCCACAGCGGATCGTGAAACGCGATCACCGTCTGCCCGGATCGCAGTGACGCCAACTCAGCCGCGCCGCCGTCGTGGATCGTGGGGCCGTTGATCTGCAGGATCACCCCGGCGCCGGCGAACACCTCGGCGCGCGTAACGACCTGGGCGCCGTGCTCGGTGTACTCGGCATCCGGATAGCCGGCAGCAGTGCCGGCGCCGGTCTCGATGAGTACCGACATCCCGGCCTTCAGCAGCGGTGCCAGGGAACCAGGCGTGAGTGCTACGCGGGCCTCCCCGCGGCGTGTTTCCTTTGGCACCCCGACTATCATTGCGGGCGGATATCAGCAGGAGCGAGCGGATTCCGCAACGGGGGGAAACCGCAGCGCAAGCGCCGCGAGTGCAATTGTGTGCGGGAAGTCCCGTATTCCATGCGACCGCCTGCCTGTGTACGCGCGAGCCGGTAGCAGGTCGTCACGCTGGGTGGTGCCCTGGGCAGGATTCGAACCTGCACGGCCTTGCGGCCAGCGGATTTTAAGTCCGCAGCGTCTACCCGTTCCGCCACCAGGGCTACTGGCGCCGGGGGCGAGCATGGCAGGTCGTTGCGAACCGTGCCAGCCTGCGGCCGGGCGCTCCTACTGTGGACTGGACGTGCGGATTCGCGGCGCATGTGCACGGTGGGCGATGGAGGCTAGGGTCGGAATCGAACCGGCGTACACGGCTTTGCAGGCCGCTGCATGACCACTCTGCCACCTAGCCATCGTCCGGCGTCACTTCACAAGCAGAAACCCCGGGAGCGCTGTCCCGGGGTCGGCTTGAATCTGGAGCGGGAAACGAGGCTCGAACTCGCGACCTCAACCTTGGCAAGGTTGCGCTCTACCAACTGAGCTATTCCCGCCCGTGACCAACGGTCAGCCTGCAAATTCTACGGTGGTACCCTGACCTGTCAAGCGCCGGCGCGCGCGCGCAGGTCGGGCCAGGCGGCGCGCAGGTAGGCCACCATGGACCATAACGTCAACACGGCCGCCAGACCCGTCAGGATCAGTCCCATCGCATAGATCGGCACGAACAACAGATCCTGGCGAAACAGCATCATGGAAAGCCCGGTGACCTGCGCAATGGTCTTGAACTTGCCGAGCGCCGAAACGGCCACCTTGCCACGTGCGCCGATCTCGGCCATCCACTCGCGCAAGGCCGAAATCGCTATTTCCCGGCCGATGATCACGGCCGCGATCATGGTTACGTACCAGTGCGGGTCGCGGCTGACGAGCAGCACCAGCGCGGTCGCCACGATCAGCTTGTCGGCCACCGGGTCGAGGAAGGCGCCCAGCGGAGACACCTGGCCGAGCCGACGGGCAAGGTAACCATCAAAGGAATCGGTGATGCCGGCGAGCGCGAACAGCAGGCCGCAGGCCATGTCCGCCCATCCATCCGGCATGTAGAACAGCAGGACGATCCCGGGGATCAGCGCGATCCGCAAGACGGTCAGCATGTTCGGGATGGTGTAGGGGTGGGTCATCGCGATCCGGGGTGAAGATGCTCGTAAAGCGTTTGCGCCAGCGTGCGGCTCAGTCCCTTCACCGCCATCAGGTCCTCCACGCCGGCCCGCATCACGCCCTGCAGGCCGCCAAAATGCCTCAACAGTTCGCGACGGCGCGCCGGGCCGAAACCGGTAACGCCCTCCAGCACCGACACCCGGCGCGCCTTGCCGCGGCTGCGCCGGTGTCCGGAAATCGCGAATCGGTGCGCCTCATCCCGCACGCGCTGGATCAGGTGCAGGGCCCGTGAGTCGCCCTGCAGTATAAGAGGCGCCTTCTGCCCCAACAAGAACAGGCGCTCCTGCCCGGCGCGGCGCTCTGCGCCCTTGGCGACGCCCACTACGGCCGCCAGTTCGATGTCCGCCTCGGCCAGCAATTCGCCGGCCTGCCGGACCTGCACTGCACCGCCGTCAAGCAGCAGCAGGTCTGGCACGATGCCCTCGCCTTCCGCCTCGCGCCGGAAGCGCCGGCTGAGTGCCTGGCGCAGCGCCGCATAATCGTCGCCGGGTGCAACGCCGGCAATGTTGTAGCGCCGGTATTCCTGCCTGAGTGGTCCCTCGGGCCCAAACACGACACAGGCGGCGACCGCAGCCTCGCCGCGCGTGTGACTCACGTCGAAGCACTCGATGCGGCGCGGTGCCCGCGCCAGTCCGAGTGCGGCAGCCAGCGCATCGAGCTGCGCGGCGACGCTGGCGCGCGCCGCGCCGCGCATGGCGAGCGCCGTGTTCGCATTGTCGATGGCGAGTTCGACCCAGCGCGCCTTCAGGCCGCGCTGCGCGTGCCGCACGGTGACGCGGTGCCCGGACCGTTCGCCGAGCGCCTCGCCCAGGGGTCCCGCATCCGGAACAGGTGCCGACAGCAGTATCTGCGGCGGTGCCTCGCGCGCAAGGTAGTACTGGCTGAGGAAGCCGGACAGGACTCCCGTCGCGTCCTCGAGCGGGGCACGCAGGAAATAGTCGGCAGTACCCAGGTTGCGGCCGCCACGGATGAACATGACCGTGACGCAGACATCGGCGCCGGCCGAAGCGACGGCGACCACGTCGGCCTCGGTCTGCACCGTCGAACTGACCACCTGCTGTGCCTGCAGCCCGGCCAGCGCCGCGAGCTGGTTGCGCAACACCGCGGCACGCTCGAAATCCAGCCGCGCGGCCGCCTGCTCCATCGCTGGTCGAATCTGCTCGGCCAGTTCGGCGCTCTTGCCGCGCAGGACCATCGCCGCCGCCGCGACGTCCCGCGCATAGTCGTCCCGGCTGACCAGGCTGACGCACGGGCCCGAGCAGCGCCGGATCTGGTATTCGAGGCACGGCCGCGTGCGATTGGCGAAAAAGCTGTCGCGGCAGCCGCGCAGCCTGAACAGCTTGTGCAGCTGATGCTGGATGTCGCGTACCGCACGCGCGTTCGGGTATGGCCCGAACAACTGGCCTGGCAGTTTGCGTGAGCCGCGATGGAAACCGAGCCGCGGGTACGCGTGTGCCGACAGGTGCAGGTACGCGAAACTCTTGTCGTCGCGCAGCAGTATGTTGTAGCGAGGCTTGTGACGCTTGATCAGGTTGTATTCGAGGATCAGCGCCTCGGTCTCCGAATTCGTGACCGTCACCTCGATGTCCTGGATGCTGCGGACCAGGGCGGTCACCTTGGGGCTGAGCTGGTCCGGGCGGAAGTAGCTGGCGACGCGGGAGCGCAGGTGGCCGGCCTTGCCGACGTACAGCACGGTGCCGCCACCGTCGAGCATGCGGTAGACGCCCGGCCGCCCAGGCAGGTTGGCGACAAACGCCTTGGCATCGAATTGGCTCAAGCTGGCTCCGCCGGTCGCGCTCAGCGCTGGAGCCATTCTCGGGCGCAGGCCACCGCCTGTGCAAACATCGCCGGGGTCAACCTCCCCGTCTGGGTGTTGTAACGGCTGCAATGATAGGAATCGACCAGCAGGCGCTCGTCGTCCAGCAGGTGGCGCGCGGCGTGCGCGAAGCGTGCAGCGCTCTGGCGCAGACCCTGCGCGCGCAGGACCCCGCCATGGGCGACCGCGCCCAGCGCCAGCACGGCACCGCCACGTGGCACCCGCGCCAGTTCCCACGCAAGAAAGCCGTTGCACTCGCGGACCTCGGCGGTGGTGGGCCGGTTGCCGGGCGGCAGGCAGCGCACGGCATTCGTGATGCGGCAGTCGATCAGGCGCAGCCCGTCGCCGGAGGATTCGGAGTGCGGTCCACTCGCGAATCCGTGATCGAACAGCGTGCGGTATAGCAGCAGCCCGGCGTGATCGCCCGTGAAGGCGCGGCCGGTACGGTTGGCGCCATGCATTCCGGGGGCCAGGCCCACGACCAGCAACCGCGCCCGCGGCCCGCCAAACGAGGGCACCGGACGGGCATGGTAGTCGGGGTGCCGCGCGCGGACCCCATCGAGAAAGGCGGCGAGCCGCGCACACCGCCGGCAGTCGCGCTCGAACGGCCGGGGCGCGCACGCAGCAGGGGTCATGCCGGCTCCGCGGGCAGGGTCAGATCTCGAACTGGGATTCCTCGGTCGATCCCTTCATGGCGGACAGCGACGAGGTGCCGCTGGAGACGGTCTGGGTGACATCGTCGAAGTACCCCGCACCCACCTCGCGCTGGTGCTTGCTGGCCGTATAGCCATCCTTCTCGGCCGCGAACTCCGCCTGCTGCAATGCAACGTAGGCGGTCATCTGCGACTTGCGATAGGCGCCGGCGAGCTGGAACATCGAGTAGTTCAGCGCATGGAACCCGGCCAGCGTGACGAACTGGAACTTGTAGCCCATGGCGCCCAGCTCGCGCTGGAACTTCGCGATGGTCGTGTCGTCCAGCTTCTGCTTCCAGTTGAAGGATGGCGAGCAGTTGTAGGACAGCAGCTTGCCGGGGAACTCGCGGTGGATGCCCTCGGCGAATGTCTTCGCCTGCTCGAGATTCGGCGTGCCCGTCTCGCACCACAGCAGGTCCGCATACGGCGCGTAGGCCAGCCCTCGCGCAATGGCCTGGTCAATGCCGGCCCGCACGTTGAAGAAGCCCTCGGAAGTCCGCTCCTGCGACACGATGAACGCGCGGTCCCGCTCGTCCACGTCGGCCGTCAGCAGGGCGGCCGACTCGGCGTCCGTGCGCGCAATGAGGATCGTGGGCGCGCCCATCGTGTCGGCCGCGAGTCGCGCCGCGACCAGTTTGTTGACGGCCTCCTGGGTCGGCACCAGCACCTTGCCGCCCATGTGCCCGCACTTCTTCGCCGAGGACAACTGGTCCTCGAAGTGCACGCCGGCAGCGCCCGCGTCAATCATCGCCTTCATCAGCTCAAACGCGTTCAGGACCCCGCCGAAGCCGGCTTCCGCGTCCGCGACGATCGGCTGCATCCAGTCGATGCTGTCATTGCCTTCGGCATGGTGCAGCTGGTCGGCGCGTCGCAGCGTGTTGTTGACCCGTTGCACGAGCACCGGCACCGAATTCGCCGGGTACAGCGACTGGTCGGGATACATCTCTCCGGCGATGTTCGCATCGCCCGCGACCTGCCAGCCGGACACATAGATCGCCCGCAACCCCGCGCGCACCTGCTGCATCGCCTGGTTGCCGGTCAGCGCGCCCAGCGCGTTGACGTACGGAGCGTCGTGCATGGCACGCCACAGCTTCTCGGCGCCCAGCCGTGCCAGCGTATGCTCGACCGGCACGGTTCCGCGCAGCCGTACCACGTCCTCCGCCTGGTAGCCGCGCCTGACGCCCTGCCAACGCGGGTTGTCCTGCCAGTCCTCTTGCAGTTGCCTGGCGGTCATGAAGGTCATTTCTGTGCTCCCGTCTGCGGCGCGCCGCCGCCGTCATTGTCGAAGTTGAATTCCCGCACGCGACGCCTGTTCAGGCGATTTCCCGGTATGCGGTCAGCGTCAGGAAAGTCACGAACTCGCGCTGCGCGGTCAGGTCGTCGACCAGCTTCGCGGCGCGCTCAAAATGGCCGTTTGCGAACCCGGCGTCGCCCACTTCCTCGCGCAGGCCGGCGAGCACCTCGCGCGCTGCGGCACGCGTGAGGTCGAGCGTGATGCGGCGGCCGTCATCGAGGCGCGAGCCATGCCGGACCCATTGCCACAGCTGGGCGCGGGCAATCTCGGCGGTCGCCGCGTCCTCCATCAGGTTGTGGATCGGCACGCAGCCGTTGCCGCCGAGCCAGGACGCCATGTAGCGGATGCTGACGTCCACATCGTTGCGCAGGCCCGCTTCCGTGATCGTTCCCTGCGGCACGGCGAGCAAGTCGGCCGCAGTGACGTGCACGTCGTCGCGCAGCCGGTGCAGGTTGTTGGGCGTCGGCATCAGGCGATCGAAGATCTCCAGCGCGACGGGTACCAGGCCTGGATGCGCCACCCAGGTGCCGTCGTGACCGTCGCCGGCCTCGCGCTCCTTGTCCTCGCGCACCTTGCCGATGGCCAGCTCGTTGGCGGCCGGGTCGTCCTTGATCGGGATCTGCGCGGCCATGCCACCCATCGCGAAGGCGCCGCGGCGGTGGCAGGTCTTGATCACCAGCAGCGAGTACGAGCGCAGGAAGTGCGCGGTCATCGTCACCTGGTTGCGGTCGGGCAGCACGAAGTCCGCGCGGCGGCTGAATTTCTTGATGTAGCTGAAGATGTAGTCCCAGCGGCCGCAGTTGAGTCCCACGATGTAGTCGCGCAGTTCCCACAGGATCTCGTCCATTTCAAATGCGGCGAGGATCGTCTCGATCAGCACCGTCGCCTTGATCGTGCCGCGCGCGATGCCGAGCCGCTGCTCGGCGAAGGCGAAGACGTCGGCCCACAGCCGCGCCTCGCGGTGATTCTCCAGCTTCGGCAGGTAGAAATACGGTCCGCTGCCGCGTGCTTTCAGCTCCGCCGCGTTGTGGAAGAGGTACAGGCCGAAGTCCACGAAGGCGCCGGGTACCGGCTGTCCGTGCAGTACCCAGTGCTTTTCAGGCAGGTGCCAGCCGCGGGGACGCACCAGCAGCACGGCAGGCCTGTCGCTGAGCCGGTATTGCTTGCCCTCCGCGCTTTCAAACTGGATGTTGCGGCGCACCGCATCGCGCAGGTTGAGTTGTCCCTGGATCACGTTGTCCCAGGAAGGGCACAACGAATCCTCGCAATCTGCCATGAACACGCGGGCGCCGGAATTCAACGCGTTGATGACCATCTTGCGGTCAGTCGGCCCCGTGATCTCCACCCGGCGGTCGAGCAGGTCGGCTGGGATGGGCGCCACCTTCCATTCGCCGTCGCGGATGGCCTGGGTCTCAGGCAGGAAGTCGGGCATCGCCCCGCCATCGAGTTCGACCTGTCGCTGCTCCCGGCGCTGCAGCAACTCCTCGACCTGCGCGCCGAAGCGCCCCGCCAGCTCGTTGACGAATGCCACGGCGTCCCCGCCCAGCACGACCTGCCATTCGGGGTCCACGGGCGCCAGGAACCTGGAACCCGTCAAAAGCTCACCTGATTTCGATTGACTCAATACAATCCTTTGTTAATTCAACACTTATTCACTTTGAAAGTCGCTGCCTGGTGATCAGCATCGCCAATTCCAGGGCCTGCTCGCCGTTCAGACGCGGGTCCACGGTCGACTGGTAAGCGCGCTCGAGGTCCGATTCGGACAGGCCGCGCGCCCCACCCATGCATTCGGTCACGTCCTCCCCGGTCAATTCTACGTGCACGCCCCCCAGCATCGAGCCGGCCGCCTCATGGACACGGAACGCTGACTCGACCTCGGCCAGGATGTTCTCGAAGCGCCGTGTCTTGATGCCATTGCCGGTCGTCTCGGTGTTGCCATGCATCGGGTCGCATACCCACAGCACCTGCTTGCCGGTGGCGCGCACGGCGTCGATCATCGCCGGCAGCACGCTCTCGATGCGTGCCCTGCCGAAACGGTGGATGAAGGTCAGGCGTCCCGGTTCGTCTTCCGGGTTGAGGATCTCCACCAGTTCCGTGAGCCAGGCGGGTTCCATGGCCGGCCCGACCTTGACGGCGATCGGATTGGAGATGCCGCGGAAATACTCGACGTGCGCGCCGTCTGTCCTTGCGGTGCGCAGGCCGATCCATGGCAGGTGCGCCGACAGGTTGTACCAGCGGCTCTGGCGCGCGATGAAACGGGTCTGCGCCTGCTCGTAGGGCAGCAGCAGCGCCTCATGGCTGGAAAAGAACCGCACCAGGGACGCCTCCTGGATCGGCCCGCCGGAGATCGCCTCGAAGAAATCCAGGGAGTCGGCGACCGATGACGCAATCTGCTGGTAGGTCTCCTTCAGTGGCGAGTGCTTGAGGAAATCGAGGTCCCAGTACTCGGGATGGTGCAGGTCGGCGAACCCGCCATCAGCGAGAGCGCGAATGAAGTTCAGGGTCAGGGCCGCACGCTCATAGCCGCGCAACATGAGTTCAGGGTCTGGTTCCCGCGACACGGCATCGAATTCGGGGCGGTTCACGATGTCGCCCCGGTAGCTGGGCAACGACACGCCATTGCGCGTTTCGCGGTCTTCCGACCGCGGTTTCGCGTATTGCCCCGCGAACCGGCCCAGGCGAATCACGGGCTTCTTGAGGCCGTGCAGCAGGACCAGACTCATCTGCAGCAGGATCTTGAGCTTGCGCGTGATTTCGTCCGATTCGCAGCCATTGAAGCTCTCGGCGCAATCGCCGCCCTGCAGCAGGAAACGCTCACCCCGCTGCGCCTCGGCCAGCTGCTGCTTGAGCTGCTCGATTTCCCACGAAACGACGATGGGCGGCAACCGCGCCAGCGTGGCGAGGGTCCGCTCGAGACTCGCCCGGTCCGCGTAGACGGGCATCTGGGTCGCTGGACGGGACTGCCAGCTCGATGGCGACCAGGGCCCGCGAGGATTGGTTTTAGGCATGTATGCGAGCATCCTACACAGGCCCACGGTGCGCCGCAAAATGCGGCAAGCCGTGCTGGTCTGTGGACGCGCGAGTTGGCACAATTGAGCGACGCAAGCGGGCCCGTGCCAGGCATTCTCCGTGCCGACGGCGGGCCCGCATTACTTACGCCGGGAGACAACGCGATGCATCGGGTACTGGTCCTGGGCGCCGGCAAGATCGGCGCACTCATCTCCGGGCTGCTGGCCGAGTCTGGCCTGTACGAAGTTGCCCTGGCTGACGTGGACGGCGCGACCGCGAAGTCGGTCGCCAAGGCGCACGGTCTCAAGCACCTCGAGGCATTCCAGCTGGATGCGGGCGTCGAGGCCGACGTGGCGCGTCACCTCGCGAGCCACCCGGCAGACGCCGTGATG
The DNA here is from genome assembly GCA_963695085.1 of uncultured Gammaproteobacteria bacterium. Classification (GTDB taxonomy): domain Bacteria; phylum Pseudomonadota; class Gammaproteobacteria; order Steroidobacterales; family Steroidobacteraceae; genus SG8-30. Next base: position 51,198 of record CAVOFV010000001.1, on the reverse strand, counting down.
TCCTCCCTGCCTTATTACTGCAACGTCGGCGTCGCGCGCACGGCGCGCCAGGCCGGGATGCACTATTTCGACCTCACCGAGGACGTGGACGTGACCCGCCAGGTGCGGGCCGTCGCCGAGGGAGCACAGTCCGCATTCGTGCCGCAGTGCGGCCTTGCGCCTGGTTTCGTCTCGATCGCGGGCAACGAGCTGGTCAGACATTTCGACAAGTTGCGGTCCGTGAAGCTGCGGGTCGGCGCGTTGCCGCAGCATCCGAACAACGTCCTCAAGTACTCCCTGACCTGGTCGACCGAGGGCCTCATCAACGAGTACGGCAATCCCTGCATGGCGATTGCCGACGGCCAGCCCATCGAAATGGCTCCGCTCGAAGGCCTGGAGGAGATCGAGATTGACGGCACCCTGTACGAGGCCTTCAACACCTCCGGTGGCCTGGGCTCGCTGGGCGAGACCTACGGTCATCTCGCCGAGACGATGAACTACAAGACGATGCGCTATCCGGGACACTGCCAGCAGATGCGTCTCCTGATGAACGACCTGAAGCTCAACCAGGATCGCGGCACGCTCAAGCGCATCCTCGAGAACGCGGTGCCGCAGACACTGCAGGACGTGGTGGTCATCTATGTCGCCGTGGCCGGCATGCAGGACGGGGAATTGCGCGAGGAGAACTACGTCAACAAGATCTACCCTCAGGAAATCGCGGGCCGCCTGTGGTCGGCCATCCAGGTCTCGACCGCGGCCGGCGCCGCGGCGGTACTGGACCTGGTGCTCGCCGAGCCTGGCAAGTACCACGGCTTCGTGCGCCAGGAGCAGTTCAGCCTGCCGCAGATCCTGGCCAACCGGTTCGGCCGCTGGTATGCGCAGGGCAGCGACAAGTCCGTGTCAGCACGGGTCGTGGTCGAGGGCAAGGCGGGACACCAGCGGCGGCTGCGGGAGGCGCAATCATGAAGGCACGCGACATCCTGGCCGGTCTGGGCCTGAATGACGTCAACCCTGGATGCTGGTCGGGCGACGGAGGCTGGCTCGCCGATGACGCGGCGCCGCTCATCGAGTCGGTCAACCCCGCCACCGGCGAGGTCATTGCGAAGGTCCGCGGCGCGACCGCGGCGGATTACGAACGGATCGTCGCCTCTGCGGCGGCGGCCTTTGCGGAATGGCGGATGGCCCCGGCCCCGCTCCGCGGCGAGGCCGTGCGGCGGGTCGGCGAGGCCCTGCGCGCCAGGAAGGACCTGCTGGGCAGCCTGGTCACCCTCGAGATGGGCAAGATCAAGGCCGAGGGCGACGGCGAGGTTCAGGAGATGATCGACATCGCCGACTTTGCCGTCGGCCAGTCGCGCATGCTGTACGGACTGAGCATGCACTCCGAGCGACCAGCGCACCGGATGTACGAGCAGTGGCACCCGCTCGGCGTGGTGGGAATCATCTCTGCCTTCAATTTCCCGGTCGCCGTCTGGGCCTGGAACGCACTGCTGGCGGCTGTCTGCGGCGATGCCTGCGTCTGGAAGCCCTCGCACAAGACGCCGCTGACGGCCGTGGCCGTGCAGCGCATCTGCGTGGAGGTCATGACGCAGATGAAGCTGCCGCCGGTGTTCCAGTTGTTCGTCGGCGGCGACCGCTCGCTGTCCAACCGCTTCGTGGACGACCGCCGCGTCGCGCTGGTCAGCCTGACCGGTTCGACGCCGGTGGGCCGTACGGTCGGTCAGCGCGTTGCCGCGCGGCTCGGCCGCAGCCTGCTGGAGCTTGGCGGCAACAACGCCATCATCGTTGACGAATTCGCCAACCTCGACCTCGCCGTGCCGGCCGTGGTGTTCGGCGCCGTCGGCACCGCAGGCCAGCGCTGCACCTCGACGCGGCGGTTGCTGGTGCACGAGTCGCGGATGGCCGAGATGAAGCGGCGGCTGCTCTCGGCCTACAGCCAGCTGCGCATCGGCGACCCGTCCGACCCGAAGACCCTGGTCGGCCCGCTGGTGGATGCCGCGGCGGTCCAGGGCTACACGGACGCGATCGCGGCCGCCCGCGCACAGGGCGGCAAGGTCCTGTGCGGCGGCAAACTGCTGCCCGGACCGGGGTTCTATGTCGAGCCGACCCTCGTCGAGGCCCGCAACGACCTGCCGGTCGTGCAGGAAGAGACCTTCGCGCCGATCCTGTACCTGATCCCCTACGCCACCTTCGAGGAGGCGATCGCGATGCAGAATGACACCGCCTACGGGCTGTCGTCGGCCATCTTCACGGACCGGCTGCAGCACGCGGAGCGCTTCCTGTCGGCGGCCGGCAGCGACTGCGGCATCGCCAACGTCAACATCGGCACGTCGGGCGCGGAGATCGGCGGCGCCTTCGGCGGCGAGAAGGACACGGGCGGCGGTCGCGAGTCGGGCTCGGACGCGTGGAAATACTACATGCGGCGCCAGACCAATACGATCAACTACTCCAGCGAGATGCCGCTGGCGCAGGGGATCAGGTTCGACCTGTAGGCCAGCGCCTATTCGCCGGCCTGCCCCATCAGGTTCACCAGCATCCGCAGGTAGCGTTCGCCGGTGATGAACCCCCACGCCCAGGTTGCGTCGTAGTCGGCGTTCGGTGCCGCCGCGACGATCTGCTCGACGCCGAGGCCTTCGTCGAGCAGCCTGCGGACCCGCGCGCTGGTGTCCACCAGCATGTTCCGGTAAGCCAGCAAAGCGGCGCGATCCGCCAGCGGACCGTGGCCGGGAATGATGCGCGTCTCCGCATCGGACACCGACAGCATGAGGTCGACGGCCGCCAGCAAGCCCTCGACGCTGCCGCCCGAATCCACGTCGATGAACGGATACAGTCCGTTGAAGAACAAGTCGCCGGCGTGCAGCACGTTGGCCGTGTCGAAGCGCACGATGACGTCGCCGTCCGTGTGCGCACGGGGCGTGTGCAGGGCGCGGATGGTCTGGCCGTTCAGGTGCAGACCCAGCGAATCGCCGAACGTAATGACCGGCAGCGCCGCGGGGGGCGATGCCGGCGTTGCGCCATCGAGGAACCTGTTCTGTTGCGGCTTGCTCATGCGCCCGCGCACATTGTCCTGCGCGACGATCACTGCGCCGGCCTCGCCGAAATTCTCGTTGCCGCCCGTGTGGTCGCCATGCCAGTGCGTGTTCAGTACGAACCGCACCGGTTCCGCACCGAGCGTCGCGAGAGCGGCGTTGATGGCGGGCGTGGCGGGCGCGTACTGGTCGTCGATCAGGAAGGTGCCGTCGGCGCCGCTCGACACGCCTATGTTGCCGCCCTGTCCGACCAGCACGTACAACCCCTCGCCAAGGCGTTCGGCCCGGACCGTGAAGTCCGGCTCCTGCAACTGGGCGGCCGCCGGAGCGGCCACGCAGATGCCCAGCACTGCCACCACCATGTCTGTGAACCGATACATGTGCGTCCCTCCCCTGCAGATGCCGTTCTCCGAAGCTTGTAGCAGACCACCCTGTTATCATCAACACACCATGAGGAGGGTCACCATGAAAGCGCTTTCCGCAGTGGTGCTGCTGGCGCTGGCGGCCACCCAGCTGCCCGACCTGCAGGCACAGCCCGCGGCGCCGGCCGGTGGCGTCGTGCTCGTGCAGGTCAAGGACGCCATCGGCCCCGCCACCAAGGATCACTTCCTGCGCGCGCTGGAGCGCGCGGAAGACAGCGACGCGCAGTTGCTCATTTTGCAGATCGACACGCCGGGCGGCCTGGATGCCGCCATGCGCGACATGATCCAGGGCATCCTCAATGCGAAGGTGCCGGTCGTGACGTTCGTGTCGCCGTCAGGCGCCCGCGCGGCCAGCGCCGGCACCTACATCCTGTACGCGAGTCACGTCGCGGCGATGGCGCCCGGCACCAACCTCGGCGCCGCCACGCCGGTGCCGATCGGTGGATCGCGGCCGGCGCCGGATACGCCGGGCAAGGACGGTGACAAGGCCGAGGAACCCGGCAGCGCGTCGGACCGCAAGGCCGTGAACGACGCAGTCGCCTACATCCGCAGCCTGGCCGAGTTGCGCGGCAGGAATATCGACTGGGCCGAGTCCGCCGTACGCGGCGCCGCCAGCCTGCCTGCGGGCGAGGCGCTCGAGCAGGGTGTCATTGACCTGATGGCGGATGACATCGCCGACCTGCTGAGGAAACTCGACGGCCGCAAGCTCGTGGCGGGCGGCGTGGAGCGCACGCTGGACACCGCCGCCATCGTCGTCGAGCGTTTCGACCCGGACTGGCGCACCGAACTGCTCGCGGTCATCACGAACCCGCTGATCGCCTATGGGCTGCTGATCATCGGTCTGTACGGGCTCATGTTCGAGGGCTACAACCCGGGCGCCATCCTGCCCGGCGTGGTCGGCGCCATCTGCCTGCTGCTGGGTCTGTACGCGCTGCAGGTGCTGTCAGTCAACTACGCCGGGCTGGCGCTGATCGGCCTCGGCGTGGCCATGATGATCGGCGAGGTGTTCGCGCCCAGCTTCGGGGCATTGGGTCTCGGCGGCCTGGCGGCCTTCGTCATCGGCTCCATCATCCTGATGGACACCGGCACCCCCGGCTTCGGCGTCAGCATGGGCGTGATCGGCGGCATCGCGACGGCGGCCGGCATGGCGATGTTCGGCACCGTGTGGATGGCGGCGCGGGCCAGGCGCAGGCCCGTGGAGACGGGTGCGGAGCAGATGCTGGGCGCGCGCGCCGAAGTGATCGAGTCCTTCACCGGCCGGGGCCGTGTGAAGATCTTCGGCGAGGAATGGGCCGCCGAGTCCGAGCGGCCGCTGGCGGCGGGCCAGCGGGTCAGAATACGGCGCGTGGAGGGCCTGACCCTGCACGTGCATCCGGAAGACTGATACAGGAGGCACAGCCGTGCTGCAGATTCCATTGATTGTGTTCGCGGTATTCGTCGTCGCGTTGCTGATCAACGCCATCAAGATCCTCAAGGAGTACGAGCGTGGCGTCATCTTCACGCTTGGCCGCTTCACCGGCATCAAGGGACCCGGGCTGATCATCGTGATCCCGGTGGTCCAGCAGATGACGCGTGTCGACCTGCGCACCATCGTGCTGGACGTGCCGAAGCAGGACGTCATCTCGCGCGACAACGTCTCGGTCAAGGTCAACGCGGTGGTCTATTTCCGCATCGTGGACCCGGCCAAGGCGATCATCCAGGTGGCGAATCCCTTCGAGGCGACCAGCCAGCTCGCGCAGACGACGCTGCGCTCCGTGCTTGGCCAGCACGAGCTGGACGAGATGCTGTCGGAGCGCGACAAGCTGAACGCTGTCGTCCAGAAGATCCTCGACGACTCGACCGACATCTGGGGCATCAAGGTCTCCCACGTCGAGATCAAGCACATCGATCTCGACGAGAGCATGATCCGCGCCATGGCCCAGCAGGCCGAGGCCGAGCGTAGCCGGCGCGCCAAGGTCATCCATGCCGACGGCGAAAAACAGGCCGCGACCGCACTGGTTGAGGCTGCGCGCGCACTCGGTGCGGACCCGCGCGCGATCCAGCTGCGCTACCTGCAGACGCTGGCCGGGCTGTCGGGGACGGGAACGACGACCATCGTCTTCCCGCTGCCCATGGACCTGATAACGCCCCTGTTGCCAAAGGCGCTGGGCGGCAGCAGCTGATCAGGTCTGCAGCGCCCTGCGAGCGGCTTCCTGTTGCCGCGCCAGGCGCTTGCCGGAGATAGGCATCGACGTTCGCAGTTCCTGCGCGAACAGCGACACGCCGAATTCCTCGACCATCCAGCGCAGCAAGGTCACGGCGGGCAAGGGCCTGCCGTGACGCTGCCGGGACTCGGCACACAGCGTGGCGGCCGTCGCGTGCCACTGCCGGAACTCGTACTGCGGACCTTCGCCGCTGCGCGGTGCCGAACGTAGCCGCCGCGCCCTTTCCGAGGCGGCCTTCAGGAACCTCGGCAGCGCGTCCAGCCACGGATCAGGGGTCGCGGCGACAAAGCCCCGGCCCAGCAGTCCGAGCACCTGCTCGCGGCAGTCGGCCACCAGGGCGCTGTCCAGCCCCTCGGGCAATGAGTCGATTTCCCGCAAGGCCTGTCGGCGTTGCTCGAGTGCGCGCCGGGCCAATTCGCCAAGCCGCATGGCCTCGTCGTACAGTTCCGGCCGGCCGCGCTCTGCCGCCGTCTCGAATGCGGCCCGGTCGCGCGGCGGCGGTTCCTCGCCTGCCAGGCAGGACCTTTCCACGGCCCGATCGGCAATCTGCGTCGCGAGTTCGCTCAGCGGGCCGACCGGTTGGTGCAGCAATGGCAGCGTCGCATCGGCGGCCAGGGCCGCGCGGACGTGCCGCAGTTGCGGCTCGAGCCGCAGGGCGAGCAGCCGCACGACGCCGGCGCGCGTGAGCGCCTCGGCCTGCGCCCGCTCCTCGTGGCAGGTCAGCGCCACGGCATTGCCGCGGTCCTCGATCGCGGGGTAGAGCACCAGCTTGAGACCCTGCCCATGACGCTCCAGTTGCTGCGGCAGGCGGCCGAAATCCCAGGCGCGGACGCCCTCGCGCGTGAAGTCCGCCGCGCTCTGCTGCACCGACCGCTGCTGCGCCGGTCGCAATTCGCGCCGCAACGCCTCGAGGTCGCGTCCCTGGCCCACGACCTCGTCCGTTTCGTCCGTGACCCGCAGATTGAGCCTGAGGTGCCGATCGACCTCGATGGCGCGCAGCTCGTCCACCCCGATCGGCACGCCGGCCTCGCGCGTCAGGGCCGCGGCGGCGGCTGCATGGAAGGACCCGTGCGGCACCTTGTCGAGGGCCCCCAGGCAGCGCGCGGCGACGTCGGGAGCGGGAACCAGCAACCGGCGCACTGCTTTGGGCAAACCACGCACCAGCGCGGTCAGCAACTCATGCCGCCAGGCCGGGATGCCCCACTCCAGCTCACCTACTTCCAGCTGTCCCAGCGCGGCGAGCGGGACCGCCAGTGTTGCGCCGTCGTGGTCCGCGCCCGGTTCGAATCGGTAGCTGAGCGGCAGTTCCACGGCGCCGATCCGCAGCGTGTCGGGCCACTCGCGCGCGTCGACCTGCGGGGCATCGGGTGGCACGACGTCCCGCTCGGTGAATCTCAGCGTGGCGTCCGCACGAGGCGCCGACCGGCGCAGCCACGCCTGCAGGGCCGCCACGGTGTTCACGCGTAACGGGATGTGCTGCAGGTAGAAAGCGGTGATCCGCTCCTCGTCGACGACGACCCCGCGCCTGCGCAGGCGGGCCTCGCGCTGCTCCAGTGCCGCGCGAACCCGATCGTTGTGCTGCAGGAACGGCTCACGCAGCCGGGACCGGCCGTGGACCAGCGCCTCGCGCACGAAGATCAAGCGGGCCGCCGCGGGGTCGATGCTGCCAAAACTGGCACGGCGGCCGGCCACCAGGGTCAATCCGTACAGCGAGACCGTCTCGCGCGCCACGACCTGGCCGCGGTCCGGCAGCCACTCGGGCTCGCTGTAGCTGCGCCGTACCAGGTGATGCGCCGCCGTCTCGATCCACGCTGGCTGCACTGCCGCGACGGTTCGGGCGTAGACCCGGCGCGTTTCGACCAGTGTCGCCGCCATCACCCACTTGGGCGCGCGAGCTCGCAGGCCCGAGTCCGCTGCAACGGCGAAGTGCATGCCCCGCGCTCCAAGGTAATCGCCCTTCTCGGTCTTTTCGCCCACGTTGCCGAGCAGTCCGGGCAACAACGCTCGATGCACGGCCTCGTAGCCGGCCGGCGCGAGGCCCGTCTTCCAGCCGAGTTCGCCGACGATGCTCTCGAGCTCGGAGCGCAGCTGCTCCCATTCGCGCATGCGGGAGGCGGACAGGAAATTCTCGCGGCACCAGCGGCGTGCTTGTGAGCCGGAACGCCCGGCCTTCACCTCCTGCCACGCTTGCCACAGGTTGAGCAGCGACGAGAAATCCGAGCGTGCATCAGCGAACGCCGCATGGCGTTCGTCCGCGGCGGCCCGCTGCTGCGCAGGACGTTCGCGGGGATCGCGGATGCTGAGTACTGCGATCAGGGTGAGAACCTCGTTCAACGCATTGCAGCGCTGCGCCCCGGCCAGCATGCGCGCAAACTGCGGATCCACCGGCAGTCGCGCCAGTTGCTCGCCGAGCGCCGTCACCCTGCGCTCGCCGTCGACGGCCTCCAGTTCCTGCAGCAGCCGGTAGCCGTCGTTGATCAGACGGGTGTCCGGCGGATCCGGAAACGGGAATTCGTCGACCGCGCCGAGGCCCAGCACCTCCATTTGCAGGATGACGCTCGCCAGGTTGGTGCGCAGGATCTCCGGCTGCGTGAAGCGCTCGCGCGCGGCGTACTCTTGTTCGGAATAGAGCCGCACGCACAGCCCGGGTCCGACCCGGCCACAGCGGCCCTGGCGCTGGTCCGCGCTCGCCTGCGACACGGGCTCGACGGGCAATCGCAGGACCTTGCTGCGCGGGCTGTAGCGCCCGATCCGGGCCAGTCCCGAATCGACGACCGCGCGTATGCCCGGGACGGTGATCGAGGTCTCCGCGACATTGGTGGCCAGCACGACCCGCTGGCGCGGGCCCGGCTCGAAGACGCGCTGCTGCTCCGGCCAGCTCAACCGCGAGAACAGCGGCAGGATATCCAGCGCCTCTCCCCACGCCCGCGCCAGCGCCTCGCCGGCCTCGCGGATTTCACGTTCGCCCGGCAGGAACACCAGCATGTCGCCACGGCCGCGCAGTTCGCCGACCGCCTCGACGATGCCCGGCACCAGTCCCGGGTCGAGGTCGTCATCTTCGTCGGCGCCGAGCGGACGATAGACGGTTTCGATCGGCCAGCCGCGGCCCGAGACTTCGATGACCGGCGCGCCACCGAAGAACTTCGAGTAGCTGTCGGGGTCGATGGTCGCGGATGTCACGACCACGCGCAGGTCCGGCCGGCGCGGCAGCAGGCGCCGCAGGTAGCCGAGCAGGAAGTCGATGTTCAGACTGCGCTCGTGCGCCTCGTCGATGATCAGTGTGTCGTAGCGCAGCAGGTCCGGGTCGCTGCGCACTTCCGCCAGCACGATGCCGTCGGTCATGACTCGGACCAGGCTGTGCTCGGACCCGCTCTCGGCGAAGCGCACCTTGAAGGCGACGGCTCCGCCGAGCGGCACGGACAGTTCGCAGGCGAGCCGCGTGGCGACACTCCGCGCCGCGATGCGGCGCGGTTGCGTGTGCCCGATGAGTCCCGTCAGGCCGCGGCCAGCCTGGAGGCACGCCTTCGGCAACTGGGTCGTCTTGCCGGATCCGGTCTCGCCGCAAACGACGACCACCTGGTGATGCATGATCGCGTCGCGGATCTCGGCGATGCGTCTGGAAACCGGCAATTCCGGCGGGTAGGAAACGTCCGGCACCGACGCAAGGCGCCGCTCGAAACGCGCGCGGGCCTCGGCCAGCTGCCCGCGCCAGCGGTCCCGCTCGCGCGTCGCCGGTGCGCCGCGCGCTTCGCGCGCCTCGATGCGTGCCTGCAGGACCTGCAAGCGCGCACGGTCGGTCAGCAGCAGTTGGTCCAGGTCGACCGTGTCCGGGGGCATGCGCGGCATGCCGCTCAGCGTCCCGGCAGGTCCACGCTCAGCCTGGCACCGCCGAGCGGCGAATCGGCCACCCGCAAGGTGCCGCCATAGGCTGCCGCGACGTCGCGCGCTGCCGCCAGGCCAATGCCCTGGCCGGCCACCGATTCATCGACGCGCACGCCGCGCTGCAGCACGCGGTCGCGATCGGCCTCGGGGATGCCTGGACCATCGTCGTCGATGACGAGCGACAGGCCAGCCCGCCGCCAGTCGACGCGGTCGGCCGGCCGCGCCGCCAGGCGCACCTGGCGGCGGCCATACTTGAAGGCGTTGTCCAGCAGGTTGCCAGCCAGCTCCATGAGGTCGCCCGGGTCCATCGGGTAGGCGAGACCGGCCGGCACGTCCAGTTCGAAATCGATCGCCTTTTCCGCATAGACCTTGCGCAACGCCCCGCCCAGCTCCGCGAGCGGTGGGCCGATCGCGACCGAAGCGACGGTCGAGCCGGCGCCGCCCAGCACGGCGCGGCGCAGCTGGTGATCGACGATGTCGCGCATGCGTTCCAGCTGCGGATCGAAGGCGGCGTGCACCTCCCCCTCCGAACCCGCAACGATGGTTTTCAGCGCAGCGAGCGGCGTCTTCAGGCTGTGCGCGAGGTTGCCCAATGTCGTCCGGTAGCGGGTCGATCTGGCGCGCTCGCCGTCGAGCAGTGCATTCAGGTTGCCGGTGACGCCGACCAGTTCGCGCGGCCAGCCGCCGCCCAGCACGTCCCGCTGGCCGGCCTCGACTTCCGCGATTTCATGTTCCAGCCGGCGCAGCGGGCGCAGGCCGACGCGCAGGCCGAATGTGAGTCCCAGGGCCAGCGCGGTCATCAGCAGGACGGCGCCCGCCAGCAGCCACAGCCGCACCCTCGCCAGATCGTCGTAATGGGGCTCGAGGCTTTCCGCCGCGCTGATGTAGAAAATGCCGGCCGGGCCGGAACCGGTTTCCCAGCTCACGCCCAGCGACAGGCCGAGCACGCGGGTGCCGTCGGGCAGCCGCACCTGCTCGAATGCCCGCCCACCCGGCAACGGCCGGGCAGCCAGCTCAAGACCGCTGCCAACCGTGGACGGCGAGCGCCAGATGACGCTGCCGCCGGCCGCCCGAATCTCGGCAAACAGGCCCGAGCCCGGTGTGGACAGGCGTGCCTCGGCCATGGTCGTGGGCCGCAGTTCGTCGGGGGCCTCGAGCTCGGCCGTCGCGATCAGTGCGATGACCTGGGCGACCAGCACCTCGTGACGTGCCTCGATTGCGCGGCTCCGGATCAGGGCGTCGAGCGCGGCCGCCGTGGCGCCGGACAGGACCACGCTGGCGGCGACCAGCCCGACGACCAGCCTGTAGACCAGCGACGGGGCCTGCGCCGGCACGTCTAGTCGCGGGCCAGGCGATAGCCCCGGCCGCGCAGCGTCTCGATCGGCTGCACCAAGCCTTCCGGGTCCAGCTTCTTGCGCAGCCTGCCGACGAATACCTCGATCACGTTGCTGTCGCGTTCAAAATCCTGCTCATACAACTTGTCCGTGAGCTCGGCCTTCGAGACGACCTGCCCGGCGTGCAGCATCAGGTACTCGAGCAGCCGGTACTCGAAGGCCGTCAGCTCGACCGCGCTGCCGTTGACGCTGACCTGCTGGCTGCGCGGGTCGAGTTCGACCTTGCCGGAACGCAGCACCGGCTGCGACCAGCCACCGGAGCGGCGCAGCAGCGCCTGCAGGCGCGCGCTGATTTCCTCGAACTGGAAGGGCTTGGTGACGTAGTCATCGGCGCCGGCCTGCAGGGCCTCGACCTTCTCCTGCCAGCGGTCGCGGGCAGTGAGAATCAGGATGGGAAACGGGCGGCCGGCCTGGCGCCACGCGCGGATGACGTCGAGCCCGGGCTTGCCCGGCAAACCGAGATCGACGATCGCGACATCGACCGGGAACTCGTTGCCCATGTACTCGCCTTCGACGCCGTCGGCCGCCGCATCTACGACGAACCCGGATGCCCGCAACCTCGTCACGAGATTCTCGAGCAGGACCGGCTCGTCCTCGATGACGAGAACCCTCACGGCCCGCTACTCGATGAGCCCGGACTCCGCGTCCACCGTGACGTCGAAGACCCGGCCGTCGCCGCTGAGCAATCGTATCTGGTAGATGCGCCGGTCGCCGCTGCGCTTTTCCTCGGCGCGAACGACGCGTGCGTTGAATCTCTTCTCGGCCTTGGCAACTGCCTCGTCCAGGCTCAGGCCCTCGGCGTAGGCCACGATCGAAGACAATGACTGGCCCTGCCCGGCCCGGATCGAGCCCGCCGCCAACCCCAGGGCAGGGGCGCAAACCAGTCCGCTGGCGAGAAACAGGATCGCGATTTGCGGCTTCATGGGGGGATTGTAGTGCAAAGCGCGATGAACCGGCCCTGAACGCTTCACGGTTCCTCCTCGAGGCGCTTCGCCTCTTCCCACCAGGCGTCGAGCCGGTCCGGCCCGGCGGCCTGTCCGGTCAGGCCCGATTCCGCCAGCCGGCGTTCGACGTGCAGGAAGCGTCGCACAAAACGCGCATTGCTGCGACGCAGCGCTGTCTCGGCATCGACGCCCAGGTGCCGCGCGTAGTTGACGGCAGCCAGCAGCAGGTCCCCGAGCTCCGCCTCGAGCGCCTCCGGCTCCCGGCCGCCATGGACCTCCTCGTCGAGTTCGGCGAGTTCCTCGTCCAGCTTGCGCCGCGCGCCTGCCGCGTCTGGCCAGTCGAAACCGGCGCGGGCCGCGCGCTTGCCGAGCTTGGAGGCCCGGGTCAGCGCGGGCAGTGCCATCGGGACGTCATCCAGCAGCCCGGCTGATCCGCCCCGCCCTGCGCGCTCGCGGGCCTTGTGGTCTTCCCAGACGACCGTCTGCGCCTCGGCGCTGGCAATCGGCTCACCACCGAACACGTGCGGGTGGCGGCGCACGAGCTTGTCACAGATGCCGGCCACGACGTCGTCAAAATCGAATGCGCCCTGTTCGCTGGCCATGCGCGCGTGGAACACGACCTGCAGCAGCAGGTCGCCAAGTTCATCCTGCAGGCCCGCGAGATCGTCCCGCTCGATGGCGTCGGCGACTTCGTAGGCCTCCTCGAGCGTGTAGGGCGCCACCGAGCGAAAGTCCTGTTCGAGGTCCCACGGACAGCCACTGCCGGGGTCGCGCAGCGCGGCCATGATCTCGATGAGACGGGCAACGGACACCGCTCAGCCCTCCAGCAGAATTTCGCGCAAGGTCAGCAGCATGCCTGCCGTGGCGCCCCAGATATTGTGGTCGCGCCAGGGCAGGTCGAAGGCCTCGAGTTCGAACTGTCCGAACCGCCGCAACACCCGCGTGTGCGTGCGGATGTCGAACAGGTGAAGCAGCGGTGCCTCGAAAGTGTCGGTCACTTCGGTCTGGTCGAGCCGCAGCTCGAACCCCGGCCGCACGAGCCCCACCACCGGCGTCACCTGGTAGCCCGTGATGACAAGGTGATCCGGCAGGCGCCCGAGGATTTCCACAAACCCGCGGCCGAGTCCGATCTCCTCCTCCGTCTCGCGCAGGGCGCAGGCTTCCGGGTCGTGGTCACAGGGCTCCAGCCCGCCGCCGGGGAATGAGATCTGGCCGCCATGATGCTTGAGGTCCGGTGCCCGGTAGGTCAACAGGACCGTCGGTCCCTGCGGACGGTCGACGACGGGCACCAGAACCGCCGCCGGGCGCAGCGACGCAGGAAACAGGTGACGGATCCGCGCACCGATGACCGATGAGAACGGACCGATCCGCAACTCCTCGGGCGCCGTGCGCGCCACCGCCAGGTTGCGGCGCATGAGACCGACCAGGTCTTGCGGCGCCAGGCCATTCAATTCCGCGGGGCTGCGGCCGGTCATCGCCGGCCAACCTGCACGACCGAACAAACGGGGCTTCCGGGCGAGCGGTCTGGCGCGATGATCCTGTGTACGGGGCTGGACCCGCGCTGTGCGTCATGTGTATCCAGAATCAACACCATGTATCGGACCTGCCCGGCGACGGCGCTGGCCGGCCCCTGCGGCGCACCGGGTCCGGACGCGCATTGCGCTAAGATCCCCAAGTCTAGCACCGGGGAAACGCACTGATGACCGAGCCCAGCCTGTCCGCCCTGTCACCACTCGACGGTCGCTACGCCGCACAGGTACCGGAACTGGCCGCGCTTTTCAGCGAGAGCGCGCTGATTCATTACCGCATCCGGGTCGAGGCGCTGTGGCTCGCGCATCTCGCCGCGGAACCCGCGATTGCGGAGCTCAAGGATCTTGCGCGTCCGGCCGCGATCGAGCTCGAGCGGCTGGCCCGCGACCCTGGCGAGCAGGCCGCCCCGGCCGTCAAGGTGCTCGAGTCGCGGACCAACCACGATGTCAAGGCCGTGGAGTACTACGTGCGCGGGCGCCTGGCCGCGGCCGGCGCGGCGCCGGCGCACCTTGAATTCGTTCACTTCGCGTGCACGTCGGAGGACATCAACAATCTCTGCTACGCGATGATGCTGAATGACGCCCGCCGCGAGGTGCTGCTGCCATTGATGGCGCGCCTGCACGGCCAGCTGCGCACGCTCGCGCACACGACTGCCGAGTTGCCGATGCTGTCGCGCACGCACGGCCAGCCCGCCAGCCCCACGACGCTGGGCAAGGAAGTCGCCAACTTCCTGGTGCGGCTCGAGCGGCTGGCGGCAGGATTTGCCGCGGTGCCGATTCTCGGCAAGTGCAATGGCGCAGTCGGCAATTACAACGCGCACCTGATCGCGTATCCGCAGGCGGACTGGCCCGCGATCACGCAGCGGTTCGTAGAGACTATCGGGCTCGCGCACAACCCGTACACGGTGCAGATCGAGCCGCACGACTGGATCGCGGAGTACTGCCACGCCCTCGCCCGCTACCTGACCGTCGTCACCGACCTGTGCCGGGACGTGTGGGGCTATGTGTCGATCGGCTACTTCCGGCAGCGCCCGCTCGGCCAGGAAGTGGGTTCCTCGACCATGCCGCACAAGGTCAATCCCATCGATTTCGAGAACGCGGAAGGCAATGCGTCGCTCGCCAACGCGCTGCTCGGCTTCTTTGCCGCCAAGTTGCCCGTCTCGCGCTGGCAACGCGACCTGAGCGACTCCACCGTACTGCGCAACATCGGTGTCGCCTGCGGCCATGCAACGCTGGCAGTCAAGTCCACGTTGCGTGGACTCGATCGAATCGAGCCGGAACCGCAGCGCCTGGCCGAAGACCTGGATGCAAACTGGGAGGTGCTGGGCGAGGCGGTCCAGACTGTCATGCGCCGGTACGGCATGCCGGATGCCTACGAGCGCCTCAAGGCGTTCACGCGCGGGCGCCGGGTCGGCGCGGCGGAATTGCGCGAGTTCATCGGCGCGCTCGGCCTGCCGCCGGCCGCTGCGGCGCAACTCGGGCGATTGACGCCGCAGGATTACACCGGGCTGGCCGCACGACTGGCCCGCGACGCCTGAGGACGACCGGGAGGGTCCTGCCAATGGACGACACCGAGGTCTTCGTCACGACCTGGGGCGTGGACCGGCCGCTGCTGCAGCAGGTCCGCCGGGCGGTGTTCATCGTCGAACAGCAGGTTTCCGAGGACGAGGAGTGGGATTCGGAGGACCTGGTGTCCGTACATGTGCTGGCCGTGCGGAACCGTGAACCAGTTGGCACGGGACGGCTCAGCCCCGGGGGTAAGATCGGCAGGCTCGCGGTATTAAGTGAATACCGCGGACAGGGCCTCGGGGCACGCATCCTGAGGACGCTGCTGCAGGAGGCCTGGCATCGCGGCCTGCTCAACGTATACCTGCATGCGCAGGTCCATGCCCTGCCATTCTACGAAAGGCTGGGCTTCAAGGCGGAGGGCGACGTGTTCGACGAGGCAGGCATCTCCCACCGGAAAATGCGCCGGACCCTCGGGTGATTACGATGTCGACCGCACAACCGAAAGACACTGCAGAGACGCGCGCGATCCTCTCGACGCTCGAGGAGGTGCGGGCGGCCTCGCTGCAGGTCGCGACCGTGGCCACCCGGCTGCTGACCATGTATTCGCAGGACCTGGAACCGCTCGTCTACGACCAGCCGTTGTTTCTCGAGGCCGTGAAGCGCCTGGTGCTGGCGCGCAGCTATGCGAAGGTGCGTGTCCTGCTGGTCGATCCCGCGCGTACCGTCTACGAGAGTTCGCGGTTCATCGGGCTCGCCCGCCGCATCACCAGCCATATCGAGATTCGCCGGGCCAGCCCCTCGCTGCGCAGCAGCCAGTCTGCGTTCCTGATCGCCGACGACCGCGCCCTGGTCTACCGCCTGCAGGCCAGCCGGTGGGATGGCATTGCCGAGATGAACGACCCGACGGTCGCGCGGCGCTACCTCAACTTCTTCGACGAGTCCTGGATCGCCAGCGCACCCGCCGCCGAGGCCCGCCAGCAGCACCTGTAGGGCCGGGCAGCCTGGCCGTATACTCCCGGGCCATGTCCTTTCGTCCCGACGTCACCGTCGCGGCCGTCGTCGAGCGCGACGGAAAGTTCCTCGTCGTCGAGGAGCGCGCCGCGCGCCGCATCGTCATCAACCAGCCGGCAGGCCACCTCGAGCGCGGCGAAAGCCTGCTCGACGCAGTGGTGCGGGAGACGCTGGAGGAAACCGCCTGCGCGTTGACGCCGCAGGCCCTGGTCGGCGTCTACCTGTGGCACAGCGCGGGGGCCGACCGCACTTTCCTGCGCGTCACCTTCTGCGGCAGCGTGACCGGTCCGGACCCTGGGCGCCGCCTGGACCGATCGATACTGCGCAGCCTGTGGTTGTCGCGCGGGCAGCTGCAGGCACGCGCCAGCGCGCTGCGCAGCCCGCTCGTGCTGCGCTGCATCGACGACTACCTGGCGGGTGCGCGCCACCCGCTCGGGCTGCTGGCCTCGCTCGATGTCGAGGTGGCGGCGCGCCATCCGGCGCTGCCCTGATTGCCGATGACCCGGCGGGTGATAGTGGCGATGTCGGGTGGCGTGGACTCGGCCGTCGCTGCGCTGCTGCTTGCCGAGGCTGGCGACGACGTGCATGGCCTGTTCATGTCCAACTGGGAGGAGGACGAGGACGGTTACTGCCAGGCCGCCGCCGACCTCGCCGATGCGCGGCGCGTGTGCGACGAGATCGGCATCCCGCTGCACCATGTCAGTTTCGCGCGCGAGTACCGCGACCGGGTCTTCGCGCACTTCCTCGACGAATACGCTGCCGGCCGCACGCCCAACCCGGACGTCCTGTGCAACCGCGAGATCAAGTTCGGGGTCTGCTTCGAATACGCTCAGCGCCTCGGCGGCGACCGGTTCGCGACGGGTCATTACGCGCGGGTCGGGTCAGATGCCGGTCGCTGCACTTTGCTGCGCGGGGCCGACGCCGCCAAGGACCAGAGTTATTTCCTGCATGCCGTGCCGGGTAGCCAGCTCGGGCTGACGGTGTTTCCGGTCGGTGGCCTGACCAAGCCCGAAGTACGGCGCATCGCGCGCGACCGCGGGCTGCCGGTATGGTCGAAGAAGGACTCGACCGGCATCTGCTTCATCGGTGAACGGCCCTTCCGCCGTTTCCTCGAGGGCTACCTGCCGGCGCGGCCGGGCAGGATCGAGAACCCGCAGGGCCAGGAACTCGGTGGGCACCGCGGCCTCATGTACTACACGATCGGCCAGCGCACCGGGCTCGGCATCGGTGGCAGGCATGGCACCGCCGGGGCGCCGTGGTATGTCGCCGGCAAGGACCTCGAAAGAAACGTCCTGGTCGTCGTGCAGGGGCGCGATCACCGGCTGCTGCTGAGCCAGGCGCTGAGCACTGGACCCGTGTGCTGGATCGCCGGTGCGGCGCCGGCGCCGGAATTCGAGTGCACGGCCAAGGTGCGTTACCGGCAGGCCGACGTGCCCTGCCGCGTTTCGCTCGCGGCGGACGGACGGGCCGAGGTCCGGTTCCGCGCCGCACAGTGGGCGGTGACACCCGGTCAATACGTAGTCTTCTACTCCGGCCAGCTGTGCTTCGGTGGCGGCGTCATCGAGGGCGCCACAGGCAGCCGCGCCTGACAGGCCGCCACCGCCTGCGGTGGCCGGTTATAATTACGGTCTTCCCGCTGCGCTGGCCGCGCAGCCTGACCGGCCGCTCGCCGCGCCCTGCATTCCGGAGGATTCCCATGACGGACAGCTTCAAGGCCCGTACCGCGCTGAAGGTCGGCTCGCGTTCCTACCGGATCTACAGCCTCAAGGCGCTCAAGGGCCACGACCTGACACGCCTGCCCTTTTCGCTGAAGGTGCTGCTCGAGAACCTGCTGCGCTTTGAGGACGGCGTCAACGTCACCGGCGCCGATATCGAGGCGGTGCTCAACTGGGATGCGCACGCGGCGCCGTCCCACGAGATCTCGTTCACGCCGGCGCGGGTCATCATGCAGGACTTCACCGGCGTGCCTTGCGTGGTGGATCTCGCGGCCATGCGCGAGGCGATCGTCAGGCTCGGCGGCGATCCGCAGCGGGTCAATCCGCTGGCGCCCGCCGAACTCGTCATCGACCACTCGGTGCAGGTCGACGCTTATGGCAGCGACCAGGCGCTCGCGACCAACAACCGCATCGAGTTTCAGCGCAATGGCGAGCGATACTCGTTTCTGCGCTGGGGCCAGGCCGCGTTCGACAATTTCCGCGTCGTGCCGCCGAACACGGGCATCGTGCACCAGGTCAATCTCGAGCACCTCGCGCGGGTCGTGTTCGAGAACGAAGCTGACGGCACGGCCTACCCCGACACCCTGGTCGGCACCGACTCGCACACCACGATGATCAATGCCCTCGGCGTGCTCGGCTGGGGCGTCGGCGGCATCGAGGCAGAGGCGGCCATGCTCGGGCAGCCGGTGACCATGCTGATTCCGCAAGTCATCGGTTTCAGGCTCAAGGGCGCGCTGCCACCGGGCGCCACGGCCACCGACCTCGTGCTGACGATCACCGAGATCCTGCGCAAGCGTGGCGTCGTCGAGAAGTTCGTGGAGTTCTTTGGCGACGGGCTCGCGGGCCTGCCGCTGGCGGACCGCGCGACCATCGCCAACATGGCGCCGGAATTCGGCTCGACCTGTGCCATTTTCCCGATCGATGAGGAAACCACCCGCTACCTGCAGCTCACCGGCCGTTCGGCCGAGCAGGTCGCCCTGGTCGAAGCGTACGCCCGGCACCAGGGCATGTGGCGCGAGCGGGGCCAGCCGGAGCCTCGCTATACGGACGTGCTCGAGCTGGACCTCGGTACGGTGGAACCTTGCCTGGCCGGGCCCAAGCGGCCACAGGACCGGATCACGCTACCGGGAATGAAGGCGGCCTACCGTGCGTCGCGCGACAACCTGGCCGCCGAACGCAGCCAGAAGAACCCGGGCGCGACCGGCATCGGCCGCGTCGGCGCTGGCGGTGCGGGCTACGAGGTGCGCGACGGCGCGGTGCTGATTGCCGCCATCACCAGTTGCACGAATACGTCGAATCCGTCGGTGCTGGTGGCGGCCGGCCTGCTCGCGCGCAATGCGTTGCAGCGCGGCCTGAAGTCCAGGCCGTGGGTCAAGACCTCGCTGGCGCCCGGCTCGCGGGTGGTCACCGATTACCTCAGCAAGGCCGGCCTCGTGGACGACCTGGAGGCGCTCGGCTTCTACACCGTGGGCTATGGCTGCACGACCTGCATCGGCAACTCGGGACCGCTGCGGCCGGAGATCTCCGAGGCGGCCAGGGCCGGCGACGTGATCGCGGCCTCGGTGCTGTCGGGTAACCGCAATTTCGAGGGCCGCGTGCATCCCGAGGTCAGGATGAACTTCCTGGCGTCGCCGCCGCTGGTCGTGGCCTATGCCCTGGCGGGCACCGTCGACATAGACCTGACCACCGAGCCGCTGGGAACGGGCAGCGATGGCAAACCGGTCTTCCTCGCCGATATCTGGCCCGACCGCAGCGAGGTACAGAAGACGGTCGCTGCCTCGGTGGACGCGAAGATGTTCAAGGACGGCTACGCAAGCGTGTTCGACGGCGACGAGAACTGGAAAGCCGTCAAGACGCCGGAGGGTGACGTCTACACCTGGGACGACAGCTCGACCTACGTGAAGAACCCGCCCTATTTCGACGGCATGACCATGACGCCGCCGCCGATCACCGATGTGCGCGACGCGCGCGTGCTTGCACTGCTCGGCGATTCGGTCACGACCGACCACATCTCGCCCGCCGGCAATATCGCGCGCTCGAGCCCGGCCGCGAAATATTTGGTGGAACAGGGCGTCGAGCCCGCCGACTTCAACTCATACGGGTCGCGTCGCGGCAACCATGAAGTGATGATGCGCGGCACTTTCGCCAACATCCGCCTGCGCAACCTGCTCGCGCCCGGTACCGAAGGCGGGGTCACGATCCACGTGCCGTCTGGCGAGCAGATGTCCATTTACGATGCCGCGATGCGCTATGCGGGCGAAGGCACTCCGCTGGTCGTGCTGGCCGGCAAGGAATATGGCACCGGCTCATCCCGGGACTGGGCGGCCAAGGGCACGATGCTGCTGGGCGTCAAGGCGGTGGTGGCGGAGAGTTTCGAGCGCATCCACCGCTCGAACCTGATCGGCATGGGCGTGCTGCCGCTGCAGTTCAAGGGCGGCGAGAACGCCGCATCACTTGGGCTCAACGGTCGCGAGACCTACGCGATCCGCGGCTTGCGGGGCGGCGCCGCCAAAGAGGTGCGCGTCGAGGCCCGCAGCGACGACGGCAAGACGGTGGAGTTCATGGCACGTGTGCGCATCGACACGCCAAAGGAACTCGAGTACTACCAGCACGGCGGGATCCTGCAGTTCGTGTTGCGCAGCCTCGCGGCCATGCCGGTCGCTGCCTGACGGCACGCCCGCCGCAGGTATTTCGACAGGCCCCGCCCGGTCAGCGCACCGGGCCGGGCAGGCTGCTCTGATATCTTCCACGCCATGCCGCCCTGCCCCATCCCGGCCGAACTCGTCGAACTGCTGGCAACGGCACGCCATGTCATGGTCCTGACGGGTGCCGGCGTGTCGGCCGAAAGCGGCGTGCCCACCTTCCGGGAGGCGCAGACCGGGTTGTGGGAACGGTTTCGCCCGGAGGAACTCGCGACTGTCGAAGCCTTTCGCGAGGATCCGCAGACCGTCTGGTCGTGGTACGAATGGCGTCGCGACCTCGTCGGCCGTGCTGCGCCCAATGCCGGCCATGTCGCGCTGGTCGAACTTGCAGCGCTGGTGCCCAGACTGACGCTGGTGACCCAGAACGTGGATGGCCTGCACCGTCGGGCCGGCAGCGACGGACTCATGGAATTCCACGGCAACCTGTTCGAGAACCATTGCCTGGCCTGTGGCCTGCCTGCGGCAGGGGTGGCCCGTCCCTGTCCCGCGCCGCCGCGCTGTGCTGCCTGCGGCGAACTCGTGCGGCCGGGTGTCGTGTGGTTCGGCGAGGCCATCCCCGGCGCGTTGCTGCACGAGGCCCTCGAAGCCGCCGACGACTGCGAGTTGTTCATGTCCGTCGGTACTTCCGCGCTGGTGCAGCCGGCCGCCGGCCTGGCCCAGCGCGCAATGCTGTCTGGCGCTGCTGTCCTCGAGGTGAATCCGCAACCCACCGAGTTGAGCGCCCTCGCCGAGTACGTGTTGCGCGCCAATTCGGGGGATGCGTTGCCGGCGCTGGTGGCGGCCCTGCGAACCTGGCGTGGCAAGGGCGTCGCATGACGCCCGTTGCCGTGAGCGATCCGGTGCGCGTGGCCGTCTTCGACCTGGACGGCACCCTCACGCGGCACGACACGCTGGTCCACTTCCTGCTGTTCTGCCTGCGCCGCAACCCCGCGGCGCTGGCTCGACTGTGGCGCCTGCCGTTCACGCTTGTGCGTTATGCGCTGGGGCTGTCGGACCGGGGCCGGTTGAAGGCGTCGCTGGTCCGGCAGGTCCTCGGGGCGGCGACAGCCGCGCAGATCGGTCAATGGGCCGTTGCGTTCTGCATCGAACGGTTGCCGGGACTGCTGCTGCCACTTGCCCTCGACGCGCTGGACCGGCACCGCCGCGCCGGCGACCGGTTGGTCCTGATGTCGGCGAGCGTCGACCTGTACGTCCCGCAGATTGCTGCCCGGCTGGGCTTTCACGAAACGGTTTGCACCGGCGTCAGCTGGACCGCCGGCCGTCTCGATGGCACGCTGACGACAGAGAACCGGCGCGGCGCCGAGAAATCGCGTTGCCTGCGGCAGCTCCAGGCACGTTTCCCGGCCGCGACCTTCGCTGCGTACGGCAATGCGTCCTCCGACATCGAGCACCTGCTGCTGGCCGACCAGCCGACGCTCGTCAACGCGAACCAGGCTGCGCGGCGCAGCGCGGCCCGCAGCGGCCTGCCCTGCGAGGACTGGCGCGGTGAAACAATCAGGGGATCGGGCCGGTCTTAATTGCCATGCCCTGCTGCGACGGAATCAAGACATGAAATACCGGCGCCCGCCCGTCATCGCCCCGTCGGAGATCACTCCGCGGCAAGTCTACCGGTCCAGGCGCGGATTCCTTGCGGGACTGGCCGCGGCCGGCCTCGGTGCCGGGCTGCCTGGCGTCGCCACGGCGCAGATGATCCTCAACGTGGCCCCGGTCCGCACGCTGCGCTACACGCCCAATGCCCGCTACTCGACCAGCGAAGCGAAGAATTCACTGGCCGAGATATCCGGCTACAACAACTTCTACGAATTCGGCACGGACAAGTCGGACCCCGCGAAGAATGCGCGCACTCTCCGCACCCGCCCATGGAATGTCACGATCGACGGCGAGGCCGAGGTAACAGGCACGTTTGCGCTGGATGACCTGCTGCGGCCGCATGCGCTGGAGGAACGGATCTACCGGCTGCGCTGCGTGGAGGCCTGGTCGATGGTCATCCCGTGGGTCGGCTTCCCGCTCGGCGAACTGCTGAAGCGCTTCAAGCCGACCTCGCGCGCCAAGTACGTGCGCTTCACGACGCTGCTCGACAAGAAGCAGATGCCGGGGCAGCGCTACCCCGTGCTCGAGTGGCCCTACGTTGAAGGACTGAGGATCGACGAGGCGATGCATCCGCTGGCGATCCTGGCCGTCGGCCTGTACGGGGAAGTGCTGCCCAACCAGAACGGAGCGCCGCTGCGGCTGGTGGTCCCCTGGAAGTACGGCTTCAAGAGCATCAAGTCCATCGTGCGCATCCACTTCACGGAAAATCGGCCGCGCACGAGCTGGGAGATCTCGGCACCCGCGGAGTACGGTTTCTACGCCAACGTCAACCCGGCGGTGGACCATCCGCGCTGGAGCCAGAAACGCGAACGCCGCATCGGCACCGGTGCGTTCTGGGACCGGCAGCCGACACAACCCTTCAACGGCTACGGCGATGCGGTCGCCAGGCTGTACGCGGGCATGAACCTGAAGCGGAATTTCTGAGCCGAATGAGCCTGTCCGGCGTCGCGGCCATCCGCTTCATCGTCAAGCCGCTGGCACTGCTCGCCGCCCTGGCGCCCATGGGCCTGCTCGTGGCCGGGGCCGCGGGCTGGTGGGGCATGTCGCTGGGCGCGAACCCGGTCGAGAAGATCCTCGAGACGCTTGGCAAGACGAGCCTCAACCTGCTGATGATTACGCTGTGTGTAACGCCGCTACGCCAGCTCACCGGCTGGCCGGCCGTGTTGCGCCTGGGGCGCATGCTGGGACTTGCCGCGTTCGCCTACGTGCTCACGCATTTCCTGTTCTACGTGCTGGTGGACCAGGGCCTCGACCTCGACATCCTGCTCGAGGACGTCGCCAAGCGGCCGTTCATCACCGCCGGCTTCACGGCGTTCCTGTTGCTGATTCCGCTGGCGCTGACCTCGACCCGCGCGGCCATGCGCCGGCTCGGAAGACGCTGGGGACAATTGCACCGGCTGGTGTACGTCGCCGCCCTGCTGGGCTGCGTCCATTACTACTGGCAGGTGAAGGCCGATGTGCGAGAGCCGCTTTACTATTTCGCGGCACTGGCTGCGCTGCTCGGCTGGCGGCTGTATCGTCACCTGCGGGGTCGCGCGCGCGCCAGGGCAGCCGGCTGACGCTGCAGGACTCAGCCGCGCGGCGCGCGCGCCGCCACCACGATGCCGCCCAGCACCAGCGCGCCACCGAGCGCGATGCGCGCAGTCACCGGCTCGCCGAGCAGCCACCACGCCAGCAGCGTGGCCAGTACCGGCTCGCCAGTCAGCGTGATGGAGACGAAGGCCGGCTGCAGGTGGCGCAGTGACCAGTTGTAGCCGCCATGACCCATGATCTGCGATACCAGCGCCAGCGCCGCGAGGACTCCCCAGGTCCGGCCGCCGAATCCATGCCATGCCGTGCCCGAGACCAGCACCGCGATCCACAGCACCGCGGCCGCCGTGCCGAAGGCGACCGCCACGTAGGGTCGATACAGCAGCACCCGCTGCGCCTCGCGGGCCAGCAGCAGGTACCCCGCCATCGCCACCGCGCCGATCAGCGCCAGCACGTAACCGAACACCGCGCCCGGGTCGCCGCCACCGCCGGTGGCGATGACCGCGCCGCCGGACACGGCCAGGCCGATGGCGGACCAGACACGGCGGGTTGGCCGCTGACCCATGACCGCCCAGCCGATCACCGCCACCCAGACCGGTGCAGTCGTCACCAGCAGCACGCTGATCGCGACGGTGGTGTAGTCCAGCGAGCTGATCCACGCCGCGAAGTGCAGCGCCAGCAGGACACCGGCGCTTGCGGCAAGCACCAGCGCGCGGCCGCGAGGGGTGCCGCTGCGCTGGCCACCGATAAGGGCCGCCGGCAGCATGACCGCCGAGGCCAGCGTCATGCGCCACAGGGCGACGGCCAGCGCCGGGGCGGCGGCCAGACGCACGAGGATGGAACCGAAGGACACGCAGACCAGCGCGACCGCCAGCACCGCAAGCGGCAGCATCAATCCGGCGCTCACAGGCCGCACCGGCGTCAGCCAATTGCCCAGTGCGGCACGCTGCGCCAACCGGCGGAAAGCTCGCGGTCGAGCTCGCGCCAGCCCGGCTCGAACGTCTCGACCAGGCGCCAGAAGGCACGCGAGTGGTTCAGGTGCACGGTGTGGGCGAGTTCGTGCGCGAACAGGTAGCGCACGACTTCGGCGCGCTGGAACATCAGGCAGGCGTTGACGCTCACGGTGCCCGACCTGGAGCAACTGCCCCAGCGCGTGCGCTGCCGGCGCACCTGGACCCTGGCGATCTCGATCCCGTGCTGCGACGCGACAGAACGCAGCCACGGAACGAGCGACTGGTGCGCCGTGCGCAACAGCCAGCGTTGCAGCACGTGCCTGACCAGCGCCGTGCGTGCGAGGTCGCCGCTCACCGTGATTCCGCTGGCTGCGTCGCGCAGCCGGGGCGCTGCGGGACCGGCAATGTAGCCGACCGTGTGGCGGGCCGTCGTGGCCTGCAGGTAGATCTCTGCAGGCAGCTGCTCGACGGATCCGGCATCAGGATGGCGGTAGTCCGCGACCTTGCGCTCGATCCATCCCCGGTGACGGGTCACGAAGTGCTGCACGGTGGCCGCCCGCGTACCCGGGGGCACCACCACCTCCACGCGCCCGCCCGGCAGCACGCGCACGGTGAGCCGGCGGGCGCGCCTGCTTTCCCGTACGCACCACGCCTGCCCGGCCTGCCCGGTCTCGAACAGTGCCAGCTGGTCCTGTTGACCGTTGGCCAATCGGCTCACAGCGACGCGGCGAGCCGCGCCCCTTCGTCGATGGCCCGCTTGGCGTCCAGCTCCGCGGCAATCCGTGCGCCGCCGATCAGGTGCACGCTGCGCCCGCCGGCCGTCAGCTCGTCCGCCAGGGTGCGCACCGGCTCCTGTCCCGCACAGATGATCACGTTGTCCACCGCGAGCAGCCGCGGACCGTCACGCGTGGTGATATGCAGGCCGGCGTCGTCAATGCGCTCATAACTGACGCCTGAGAGCATCCGCACGCCGCGCCGCCGCAGCGTCGTGCGATGGATCCAGCCCGTGGTCTTGCCCAGGTCCCGCCCGGGCGGCGTCGGCCTGCGCTGCAGAAGGTACAGCGTTCGCCCGGACGTCGGTGCCGTGGTCTCACCTTCGAGCAGGCCGCCGCGGGTCGCAAGGCCCTGGTCGACGCCCCACTCGCGCATGAAGTCACCGACCTCGTCCGCGACCCGCGTCGTCGCCTGCGGGTGACTCAGGTACTCGGCGACGTCGAAGCCTATGCCACCGGCACCGACGATCGCAGCGGTCGCGCCGACCGGCCGGGCATGCAACAGCACGTCGACGTAGCTCAGCACTTTCGGGTGCCCGAGTCCCTCGATCGGCGGCTTCCTGGGTTCGACACCGGCCGCGATCACGATCTCGTCGAATGGCCCGTCCGCGAGTTCGGCCGCGGTGACCCGCCGGTCCAGCCGCACCGTGACGCCGGTCAATTCGATCTGCCGACGGAAGTAACGAAGGGTCTCCGCAAACTCTTCCTTGCCCGGGATGCGCCGCGCCATGTTGAACTGACCGCCGATACCCGCGGCGGCCTCGAACAGGGTGACGGCGTGACCGCGCCCGGCGGCAATCGTCGCGCAGGCGAGCCCGGCCGGCCCGGCGCCGACGACCGCGACGCGACGCGCGCGGCCGGTCGGTTCATACCGGAGTTCGGTCTCGTGGCTGGCCCGCGGATTCACGAGGCAGGTCGCGACCTTGTTCTCGAAGACGTGATCGAGACAAGCCTGGTTGCAGGCGATGCAGGTGTTGATCTCGTCGGCGCGGCCTGTGGCGGCCTTGCGCACGAAATCGGCGTCGGCCAGCAGCGGGCGCGCCATGGAGACCATGTCGGCGTGTCCGGCGGCGAGGACCGATTCCGCGACCGCCGGGTCGTTGATCCGGTTGCTGGTGATGAGCGGCAGGCCGACTTCGCCTTTCAACCGTTGCGTGACCCAGGTGAAGGCGGCCCGCGGAACCATGGTCGCGATGGTCGGGATGCGCGCCTCGTGCCAGCCGATCCCGGTGTTGATGATGGTCGCCCCTGCCGCTTCGACTGCCTTCGCCAGCGTCACGACCTCCTCCCAGCTGCTGCCGCCCTGCACGAGGTCGAGCATCGAAACGCGGAAGATCACGATGAAGTCCGGGCCGACCGCCTCGCGCACGCGGCGCAGGATTTCCAGCGGCAGCCGCATGCGGTTCTCGAAACTACCGCCCCAGCGGTCCTTGCGGTGGTTGGTCCGCGCGACCAGGAACTGATTGATGAAGTACCCTTCCGAGCCCATCACCTCGACGCCGTCGTAACCGGCTTCCTGCGCCAGCCGCGCGCAGCGCGCGAAGGCCGCGATTTGCCGCGCCACGCCGAAGCCGGTCAGGCCACGGGGCGTAAACGGCGAAATAGGCGCTTTCAGCCGGGACGGCGCCACGGCAAGCGGGTGATAGGCGTACCGGCCGGTATGCAGGATCTGCATGCAGATCCTGCCGCCTTCTGCGTGGACGGCCTTGGTCACCAGTGCATGGCGCGCTACTTCGCGGGAACTGCTGAGCTTGCCGGCGAACGGTTTCGCCCAGCCGGCGACATTTGGTGCAATGCCCCCGCTGACGATGAGGCCCACGCCGCCGCGTGCGCGTTCGGCGAAATACTCGGCAAGGCGCGGATAGTCCGCGGCGCGATCCTCGAGGCCGGTGTGCATCGAGCCCATCAGCACTCGATTCGGCAGCGTCAAGAAGCCGAGGTCGAGCGGCGCCAGCAGGTGCGGGTAGGTCGCAACGGTCACGGGCGCGATGATAACAGCGGGGCGCTGCGCCGTTTCGCGCATCGGTCCGTTGCAGCGGCCAGCGTCACCTCATCGTCCCCGGTTCCGCAGTCAGCTCCTCGCTGACCCGGCGCGCCCAGCCCGCGCAGGCCCGTGGTCCCGGGTGAAATCCGTCGCGCGCGAACTCCGCTCGGTCCAGCGTCGAGGGAAACCTGACGACCTTCAGTCCCCGGTAGCCAGCGAGCTCGGCCGCCGCCGCCGACAGCGCTGCGCCGCGCCTGGCCAACAGCGTTGCCAGCGGCCGTGGCAACGCCGGGAAACTCGACAGCGGCGGGATGCCGGCAAAGACCACGGCGCGGCTGGCGTTGCCGGCCAGCCTGTCCACGACACTGCGCAGACGCCGTTTGAAACTGGCGGGGGCCGTACCCGCCACCGCGTCGTTGACGCCGGCCGAGATGAGCACCAGCGCTGGCGCCTCCTGGATGACCGCTTCCAGCATCGTCCCGAGAACGACCTCGATGGTGGCGCCCGACTGGCCGACCGCCAACCACTCGACCGTTGCGTTCTCCCGATCCGCGAGCCGCGCGGCCAGCTGGCCGAGCAGGCCATCGGCCGCACGTTGCACGCCGACGCCCGCAATGATCGAGTCGCCGACGCCGACCAGCCTGATGGCGCGCGCACCCGAGCCGACGCAGCCGCGGCGGTCGCCGGCCGGGGCCAATCGCTCTGTGACCAGCCGTACGTACAGCCCCTGCACCAGCAGCAGCGGCGCGAGCGGCAGCCAGCGCAGTTCGTTTGCGGCCAGCACGCCGGGCGCGAAGCCTAGAGTTCCCGCAAGGCCAGCGTGACCGGCATGCGCGCTGCGCGAATGCCCGGCAGCAGGCCGCCGACCAGGCTCAGCAGCAGCGCGTACGCGACGCCGGCCGCCATCAACGCCGGCGTCACCCTGAAGGCGAAGGTCACCTGACTGAAGCTCTGGAAGTTGAGTGTCGAGGCCTGGAACCCGTTGAACGCGAGATAGGCCAGCAGCGCGCCGAGCAGCCCCCCGAACAAACCCAGCAGCAGGGCCTCGGCGAGCACCGACGCCACCACCGGCGCGGCGCCGAACCCCAGTGCCCGTAGCGTCGCGATCTCGCGGGTGCGCGCGGCGACCGCCGCATACATCGTGTTCAGCGCCGCGAACACGGCGCCCATGCCCATCAATGCCGCGATCATCACGCCCAGCGTCTGCACGATCGCGATCAGCACGCTGGACTGCCCCTTGAGGAATTCGCGCTCGGTGCGGATCGTCATGTTGAAGCGCGGATCGGCTCCAAGATGGTGCTCGATGGCTGCCGTCTGCCCCGGCCCTGGCAGCCGCACACGCACCGACTGGAACGACGTGCCGCGGTTATAGGCGCCCTGCAGCACGGCGGAGTCGGTCCATATCTCCGATTCGCTGACGCTGCCGCCGTCCGTGAAGATCCCGGTCACCGTCCAGGGCGTTCGCCCGAATGCGACGAGGTCGCCGACCCGCAGACCCGCAAACTGACTCGCGGCGCCCTGCCCCACGATCACCTCGTTCAGGCCGCGTACGAATGGCCGACCTTCCAGGATGCGGAATGCGCCGCGAATCCGGAACGCGGCCGGGCCGACCCCCCGGAATGGCACGTTGGCCTTGGTGGCCGTGCCACGCATCGGCACGTCCACGACGACGTACAGCTCCGGCGACGCCAGCGGCCCTTCCCGGTCACGCATGATGCCCGGCGCGTCGAGCACGTGGCGCACCGCGTCGAGCGCGAGCCCGCTCGACAGCTCGTCGCTGGAACCGCCGCGCAGCACGATGCCCATGTCGTCGCGGCCGGACAGTTCCATCGCCGCGCGGAAGCCTTCGCT
This sequence comes from uncultured Gammaproteobacteria bacterium, assembly GCA_963695085.1. Lineage (GTDB taxonomy): Bacteria > Pseudomonadota > Gammaproteobacteria > Steroidobacterales > Steroidobacteraceae > SG8-30. Next base: position 22,200 of record CAVOFV010000001.1, on the reverse strand, counting down.
GATGGACAGCACCGCGACCAGCACCGCCACCACGCCGCCGATGCCGACCACGGCCACCGTGGCCGCTCCGAGGCGGCCGGGTAGGCTCGCCAGGTTGAGCCGCGTGACCGCCAGCATCTGCCGGATTGTCGCCGCAGACCTCATTCACCTAACCCTGTCGCAGCGCTTGCACGATGGGCAGGCGCAGCGCCCGCCAGGCCGGCGCCGCGCCAGCCAGCAAGCCGGTCACCAGGATCATCGCGCCCGCCTGCAGCCAGGCCTCCGGTGGCACTTCCCAGATCGGCAGGTACTGCCGGACCGCGCTTCCCAGCGCGTCGACGGCAAGCCTCGCGAACACCATGCCGATCACGGCCCCGACGGCTGTCAGTGACAGGGATTCCGCAAGCACCAGCAGCGTCACCGTACGGCCCGTAAAGCCCAGCGTCTTCAGGACGCCAAGCTCGGCCGTGCGTTCGCGGACCGACTGCGCCATCGTGTTGGCGGTCACCACCAGCATAGTGAAGAACACCGCCGCCACGACGCCTCGCAGGATCGCTCCAATGTCGCCAATCTGGTTGACGAAGCCTTGTGCGAAGGCCTTTTCGGTCGAGGTCTCGGTCTCGTACGGCGAGTTCGCGAACTGCTCGTCGATGTCACGCGCAACCTGGGCGGCCCGCGCGGGGTCGGACACCTGGACGATGTACCAGTGCACCAGCCCCTTGCCGCGGCCGCGCGTCTCGTCGAAATAGGTGTAGTGCAGCAGGATGTTGCGCGGGTCGCCGCCGGTCGCCGGCACGTCGTAGATCGCGCTGATGTTGATTTCCCAGGTGTCCGAGCCGTCGGCCTGGCGCCAGATGTTGGAGCGCAAAGGCACCGTGTCGCCGACCTTCCAGCCGTACTCGGTCGCAAACGGCCGCCCGACGATGGCTCCGCGCCGGTCTGCCAGCCAGCGCTCGCGTCCCGCCGCCGTGATCACGTACTCGGGATAGATGTCGAGATAGACGGCATCGTCCACCGGAAACGTCGGCAACTGGTTGCGGTCGTCCTGGTACACGCCCCCGAACCACGTCGCCGAGCTGACCGCGGCCACGCCGTCGATGCGCCGGATGCGCGCCCGGTAGCTCTCCGGCAGCGGCTGGATCAGGGACACCTTGTGGATCACCAGCAAGCGGTCCTGGCCGGCGATCTCGACGCCGGCGGAGAAGGCGTTGCCGAGCGCGCCCAGCAGCCCGAACATCAGGAACGCGATGACGATCGAACCGAGCGTGAATACCGTGCGCAGGGGGCGCCGGCGCAGATTTGACCACAACAGCGGAACGAAGCGGAAGATCATGGCTGGGGGCCTGCGACGCGGCCGTCTTCGAGCCGCAGCAGCCGCTTCGCGCGTTCGGCGGCATGCGGGTCATGCGTGACCATCACCACGGTCTTGCCCTGCTGGTTCAGGGCCGCGAGCAGGTCGAGAACTTCGTCGCCCGACTTGCGATCGAGATCGCCGGTGGGCTCGTCGCACAGCAGCAGGCCCGGATCGGTCACGATCGCGCGCGCAATCCCGACGCGCTGCTCCTGCCCTCCGGACAGCTGTCCCGGGCGATGCCGCCCGCGGTCTTCGAGACCGACCAGGCTCAACGCCGCCCGCGCGCGGCGCCGGCGCTCGGCCGCCGGCAGCTCGGTCAGCAGCAGCGGCAACTCGACGTTGCGCTCCGCGGTCAGGACCGGCAGCAGGTTGTACATCTGGAAGATGAAGCCGACGTTGTCGGCCCGCCATCGCGCCAGCGCGTTGTCCGACAGCTGGCCCAGCTCCAGCCCCATGACCTGCAAGGTCCCCGAGGTCGGCCGGTCCAGCCCGCCCAGCAGGTTCAGCAGTGTCGACTTGCCGGACCCGGAGGGACCCATGAGGGCCACGAATTCACCCGGCGCGATGTCCAGCGACAGGCCCTCGAGCACGTGTACGACTTCGGGTCCGCGCCGGAATTGCTTGTAGAGGTCGCGGATCCGTACGAGGGGCGCGTCCACGGCAGCCGCAGCCATCAGGCGCCGGGCTTGACGCGCACGCGGACGCCATCGTCGAGCCCGGCCGGCGGCCTGACGATCACCGGCTCGCCGGGCTGCACGCCGCTCAGCACGTCGCGCAGCCCATCGCGCTCGGCGCCGGCCGACACGCTGCGGCGCTGCGCCCGCCCGTCCGTGACCACCCACGCATAGGACCCGTCTTCGGTCTCTACGATGGCCGATGCCAGGATCCGCGCCAGCGCCGGCGTCCCTGCGGCGTCCTGCTCGCCGAAGAAGCGCACCTTGCTGCCCATGTCCGGCAGGATCCTCGGGTCCAGTTCGTCGATGCCGATGCGGACCCGGACCGTCGCCTTCTGCCGGTCGGCCGTCGGCACGATGGCAATCACGCGGCACGGGATCCGCCAGTCCGGATAGGCATCGAGCGCGGCTTCGGCCCGCTGCCCGTCGTGTACGCGTTTGATATAGGCCTCGTTGACGTCGACCTCGATCTCGCGGGAATCCATGTCGACCAGCGTTGCGATGCCGGTGCGCGTGAAGCCACCCCCCGCCGAGATCGGTGAGACCATCTCGCCCGGCTGTGCGTCCTTGGAGATGATCACGCCCGCAAAGGGTGCGCGAATGACCAGGTCGTCCAGGTCCTGAGCACGCACGCGCACGCCGGCCTCGGCGACCGCCAGTTCCGCGCGCACCGAGTCGAGTCGCGCAGCCAGTGCCGCGGCCTCGGCCTCGGCTGCGTCCACCGCGCTCTGGCTCACGAGGTTGTCTGCCTTCAGCGTACGCGCCCGATCACGCTCACGCAGGGCCTCGGCCAGCCTCACTTCCACTTCTGCGAGCTGCCTGCGCGCGGCGTCCCGCTGCCGTTCGGTCACGCGCAAGGCGGCGCGTGCCGCGGCCGCGTCCAGTCTCGCCAGCACCTGGCCTTCGTCGACCCGCGCGCCCTCCTCGAACAGGACTGACTCGACCTGTCCGGTGACCTTCGACGACACCGTCGCCAGCCGGCGTGCCACGACGTAGCCGGACGCGCTCAGCACGGTGCTGGTGCCAGGCGCCTCGGCCGGCTCGGCGTTCGCCACCTCGACGTCGGTCGGGCGCAGCAGTCCGGCCGCGAGCCACGCCAGCAACAGCGCAATCGCGGCCGCAGCAGCCAGCAGCCACAGCTTGCGCCGTCGCGCCGAGCGGGTTTCGTAGTCGACCTCCCGCGGGTCGGTTGTCTTGCGCAGCGCTGCGAGCGCCTTGTCGTCGAAAGTCATGCTTCACCCTGCACCACCGGCGCGGCGCGTGGCCGGCGCCGTGCGGTTCCTCTAGAATGCGCCCGCCACGCGCGACTGGCCGCCGCGCACCGGCATTGCGCGGTCACAGTATAGGGTCCCCAACCGCCATGCAGCAGCCCGGCCTGGTCGACATCGGCATCAATCTGGCCCACGGCAGCTATGACCGCGACCGTGCCGAGGTCGTTGCGCGCGCGCTGGATGCCGGAATCACCGGCATGGTCGTCACGGGCAGTTCCATCGAGAGCACGACCCGCGCCATCGGCTTGTGCCGACTATGGCCGGACCTGATGCGCGCCACGGCCGGGATACACCCGCATCACGCCCACGAATTCGGCGCCGCCGAGTGCGCGCAGCTGGAGGAGCTGCTTGCCGACCCGATGGTGGCCTCGGCGGGTGAATGCGGCCTCGACTACTTTCGCGACTTCTCCCCTCGTGCCGACCAGCGGCGCACGTTCGCACGGCAGCTCGAGCTCGCCGTGACGGCCGGCAAGCCTGTCTTCCTGCACCAGCGTGACGCGCACGCCGATTTCATGGCGATCCTGGCGGAGCACCTGCCGCGGCTGCGACGGGCGGTCGTGCACTGCTTCACCGGCAACGGTGACGAACTGGCCGCCTACCTGGAGCGGGGCCTGTACGTCGGCATCACCGGCTGGATCTGCGATGAGCGGCGCGGTGCGGACGTGCTGCGGCTGGCTGCGATGATCCCGTTGGGGCAACTGATGCTGGAAACGGATGGACCCTATCTGCTGCCCCGCGATCTGCAACCAAAACCAAGCCAAAGACGCAATGAATCCATGTACTTACGACATATTTTTAATGTTCTTTGCGCTTCGCGTGGCGACTCGCCGGCCGACATAGCAGCCGTGACGTCCGGCAATGCGCGGTACTTCTTCGGACTGCCGCCACGCCCGCCCGGCCTCCAGCCGGAGCCGCCCGGGGTGGTCGGTTAGAATCAGCATCAGCTACAGCCAATCCAGTATTCAGCCCAGGAAATGCCCATGGAAGTCGAACGCGCCCGCACCCTGATCAACGGTCTCTGGGACGAGTCCATCATCCCCTGTCTCGAGGAATACATCCGCATTCCCAACAAGTCGCCGGGATTTGACGCCGACTGGGAGAAGCACGGTCACATGGACCGGGCCGCGAAGCTGCTGGCGGACTGGTGCCGCAAGCAGCCGATCAAGGGCATGAAGGTCGAAATCGTGCGGGAACCTGGCCGCACGCCGCTGATCCTGTGCGAGATCGACGGCACGTCCGGCACCGTGCTGCTGTATGGCCACCTGGACAAGCAGCCCGAGTTCACGGGCTGGTCGGAAGGCCTGGGGCCCTGGGAGCCGGTGATCCGTGACGGCCGCCTGTATGGCCGTGGCGGCGCGGACGACGGCTACGCGGTGTTCTCGTCGCTGGCTGCCGTCCGTGCCCTGCAGGAGCAGGGTGTCGAGCACGCGCGCTGCGTGGTACTCATCGAGGGCTGCGAGGAGAGCGGCAGCGCCGACCTGCCGCACTACGTCGAACTGCTCAAGGACCGCATCGGCACGCCGGACCTCGTGATCTGCCTCGACGCCGAGTGCGGCAGCTACGACGAGTTGTGGTGCACGACTTCGCTGCGCGGCAACCTGGTCGGCACGCTTTCCGTGCAGGTGCTGCGGGAGGGCGTGCACTCCGGCTCGGGAACCGGCGTCGCGCCGTCCACGTTCCGCATCCTGCGCTCGCTGCTGAGTCGCATCGAGAACGAGACGACCGGCGACCTGCTGGTCGACGCGCTGCATGCCCCCGTGCCGAAGCAGCGGCAGGTGCAGGCCCGCGCGGCCGCCGACATGCTGGGAGACACGACGTTCAACAAGATGCCGTTCATCACGGGCGCGCAACCCGTCACGAACGAGCCGTTCGAACTGCTGCTGAACAACACCTGGCGGCCATCTCTGACGGTGACCGGCGCCGAAGGGCTGCCGGCCCTCAAGGACGCCGGCAACGTGCTGCTGCCCAGCGTGGACGTGAAGCTTTCGCTGCGTCTGCCGCCCACGACCGATCCGGCAGCAGCCGCGGCGGCCGTCAAGAAGGTGCTCGAGGCGGACCCGCCGTACGGCGCGAAAGTATCGTTCGACGTTTCCTCGTCGCTGGGCGGCTGGAATGCGCCGACGCTGCAACCGTGGCTGGCCGAGTCGATGCTGCGGGCCTCGCGCGGTGCCTTCGGCCGCGACGTGGTGTACAAGGGCACAGGCGGCAGCATCCCGTTCATCGGCATGCTGGGCGAGCGCTTCCCGGGCACGCAGTTCCTGGTCACCGGGGTGCTGGGGCCGAACGCCAACGCGCACGGACCGAACGAGTTCCTGCACCTGGACTGCGTGCGCAAGCTCACGCTGTGCGTGGCCGCGATCCTGGCCGACCATCGCGCCAGCAAGCAGCAAAGCAAGGCGGCCTGACGGGCGCTGGCCAGGCGACGATCAGCCGTGCCGCGCCAGCGGGCTGGGCACGGCTGCCGCGCTGACGCCTTCCCAGGCTGAGCGCCACGGCGCTGCGGCGGCTGATTCCGCGGCGCGGTCCGCGCGCGGGAATTCGGCGGGCAGGGATTCCAGCACGGTCACCCCCGGCGGGCGGCCCTTGGCGAAGGTCGCGCCTCCGGCGAATATCACGCGCCCTTCGACCGGCGCCTCGCCCGCGAGTTGCTTGACCGCAGCGATGCGGTCGTACAGCGGTTCGAGCGGGTTGCTCATGGTCTGGCGGCGTGCGCCGTCCATGACCACCCACTGGTCCATCGTTTCTCCCGCAAAAACCGTGCCGCGCACCTCGCGCAGTTCGGCCACGAGCAGTCCACGGGCAGTCAGCAACAGGAAGTCCACGTGCAACTCGCCACCGTTCCCGTCCGGCACCATGACGTCCCGCAGGCTCTCGTAGGCGACGGACTCGATCTGGCGCAGCCGCCTGACCAGGTCCCGGCGACGGCGCCATGCGCGATAGCCGGCAATCGCCGCAATCGATATGGCCAGCAGCGCGGTGATGGCCGCGGCAATTTGCAGGGTGGGATTGGACATCGTCGCTCGATGGCTCCTCGCGCCGTGGAAACGCAGGTCGCGAGACCTCGTTACCTGACTTGTATGCGATGCAAAACCGGCACAATTTACCGGGGCCCGGGGGCCCAGACAAGCCATCCCGTGCGAAGCGCGTTCAGCGCCGGCGTGCGTGCCATGCCCGCAACAGGCCCGCGCCACCCGGCCATCGCATCAACCACAGCAAACAGCGCGCGGTCAGCCGCTCGCGTGGCTTGAGTGCGTGCGGGGCCAGCAGCGCATCGAACAGCTGCGGCCGCGGCTCCTGCTGCTCCACCGCCCGTGCCTCGAACGCAAACGCGCCCTCCGCGCAGGCCAGGTTCCAGCTCGATACTGCCGCCCCCGCTCCGCACTGCGTCAAGCGCAGGTCGGTGACCACGTCCGGCAATGACGTGCCGCTGAAGCCGGTGATGATGATCCGCCCGGGCCGACCCGACAGCAGCACGAGACCCGCTGCGCCGTCGCGGCGCGCCTCGACCGAGAACGAACCGGCTGCGTCGATCGCTTCCATACGGCGGCACTATATCAGCGGCCAGGCGTGGAAAGTCCGCGGAACGCCGCCGCCAGGAGCGGCCGTGCCTGGACCGCACGGGCAGCGCATGGTAGCGGTAGCGACGCGGCGCCCCGGCCGCCCCGCGGTATCTTGACTCGGTCAAAGTAGGTTCTCGGTTACCACGAATTGACCCGCCGCCGCGGCATGCTACGTTCTCACCACCGTAAGGAGTCCTGCACGGCCAGGGCCACCAAGCGGGGCGCGCCGGGCGGCGCGGTGACTCTGCCGAGTCACGGTGAAGCCGACCACGCGCAGGGTCCTCAAGGAGGGGACCGGCCTGCCCCAAGGGCTCAGGCGCTCGAGCGCATCGCCCGCCGCGGGGCAAGGCAAACAGCCGTCGGGCCCCGGCGTCGTGAGGCGTCGGGGCCTCGTCTTGTGTGGCCGCCGAAAAACGCTCCCCGCTTTCGTTCGATGCCTAACGCTTTCTTTTGATTGGTGGGCCGTGATGGGATCGAACCATCGACCAATTGGTTAAAAGCCAACTGCTCTACCGCTGAGCTAACGGCCCGCTGATCGGGCGCGCATGATACCGCACGCTCGCCGCTGGCTTCACCTGTAGCGTGTCGGATCAACGACGCCGGCGGACTCGAATCCAGCGCGGCGCAGCCGGCAGGCATCGCAGCGCCCGCAGGCCCGCCCGGCCGCATCCGCCTGGTAACACGAGACGGTCACGGAGTAGTCGACGCCCAGCTCCATGCCCAGGCGGATGATGTCGGCTTTGCCCAGGTCGAGCAGCGGCGCGTGCACCAGAAACTGCGCGCCCTCCACTCCCGCCCGCGTCGCGAGGTTGGCGAGCGCCTCGAAGGCCTGGATGAACTCCGGCCGGCAATCGGGGTACCCGGAATAATCCACGGCATTGACGCCGATGAACAGGTCGCGTGCGCCGAGCACCTCGGCCCAGCCCAGCGCCAGCGCCAGCAGTACCGTGTTGCGGGCCGGCACGTAGGTCACCGGGATTCCGGCAGCGGGAGACTCGGGCACGGCAATCGAATCGTCGGTCAGCGCCGAACCGCCCACGCCGCCGAAATTCGTGGTCATGATGCGGTGCTCGACCGCTCCCAGCATCGAGGCCGCGTCACGCGCCGCGGCCAGTTCGGCGGCGTGCCGCTGACCGTAATCGACGCTCAGCGCGTGGCAGGAGAATCCGCGCGCGCGCGCGACCGCCAGCACCGTCGCAGAATCGAGGCCGCCGGACAGCAGCACCACGGCCGGGCGGCCTGCGCCGCCACCGTCCTGCCGCGCCATCTCAGCGGCCCGCCACGTCGCCCCACAGGAGCTTGTGCAGTTGCAGCTGGAAGCGCACCGGCAACCGGTCGGCCAGGATCCACTCAGCGAGGTCGGCAGGTCGTAGCTTGTCAGCGACTGGCGAGAACAACACCTGCACGCGTTCGGCGAGCCGGTGACTGGCCACTTGCCGGCACGCCCACTCGTAGTCGGTGCGGTCGCAGATGACGAACTTCACCATGTCGCGCCCGGTGAGCGTTTCCAGGTTCGAGTAGAGGTTGCGCTCGAGTTCGCCGGAGCCTGGCGTCTTCAGGTCCAGCACGCGCGCCACGCGCGGATCGACGCCGCTTGCGTCGATGGCGCCGCTGGTCTCCAGCGACACCTGATGCCCGGCATCGCACAGGCGGCGCAGCAGCTCAAAGCAGGACTTTTGCGCCAGCGGTTCACCGCCCGTGACGCAGACCCGGCGTGCGCCGGACACTGCGGCCTCACCGAGCAGCGCGTCGACGCTGCGCCATTCGCCGCCCTGGAAGGCGTATGCCGTGTCGCAATACGTGCAGCGCAGCGGGCAGCCCGTCAGCCGGATAAAGAACGTCGGCCAGCCTGCAGTGTCAGCCTCGCCCTGCAGCGAGTAAAAGGTCTCGGTGATCCTGAGCCGCGCCGCTGCGTCGTCCGCCGGGCGGGCCCGAGCCGAAGGCTGCTCCCGCACGGCCGGCGGCTCAGCGGCCTTCGGCCGCCATGCGAACGAGCCGCTGCGCCGCGTCCCGCGCCGCCGGCGTGCCGGCGAAATCCTGGCTGACACGTGTGAGGGTCGCGCGGGCCGCCGCGTAGCGCTTGAGTTCGTACTGGCAGTAGCCGGCCTTGAGCAACGCATCCGATGCCTTGCGGGCCTGCGGATACCCGGACAGCACCCGTTCGAAGGCAAGCAGTGCTGCCTCGTAGTTGCGCTCCACGTAGTGCACCTCGGCCAGCCAGTACTGTGCATTCGCCGCCAGGTCGTGTTGCGGGTAGGCGGCCAGGAAGCGCTCGAATCCCCGTTGCGCCTCCGTATAGCGCCCCTCCTTCAGCAGGTCGAAGGACGCCTGGTAGTCGGCCTGCGGATCGGGGCCAGCGGCAGCAGCCGCCTGCGCCAGGCGCTGCGCAGCGGCCTCGAGGGCCTGCAGCCGCCGGTCGAGGTCGAGGTACTGGTCGCGCTGCTGTTGCCGCGCGCCGTCGAGCGCGAATTGCAGTTCTTCAAGGCCGCCGCGCAGCGCCCGCGCCTCGGCCTCGAGTGCGGCAAGCTGACCCGCGATCTCCGCGAGGGCCTGGCTGTCGACAATGCGTTCGACGCGCGCCAGCCGCTCCTCGAGTTCCGAACGGCTGGCCGCCGCGTTCGCCGGCATCGCCAGCAGGCAGGTCAGCAGCAGGACCGCCGGGACCGCGAGGACTCGCAGGGCGTTCACGTCACCTCGGGTAGACAATTTCGACGCGCCGGTTCAGCGCCCAGGTCGCCTCGTCCGAGCCGTCCGCCGCCGGCCGTTCCTCGCCATAGCTGACGGTCGTGACCTGCGCATCGCCGACCCCCTGCAGCATCAGCCCACGCCGCACGGCCTGCGCACGGCGCTCGCCCAGCGCGATGTTGTACTCGCGTGAGCCGCGCTCGTCCGTGTGGCCCTCGAGGCGCACGGCCAGCGTGGGGTTGCCGGCGAGCCGCCTGGCGTTGGACGCGACGACGCTGGCGAATTCCGGACGGATCTCGCTGCTGTCGAATTCGAAGTAGATGGTCCTGGCTGCGGCATCCATGGCCGCCGCGTCCAGGGCGTCGGACCCGCCGGGCAACGTGCGCGCGTCACCGACGCCGGCGCCCGCGGCGCCGCGGGTGCTCGCATCGGTCTGCGCGGGAATGTCCGTGCCGGTGCCGGACTCCGGCGCCGTGGTCGGCTTCTTGGGGCAGCCGGCCAGCAGCAGCGCGCCGGCGAGCATGGCGATGATCGGAACAAGACGCATGTCGGAAGCTCCTCGCGGTTCGGGGCTGCGCGAGCGCCGCAGCCGGTGCATTGTACGTCTCCGCGCCGCCGCGGAGGAAATCACTACTGCAGGTACGGCGACCAGGCCGGTTCGCGGATGTCGCCCTCGCCCCCGGCCAGCCGCTGCTGGACGCGTCCGTCCACCGACGCGGTCGCGAGCACGCCCCGCCTGCCGTCGCGGGTGGCGTAGATCAGCATCGCGCCGTTCGGTGCAAAACTCGGCGATTCGTCGAGCCGCCCGCTGGTCAGCACGCGTGCATTACGACGCTCCAGGTCGACCACGGCAATGCGGTAGGCACCGCGGTCGATGGTCACGACGGCCAGGTTCTTGCCATCCGGCGCAACCCGCGGCCGGGCATTGTACGAGCCCTCGAACGTGACCCGTTGAGCCGGCGCGCCGGCTGTCGCGACGACCTTGTAGACCTGCGGGCCGCCACCGCGGTCCGAGGTGAAGTAGACGGTCCGGCCGTCCGGCGACCACGACGGCTCCGTGTCGATCGCCGGCGAATCGGTGAGTCGCACCAGTTCCTGCGTTGCCAGCGTCAGCACGTAGACATCCACGTTGCCGTCGCGACGCGACAGCGCGAGCGCCAGCCTCCTGCCATCCGGCGAGTAGGCCGGCGCGCCGTTGATGCCGGCCCGCGCCGACACGCGGATCCGCTGTCCGCTGGCGAGAATCTGGACGTACACGGACGAGGCCCCGCCCTCGAATGACACGTAGCCCAGGCTGGAGCCATCGGGCGACCAGGCCGGCGACATGATCGGTTCGTCCGATTGCACCACCGTGCGGGCGTTGGCGCCGTCTGAATCGGCGACCACCAGCCGGTAGCGGCGCGCCTGCGCCGGTCCCTCCGCCGCCACATAGGCGATCCGCGTCGCGAACGCGCCACGCATGCCGAGGATCTTCTCGAAGATCACGTCGGAAACCCGGTGGCTGGCCATCTTGAGCGCGTCGCGGCCAGCCGGAATCGCCTGCCCCAGCGCGCGCTGGCCGGTCAGTACATTGACCAGTTCGAACTGGATCTCGTAGCGTCCGTCCGGCAGCGCGACCAGCCGGCCCACCACCACATAGTCCACCTTCAGCATTCGCCAGTTCGCGGCGTCGACGGCGGCCGCCGTGTGCGGAAACTCCAGCATGTCGCCGCGGCGCAGCGCCGCGAACCGGCCGCTGCGCTCGAGATCGGCGCGAACGGTCTCGGCGACGTCATGCGGCGCGGCGCCGTCGGCTGGCCAGCCGAAGGGCACGATGGCTACGGCAATGGGGTCGTCCACACCCTGCGTGATCTGCACGGTCAATTGCGCCGCGGCGGGCGTGGCCAGCAATGCCAGCAGCGCTGCCAGAATCAGCTTGCGATGAATCCACATTCGATCTCAATCCTCCGGTACGAATTCAATGACGAGATTCCGCTCGAACAGCGACGGATCGGGCGGCGCCGGCAACGGCGAGGACCGCAGCACGGCGCTCACGATCGACTGGCGCACCGCCTCGTCGCCATTGCAGGTTCCCAGCGTCGCCCCGACCACTTCACCACCGGGGATCTGCGTGACGCGGACCGTGCACTTCAGCCCGGATCGCGCCGACGCCGGCCGGATCCAGTTGCGCTGGATGCGGGCCTGGATCATGGCAACGTACTGCGACCTCAGACCGCCCGCAACCGCAGCCGTTCGCTGTTCCTCGTCGGCGAGCCGCGCGCGCAGGTCGGTCTCGCGCTGCGCCCGGGTCCGCGCTTCCTCCGCCTGACGCTGCCGCTCGGCCTGCTCCCGGGCGCGCGCGTCATTTTCGGCCTTGCGCGTGGCTGCCGCATCGGCCTCCGCCTGGCGCCGCTGCGCCACCGCCGCGTCCGCCTTGCGGCGGGCCTCGGCCTCGGCTTCCTGCCGGCGTCTTGCCTCGGCCCTGACCGTGGCCTCGGTCTCCGCCCTGCGGCGCTCCTCGGTTGCCGTGCGCTCGGCCGCCTGCGCCCGCTCCTGGGCCAAGGTCTGCGCGGCGAGTCGCTCCTGCTCGCGCAGCGCCTGCTCCTCGCGACGCTGCCGTTCCGACGCCTGCCGTGCAGTCTCGGCATCCGCCTGGCGCACCGTGTCGAGCGCCTCGAGCAGCGCGTCGTTGACGACCACTGCCTGGATCGGCGTCGCCACGACGACCTCGCGTTGCGTCAGGCCCGCGAAATAGCCCAGCCCCGCCAGCAGCGCCGCATGCAGGGCCAGTGACCAGCCATACGGTCCGGCCGAATGCCGTGGCGCGACGCTCATCGGCGCCGGTCCAGCTCCTCGAGGGCCCGCACGGCGCGCGGGTCCGTCACGAACCCGATTCGCGTCGCACCGGCCTGCTGCAGCAGCACCATGCCCTGCACGACCCGGCCGTAGGGCACCCGCTCGTCCGCCTTGACCAGCACCGGCGTCTTCGGGTCGCGCCCCAGCACGACGCCGACCCGGAGCCGTACCGTCGCCTCGTCCACGGGCGCATCCTCGTTGCCGCCGACGTTGACGTAGTAACGACCCTCGCGGTCCACGGACAGCACCAGCGGCTCATGACTGCGCAGGTCCTCGGCGTCGATCGGCAGTGCGTCGGCCTTGGGCAGGTCCACCTGCACGCCCTGCGTCAGCAGCGGCGCGGTGATCATGAAGATGATCAGCAGCACGAGCATCACGTCGATGTACGGCACGACGTTGATCTCGCCCATCAGCCGGCGACTGCGTTTCCCGTCCTGCATGTCAGCGGCCGTCCGGCGGCGCCAGGTGCCGCTGCAGCAACGCGGTGAACTCCTCCATGAAGGTGTCGTAACGCAGCTCCAGGCGCGTCACGCGGTCAGCGAAGCGGTTGTAGGCGACCACGGCGGGAATCGCCGCAAACAGGCCGATGGCCGTGGCGATCAGCGCCTCGGTGATGCCCGGAGCGACCATGGCGAGCGTCGCCTGCTGCACGTTGCCGAGGCCGTGAAACGCGCTCATGATGCCCCACACCGTGCCGAACAGGCCGACGTACGGGCTGGTGGAGCCGATCGTTGCAAGTGTCGCCAGGCTCTCCTCAAGGCGATCGATTTCCTTCATCTGCTCGATGCGCATCGAGCGCCGCACGCTCTCCGTCAGCTGCTCCGGCAGCGCCCCCGTCCTGGAGCGCACGCGCGAGAACTCGCGGAAGCCAGAACGGAAGATCCCCTCCATCCCGGTCGCCGAGTCACCGCGCGACTCGACCGACTTGAACAGCTTGCCGAGGTCGACGCCCGACCAGAACCAGGCCTCGAAACGGTCAGCTTCCTCGCGCGACTCGTTGATGAGGCGGCGCTTGCGGATGATGATCGCCCAGGACAGCACCGACGCGCCCGCCAGCAGCAGCAGCACCAGCTGCACGACGAGGCTCGCATGCAGGATCAGGTCGATGACCGACAGATCAGTGTTCACGTTCCAGTTCCTCGAGCAGCGCCGCCGGCAGAGGCCTTGGCTTGAGCGATTCGCAATCCACGCACGCGGCGCGCACCGTGGCCGCGACCAGCAGTTCCCCGCCGTCGCCAGCCCGCCGGATCTCCTGACCAACCGTCAGCGAGGCGCCGCGCCACTCCTGCAGCGTCACGCCGACCGCAAGCCAATCATCGTAGCGGGCCGGCTTGCGGTAGCGGACCTGCACTTCGACCACGACAAACTGCAGGCGTTCGGTGCGCGCCAACGCCGCCTGGTCCACGCCCAGCGTGCGTAGCCACTCGCTGCGCGCGCGTTCCATGAAACGCAGGTAGTTGGCGTAGTACACGACGCCGCCCGCGTCGGTGTCCTCCCAGTACACCCTGACTGGCCAGTTAAACGTGCGCGCCACGCCCGGCCTACTCGCGGAACAGCGGCATGCTGCCGGCCGCCGGCTCGGTCGCGGGCGCCTCGATGCCGAAATGCAGGTATGCCGTGCGGGTCGCCACCCGGCCGCGCGCGGTGCGCATCAGGAAGCCCTGCTGGATCAGGAACGGCTCGATCACGTCCTCCAGCGTCCCACGTTCTTCGCCGATCGCCACCGACAGGCTGTCTATGCCGACCGGTCCGCCGCTGAATTTCTCGATGATGGTCAGCAGCAGCCGCCGGTCCAGCACGTCGAATCCCTCACGGTCCACTTCCAGCAGGTCCAGCGCCGCCTCGGCCACCTCGTCGGTGATGCGACCGCTGGCGCGAACTTCCGCGTAGTCGCGCACGCGCCGCAGCAGCCGGTTGGCGATGCGCGGGGTGCCGCGGGCCCGTTCCGCAAGGCGTACCGCGCCCGCTTCGTCCACCTGCAGGCCGAGGATCCCGGCCGAGCGGCGCACGATGTCGGCCAGTTCGGCCTGCGAGTAGAACTGCAGCCGCTGCACGATGCCGAACCGGTCGCGCAACGGGGAGGTCAGCAGCCCGGCGCGGGTCGTGGCGCCAATCAGCGTGAACGGCGGCAGATCGAGCCTGATCGAACGGGCCGCCGGGCCCTCGCCGATGACGATATCGAGCTTGTAGTCCTCCATGGCCGGATACAGGATTTCCTCGACGACCGGGCTCAGCCGGTGAATTTCATCCACGAACAGCACGTCATTCGGCTGTAGGTTGGTCAGCATCGCCGCCAGGTCGCCGGCCCGCTCCAGCACCGGACCCGAGGTCTGCCGCAGCTTGACGCCGAGTTCGTTCGCCACGATGTGCGCCAGCGTGGTCTTGCCGAGGCCGGGCGGGCCGAAGATCAGGACGTGGTCGAGGGCCTCGCCGCGGCGCCGGGCGGCCTCGATGAAGATCTGCATCTGCACCTTGACGGGTTCCTGTCCCACGTACTCGCCGAGCAGCTTCGGGCGCACGGCGCGGTCGAGCACCTCGTCCTCGCTCGTGGCGGCAGCGTGTACGACCCGGTCCTGTTCCAGCATTTCGTTTCCTGGCCGACTGCTCTGGCTAACTGCCGGCCGCGAGCTTGAGCGCCTCGCGGATGATGCTCTCGGTGGCCGCGCCGTCGGTCTTGATGCCCTTCAGCAGGCGGGTCACCTCGGCCGGCCGGTAGCCCAGCGCGACCATTGCCGAGTATGCCTCGGCCGCGGCACCACGCGCCGCCCCCGCCGACGGGGCGTGCCGATCCTCGCCGGGCAGCGTCCCGTCGTATCCGCGCACGCGGTCCCGCAATTCTACGACCAGGCGTTCCGCCGTCTTGCGCCCGATCCCCGGCACGCGCACCAGCGTCTCGATATCCTGCGACTCCACGCACACGGTGAATGCGTCCACGGTGATGCCCGACAACAGCGCGAGGCCGATCTTCGGCCCGACCCCCGACACGCGCAGCAGGTCGCGGAACAGGCGACGCTCGCTCTCGGTCGCGAACCCGTACAGCAGGTGGGCATCCTCGCGGACCACCAGATGCGTGTGCAGGGATACGGTCTCGCCCGGCGCGGGCAGGACATAGAAGGTGGACATGGGCGCCTCGAGCTCGTAACCGACGCCGTTCACGTCCAGCATCAGCGCGGGCGGGCGCTTGTGCACGAGCCTGCCGCGCAGCCAGCCGATCACCGCCCCGCCCCCGCCCCGCGCAGCACGCGGTGATTGGCGTGGCAGATGGCGATCGCCAGCGCATCGGCCGCATCCGCGGCAATCTTGCCTTCGAGTCCCAGCAGGGCCTTCACCATGTGTTGCACCTGGACCTTGTCGGCCGCGCCAGTGCCGGTCACGGCCAGCTTCACTTCGCGCGCCGTATATTCGTGTACGCTCGCGCCGCCGCCGGTCGCGCCGCACAAGGCGGCGCCGCGTGCCTGGCCGAGCTTGAGCGCGCTGTCCGGATTCACGTGCATGAACACGCGCTCGATGGCGACTTCGCCCGGGGCATGGCGCTCGACCAGTTCGGCCACGTGCTCGAAGATCTCGCGCAATCGCGCTGCAACCTCTCCCCGGCCCGTCCGGATGTTGCCGCTGGCCACGTAACGCGCGCCCTGTGCCGTTGCGTCGATCACGCCGAATCCGGTGATGATCGACCCCGGATCGATGCCGAGGATCCGCACCGGCGGCAGGCCGGTGCCACCGCGCTGCGGCGGTTGGCTCACGAGCCTGAAGCCGCGCGCCTTGCGCATCCTGGAACCCCCGGTCAAGGGTGAGAGCCGTGTACGCCGCCGCGCACCCTGCTGCGATCGACGGACCAGCCGCATGCCCCAGCAGCCCCGCCCGGAAGCGTGCGCCGCGAGCACGGTGGCCAAAGCCGGTATGATACCGGCAACGCCGGGCACCGGCACGCGCCCCGCGATGAAGACCGCCGAATCCACCTCTGCCACCGAATCGACAAGGCTCGCCGCGGCCCGCGAGCAGGCGCACGCGCTGCTGGCCGCTGGCGATGACAATGCGCGCGCCGCGCTGGCGCGCGGTTTCCAGGTTGCGACGCTGGCCGCCTCGCTGGGCTCGGACCCCGACATGATCGTTGGCGCCATGATCGCGCCATTGCTGGCTGGCGGCGATCTCGGCCACGAGCAGGCAAGCAAGTCGTTCGGCGAGGCGCCGGCCGCGTTCGCCCGCGACCTGAACGGCATGGGCGGGTTCCGCATCGGCGACCGCTGGGGCGCGGACCGGCGGCTGTCGGCCGCGCAGGCCGAGACGCTGCGCAAGATGCTGCTGGCCATCATCACGGACCCGCGCCTGGTGCTGGTGAGGCTGGCAGGTCAGCTGCAGGACCTGCGCGATGCGCGCGCCCTGCCCGACCCCGACCGGCGGCGGATCGCGCTGGAGACGCGCGAGGTGTACGCGCCGCTGGCCAACCGGCTCGGCATCTGGCAGCTGAAATGGGAACTCGAGGACTATGCCTTCCGTTACCTGGAGCCCGACGCGTACCGCGCCGTCGCTGCCAGCCTCAACGAGCGGCGCGCCGACCGTGAGCAGTACCTGGCGAACCTGCGCGCAGAGCTGGACGGCATGCTCGCCGAGGCCGGGATCCAGGCCGAGGTCAGCAGCCGGTCGAAGCACATCTACAGCATCTGGCGGAAGATGCAGCGCAAGCAGTTGTCCTTCGAGCAGGTGTTCGACGTGCGCGCGGTGCGGATCCTGACCGGTTCGATTGCCGACTGCTACGCGGCGCTCGGCCTCGTGCACGGGCGCTGGCCCTACATTCCCGGCGAGTTCGACGACTACATCGCCACGCCCAAGGAGAACGGCTACCGGTCGCTGCACACCGCGGTCATGGGACCGGGCAACGCCGCAGTCGAGATCCAGATCCGCACGGTCGAGATGCACGAACAGTCCGAGCTGGGCGTGGCGGCCCACTGGCGCTACAAGGAGGGCCGCAGTCGCGACGCGGCCTATGACCGCAAGATCCAGTGGCTCAGGGAACTGCTGGCGCCGGCTGCGGGCGCGGAGACGGACCGCGACTTCATCGACCAGGTGCGCAGCGAGCTGTTCGAGGACCGCGTCTACGTGCTGACGCCGGGCGGCGACGTCGTGGACCTGCCGGCCGGCGCCACGCCGCTCGACTGCGCCTACCACGTTCACACGGAACTCGGGCACCGCTGCCGCGGCGCGCGCGTCAACGGCCGCATGGTGCGACTGGACCACCGGCTGTCCAACGGCGAGGTGGTGGAGATCATCGCCGGCAAGCAGTCACAGCCAAGCCGCGACTGGCTGGTCGAGCAACAGGGCTACCTGGCCTCACCGCGCAGCCGCGCCAAGGTGCGGGCGTGGTTCCGCCGCCAGGACGAGGGACAGAACAAGCAGGCCGGCCGCGAGATGTACGACCGCGAGCTGAAGCGCCTCGCGCTGCAGGAGCAGATCAAGCTGCCGGAACTCATCGCCGAACTCGGCCTGCCGAATGCCGATGCCCTGTACCTGGCGCTGGGCGCCGGCGACCTGGGCATCGCCCAGCTGAACGGCGCCATGCAGCGCCTGCTGAAGGTGCAGCAAGCCGCTGTGACGCCGGCGAGTCCGCCGCGCAAGTCGAAGCGCAAGAGCGCCGAAGGTCTGATCATCGAGGGCATCGGCGACCTGCTATCGACCTATGCGCGCTGCTGCAGCCCGGTCCCGCCGCAGCCGGTCTCTGGTTACGTCACGCTAGGCCGCGGCGTGACGATTCACCGTGCCGACTGCCGCAGCCTGGAGCGCATGCGACGCCTGCAGCCCGAGCGGGTGCTGTCGGTGGACTGGGGCACGGCCGGCGAACACGGTCTTTCGGTCGACATCGTGGTGCGGGCCTATGACCGGCGCGGCCTCGTGCGCGACATCAGCGGGCTACTGGCCGACGCCAGTCTCAGCATCGAACGCATGACCACCACCACGGACGCCTCGAGCAATACCGCCGAGATTGTCCTGGCCGTCTCCATCAACGGCCTGGAACAGCTGTCGAGGCTGCTGACGCGCCTGAAGTCGCTGCCCAACGTCATCAGCGCGCACCGCAGGGCGTGAGGCGCGGCGCTTCCGCCTGGGGGGGGGCTGACCCCCTCCTGCTACTTGTTCAGGCAGTCTATCGCGCGCTTGTCAGCCGCCAGCGCGGCCTCGTGCAGGGCCTCGGACAGGGTCGGATGCGCATGGATCGTGCGCTGCAAGTCCTCGCTGCTGGCCGAGTACTCCATCGCCAGCACGGCTTCGGCAATCAACTCGCCCGCCATCGGCCCGATGATGTGCACGCCGAGAATCTCGTCGTCGTCTTCCGCCGCGACCAGCTTGCAGAAGCCAGCGGGCGCCTCCATGGCGCGGGCCCGTCCGCTGGCCGCGAACGGGAAGCTGCCGACCTTGTAAGCCCGCCCGCTCTGCTTGACCTGCTCCTCGGTCAGCCCCACCCAGGCGATTTCCGGGGCCGTGTAGATGACCGAGGGGATGACCTTGTAATTGACCTCCGCGTAGCGCCCCGCTATGGCGTCGGCGACGGCCAGCCCCTCCTCCTTGCCCTTGTGCGCCAGCATCGGGCCGCGCACGCAGTCGCCGACGGCCCAGACCCCGGACGCCGCCGTGCGGCAGTGGTCGTCCACTTCGATGAACCCCTTCCCGTCCAACCGGACGCCCGTCCCCTCGCCGAGCAGGCCCTTGGTGAATGGCACCCGGCCGATCGCGACGATCAGCTTGTCGACCGTCACCGATTGCACGCCCTTGGCGTCGGAGTAGCTGGCCACGACCTCCTTCCTGCCGGCCTTGGCGCCGCTGACCTTCGCGCCCAGCCTGATGTCCAGGCCCAGCTTCTTGAAATGACGCAGCGCTTCCTTCGCCAGCTGGCCGTCCGCCATGGGCAGGAACTGCTCGAGCATCTCGAGCATGACCACCTCGGCGCCCAGCCGGCGCCATACGCTGCCTAGCTCGAGCCCGATCACGCCGGCACCGATCACGCCGACCCGCTTCGGCACCTCGTCGAATTCGAGCGCACCCCACGAGTCCACGATCCGCTTGCCGTCAAACGGCAGCGACCCGAGCTCCATCGGCTGCGATCCCGACGCCAGCACCACGTGCTTCGCCTGCAGCGTGCGCGCCTTGCCATCATGTGCCGTGAACTCGACCTCGAGCCCCGCAAGCAGCCGGCCATGGCCCTGCAGCGGCGTGACGCCCGCCGCCTTGAACAGTGCCAGGATGCCCTGTGTGCTCTGCCGGACGATCGTGGCCTTGCGCTTCTGCATCGCCGCCAGGTCGAGGCCGACCTTACCGACCTGCACGCCGTGCGCCGCCAGTTCGTGCTGCGCGCGGTGGTACAGCTCCGAGGACTCCAGCAGCGCCTTGGACGGGATGCAGCCGGCGTTCAGGCACGTGCCGCCGAAGGTCGCGCTGCCGTCGAAGTTCTTCCACTCATCGATGCAGGTCACGCTGAGGCCATTCTGTGCGGCGCGGATCGCGGCCGGATAGCCCGCCGGACCGCCGCCGATCACCACCACGTCGAAGTTGTCGGACATGTCAGGAAACCTCCCGCCGCGCTGCCGTCGCGCCGCGCATCATACCTGCAGCATCAGCCGCGCCGGGTCCTCGAGGCCTTCCTTGACCGCCACCAGGAACTGCACGGCCTCGCGGCCGTCGATGATGCGATGGTCATAGGTGATGGCCAGGTACATCATCGGCCGCGCCACGATCTGCCCGTCTGCCACGACCGGGCGCTGCTCGATCTTGTGCATGCCGAGGATGGCGCTCTGCGGCGCGTTGACGATCGGCGTCGACAGCAGCGAGCCGAACACGCCGCCGTTGGTGATCGAGAACGTGCCGCCGGTCAGCTCCTGCAAGGTGATGGACCCCTCACGGGCCCGCGTTGCGAACCCGGTCACCGCCTTCTCGACGTCGGCGAAACTCATCGCGTCCGCGTCGCGCAGCACCGGCACGACCAGCCCGCGGTCCGTCGACACTGCCACGCCGATGTCGAAGTACTCGTGATAGACGATGTCGCTGCCTTCGACCGACGCATTGACGGCCGGGAACCGGCGCAGCGCCTCGATGCACGCCTTGACGAAGAAGGACATGAAGCCGAGCCGCACGCCGTGCTTCTTCTCGAACGCCTCCTTGTGACGCGCGCGCAGGTCCAT
Organism: uncultured Gammaproteobacteria bacterium; assembly: GCA_963695085.1. Lineage (GTDB taxonomy): Bacteria > Pseudomonadota > Gammaproteobacteria > Steroidobacterales > Steroidobacteraceae > SG8-30. The sequence continues at coordinate 1,677 of CAVOFV010000001.1, read as the reverse complement.
CACCGCCTGCATGTCGGCCTCGTTGAAGGACGTCAGCAGCGCCTGGGTGGCCTGCGCCTCCACCAGCCGCTGCGCAATGCGCGCGCGCAGCCGCGTCATCGGCACGCGTTGCTCGGCCCTGGCGGCGCCGACCGGCGTCGCGGACTTCGCCTGCCCGGGCGCTTCCGGCTGCTTCGACAGGTGCTGCACCACGTCGCCCTTGGTGATGCGGCCGTCGCGCCCTGAACCGGCGATCGCGCCCTTCTCGAGCCTGTTCTCCTCGACCAGGCGCCGCGCCGCGGGCGACAGCTTGCCGCCGGCCACCGCGCCCTCGGCTGTCGCTGCCTGCGGTGCCGCAGCCGGCTTGGCGACGTCTGCCGCCCTCGCCGCCGGCTCCGGTTCCGCGGCAGGCTCCTCGCCTTCGGTGAGGACAGCGAGCAGGTCGCCGCCCGTGACGACGGCGCCCGGCTCGACCCGCGCCTCGGTGAAGACGCCGGACACCGGCGACGGCACCTCGAGCACGACCTTGTCGGTCTCGAGGTCGGCCAGGTTCTCGTCGCGACGCACCGCGTCGCCGGGCTGCTTGTGCCACGCCACCAGCGTGGCATCCGACACCGACTCGGGGAGTTGCGGGACGCGTACTTCTACCGTCATGACTTCTTCCTGGCTGTTCTGGGCTTGCGGGGCTTGCGGGTCTTGCCGGCCGTCTTCTTGCTGGCCGGGCGCCTGGAGGATTGGGCCTTCCGGCTTGGCCCGGCCTGCGTGGCGACGGCCCGGAGCCGGTGCGTGTCGCGGTGGGTCGTTTCGGTCGCCGAGCCGCGCAGTGCCGCCGCGACCAGCGCGGCCTGTTGCGCCGTGTGCAACTGGTAAATGCCGGCCGCCGGCGCCGCGGCCCCGCCGCGGCCGGCGTACAGCAGCGACTGATTCGGGCCGAGCGATTCCTGCAAACGGTGCCGGATCTGGTACCAGGCGCCCTGGTTCTGCGGCTCTTCCTGGCACCAGACGATTTCCAGCGCGTTCCGGTAGCGCTGCAGGATCGACACGTACCATTCCGACGGGAATGGATACAACTGCTCCACGCGCACCACCGCCACGTCCTCGATGCCTTCCGCGCTGCGTCGTTCGTGCAGGTCGAAATAGACCTTGCCGCTGCACAGCACGATACGCCGCACCTTGGTCGGCGCCGCCGCGTGCACATCGTCGATCACGGCCCTGAACGAGCCCGACGCGAGTTCCTCGATACCGGACACCGCGAGCTTGTGTCTGAGCAGGCTCTTGGGGGTCATCACGATCAGGGGCTTGCGCAGGTCGCGCAGCATCTGGCGGCGCAGCATGTGGAACATCTGTGCCGGGGTCGACGGCACGCACACCTGGTTGTTCATCTCCGCCGACAACTGAAGGAACCGCTCGAGGCGGGCCGAACTGTGTTCCGGTCCCTGGCCCTCGTAGCCGTGCGGCAGCAACAGCGTCAGCCCGGACAGGCGGCCCCACTTGGCCTCGCCGGAGGTGATGAACTGGTCGATGATCACCTGCGCGCCGTTGGCAAAGTCGCCAAACTGCCCTTCCCAGATCGGCAGCGTGTTGGGGCGGGCTGTCGAGTAACCGTACTCGAAGCCGAGCACCGCTTCCTCGGACAGCACCGAGTCGATCACCGACACCCGCGGCTGGCCTTCGTACAGGCTGGCCAGCGCCACGTGC